>CAWEYO010000008.1:0-102594 GCA_963813315.1 uncultured Alphaproteobacteria bacterium | reverse complement strand
TAGCCGATTTTGTAACGTACCTCATCGGAGCAGGGACTGTCTGCTAGCTCTCGTCGGCCGGTGTGTATGGTCTTGCCACTGGGCTTTCCTTATAGTTCTGCGCCAGTGGAACAGGCTCAACATCTGGAACGGAAGCTAGTCGCTATCCTCGCCGCCGACGTGGTGGGGTACAGCCGCCTGATGGGCCTGGACGAGACGGGCACCCTTTCCCGGCTCAAGGCGCTTCGCCGCGAATTCGTCGAACCGTTGATCGATGGGTACCACGGCCGCATCGTCAAGCTCATGGGCGACGGGGCGCTGGTCGAGTTCGCCAGCGTCGTCGATGCGGTGGCGTGCGCCGTCGAAATCCAGCGGTCGCCGCGCAGCAGAGCCTCGACCTTCCCGAGGACACGCGGATCGCGTTCCGCATCGGGATCAATCTGGGCGACGTGATCATCGACGGCGACGACTTCTACGGCGACGGCGTCAACATCGCCGCCCGGCTGGAGGGGCTCAGCGATCCCGGCGGGATCGTCATCTCCGGAACGGCCTACGACCAGGCCAGGAACAAGCTTGACGTGGCGTTCAAGTCGCTGGGCGAGCAGCGTCTGAAGAACATCGCCGAGCCGGTCCGCGTCTATCGCGTGCTGCTGGAGCAGCCGCCAGGCACCGGCAAGTCGCGCTCGCGGCGATGGCCTGTGATCGGCGCTGCGGCGCTCTTCCTGGTTCTGGCGGCAGTGGCTTGCGCTGATCGCTTTGGCCGCAGGCGATTGCCTTCTTCGGGGCCACGGTCCCGACCGGTCGGCCGGCGGCGGGCAAGCCCTCCATCGCTGTGCTGCCGTTTGGCGATCTCAGCGACGAAGCCGGCGCAGGATTACTTCGCCGAAGGGCTCACCGACGATCTCATCACCGATCTGTCGAAGATTTCGGGGCTGCTCGTCATCGCCCGCAACTCCGCATTCGCATTCAAGGACCGGCCCTCGACGTCGGCAGATCGCCGAGCAGTTGAATGTCCGTTACGTGCTCGAAGGCAGCGTCCGCCGTGCGGGAGACGCAGTCCGCATCAATGTCCAGCTCATCGACGCCACGACCGGAAGCAACGTCTGGGCCGAGCGCTATGACCGCGACTACGCCAAGATATTTGCGCTTCAGGACGAAGTGATCGGGCGCATCGTCGAGGCACTTTCGGTACGCCTGACGGAAAGCGAAACAACTCAGATCGCCCGCCTCCCGACCCGAAATCTGGAAGCATACGACTTCTATACCCGGGCCGAGCAGAAAGTGTATGCGGTCGACTACAGGTCTCTCGGGGACGCTCTCTCCCTGTATCAGAAGGCGATCAAGCTCGATCCCGCGTTCGCCGACGCCTATTCGGGCTATGCGCGGGCGACGGTGGACGTGCTCGGCTTCGACTTCCAGCGCCTGATGCTGAGCGCAGTCGCTCGCCAGCGCGCCTATGAGGCGGCAGGGCGAGCGCTGGAGCTCAATCCCCAGTCCTCGCGCGCCTATGCCGTGCTCGGCATCCTGCAGATGCTGGATGGCGAAATCGACGAGGCTCTCGCCTCGGTCCAGAAAGCTGTCGCGCTCGACCCGAATGGCGCGGACGCAGAGCTCAACCTGGCGATCGTGCTGACCTATGCGGGGCAGAACCCGGAGGCGCTGGCGGCGATGGAACGCGTGCTGCAACTCGATCCCAAGCCGCGGGCGCAGGTCTTCGACTACTACGGCTTCGTGCTCTACATGAACCGTCAATACGAAAAGGCCCTGCAGGCGCTGAGCCAGGTCCAGCCGGAAGAGCGGAGCGACCTCGGCCTCGAAACCCTGGCCATGGCAAATGCGCGGCTGGGCCGGATGGCGGAGGCGCACGACGCGGTTGCGGCAATCCTGAAGAAGATCCCCGTGCAGAGCCTCGCCAGTCTTCGTGTCGTGTACGCCCACCATCGGCGGCAACAGGATCTCGACCATCGGCTGGACGCCCTTCGCGAGGCGGGGCTTCCGGAGTGGAGCTACGATTTCCGCGGGCGGCCGGAGGATCGCCTGGACGCCTCAGCCATACGGGCCCTGGCAGGCGATCGGACCTGGGTCGGACATCAACACAATGGTGCGCCGTTCGTGATGGAGCTGAGTGCAAACGGCGATTTCGCCCTGAGCTCGCAAAACGGCATAATCGCCGGCGCGTTCACTGTGGAGGACGACCTCTTCTGCACCCAGTCCTCAGCGACCTTGCTTGGCCGCAAGTTTTGCGGCCCGGTCTATCGCAATCCCCAAGGGAGCAGCGAAAAGCAGAGACGAGTATGTTTTTCCGGACTCGTCACAGTATGGTATTTCTCAGTGTCTCCGTGACATGCGCGGTTCTAACTCGCAGGATAGCAACATCGCGCCTGCGCTGAGCTGAGTTCAGCTAGTCAGTTGGCGGCCGCTCTGGCCTCGAATTCCTTCGCTTCGACTCGGCCATTCGGCGTCGGCCTTCGCAAGGACAGCGGGCGGGTTGGCATCGAAGTCTTCCTCCAGGCCCTCCTTTCCGGAGAAAAGGAAGAGCTTGCCGTCGACGATACGCCAGGCTTCCGGATCAATGTTCGCAGATGCCTGTTCGAATGCTGCGCCCAGCGTGCAGAAGCCGCCATATTGAGGGGCATAGCGCACCGGCTCGGAAGCGAAGGCGTCGCGATGTTCGACGCTGGCGAAATACCACGTCGCCCCGAGCCATTTCTTCGAGATCTCGGGCGAACCCTTGGTCGCGACGACCGTCGGTGAAATACGCCACCGGATCGTAGCCCAGTATGGCGACGTTGCCGAAATATCCCGTGTTCACACCTCGTCAGCGTAGGATGCACCCGTGCCAAGAGCAGGAGGCACGCAGCTGCCATAGCCCGCAAAGCAAACTCCGAACGCTCTGGAACGGTTCTGTGTCATATCATCCTCCAATAGGCCTCGTGGGCTGCGCCGCAGTCAGTTGCCGGCCGCGAGGCAGTCCTTGTACGCCGCCCCGATCTTTTCCTTGGGTTGGCATTTCGCCCCGTGCTTCTTGAGCAGAACCATCACTTGCGCGCTCTGAAAGAACGTCGCGCGGCTCAGAGGCGTAAACCCGTACTCCTGGATCGCCTCCACCTGTGCACCGCGGGCGATCAACAGCTCGGCGACTGCTGCCTGGTTCTCTTCGGCCGCGACGTGCAGCGGCGTGATCTTGTGCGTGCTCAAGGCGTCGACCTCGGCCCCGTGGTCAAGCAGCAATTCCGCTATCTCCAGGCTTCCCGAATACGCCGCCGCGTGAAGCGCCGTGAAGCCGCGGTCATTGCGGGCTTCGATGTCGGCTTTGGCCTTGATCAGCACTGCGGCAACCTCCGCCTTGCCGGCAAGCGCCGCCTCGATCAGTGGCGTCTCGCGGTTCTCGTCGCGGCTGTTCACATCGACGCCTTGAGCCAGGAGCTGGGCGACTCTGGCGGTATCGCCTTCCCGCGCAGCGTCATGAAGCGGCCCTGCGGTCGCCGCACCACCGCAATCCCGAGCCAGGAAATGCACGCAACGAGCGCAGCAATGCAGACGAGCCGATCCGGGCCTATTCCGAGGGGCGTGACCCTCAGCGAGGCCATCAGCAATCGTAATCGCTTGGTGACGGTCACGACAAACCTCCGGGCGACGTTCGCTCGCAGACCGATTTATGAGACACTCTACTCCATTCGGCGCGCAGGGGCTATGGATTCCGTCATTTGACCAAAGGGCAATCGGCGATGCGCTCTAGGAGATTCTTTGCTCTAGATGGGAAAGGCAGCCTCGCGCGGTTCTGTTTCTGAACCCAGCGCATTGCGTCCGCGCGCCGCTTCCATGCGCCTTCGGCGTCCGATACCGAGCGTCAGATTTTCCCCGCTAGGTCGTCTTGAATTTGGCCTTTCTCAGTTACCCGAGGGTTGGCCCGCCTGCTGCTTGACCGAACTTTTGACGGCGGACACGCCGCAGTTGATCACCGACCGCCGCAGATGGAGCTTGCCATGAAACCCGACAAAGTCCTGTTCATTAAGGCTTGCCATAAGTGTGATCGGCTCTTCCACGCTAGGTGGAGAGCCAAGTGTGTTTGTGATCCCTGCCGCCATAATTACGGACTGTTGTCCACGGACGGCGACGCGTGGAAGGCCGAGTTGCGGGCGGTGGAGAAGCTCCTGCCGGAGCTTTTGCCGTACGTGCAAGGCGACCTGATCCCGCCCGGATACGCGCCAATGCACGGGTGGTGGAGGAAACCTCTAGCGGATGTGTACCTTGAAAAACCACTGGCCACGGTCGATGCATACATTAATGCAGCCAGACAGAGGCGCAGTGGATAAGTGTATGAAATTACATTATTTTTTTGTGGGTCATGCTCCGCCTGCGGAATGGAGTTGAAGTTGCCGATCCACTCCCGAATTCGCCATCCGATCCCAAATTCTCGGTGGACTTCGCTCGCGAAGGAAGCATTGGTGTCGTTATCGCGGACAGCAATGCCGCCTGATGGTGACGCCGAAAAATCTCCTGCCCGCTAGGCGGGCTTCAGCCAGTACAGCCGCCCGGATTGTCCGGCGTGCTGACTGACGGAGAATGAACATGCCCCTAAATACAGATGCGGCGGCGCAGGAGACGAAGACGGTCGAGCGTGCTAAGTCGGCTGGTCGCAAGAAAGCGGGAACTGTCAGCCCGCCCACGACGCTTCGCGCAGCTAAGCATGAGGGCAAACCTCAAAGCCAGGGTGCGGAGGCTGGCAGGAAGTTGGCGACAAAATCCGCTGCAGTGCTGAGGCTGCTGGGCTCGGCTAACGGCGCCCGGATAGAAGACCTGATGAAGGCGACCGGTTGGCAGACCCATTCGGTTCGCGGCTTCCTCTCGGCGACGGTGAAGAAGAAGCTCGGTCTGGCGCTCACCAGCGAAAGCGGCAAGGATGGTGTCCGCCGCTATCGCATCGAGGGGCCCTCGAAGGCCGGCTGATCGTCATGCAGACCGACGAGAGGCGGGAAGGGGAGGTCGCAGATGAAGGCGACCTCCCGACCGATTCTAGCGCCAGGCCAACTTCACAAACAGTCGAACTCAGCAGTCTTGAGACTGCAAGCATTGAGGCGCTTCGGTCGCGCTGGAAATGCGCATACGGGATAGAGCCTCTGCCGCGGCTGAGCCGGGAAATGCTCTGGCGCGGCATCGCCTATCGAATGCAGGAGCAGGCGACGGGTGGCTTGCCCAAGAAGGTTGTTCGTTGGCTCGAACAGATTGTGCGCAAACAAGATGCGAAGCACGGCGCGGGCAGATCCGCTTCGGCAGCCCGCACCGGCACGCGCTTGGTGCGGGAGTGGCAGGGAAGGGCAAATGAGGTCGTCGTGCTCGAAGATGGCTTCCTCTGGAACGGAGAGATCTATCGGTCACTCTCTGAGATCGCCCGCTTGATCACTGGCACAAGGTGGTCCGGCCCGCGCTTCTTCGGACTCGTGGAACAACGTCGGAAGGAGGCCACCAGCAATGAGTGAGAGGGCATTGAAGCGCGTGCGCTGCGCGATCTACACGCGCAAATCATCGGAAGAGGGTCTGGAGCAGGCGTTCAATTCGCTCCACGCGCAGCGTGAAGCCTGCGAGGCTTACGCGAAGAGCCAACAACATGAAGGCTGGTCTGTGCTACCCGCGATCTACGATGACGGCGGCTTTTCGGGCGGTTCGATGGAAAGGCCGGCGTTAACGAGGCTCCTGGACGATGTGCGAGGAGGTAAGCTCGACGTCGTGGTCGTCTACAAGATCGACCGCCTGACCCGCTCGCTCTTTGACTTCGCCAAGATCGTGGAGATCTTCGATGCCGCTTCGGTGTCGTTCGTGTCAATCACGCAGTCCTTCAACACGACGACCTCAATGGGTCGGCTGACACTGAACGTGCTTCTTTCCTTCGCCCAGTTCGAGCGGGAGGTAACCGGCGAGCGAATCCGTGACAAGATTGCCGCTTCGAGGCGCAAGGGTATGTTCATGGGCGGGAACGTCCCGTTGGGCTATGACCTAGCCGACCATAGCCTGGTCATCAACGATGAAGAAGCGGCCACAGTCCGCACCATCTTCGATCTCTATCTCAGCCTCGGGACTGTCAGACGGGTGTGGGCAGAGCTCGGCCGGCTGGGGCTCAGGACCAAGCGCCGGAACAGCAAAACAGAAGACCGCCCGCAGCGCTCGACCGGTGGCCAGTCGTTCGGCATCGGGCATCTATACTATCTTCTCAAGAACCCGATCTACGTCGGCAGCGTCAGGCACAAGGACACCGTGCATCCCGGCCGGCACGAAGCGATCATTCCGATGGACGTCTGGGATGCAGTGCAGGCAAGGCTCGCCGGGCAGGCGGTCGAACGGGAAGGTCGGACCAGAAGCAGTTTGAGCATCCTGGTCGGACGCGTGTTCGATGTCTCTGGTGCTCGTCTGACACCGACCCATGCGGTCAAAGGCTGCAGGCGCTATCGCTACTACGCCACCACCGACGGTCGAAGACCTGAGCTCCGCTTGCCTGCGGCCGACCTCGAGAATGCGGTGGTCGAAGCGATCGCGTCATGGCTAAACGACTTTGGCAACAGCGCTGCCCTCGCGCGCGATGCGGGGCGATCTGTAGAATGCTTCGAAAGAGCGAAAGAACTTGCGCAGCGCCTTGCCGTCCACGGTGGCGAGGAAGCCACACCGCTGCATCGTCTGGTGCAGCGCGTGACGTTCGGCCAAGACAAGCTCGTGGTTTGTCTCGATCGGCCACATCTGGAGGACGCGCTTGGCATCCAGCAAAGAGATCGAGCAGAGATCGATCCAATCGTGATTGAGCAGTCATGCTCCCTCGCCAAACGCGGCAAAGTGCGGTGGCTCGTCATCGGATCAGGCACGCCAGCGCCTTACGCTAATATCGGATTGGTCAAGGCGATCGTCCGGGCTCGCCGATGGTTCGAGAAGCTCAGGGATCGGCAGGTGACTTCGATCGCCGATCTTGCCCTTCTGGAAAACTTGCCGCGCGCCTGGATCAGCCAGCAGCTTCCCCTGGCGTTCCTTGCACCCGATCTCATTGAGGCGATCGCAGCCGGTCGCCAGCCTGCCTCCTTGACCGTCAAGCGGCTCGTGTCTGTCGCCAACGGCTCGTCAGACTGGGCGGCCCAGCGGTCCGCCCTGGCTTAGGTGCCGACGAGACCACTTGTTCCGCATCGCAAGCGTATGCCCGAAACTCGGCTCCGGAGACGGAAGCGGCCGACGGCGGTTCGCTCGGGCTATTTCGCGTCTCTACCGTACGGATTCCAGCGGCTCTGACCCTAAGCCACGGAAAGAACGACACAACTTAGTCAGACAGCAGAGAGGCGAGAAATGCGGAGGTGGTTGGCTGGGGAACCTGGATTCGAACCAGGACTAACGGAAGTCAGAGTCCGTGGGTCTACCGTTAACCTATTCCCCAATACCTTTGTGTTTTCAGCACCTTAGCGAAGCAGAATTGGACAGTTTTGTCTCGGTTAGACAATTTCCTCTTCCGCTACGCGCCTGACGTTGCCGCTGCCTGCGCGAACCCAGTGCAGCGGCTGCCTTTTAGCCATGGAGCCGAAATAGTCAAGTCCGCTGGCGAACAGGTTTCGACCGGTCAGGGCATTCCGGAGTCCGGAGGCAGCGGACGAGACCATTGCCGCGCGAACTGCGATCGTTCGAAAGCCAGCACGACAATCAGCGCCATCACGAGCGGGATGATCAGATAGAACAGTCGGAAGACCAGAAGCGCGGAAAGCACAGCCACCGGGTCCATCTCCGACAATCCGGACAAGAAAACGATTTCAAGCACGCCCAGACCGCCCGGGGCGTGTGAAATCTGCGCAGCCGAAAACGACGCCATGAAGACGCCGAGCACGCTGACGAACCCCGGATTTCCGGTTGCCGGCAGAGCGAAATAGATGATCGCCGCCGCGCCGATCAGTTCCAGCGGACCGATGATGAGCTGCCGGGCGACAATTCGGGGTTTGGGATAGTGGATGTCGAGACCGCGTATGTGCAGTGGATTGAAATGCAGCCAACTGCCGATGACATAGAGCGCGACAAGCCCGAGCAGCAGGAGCCCGATCGCCACCGAAACAGCGGCAGGCGTGCCTTCGAAATAGCGGTCCATCAGCCGGGGCTCGAGGATCAGCGCCGCTCCGGCCACCGCCACGGTGGCCAGGATGAATGTGAACCAGCAAACGGCGACCAGGATTGCGACTTCCGAGGTAGTCAGACCCTTTGAACCATAGGCGCGGTAGCGGACGACAGCGCCTGAAATGACCGAACCGCCAATATTGTGCGAGAGCGCATAGGTTGTGAAAGAACACAACGAGATGAAAAGCCAGGGAACCTTCTTGCCGATGTGGAGAAGGGCGATGTGGTCGTAACCGGCGAGCGCGGCATAGGCAACGATCGTGGCCAGCGCCGCCAGCAGCCATCGGTGGAGCGAAATGGCAGCCAACCCGTCGCCGATATCGCTCACCGAAATGCCGCGCAGCTCCTCGTACAGAAGCCACGCGGACAGCGCCACCGCCGCAAGACCGATGGCCGGCCAGACATAATCTTTCCACTTCATCCGTACGGGCGCTCCTGTTGCCCGGCCACCAGATGGCCTGCACGGTGGATAGGCATGCCACCGCACAGATAGAACTGTTTTCTCCACGGGCAATCAAATCAGATTTAACAGTCCGGCGGGTCCGGCTTCAAAATTCGTGAAAAGCGGAGCATAGCACTTGAAACGCCAAGACCACATTGCCGCCAGCTTTGGCGAATTTCCGGTCCGCTCCCAGAGCCAGCCGTTTTCCGCAAAATCGGGGGCTTGGTGATCGCCGGTTGCCCTGTTACTGTGAAATCAACGACAAACCAAGCGCTTGCAGCGTCCGTCCCGGTTCGCGCGGCGCCAGAAGGAAAACAAAAAGTGGAAGACCCCGATACCGGCGCGCATGCGCCGGGTGCAGGGGGGGCACGGGACTTCACTTCCCAGGGGAGGCGGAGTCCGTTCGCCGACCAGGCTTCGGACCGTCTGGCGGAAAACTTGTCCGGAAACGGACAGGCGACGGATGCTGCCCTGCACGACAAGCCGAAATCAAGAAAGCGCCGTAAGCGGCGGCGTGGCCGCAAGGTGTTTGCGCGCGATGCCGCGACTACTCCGCCAGTCGCCAAGCCGAACGGGCTGCACCCGGCTGACGTTGTGCCTTCAGTGCCTCGAGCTGCCTCGCCAGTGCCTCCACCGCAGCAGGCAGGTTCAGCGCCGCGCCGCGCCGCCGAACAGGAGCTGCCAATCTTTGCGGCGCTCGATCTCGGCACAAACAATTGCCGCCTGCTGGTGGCCGTGCCGAGCCGCCCCGGACAATTCCGCGTCATTGACGCCTTTTCGCGGATCGTGCGGCTTGGCGAGGGCTTGGCAGCGAATGGAAGACTGGGCGAAGCTGCGATGGATCGCGCCGTCGAAGCTCTCAAGGTTTGTGCCGACAAGCTTCACCAGCGCTCCGTGCGCGGTTTTCGCCTGATCGCGACCGAGGCCTGCCGTTCCGCCGCAAATGGCGCCGAGTTCCTGGATCGGGTGAAGTCGGAGACCGGCATCTCGCTCGAAATCATCGATCGCCAGACTGAAGCACGGCTCGCGGTTTCCGGCTGCGGGTCGCTGGTCGAACGCGACACCGATGGCATAGTGCTGTTCGATATCGGCGGCGGCTCCTCCGAAATCGCGCTGATCGACCTGTCGCGCCAGCGCACGCCGCGGCTTGCCAACCACATCGTATCCTGGACTTCGCTGCCGGTCGGCGTGGTTTCTCTTGCCGAACGCTTTGGCGGGCGCGACGTGACGCGCCAGGTCTTCGATGCCATGGTCGACGAAGTGGGGGGCATGCTCAGCGTCTTCGACGGGCGGGACCGGCTGGACCACCTGACCTCCGGTCCGCGCTTCCATCTGCTCGGGACTTCCGGCACGGTCACCACGCTCGCCGGCGTCCATCTCGGGCTCGAACGCTATGACCGCCGCCGGGTCGACGGGCTGTGGATGGACCGGCCGAATGTCGATTCCATGATCGAGAAACTGCTCGGCTGGGATTTCCACGCGCGCGTCGCCAATCCCTGCATCGGCGCGGATCGGGCCGACCTGGTGCTTGCGGGCTGTGCGATCCTCGAGGCGATCCGCAGCGTGTGGCCGTCCGAGCGGCTTCGCGTCGCGGACCGGGGCCTGCGCGAAGGCATCCTGAGCGAATTGATGGCCGATGCAGGCGTATGGCGCCGCAATTGGCGCCAGGGCTTGCGGCCATGATCAAGAAGCCGGGAAAGCCCGGCACTGCCGGAGCCCGCGTGCTGAAGACGCGGGTGAAAAAGAAAAGCGGCCTGAAGGATTCATCGCGCCGCTGGCTGGAGCGCCATCTTAACGATCCCTATGTCCAGCGTTCGAAGGCTGAGGGATATCGCTCGCGCGCCGCCTACAAGCTGATCGAGATTGACGACCGGCATCAGCCTGTTGAAGCCGGGCATGCGTGTCATCGACCTTGGCGCGGCACCCGGCGGCTGGTGCCAGGTGGCGGCGGCGCGCGTTAAATCCGCGGGCGAAAACCCGCTTGTCGTCGGCATCGACTATCTCGGCATGGATGCCGTGCCGGGGGCTGCCGTATTGCAGATGGATTTCCTCGACGACACGGCGCCCGGAAAGCTTGTCGAGGCGCTCGGCGGAGAGCCGGACATCGTGCTGTCCGACATGGCGGCTCCGACCACCGGACACCGCCGCACGGACCATCTGCGCACGATGCATCTGTGCGAGGTGGCCGCCGATTTTGCGCTATCCGTACTGAAACCGGGCGGACATTTCCTTGCCAAGACCTTCCAGGGCGGCACCGAAAACCGGCCTTCTCGATCTACTGAAGCGCAATTTCCGTTCGGTCCACCACGTCAAGCCGCCGGCCTCGCGGGACGAGTCGGTCGAGCTTTACCTGCTGGCCAAGGACTTCAAGGGCCGCACTTAGAGCACCGTACCCGAAAGTGGGAACCGATTTCGGGGAAAATCCGATGCTCAAGAAGGGAAGCCGATGCTCATCTAGATGGCTCACGCGGCCTGCGGCGGTTCGCTCCTGTCGGGCTTCCGGTGACCCGATACCGAATTGCCGGCATCCGGTGCGAGCCCGCAGAATGAGAACACCGACAGGGCCGTAATCGCGGCGATGATCAGGAAGGCGGCCGAAAAGGCAGGCAGGCCGATCGGCTTGGCCGGAAAAATAGGCCGCCGCTTCAAGGACGCCGCCGCCCACAGCCACGCCGAGCGCGACGCTGATCTGCTGCGAGACCGCGGAGATCGCTGTTGCCTGGCTCGCATCCTTGTCATCGATGTCGGCGAAGACCAGAGCGTTGGCCGAGGTGAAGAACAACGAGCGCAGGAAGCCGGCAGCCGATCAGCACGGCGATGATCACCCAGGCAGAGGTCGAGGGCGTGAAGTAGCCGTTCGCCGCGATGAAGAAGGCGCTGGACAGCGCGGAACCGATCAGCACGTTGCGGAACCCGCCGAGCCGCAGAGTAACGGGAGCGAGGAACTTCATCGCGATTGCGCCGATCGCGGAAGCGAAGGTCAGCATGCCCGACTGGAACGGCGTCATGGCCGAAGCCGAGCTGGAACAGCAGCGGCAACAGGAAGGGCACGGCGCCGTTGCCGATGCGAAAGATCGCGCCGCCAAGGATCGCAGCGCGAAACACCGGATTGGCGAACAGCTTGGATCGAGCATCGGGTTCGGCCGCCGTCGCGCATGACGCAGATAGAGGATCGCCGCGGCAGCGCCGCCCAGCATCGACGCGACGCCGACGAACGGCGGCAGCGCCGGCAGGCTGACCACCGACAGGCCGAACACGACGCCGGAGGCAGCGAGCGCGGACAGGACGAACCCCGCGAAATCGATGGGAGCCGAAGGCTGCGATGCGATCTCGGGCAGAAATCGTCCTGCGAGCCAGATGCCGAGCAGGCCGATCGGCACGTTGATCAGGAAGATCCAGTGCCAGCTGAAGAAGGTGGTGATGAAGCCGCCGACCGGCGGGCCGACCAGCGGACCGACCAGGGCAGGAATGGTCAGCCATGCCATGTGCCGAAACAAGTTCCCGTTTCGGCGTGGCGCGCACCAGCACCAGCCGCGCGACCGGCGTCATCATCGCGCCGCCCATGCCTTGCACGAAGCGCGCAAGCACGAAGCCGCCAAGCGATCCAGCTGCGGCGCAGGCGATCGAGCCGACGACGAAGACGCCGATCGCGGCGCGGAACACGCGCTTTGCGCCGAACCGGTCGGCCATCCAGGAGCTGATCGGGATGAAGATGGCGAGCGAGACGAGGTAGGCGGTAAGCGCCAGCTTGAGCGCGACCGGGCTGGTGCCGATATCGGCGGCGATCGCCGGCAGCGACGTCGCGATGACGGTCGAATCCATGTTTTCCATGAAAAGGGCGACCGCGAGAATGAGCGGAACGGTGCGGTTCAAATTCCGGATCCGGATTGCGCCACCTTAGGGAGTCTTGATATTCAGGTGACGTCGGCCTGCAAATGGGGGTCTTCTTCGCTTCTGGTGCTCACGTACCCGAACGTACGCTGTGTGCCGGTTCTCGAAAACCGCCATTTTCGCCTCGGCCTGACCTGAATCTCAACACACCCTAGGGCAGGATGCGCTGACGTTTCCGGCGGTTAGCACGGTTTGGCCCCAATTGTCTCCGGGTTTCTCGTGAGCGCCCGCAGCGGAAAAGCGATTCTCCGTCGATTGTGTTTTTGAGACTTTGCCTTGCGGTAAGTCGGAGCCCTCGTCTTTTCAACAGTGAAGATACATGGTACCAGCCCCCGCCAATCCTGAAGGGACATAGGGAGTCAGCGCTGTCCGAAAGGCCAGCGCCTCTTTCGCATTTGCGAGGATCGGCCATGGCAAAAATCATCGAGACTGCAACCGGCGCCTTGGCGCTTACCTTCGACGACGTGCTGCTGCAGCCCGGCCATTCCGAAGTCATGCCCGGCCAGACCGATGTCAGCACGCGGATCGCCGGCGACATCGAGCTCAACATCCCGATCCTTTCGGCTGCCATGGACACGGTCACGGAATCGCGCCTGGCCATCGCCATGGCGCAGGCCGGCGGCATCGGTGTTATCCACCGCAACTTCTCGCCCGCCGAACAGGCCGAGCAGGTGCGGCAGGTGAAGAAGTTCGAATCCGGCATGGTCGTCAATCCGGTCACCATCGGCCCGGACGCGACGTTGGCTGACGCGCGGGCCTTGATGCGGACCTACGGCATCTCCGGCATTCCGGTGGTCGAGAATGGCAGCATCGGCGGTCACCGGACGGGGCGGCTCGTCGGCATCCTGACCAATCGCGACGTGCGCTTCGCCTCCGAACCGTCACAGAAGGTTAGCGAACTGATGACGCGCGATGGCCTCATCACGGTGAAGGAGGGCGTTCAACAGGATGAGGCGAAGCGGCTTCTGCATCAGCACCGCATCGAAAAGCTGCTGGTCGTCGACGGCCGGGGCAACTGCGTTGGCCTGATCACGGTCAAGGACATCGAGAAGTCGCAGCTCAACCCCCATGCCTCGAAGGACGCGCAAGGCCGGCTGCGAGTTGCGGCCGCGACGAGTGTCGGCGACGATGGACTTGAACGCGCCGAGCGGCTGATCGACGCGGGCGTCGACCTGCTTGTAGTCGACACAGCGCACGGCCATTCGCAGCGCGTGCTCGATGCGGTTGCGCGGGCAAAGAAACTTTCCAACTCCGTGCGCGTCATGGCGGGCAATGTCGCTACGGCGGAAGGTACGCAGGCGCTGATTGATGCCGGCGCCGATGCGGTGAAGGTCGGCATCGGGCCCGGCTCGATCTGCACGACGCGCATTGTCGCCGGCGTCGGCGTGCCGCAACTCTCGGCGATCATGTCCGCCGTAGAAACGGCGTCAAAAGCAGGCGTGTCTGTCATCGCCGACGGCGGGATCAAATATTCGGGCGACCTCGCGAAGGCATTGGCCGCCGGGGCTGGGGCTGCGATGATAGGCTCGCTGCTGGCGGGCACCGACGAGAGCCCCGGCGAGGTCTATCTCCATCAGGGCCGCTCGTTCAAAGCCTATCGCGGAATGGGTTCCGTGGGCGCGATGGCGCGCGGCTCGGCGGATCGCTATTTCCAGGCCGAGGTCCGCGATACGCTGAAACTCGTGCCCGAAGGCATCGAGGGCCAGGTGCCCTACAAGGGCCCGGTGTCTGGCGTGCTGCACCAGCTTGCAGGCGGGCTGAAGGCGGCGATGGGCTATGTCGGAGCGCACAACCTTGCCGATTTCCGCGAAAGAGCGACCTTCGTGCGCATTTCAAATGCGGGCCTGCGCGAAAGCCACACGCACGACGTGGCCATCACACGCGAGAGTCCGAATTATCCCGGCGCGACTTGAGTCGGGAGTATGATGGCTGAAACGCCATCCCGACGCCGGTCGCCTGGCGGACCGCCCCGGAAGGCGATGCTCTATAGACTAAGACTAGTCCTTCTCGAATATGCCGGCTCGCGCCACGACCCCGGCAATCGCTCCGCCGATCAGCGGCGCAATGATGTAGAGCCAGAGCTGGCCGATCGCTGATGCTCCCGCAAATAGTGCGGGACCGATCGCGCGGGCCGGATTGAGCGAATTGCCCGAGACGGGAATGAACGCGAAGTGCAGGGCGGCCAGCGTCAGGCCGATCACCAGCCCGGCGAATGCGGTTGCGTGCTTTTCGCTGGTGACTCCGAGAATGACGGTAACAAAGACGAAGGTTGCAAGCACCTCCGTGACAAAGGCGGAATAGGCGGAATAGCCGTTGACGGGATCCCAGCCGTTCTGGGCAAAGCCGGCTGCTCCGAAATCATAGGCCTGCGCCTTGCCCGTCACGATCAGATAAAGGCCGGCGGCGCCAAGAATGCCGCCGATGACCTGGGCGATCATGTAGGGAACAAGGTCCTTTGCCGGCAATCGCCCCGCCAGAAAGGCGCCGAGCGAGACGGCGGGGTTGAGATGGGCGCCCGAGACCGGCCCGATCGCGTAGGCCATAGCGATGACCGCTATGCCGAAGGTCAGTCCGATTCCCACTGAGCCGGCGGGCAGGATACCGCCGAAGCCGCCGGTCACCACGCTGGCGCAACCCATGAACACCAGGCAGAACGTTCCGAATACTTCCGCGATGTACGATTTCATTGGAACCCCTCGAGCGTTCAATAAATTGGAAATGCAAATAGGACGATGACCGCGATTCGGAAAGAGGCAACCTTCCTTCGTTGGTTCCGATTTTCCTTTCGGGGCGCTTGTCTTCCATCCCCGCCGACGGATAGCGATCGAAACGCCGCTCGACGGGCACACCGAAGACGGGAAAACGTGAAGATGAGGCTTGGCGGAAGGCTGGCAGCGGCCATCGAAGTTCTGGATGATATCGAGCGGCGGCATCGGCCCGCCGCCGACGCGTTGAAGGACTGGGGCCTTTCCCACCGCTTCGCCGGCGCGGGGGATCGCGCCGCGATAGGCAACATTGTCTACGACGGGCTCAGGCGCAAACGCTCCGCAGCCTGGCTCTTCGACAGCGATGCGCCGCGCGCACTCGGTTTCGGCGCCCTCATCCTCGAATGGAGGGAGACGCCGGAAAGCCTCAACGCGCAACTGGAGGGCGACAGGTTCGCCCCGGAGCCGCTGGGCGAAAGCGAGGTGACGGCTGTATCGTCCCGCGCCTTGGATGAGGCACCCGACGCGGTGCGGGCGGATTGCCCCGACTGGTGCGTCTCGCTGCTTGACGCGACGTTCGGCGCCGATTGGGTCGCTGAGGGAATGGCCCTGGCGGAGCGCCCGCCGCTCGACCTCAGGGTCAATGTGCTGAAGGCCGATCGCGCGCGTGTGCTTGCGGAGCTTCAGGGGACCGCGGCACAGGCTTCCACGATCGCGCCGCACGGCATACGGATTGCGCCGATCGCCGGCCACGGCAGGCACCCGAACGTGCAAGCCGAGCCGGCTTTCCAGAAAGGCTGGTTCGAGGTCCAGGACGAAGGCTCGCAGATCGTCGCCGAACTTGCGGCGCCGGGGCCGGCGGCTCAGGTTCTCGACTTTTGCGCCGGCGCAGGCGGCAAGACGCTGTCGCTTTCTGCGGCGATGGAAAACCGCGGCCAGATCTTCGCCTACGACGCCGAAAAGGCGCGGCTGGCGCCGATCTTCGACCGCTCTGCGGCGCGCGGGCAGCCGCAACGTCCAGGTCGTCTCGTCACTTGCCGGTCTCGCGCCGCTGCAGGGGCAAATGGATCTGGTGCTGGTCGACGCACCGTGCACCGGCAGCGGCACGTGGCGCCGCCGCCCGGACGCCAAATGGCGGCTGACCGAAAACAGCTTGAAACGCGCATGGCAGAACAGTCGACGATCCTCGATGCGGCAAGCGCCTATGTGAAGCCGGGCGGTCAGCTCGCCTATGTCACCTGCTCCGTTTTCGAGGAGGAGAACCGGCAGCAGGTCGCCGCCTTCTCACACCGGGAGCCACGCTTCTCCCTGCTTGATCATCGTGAATTGTGGGACCGCCGCTTTGCCGGACATCCGCATGCGCCGCGCATCGATCCCGCGGGTGGGATCTCATTGAGCCCGGCGAAAACCGGAACCGATGGCTTCTTCTTTGCCGCCCTCCGCCGCACCCGCTAGCACCGCGAATCCGAAATTGTGCCGGCAGTCAGTGATTGTTGCATTGCAGCAATTTTCAGTTGCCTTGGGTCGGTGCTTGCTGCGATAAGAGCCAGACAACGAGGGCAGACAAGGTGGCTCCGGATACCGATACCGACTTCGAGGAGCGCGTGCGCGCTTCCTTCGCGCGGCAGAGCGCCATGGCGACCATCGGCGCGGAACTGACGCTGGTGACGCCCGGCACGTCGAGATCGAGATGCCGTATTCGGCCGCGCTGACCCAGCAGCATGGCTTCCTGCATGCCGGCGTCATCTCGACGGCGCTGGATTCCGCCTGCGGCTATGCCGCCTTTTCGCTGATGCCGGAAAACGCCGCCGTGCTCACCATCGAGTTCAAGGTCAATCTGCTGGCGCCCGGCAAGGGCGAGCGCTTCCTGTTTCGCGGCTCGGTGACCAAGCCCGGCCGCACCATCATCGTCGCCGACGGCCAGGCCTACGCCTTCGGTCGCCGACGGCGAGGCCAAGCTGATCGCCACCATGACCGGCACGATGATGACGGTCGTCGGCCGCGAGGGAATCGAGGGCTGAACGCATGGCCGACACATCCATCGCGATCAAGAACGTTCTGTTCGTCATGGCGGCCGAGGCCGAATACGGACCGCACCTCAAGGAGCGGTTCGTTCCGCTGATGACCGGCGTCGGGCCGGTCGAAGCAGGCGTCGTGCTCGGTGCGGAACTCGGACGGCGCGAGGCGAGGGGCATGCTGCCGCATCTGGTCGTCTCGCTGGGCTCGGCCGGCAGCCGCACGCCTCGAACAGACGGAAGTCTATCAGGCCGTTTCGGTCTCCTACCGCGACATGGACGCCTCGCCCCTCGGCTTCGAGAAGGGAGCCACGCCCTTTCTTGACTTGCCGGCGGTCGTGCCGCTGCCCTTCCGCATTGCCGGGCATAAAGGAGGCCACCCTTTCGACGGGCGCCGGAATCATCTCGGGCGAAGCCTACGACGGCGATCGCCGACGACATGGTCGACATGGAGACCTTCGCCATGCTTCGCGCCTGCCAGCATTTCGGCATGCCGCTGATCGGGCTGCGCGGCATTTCGGACGGCGCGGCCGACTTGAAGCATGTCGGCGACTGGACGGAATATCTTCACGTCGTCGACGAGAAGCTCGCAGTCGCCGTCGACCGGCTGAATGCGGAAATCGCCGCTGGCACGATCAGCGGCTGATCGTTGCCGCGGCTAGAGCATCGGACCCGAAAGTGGGCACCGGTTTCGGGGAAAATCCGATGCTCAAACAAAGAAATAGAGCAGCAGCACCGATTCCCATCGGTGCGTCCGCTGGCTCTAAAGCATTGGCCGGAAGAAGCTGATTCAAAATCAAGGCAGCCTGCTGCAACCCATTGCGCCGACTCGTTTCTTTCTTTAAACGCCCGCCATGAAAAGCGAGGCTCATCCCGACACCGTTCTCATCGTCGATTTCGGCAGCCAGGTCACGCAACTGATTGCCCGCCGCGTCCGCGAAGCCGGCGTGTTTTCCGAGATTGTCCCGTTCCAGTCCGCCGAGGAATGCTTTCGGCGCGTCAAGCCTAAAGCCGTGATCCTTTCCGGCAGCCCCCACTCTACTGTCGATATCGGCAGCCCACGCGCGCCCGATGCGATCTTCGAGGCGGGCATTCCCGTGCTTGGCATCTGCTACGGCGAGCAGACCATGTGCGCCCAGCTCGGCGGCAAGGTGGAAGCTGGACATCATCGCGAATTCGGCCGCGCGTTCCTCGAGATCCGGGAGGAGAACCCGCTTTTCGAAGGGGTTTGGGCGAAGGGCACGCGCCATCAGGTCTGGATGAGCCACGGCGACAAGGTGACGGCCATACCCCAAGGCTTCAAGGTGGTCGGCACTTCGGCTGGCGCACCCTTCGCGGCAATCGCCGACGAGAAGCGTCGCTTCTACGCGCTTCAGTTCCATCCCGAGGTGGTGCACACGCCTGACGGCGCGAAGCTCCTGGCGAATTTCGTCCACAACATCGCGGGCATCAAAGGCGACTGGACGATGCGCGCCTATCGCGCTCATGCGGTCGAGGCGATCCGCAAGCAGGTCGGCCGACGGCAGGGTGATCTGCGCGCTTTCGGGAGGCGTCGATTCCTCCGTCGCAGCGGTGCTGATCCACGAGGCGATCGGAGAGCAGCTAACCTGCATCTTCGTCGATCACGGCCTCATGCGGAAGAACGAGGCTGCCGAAGTCGTTGCAATGTTTCGCGAGCACTACAACATTCCGCTGGTTCATGTGAACGCCGCCGACCTGTTCATTGGCGCGCTGGAAGGCGAGAGCGATCCGGAAGCGAAGCGCAAGACGATCGGACGGCTGTTCATCGAAGTGTTCGAGCAAGAGGCGACGAAGCTCGCGCGGGACGGCAAGGCGCCGGATTTCCTGGCCCAGGGCACGCTCTATCCAGACGTTATCGAGAGCGTCTCGTTCACCGGCGGTCCATCGGTGACGATCAAGTCGCACCACAATGTCGGCGGCCTGCCCGAACGCATGAACATGAAGCTTGTCGAGCCGCTGCGCGAGCTTTTCAAGGACGAGGTGAGGGCGCTCGGCAAGGAGCTGGGCCTGCCCGACAGCTTCATCGGCCGGCATCCGTTTCCGGGGCCGGGTCTCGCCATCCGCTGTCCGGGCGGCATCACGCGCGAAAAGCTCGAAATCCTGCGCGAGGCCGATGCAATTTATCTCGACGAGATCAGGAAGGCCGGTCTCTACGATGCCATCTGGCAAGCCTTCGCCGTACTCCTGCCGGTCCAGACCGTCGGCGTGATGGGCGATGGGCGCACTTACGAATTCGTCTGCGCGCTGCGTGCGGTCACCTCCATCGACGGAATGACCGCCGATTTCTATCACTACGACATGGATTTTCTCGGCCGCGCCGCCACCCGCATCATCAATGAAGTGAAGGGCATCAACCGCGTTGTCTACGATGTGACAAGCAAGCCGCCCGGGACGATCGAATGGGAGTAGGCAACG
The DNA here is from genome assembly GCA_963813315.1 of uncultured Alphaproteobacteria bacterium. Lineage (GTDB taxonomy): Bacteria > Pseudomonadota > Alphaproteobacteria > Rhizobiales > Rhizobiaceae > CAWEYO01. Next base: position 82,996 of record CAWEYO010000008.1, on the reverse strand, counting down.
CAATCGTGCTTGCCCTGTTCGGGTAGGTTCAAACCTATCCGTAAGTGCCTTGCCGTCACCTGCCGGGCAGGTTGCGGCCAACGCTCGGCGGTGTTGGTTTCTATCTGGGCAGGTGTTGTCGTTGCCTGTGAAGAAAAGGATATTCCTCGCATGCCCATTGCGGATCGAGCCTCATACCGGAGTTCTCGGCCGCCGCATTCAGGAGGATTATAATGGCCGGCTTCACGCAACTCTTCATTCCGGGTCCGACCAACATTCCGGAAGCAGTCAGGCAGGCGATGAATGTCCCGATGGAGGACATGCGCTCGCCCACATTTCCGGAATTTACCAAGGGTCTCTTCGAGGATCTGATGAAGGTCTTCAAGAACGAGACCGGCCGCGTGTTCATCTACCCGTCGTCGGGGACCGGCGCCTGGGAAGCCGCGATGACCAACGTCTTGAGCCCCGGCGACCGGGTGCTGATGTCCCGCTTCGGTCAGTTCTCGCATCTGTGGGTCGATATGGCCGAGCGCTTCGGCCTCGAGGTCGATGTGACCGATGTGGAGTGGGGCGCCGGCGTTCCGGTCGAGGTCTACGCCGACAAGCTCTCCGAGGACAAGGAGCATCGCATCAAGGCGGTGTTCTGCACGCACAATGAGACCGCGACGGGCGTCACCAGCGACGTTGCAGCGGTGCGCAAAGCCCTTGACGTGGCGCGGCATCCCGCACTGCTTTTCGTGGACGGCGTTTCCTCGATCGGCTCCATCGACTTCCGCCAGGAAGAATGGGGCGTAGATTGCGCCGTCAGCGGATCGCAAAAGGGCTTCATGCTGCCGGCCGGCCTTGGCTTCCTGTCCGTCAGCGCGCGCGCCCTGGCTGCGGCGAAGACGGCGAGACATCACCGTTGCTATTTCTCCTTCGACGACATGATCAGGGCCAACGATACGGGCTATTTCCCATACACTCCCGCAACGCAGCTTCTGCGCGGGCTGAGGGTCTCGCTCGACCTGATCGCCGGGGAAGGCCTGGAGAACATCTTCGCCCGGCATAACCGTCTTGCCGAAGGCGTGCGCAAGGCGGTAGACGCCTGGGGGCTGCGCCTGTGCGCCAAGGAGCGCAAATGGCACTCCGATACCGTGAGCGCCATCCTCGTCCCGGAAGGAATCGACAGTGCCGAGGTTGTCAAGCGCGCCTATCACAAGTACCAGACCTCCCTCGGCGTCGGCCTCAACAAGGTTGCCGGAAAGGTCTTTCGCATCGGCCATCTTGGTTGGCTGAACGAGGTGATGGTATGCGGCGCCCTATCGGCGGCGGAGATGGCGCTGCGCGATTGCGGCGTGAAGGTGGCGCCCGGCTCCGGCGTGGGCGCGGCGATCGAGCATTTCCGGCTGTCGGAACGGCCGGCAATCGCCAAGGCTGCCTGACTGAGACAATTTGAGAGGAAATCGAATGAGCCACACGATCAACCATCTGCGCAAGCTGCGCCTTCAGCGCAGTGAACTCGCAGTGCCGGGTTCGAACCCTGAGATGATCCAGAAAGCGGCGACGAGTGCGGCGGACTTCGTCTTCCTGGACGTCGAGGACGCGGTTGCGCCGCCCGACAAGGAAAGGGCGCGCAAGAACATCATCGAGGCCCTCAATGACATTGACTGGAGAGGCAGGGGCAAGACGGTGTCGGTGCGCATCAACGGTCTCGACACGCACTACATGTATCGCGACGTCGTCGACATCATGGAGCAGGCCGGCGACCGCCTTGACACGATCCTCGTGCCGAAGGTGGGCGTGCCGGCCGACCTCTACATGGTGGAGGCGATGGTCAACCAGATCGAGATGGCGAAGGGCTACCAGACCCGCGTCGGCCTCGAAGCCCTGATCGAGACGGCGCTTGGCATGGCGAATGTCGAAGCGATCGCCGCGTTCGGCGGGCGGCTGGAGGCGCTCCATTTCGGCGTCGCCGACTACGCGGCCAGCTGCAAGGCGCGTACGGTCAACATTGGCGGGCTCAACCCGGACTATCCGGGCGACCAGTGGCACGCGGCCCTGTCGCGGATGACGGTCGCCTGCCGGGCATACGGCCTGCGCGCGATTGACGGCCCCTTCGGCGATTTCTCCGATCCGGATGGTTACGTGGCGGCAGCGAAGCGCGCCGCGGCACTCGGCATCGAGGGCAAATGGGCGATCCATCCCTCCCAGATCGAACTGGCTAACGCCGTGTTTTCGCCGCCCGAAAAAGAGGTTACCCGTGCCCGCCGCATCATCGAAGTGCTCAGGGAAGCCGAAGAGCAGGGCAAGGGCGCGGCCGCGCTTGACGGCAAGATGATCGACGCCGCTTCGGAGCGGATGGCGCGCAACGTGCTGGTCACGCACGAGGCAATCGAGCGCTCGGCGCGCCAGAGAGTCGCTGCACAAGGCTGAATTGAGGGAGCTTCACGATGGATATTCACGAGTACCAGGCGAAAGAACTGCTTTCGCGCTATTCCGTTCACATTCCCCGCGGGGGAGTGGCCTACAGCCCCGAACAGGCGGCGTATCGGGCAACCGAGATCGGCGGCGACAAATGGGTCGTCAAGGCCCAGGTCCATTCCGGTGCGCGCGGCAAGGCCGGCGGCATCCGCATTTGCGCTTCCGACAAGGAGGTGTCCGACGCCGCCGAGGCCATGCTGGGCCGGATGCTTGTGACGCATCAGACGGGGCCGCGCGGCAAGCTGGTGTCGCGGCTCTATGTGGAAGAGACGGTTGATATCCGCCAGGAGATCTATGTCGGCTTCGTGCTGGATCGCAAGGAGGAGCGCGTGATGATCGTCGCATCCGCTTCCGGCGGCATGGAAATCGAGGAAATCGCCGAGAGGGAACCCGATTCCATCATTCGTGCGACCGTCGATCCAGGCGCCGGAATGCAGCAGTTCCAGGCGCGTGAGATCGCATTCGGCCTCGGTCTCGAAAGCAACCTCATGGGCAAGGCGACGGAAACGCTGCTCGGCTGCTACCGTGTATTCCGCGATTACGACGCGTCCATGCTGGAAATAAATCCGCTCGTCGTCACAAAGGACGGGAATTTGATAGCGCTCGACGCGAAGATGTCGTTCGACGAGAATGCGCTGTTCCGCCGGCCGGAGATTTTCGAACTGCGCGACAAGTCGCAGGAGGACCCGCGCGAGACCTTCGCCAGCGATCGCGGACTTTCTTATGTCGGTCTGGAAGGCAACATAGGCTGCATCATCAACGGCGCCGGGCTCGCCATGGCCTCCATGGACATGATCAAGATCGCCGGCGGCGAGCCCGCCAACTTCCTCGATATCGGCGGCGGCGCTTCGCCGGAGCGCGTGGCGAAAGCGTTCCGCGCGGTTCTGGCCGACAAGAATGTCGAGACGATCCTCGTAAATATTTTCGCCGGCATCAACCGGTGCGACTGGGTGGCCGAAGGCGTCATCAAGGCGATCCATGAAGTGGGAGTGAAGGTCCCGCTGGTGGTGCGGCTGGCGGGCACGAATGTCGAAGAGGGCCGGCGAATCCTGGCCGAGTCCGGCGAGTCCATCATCGTCGCCGATACGCTTGCGGAAGCCGCCGACAAGGCAGTCGAGGCGATGCGTGCGGTATCGACGAAAAAAGCCAACTGACGGGAGGACAAGATGGCAATTCTTTTGAACCGCAAAACGCGGGTGATCGTCCAGGGCCTCACCGGCAAGATCGGCAGCTTCCACGCCGACGACATGAAACGCTACGGAACCAACGTCGTGGGAGGCGTGACGCCCGGCAAGGGCGGCCAGGTTCACCAGGGCATCCCGGTCTTCAATACCGTCAAGGGCGCTGTGCGAGAGACCGGGGCGGATGCAAGCATCGTTTTCGTGCCGCCGCCCTTCGCGGCGGATTCGATCATGGAGGCAGCCGACGCCGGAATAAGGTTCTGCGTCTGTATCACGGACGGGATCCCCTCCCAGGACATGATGCGCGTCAAGCGCTACATGCGGCGCTATCGCCGCGAGGACCGCATGCGCCTGATCGGGCCGAATTGCGCCGGCGTTATTTCGCCCGGGCAGGCGATGATGGGCATCATGCCGGGCAGCATCTACCTTCCCGGACGCGTCGGCATCGTCGGACGTTCCGGCACGCTCGGCTATGAGGCCGCTTCGCAGATGAAGGCGCTCGGCATCGGCGTCTCGACAAGCGTCGGCATCGGCGGCGATCCGATCAACGGCTCTTCCTTCCGCGACATTCTGGAGCTCTTCGAGCAGGATGACGAGACTGACGCCGTCGTGATGATCGGCGAGATCGGCGGACCGCAGGAAGCCGAAGCGGGCGAATGGGCCAGGGACAACATGAAGAAGCCGCTGATTGCATACATTGCCGGTCTCTCGGCGCCGAAGGGAAAGCGTATGGGCCACGCCGGAGCAATCATTTCGGCCTTTGGTGAGTTTGCCCAGGAGAAGGTGGAGATACTGCGCGACGCAGGCGTCACCATTGTGCAGACTCCCGCCTCGTTCGGCCCGACTGTAGCCGGTGTGCTTGCCGGGCAGAGGAAGGCAGCCTAGCTGAGAACGGGCGAGCCTCGTAACGCATCGGGTCAGCGCAAACCGCTGACCCGACAAATCAGCAGGAACAATGAATGAAACCGCGCGTGATCGTGACCCGCAGATGGCCGGCTGCTGTTGAGAAGATCCTTGCCGAGCGGTTCGACACCACGTTGAATACGGGCGACATCCCGCTTACCCAGACCCAGTTCAAGACTGCGTTCTTGAACTTCGACGCGATCCTGCCCACGGTCAGCGACAGGCTGCCGGCCTCCGTCTATCCGGACAAAGACATCCGCACCAGGCTCATCGCCAATTTCGGCGTCGGCTTCAGCCATATCGACACGGATGTTGCCAGGGAACGTGAAATCGTCGTGACCAACACGCCGGGCGTTCTAACGGACTGCACAGCCGATCTTGCCATGAACCTGCTGCTGTCGGTGGCGCGTCGGGCCGGCGAAGGCGAGCGTCAGCTTCGCGCCGGAGAGTGGAGCGGCTGGTGCCCGACCCACATGATTGGGACCGGGGTTTCCGGCAAGACGCTCGGCATTGTCGGGATGGGCCGCATCGGCAAGGCAATGGCGAAGCGAGCGCGCTTCGGCTTCGACATGAAGATCGTCTTCTTCAATCGTTCCCGGATCGACGATGACGAGGTCAAGGCGATGGGAGCGATCCAGTTGCCGACGGTCGAAGCGGTTCTGGCCGAAGCTGACTTTGTGTCGCTCCACTGCCCCGGAGGAGCCGGGAACCGGCATCTGATCGATGCAAATCGTTTGCGGGCGATGAAGCGCGGCGCCTTCCTCATCAACACGGCGCGGGGCGACGTGGTGGACGAGGATGCGCTGATCGAAGCCCTCGAGAGCCGCGCAATCGCAGGCGCCGGTCTCGACGTCTTTGCCGAGGAGCCTTTCGTGCCGGAGCGGCTCAGGCGGCTTGAGAATGTGGTCCTCCTGCCGCATCTTGGCAGCGCCACGGAAGAAACGCGCGTTGCGATGGGAATGAAGGTCGTAGAGAATCTGACAGCTTTCTTCGAGGGAAGGCCGGCACCGGACCGGGTGGTCTGACATTTTCTACTGGCCCCTCTGACCCTTCGCCGCGAACTCTGCATCGTGCGGCCTTTCGAGTACGTTCGCCCACCGAACTACCTTGACATGCTTCGACCAACGCCATGCGGTCTTGAACTGCCAGGCGAATATGTTTACCTAAAGTGAAATGCGGGCTCGAAGAATTATTGGGGAAGTTGTGAAGATGAAGAAGGTCGAAGTGAGCCGTCATCAGTCTCCAGCCGCCGTTGCCGAAGACAACAAAATATCGGCCCCATCCGCGCGGAGCGTGCGTCCGGTATCGCTGATTCAGGACCCGCACGCTGTTCGCGACACGAGAGAGAAGGTTCTGGAAGTCGCGATCGGCCACGAGGTTCGCGCCTTCCGCAAGAAGCTCGGCATAACCGTCGCGGACCTTGCCGCCGCCACCAGCATTTCGCTCGGCATGCTCTCCAAGATCGAGAACGGTATCACGTCCCCCTCGCTAACAACGCTGCAGGCGCTGTCGCGGGCGCTGGGCGTACCGCTCACGTCGTTTTTCCGGCGCTTTGAAGAAGAGCGGAATGCCGTTTTCGTGAAAGCCGGCGAGGGCGTCGATGTCGAACGGCGCGGCACACGGGCCGGTCATCAGTACAACCTCCTTGGCCACATCAGCTCCAACACCGCCGGCGTCATGGTGGAACCCTATCTCATCACGCTCACAGAAGATCTCGGATGTGTTTCCGATGTTCCAGCACGACGGGATGGAATTACTGTACATGCTGGAAGGCGAGGTCGTTTACCGCCACAGCAACAACCTCTATCGAATGACGGCGGGCGATAGTCTCTTCTTCGATGCAGATGCACCGCATGGCCCCGATGAGCTGACGAAGCTTCCGATCCGCTATCTGTCGATCATCTCTTACCGGCAGGGAAACGGGAGCGAATAGTTTCCGTCAGTATCAGTCTGGGCTGAATCCGGGGGCGGGGGCGCCTTCGCTCCGTCGTCTCCGACTCTCCTGCAACGATGGCGATTGGCGAAACCCAACGCGCTGGCAAATCTCCTCCCTTGAGGGGGAGATGTCCGGCAGGACAGAGGGTGTGTGTGGTGGATCACTTCATCATCGAGAAGAATTGGGCCGAGGCGGATCGCACCCGCGAGGAATTGCTTACGCACGGGAGGTCCATGGGCAACTTTGCTGGAGGGAAAAAAACATTCATGGTAGTTGAATTCTATATTTGGACCTGCTAATTTTCCATCGTCAGGCTGCAATCAGAGTGAGGTCACCGACATGTGCGGAATTGTGGGGACTCTTTTTGAAGGACAAGTCGCTGGAGCCCCAGCTGGGCGCGATGCTGTCGGAAATGCTGGTCCAGCTTACGGATCGCGGTCCCGACAGCGCCGGCATAGCCATCTATGGATCGGCAGAAAAGGGTCGCGCCAAGATCACCGTTCAGGCGCCTGCGCCGGCGACCGATTTTCCGCGGCTCGAGGCCGATCTTGGCAAGAAAATCGGCGAGAAGGTGAAGGTTGTCGTAAAATCAACTCACGCGGTAATCGATGTTCCGGCCGGCAAGGTGGACGAGGCGCGCGAAGCGATCCTGGCGCTGCGGCCCAACGTACGGATCATGGGTTCGGGGGATTCGGTCGAGATTTACAAGGAAGTTGGCCTGCCTGAAGATGTCGTCAAACGCTTCGATGTGACGCACATGGGCGGCAGCCACGGCATCGGTCACACGCGCATGGCAACTGAGTCCGCGGTGACCACAATGGGCGCGCATCCGTTCTCGACCGGGCCGGATCAGTGCCTGGTGCACAACGGCTCGCTTTCCAACCACAACAACTTGCGTCGCGAGCTCATCCGTGAGGGCATGAAATTCGAGACCGAGAACGACACCGAGGTTGCCGCCGCCTATCTCTCTTCAAAGATCGCGCATGGTCTCAATCTTGGCGAGGCGCTGGAAAGCGGCCTCCGCGACCTCGATGGCTTCTACACCTTCGTGGTCGGCACCAAGACCGGTTTCGCGGTCGTGCGCGATCCTATCGCCTGCAAGCCGGCCGTGCTGGCCGAGACCGATCGCTACGTCGCTTTCGGGTCGGAATACCGTGCCCTTGCCAACCTGCCCGGCATCGACGGAGCAAAGATCTGGGAGCCCGAGCCGTCAACCGTTTACTTCTGGGAGCACTGAGGCAATGAACATCTCCAATCTCGCTGCGGCGCCGGTGCGCGAAGTGGACTATTCGCCAAGAACATTCGATCTCGCGACGACGCCGTTGCGGGAACTCAATCAGGCCCTGCACCAGGTCACCGATGGCACGGCGGAGCCGATCTGGGAAATCCTCAATCCGAAAGGCAGCCACGCTGTAGCGGCAGGCGTAGACCAGCCGATGGCCATCGAAGTGCATGGTAGCGTCGGTTATTACTGCGGCGGCATGAACCAGCAGGCCACGATCACAGTCCATGGTTCAGCCGGACCGGGCGTCGGCGAAAACATGATGTCGGGCAGGATAGTGGTGAAGGGCGACGCCAGCCAGTACGCGGGGGCTACCGGCAGGGGTGGCCTTCTGGTCATCGAAGGCAACGCGTCGTCGCGCTGCGGCATCTCGATGAAAGGGATAGATATCGTCGTCCACGGCAATATCGGTCACATGTCGGCCTTCATGGCGCAGTCCGGGAACATGGTCGTTCTCGGTGATGCGGGCGATGCTCTTGGCGACTCCATTTACGAGGCGCGGCTGTTCGTTCGAGGCAAGGTGAAAAGCCTGGGCGCGGACTGCATCAAGAAGGAAATGCGCCCCGAACACATCGCCAAACTACAGGAATTGCTGGATCGCGCCGGCGTCACGGGAGTGAAGCCCGAGGAATTCACCCGCTACGGCTCGGCACGCACGCTCTACAATTTCAACATAGACAACGCTGACGCGTATTGAGGGGAAGCCAGCATGACCTACCACAATCCTCCAACCACGCCGCGCAGCTCAGCAACCTTCGACGAGTACACGATGTCGGAAATCCGCCGCGCCGCAGCGACGGGCATCTATGACATCCGCGGCGGCGGAGCCAAGCGCAAGCTGCCTCATTTCGACGACCTTTTGTTTCTTGGCGCGTCGATTTCGCGCTATCCGCTCGAAGGTTATCGCGAGAAGTGCGAGACGAGCGTCGTTCTGGGCTCTCGCCACGCCAAAAAGCCGATCGAGCTGAAGATCCCGATCACGATTGCCGGCATGAGCTTTGGCTCCCTGTCCGGTCCGGCCAAGGAGGCGCTGGGGCGCGGCGCAACGCTGTCCGGCACCTCGACCACCACCGGCGACGGCGGTATGACCGAGGAGGAGCGCGGTCATTCGAAGACACTCGTCTATCAATACCTTCCGTCCCGCTACGGGATGAACCCGCGCGACCTGCGCCGTGCGGATGCGATCGAAATCGTGGTCGGGCAGGGCGCGAAGCCAGGCGGCGGCGGCATGTTGCTCGGTCAGAAGATCTCCGATCGAGTGGCCGAGATGCGCACCCTGCCGAAGGGGATCGACCAGCGTTCCGCTTGCCGGCACCCCGACTGGACCGGCCCGGACGATCTGGAGATCAAGAATTCTCGAGCTGCGCGAAATCACCGACTGGGAAAAGCCGATCTATGTGAAGATCGGCGGCGCGAGGCCATACTATGACACCGCGCTTGCGGTGAAGGCCGGCGCCGACGTGGTGGTGCTCGACGGCATGCAAGGCGGCACTGCCGCCACGCAGGAAGTGTTCATCGAGCATGTGGGCCAGCCGACCCTTGCCTGTATTCGTCCGGCAGTGAAGGCGCTCCAGGACCTCGGCATGCACCGCAAGGTTCAGCTCATCGTCTCTGGCGGTATCCGCAACGGAGCCGATGTGGCAAAGGCGCTCGCGCTCGGAGCGGACGCCGTGTCGATCGGAACCGCGGCGTTGGTCGCTCTGGGCGACAACGATCCTCACCTGGAGGAAGAGTACGCCAGGCTTGGCACGACTGCCGGCTCTTATGACGACTGGCACGAGGGTAAGGATCCCGCCGGTATCACGACGCAGGATCCGGAGCTGATGAAGCGTGTCGATCCTGTGCAGGCGGGGCGCCGGCTTGCCAACTACCTGAAGGTCATGACGCTGGAAGCGCAAACGATCGCGCGGGCCTGCGGCAAGAACCATCTGCACAATCTCGAACCCGAGGACCTTTGTGCGCTGACGATCGAGTCCGCGGCGATGGCCGGCGTACCGCTCGCCGGCACAAGTTGGGTTCCGGGAAAGAATTTCTAATCAGGCGCCGGGAGGTATATGCGATGGGTAGAGCGTTCGAGAGCAAGCTGGACAATTCAGTGGCGACCGATCTTACGGAATTCGCAAAGACGAAAAACGTCAAATATTTCATGATTTCATACACCGACCTCTTCGGTGGTCAGCGTGCGAAGCTGGTCCCCGCGCAGGCTATCGGGGATATGCAGAAGGATGGTGCGGGATTCGCGGGTTTCGCGACGTGGCTGGACCTGACCCCGGCGCATCCGGACATGCTCGCGGTTCCGGATCCCGCGTCCGCCATTCAGCTTCCGTGGAAACCTGAAGTCGCCTGGCTGGCATCCGACTGCCTGATGGAAGGCAAGAGCGTCGCTCAGGCGCCGCGCAACACCTTGAAGCGGCTGGTTTCAGAGGCGGCCGAACTCGGCATGCGGGTCAAGACCGGCGTCGAGCCTGAATTTTTCCTGACCACGCCGGACGGCAAGCAGATATCGGACGAGTACGATACCGCGGCAAAATCCTGCTACGATCAGCAGGCTGTCATGCGCCGCTACGACGTGATTGCAGAAATCTGCGACGGCATGTTGTCGCTCGGCTGGGAGCCCTACCAGAACGATCACGAGGATGCGAACGGGCAGTTCGAGATGAACTGGGCTTTCGACGACGTGCTGGCCACGGCCGACAAGCACTCCTTCTTCAAGTTCATGGTGAAATCGATTGCCGAGAAGCACGGCCTGCGCGCGACATTCATGCCCAAGCCCTTCCAGGGCCTGACGGGCAATGGCTGCCATGCCCACATCTCGGTCTGGGACCTCGCCGGCAAGACCAACGCTTTCGCCGACAAGAGCATGGAGCTTGGCCTTTCGGAACAGGGACGGCACTTCCTGGGCGGCATCATGAAACATGCCTCGGCCCTTGCCGCGATCACCAATCCGACGGTGAACTCCTACAAGCGCATCAACGCGCCGCGCACGATCTCCGGTGCGACCTGGGCGCCGAACACGGTGACCTGGACCGGCAACAACCGCACCCACATGGTGCGCGTGCCGGGCGCGGGGCGCTTCGAGCTGAGATTGCCGGATGGTGCGGCAAACCCTTACCTCATGCAGGCGGTCATCATCGCGGCTGGTCTCGACGGCATCCGTTCGAAGGCCCATCCGGGCGAGCGCAGCGACATAGACATGTACAAGGACGGCCACACCGTGAAGCACGGTGCAAAACTGCCGCTCAACCTGCTCGACGCCTTGCGCGAATATGACAACGACGCCTCGCTCAAGGCAGCGATGGGCGAGGAGTTCTCGGCTGCGTTCCTGCGGCTGAAGCATCAGGAATGGAATGCCTATGCTTCGCATTTCACCCAGTGGGAACGCGACAACACGCTGGACGTCTGAAAACGTGCCGGACAACAATGAAATGAAGTATTCGATCTTCTCTCTCGCCAAGGCCGCACTTTCCGGTCACAAGGGCTGGGGGCGCGCCTGGCGCGATCCAGAGCCGAAGAAGCAGTATGACGTCGTCATCATCGGTGGCGGCGGACACGGCCTCGCAACCGCCTATTTCCTGGCGCGCGAATACGGCATCCGCAATGTCGCGGTGCTCGAAAAGGGATGGATCGGCTCCGGCAATGCCGGGCGCAATACCACGATCATCCGCTCCAATTACATGCTTCCCGGCAACATAGGCTTCTACGAACTGTCCATGAAGCTGTGGGAAAGCATGGAGCAGGATCTCAACTACAACACGATGGTCAGCCAGCGCGGCATCATCAATCTCTACCACTCGGATGCGCAGCGCGATGCCTTTGCCCGTCGCGGAAACGCGATGCGGATCAATGGGATCGACGCGGAACTTCTGGACGCAGTTCAGGTCCGCAAGATGCTGCCGTTCCTCAACTACGACAATGCGCGGTTTCCGATCCAGGGCGGACTTCTGCAGCGTCGCGCCGGAACCGCACGCCACGACGCGGTGGTTTGGGGCTATGCCCGCGCCGCCGACCTTCGTGGCGTCGACATTATCCAGAATTGCGAAGTCACAGGTTTTACACGCGTGAACGGACGGATCACCGGCGTGGAAACGTCACGCGGCGTGATCGGAGCCGGCAAGGTCGGCATGGCGGTGGCGGGCTCGAGCTCGCGCGTCGCCTCGATGGCTGGCATCCGCCTGCCGATCGAGAGCCACGTGCTCCAGGCCTTTGTGTCGGAGGCGATCAAGCCGCTCATCCCCGGCGTCATCACCTTCGGTGCGGGGCATTTCTACGTGAGCCAGTCCGACAAAGGCGGCCTGGTCTTCGGCGGCGATCTCGACGGCTACAATTCCTATGCACAGCGCGGCAACATGCCGGTGATGGAGGACGTTTGCGAAGGCGGCATGGCACTGATGCCCATGATCGGGCGCGTCCGTCTGTTGCGTCAGTGGGGCGGCATCATGGACATGTCGATGGACGGTTCGCCCATCATCGACAAGGCCCCGGTCGATGGCCTCTACATCAATGCGGGCTGGTGCTATGGCGGCTTCAAGGCCACTCCCGCCTCGGGCCTCGTCTTTGCCCATCTTCTGGCGCGCGACGAACCGCATCCGGAAGCCTCGCGTTTCCGCCTCGACCGCTTCCGGCGCGGGGCAATGATCGACGAAAAGGGCCAGGGCGCCCAACCCAATCTTCATTGAGAGCGAGACAACCGCAATGCGCATAGCATGTCCATTTTGCGGAAAGCGTGAGCTTGGCGAGTTCACCTATCTCGGCGACGCGTCGCCCAGGCGGCCATCGGCTTATGCTGCCGACGAGGTTGAGTTGCCTGGCGCGCAGGACGCGTTCTACGACTACGTCTATATGCGCGATAACGTTGCCGGCGACATGAACGAGCGCTGGTATCACGGAGGCGGGTGCCGTTCCTGGCTGATCGTCACCCGCAACACCACTACACACGAGATCAAAGCTGTGCAGGCCGCGCCGGGCGCGGGCGCGCGATCGACGGCAGCGCAATCATGAGCAACTCCAATCAAATCCGCGGCGAGGGCATGGTGTCGATGCCCCTCCATTTTGAAAGCGACGCGCCGGCAAAGTCTTACTCGAAGCGGTCCTCCGTTGCCGGCATACAGTCCCGTCGGCTCGCCGCCGGCGGCCTCATCGACCGCTCGGTGCCGCTAAACTTCACCTTTGACGGCAGGACCATGACTGGCTTCGCCGGCGATACGCTTGCCTCGGCACTTGTCGCCAACGGCGTGAAGCTGGTTGGCCGCTCGTTCAAGTATCACCGCCCGCGCGGCATCCTTACGGCCGGTTCGGAAGAACCCAACGCGCTTGTCGAACTGCGCTCCGGCGCGCGGCGCGAGGCGAACACACGTGCAACGACGGTCGAGCTCTATGAGGGGCTTCTGGCGAACAGCCAGAACCGCTGGCCGTCGCTCCGCCATGACCTCCTGGCCGTGAATTCGCTGTTGTCGCCGGTCTTTGTCGCGGGTTTCTATTACAAGACCTTCATGTGGCCAGCCAAGTTCTGGGAGGCAGTCTACGAGCCGCTCATCCGCCGGGCAGCGGGCCTCGGCAAGACCAGCGGCGCGGCCGACCCGGACCACTATGACAAGGCATGGGCGCATTGCGACGTGCTGGTCGTCGGCAGCGGGCCTGCCGGCCTGTCTGCGGCTCTCTCCGCCGCCCGCTGCGGCGCGCGCGTGATCCTGTGCGAAGAAGACAGCCAGCTCGGCGGGCGTCTCCTGGGAGACGGTGGCGAGATCGACGGAATGTTTGCCGGTGAATGGGTCGACCACGCGCTTCGTGAACTCAACGGACTGCCCAATGTCCGGATCATGACCAGGACGGCGGTTTTCGGCGTTTATGACAGCGGCACCTATGGCGCGCTCGAGCGGGTCAGTGACCATGTCGCGGCACCGCGGCCTTATCAGGTTCGGCAGCGGCTTTGGCGGATCGTGGCCAGACGCTCCGTCGTGGCGGCGGGCGCCATCGAGCGGCCGATCGTGTTCCCAGGCAATGACCGGCCGGGCGTCATGATGGCGTCGGCGGTGCGGACCTATGTCAACCGCTTTGCGGCGATTCCCGGAAGGCGTGTCGCGCTGTTCACCAACAATGACGACGGCTGGCGGACCATCGCGGCCGTGCATGGAGCGGGAGCCGAAATAGCTGCCGTGATCGACCCGCGGGGCCAGGTCCCCGAAGAGCACCGCACCTTCGTCGACGTGGCCGGCGTGCCCGTCATTTCTGGCAGCGTGGTCGACGTAAAGGGCGGAGTCGACGGTGTTCGCAAGGTCGTCGTCGCTGAGACAAACGGCGGCAGACGGGAGGTCGAGGCCGACTGCCTGGCCTTGTCCGGCGGATGGAACCCGACGCTCGCGCTGTCGTCGTTCCATCGCGGCAAACCGACATGGCGCGATGACATTGCGGCATTCGTTCCCGGTCAGTGCCCGGCGGGCATGACGATGGCCGGCGCGGCCACTGGCATCTTCCCCCTCGGCGCGTGCCTGCGGGACGGTCATGCCGCTGGCGAGCGTGCCGCCGCGGAATGCGGAGCGAGTGGCCGGGCAGGCGCGCCGGCGCGGGCGGCCGACGAGCCGTTTGCCCTGAAGCCGCTCTGGCACGTCGACACTAAGGGCAAGGCCTTTGTCGACTTCCAGCATGACGTTACCGCGTCGGATATCACGTTGGCGCAGCGCGAGGGCTTCGAGTCCGTTGAGCACCTCAAGCGCTACACCACTCTTGGCATGGCGACCGATCAGGGCAAGCTTTCCAACGTGAACGGCCTCGCCATCATGGCGGCAGCCAGCGGACGCAGCATCCCGGAGACGGGAACGACGATCTATCGCCCGCCCTACGCGCCGGTGGCAATCGGCGCTTTGGCCGGTCACCATCGCGATGAGAATTTTCACTCCACGCGTCTTGCGCCGTCGCATCATTGGGCGGCAGAGTGCGGGGCCGTGTTCGTGGACACCGGCCTTTGGAAACGCGCCCAATGGTATCCGGTCTCGGGCGAAACCGAGTGGCTGCAGTCGGTCACCCGGGAAGTGCTGGCGGTTCGCAATGGCGTCGGCTTCTGCGATGTCTCCACGCTCGGCAAGGTCGACGTTCATGGTGCCGACGCAGGCACCTTCCTCGATCGCGTTTACATCAACGCCTTTTCGTCTCTCGGTGTAGGCAAGGCCCGCTACGGGCTCATGCTGCGCGAAGACGGCATCGTCATGGATGACGGCACGACATCGCGCCTGGCCGAGGACCACTATTTCCTCACCACGACGACCGCCAAGGCGGGCCCGGTGATGCAGCACCTGGAATTCTGCCGCCAGGTGGTGTGGCCGGAGCTTGATGTCCAACTCACATCGGTCACCGACCAGTGGGCGCAATTCTCGATTGCCGGCCCGAAGACCCGCGACCTCCTGAGGGAGATCGTCGATCCTTCGGAAGACCTCTCCAACGAAGGTTTCCCATTTATGGGCGTGCGCGAAGTGGCGCTTCGCGGCGGTGTGCGAGCGCGCCTCTTCCGGATTTCCTTCTCAGGCGAGACGGCTTTCGAGATTTCGGTTCCCGCGCGCTACGGGGATGCGCTCGCCCGCAATCTCATGCTGGCCGGCCGGCAATTCGGGGTGACGCCCTACGGCACGGAAGCGCTCGGCGTGATGCGCATCGAAAAGGGCCACGTCGCCGGTCCCGAATTGAACGGCACCACGACTGCGGCCGATCTCGGCCTCGGCAAAATGATGTCGAAGAAGAAGGATTTCATCGGCCGCGCCATGGCGGCGCGGGAAGCGCTGCTTGCACCGGACAGGCAAGTCGTGGTCGGCGTCAAGCCCGTTGATCGCGCAAGGCGTCTGCGCTCCGGCGCGCACATCGTTCCAAGAGGTGCGATCCCAGGCCCGCAGACCGATCAGGGTTACGTCACGTCGGTCTGCTTCTCGCCGACGCTTGGACAGTGGATCGGCCTCGGTCTTGTCGCGCGGGGGCGCGAGCGCCTCGGAGAGATCGTGCGCGCGCACGATCCGTTGCGCGGCGAGGACATGGACGTCGAGCTTTGCAGCCCCGTCTTCTACGATCCCGAAGGAGTGCGTCAGCGTGGTTGATTACCTTTGGAACGCACAATCGCCCCTTCACAAGGCTGTTGCCTCCGGCCGGCTCGGAGCTGAGTCAGGGCAGCCCGGCGTCACGTTGACCGAGCTGCGCGATTTCAGCCTGGTGCAGGTCATGGCGCGCCGCGGCCAATGGGAAGCGACCGCCAGCGCTGCCAGGAAGCACTTCGAGGTCGCCGCACCTGCGCGTCCGGCTGCGGCCTTCCGCGGCAAGACGGTGCTCATCTGGTCGGGTCCGGATCAGTTCCTGGCGCTGACCGAAGGGAGTGGCGTGGCGAGCCCGCTAACGCCGATGAGGAAACTGTTCGAAGGCGTCGCCTCGCTGTCCGACCAGTCGGACGGGCGCGCCCTGATCCGAATTTCCGGAGTGCGCGTTCGCGATGCGATGGCGAAGGTCTGCTCGCTCGATCTTGATGACTTGGTATTCCCGGTCGGTTCGGCCGCGGCGACTTCGATCGATCACACGGGCGTCAGTTTATGGCGCTCCGCTGACGGGCCGGACGGCAACGCCGTCTTTTACCTGCTGGTTTTCACCAGCTTCGCCGACAGCCTCTGGCATACGATCGTGGACGCTGCCGCGGAATACGGCATTGATGCAGGTGCGGCACGCGCTTTTCCCTGACTTTCGAGCCACCGCAACGGTTCTGGTGTCGTCAACCCCGAGGAACCATTGCGTGACCTCGCGGCAGCACACCCTGCGGCTCGGGGCTCCACATTCCTTATGCAAGGAATAGCAAACGCATTTCGCGCCCGATGCTCTATCGTTTGTGGCTTGAAAGCTCACCCAAAAGCTTGGTCATCTCATCCTCGAGGGAGAATTCCGACTTCGCTGGCTTCTTGTTCTCGCCGTTGTCGAGGTTGATCTGCAGCTCGTCCGCGAGTGCATCGTCGACACTGTCACGCAACGGTGGCTTTGCCGGTGCAATGGTGCTGGCTCGCGACCCCTGATAGGGCGGCGTGGGAACATTGGCCGCGGGCTGCGTATTCGCCGCGGGGGTCGAACGCGGTGCCGGCGCACGCTGCGATTTGGGATTTTGATGCACAAGCTGAGGTCCCGGCCGCTCCGGCGCCCGTTGGATCTGCGTAGCGTGTGCGGGTTGTGCAGGCCGAGCGGTTTCGGTCCGCTGAGCCGCATGCTGCGGCACTTCCGCCGGGCGCGACCGCTCCGCCACTCGCAAGGGGGCATGGTCCGGAGCCGCCTCGGCCTGATGGGCCGCCCGGCGATGCTGGGCATGCAGCCTGATGTCCTGCTCGACGACCACGTCGGTCGGGCCGCCGATAAGCAGGAGATGTTCAACGTCGTCACGGCGCACCAGCACCAGCCGCCGATGGCTGTCCACCGCTGTGGCATCCATGACTGCAAGTCGGGTCTTGCGATTGCGGCCGCCCGCCACGAAGGTTCCGAATGTGAGACTGCGGACAAGTCTGATGATGACGAGTACGAGCGCCAGCACGACGAGTGCGCCAAGGATCCACAAGAGCGCCCCGGCGTGTTCCGGACCCGCCAGCCCTGCCAGCCAATCGCGCATCGAGCCCTCCAGCTTTATCTGCAGCGGCGCACTCTAAGCCGTTGCTGCGGGCGACCGCAAGCTGCCATTTTCCAGCGATTTGGCAGTGTCGCCGGCCGCCGGAGGCACGGTGGGGGTTTTTCCAGTGCTTTTTCTGGCGGGGCCTTTCCCGTGCCCACAGAATATGATTCAACCGGACCCCGGCAGGGGCACCGGGATGCCGGGAATCACAGGCAGGCAAATGGCGAGGGAAACCCGAAACGACTTTTATCCGGCACCGATCGTCGACCAGAACATGCGTCCGGGCGTCATAACGCGCCTGGTCATCTTCATCGTTGTCATTACCAGTGCCGCGATCGTTTTCGGCCTTTTCCGCGACCGGCTCGGCGATCCTTTCCTGCTCGGTATCCTCGGCGTGCTGGCGATGATCGGGGTCGGCTACCTGTTCGCGACCGCCGTCGGCTTCGTTCAGATAGCGCCGCGCTCCACCGCCGACGACCTGTCCAAGTCCTTCGTCGATTCAATGTCGCATGGTCTCATTGTCACCGACACCAAGGGCCGCGTGGTCTATGCGAACCGCGCCTACGCGGCGATGTCCGGCGCGTCTTCAGCCACCGACGTAAAAGCGGTCTCATCGCTGCTCTCGGACGTTCCCGAGGCATCGCCTGTGATCTACCGGCTGGCCTCGGGCCTGCGCGACGGACAACCGGGCGATGGCGAGTTCCGCCTCCAGCAGGCGATACGTCCCGGTTCCGATCCTGGCGCACGTTGGTATCGGGTGCAGGCGCGCGCGTTCAACACTCCCGGCCAGCGTCAACCCTTGTTTGCCTGGCAGCTGGCCGACATTTCGAAGGAACGCGCGGAACAGGAGCGCTTCTTTCTCGATCTGCAAAAGGCCATCGACCATCTGGACCATGCCCCCGCCGGATTTTTCGCGGCGGACCAGGAAGGCCGCGTCACCTACATCAACGCGACGCTGGCAGAGTGGCTTGGCATCGACCTTGCAAGCTTCACACCTGGTTCGACCACGCTGCGCGAAATCGTGGCAGGCGACGGCATGGCGCTGATCCGTTCGGTGAAAGCCGATCCGGGCACGACGCGCAACGCCGTCATTGACCTCGACCTTGCGACCGTCACCGGCGAGGCGCTGCCGGTCCGTTTGATGCACCGCGTCCAGGCGAGCCGGGAGGGGCTGCCGGGCCCCAGCCGCACCATCGTTCTCAACCGGACCCAGGGCGAGGATGCCTCCGCCGAACTGAGAGCTGCCGAAGTGCGCTTCACGCGCTTTTTCAATTCCACGCCGATGGCGATTGCCGGCGTCGACCAGAGCGGCCGCATCCTGCGAACCAATGCGCCGTTCCTGTCGCTGTTTTCTTCGGTTGTGGACCGCGATGCGGTAGATCGCCGGGTCCGCCTCGACACCGTCATACACGAGCGTGACCGGGCGGCCTTAACAGCCGCACTTGAGAAGGCCAAGCAGCGCCAGGCCGACATTGCGCCTATCGATACCGTGCTACCTGACGACGAAGAGCGCCACATGCGCTTTTATGTCAACGCGATCGCTGACGGAACGGGAGGCGAGGGGGCAGCGGAGGCGGCGATCGTCTATGCGGTCGAGACTACCGAACAGAAAGCGCTCGAAGGGCAAATGGCCCAAAGCCAGAAGATGCAGGCGGTTGGCCAACTTGCCGGCGGTATCGCGCACGATTTCAACAATGTGCTGACGGCCATTATCATGGCTTCCGACCTTTTGTTGACCAACCATCGGCCGTCCGATCCGTCCTTTCCGGACATCATGAACATCAAGCAGAATGCGAACCGCGCCGCTTCGCTTGTCCGCCAGCTGCTGGCCTTCTCGCGCAAGCAGACCTTGCGGCCAGAGGTTCTCAACCTCACCGATGTCCTGGCCGACCTGCGCATGCTGCTGGCTCGACTCGTGGGTACCGGGGTCAAGCTCAGGGTCGACCATGGCCGCGATCTCTGGCCGGTCAAAGCGGATATCGGCCAGTTCGAGCAGGTCATCGTCAATCTTGTAGTCAACGCCCGGGATGCAATGCCCCACGGGGGCGACCTCGTTGTCAGCACGAAAAACGTCACCGCCGAAGAATCCAGAGCCTATCCGTTTCGTGAACTGGTGCCGGCCGACTACGCTCTGATCGAGGTCAAGGACACAGGCACGGGAATTGAGCCCGATGTCCTGAAGAAGATATTCGAGCCGTTCTTTACCACCAAGGAAGTGGGCAAGGGCACCGGGCTCGGGCTCTCGATGGTCTACGGCATCATCAAGCAGACAGGCGGGTTCATTTTCTGCACTTCGGAAGTCGGTTCGGGCACGGTTTTTCATATTTTCCTGCCGCGCCATATGGCGGAGCCCAAGCCGGCGGAAACCGAGGCCAAGCCCGCATCTGGTGAAGCTGGTGCAACGCCAAAGTCATCAGACGTGCCAAAGGACCTGTCGGGCTCGGCCACTGTCCTGTTGGTCGAGGACGAAGACGCGGTGCGAATGGGCGGTATGCGAGCGCTCACGTCGCGAGGATACACCGTCCACGAAGCGTCCTCGGGCGTCGAGGCGCTGGAAATATTCAATGGGCTCGGCGGCAAGGTCGATATCGTCGTCTCCGACGTGGTGATGCCTGAGATGGACGGTCCTACGCTGCTCGGCGAACTGCGCAAGATCCAGCCCGACATCAAGTTCGTCTTCGTGTCGGGCTACGCCGAGGATGCATTCGCCAAGAACCTTCCCGAAGACGCGCATTTCGGCTTCCTGCCGAAACCGTTTTCGCTGAAACAGTTGGCGACGGTTGTCAAAGAAGTGCTTGAGGAAAACTATTAGCAGACCAAAGCCCGGACCCCAACGCGCTAGTTCAGGCTGTTGCTGTTTAACAAGAGGACAAAATGCTACGAGCCGTCGAAGACTTATCCAAGCGCCGCCTGACAGAGCGGTTCGACATTCTTGCCGCCATAGAGTTCATGAGATCGCGAGGGTGCCGGACCGAGGAAATCATCCTTGAGATCACCAAGGTCTTCTACGTCGATCTTGATGAGTTCAATGAAGTATTGAAGTCGCACCGTGCCGCCTATTCTCCCTCCATTTGACAGAAGTGTGACGTACGTGCGGGAGCGAATTCAAACCTTTTCGCCCGGATCGACCACGCAGCCAATCCGGGGGAGGCTATGCCGCCGTCGAACAGATCGGGGAGGGTACGTGCGTACCCGCATTTCGCCGCAATTCAGCTACAAGGGGCGAAAGGGACATTCTTGCGCGAGCGCAACGCCTTGATCAAAGAGGGGACTCCATGTTGAAGAAAATCGCCGCCGCCTTGCTTGCCGCTACGATGCTCGCGGCATGCACGACCGATCCTTACACGGGTCAGCAGAAACTCTCGAATACCGCGGGCGGCGCGGCGCTCGGCGCGGGTCTCGGTGCGCTTGCCGGTCTCGCTGTCGGCGGCAGCCCGGTTGCCCAGCGCAATGCAGTGCTTATAGGCGCCGGAATCGGAGCGCTTACCGGGGGAGCGGTTGGCGGCTACATGGACCGGCAGGAGGCCGAGCTCCGGGCGCAATTGCAGGGCACAGGCGTCAGCGTCACTCGCGCCGGCGACCAGATCATTCTGAACATGCCGTCCAACATCACCTTCAATACCGATCAAGATGCGGTGAAGGCCGGGTTCTACCCGACGCTGAATTCGGTCGCCCTGGTTTTGAAGAAATTCAACCGCACGATTGTCGATGTCTATGGACACACCGATTCGACCGGCGGTGACCAACACAATTACGATCTCTCCGAGCGCCGGGCCTATTCAGTCGCCAACTATCTCTCTTCGCAGGGTGTCGATCAGCGCCGCTTTGCCGTCACGGGATTCGGCAAAACGCGGCCGATCGCGGACAATTCCACGGAAGCCGGACGCGCCCTGAACCGTCGCGTGGAAATCCAGCTTTCTCCGCTGACGCAGTCCTGAGCAACGGCGCCGCGCGTTCTATTGGACGCAAAGGATGCTGTATCTCTTTGAATTTACAACGCCTTCGCAATGCTCGCCGCCAGGCGGGCATTGTTTTCGACCAGCGCGACGTTGGTCTTGAGGCTGGCGCCGTTGGTAAGCTCAAGGATGCGGGCGAGCAAAAACGGCGTCACGGCCTTGCCGGCAATGCCGCCGTCGAGCGCCGCCTGGTGGGCGGCTGCGATATGGCCGGCCATGACATCGGCCGGTATTTCATGTTCCGCCGGCACCGCGTTGGCGACCAGCATCCCACCATCCAGGCCAAGTGCAGCGCGGGCGCGAAAGAATCCGGCTATGGCTTCCGGCTCGTCGAGCCGCAGCGGCGCCGGATGTGGCGACGTGCGTGACCAGAAGGCCGGCATGACGTCGGACTGGTAGGCAACGACCGGCACGCCGTGCGTTTCCAACACCTCGAGCGTTTTTTCGATATCGAGGATCGCTTTGGCGCCGGCTGAAACCACGATCACGGGCGTGCGTGCAAGCTCGTCGAGATCGGCCGAAATGTCGAAGCTCCTTTCAGCACCCTTGTGCACCCCGCCGATCCCTCCCGTCGCGAACACCTTGATGCCGGCGATCCGGGCGGCAATCATCGTCGCGGCCACCGTCGTGCCGCCGGTGCGCTTTTCGGCCACCGCAAAGGCCAGATCCGCGCGGGAAAGCTTCATCGCCCCGGCGGACTTCGCCAGTGCCTCGCGCTCGGCATCCGACAGGCCGATCTTCAGCCGTCCCGCCATAACGGCGATCGTGGCTGGCACGGCACCACTGTCGCTGATGATCTTTTCGACTTTCCTGGCCATCTCGGCGTTGTCCGGGTAGGGCATGCCGTGGGTCACGATCGTGCTTTCCAGGGCCACCACAGGCTGCCCGGTCGCAAGGGCATCCGCCACGGGCGGGTGGATATCGATGTATGGACGGGCCGATTTCGGGCGTCATTCCAGACCTTGGCTGTGCGGTCATGCTATTTCCACCGCCTCCGGTACAAGTGCCAGTGCGGCGGCGAATTCGCTGTCCGAATAGTCCGGCACGGCAGACTTGGTTTCAACAGTCAGCATCGCCGCGGCCATACCCTCGCGCACTGCGTCCCGAAACGCCAGTCCCTTCATCATGGCGGCAATCGTAACACCGGCCAGCGCATCACCGGCGCCGGTGACGTCGGCGATCCTCCCCGCCGCGGGTGCCTCGATCGAGAACTGGCCGCTTGAATCGAAGCCGGTCAACGGCCTGTGCCCGGCGGTAATCACCCCACTGGCCAGCCCTAGCTCCCGCAACCTGCTCGCGACCTCGCCGGAGTCCGCATCCACCAGACCGGACAGGCTCGCGGCCTCCCGCGCGTTCATGAACAGGCAGGAAATGCCGTTCAACGCTGCGGCCATGCGGACGACTTTTGCCGGCGAAATGGCGATCGCAAACAGTGGCCGGCCGGCCGCGAGGATGGAAAGCTTCCGAAGTGCTTCCTCCGGAAGATTGGCGTCGCTGAGTACGGCCGCCGACTCCGAGATTGCCTCGGCTGCTTTCGACCGGGCGATCTGCCTGGCAAATGCGAAGTCGTAAAGCTCCATGTCGGCCAGCCCGGCGATCAACTCCCCGGAGCTTTCGAGCAGAGCCGTGTAGCTCGGCGTCGATCGGTCGAGAAAAACCGCCGACAGGTCTTCAATGCCGGCTTCCAGGATCGAGCGCCCGACAGTCTCTCCCGCTGTATCGCCCCCGCGGACTGATAGCAGGGAGGCCCGGACCCCCCGGCGGACCGCGTTGCGCAGCGCATTGAAGACGCCGCCGCCCACTTCCTCGCTCAAAACCCCTGGATTCGACGCCCCCGCCACGTAAGGGCCGGAGACCTGGCCGCGCCGGTCGATATGCGCGCCGCCGATGGCCAGCAGGTGATCGAAATTCATGAAGCGTTTTCCGGTAGCCTTCCCGGTGCGGACAATAATGCATGTCGCCCAAAAGTGCGCAGCGGTTTTGGGATAACGACATGCACAGAAATGCATGTCGCCCAAAAGTGCGCAGCGGTTTTGGGATAACGACATGCACAGAAATGCATGTCGCCCAAAAAGTGCGCAGCGGTTTTGGGATAACGACATGCACAAAAAACAATAGCCTAAAACGCATCGCATGAATCCGTTTCGAAGCAATGCGCTTTAGGCACCCCCATTGGCTGCGGCTATCACGAGGCGAATCGGCGAAGGCCCGTTTTCAACGTTCGCCTGGCACAGCAAGCGGTCCTGTGCGCCGCTCGCATCCACGCTGGCCGATGTCGATACATAAACGGAACATATTGAACTTGTTCAGTAAAAGCAAATAGTTGCTGCCTCTTGCAAGTATAGAACAAAACAGGTACATATCGCCTATGGCGCCGGATTGACCGGCCTTATTGACGACCACGGGGTGATGTATCATGGCTCAGAATTCATTGCGGCTTGTAGAGGACAAAACTGTGGACAAATCAAAGGCTCTAGATGCCGCGCTTTCGCAAATCGAGCGTGCTTTCGGCAAGGGCTCGATCATGCGGCTCGGCCAGAACGAGCAGGTCGTGGAAATCGCAACCGTATCTACCGGCTCTCTCGGCCTCGATATCGCGTTGGGCGTCGGCGGGCTTCCACGTGGCCGCATCGTCGAAATCTATGGGCCTGAAAGCTCGGGCAAGACAACGCTTGCGCTGCACACGGTGGCCGAGGCCCAGAAGAAGGGCGGCATCTGCGCTTTCGTCGATGCCGAACATGCGCTTGATCCGGTCTACGCCCGCAAGCTGGGGGTCGACCTCGAAAACCTTCTGATCTCGCAGCCGGATACCGGGGAGCAAGCGCTGGAGATATGTGACACGCTGGTACGGTCCGGTGCCATCGACGTGCTGGTCATCGACTCGGTTGCAGCGCTGACACCACGGGCCGAGATCGAAGGCGAGATGGGCGATTCCCTGCCCGGACTTCAGGCCCGCCTGATGAGCCAAGCCCTGCGCAAGCTCACTGCTTCCATTTCGCGATCCAACACCATGGTCATCTTCATCAACCAGATCCGCATGAAGATCGGCGTGATGTTTGGTTCGCCGGAAACGACCACGGGCGGCAATGCACTGAAGTTCTATGCGTCCGTGCGGCTTGATATCCGCCGCATCGGCTCGGTCAAGGACCGTGACGAGGTGGTGGGCAACCAGACGCGGGTCAAGGTCGTGAAGAACAAGCTCGCTCCGCCCTTCAAGGTGGTCGAATTCGACATAATGTACGGCGAGGGCGTTTCCAAGACCGGTGAGCTTGTGGATCTCGGCGTCAAGGCCGGCGTGGTGGAGAAGTCGGGCGCCTGGTTCTCCTACAATTCTCAGAGACTTGGCCAGGGCCGCGAGAATGCGAAGCTCTTCCTGCGCGAAAATCCGGAACTCGCGCGAGAAATCGAGACGGCGCTCCGGCAGAATGCCGGGCTGATCGCCGAGAAGTTCCTGGAAACCGGATCGGGCGACGGCTTTGAGGATGGCGCCGCGGAAATGTAACCCGGGCGCTACGTAGCCCCAGTGGAAGCCGCCGGCGGTCCTTGCCGGTGGTCCTGTCTTTTGCCGGCGGTTCGTCGTTGCCCGCGGTTTTTCAGGTCCGTCCTGTTTTCTGGACAGCGCTGAATCCGAACGATAAAAGGCCATGTCATTTCCGCCCAGGCATGGTGGCGGAGCTTTCACAAGGGCAGTAGCATGAGTGGCGTGAACGAAATCCGGTCGGCGTTTCTGGACTATTTCAAGAAGAATGGTCACGAGATCGTCGCCTCGAGCCCGCTCGTGCCGCGCAACGATCCAACCCTGATGTTCGTGAACGCCGGAATGGTGCAGTTCAAGAACGTTTTCACTGGGCTGGAACAGCGTCCTTACTCGCGGGCCGTCACGTCCCAGAAGTGCGTGCGCGCCGGAGGCAAGCACAACGATCTCGACAATGTCGGCTACACGGCACGGCATCACACCTTCTTCGAAATGCTCGGTAATTTTTCATTCGGCGACTATTTCAAGGACCGTGCGATCGAGCTTGCCTGGAATCTGATCACGAAGGAATTCGGTCTGGCGCCCGACCGGTTGCTGGTGACTGTCTACCATACCGACGACGAGGCTGCCGCCCACTGGAAGAAAATTGCCGGACTTCCCGAGAGCAGGATCATCCGAATTCCGACCAGCGATAATTTCTGGGCGATGGGCGATACCGGTCCCTGCGGTCCGTGCTCGGAAATTTTCTATGACCATGGCGAAGGCATTCCCGGCGGACCGCCCGGAAGCGCGGAGGAGGACGGCGACCGCTTCATCGAAATCTGGAACCTGGTTTTCATGCAGTTCGAGCAGCTTTCGAAAGAGGAGCGCGTCGCCCTGCCGCGTCCGTCGATCGACACCGGCATGGGCCTCGAACGCATCGCGGCGGTCCTCCAGGGCGTGCACGACAACTACGACATCGACCTTTTTCGCACACTGATCCATGCGTCCGAAGAAGCAACCGGGGTAAGGGCGGAAGGAAAGAACCGTGCCAGCCACCGCGTAATCGCCGATCACCTTCGTGCGTCGAGCTTCCTCATCGCCGACGGTGTTTTGCCATCCAATGAGGGAAGGGGATACGTCCTTCGCCGCATCATGCGACGCGCCATGCGGCATGCGCAGTTGCTCGGGGCGCACGAACCGTTGATGTGGAGGTTGGTCCCCGCACTGGTGCGCGAAATGGGGCAGGCCTATCCGGAACTGGCGCGCGGGGAAGCGTTGATCACCGAGACGCTGAAGCTCGAGGAAACCCGCTTCCGCAAGACGTTGGCGCGGGGGCTTGGCCTGCTGTCGGAGGCCACCGAGAAGATGGGCGCGGGTGACCGGCTCGACGGCGAGACGGCTTTCAGGCTTTACGACACGTTTGGCTTCCCGCTCGACTTGACACAGGATGCACTGCGCCAACGGGGAATTTCCGTCGACCTCGATGGGTTCAATGCTGCCATGGAACATCAGAAGGCGGAGGCACGCGCGAACTGGGCAGGCTCGGGCGAGGCCGCCACGGAAGCCATTTGGTTTGCCGTCAGGGAGCAGGCCGGCGCGACTGAGTTTCTCGGCTACGACACCGAAACGGCCGAGGGCATCATTGCGGCCCTTGTCAAGGATGGAGCATTAGTGAGTGACGTGAATGACGGCGATGCCGTCGCCGTGGTGGTCAACCAGACGCCCTTTTACGGCGAATCAGGCGGCCAGGTCGGCGACACCGGCGTCATGATCGGCGACGGCTTCTCGATCGAGATTACAGGCACGCAAAAGAAAGGCGACGGGCTTTTCGTTCATTTCGGACGTGTCGCGACAGGCACGGCAACGACAGGTGCCGCGGTCGAGATGAACGTCGACCACGAGCGCCGTACGCGCGTGCGGGCGAATCACTCCGCCACGCATCTCGTGCACGAGGCCCTGCGCCAGGTCCTTGGCACCCATGTCGCGCAGAAGGGCTCGTTGGTTGCCCCGGACCGCCTGCGCTTCGACTTCTCGCACCCCAAGCCGATTTCGGCTGAGGAACTCGATCGCGTCGAGTTGATCGCCAACGAGATCGTCGTCCAGAACAGCCCGGTAACGACCCGGCTGATGGCGGTCGACGATGCGATCGCCGAAGGCGCCATGGCTCTGTTCGGCGAAAAGTATGGCGATGAGGTCCGTGTTGTGTCGATGGGCACTGCGCGCCAGGGCGAGAAGGCCGGAATGCCGTACTCGGTCGAACTTTGCGGCGGCACCCACGTCAATGCGACAGGCGATATCGGGATCATCCGGTTGGTCTCGGAAGGGGCTGTTGCGGCAGGTGTTCGCCGCATCGAGGCGCTGACCGGGGGCGCCGCCCGCCGCCATCTCGACGAGCAGGAAAGGCGGCTGAAAGCTGTCGCAGCAGCGCTCAAGGTATCGCCTGCGGATGCGGTCTCCCGCGTCGAGGCCCTTGTCGAGGAGCGCAAGAGACTCGATCGGGAACTGACGGAAGCGCGCAAGAAACTTGCCTTAGGCGGCGGCTCGACCGGTGCGGCAGACGGCAGCGAAAGCGAAACCGTGGCGGGCGTGAGCTTCCTCGGCAGGACGGTGACCGGCGTCGCTCCGAAAGACCTCAAGCCGCTGGCGGACGAAGGCAAGAAATCGCTGGGGTCAGGCGTCGTCATATTTGTTGGCGCTGCGGATGACGGCAAGGCCAGCGTGGTCGTTGCCGTTACGGATGACCTGACGAATTGGTTCAGCGCAGTCGATCTTGTCCGTGTCGCCTCTGCCGCGCTCGGAGGGCAGGGTGGCGGCGGGCGGCCGGACATGGCTCAGGCCGGTGGTCCGGATGCGGGCAGGGCCGTTCAGGCGATCGCGGCAGTGAAGGCTGCGATGGAGAAAGCCGCGGCGTGAGCCGTCTCGGACTTGTTTTTCGGTGCTCCACCGGCCCGCGTGCAAGGCGACAGAGCAATTCAGTAAAAGATGTCGAGCTACGGTGTGTTTCTGACAGCTCCGGTTCCATGGTTCCGTCGGTGCGTCCGCCGCTCTACCGTCGGATCTGGTCCCGTAGGTCGGAGAAGATCGATCGCAGGCCGCTTCCGGGGCGCAAGCCTTCGCGCATGAACAGGGCGCGCAATGGGGCAAAACTGCCGAGCACACCCAATCCGGCGCTGCGCAGCAATTGCGCCGGGATAACGTTCGACAAGAGCGAAATGTTGAGAAGGTTGACGGCGCCCGTTCGTGCGAAAATATCTGGCCGACGCCGCCGGTCATAGGCCGAGAGAGCTGTTTTCGAACCAGGATCAAGACGATTTTCCGATGCAATATCAATAAGGTCCTGAATATCCCTGATGCCGAGGTTCAGTCCCTGTGCGCCAATCGGCGGAAAAACATGGGCCGCCTCGCCGACCAGCGCGACGCGGTTTTGCGCAAAACGCGTCGGCAAGCCGGCCGACAGCGGATAGACCTGACGGCCCGGCTCGACGGTGACGCGACCGAGCATCGACTGCATGCGATCCTCGATCCGCCGTGAAAGCTCGGCGTCGTCCAGTGCGGACAGTTCAGCGGCCGCTCCCGGCTTAACTACCCAAACGAGGCTGGAGCGGTTGCCTGGCAGCGGCACCTGGGTGAACGGCCCGGTCTCCGTGTGAAACTCGGTGGATGTTTCGGCGTGGTCGCGGACGTGCGAAAAGGTAAGCACGAGCGCGGCCTGATCGTAGCTGTGTGTGCCCGTTTTGATGCCGGCGGCCTCGCGGGCGGCCGAAGTGCGGCCGTCCGCCGCGACTGCAAGGGCGCCCGTCGCAACTGACCCGTCCTCCAGCAGGGCGGTGATTTCGCTCCGGCCAATATCCCAATGCGAAACCAGTGATTTGCGCCACTCGACGCTGGGTTCTTCGGTGACGACCCGTTCCAGGGCATCGTTCAGGACCGCGTTCGGAACGTTCAAACCGAAAGCCTGCTCGCCAATCTCGGCTGCCCTGAAAGTTACTACCGGGCTGCGAATGAGCCGTCTGGTGCCATCGACGATCCGCATCATGCGTAGCGGAGCGGCATTCAGCCGAATTCTCTCCGCGACGCCGAGTTTATCCAGGAAGTTGATCGCCGGCATCATCAGCGCGGTCGTGCGATGATCGTCCCTGCGAATGTCGGGGCCGACCAGCGTCACCGGAAAGCCTGCCTTGGCGAGACCCAGAGCGGCGATCAGGCCGGCAGGACCGGTGCCGGCGATCAGAATGCGCGGTGATGTCGGTTGGCTCAATGCGTCGCCCCGGCGTTCGCGCCGATGTTCTGGCGCTCGTGTGGTGGATTTGAAGTTCCTGTCATTTCCATGGCATCCGCGTTCAGGAACTTCAAATCCGCAAACCACGCGAGATTCAATAAGTTGCAAGTGTGGCTTTGAATCCGAAATTCGATCCGAGCCTCGCTCCAAGGTAATACGAATTTCGGATTCGCCACGCTGGTATACGATATGGTCCCCGTATATGGCAGCATCGACCGCCCGATCAACGCGGCGTTTCATCCCAACGGATTCATGACGGACGGCAGCGACAGTTTTGAAAATCTCGGTCCGGCAGCGCAGGCGACTGCTGCGATTGTCCGGCGGCCGTACTTTGCCGCGCATATCGTGGTCGGCACGGCTGTCGCCCTGTCCTGGGTTCTGCTACTCGCGATGGCGGCGCGCAACGCGGCCGCGGTGCCGGCATCGGCTGGGCCCGGAGGCGAACTGCTACGTTTGCTGCCGGCGCTGCCGCTGCCTTCCGTACTGGAGCATTTTTTCAGGCTTTGCCTTGCGCCGGCGAATATCGACGCGCCGGTAGCCTGGAATCTCGCGGCGCTGTGGTTGATGTGGTTTCTCATGGCACTGGCGATGATGCTGCCGTCGGCCGCACCGATGATACGCACCTATTGCGAGATCGCCGATACGGCGAGCGCCAGGGGCGGGAGAACCGTGCATCCGCTGGTGCTCGTTGCAGGCTACCTCGCTGTCTGGTGTTGCGCCTCGCTCGGTCTTGCCGGCCTCTCGCTTGCGATCCAAGCGGGGCCGGCGCTTTCGCAACCGCTTGGCCCGGCCGGCGGCCTGACCGGTGCGGCGGTTCTTCTGATCGCCGGCCTTTACCAATTCAGCGGGTTCAAGGACGCCTGTCTGACTAGATGCCGAAATCCCTTCGCGATCCTCTTTTCCCGCTGGAGCGAGAAACCAGAACGCATATTCACACTCGGAATGGAGCAGGGCTTGTGGTGTCTCGGGTGCTGCTGGGCGTTGATGTTGGTGATGTTCGCCGTCGGCTTGATGAATGTCTTTTGGACGGCGCTGATCGCGCTGTTTACCGTCGTAGAAAAACAGCTCCCCGGCAGGCTTCCAAGCCGCATTGCGGGTGCGATACTGCTTGTATGGGCGGCGGCCCTGCTATTAGTGTCGCACTGACTCTCGAGGAACGCTCCATGGGCGACCAAAGCTGGGCACTGAAAGGAGAACTGGTCCTTTCCTGCAACTGCACCGTGTTCTGCCCCTGCGTATTGTCGCTCGGCAGCCATCCTCCGACCGAGGGTTACTGCCAGACGTGGGCAGGCTTCCGGGTCGATGCAGGCCACTTCGGCGATGTCGATCTCTCGGGCCTCAATCTCGGCCTCATCATGGAAATTCCGGGCTACATGAGCCGCGGCAACTGGACCGCCGGACTTTTCGTCGACCAGCGCGCGTCGATCTACGCGCTCAAGTCGATACAGAAGATATTCACGGGCAAAGCCGGAGGCACAACTTCGCTGCTTTCGATCCTTGTCGGCAAGTTCCTTGGCGTCGAGCAGGTTCCGATCACCTACGAGACACGTGACAAGACGCGCATTTTCCAGATCCCCCGGATTATCGACGGCGCGATCACGCCGGTTCCGGGCAAGGACCGCGAAAGGGACACGCTTATCTCCAATTCGGAATACTGGATCGCCCCGGAAATCATCGTTGCGAAGTCCGACAAGAGCCGGCTGCGCGCATTCGGGCGCAACTGGAACTTCGCCGGGCGCTCGGCCGAAATATGCAAACTGGACTGGCGCGGGCCGTGAAGCGAAAAAAAGTAACCTGGCCGCAAGCGAGAGCCTTTTCGGTTCATTTGCTTACCGCGTCCGGCTCATTCCTTGCGTTTGTTTCGCTGGTTGCGGCGAGCGAGGAACGATGGACGGCGATGTTCTGGTGGCTGGGTCTTGCGCTGTTCGTTGACGGGATCGATGGCCCGATCGCGCGCAAGCTGCAGGTGAAGGAAATCCTTCCGACCTGGTCCGGAGAACTCCTCGACAACATCATCGACTACGTGACGTACGTCCTCATTCCCGCATTCGCGCTCTATCAGCGCGGATTCATGGGAGAGGGCCTGTCTTTTCTCTCGGCAGCGATCATCGTCGTGTCGAGCGCGATCTACTATGCGGACACGGGGATGAAGACGAAGGAGAACTTCTTCAAGGGCTTTCCGGTCGTCTGGAACATGATCGTGTTCACCCTGTTCGTCATCGAGCCGGGACAATGGGTGTCTTTCGCCACCGTGGTGATTGCCGGCATCCTGACGTTCGCGCCGGTGAATTTCCTGCATCCGGTTCGCGTCAAACGCTTGCGCGAGCTAAACCTTGCCGTCTTTCTTGCTTGGTGCGCATTCGCTGCCATCGCCCTTGTCCAGGCGATGGACGCCTCGTATTTCGTCAAGGTCGGCATTGCCATGACAAGCATCTACCTCTTCGTGATCGGCGCCGTCATGCAGCTTTTCCCGACCCTCGGATTGAAGAAGACCTGAAAACCGATGTCCAAAGCCATGCTAATTCGCGCCTGTGGCGGCCCGGAAGCGCTTGAGTACACGGAGGTCGATCCGGGCAGGCCGGGCGAAGGACAGGTGCTGATGCGCCATACGGCGATCGGCCTGAACTTTCTCGACGTATATTACCGCACCGGTCTCTATGCCGCGCCCGATGGACTTCCGCTAATTCCGGGCGGCGAAGCGGCAGGCATCGTCGTAGAACTCGGCAACGGCGTTTCCGGTCTCGAGCCGGGCGACCGGGTCGCATATGCTGTCGCAACCGGCGCCTACTGCGAACAACGCGTCATTGCGGCCGACAGGCTCGTCAAAATCCCGGCCGGCATTTCGGACGAGCAGGCCGCCGGAATGATGCTGAAAGGCATGACCGCAGAGTATCTGCTGAGGCGTACGTTCAAGGTGAAGCCCGGCGACACGATCCTCTACCACGCCGCCGCCGGAGGCGTCGGCCTGATTCTCGGCCAATGGGCGAAACACCTCGGCGCGACGGTGATCGGCACGGCAAGTTCGACGGCCAAGATCGCGCTTGCACAGGCTCATGGATTTGACCATGTCATCAACTACAAGGAGCAGGATTTTGTTGAGGCGGTGAAGGAAATCACGAGCGGTAGGCTCTGCGACGTGGCCTACGATTCGGTCGGCAAGGATACTTTTCCCGGTTCGCTCGACTGCCTGAAACCCTTCGGCATGTTTGTCAGTTTTGGGCAGTCATCCGGCCCAATTCCACCTTTCAATCTGGCGCTGCTGGCGCAGAAGGGTTCGCTCTATGCGACGCGGCCGACAATCTTTGGTTACAACGCCAAGCGTGACGCATTGGAACAGTCGGCGGGTGCCTTGTTCGATATCGTAATGAAAGGAGTGGTCAGGATCGAGATCAACCAGCGCTACGCTCTCAAGGATGCAGGCCGGGCGCATGCCGATCTTGAAGCGCGCAAGAACACGGGAACCTCCATACTGCTCCCTTGAGAGCCCGATCGGAAATTCGCCGGTAGGGCGCAAATGCCGATTTCGCACGTGGGTGTGTTGGTAATGCTGGCCTGCAAACGGCAGCCCTCTCCGGTACTCACGTACCCAAACGTACGCTGCGTGCCGGTCTCGAAAACCACCATTTTCGCCTCGGCCTGACCTGAATCTCAACACACCCGTTTCCGATTTTCATGCGCCATGCTGGGGATTCCGCTGAATTTCTTGAAGCACTTTCAAGTCAGCTCGCGCTTTGCGTTGGGAGGCAACCGCGCCTACGATAGCGGCGGGAACAAGATAAGTCTCAAAAGAGAATCGGGAGGCGTTGTGGAAACAACCCAGAGAACCGATGGCGCGAACTTGCTGGAAGTCCGCGGCCTGACGAAAATCTTCGGTACGCTGAAGGCGTGCGATGCCATCAATTTGACAATCGGCAAGGGGGAGATTCATTCGCTGCTTGGCGAGAATGGCGCCGGCAAGTCGACGCTCGTCAAGATGCTTTTCGGCTCACTCGAGCCGCACTCGGGCCAAATCTTCTGGAACGGCCATCCGGTTGTCATCACCAACCCGCACGCGGCCAAGAAACTCGGCATCGGCATGGTGTTCCAGCATTTCTCGCTGTTCGAGGCGCTGACGGCCGCCGAGAACATCGCGCTCTCGCTCAATGAGGACACGCCGATCAGCGCGATCGCGGCAAAGGCCAAGGCGCTTTCCTACAGCTATGGCCTGCCGCTCGATCCTTATTCACTGGTGGGCGATCTCTCGGTCGGCGAGCGCCAGCGCATTGAGATAATCCGCTGCCTCTTGCAGAAGCCTGATCTTATCATACTCGATGAGCCGACCTCGGTGCTTACGCCGCAGGAAGCGGACAAACTGTTTGAAACTCTGGAAAGGCTGCGTTCCGAGGGCAAGTCCATCCTCTACATTTCCCACCGTCTGGAAGAAGTGAAGCGGATGTGCGACGGCGCCACCGTGCTTCGACATGGCAAAGTGGTCGGGCATTGCGATCCGCGCAAGGAGACCGCGGCATCACTAGCGCGCATGATGGTCGGCAGCGAGGTGAAGGCCGTCGTGCGACCACCGGCGGAAGGTATCGACAAGGCAAGCGCGCTTCTGGAAATCCGCGGATTGAGCCGCAAGCCCGCGACGCCGTTTTCCGTTCCGCTCCGAGACATAAAGCTCAACGTCCGGGCCGGAGAGGTCATCGGCATCGCCGGCGTGGCCGGCAATGGGCAGGGCGAGTTCTTCGAGGCTGTTTCAGGCGAAGCGTTGCAGGATCGGGCCGAAACCATCCGCATCCGCGGCAAGGATGCCGGGCGGCTTTCCATTTCGGGTCGGCGGCTCCTGGGAGCGGCGTTTGTTCCGGAGGAGAGGCTCGGTCACGGAGCTGCCCCTCGTATGAGGCTGTCAGAGAACCTGCTTCTGTCTCGCCACGCGACAGACAGGAAAGAGTTTCTCGGCCCGGCAGGGCTGGTGCAAAATGGCGCGGTCGCAGCCGCCTCTCAACGCATCATCCGGGAAATGGACGTGCGCAAGAGTGCGCCTGACCCTGAAGCCGCAGCACTTTCCGGCGGCAATCTGCAGAAATACATCATCGGCCGTGAGCTTGATCGAAGGCCTGCCGTGATGGTTGTAAACCAGCCGACCTGGGGCGTAGATGCGGGCGCTGCCGCGCGGATACGACAGGCGCTGATCGAACTGGCGCGCAACGGTTCGTCCGTACTCGTGATAAGCCAGGACCTCGACGAGCTTTTCGAGATCTCCGACGCCATCGCCGTCATGCACAATGGCGAATTGTCGAAGCCGCTGCTGCGCGCCGAGGCTACATTCGAAAAGATCGGCCTGCTGATGGGCGGAGCCGAGCCTGGCCACGTAGAACACGGGATGGAGGTCGCGTAATGCGGATCGAACTTGTCAAACGTCCCGAGCAATCGGCGCTGTTCAGCGCATTGTCGCCGTTCATCGCTCTCGCCCTTACCTTGATTGCGGGCGCCATCATGTTCTCGCTGCTCGGCAAGAATCCCGCGGATGCGCTTTACTACTACTTTATCGACCCCCTCCGCGAGGTTTGGTCGCTGCATGAGTTGGCGGTGAAGGCAGCACCGCTGATCCTGATCGCGGTGGGCCTGTCGGTCTGCTACCTTTCCAACAACTGGAACATCGGCGCAGAAGGCCAGTTCACCATCGGGGCGATTGTCGGCTCGACCCTGCCGGTGTTGTTCCCCCAGTTCCAGAGCTGGATCGTGCTGCCCCTGATGCTGATCATGGGCATGGCGGGAGGAGCGGCCTATGCTTCGATCCCGGCGTTTCTGAAGGCCCGGTTCAACACCAACGAAATTCTGACCAGCTTGATGCTGGTCTACGTCGCACAGCTTTTCCTCGACTGGCTGGTGCGCGGTCCATGGCGAAACCCCGAGGGGATGAACTTTCCCGAAACCCGCAATTTCCATCCGCAAGCCATCCTGCCTGAAATCTGGTCGGCATCCGGCCGCGCGCATTGGGGTTTCATCTTTGCGCTGGTCGCGGCGTTCGTCCTATGGTTCATGCTATCGCGCACGCTGAAGGGTTTCGAAGTCAAGCTGCTCGGCCAGAGTCCGCGGGCAGGGCGCTTTGCCGGTTTCTCGGCCTCCGGCATGGTGTTTTTCGCCTTCCTGCTTTCAGGCGCACTCGCGGGCCTTGCCGGTATTTCCGAGGTATCGGGCGCGATCGGCCAGCTCAGGCCCACGATTTCGCCAGGCTATGGCTTCGCGGCGATCATTGTCGCTTTCCTTGGCCGCCTTAACCCGCTTGGCATCGTCGCGGCCGGCCTCGTGCTTGCGCTCTCCTATCTTGGCGGCGAAGCGGCACAAATTTCGATCGGCGTATCTGACAAGGTCGTCCGCGCCTTCCAGGGGATGCTGCTTTTCTTCGTGCTCGCCTGCGACACACTCATCCACTATCGCATCCGCTTTGTCGGCGTGCCGGCGAAGTCGGGGGAGGCCGCCCAAAATGTTTGAAGACATCCTTATAACGATCGCCACAGCGGCAACGCCGCTGCTGATCGCTGCAATCGGCGAACTGGTTGTCGAACGCTCCGGCGTTCTCAACCTCGGGGTGGAAGGCATGATGGTCATGGGCGCTGTGACGGGGTTCGCCGTGGCGCTGACGACCGGCTCACCGTGGCTCGGCGCCGCAGCGGCTGTGATCGTTGGCGCGCTGTTTTCGCTGCTGTTCGGCTTCCTGTCTTTAACCCTGGTGACCAATCAGGTGGCGACAGGTCTTGCATTGACACTGCTTGGCCTCGGCCTTTCGGGCATGATCGGTGAGAGCTTCGTCGGTCAGCCCGGCGTCAAAATGGGCAACCTCCATATCCCGTATCTTTCCGACATTCCCTTTGTCGGCAAGCTGCTGTTCGGCCAGGACCCGCTGTTTTACGTGTCCCTGCTGCTCACTTTCGGTGTGGCGTGGTTCCTGTTCCGGTCGCGCGCCGGGCTCACTCTCCGGTCGATTGGCGATAACCACACGTCGGCGCACGCGCTCGGTATCAATGTTATCGGTATCCGCTACATGGCGGTAATGTTCGGCGGCGCCTGCGCGGGGCTTGCCGGCGCCTATCTCTCGCTCGTCTATACGCCCCAATGGATCGAGAATATGACGGCCGGCCGCGGCTGGATTGCGCTCGCTCTGGTCGTCTTTGCCTCCTGGCGGCCATGGCGCGTACTGGCCGGCGCCTATCTGTTCGGCGCCGTCACCATCGGGCAGCTCCACGCGCAGGCTCTGGGGATAGGCATCCCATCGCAACTACTTTCTTCGCTTCCCTATCTGGCAACAATCGTTGTCCTTGTTCTAATCTCACGCAACCGTCGGCTGACGATGGTGAACACACCGGCTTCTCTGGGGCGGCCGTTTGTGCCAGATCGCTAAGGATGTTCCAAAAGCGGCAACCAGTTTTTGGTGGGATAGTGCCCCCGGCAACAGTGAAAGAGGACGAACGTCATGAGAAACAAATTCCTGCCTTTGGCCGCGGCCGCAGCCGTGCTGGCTCTCGGCACAATGGGCGCGGAAGCTGCAACCAAAGCCTGCTTCATTTATGTCGGACCAATCGGCGACTTTGGATGGTCATATCAGCATCACCAGGGCTTGGAGCAAGTAAAGGCGAAGTTCGGAGACCAGGTCGAGACCGCCTATCTGGAAAGCGTGCCTGAAGGTGCGGATGCCGAACGCGCAATCGAGCGCTTCGCCCGCTCGGGCTGCAACATCATCTTCACGACGTCGTTCGGATACATGGACCCGACCAACAAGATCGCCGGCAAATTCCCTGACGTGAAATTCGAGCACGCGACCGGCTACAAGCGCGACCACCCGAATGTATCGACCTACAATTCGAAGTTTTATGAAGGCCGCTATATACAGGGCGTCATCGCGGCGAAGCTCTCGAAGGCGGGCGTTGCCGGCTACATCGCTTCGTTCCCGATCCCGGAAGTGGTGATGGGCATCAACGCCTTCGTGCTCGGCGCACAGTCAGTCAACCCTGATTTCAAGGTGAAAGTCGTGTGGGCGAACACCTGGTTCGACCCGGGCAAGGAGGCAGACGCCGCAAAGGCATTGATCGATCAGGGCGTCGACATTATCACCCAGCACACGGATTCGACCGCGCCGATGCAGGTCGCCACCGAACGCGGCATCAAGGCTTTCGGCCAGGCGTCAGACATGATCAAGTTTGGCCCGGAGACACAGCTCACTTCGATCACCGATAACTGGGGCCCTTACTACATCAGCCGCGTCCAGGCGGTGATCGACGGAACGTGGAAGCAGGAGGATGTCTGGGGCGGCATGAAGGAGGGCCATGTCGTCATGGCGCCGTACGCGAACATGCCGGACGACGTGAAGAAGCTCGCAGAAGAAACCGAAGCCAAGATCAAGTCAGGCGAATTTGAACCGTTCACTGGACCGATCACCAGGCAGGACGGCACGGAATGGCTGAAAGCAGGCGAGCAAGCCGACGACGGCACGCTGCTCGGCATGAATTTCTACGTCAAGGGCGTAGACGACAAGCTGCCGCAATAGGGCGGATTTGCTCAAGCCAGGAACAGAAGGGCGCCGTGCGGCGCCCTTTTTGCATTTCAAGCCCCTGGTCAGACCGCCGCTCCGTGAAGGTCGTAGGCATCCGACCGGTCGATTTTTACTGTTATGATTTCACCGACGCGCAACGGCCGCCGCGACTGAACGTGGACCGAGCCGTCGATCTCCGGTGCGTCGTATCTGGTGCGACCTCTTGCCAGGTTTCCATGCGCCTCGTCGATGATGACCGGCAACCGCTTGCCGATTTTCTTCTGAAGCTGTCCGGCCGAGACCTTCTGCTGACGGGCCATGAAGCGGTGCCAGCGCGCCTCCTTGATCTCCCGAGGAACTTCCGGCAGGCCAAGTTCGTTCGATCGGGCGCCCTTGACCGGTTCGTACCTGAAGCAGCCGGCGCGGTCGATTTTCGCTTCGTCCAGCCAGTCGAGAAGCATTTCGAAATCCTCCTCCGTCTCGCCCGGAAAGCCGACGATGAAGGTCGAGCGCACGGCAAGATCGGGGCAGGCTTCTCGCCAGCCGCGGATACGGTCCAGCGTCTTCTCGTTGTGCGCAGGCCGCCGCATATTTTCCAGCACCCGCGGCGACGCGTGCTGGAAGGGGATGTCGAGATATGGGAGGATCTTGCCTTCCGCCATCAGTGGAATGACATCGCCTACATGAGGATACGGATAAACGTAGTGCATCCGTATCCACATGCCCATTTCACCCAGTTCACGCGACAAATCGAGGAATTTGGCGCGGACCTCGCGGTCTTTCCATTTGCTTGCCTCATACTTGAGATCGATGCCGTAAGCGCTTGTATCTTGAGAGATAACCAGAATTTCCTTGACGCCGGCGGCGGCCAGGCGCTCTGCCTCGCGCAGAACATCCCCGGCCGGCCGCGAGACAAGATCGCCTCTCAGCGCCGGGATGATGCAGAACGTGCAGCGATTGTTGCAGCCCTCGGAGATTTTCAGGTAAGCGTAGTGGCGCGGCGTAAGCTTCACGCCTTGCGGAGGAAGCAGGTCGACATAGGGATCATGCGCCGGTGGGGCGGCTTCGTGCACCGCCGCCATGACACTTTCGTAGGCCTGCGGGCCGGTGATCGCCAGCACATTCGGATGCTTCTCGCGTATGACCTCCGGTTCCGCGCCGAGACAGCCGGTGACTATGACCTTGCCGTTTTGTGAAAGTGCGGAGCCGATGGCATTGAGCGATTCGTCCCGCGCGGAATCGAGAAATCCGCAGGTGTTCACGACGACAAGGTCCGCGCCTTCATGCTTTCGCGCGATTTCATATCCCTCGGCGCGCAGCCTGGTGATGATCCGTTCAGAATCCACAAGTGCCTTCGGGCAACCGAGGCTGACGAAACTAACGCGGGGCGCGGACATCGGGCAGGCTTTCTGATTTTTTTCGGGAAGCGGCGGCGCAGTAGCACAGTTTCGCTTGGCTGTAACCACCGCCGGGACAGACACCATTCTCGTGTCGGTCCCTTGGGATCCCCAAGAAGGAATCGGTTAGCCGCTCAAACTCTTTATTTTAGGGCAATTCCGGACGGAAATCCGGGTTCCCACTTTTCTGAAATTGCACTATAGCGCTGCCGCCACGACCGGCCAGATTTCCATAACGCCGCGATAGATCATGTCGAGAGCGACATAGAGAATGATCAGCAGGCCGACATAGCCTATCCAGCGGTGGCGATGAAGCAGACGCGCAATGAAGCTCGCCGCCAGACCCATGAGTGCGATCGACAAAATCAGGCCGATAACCAGAACGGTGAAGTGTTCGCGCGCGGCGCCGGCAACCGCCAGCACATTGTCGAGCGACATTGAAACGTCGGCAACCACAATCTGCAGGGCCGCCTGACCGAGCGTCTTGCGAGGAGCCTTGCCGGCGATGACCCCATTCTTGTCGAAATCGGTCTCCGAGAGCGCCTCGGTGGCTTCTTCCTCCTCTTCCTGTGACGTGCGCAGTTCACGCCACATCTTCCAGCAAACCCATAGGAGCAGGATGCCGCCGACCAGAAGCAGGCCGAGGATCGCCAGCAACTGAACCGTGACCGCGGCAAAGAGGATCCGCAGCACGGTTGCCGCGATCACACCGATGAGGATTGCGCGTTTTCGCTGCGCAGCGGGCAGGCCGGCAGCCGCCATGCCGATCACGATTGCATTGTCGCCCGCCAGAACAAGGTCGATAGCGATAACCTGGAACAGCGCAGTGAGGCCGGCGGCGGTGAAGATTTCCATCGGTCGTCGACCTTTTCCCTAGAACAAGGTGCGCACGGCCTACCGCGCGAGCTCGCACCGCGTCAAGTCCGCGCTCGCTTATATAGGGCATGATCGGCGCAAGTGAATCCGGATTGGCGTGCGATCATTCCAAGCTGTTGGAATTGCCCGTCTCTAGTTGCCCATCTCTTTGGCCAAGGCGGCACGGGATGCGCCAGACGGCGGCTCTGCCGGGCTGAGGCCGGGGGCCCATGCCAACCTGTCGACAGCCGTAAGGAGACGCCCGGCGGGTTGCCTGTTGGCGCGGTTGGGCTGACGCCCCGCCGGACGCCGCTGCGGCGAATGAAGGGACGACCGCAGCTAACGCCATTACACGCCGGGGCGCGGTAATTGGATATGGGCAACATTACCTATTGCCGCAACCGAATCCATCGAATGCGCAGTCGGGCTTGCCTCGCTATTTCTCCAAACGGGCCAGCAGCGAGGAGGTATCCCAGCGTCTGCCGCCCATGGCCTGCACATCCTTGTAGAACTGGTCCACCAGGGCGGTCACAGGTAGGCGAGCGCCGTTGCGGTCGGCTTCCGCCAGACAGATACCGAGATCCTTTCGCATCCAGTCCACGGCAAAGCCGAAATCGTATTTGCCTTCATTCATCGTCTTGTGCCGGTTCTCCATCTGCCACGATCCGGCGGCGCCCTTTGAAATCACGGCGATCACCTTCTCTATGTCCAGCCCGGCCTTCTTGCCGAAGTGGATGCCTTCAGCGAGGCCTTGCACCAATCCGGCGATGCAGATCTGATTGATCATTTT
The DNA here is from genome assembly GCA_963813315.1 of uncultured Alphaproteobacteria bacterium. Lineage (GTDB taxonomy): Bacteria > Pseudomonadota > Alphaproteobacteria > Rhizobiales > Rhizobiaceae > CAWEYO01. The sequence continues at coordinate 42,399 of CAWEYO010000008.1, read as the reverse complement.
CGTGAGCTGCCCGGCGCCGGCAGGTCCCATCAGGCCAACCATCCGGGCGTAGGACTCAATCACCGGCCTCGCGGTATCGAAGGCTGCCTGATCGCCGCCGACCATGACGGTGAGCACGCCGTTTTCCGCGCCGGCCTGCCCGCCGGATACCGGCGCGTCAAGAAACGCGCAGCCGCGCGCCACGGCCTTCGCCTCCAGCTCGCGCGCGACTTCAGCGGAAGCTGTCGTGTTGTCGACGAAGATCGCGCCTTGCCTCATCGCCCCGAGGGCGCCATCCGGCCCAATAGCGACCTGGCGCAGGTCGTCGTCGTTTCCGACGCAGCAGAAAACGAAGTCCTTGCCGGATGCCGCCTGCGCGGGCGTGGCAGCGAGTGCGCCGCCATGCTCGGCAACCCATTTCTCAGCCTTGACCCTCGTGCGGTTGTAGACAGTGACGTCATGGCCGCCCCTGTTCCTCAGGTGCCCGGCCATCGGATAGCCCATCACGCCCAGACCCAGAAATGCCACCGATGCCATGTCTTGTTCCTCAAGACGCCACGTGCGCCCGAATCCGGTCTCTAAAGCGCATTGCTTCGAAACGGATTCATGCGATGCGCATTAGGCATTGTTTTTGTGCATGTCGTTATCCCAAAACCGCTGCGCACTTTTTGGCGACATGCATTAGGCGATGCGGCGAATTCGTCAAGGCTGAGCAGCAGTTCAATTTGGGGTAAGGACAAGGCCGGTCGCCTTTTCGATGAAGCTGGCGATCGTGGCGATGTCGTCGATGGCGAAAACCGGTACTGATTCTCCGCTCACCGGGTGATCGGCGGCGATGGCGACAATATTCGGATCGCTTGCCGAAAGCGGTGCCCGGTCTTTGGCTTCAAGACGTCGCGCCTCGATCTTCCTGTGGCTCTCGCGTTTGTAGCCTTCGACCAGGATGATGTCGCAGGGGGACATGCGGGCGAGTACGACCTCCAGCGAGGGCTCCGCATCGCCTTGCAATTCGTGCACAAGCGCCCAGCGCCGGCCCGAGACGATGGCGACCTCGAATGCGCCCGCGGCGCGGTGGCGAAAGCTGTCGGTGCCTTCGCGGTCGATGTCGAAGTCGTGATGCGCGTGCTTGACTGTTGCGACCTTCCACCCGCGTTTCGTCAATTCCGCCACCAGTCGCTCCGTCAAGGTCGTCTTGCCTGAATTCTTCCAACCCGTGATGCCGAAGACGCGCCTTTTCATTGTCTCCACGCTTTCCATATTGCCTCCGCCTCTTCGAGATCCTCGGCGGTGTTCACATTGAAGAACGGATCGACGTTTCGGTCACCGGCTGCGACCATCGGAAATTCGACGATAGCGTGGATATTCCGCTCGATGAACGTTTTCATCCGAAACGATGCGCCCGCGGACAGAAAGCGAACCAGATCGTCGCGCATCCCCAGCGGCCATAGCCCGAAGACCGGATGCGTCTTACCGCCCGAACTGGCCAAACCAATTGTCGGACCGTTGCTCGTCGCGATCATTAGTTTTTCCACCAGATCGCCAGGGACGAAAGGCGTGTCGCCGGGGACAGCGAGCAGATAGCCGCTGGTGCCGATGCGCGAAGCCCATTCCATCCCGGCAAGAACACCCGCAAGCGGCCCGGCGAATCCTGAAACCGTATCGCAGACCACCGGCAGGCCGAAGGCCGCGAATCGCTCAGGGTCGCCGTTCGCGTTCAACGCAATCGGGCCGACCTGGGGTGCAAGCCGTTCAATGACGTGCGCGAGCATGGGCCGGCCGGCGAGCGGCCTGAGGCATTTGTCACCGCCGCCCATTCGAGTTGCGCGGCCGCCTGCAAGGATAACCGCCGGGAGCCTGCCGTTCATGGACCTGGGTCTGTCACGATTTGGCGAGCATAGTGCATGTCGCCCAAAAGTGCGCAGCGGTTTTGGGATAACGACATGCACAAAAAACAATAGCGCATGTCGCCCAAAAGTGTGCAGCGGTTTTGGGATAACGACATGCACAAAAAAATAGCTAAAGCGCGTCGCATGAATCCGTTTCGAAGCAATGCGCTTTAGGGCAAAGAGCGGGATGGGGACACAGGGGCAGGCTTTGGCAAATCAGCCGCCGGTGACGCTCATATGACGGGAAACGGCGGGGCGCTTCGTCCGGCGATCGATGACGAAATCGTGCCCTTTGGGCTTGCGGCCGATTGCTTCGTCTATGGCGCTCGACAAAAGCTCGTTGCCTTCCGAAGCACGCAGCGGCGCGCGCAGATCGGCCGCATCCTCCTGGCCGAGGCACATGTAGAGCGTGCCGGTGCAGGTCAGCCGCACGCGATTGCAGCTTTCGCAGAAATTGTGGGTCATCGGGGTGATGAAGCCCAGCCTGCCGCCAGTCTCGGCTACCTCGACATAGCGCGCGGGGCCGCCGGTCTTGTAGGGTATATCGGTAAGCGTAAACTGACGCTCCAGCTCCGTCCGGAGCAGCGATAGCGGCAGATACTGATCCGTGCGGTCGGCATCGATCTCGCCCATCGGCATCGTTTCGATGACCGTCAGGCCCATGCCCCGGCCATGCGCCCAGCGAAGCATTTCCGGCAGTTCCTTTTCGTTGAAGCCTTTGAGCGCGACCGCGTTCAGCTTGATTTTCAGGCCGGCGTCCTGAGCTGCATCGATACCCGCCAGTACTTTGCCAAGATTCCCCCAACGTGTGATCGCGTGGAACTTGTCGGCGTCAAGCGTGTCGAGCGAGACATTGATGCGCTTCACGCCGCAATCGGCAAGTTCGGCTGCAAAGCGCGCAAGCTGCGAGCCGTTTGTCGTGAGCGTCAGCTCTTCCAACGCTCCGCTGTGGAGGTGCCGTGAGAGTTGGCGCACGAGATACATGATGTTCTTGCGCACCAGTGGTTCGCCGCCGGTGAGCCTGAGCTTGCGCACGCCCTTGTCGATGAAGACCGCGCAAAGCCGGTCAAGCTCTTCCAGCGAAAGCAGGTCCTTCCTGGGCAGGAAGGTCATGTCTTCAGCCATGCAGTAAGTGCAGCGGAAATCGCAGCGGTCCGTCACCGACACGCGCAGGTAGCTGATCACACGTCCAAACGGATCGATCATGCTGGTTTCATGCAATCCCATGGATGGAACCCGATCCCTTGTGCCGGTTCTCTCGAGGGAACCGCACTGACTGTCATGTTGTCCGGACGGCATCACCGTTCAAGCCCGTTCGCCATCTCCTTGGTAACATTTAGCAGCTCGGCGGCGCAACAGGGTGCCCAATTGCGCTTTTCATTGGGCCAAAACCGGCGTAACCGGACAAAGATCGTCAACTATGGAAGCACGATGGCCGCGCCGAAGGAACTGAGGATATCGAAGGACCGCAAACTCATGACTGTGACGTTTGCGGCACACCAGCCGTTCGAACTGCCCGCCGAAATGCTGCGCGTGCTGTCGCCTTCGGCGGAAGTGCAAGGCCATTCGCCGGAGCAGAGGGTGACTGTGCCCGGCAAGCGCAACGTCGCTATCCTGAAGGTCGAGCCGGTGGGCAACTATGCGGTCCGCATCACCTTCGACGATTTTCACGACACCGGCATATTCACCTGGGATTATCTGCATACGCTCGGCCATGAAAAGGAGGCACGCTGGCAGTCCTATCTCGACGAGCTTGCCGCAAGGGGGCTCAGTCGCGACCGCTAAGGGCCTCTGTTGCCGTCTCAGCTATTCCGCCTTCATCGCATCGACGATCCGCGTCATCATCGCGCCCAGCGCATCGCATTGGGCGGGCGAGGACTGTGCCATGACCCGCTCGATCAGCGCCGAATAGATGTGAAGCGCCTCCATCAGCAGCGCTTCACCATGCGCGGTGAGAGTCAACCGCATCACGCGCTTGTCTTTGGTGTCGTTCACGCGGGTGAGGAGTCCGCGCCGCTCCATCTGCGGCAGCAGCATCGTGATGTTCGAACGTCCGACCAGAAGCTTGCGGGCGAGATCATGCTGGGACACGCCGGGATGCCGAAAGAGATTCATCAGCAGATCGAGCTGCGCGATCTTCAGGTCGAGCGGCCGAAGCGCCTTGTTCAGTGCCCCCACGACGGCCTTTTCGGCGCGCACGAGGGCGATCCAGTTGCGGAATTGCGGATTGTCCCAGGGCAGCTGTTGTCCCTTGTTCATTTTCGAACGAATTTGTTCACGCTTGAACCAATTTTGAAGGGCTACCACTATGGCATCATTTGGTCACAAGGTCATCCGCCGCCATGGCTGTCCCCGCGCTTGTGATCCATTCGCCGACGACAGCGAGGTGCCACCAGACAAAGCGAAAATGTTTGCCGCCGAACGGGAGCGACATTATCTGCCGAACCGGGGCCGGCTTTCTTCGACGCTACCCCAGGTTCAGGTCCTTGAAAAAGTCGTTGCCCTTGTCGTCAATGACGATGAAGGCGGGAAAATCCTCGACTTCGATCTTCCAGATCGCCTCCATCCCAAGTTCGGGGTATTCGAGCACGTCCACCTTGCGGATGCAGTCTTGCGCGAGCCGTGCCGCGGGCCCGCCGATCGAACCGAGATAAAACCCGCCATGTCTGGCACAGGCTTCGCGCACCTGCCGCGAGCGATTGCCCTTCGCGAGCATCACCATCGAGCCGCCGAATGATTGGAACTGGTCGACAAAGGAATCCATGCGGCCGGCTGTCGTCGGGCCAAATGAACCGGACGCATAGCCGGCGGGCGTCTTCGCCGGGCCCGCATAGTAAACCGGGTGGTCCTTGAAGTAGCAGGGCATAGCTTCGCCGTTTTCCAGCCGCTCGCGGATCTTGGCATGGGCAAGGTCGCGTGCCACGATGATGGTTCCTGTCAGGGAAAGTCGTGTCTTTACAGGATGTTTCGTGAGTTCGCTCAAAATCCTGGTCATCGGCTGGCGGAGGTCGATCCGCACGACGTCCCCGGCAAGCTTCGCCTCGTCGACTTCCGGCATGTAGCGGGCGGGGTTGGTTTCGAGCGCCTCCAGATATATGCCGTCCCTGCTTATTTTGCCCAGCGCCTGGCGGTCGGCCGAACACGAAACGCCGAGCCCGATCGGCAGCGAGGCGCCGTGACGCGGCAGTCGAATCACCCTTACATCGTGACAGAAATACTTGCCGCCGAACTGCGCACCAACGCCGAGCGACTGCGTGAGCTTGTGGATTTCGTCCTCCATGGCAAGGTCGCGGAATGCATGACCCGCAACGCTACCCGCCGTCGGAAGCCCGTCAAGGTAGCGGGCGGAAGCCAGCTTCACCGTTTTCAGCGTCATTTCGGCGGACGTACCGCCAATCACGATCGCCAGGTGATAGGGTGGACACGCGGCTGTTCCGAGCGTCAGGATCTTCTCCTTCAGGAATTCGACCAGCCGGTCATGCGTCAAAAGGGCCGGTGTCCCCTGGTAGAGAAAAGTCTTGTTGGCGGAGCCGCCGCCTTTTGCGACGAACAGAAACGTGTAGGTATCTTCGCCTTCTTCGTAAATCTCGATCTGTGCCGGCAGGTTGTTGCTGGTGTTCTTTTCCTCGAACATCGAAAGCGGCACGAGTTGCGAATAGCGGAGGTTCTTGCGCTCGTAGGCGTCGAGAACACCTTGGCCAAGTGCCTGCGCGTCGCCGCCTTCGGTCCAGACGCGGCGCCCTTTCTTTCCCATGATGATCGCCGTGCCGGTGTCCTGGCACATGGGCAGCACGCCGCCAGCCGCGATATTGGCATTCTTCAACAAATCGTAGGCAACGAAACGGTCATTGTCGGTAGCTTCCGGATCGTCCAGAATATGCGCGAGTTGCTTGAGGTGGCCTGGTCGAAGCAGATGATTGATGTCGGCGAACGCAGTTTCGGAAAGCAGGCGCAGGCCCTCGGCTTCGACGCTGAGAATATCCTGGCCCCGGAACCTGTCGGTCGAGATGAAGTCGGATGACAGCTTCCGGTAGGGGGTTTCGTCCTTGGCGAGCGGAAATAGATTGGCGAAAGCCGGTTCGGCCATGGCGCACTCCCGGGCGGCAGCGTAAGATCGGGGGTCTTTTATTCCGATCGCGGCAAAAGTCCATCGTGGCTTGGTTGGGTTACCGTACCGCTGCGAAACAGACCGGAGAGTCTTGGGATTTTAGTGAAACTTAACGAAATAGGTATGAAACACTATAGTCGTGCCTCATATCGGCCCGTTGGAGAACGTACGGGAAGCGGGCGGCGCCGACCCGAAAGTTGGAATCGATTTTCGGAAAGCACGATGCGAAGATTCGAAGAGATACAGAGTCCTTTGCGAGTCCGAGAGGACGCGAGGCGCTGTGATGGGGAGCCTGGCTTCTTGGGAGCCGGTGTGAAGTGATTGATGAAATTTTCGCGAAAGAGAGCATCGCTTCCGCTTGCCATTCTGGCTGCGACGCTTGCTTTCGGCTCGCCGGCGGCCGAAGCGCAGGGCTTGTTCGATCTGCTCTTTGGCATCCGGCGGGAGCGGGTCCGGGAACGGCCACGAGCATATGTTCCGGGCTCTCCCAGGCAGCCAAGGCAGCGCGGGCAGCGCGCCTCCGCACCAAAAATTACAGGACCGGCCTACTATAACTACAAGGCCGAGCCCTTGGTGCGGACCGACTTTGCCGCCATCGCCGCCACCCGCCGATCAGGGTTCGAACCAATGCTGACCGGTGCCGTGTTTCGCGAGGCGGTCGGCGGACTGGAAGGCTTCGACCTGTCGGCCGAAAAGCAGATAGCAAAGGCGCTCGCCGACTATTACGCGGCCAACCCGGATTTCATTTGGGTTTCCGGCCTCTATCCCAATGGACGCGCCCAGGAAGCGGTGCGGGTACTAGGAGAGGCCGACAGCTACGGGTTAGACGCGGCGGAATACAGTGTCGCCGTGCCACCTGCTTCCTTTTCGCTCGAAGAGACGGCGGCGCGGCTTCGGGAGCTGATCCGGTTCGAGATGACGCTGTCGGCACGCGTCCTTCGCTATGCGCGCGACGCGCAGAATGGCCGCGTCGATCCCAACCGTTTGTCCGGCTATCACGATTTTCCGGCGAAACCGCTTGACCTTGCCGGTGTGCTGAAAACGCTTGCGCATACCCAGGAGGTGCGCGCCTACCTGGAATCGCGACATCCGCAGAACCCGGAATATCAAGCCCTGCGCGTTGAACTTGAAGCCTTGATGGCGAGCGGGGAGAACGAAATCGCCGTGGATTCCGGGTTGCTGCTGAAGCCGGGCGACAGCAGCTCCGAGCTGCCCAAGATACTTGAGCTTATCGGTCGCTCCATCGACGAAGAGCCCGCGGAAGAGCAACGGGAGGTGCTGGCGCGACTGGGCAAAAGCGAGCTCTATTTCGACGAACTCGTTCCTCTGGTGAAGGCTGCGCAGGAGAGGGCAGGGCTGAAGCCCGACGGCGTGATCGGGCCGCGCACCGTGGCAGCGATAGCCGGAACTTCCAAGGCGGAACGGATCGGGAAGGTGACGATGGCGCTCGAGCAACTGCGCTGGCTTCCGTCCGACCTGGGTGGTACGCGAGTCTTCATCAACGAGCCCGCTTTCACGGCATCCTATTTCGAAGGGGGTGCCGAACGGCTGAAGATGCGAGCCGTAGTGGGCAAGCCATCCAACCAGACCAGCTTCTTCTACGACGAGATCGAACAGGTCGACTACAATCCCTATTGGGGCGTGCCGCAATCGATCCTCGTCAACGAGATGCTGCCGAGGCTGCGCCGCGACCCCGGATATCTCGACCGTTCGGGCTATGAAGTGACGGATTCGAGAGGCCGGCGTATTCCGTCGTCGGCGGTCAACTGGGGCCAGTACGGCGGGAGAATTCCATTCAGCGTGCGGCAGACGCCGAGTGAGGCCAATGCGCTCGGCGAACTGAAAATCCTGTTTCCCAACAAGCACGCCATTTACATGCACGACACGCCGCAAAAGGCGCTGTTCGAACGGGACATGCGAGCCTTCAGCCATGGCTGCGTCCGCCTCCAGAAGCCTCGCGAGATGGCGGCTGCCGTGCTTGGCAAATCGGTCGCCTACGTTGCCGGGAAGCTTCGGGAGGGCCACTCCTCTGAAAAGGTAATTCGCAAGATCCCCGTCTATGTCGCCTATTTCACGGCTTGGCCTGACGCAGCCGGCAAGGTCGAGTATTTTGCCGACGTCTATGAGCGCGACATGAGGCTGAAAACTGCGATCGAGAAAACCGACTTCGTTCGCCAGCCTTCCGGCGCTCTCGACATCGAGCCGGTTTTGGGCACGTCAAGCGGCGCGCAGGCTCCCGATCCGATCGGACAGGCCGACGCTGTGAACTAGACCCACGGTCATATTTCAGGGGTTGCACGGCGCAACGACGCTCTTTGCTGTTTCAATTCATGAAGTAGCGCGCGTGCCTTGTTGCGGTAGCCTTTGTCGGACTGGTTTTGGGCCGGTTGCCGCAGAACGGTCCCCAATATGTCTACCGCCTCCGCGGGCCGTTTCAGCTTCAAAAGCGAAACGCCGAGACGATACCGGGCGGCCACAAATTCCGGCTTCAACTCGGTCGCCTTGCCCAGTGCCTCGGCCGCGCCGGCCTGGTCGTCGAGAGCCTGCAGGGCGGCGCCCAACCGATGCCAGGCTTGGGCTGATTTCGGTGCGATAGTGGACAGTGTTTCGAATGCTTTCGCCGCTTCGCGATGATCGCCCTTTTCCGCCAGGACCTGGCCCATTCCGTACAGGGCGCCTGGATATCCCGGGTCTGTTTCCAGGATCTGACGGTAGACGTTTTCGGCCTGTGCCAGGCGGCGATCCTTGTGAAAGCGGGCCGCCTGCTCACATGCACCCGCTAGACTTCCCCTCTCCAGCCGCTCGCCGAGATTCCGCCCCGTCCTTGTTTCCGCCAGGAAGCAATGGATGACGCTTTCCTTGGTCCCGAAGGAATATTTGTAGGGTTCATTGCCGCGCAGGAAATCGTAGGTCCGATAACCCTGCTCGATCGCGCGGCGAATGCAGTAGCCGTGGAGGACCAGTCCAGAGGGAATGGCATTGGCAGTCTCGTCACGTCCGGCCATGTAGAAGAACATCGATTTCTTGACCGGGTCGACGAACAACGCGAGCGCGCATAGCGGCCTGTCCAGGTGCCAAAGGATCGGCAGAAACAGCGAACCGCTTTCATAGGCTTTCCTGAAAAGCCTCCGGCTGACCCTTAGTATGGCGGCAGGGTCTTCTTTTCGGGCAGCCCATTTGAGTTTCCAGAACCCGAGCAGAATTTCAACATCGCGTTCAATTGTGGAAGCGTCCGTATGGGTAATGCGGAAATCGTCCGAGTTCTCTACCTTTCGCATGGATCTGCGCATCTTCTGGCGCGTGTTGGAACTGAGATTTCTGCTCGAGGAAGAGTTCCCAGGAGTCCGGCAGCTCGACGGCGGGGCAAATGCAATTGTTGACGCTGGAGGCGATGTTGACGCTGGAGGCGGCGTTGACGCGTTCGAGTTTCCGAAAATCCAGTTTCTCGTCCTGAAGCTCATCAAGGAAAGAGCGCAACCTCTTGTCGGACATCCGAAGATTTTCGAGGTGGAGTTTGGCCCAATGCATCGTCTTCAAGTGGCTTGCAAAGGCTGCTGCGGCGCGATCCGCGAATTTCGGGGCAGAAAGGATGCCTGTATAGTCGGCCGCGTAGGCTCCGCCCATGTGGATCTCGTTGTGGCATTGGCCGGTCTTCTGGCAAATCTTGGCCCGGAACCTCAGGGGCAGCAGAGCAGCGTAGGCGGAGCCTTCCGGACCCGGCCGTGCCGCCAACACGAACCATGATCCGTCGAACCTACGCAGGTATGTCGATAGGAACGGCCAGGATAGGAAGTACTGCGCTTCCGGATCTTGTTCGTAGAGTGCGTTCCAGTTCTCTTTTAGACCCAGCAGGTCTTTCGGCTGCCATATGAGGTCGATTTCCATCTACCACCTCTTGAGCGCCGCCCCACGCTCCAACCTAGTTGAAACCCCTCAATATTCCGTGAAAGCCAGCGCGCGATCTCTAGCCAAAATGGGTTGTCGCGTCGGTGAAGCAGTTCACAGAGCTTTCACGGTGCGGTCGGGCGGTACAGCCTAAGCCTACGTTGCCGCGCGCCTTTTTTGCGGTGATGCCCACGCTCCGCCACAGCGCCGGCGCTGAGCGACAAACGTCACTGCGGCAACAGGTTCTCGTTCGTCAAGGTGTCAGCCCGGATCGTGGCACGCGCACTCGTGCCAGTTTCACATAAACAGCCAGATGGCTGTCGCAATGGCAGCAGCCTCAATGATCAGGATGCACAGTTGTGGCGAGAAGTGCACGTCCAACGAGGGATCATGGTTCCTGGGTTGTCTGTGAAAGATTGACATCAGCCGCACAAGAAAAGCACATCCCGCGCACTTGAGGATGATCCGTGTTGCTTAACGAAGGGTTCACGGCTCTGGATGTGAGATTAGAGGGGGGCGGTGTTGCGGAGCGATGAGTCAGGACCGGATCAAGGCGGTTGTCTTGAGACAGCTGCACTATCCGTCGTGCGCGCTGCCGCCTTTTGCCGTCCCCGTTGCTCCGGCTGCAAGACGCCGGAGCAACGACCGACGGGAACCTTCAAAGCCGTTCGAGGCTCAGCATGTCGGGACTGCCGCGCCAGGATTTCGCGAGTGCGTCTGCAGCCGCGCTTTGTGCGGCAGCGTCGCCTTTGGCTTTGGCCGCCTGCTCGAGGCCGTACAACGCCCATGCGCTGCTTCGGGCGTCCTCCAGAGCAGCGTTGAACTCCTTTTGGGCTTCTTCCGGACGGCCGCTCTTGATGAGTGCCGCGCCGAGAGACTGCCTGACCGGATAGTACCAAAACGGCGGTTCCATATATGGGATGGTGTCCTGGGTGTCGGCGGCCTTTTTCCAAAGATCGATGGCCGCGTTCTGGTCTCCCTCGGCCTGGGCTGCCCGAGCCCGAACCACGTCTTGCGCGACGTCCAGGACTGAACGCGCGGGAATGGCCCATGCGTCATGAACCGACCAGTCCGTCTCCCCCGCAATGCGTTGTATGGCATCGGCTTCCGTGCGCGCGCCGGCAACGTCCTTCTTGGCCGCGAAGGCAACGCCTCTGGCATAGTGCCACATGGCCTTTACATAGGGCGGCGCCCCGGGCGGGTCGGGCAGGGCCAGGATTGTGTCCGGCTCGGCATATTGCGCCCAGGCGAAGTAAGGGGCCGCCTTGACCGGCTGCGCGATCGGCACGGCGCTCGCGACCTCGTTGCTCAGCCATTTGTCAAGCTTGTCGGCCTCGAAGAGGACCGTCTTGGCGTCGCCGAGAAGCTGCGCCGAAACCAGCACGAAGTGCACGTTGTGCGAATAGTAGCTGATCGGATACACGCCAGCCGCTCCGCTCTGCGCGATGTAGGCCTCATCGACCTTAGAGGCTACCTTGTTGGCTTCAAGCGAGTCCGCGTAGCGGCCGATACGATAGTAGATGTGGCTCGGCATATGGACTATGTGCCCGGCGCCCGGCATCAGTGCGGCAAGTCGATCAGCATAGGGTTCGGCGCGCTCCGGCCGGTCGGAAGCTTCTACAAGGTGAATGTAGAGATGCATGGCTCCGGCATGGTCGGGGTTCTTTGCGAGGACGCCTTCGAGGCGCTTCTGGATGTCAGCCGTCCGCCCTTTCGGCGCCTTGCCGCCCGGTTCCCAGTAGTCCCAGGGCTGAGTGTCCATCGCCGCCTCGGCAGCCAGCACCGCCAGTTCCAGGTCGTCCGGATTTTTATCCGAGAGGGCAGCAGTTGCATCTGCGAAGGCCGCGTCGAGCTTCGGCCGCTCTGCCGTTGGATCCTCCGAATACCGCGTGGCAACGGCATCGATGAGAGCCTTCTCCTTCTCGCTCGCCCCAGTGGCAAGCGCCTGAGCCTTCCGAAGCGCGGCAATGGCCGGCGCATTCGCTTCCGGGTCCATCGGCACGTTGATGTTCGGCCCCAGCACAAGCGCCTCGCCCATGAAGCACATGGCACAGGTTGGATCGAGGCGCTGCGCCTTGCGGAATGCCCGCCTGGCTTCGGCGTGATTGAAATTGGCGGCCCATTTGAGACCCTGATCGAAGTACCGCTGCGCCTCTGTGCTCTTGGTGGTGATCGGATAGGTCAGCGACCCAAGGTCATTCCACAGCGGCGGATCGGCATCTTCGTAGGCCTTGATCGCTTCGGCCGTCTGCGCCATGGCGGGAAGATTGGCGACGGCGCAATGGGCGGCGGCCGCAACGGCCTTGGGAACGTCGGCGACAGAAAAATGCGCAGCGGCTGCACCGGCCCCGAGTTCCTGCGAGCACAAGGGTCGACAAAGTTACGGCTGGCCGGATACGATGCGATTTCATGCAAACCTCCCTTCATTTGTGTGGGCGAGTAAACATAGATTGCCAATTGTCGCGTCCTGATAGTCTCCTGCGGACGCCGGGTTGGCAATTCAATCGTTAAGTCGGCACGTTGCTGTTGCCAGCGCGATCTGGGTGAGGGCGAAGATTGCCCCGTTGGTGGCCAGATGGGTCGAGCGTCGAAGCGGCCGCGGTGCCCAGCCGAGCTTGCTGCCGCGCCACAGGCGCGCAATCTGATGATGGACATACTCGCGCCATGCCAACCCTGCCTTTGCTGTCCAGTCTTCGAGAATATCGGACCGAATGGCTCCGCTATGATCTAACCTCTGGACTCGCCATTGCCGCGGTCGGCTTGCCGAGCGCAATCGCCTACCCGGCCCTTGCCGGTCTGCCGCCGGAAATCGGGCTGTATTCGAGTATCGTGTCGCTGCTTGGCTATGCACTATTGGGCTCGTCACGGCAGCTCATTGTGGGGCCGGACGCGGGCACGGTTACAGTGCTGGCGGCGGTGCTCCTGTCCTTTGGCCTGTCGTCGACTGATGACCGCATCGTCGCATCGGCGGCAATCGCTGTCATTGCCGGCCTGCTGTACTTTCTAGCAAGTTTCTTACGGCTGGGCTTCATCGCAAATTTCTTGTCGCGGCCAATATTGACGGGATTTATGACGGGCATTTCGCTGTCGATCCTCGTCGGCCAGATTGGGCGCTTCACCGGTGTCAAGATCGAGAGCGACGGCCTCGTCAGACCCCTTTTCGAAATTGCAGCGAAGGCCAGTTTGATTCACTGGCCATCGCTGGCATTGGGCGTCGGGCTTTTCATCATGCTCCGCTTACTCGGCGCGTGGCTCCCCGCCATACCGGGCCCGCTGGTTGCCGTGGGGCTGGCCACTGCGTTGTCGGCAGCGTTTGATTTTCCGGGATTAGGAATCCGCGTGGTGGGTGAGATCCCTTCGCAGTTGCCTTCTCCAGCTTTGCCAATCCCGCAAGGCATCGCGATCAGCGACCTCATTCTGGGCGCCGCAGCCGTGCTTATTGTCAGCTTCGGGGCAGGCATAGTGACCGCGCGCAGCTTCGGCGCCAAGAACAAGTATCCGGTCGATGCCAATCGCGAGCTTTTGGGCTTTGGGGCGGCGAACGTCGCTTCCGGCTTGTTTGGCGGTTTTGCCGTGACAGCATCGGATTCTCGTACTGCGATCAATGATTTGATGGGGGGCAAGACGCAACTGGCCGGAATCGTTTCGGCGATCGCCCTGGCGCTTACAGTTCTGTTCCTCGCCGATGCGTTGGCTCTCTTGCCCACGCCAGCGCTCGGCGCCGTCCTTGCTTCCGCCGCCATAAGCCTCATTGATTTGCAAACCCTGCGCGAATTGTGGCGGATCAGCCGGATCGAGTTCGTATTTGCTCTGATCAGCATAGCCGGCGTGCTCGGCCTCGGCGTCCTGAGCGGCGTTGTTGTCGCGATAGGCGCCACATTGCTCTACCTTCTCATCGAGGGCCTGACGCCTCGCGACGCGATGCTCGGCCGCATTCCCGGGCGCGAAGGCTTCTACAAGCTCCACCGCTACCGGGACGCGCAGCCTATCCCCGGGCTGGCTGTCTACCTCCTGCAAGGCAGTCTGCTGTTCTTCAATGCGGACTACGTCAAAGGTCGCATCGAGGACATCATTGCGAAACTGTCTCCTGACACCGAATGGTTCATCTTCGATGCGGGCGCGACGGCGCAAATCGACAGCACGGCCGCGGCAATGCTCGACGACGTACGCGCCATTGTTGAGGAGCAAGGTCTGAAATTCGGAATTGTGGAACTCCACAGCGAGCCGCTCGATATGCTGATACGTTCAGGCGTAGTGGCCAAGCTCGGACCTGGAATGATCTTCGATGATCTCGAGGATGCGGTGGCCGCCTTCTCCGCAAGCCACGACAAGTCGCGGCTCGAGGGCAATAGCGATCCGCGATGACGTCTCTTGGGCATGAGGGCCGCGCAACGCTCTACGTTTGCCGGCGCTGAAGCGCGGCGGTCTCCCGTGTTGATTTCCACCGGCCTCAATGGGCGCGGATTTCGCCCCAGGCGAGAAAGAAGCCGACATCTCCCGGCAGACCGTGCGGCCACTCGACGATCATGGCAGACAGGCGATACCCGGCCGGCTTCATGCGGTCCCGCCACACTTCGTATGCTTGTCGCGGAACGCCCGTCAGCGTTTCAGGCCAGTCTGGCTCATTGTTGTTGATCGCGCGACCGCTATCAGTGCAAAGCTCGACAGGAAATTGAAGAACCTTCAGTTCGGTCTTACCTTCCGCGGCTGCGTGCTTTACTCGATACAAGAGGTTGGCTCTCATTGCCTCAGTAATAGGTATCGGTTTTGACAACCTATCTAACAATTCCTGCCGCGCGTTCTCCGCGGTCTTCACTTTTTCATATCCCTTCGACGCGCGCGCGGTCTCAATTTTTTCCGCATACTCACGCAGTTCATTGGCGGACATGAACAAGCCGCCCGCCGAACCGGCATCATCCTGCTCGCTTTGTTTTGCCATGGCCTCCTCCTGATCCTTTCCGTCACAGTCGGTGTGCACTACTTGTCAGCACCGGGCGCGGTCGTTGCTTGTGGGGCCACAGACCCTGAACGACCGCCTTGGATTGTATGACTTTTCGGCATTGCGATGGTAGCATCGCTGCAGTTGAATGGCCACGCGATGACCGAAAAATGACTGGCTTGGTCGCCAACCGCGCGAGGAACATATGAAGCTCGATGTGGACTTTGATAAGAAGCGCGAGATCAATGTGGGGGATGGTGGCCGGGTGCGTTTTCGCTTCCGGGATATCGCAGTAGAGCCCGGCAAGGAGGTGTCGCTCAGAAAGGACTTCGATCCTGATTTTACCGGCGGCTATGACGACAAGGCTGGGGCGCTCCAGAAAGTGGCGGCAAACGTCGAGCGACTGTCGGCGATGCAGGAAGTCCTCTATGCCCAGGATAAGTACGCTTTGTTGATCATCTTTCAGGCGATGGATGCCGCCGGCAAGGATGGCGCGATACGCCACGTCATGTCCGGAGTAAATCCGCAGGGTTGCCAAGTCACCAGCTTCAAGGGGCCGTCCGCTGAAGATCTCGATCAAGGATACCTTTGGCGGGCATCGAAGGCGCTGCCGGGGCGTGGAATGATCGGCATCTTCAACCGTTCCTACTATGAGGAAGTCCTGGTTGTGAGGGTTCATCCGGAACTGCTCGAGAAGCAAAAGCTTCCGCCCATCGCTCGCGAAGGGGACATCTGGAAACGCAGATTCAAGGAAATAAACAATTTTGAAAAATATCTTCGGCAGAATGGCACGATCGTTCTGAAATTCTTTCTCAATGTTTCCAAGAAGGAGCAGAAGCGCCGCTTCCTCTCACGGATCGACGAGCCAGAAAAGAACTGGAAGTTCTCAATGGCGGATTACGCAGAACGACAATTCTGGGACGATTACCAAAACGCCTTCCAAGACATGCTTGAAAATACCAGCACGGATTGGGCCCCGTGGTTCGTCATTCCCGCTGACAACAAATGGTTCGCCCGGCTTGCCATATCGGTCGTGATCTCGGGAGCTTTCGAGAGGCTCGATCTGCAGATGCCGGCGGTCAGCGAAGCGCGAAGAAAAGAGCTGATGCAGATACGAAGCCAGCTTCTCGATGAGGTGGATTGATCGACGTACGGCGCCGAAAGCCTCCGACGGCGCTGCTGTGCAGGCGAAAGATTCAGCTCGGGATAGCGCCCGCCTAACGGGATCGACAGCATCGAGGCGATCAGTGGGGCGACCTCGCCCCAACGCGTCCAAAAGTTAGTGCAGATTGGATGATTGAAGGTTCTTGTCATTGCGGCGCAGTCCGCTGGAGTTTTGAAGGAACGCCTGAGTCGGCCACCGCCTGCAACTGCACGGTCTGCCGACGCTACGGGGTGCTCTGGGCCTATGACTACGAAGACGAACAGATACGAGTATCGGGCCCTACCAGGGTCTATACCCGGGGAAGGTTCCATCGTCATCGATCACTTCGACGGACTTGTCAGCTTTCTTGACCTTGGTCGCGACGGTCGGTGCGTTGTGGATATGTGGTTCTAGAGCGTCATCGCCGAAAGCTTTACGTTGGTCTTGCCGACATCGAGGACGGCGATCGTCGCCACCTCGTCTGTCTTCGGCCCGTCGCTCATGCTGTCAGATCAAGCCATACTGCCGCGCCTTGTTGCGCAGGAAGGGCAAGCCGTTTCCCATGACTTCCGCCTCGTCCTTGGCGACCGGCCGCCAGACCGACAAACCGAACGCGACTTCCGGCGGCATGTTGATAAAGCTCTCCATCGCCAGGCCGCCCTTGAAGCCAATTGCGGCTAGCGTCGCGTATATTTCGTCCCAGGGGCAATTGCCGCTGCCGGGGGTGCCGCGGTCGCTCTCCGAGAGATGAATATATTTCAAATGTTTGCGTGCAGCCAGAATGCCGTTGGCCACGCCCTTTTCCTCGATGTTCATGTGATAAGTATCGAGGTGGACGAAGATGTTGTCGGCTCCAACCTTCTCGACCATCCAGACAGCTTGTGCGCCGGTGTTGATCAGGTGGTTTTCGTAGCGATTCACAGCTTCGACGCCAAGTTCGATGCCTCGTTTCTTGGCGTGCCTGGCCGCAACAGTCAGGACCCGGGCGATGTTGTCGTACTCCTTTTCGGTCGGCGGAACCCCGGTGCGTTCACCGATACCCCCGAAGATGACCCCGGAGAGCGCCAACGCACCCATTTCCGCCGTCTTGTCGATCGCGACCTCAAGATGCTCGATTGCCGCTTCAGGCCGAACGGAAGCCCAGGCGTGCTGCGGCAGGCCCAGCGAGCAGACGGCCGAGAGATTGTTTTTTTCAAGCAGTGCGCGCGTGTGTGGTGCGTCGACCGCGGGTGCATTCAGAAGCGCAATCTCGATGAAATCCATCCCGTATTTCACGGAGGCCGCTATCGCCTTCTCCGCCCCGGAGCGATCCCAATTCATCGTCCACATGCTGGTGTGAACACCAAAACCACGCATATGCGTCATCCTTTGCTTGGTTTGAACAATGTGATTCGCCCGGCGAGCCAACGCAGGATCATCACCGTGATCATCAAAATCCCCCACACTGCTGTCGCCAGGTGCTGGTTGGCACCCATCAGGTTCAATCCGGACGAGAGAAGCTGCAGAACGATCAGGGCGACGAAGACGGGAACGACCCGACCGAAGCCGCCGAACGGATTCACGCCGCCGAGGAAGCAGGCGAGCACCGTAATCAGCAGGTAGGACTCCCCGTGGCCGACCCGCACGGAATTGAACCGCGCCAGCATGATGATACCCGCGACTGCGCACATGGCGCCTGACAGCGTGTAGACAAGAACCAGCACCTTGCGCGTG
Source organism: uncultured Alphaproteobacteria bacterium (assembly GCA_963813315.1). Classification (GTDB taxonomy): domain Bacteria; phylum Pseudomonadota; class Alphaproteobacteria; order Rhizobiales; family Rhizobiaceae; genus CAWEYO01. The sequence continues at coordinate 24,745 of CAWEYO010000008.1, read as the reverse complement.
TTGATACCTGAGTAACGGGTGGCCTCGATGTTGGAGCCGATCATGTAGGTGTTGAAGCCGAGCTTCATCCGGGTCAGAAGGATGTGCCAGATCAGTACGCAGCCGATGAAAATGAGCAGCGGTACCGGGATGCCGAGAATTGTGCCGTAGCCGATAGGCGCAAGGAAAGCCGGAAAGCCGGAGACGTCGCCACCGCGCGTCAGGAATTCGCCGAGACCGCGCAGGAAGATCATCATCGAGAGCGACACGAGGATCGGATGCGCCTTCGTGTACGCGATGACCAGCCCCATGACCAGCCCGCTCAGCGCGCCGACTGTGATTGCCAGGAGCGCGCCGATGAGGAAAGCTCCGATCCCTGCATCCACGCCGCCCTGGCTCTTAAGCACCCAGGCGAGCGTCAGCCCGGCCATGTTCGCAGTAAAGGTGATGGCCAGATTGAGGCCGCCGGTAAGGATCGGCAAAAGCATTGCAAGCGTCAGCAGGCCGAGCTCCGGCAGTTGGGACGCGACGGAACCAAAGGTTGCGCGGGAGAGGAAGTTCGGCGCGGCAACACCGAATACGATCATGACCGCGACGAAGGCCGCAATCGGAGCCGCAAGTTCAGGCCCCAGAAGGTTGCGAAGGCGTTCGCTCGCTGACGTCACGACACAGCCCTCCGGCTTCTTAAGAACGGCAGAATGCGTTCGATGCGCGTGTTGGATAGGGTAATGGCGGCGAGAATGATCGCGCCAACTATCATTTTGAACGCAAAGGGCGAGACGCCCATCAAATTGAGCCCGTTTTGCGTGATCGAGATCAGGAGCACGCCGAGAATGCAGCCGAGCACGCTGCCCCTGCCGCCGCCGAGCCTCGCGCCGCCCAGAACCACCGCAGCCAGCACGTCGAGCTCCCGCCCATAGAGCGCATTGGGAACGACCTCCTGCGCGTAGTGCGCCTGAACGAGACCGGCTATGCCGGCCATCAGGCCGAGCCAGCCGAAGGCGATGAACTGCATGGCGCCGATATTGATGCCGAAGCGTCGCGCGCCTTCGGGATTGTCGCCAAAGGCATAGAGCTGACGGCCGATGGTTGTGCGCGCAATCAGAGCCCAAGTGGCGACAACGCAGATCGCCATGATCACTACCGGAAGGGTGATCTCGGCCCAGGTGCCGTCAGCCATCTCACGTTCGAACAACACGACGCGTGTTGTGAGCCAGTCCGGCAGGTTGTAGATCGAGACGCCCCCGGTGAAAAACATCAGGAGGCCGAAGTAGATGTTGAAGGTCGAGATCGTCGCGACGATCGAGATGATCTTGAACCTGTGGATCAGAAACGCATTGAAAGCGCCGAGCATGACCCCCAAGGCTCCGGCGACAATCAGACCGATCACCCAATTCCCGCCGCCAATCCAGCCGAGGACGATCGCGGCACAGTACTGCACGACCGAAGCCGCCACGGCAAACGAGATGTCGATTCCGCCGGCAATCAGAACGACAAGAAGACCAACTGCAAAAATAATGTTGACCGCGCTCGTATTGAGCAGGTCGAACGCGTTGCCCAGGGTGAAGAATCGGTCTGTCGCGAAGGAAAGATACAGACAGATCACTACTATCACTGCGAGGAGCGACAGCTCGGTTGCGTGAGAACGCACAAAGCTACGCATAGACTGCCTCCTCGATCGCCTGGAGTGTGGTGGAAGTTGGCACGTATTCTCCGGCAATGCGTCCGTGCGCCATATGCAGCACACGGTCTGCGTGGAAATACACCTCCGGCACTTCATCCGAGATGAGAATAATGGCCAATCCAGTGTCAGCGAGCTTGGACACGATGTCGAAAATGCCCGCGCGCGCACCGACGTCGACGCCGACTGTCGGCGCATCCAGGATCAACAATTTGGGGTCAGTGGCCAGCCATTTTGCGATTGCGACGCGCTGCTGGTTACCCCCGGATAGCGTAGAAATGGCATCACTCTGTCTGCCGATCTTGATGCCGAGATTTCTGATCCAACCGCCAACCAGCTCGTGCTTGCGTTCGCCTGAAATCAGGCCGCCCGACAGGATCTTGTCTAGCGATGAAATCACCATGTTGTCCGAGATGGCCTGCGGCTGGATCAGGCCGAGTGACAAACGGTCTTCTGAGAGATACGCCACGCCGGCCGCGATAGCGTCGCGGTTGGAAGCGAAGTGGATCGGCTTGCCGTCCAGCTTGATCGAGCCGGTCTTCGGTCTGCGCATGCCAAAGAGCGTCAGCGCCAACTCGGTGCGTCCTGCCCCCAATAGGCCGGTTATGCCCAGTGTTTCGCCCCGCCGTACGGTCAAAGTGACGTCCTCGAACTCTCTTGGGCGTGAAAGTCCCTTGACCTCCAGCATCACGGGGTTCTTGTCCACGGCTCGCGCATGCAGCGAGTGATCAAACGTCTTGCCGGTCATCAGCTCAGTAATGTGCGATTGCGTCATGCCTTTCGTCGGATAGACACCGACCAGCGCTCCGTCGCGAAGCACCGTCAGGCGACTCGAAATCTCGAGCACTTCGGCGAGCCTGTGGCTTACGAAGACGACCGCGACGCCGGACGCCGAGAGGTTGCGAACAATGCCAAGCAAATAGTCCGTCTCCGATTGCGTAAGCGATGCCGTCGGCTCGTCCATGAAGACCAGCTTTGCTTCACCAATCAAAGCGCGGGCGATCGCCACAATCTGCCGCTGCGCAATCGGATAGTGATGGAGGGCGCGATCGACATCGAGGGTAACGCCGAGACGCTTCAGCGCTTCGGTCGCGATGCGCCGCATCTCTGAATAATTCACCGGGCGCGGCCAACGGCCAATGACGGAATGAAAAGCTATGTTCTCGGCCACCGTCATTTCGGGGAAGAGAGCCAGATCCTGCCAAATGACCTGAATGCCACCTGCCTGCGCCGTAACCGGAGACATATGGGAATAGGTCTGTCCGTCATATTCGATGACCGCGCCAGCCTCCGGCTTGTAAACACCGGTAATGACCTTGATCAGCGTGCTCTTGCCGGACCCGTTCTCACCAGCCAGACAGTGCACCTCGCCCGGCAGAACGTCGAAGCTGACATTTTTCAGAGCCCTCACGCCGCCAAACGTCATATTGATGTTGCGCAATGACAGGAGTGGACGCGGTCCAGCCGCATCAGTTGCCTGGTCAGCCATCGTGATCGCCCCATATGGGTTGAAACCGGGGACTGCGGGATCGGCTCGCACCGATCCCGCCTACGCTTCGGGCGACCTAGAGGCCCATCGCCGCAAGGTCGTCAACCGTGTCCTTGTTGATCGGCACGAGCTGGTCGACGATGATGTTATGGTTCTCGAAATCGGGCTTGATCGTGCCCAGACCTTCGATGGTGTCGCCGTCCTTGATCTCGCCGCCCTTCATCAGGTAATCCGCCAGCGTGACAAAGACTTCGCCCGCCTGCTTCGGATTCCACATGAAACCGCCTGAGATCGCGTCGCTCTTGATCAGTTTCTGGCCCTGACCGGGGGAAAACGGGCCAAGAACAAAGATTTCGCCCACCTTTCGACGTTCCTCAATTGCGCGGCCGGCCCCGATCGGCCCCTGGCTTCCGAAGGCAAGAAAGCCCTTCAGGCCGGGATTGGCGGAAATCAGGTCAAGCGCGGTGCTGCGGCTCTTGTCGACGTCTTCGGCGACGCCGTAGCGCTCACCGATCAGCTTCATGTCAGGATGGTTTTTCTTCAGATATTCGATCGCCGCATCGGCCCACGCATTGTGCAAGGGCACAGTGAGCGAACCGACAAATACAGCATACTCGCCTTTGCCGCCCATCTTTTCCGCGAGCAGCTTAGCATGCGCCTCTCCAAAGCCGGTGGCGGAAGCCAGCTCGAAATCCCAGTCGGCGCCCTTCTGGCTTGGTGATTCGTGCGTAATAACAATGATGCCGGCGTCCTTGGCCTTCTGAAGCACAGGTTCGAGCACTTTGGCATCGTTGGGTACCACACCGATGACTTTGACGCCTTGCGCGATCAGATCTTCAATTGCACGCACTTGCAGCGCCGGATCGGCGCTGGTCGGCCCCACCATGAAGGCATCCACGCCGATTTTCTGCCCGCGTTCCTTGATGCCAGCTTCCATGGCGTTGAACCACGGGATGCCGCCGATCTTCACCACCACGCCGACCTTCCCGGCCTCCTGCGCCACGGCAGCAAAAGATACGGCAAGGGCAACAGTCGCGGCGAGCGCCGCGATCACTAGCTTTTTCATGCAAGTTCCTCCCTAGTGGATTCGATGAAGGGATCACTCCGACGAGCCAAATCGGCCGCCTGAACGAGACGCTTCTCCGGAAATTGCCAGACTCCTTCCCATCGAAATTTCACAAATCCTCGCTTGCGCAATCGATGGTGCACGTACTATTGTGCATACGATGCCTTTCGTCAAGCGAGTTTTCCGACCGTGAACCAGCATATCAAGAAGAAGGCGACAATTTACGATCTGTCCGTTCTTTCGGGCAGCTCGCCGTCGACCGTTAGTGCTGTCCTGAATGGTACGTGGCGCAAGCGGCGCATCAAGCAGAGCACGGCCGACGCCATTCTCGAACTGGCCCAACGGCAGCAGTATACGATCAATCTTCAGGCGCGCGGATTGAGAAGGTCTCGCTCAGGACTTGTCGGCCTGATGGTGCCCGTGCACGACAATCGCTATTTCTCTTCGATGGCGCAGACGTTCGAAGCACATGTGCGTGCCCGTGGACAATGTCCGGTGGTCGTCAGTGCTTCCCGTGATCCGGAGCAGGAACGAAGGACGGCGGAGTCACTGATTTCTTACTCGATAGACGAATTGTTCATTGTCGGGGCAACTGATCCCGACGGCGTGCACGAGGTCTGCGAAGCAGCGGGTCTGCGCCACATCAATGTTGATCTGCCCGGCTCCAAGGCTCATTCGGTTATCAGCGACAACTACGAAGGTGCCCGTATGTTGACGGAGGCGATCATCCGTCGCTTTGGCAACAACGACCCCCTGAGGCCGGAGGAACTATACCTTTTTGGCGGACGCAACGACCACGCGAGCCGCCAGCGCATCGCCGCTTTCCACGCCACCAAGAAAGCCCTGCTGGGCGACGATCCGGAGGGCGGAGTCCAGTCCAAGGGGTATTCTCCTGAGATAACACTGCGCGCCTTCGAGGACTTCTACGCCCGCGAGGGAAAGCTACCGCGCGCATTGTTCGTCAACTCGGTGATCAACATGGAAGGATTGTTGCGTTTCATGGCCCGGCATCCGCAGGAATCCTTCTTGGACATGGTCGTTGGTTGCTATGACTATGATCCATTTGCATCGTTCTTGCCTTTCCCGGTCATTATGGTGAGGCAGAATGTCGAGGCGATGATTGCCAAGGCATTCGAACTGATCGGCCGTTCGCCGTCCAAGCCCGAGATTTTTCTGATCACACCCGAATTGATTCAGCCGCGCTCTGCGCTGAAAGGGCCGCTGGATACATTGAAGGACGTCGACTAGCGGACGCATCGATGGAACTTCTGCCTCTATCTCTTTGTTTGAGCATAGGATTTTCCCGAAACCGGTTCCCACTTTCGAGTCCGATGCTCTAGGTTTGGCGGGTACCCACTTTGTCGGCGCGACGGAACCCCATCGACTGTCGCGACCCTTGGCGTCGATCGCCTCGCAGAATTGACCAACCTAACCTCATCTTGCTCTGAGAGGGGTTTGCGAGTGCATTCGTCGCGAATTCAGCGGCGACGAACGCTTCCCTAAGGGGACATCTCAAACGTATTTCATCGCAAAGCAAAATTTAACCATATTTGTCCATCCTTTCTCGATCATTCGGTCTAGATGGGGACAATCCGGACGTCACGCAGCCACGGTCGCTCGCCGACCGGAAGATCTTTGCGGGATTGCTGGCTTGATAAATGTTGGTGAGTAAAATCGTTCGTGCACAGTCGCGGTGGCGTCTGTTGCTTCCATTGATAATCACTTCCCTCGGCATCGCTGCCATTGCCGGCGTTGTTGTGTGGTCGGTGGCCGGGATGGTTGCGATGGGTGACGCTTTAGCATCCGGTTCCGGCCACTTATTGCCCAGGCTGCAGTTCTACTCGGTCGAGAGGATGCAGGCGCGCGTGTCGCATAAGCATGCGAGTACCGACAAGGCGCCGAGGCTGGTGGCAGCAGCGGCACAGCCCGTTGTTGCCGTGAGCTTTGCTGTCGGCCGAGGGAAATCCGCCCGCCATCCCGACCTTACCGGAGTAGCCGAGGCGAGCGGCGATGCAGCACGCTTCGATGCCGTCGTGAAGAAAGCGGGACTGACGTCCGAGAAACTCGCCAGCCTTTTCGATCACGCCAGCTCCGCCAAGTCGCATCGCCCGACTGCAAGGGTCGGGGCGCCGGCGCCGGAGCGATTTGCGTCGCTGCCCGCCGGCTCGACCGGTCAGCCCCAGACTTTGCTGGCCTACGCTGATCCTTCCCCGGCGGCCAGCGCGGCTCTGTCGGCCCTGCTGGCGGCGCCGTTGGAGGAAGACCTCGCCGCGTCGCAGGACCCGAACCTGGACATGAACGATGATGCCGCGGCCCTGCCGGACTATGAAGACACGCCATCCGACGGTCCTTTCCCGCAACTTCGTCCGCGTGATGATCAAGCCCGCAAGCCCCCCTCAGAGACGGAGAAACCGGAGGTTCAGGTCGAGAAGGCGAGGGTGCCGAAGGCTGATGAACCAAAGAAGGCCGACGAAAGGGAAACGCCAAAGCAGCAGAAACTCGCTTATGCGCGGCCTACCGATCCGGCGGAGAAGAAGTCCGGCGGCGGCTTCGGTCAGGCGCTGCGGAGCTTGTTCGGCGGCGGCGCCAAGGCAGGAAATGGGGTGGCCGTGTACGACATCAGCGCCGCAAAGGTCTACATGCCCGACGGCAGCGTGCTCGAGGCCCATTCCGGCATCGGCAAGATGGCCGACAACCCGCGTTATGTGCACGTCAGGATGAACGGACCGACCCCGCCGCACACTTATGACCTAAAAATGCGCGAAAAACGCTTCCATGGGGTCGAGGCGCTCCGAATGCTGCCTGTCGACGGCAAGAACAGGAAGGGCCGCGACGGTTTCCTCGCCCACAGCTATTTGCTGCGCGGCGGAAGGGCAGAATTGCATGGTTGCGTCGCCTTCAGGGACTATGACCGTTTCCTCAGCGCCTACAAGCAGGGCAAAGTCAGACAACTCGTCGTAGTGCCAAGCGGCGGACGGGCAGGCATTCGTCTTGCCTCCAATGGCAAGAGCATCTGACAAAAAGTGCGCCTTCAGACGCCGCCGCTTTCGGTCGCGGTGTCCGACGCAGCGCCGGCGTGCTGCGCTCCGCTACTCCCTGAACGCCCTGTGCATCTGGTCTGTCAGCGGCTTCAAGACGTAGGACCAGACGTTGCGTTCGCCGGTCTGGATGTGGACTTCGGCCGGCATGCCGGGCTGCAGGCGCCTGGCGTCCTTGAGGCAGGCCTTCGGGTCGTCGAGGGTGGTCCTGGCGACGAAGTAGGAGACCTGCCGCTGCGGGTCCTTGATCAGGTCGGCCGACACCCTTTGCACGGTGCCCTTGCATTCGGGCGTGGTGGCGACGTCGAAGGCCGGGAAGCGGATGGAGACCGGCTGTCCCGGCTTGATGTCGTCGATGCTGGCCGGCGCGACCATCGCGTCGATGACCAGTTGGTCCTGTTCCGGCACGATCAGCATCAGTGTCTCGCCCGGCGCGATGACGCCGCCGACGGTGTGGACGGCCAGTTCCTGCACGAAGCCCGACTGCGGGGCGCGGATTTCGGTGCGCGCCAGCTGGTCCTTGGCGACCACCTTGCGCTCGACCAGCTCGACCTCCTTGCCGTCCAGCTCGCGCAGCTCTTCATTGACGTCCTTGCGCATTTCCTCGTCGACCTGCAGGGCCTGCAGCGCCGTCTCGCTGATCTTGCCGTCCGTCTCGGCGATCGCCGCGGCCAGCCGGCCGGATTCGCCCTTCAGCCGCGACAGCTCGAGCTGCAGCTGGCTCACCCGCTCGAGCGAGACCAGCTTCTTCTCGTAGAGTTTCTGCAGGCTGTTGGAGTCCCGCTCGACCAGGGCGGCCGCTTCCTCGGTCGCCTTCTTCTGGGCGCTCAGCCCCTCGATTTGCTTCTTGAGCTGTCCCGACCGCGCCTCGAGCTGCGACTTCAGCCCCGTCGAAGCCCTGGTGCGGCTTTCGAACAGCGCCCTCTCGCCGGCGATCACCACCTCCAGGTCGGGGTCGTTCGCGCGCTTCGCCAGATCGTCGGGAAACTTGATCGCAGGAAGGCCCAGCCGCTCGGCCTGCAGCCGCGCCTGGCGCGCGACGGTGCGGTCATATTGCTGGGCGATGATCTGCAGATTGGCGCGGGTCATCGTCTCGTCGAGCCGGACGATCACGTCGCCGGCCGACACGCGGTCGCCCTCCCTCACCAGAATGGCCCCGACGATGCCGCCGGTCTGGTGCTGAACCTTCTTCGAGTTACTCTCGACAACCACATTGCCCGAGGCAATCACCGCCCCGGCAAGCGAGGTCGTTGCCGCCCACGCCCCGACGCCGCCGACGAGCAGAATCGACACCGACAGACCGAACAGGATGTTGGCCTTGATGCCTTCGCCGGAGCCGACGGGCTTTTCTGGAACAGACATTGGGGTCACTTTCGATTGGAGAGGGAAACGACAGTCGAGGTTTGCGGTGCAGCCGCATGAGCCGCCGGCTGGGCATGAGCCTGAGCCGCGGGCCGGGTGACGCCGGCCAGCACCTCGTCCTTGGCGCCGAATGCCTGCATCATGCCGCCCGCCATCACCAGCAGCTGGTCGAGATTGGCCAGCGCCGAAGGACGGTGCGCGACCACGATGACGATGCCGCCGCGCTGGCGCACACCGTGAATGGCGGTGGCAAGCGCGACGTCGCCGTCGGCGTCGAGATTGGAGTTGGGTTCGTCGAGCACGACCAAAAACGGATCGCCGTAGAGCGCCCGCGCCAGCCCGACCAACTGCCGCTGTCCGGCCGACAGCGCCGTGCCGCCGACGCCGACCCGCGTCCCGAACCCGTCCTGCAGGCGCAGGATCATCTGGTCCACCCCGGCCGCCTTGGCCGCGGCGAGGATGTCATTGGCATCGGCGTCCTTGTCGAAGCGGCAGATGTTTTCGGCAACCGTGCCGTCGAACAGTTCGATGTCCTGCGGCAGATAGCCGATGTCGCGCCCGAGCGCCTCGACGTCCCATTGGTCGAGGGCCGCCTGGTCGAGGCGCACACAGCCGCGCAGCGCCGGCCAGGCGCCGACGATGGCGCGCACCAGCGTCGACTTGCCCGACGCGCTCGGCCCGATCACGCCCAGCCCGGCGCCCGCTTCGAGCGCGAAGCTGACGTTCTGGATGAGCGGCTTCTGCTGGCCGGGTGCGGCGGCTGCCAGCGTCTCGACCGAGAGCGTGTGGCGGGGCCGCGGCAGCGCCATCGGCTGCCTGAGGTCGGCAACCGCCTTCAGCGTCTTGGCAAGCTGCGCATAGCTCTGGCGGGCCGAATTGAAGCTGCGCCAGTTGGCGATCGCGATGTCGACGGGACCCAGCGCGCGGGCGAACATGATGGAGGAGGCGATGATGACGCCGGACGAGGCCTCGCCGGACATCACCAGATAGGCGCCAAGCCCGAGCATCAGCGACTGCAGCGCCATGCGCAGCGTCCGCGACAGCGCGCCGGTGGCGCCGATGACGTCGGAGACCCGCCGCTGCTCGGCGAGAAAGCGCAGGCTCTGCTCGCTCCACAGCTTGCCGAACCGGTTGGAGAGGCCCATGGCGCGGATGACTTCGGCGTTGCGGCGGCCGGCCTCGGCATAGGAGGTGCGCGAGATCACCGATTCGGTCGCCCGCTTCGACGGGGCGCGTCCGAGACGCTCCGCAACCAGGGTCAAAACCACGATGACGACGGCGCCGCACGTCGCCAGCAGGCCGAGCGAGGGATGCAGCATGTAGATGATGACCATGTAGAACGGGATCCACGGCAGGTCGAAGAAGGCGGTCGGCCCGGTTCCCGAGACGAAGCTCCTGATCTGGTCGACGTCGCGGATCGGCTGCACGCGGGCGCCCTCGTGGCCGGCCCGCAACGGCAAAAGCAGCGACGCGGCGAAGGCCTTCTCATGCAGCTTGCGGTCGAGCGTGTTGCCGATGCGCACCAAAAGCCGCAGGCGGACGAAGTCGAGCAGGCCGTAGACCGCATAGAGCCAGAGCATGATGATGGTGATGCCGACCAGCGTCGGCACACTCTGCGAGGGCAGCACGCGGTCGTAGACCTGCAGCATGTAGAGCGAGCCGGTCAGGCCGAGGATGTTGACCACGCCGGAAAAGATGCCGACGCCAACCAGCGCCCCGACACAATGCCGCAACGCTGCCCTCAACTCATTGCCCGGCGCTGTTGCCGCAAACGACGATTCTACCATGTCAAGTCCCCGATCCTTTGCCTTGCCGCAGCGATGGTATTTGCCAGTGGCTCAGACGCACAATCGGCGGCAGGATTCCCTGCCGCCGACATGCACTGGCCGTCCGATATTTGGTGATCTGACCTTACGTTAGCCAGTGCTACGACTTGCTTCTGAACGCCAATTGCTTGCGCTTGGCAGCCAACTTGACCGCATGAGTGGACGGGAAGGACTGTCCCCTTGTGCGACCCTGCCGTCCAGTCCTGCCGCCGATGTCGACCAAGGCGTCGGCGGCAGGCTCACTTCAGACCACAACGAAGTCTGCGCCTGTCAGCGCCAGCCCGGTGCCGAGCGTGGCGAACTGCATGGCCGCGGCGCCGCCTTTACCGTCAGCGTCGTAGCTAAGCGCGCCGGTCGTCTTGTTGTAGACGATGCGGTCGCTGGCATCGTGCGCTGCGGCGCCAACGTGGAAAAGCCGGAGGAGGGAATTAGGGCGCTAGCCGCGAGCCTGCCGGCGGTCGTTCGGGATCGGCCAACTTGGAGGCGCGCGCCGGCGCGCAATACGGCGCCTGGCTGTGCGGCCGTTGCCTCGGCACCTTCTCGATGGCGATTGTCCACCGCCGCACGCCGAAACCTATACCATCGTGCTCCCTCACTCGGCGGCCTACAACGCCTCCACTAAGCCGGAAGCCATGAGCAGGGTGGCGCGTACACTCGGCGCTGCCGATGCGCCGCGAGGCCTATGCGACCTGAGCGGCAAGCTCGGCGCTCCACCCGTGAGAGCAGTGATCGCACGAGCGAACGTCGATCAGCCGCGCAATCCTGCCGCCGTTGAGTGACCACAGCGCACTCTCATGCCGCGCCAGCCATCAGGCGACTGGATAGCCCGGAAACGACATATCGATTGACAGTTGTCAACAGTAACAAGTGTCATCAGCTTACACATAGGCCATGTTTAGAGGCCCCCTTCAGATAGAAGCGTCGCAAGGTTTGCCAACTGGGACGGCTGACGGCGCAGCCACCGCCCTAGATCCTGCTGACTTGATGCTGACGACTTCTCAGGCCCGTCAGCTGCAACCTATCGGCTTGACCAAGCTGGTGTCCCCATGGCGGTGCTAGTGACCGGCGGTGCCGGCTATATCGGCAGTCACATGGTATGGGAGTTGCTGGAGGCCGGCGAAGAAGTCGTTGTCCTTGACCGGCTTTCGACCGGTTTCGCTTGGGCTGTGGCTCCAAAAGCGAAACTGGTCGTCGGCGATGTCGGCGACATCCAGCTTGTCAGGTCGATCCTCCGCGAACACGCCTTCGATGCTGTAATGCATTTTGCCGGCTCCATTGTTGTGCCGGAGTCGGTCGCCGATCCCTTAGGCTACTACGAGAACAACACGTCGAAGACCAGGTCTCTTCTGGAGGCGGTTGTACAAGCGAAGGTGCCACATTTCATTTTTTCTTCAACGGCAGCCGTCTACGGCGGTGCGGGACTTGAGCCAGTCCGCGAAAATGCGCCGCTGTCGCCTCAGTCGCCGTATGGTATGTCAAAGCTGATGACCGAATATATGTTGCGCGATGCTGCAGCTGCCCACAGCTTCCACTATACTGCCTTGCGCTATTTCAATGTTTCTGGAGCGGACCCACGCGGCCGGGCCGGCCAGTCGACCCCCGGCGCTACACATCTCATCAAGGTCGCCTGCGAAACGGCGCTCGGAAAACGCCCCCGGATACATGTCTTTGGAAATGACTACCCAACGCCGGACGGCACCTGCATCCGCGACTATATTCACGTCAGCGACCTCGCCGCCGCGCATCTGCTTGCTCTGCAGAGATTGCGCGCAGGAGGTGGAAATCTCGTCGCCAATTGCGGCTACAGTCATGGCTATTCCGTCTTGGAAGTGATCGACAGCGTGCGTCGGGTCCGAGGTGTGGATCTCGAGGTTCGGATCGCTCCGCGCCGTGAAGGTGATGCCCCGGCCGTAATTGCCGATTCGGCATGTGCCCGACGCGAACTCGGTTGGACGCCGAAGTATGATGATCTCGATCGAATTGTTATCGATGCGCTCTCCTGGGAGTCACAACTTGCGATGAGAAATCGTCCGTCGGAGGCTGGTGAAGCGCTGACAGCTGACACAACATCCGCACTCTTTACCGACAGCGCGATGAAGGATGGCTGGTCCGCTCACGACGAGTAGGAAGGGCAGGAGCCCCGAAGAGCCGTCAATCCGTGTAATCCCGTTCTACAGGCCACTATAGGCCATTGGCATTTGATGTTCGCTCGCCGTTTTCTCGTTCTGTCTAAAGAACGAAGACCAAATCGCAGCCAGTTGCGGCCCAGATCCTTGGCGCATTGCGATGTCCAGGAATGCGCGCTTCATCTCTTCAGGTACGCTGCCCGATGCGACGCGATGGGAAAGCTCGGTGACAAGCTCATCTGGTGGCAGCACCCATTGCGCTGTGGCGAGCCAGTCGGATCGATCCAGTGACGGCAACGTGAACAAATTTGCACTCAGCAGAAAACGCCGCGCAAGGAGGACATTGTGCTCCTGCATGAGAATTTTTGCAGCCGTAACTGGCCTCGCCCGCAAGACATCCATAGCCAGATACGACCTATACGGCGCTATTCCGACATACCCGTATTGATTGTATATTGCTTGAAGAAAGGCGGCCCTCATTTCCAAGGACCCTCGCTTCTCGAGGTCCAGGAAGAATTGGCGGAATAGGTCGCTGTCCAGCCCTTTTTGACGGCCGATATCCACAACTACGCGAAGATATGAGTCCAAGTCGTCGGCCGAAAGTTCGCGCGCATGATCAAGCCAACGTGTCAGCAGGTCTTCCAGCAACTCGTGGCGCCCTTCGTCGGCAAGGATCTGCGAAACACGGGTCATCCTGGCGGGATTGGCGAGCCAATCTTCTTGCAGGGCAAGACTCATCGCGGGCCCGTCCGCGCCGGCGCGCAGCAAATATCCTATGAAGACATCGGTCAGTGCTTCCGAGCCTTTATCGGATTGCCATGCAAGGGCACGCTGAACGCCCTCGTCAAAATTTCGCTGTTCGACCAGAGCGCTGAAGAACATCGCTTTCTGATCCTGGGAGCGAATCTTCTTCTGCTCATCAAGATGCCTCAGAATATTGACGGCATCCGCAACCTCGTTTCGACTTAACAATGCGGTGGCAAATCGAAAGGCGTCAGGCACCTTGAGGGAAATGGGATCCACGCTTCGGAAGATCCGCATTTCATCATCAAACCGGGCATGCAAACGATAGAGTCTGGCGAGCTCGCCGACAGTGTTGGCATCGTGTGTGAGACCCACGACCTTCTCGAGCGCTTCCAGATGCGCTTCCAGGTTTTTCGTACCGGCAAACGTGGCGGCGACCTTCCTCCAAGCGTCAGCGTCGTTCGGCCGCAGCTCGAAGTAGGCGCGAAGCGCGACCATCGCTTGTTCGTGATTTCCAAACCGCTCGTTGAGCGTGAAATCCTGCATCAAAAGGCCGGGATCCCGCAGCCCTGAACTGATCAATGAGTCGGCCTTGACCAGCGCGGCGGCCTCATTACCGTCGCGCATCAGCATGGTCACCTGCTCAAGGGGCCCGGGAACAAGAAAGTAGCCGACCGCGCTGGCAACAATGGCGCATGACATTGCTGCGAATATCGGTGTCTTGTTCATGATGCCCGCCTCATAGAGGCGGAGCCGCATGCGACCCTGAAGTCTAACGGTGTGATGCCGGAAAGGGTAGCGTCAAGCAGTAGCTTGCCGTCACTTCCAATTTCCTGGCTTGTCCTTCCATACGACATCGGATCCGCGTCGCGCTTCCGCAACATATTTCCCCGGTTCCAGGTTTCGCCATTCAAATTGACTGGAACCGTAGCCGCTTGCGGTGAAAGTATATTCGCATCTGTCACGGTGAAGCCCCCGAACGAACCAACGAGCGCTGTGGAGCATAGCGCCTTGCGTACCAACCGCCAGGCCGCCGGCTTCCTGCTTCCGCCGCAGCGACACGATGGCATCCTCAACTGCTCCGTCCAAAGCCAGATACAGAGATCCCTCGTGCATGGTGCCGCCGAGCACGCCCTGGCTTTCGGAAACATCCACTTCGAAGCCGGCTGCATCATCGAACCGAACAGTGTTCAGGCCGTCTCGATTGGAAACGCGCCAGGTCAGCGGTGCCGTCTGATCTATGCGCGTGCTGAAGAAGCCATCGGCGATCGACGCGTAGTCAGCAGCCGTAATAGGCACGAGCGAAGCCCCTTTCGCCCAGTCCAGGATGCTTCGGACAGCGCCTACTGAGGCCTGCTTCTTGGCGGAATAAGCATGATAATAGAGACCAACTCCTTTCAGCCGGCGCGGGCTTTCGGTATTCTCGATCGTTTCCCGAAGGCTCGATAAGCCACCGAAATTCCGCGTCCACTCGTTTGTGAACGTATTTTCGTTTGCGTCTATCGCGTAAATCTGCCGTTGGCTTCCGACAACCCTGGATATAGGCACCACATAACCGACTGAAGGATAGTCCCCGTCCAGCCGAGACCCACCGCCATTGATGTTACGCAGTCCGGCCCGTCTGGTGGCCGCGATTGCCTGTTCGAATGGACGCGCGTCGCCAGTCCATTGGTAAATCCGCGCCGACTTCCCCTTTGGAGCGTAGCTGTTCATTTCGGACACCGCGCGATCCACTTCGGAGTCGATCGAAAAGGCATCACGCAGAAATGCGCGGGGCAAATCACGCGCACCCGAGAGGTACTGGGAGCGCATATCGTCCTTTTCAGAGCGCGGTCGGATCAGTCCAAACGCATAGCCAATAGTGCTCAGCACACCATCCTTCTGGGGCGAGGGACCGCCTTGCATGAGTCGCTCCTCTGCGGCGCGATCGTAGTGCTCGTAGAACTCCCAATTGAGAGGAGCCGTGTTCGTATGGCTCGCGATTTCGACCTGCGGCAGGGCGAAAATTCGCCGGGCAATGTCTTGTGCTTTCTCTCCGCCGCCGAGATCCGTGTCCAAATCACTTGCGATGGGTCCCACCGTGACCGGCAAGCCCGGGTAGGGCTCAATCAGATCCCGCAGCAGAACCTCTGCGGCCGGACTGGCAGGATCGTTATCGACATTGTCATTCCATCCATCGCCGTCGACATGGCTGAAATACAGGCGCCTTCCCGAGACAGTCGTCGTATCGGGGATAGGAACCAGCCCTTTCCCGAGGACGCTGCGGATTATCTCGAAGGGGTTGACAAGCCATTGCGTCCTGTTGAGTGCCGGATCTACGTATAGGGCGAATTCGCCCGGGACAAACGCGCCGCCGGGGCCGGCAGTCACGACGGCGCTTTTGGCGCCCAACTCGCTGCTGGGTGCTTCAAGTTCGAGCGCCACTCCCGCTTGTTCGGAAATTCGTCGGATGATGGGATAGCTCGGAAGCAGCGCATCAAGCGGCCGTTCGTACTCCATGAGGTTGGAATTGGATTTGACAATCCTTCGTGCCGCGAGTGCTCGCCACATGGCTGGTTGTATATGCGATCCCCATGGGCTCGAGGACATTATTGAGCAACTCGACATTTTGAGACGTTGCGGGCATGCCGATCCCGCCAAAGATGATGAAGGGCACATTCGTTTCTGCAACCTTGCGCGCCCAGAATAGATAGTCGGCCTGGTCAGGAACCTCGTATGTGAACCACGTAACGACCGCAGTATATTGGCCGACAACATCGGGGGCTGGCAGTCCGCTGCGCAGATCCTGGAAATCTACGATGAAGCCCAGATGGTTGAAGGGCATCTCCATATGCAGATGGATCATCGTATCGGCAGGCGTCTTTTCAGACTGGCTATCGTAGAGGGCCAGAACGTGGCGAGAAATCGGGTCGGCCTGGACCGCCACACCCTGGCCAAGCAATACGATGAACAGCACGGCCAACGTGGCCACTGTCCCTCGGATAGTGCTTGTAATGTTGCCAGGACTGTTGATCATTAGTCAGTTTCTTAAATCATGGTGTCAGAGGGTAACCGGTCAAGAGCCCTGCTTCCAAAGAATGGGGTAAACTTAAGTTCCAGCAATCGCTTGCTAACATCTCTCCTTACAACGGATCTGTTATGTATTCAGTCGCAAATGTGGGTTTTTATAATATTGCACTTTGCGCAAATAATTTAGACTCCACTCTATGTCTTCATTCGTATTATAGACGTTAGGCGAAGATAGTCCGGTGATCAGGCTTTCCTTGTTATGTCCATCGATGGTGTCGACAAAGTCGGCGTGCTCGAGCAAAGGCTCCGCATTTTGGACCAGGACAATGAACCCCGGGTCTACAGCGCGGGCTGATGATGCGAGCGCTCGAACAAGGTCGACCATGTCTCGCCTGGCGGAAGGGTACTCAGCTTCCCAATCGGCATAACCGTCGACGCGGTCCAGAACCACGCCATCGAAGCCGACATCAAGTATCTTGGCGAGAATGGAGTCGGGTCGGTCGAAGATCAGTGACCGCCATTCCCGGTTCCAGAATTGGACCGATCTCGAGCCCGGCCATTGCGGGTTTTCCGTTCCCACCCAGGCCGGTGGGGTTTCTCGCCATTCAGCCGGCCAATACCATCGCGTCGTACCCACCTCGCCGACACACAGATAGGCAAGAACTATTCGACGCGCCCCATCAGGTTTGGTTTTCAACGCAAGACATTCGTCGCGGGTCAGAAATCTGTAATTCCGCATCGTTCAGACTGGGATCCAGAACGATCATATCGAGATTTGAGCGCGCGATCGCGGCCAAGTCTACCTTTTGGTACTGGCATCCCCAATTGACCACGCTCTTCAATGCGTCCCCGGAGAGCTGCCTTGGCGATTCCGCGGACGCTCGCGCCGCTTTCCATTTGAAAGCGCCGGCCGCGCCCAAAGCCATGGCGAGGAAAGACCGCCGAGTAAGACCCCAAGCAGAAGTCTGGTGAATTTTCATGGTCACGGACTTCCCTATAGAGAGCCGGTGGCTGTTGCGTGGGCTGAACGGCCGGATGGAGTGACTTCCACCTTAACAACGTCACCAGGCATGAGATCGGTGACCTCATCGCCCGGCAATGCGACCGTGCTCGAACCGGTTCGGCGAAGAATAAGCAGTCGGAGCTCGGCAGTTCCGCGTTCCACTTGCATCATGTCAGTTTCCAGTGCCGCCGTTATCTCTTCAGATGTGTTCGCGATTGCTTTCTGCTGCGCAATTTCATCATCGACAGCCAGGAGCTCTCGCTGCGTTGCCACCTTCTGGTCCGTGATCAATTTCGAATGGATCGCCATAGCTTCGGCGACATTCTGTTTGGCGGCTTGAATTTCGACTGTCAGTCGCTTGCGCTGTAGCTCGAAGTCGGCGACATCCTTTTGAGCGTTCCACAGTGGCTCGAGCGTGGCCAGACCGCGGCCCTGCATTGCCTGCAAAGTGCGCAGCCTTTCCGAACGCACCTCTATCTGACTGTCGACGAGTTCGCTCATTGTCTCCAGTGCGCTCAGCTTGTTTTGCTCGCTCGCAACTCTTTCATCCTGCAATTTAAGTTCGCCGGCGTGTGCCGCGACCGAAACGTTGAGGAATAGCGCCTCGCCGTCGACCGCGCCCGACAACTCATCCGGTTCAGAGCTGTCCTCAATCTGTGCGTTAAACTTTGTGGGATCGTCAGACGACGCACTTTCCTGGATGAGGCGAACGCGCTTGGCCATCAGGCGCTCCAGGCGGTCGACAGCCTGCGTGTGCCGCTCGCGTTCGCGCCGCGATTCGATAAACCGTGCCGAACCCTCCAAATCCTTGTCATAGCCGCCGGCGAGCGCGATTGCTTGCGCCAGGATCATGCCAGGCTGAAACTGATAGGCGCCCGGGTTCCGGACAAGGCCGGTGACAAACACCGGTTGGCGCCCCAGGACAG
Source organism: uncultured Alphaproteobacteria bacterium (assembly GCA_963813315.1). Lineage (GTDB taxonomy): Bacteria > Pseudomonadota > Alphaproteobacteria > Rhizobiales > Rhizobiaceae > CAWEYO01. The sequence goes on along the minus strand of CAWEYO010000008.1, from coordinate 6,496 downwards.
CAATGTGTACCTCAGCGGCGCGACCGGTGACCTGCTGATAGGCCTCCATTATTTTGCCCTGGGCCTCGTCCGCCGTCATTCCAGCGATGGTGAAGCGGCCGACGAGAGGAATCGCGATGGAACCCTCGGCGTCAACGGTGCGATCGCCGGTCAGGTCGAGACGCTGATAAAACGTCCTGACATCGCCATCGACGCCAATGTCGACCGCCTTTCCGAGATTGAGCTGCTCGAAAAAGCTTATGTTGAGCTTGTCGCCGACAAGCAGCCGTTCCTGGACGGCCGCAGCCTGGCGGGGCAACCGGCTGTGATGTGCTCGCTCCCTCCGTAGCTTGCTCACCGGTCGTATTGGCAGCAACCATGGTATTGCGATTGGTCAATTCCGCAGCGCATAGCACTGACACCGGTGCCAGCGTGGCGATCGCCAATGCGATCGCTGAGGCGGTCCAGCCGAGGGCACGATGGCCGACCGGCCGGCCGGCGCATTCTGAATTTTGGGCACTCATGGGGTTATCTCCACTCTTTCATGGCCTCAACAACGGGCCAACACTGTCAATTGGATGTACAGGCTCGATCCAGCTCTCTGTTGCCGCCGCGGGCGATTGCGAAACGATCGTCTTCTGCTGCACAGGCTTCCGCCGTCTTTTGCCCGGCTGGCGCATCGCTGCCGAAAAAGTGAGGTAGACCGCCTTGCCCAGCGTTCTCTCCAGGACGACCACCGAGAAGAATGCGCTTATGGCGCATGCCAGCAGGTGCCCATATCCGAAGTATTCAGGACCGAGTTTCACGGATAGAGCAGTCAATGCAAACTGCAGAATCAGGAATGCAAGCTGCAGAATGAGAAACCGCACGTGGCGATCGAAGAACAACAGGATCGATGTGCAAGTCAAGAACATGAACTGAAAGAAAGCGCCGATGATGCCTAACCGCAATATACCTAGCTGTTCATACTTCAAACCAAGCCATGGTAAGAACGCAACAGATCCGATGATCGAAATGACACAAATTATTCCTTGTACCATCAACACTCTGTAAATCGTCTGAAAAGTCTTTTTTTCAAGATTTTCAGATGATCGATTGATTCGATCGAGCGGCGCCCGCCCTTGGATGGTATCGGAAAGATGACGAAGGTCTTCGAAGAAACCCGTCTCAATCGACGTCACAAAAAGCCCGAGGGCGGGAATTATCGTGAGATATGCAACAAACATGGCTCCGTCATAGGTGGGAGCGCTCAGCAGGCCGTTCTGAAGCTGGACACCCGTTGGCCCAAACCACATCACCCATTTGTCCATCCAGATCGCGCCGATCGCTACAAACGAAGCGATAGCAAGTGCCCGGTACTGCCAGAATCCGCGAGCCAATTGGATCAGATGCTCCGACAGGTTGGTGAACGGATGTGGGAAGCTCACGAGGACACGGCTTGCCAGCCAGAAGAACACCAGAGGACAATCCGCTGACAAACGTCAGCATCATGATTGCCGGATTGTAACCGTGAGCAGCCGCCCAAATTGTGCCAAAGATCGAAATAAGAAGCCCTACTATAAACCCGAAGGTAATTCCTTTGTAGTCCTTCACCGCGCCACAGAAGGCGAGCGTTGGCCAAATAAGCCCCACGACCATCGTGGACACTACTTCGACCAGTAGATCAAGCGGCGCCAATCTGAAAATGCCGCCATGAACTGCGACTGCGACCACGCCAGAGATCAGACAACTGACCAGCAGGGTTGCGACATACCGGGGGCGGACGTTCTGAAACTCTTCCAGGTAGATGTCGTCCGCGATTTGTCGGATCGCAACATTGACCACCGGCGCTGTTGCCAGCAACGAGAGCGCGAAGCAATAGATCACTAGGCCGCGGAAGTTGTAGCTCATTTCCGGGTCGATAATGCCGGCCGTGCCCCTGTGGATAAGCGCGATCGCCAGAACCGTGAATATCCACGGCCCGGCGGAGACAACCGCACCATGGCCTATGGAAGCGATCGAGCCGAAAATCGAATCGCGCCGGTCAAGCTCACGCAGGGCAAATCCTATGCCAGCCATGGCCCGGCCCCCCGATCCACTTCGGCGCCGCGATACAACTCGTCATAAGCGTCTCTCGACCGCTCCGACGAATACAAGCGCGTCACTCTTTCTTTCAGATTTGCGCCCATACCCTCACGAAGCTTCTCGTCCAGAAGCAAAGTGGTCACTGCTTCGGCAATTTGATCGGGTGCGACGACGTCTGTGACAATGCCTCCAACGCCGCAAGCGGGGTCCTCGTCGGCGGTCCCGAGAAGTATCTCGCGGCATGAGCCCACATTGGTCGTTACGCATGGAATGCCGGCCGCGCCGGCCTCCAGTATTGTCAGGGGCTGCGCCTCACTGAGACTGCTGAGCACCATGACGTGTACCTTGGGCAGCCATTCGGCGACATTGACCCGGCCCATGAGAACAACCGTATCTTCGACGTCCAGTTCCGCAATCATCTGCTTGCATTCGCCGGCGTATTCCGGATCTTCATCCAGCGGACCAAGTACAAGCGCGCGGAGGTCTGGAATCGAACGGGATACACGTTCAACCGCCGCTATGAAGGTCTTCACGTCCTTGATTGGGACTACCCGACCTACGAGTGCGACGGTAGGCGGATTGCCCTTTTCAGCCAGACAGGCTCCGAACCGCGCAATGTCGATTCCGTTCGGTATGATTTTCAGCTTTGCTCGGTCAGCACCCAGATTAATCTGAAGTTTTTGGTTGTCACCATAGAGAGTTGTTATAGAGTCACAGGACTCGTAACAAGTACGTGCGTAGCTTTCAAACGACATTGTCCAAAGATCGCGAAGATCTAACTTTGAACTGTCGATAGAAAGACCTGCATCGATTGTATCGGAGATCCAATCGGCTGTAAGAATCTCTATGCGTCTTTCGTTTGTATAAATACCGTGCTCGGTAAGGAGGGTGCGTTTGCCTGTCTCGATTGAAGCACGAGCTGCCAGGAGGCCGGCATACCCCGTTGACACCGTGTGATAGGTAGACGACTGCGGCAGAGGGAACAGGATCGTTGCAAACAGACCCCCTATGAGGGACTGCCAAGCCCAGAAAAAATCGATGAAAGACGATTGCGGCATGAGCCGCCTGTACATCGCACCTACGAGCTGCCACGCGAATTCGGAACGAACAAGATCGTGATATGTCGGGACCTGCGGCAGCCGCTTGATGGCTTCCAGCAAATCGCGCAACGCATCCAGCCTGCCTTTGCGCAGAAGGCGGTCGAGAATCTCCGCGAACTCCTCGACGATAGGCGGCTTCGTTGTGTAGCGTCTCTCCAGACGCGGCGGCGGCGGCCCTTTCAGATTGAGCTCGACAAAACGGACAAGGTTGTCCGGAAACGAATACTTGCTCTGCCTCGGCTCGTCCCCGGAGACAATCGAAACCAAGGAGAAGGTGTATTGCGGGAGGCCCCGCATCAGCCAATCCAGCCAGCTCGCCACCCCACCGGTTACGTGCGGATAGCAGCCTTCGGCAATCAGGCAAATGTCTGACGCCTCGCCTTGAATGCGATCGAAAGGAGGGACGCCCTGCATCTTAGCTCCCCCGTTCGACAGGGATGGCCAAGAGCGCTCGATTCTCCAGGCTATGGCGCATCCGATCCAACCGGATTGGGTCGCTTGGTCGAGACGCGAGAGATTGGGGAATGGCCTGGTGATTGCCGATCCGCATCTGGGCTCGCATCCGCAAGTCGTGAAGGGTTGGGGAGCTCGCGACGTCCAGTCGGGACACTCGGTGCTCAACTTCCGAGGCCCTGTCGTCGTCCATGAGAAGACGGCAGAAAACTTCCTCCACCTTATCAACCACAGTGGCAACGGGTCGCACTGACCGCAGCGTTTCAATGGCGTCGCGGCGTGCAGCATCAGCAGCGGTCTCGTCAGCCAAACGACTCCAACTGGCTTGTGCGAGCGTCATTGCCCGCTCAACCGGATCCTCATGGGTACCCAATTCTCGGACGGCAGAGTGGATCCGCTTTCGGTTGACATCCTGCAGTTTTGAGAAAACGGCAGCCGCCGACACACGCACAGCCGCCTCTTCGCTTCGAAGAGCCATCCGCAGTACGTCCATATAGGCGGGATCGAAATCGCTTTGAAATGAGCCCGAGCGCCGCCTGCTGCTCCGCGATCGTCCCGTTGGATATGATGTGACGGAAATCAGTGACCGTGGACGACGCAAGTTCCCGCGCACGACCGTCTGTGATTTCCTGCCAAAGTGCCTTGGGCAGATCGCGATCTGGCACGCTGCGCGCAGACAAAGTTTTGTACCACTCGCGATCTGGAGCGCCAGGCTGCACAACCCTGCGCGTAATGGAGAGGGCAAGTGTTCCCAGGGCGCCGATCGGCCCCATCGCCGCAATGGCCAGTAGCCCGATGGCGGCGATTGTCGATTCGACGAACCGGCGGCTCGCCAACCAAAAGAGGGGGCCAATCAGCAGGTGCGCAACTGCGAGAATCAAAAGAGGTGCTGACTGTGTGACGGCGGCCACGAGCAGTCCCGCGTCCACTGCGGCCGCCAACACGAGCAGCAGGCCGACGAGCAGCGGCCGCGCTTTTGCCGATTGGCGAGGCATATGTGACAGACGCTCACTCATCATTGCGTACTGTCATTCACGATGCGGAGCTTCGGACCCTGCGTGTATCTGAGCTGCTTCACTGCCAATGATTTGAGCTCGTGCGTGCCGTCGAGAACGGCTCGGCTGCCGAAGATAAAACTGGTGAGAGATAGCGCGGCTTCTCCGGCAGGCGTTAGACAAGCAGGGTCAACTTCACGCACCAACACCACACAAACAAACTGGCTGTCTGAAGCGACAAACGCGGTAGCCATTGCAGCGCGTGCGCCCAGGATACTGGCGTCTGCCTGACGAAAACAGGAAAGGACCCTGCCGGCTGAAGCTACCTGCCTGCAGATATTGGCCGCTGCTTCGTCCGCGTGGCCATCGGAGTTGTCCCCATCCGCACTGGCAGCACCCGTGACTGAAACCCAGTGCCCTTGATAGGGGAGATAGACACTCACGCCCTTGGCGCCGACAAGCCTCTGAAGTGCCTGTGCAAAGCCATCAAACGCCCGCGGTAGAGGCAGCTCAAGCAGCCTGTCGAGTGTCTGCAGCGTCGCGCCGGCTGCTGATGCGCCTGACGCTGCGATGCGATGTTCGAGTAGTGCTACTTCCCTGCCCAAGACTTGGCAGCGCTGGGCCAAGGTCTGAGCTTCAGCCGTTCGCTGCTGCTTGACAGCTTCGCTATCTCGAAAATGTTGGAGATGTTTTTCTCGTATGCCGCCGAGGACTGATACCGCCAGCAACCAAAGAATTGGATTTTGCGATACTTCGACCAGATAAGAGTAAAGGTCGGTCTGGCTGGCGAGCGAAGGCCAGTTAAGGCTGGCGTCAAGCACCGTTGCGAGCGCGACCGTGACGACACCGAGCAGCCTTCCGTAAAGGGCTGCGGACAAGAGTACCGGTATCCAAAACGGATGCGGCTGGATATTCGCCAATCGGACGGGCAGCAATCCGAGGGCGTCGATGCCTGCAATTGCCCCGAGAATCAGGACGATCTCGATGAAATGGTGGTGGCTGGAGAGTGCCACCCCGTCCGACATCATGCCTTTCATCAATTTCATCGTGCCGACCTTCGCCGCCCCCGCCCTTCACCGCATCGAGCTGGCCACTTTTCAATGTGAAACATTCGCTTACCACCAAGTGGGCTCACGCCATTGACAAAGGTCAATTCGCGATCAGTTTGAGGAGTGCCGTACAATGTCATTCAATGTCGTTTTGGCTTTCGGAATTTCATTTCGAGTGTAATTTGTAAATTTTTAGTAAATGTCAAAATTGAAGAACAGTTATTAATCATGTACAGCCTTGGTTTTTGAAGCTTGCTTCTGATCTCACCCGAAGGCGTAGGGAGCAAGTACCAGGAGTGAGTACATTAGCCTGCCGATGTGCGACAAAAGGGTGCCGGTATTCTCTACCACCTATGTCGCATCGAGCACATTTCGGTCGACCTGTGCCCCGCAACCCAAGCGAGCGAACTCTGCCTCGCATCGCCAATCCGTTGACTGTCCGTTCACATCACGTTACAAAAAAATATGTATTGTGAGAAAAGTTTCAGGCCGCGCGGATAACGACAGCCTTTTGATTGGCGATTATCTAGTGGCGGCAATCACGTTAAAGAGCCGCCGCGTATCGCCCAGCTTGGTCAGAAAAATTTACAACCATCACGAGATGGCAGTCTGCGGTTCAGCTGGAGAGCGCTCGAGGGCGCCATCAATACCGATCCGGCGTCGCATGGCGGCATCATCTAAAACGCGAAACCGGGCGCTGATCTACCAATCCAATGGCGGCGCGGAGGGCAGTGCGGCCCAGTTTGCCACCGTGCGCTGGGCTCATCGACCAGCGCGGATTTCGTATTGAAGGTAAAGGAATAGGGGCACTTTATGACGCAACTGTCTATGACACCGGACAATGAGCTTCGGTCAG
>CAWEYO010000007.1:0-42955 GCA_963813315.1 uncultured Alphaproteobacteria bacterium | reverse complement strand
GAGGTCGGCGACCTGCCGGATCGTCGCGGTATAGATGCCTCGTGCGCGAAAGTCCGGGCGGGTCCAGCAATCGAAGATCACCGCGACTTGACCGATCGCGAGGCTGCAATGCTCGCCCACCTCGGCTTCGGCCTTGATCTCATTGCGGACCCCAAGCCAAGCGACATGCGCAGTCTCGCCCTGAACAAGAGACAAGAAGAGGCGGTCGCCTTGCTTGAGCCGGTCCCGGGTACGGCGCAGGCGGTCCGCACCGAAATCCTGCGGCCATCGGGCCGCGACCTCCGCAAGCTCCGATAGGGTCCCGAGATGGAGCACCACGTCGCCGCCCGGTGCGCTTGCATCGACGGGCACAGGTGCGGCCAGTCGGTCGAGTGTGTAAATCAACAAGATATCTCGCGCCAAGATCAATCGGCTGCAGTGCCGCATCAGCGTGGTCAGCCCATTCGGGAATCCCCTTTGTCGGATCAGGTTATTCAGGCGCCGCGCAGCCATGGCGCCGGCGCGGAAGAGGTGGTCCACTTTCGGCCAGGCTTCCAGACGCTCCTTAGCTGCGAGACTTACGCGCTGGGCCGTAGCGCGCGCGGGTGAGCGCTGCAGCATGTACCCCGACGTATGACGCACGGCATTGGTGAAACGCGACTTGTACCATTCGCCGCCAGTCGCAAAGTCGAATTCCTTCAGCTCGGATTGCCGAGCATGATCGATGAGGTGAAGAAGCAGCACCGTTCCAGGAGAATCATCCCAGAAATCGGGATCGAAGGTCGGCTTGTAGAAGGTGAACTTCCCTTGAAACTCGAAACCAAGATGATAGGCGATCGGCCGGGAGCCGAGACTGAGCACGGAAAATTTTAGAATATCGGTGTCGATTTCGTCCACCAGCGCTTCGAAGAAGCTGCGGCGGTCCGGATTCAGGAACTGGCTCTCCACCCCTGCCAAAGCCCATCGCTGAATATGCTGCTTAAAAAAGAAGGGCAGATGCCGGCGTATCTCTTCACGATCGTCGATGTGTCGGAAGCTGGTGACCCCTTTGCGTCGCAGGCGGTTGATCACTTGCCGGTTTCGACTGTTGCCGAGAATGGCTTGGAGCTGTGTCTCTCTGTCGTTGTCTAGGAGAAGGGTAGGACACTCGCTGGTCAACGATCGCACCACATGAGCTTCCCAACTCGGCGATAGGCGATCAAGCCCGAACTGGAGATTGGAATCGTTTGGGACGCCCTCGAGAAGGCACCGATCCCAAGGCAGTGGAGACGCAAACAGCGCTGCAAGAGCTGCAGGAAGCAAATCAGGTGCGGCATCCGAGGCTGCCAGGAAGTCATTGTAGTCGCATTCAGGCGAAGCGATGAACCTGAGAGTCGTGCCTTCTGCCGCCAGAGGCAGAAGGCCGGCCAAGCAGTCTCCTGCAAACATTGCCACAGCATGGAGTTGCCGATCGGCATAGGCTCGCCAACCGGCTCGTGCAAAGGGGAAGCTCATGAAAACGTCTGGTCGGCGGCCGCTGAGGCGCAACCGCTCCCAGTCCTGCGCCAGGGCAGACAGGCGATCGAAATCGGACACTATCTCGCTGCGAAACTCAGCCCCGCCTCCCATGGTTTCTGCGACGGCGAAGGAGGAGGTCCCGCGCACGTTGGGCGGCTCCACAAGGAAACCTGCGGCTCGTTTTGCGGTGCTCAAAGCTGACCGGACCTCCCAATCATCTTTTGCGGCAGGCTGAACAGACGCATAGCGCCGGATGGCATTGCCTCCCTAAAACGACGCCAGCGGAAGCGTTTGAAATCAACCACTTCAAAATCGCCAGCGCGGCTGTAGGTGTGAAGGCCACTATAGCCACGGCTGGGCGCTTTTCTGGCAATCACTGTTTCCCTAAAAGCGTCGGTCTTGAGCTCGTTGATCTCGCACCAGACGAGAGCACTACCATAGCTCCGCGTGCAGTCCTGGGCCGGGCGAAACAGGCGACCGCCGGATAGCACGAGCGGACCTGCGGGGCGCGACGAAAGAGGATCGATCTTGACAGGGTTCAACCCGTGCGGGTGCCATGGCCCCTCCAGATCGTCAGCGTAGAAGATCGATAGCGTATCATAAGAGGAACTGCCGAACTCGGTCACACTGGCAAACATCCACCAGCGCCGGCGGCTCTCATCGTAGTAAAGAGTGGCGTCGGAAGCTTCGATGTCGCTCATCAACACGGATGCGAGCCGCCAGTTGTGAGGATAGTCTTTCGCGACGTAAAGCTCGATCGTTCGGTTGTTGCTCGTCTCCGGTAGCATGAAGACAGACCCGCGATGAGACAGGACGAACGGATAGGACAAGTGATAGGGGCGCGATAAGAATCTCACGCGGTTCATCGTGCCGGCCATCGTTCCCGATGGCCACATGGCTGATGCGAGCAATGCCGGTCCGGTAGTTGTAATCCTCAAAGAACAGCGACGTTTTACCGTTGTGTTCGAACAGGATTGGATCAGCATAGTACCGATCCGCATCCAACTCGATCACGGTAAAGGTTTCTCGATCCAGATTCAGTCCGGGCGGTTGGCTGTGGGGCATGACCTTTCGGTAACCGATGCACCAGTCTTCGGTCCGCGCGAGCGATCCGCGAAGCAGTCCGGTCACCTTCGGCAACCACGTTTTCACGATGTCCCGGCCCGAATTCTGCTTGACGCCTCGATGCACCTGTATTGAAGGCGAAGAGATCGGCTCCGGAAGCTTTTTCCCGGTTATCAGGTTGTCTACGGCGCCGCACAACAAGGTGATCGTCCGTGCGAGAACGATGGCCAAAGCTCTCAGTAAGACATCCGGATCCGGGACGGCGAGCTGAACTCCATAGAGAAGACGCCGTTCCCCGCCTGTAATCGCCACAATTCCAAGATGCGGAGGTTCGCGAGCCAGCAGGGGCGGAAGCAAAGCCCTCATGCAAGGGGACCCATGAAAGAGCGGCAGCACCGCGATCACCTTCTCCAGCGGGGGGAGGTCACCACTCTCCCGTTCGGTGAGGTCGATCAAGAGGAGGTCCGAACCCGAGAGGGTCGCCGTGGTTGGGAACTTGTCCGTTGGAATCCAGGCCGTATGGCCGGAGGAGGGTTCGCCAAAGAAGCGGCGTTCAAGCTTCTCCGAAGGAAACAGGTTTGATTCACTGTCACTGTCTTCCAATCGGACAACATCGACCTGTTGAGAGAAGCGCGCGCGGAGGGCTTGGGCAAGGGTCATGACCCAAGCTCTAGTTTGCACCTTGTGGACGAGGATGATCACTCGCGAAGGCTGCATTGCTGTCACTTTGCGATTACGGCAAGGGGCCCAAACCAAGGGCCATGCCGCGAGACACATTATGGCTGAGGCGCAGGCTCCTTCGCGATCAGGTAAAGCCATTCCTGAATTCCTGAGCGTCTCTCGTCCATACCTGCGACCACTGCCTGCGGGGCAAGCCGCGCCAAGCTCGGCAGAAAACCGCCTGGGAAATCAGACAAGAGGCGTGGGCGCGCGTGATAGCGCTGGATGTGGTGCGTTGCGGAAAAGCGTGCGATCAGTGCCTCGGTGCAACCCGGCACAACGGCATCGTGACTTTCGACGAGGATGTCGGCGCGCCTCAAACCCGGAATGGCCTCAGGATCGAGAACCTCGAATTCGCCCCCCTCAATATCGGTGAGCACGAGAACATCACCCCCCGCGCCTTCGAGCTCCTGCCCGAAATTGTCAAGATCGCAACGACCGCGGATATCGATCTGGGCTCGAACGCCATTGGCATCCGCACTGCGAGCCAGCAATGGATGAATTCTTGTATTCTCCTCGAATGCGACCACACGCGTAGAAGGTAAACGCCGCGCGAAGCCAACGGCGTAATATCCGTCGGCCGCCCCGACGTTCACAATCGTCCGATAACGGCGGGCCACAATCTGCTCGATCGCCGGCCTGATTTCGAGCTCATGCGAGCCGAGGATGAATCCGAGATAGTAGTGTGGAGTATAACGCGAGCGATGAAGCGTCATCCCAGCGAAAGGCCCGGCGATGATCCGCCCACGGCTCGCCCGTCGGACAAGCGAACCAACGGCGGTCTGTCCTGGCCGTGCGATCCATCGCAGCACGGATCGGATGCCGATTGGCAATCGTCGGATGGTCGTGTTGACGAGTTGTCGGGGTGCTCGGGACCCGCTGAGCGGAAGCATACCGTGTTGCATGAGATGCATTGTGCTCCTGTTTGTTTAAACGAGGGCTTCCGTTTTCTTCGATGAACTGCTTCGTCACTCGCCCGAGTCAGGCGAGTGACCGGCTTTTGGCTCAGGAGCGTACTTGATAGGGCCATCGAGGCGCTTCCTGCCTCCAGCTGGAGCAGTTCTTGTGTTAGCAGTTCTTTTCTTGGAAGCACCGGAGGAAGCCGCTCGTGAAGGCGTGCGCTTCCGACCGGGCTCTATCTTGTTGGGTTCTTTCGGGGGTCTGCGCGTAAGAAAGACACTCGCAACAAGGCCAACGACCAGCAGACCAACCACTGCGACTGCCGCAGGACGGTTAAATGTAGCGGCACCAACCATACTACTTCGCTTGCGTAAGCTTGGCAGGACCGAAGTTATAGCATTGGTCAAATCGGCATAATATCCATCGCCTGCGTCGCCATAACGATTGTTACCGCGTCTGGCCGCCAACTCCTTCAGCGAGGCGATTTCGTTGCTGAGCATCGTTAGCTGCTTTTCAAGGTTGATATCTCTTAGATGGGATAAGAAAGCCATAGGTGCGCGTCCCTTTGATGACGGACCTCAACGCTACATGCGGTCAACGGTTCCGTTGCGCGAAGGGCTTTCCTACTTGGCCAAGGGGTGTCGTGAGACTATTCGACGAAGACCTTCACGCTGGCAGCGCGGCCGGCCGCATCGATGACTGTCAGCACCGAGTAGCCGGCTCCGTCCGGCAGCCAGGTTGATGTCCGTCTGCGCTCGATCCCCGCAAGCGGCTTGCCGTTGGCGAGCCAGCGGAAGGGCGCCCGCCCGCCTTGCAGTTTGAGCATCAGGGGCGCTCCGCCCGAGCTGGTAAGGTCGACATGCGCGCCATCAGGCGGGAAGATGATCTGCGGTGCCGGTTCGCCGGGCGCTGCGGCAGCCGGCAGCCCATCGTCGCTTGTGACAAAGCGTACCATCGTCACCGGAAGTTCATCGGGCTTCGGGCGGAAGGTTCCGTTTGGCGCGCGGCCAAGCGGCACGGTAGCGAGACCTGATCGCGTAAAGCCCTCGAAAAGAATGGGCGCTGCCGAGACGTAGCCCGCGAGACCGGCCACTGCGCCGCCATCCGCGCGGCCGACCCAAACGCCAAGAACATGGCGCCCATCGAAACCCACCGACCAGGCGTCACGGTAGCCATAGCTTGTGCCGGTCTTGTAGGCGATGCCGCGCGCGGCGGAGCCCTCCGGCGGCTTCACGCCGGAAAGGATATCGGCGATTTGCCACGCGGCCTGCGGTTCGAGGATCGCCGTACCGACAGACGACGGCGAAATCTTTTCAGTGCCGTCGCGGAGCAGATGCACCCGCCCGCCATTGGCGAGGCCGGTATAGAGCTGCACGAGATCGCGGAGGGTCAGGCCGACGCCGCCGAGTCCAATGGCCAGACCGGGCGCCTCGCCGGGCGGCAGTTCCGACACCACGCCGGCACGGCGAAACCTGGCTGCGAGCCGCGCCGGACCGATGGCGTCAAGCAGGCGCACGGCCGGGACGTTCAGCGAGAGCTGCAATGCCTGCCTTACGCTCACATCGCCTTGATAGCTCATGTCGAAGTTGCGTGGCCGGTAGCCGTAAAAACTCGCCGGCCGGTCCTCGATCAGCGTTTCCTGCGCTACGAGACCCTGTTCCATGGCGATGCCATAGATGAATGGCTTCAGTGTGGAGCCCGGCGACCGAACCCTCCTGGTCATATCAATCCAGCCTGAAAGGCCTGCGTCGAAATAGTTCGCGGAACCGACCGCTCCGAGGATTTCCCCCGTTCGGGCGTCCGCCATCAGCATGGCCACCGAGAGTCGTGGACCAAGCTTCGTGGCGGCTTTTCGCGCCACGTGCTCCAGTCCTTCCTGAACGCTCTTCTTGATCGTCAGTTGATGCCGCGCTCCAGCGGGCGAGGCCCGAAGTGCTGCGTCCGCGGCGTGCGCGGCGAGAGCGGGCAAAGCCCCTCTCCTCTCCGGCACCGCTTCCGCTGCCGCACGCGAAACTTCGCTTTGGTCCAGCAGTCCAGCCGCCACCATGCGGTTCAGCACCCGGTCGCGAGCGGCGAGCGCCAGGTCGCGGTTTCTGTCCGGACGCCGCCTTTCGGGAAGCTGAGGCAACGCCACGAGCAGGGCTGCTTCCGAGACACTCAGCCGCTTTGGTTCTTTGGCAAAATAGGCGAGCGAGGCCGCCCGCACGCCCTCGAGATTACCGCCATAGGGGGCCAGCGTCAGATAGCGCTCGAGTATCTCGCTCTTGGTGAGATGCCGCTCGATCTGGATCGCTCGAAATGATCTGGCGGAGCTTCGCGCCGAGCGACCGACCTGATCGCGGCTCGATCAGCCGGGCGAGCTGCATGGAGATTGTCGATCCTCCCGAGACGATGCGCCCGTTGCTGACGAGTTGCCCAGCGGCCCGCATCAACGCCAACGGATCGATCCCCCGGTGTCCCCAGAACCGCTTGTCCTCATAGGCAATCAGCATCTCGACGAATTGCCGGTCAATCTGGTCCAGGCCGGTTGCGAGACGCCAGCGGCCGTCAGTGGTCGCGAAGGCCCTGAGCAGGGCGCCATCGCGGTCGACGACCTCGGTCGAGACCGCCAGTTTTTCCGGCAGCGGGAGAGGAAAGGCTTTGTCGGCCCAGAAGAAACCCCCGACCGCAATCCCCGCCAGCGCGGCGGCGCCTGCAACGGCAAATGCCGTTGTGCGCAGGAGTTTTCGTGCCAGCGACATTTGCCTTGGCTCAGCCTCTTCGTTCTTCGCCCTATCGCGCTGTTACTTCAATCATGCCGGTGGAGGTCCGGGCAGAGTATCGCGGCCGGTACATGTCCTCCACCGTTGCGGCAGGATGGCTGTATACGCCAGGCGTCACCGCACGCACGACGTATGCGACCGTGGCCGAACGCCGGCCACCCTCAGCAGGGTCGAATGCGGCCACAAATCGGTCGTCGCGGAACTCCAGATGCGCGGCCTCGGTCTTTTGGAGCCAGCCGAAATTCGCCAGATCGGCGCTGGAAACCAGCCGCGGATTGTCGATCTCGAACCCGCCGGGCAAGAGGTCATTGACGAGAATCCGCGATGGCCAATCGTTCAGCTCCTCGATTTTCAGCACCACTACAAAGCGCTCGTTCTGTGCGGCCTCCGTGACATTGGCCTCAGTCCCATCGAGCCGGTAATAGGTTCGCTCGATGGTGAAGCCCTCGCCTCCCGCCGGCAGCGGGTCCGCTGGTGTGGCAACCGCCGTGATGACTGCCTCAACGGGATCCTTGCCGGAATTGGTGACGGTGATTGGATTGTCCAGCAAGTCTTGCCCGCTGACCCGCTTTGAGAAGTTTCCGGAATACGGTGTGCCATCCACCTCCAGCGAGATTGCATTGCTTCCCGCCTGTATCGCGCGCGCTGCGAGCAGCATCCAGGCCTGGTCCTGAGTGCTCGTGTAGTTTGTGTGGCTACGCGCGGTCGAAACAAACTGCACCATGGCGGGCACCGTCGAGGGCAAGGGTCTGCTTTCGGCGGCCAGCGCCAGCATCGCGGCGCCGTCGCGCAAGGGCGAAGCGTAGTCGGAACGGTGCTCGTCGAATTCCGTGTCTGATTGGGCAAGCGTCAGCGCCGCCAGGAACGTCGAATTCAGCGCGCTGGTTATCGCCGTAGAGCGCGAGGGAAGCGGCAAGCTGCGCCACGGCCATCGGGCTTTGGAAGGCCTCGAGCTGGGTGTCCGAATAATAGCGAAGGTCGCCTATTGACGCTTTCTTGTTACGGGCGAGAACGTAGAGCGCATAGGCGATCTCGTTGCCGCGGCCCTGCACGTCGACATCGTAGCCAAGCGAGTTCTGCAGGTTCTCAAGCGCCTGCAGCAGGGCCTCCTTCGGGACGTCATAGCCCTGCTCACGCGCGCGGGTCAGGAAGTCGCTGACATAGGCATCCAGCCACAGATCGCCGGATCCGGGCGACCAGAGGCCGAAGCTCCCGGAGGATGACTGATAGTTCAGCACTTGGTAAATCGCTTCCTGGACCCTTTCACGAAGCGCTGGATCATCACTCATGCCGGCCGATTTGGCCAGTTCGCCCACATAAAGCAGAGGAAGTGCGCGGCTCGTCGTCTGTTCCGCGCAGCCATAGGGATATCGGTCGAGTGTCAGCAACAGCGACGGAACGTCGAGCGCCGAGGCGGGCGAGACGCCGATACTGACACTCGCTCCATCGAGCAGGCTGGCTGCCAGAAGCTCTCGGTCGATCGTGATGGTTCCGCCGTTTCCAGCGAGGTTGACGACTGTTCGCGTGGTCACAGGCATTGCCGCCGGCCGAACAGGCAGTTCCAACATCTGTTCGACTGACAGGCCGTCGACATGCGTCAGCTTCACGTCGACCGTCGCATCGCCCGGCGCATCGGCAATCAGCGGGATGGTCAGGGTCGCGCGCTTGCCTGGTTCCAGCGAAACCGCTTCCAGTGCCTCGCTACCGGTGTGCACCTTCCCGTTGGTTCCGACAGTCAAGGTGTACGTGCCGGCGGGGCCGTCCGTGTTGGCGATGTCAAGCCTTAACTGCGCGGCGTCGCCCGGTGCAAGGAAGCGCGGCATACTGGCCGTGACCACCACGGGATCGCGCACGATCACGTCCGTGGACGCGTGGCCAACAGCGTCTTCCGTCCAGGCGACACTCATGACACGCACCGTGCCGTTGAATTGTGGCAGGTCGAAATCAACGACAGCCTTTCCTTCTGCGTCGAGCTTTACCGGCCCGGCAAAGAAGGCGACGAGTTTCTCGGTCGGCGGGCTGCCCTGTGCAGACATCATCGCGCCATCCCCACCAGTGCGAAGCCGGCCCGCGGCGCCGAGCGAACCGTCAATCAGGCGGCCGTAGAGATCACGCAGCTCGAGCCCGAGCTGACGCTGGCCGAAGAACCACGCTTCCGGATCCGGGATCTTGTAATCTGTGAGGTTCAGTATGCCGAGATCGACCGCGGCGACCATCACATAGGCGTCGCTTACGGGGGCCATGCCGGTCACCGTCACCGGTATCGAGAGTGTCTGGCGCGGCCGCATCTTTTCCGGTGGCGCCAGCGCAACGCCAAGTTTCTTTGATCCCGGATCGACCGTCAGCCACTTCACGCCGATGGCGCGTGCCGGCATGCGCGATGTCTGGGCATCGCCAGGACGGTTGAGCGTAGCCATGACGTAGGCGCCGGCGCCCCAGTCGGCGCTTACAGGGATATCGATCGTCGCGCCGCCTTCTGGCACTGTCGCTGTCTGCACCGCCAGCAGGCTTTCCGCCCCGATCGTCAGGAGAAGTTCACCGGCAAAGCGCGGCGAAACCTTGAGCCTCGCGATGTCGCCCGCAGCGTAGCTTTCCTTGTCGAGCGCGATCTCCAGCCCATCCGGCGTCTCGGTCGAGGAGGCCTCCACATACCATCCGGCGTCGAACTCGAAGCTCGTGGCTGGTCCGGCGGGATCGTCGGTCTCGATCTCCAGCCGATAGCGGCCCCAATCGACCGGAACGGTAATTTCGGCTTCGGCGTCCGGACTGGCGTCAACCTTGCCGTTGGTCACCGCTTTGGTGAAGGTTACAGGTTCGTAGTTCCAGGAATTGCCGGACCGGTACCATTGATAATTCCGCTCGATCTTGACCAGCGACCAGCTTAGACCCTTCAGCGCCTGGCGCTGGCCATTTGGATCGACCGCAATTGCCTTGAAGGCAGCCTGCGATCCTTGCGGCACCTGTTCGCCCGAGAATTGCGGAGCAAGCCCGATCATCGGCCCTTGTGGCCGGATGGCGATGTCGATCTTGCGCTCCACGGCTCGGCCGCCGCCTTCGCGCATGCGCACCGCGACCTCCGAGTTCAGCATCCGCGTGGTCGCCGGGGACTGATCGAGCCGAACCGGGAAGGTTGCCTTGCCGTCGTCGCCGACGACCGGCAGACCGCTCAGCGGGATGCGCTTCGCATCACCTTCTTCCTCATCCGCGAGGCCGAAGAAATATCCTGGGTAGCGATCCCACTTCGTAGTCGTGGAGAGATTGATCTCGCCTTCGAGCACGAGGCCCGAAGCGGGCGCCCCATACAGGAAGCGGCCGTCGACAGTCACATCGGAGGTCTCCCCGACGGCAATCTCGTCCCGGTCGCTGGTCAGGTCGAATTCGATCCGATCCGGAACGAAGTCCTCGACGAGAAACATCGACTGGGCGACTGCCGGCTGCTTCGGGTCCGTGTAGAGGCTTACCTGCCACGTGCCCCGAATGGCGTTGCCGGCAAGCGGCAGGCTGACCGCGTGACCGCCAAGCGCGGCGCCATCGCTGACGATGCGGCGCTCCTCGACACCATCCGGCCGCGTGAAGATGAACGTCAGAGGCAGGTTCTGGACCGCCTTTGCAGAGGAGTCCCGCGCAAGCGCCGAGACATGGACTTCCTCGCCGGCGCGGTAGATGCCGCGCTCAGTCCACGCATAGACGTCCAGCGCGCCCGGAGCCGTGCGCCCTTCGACGCCCCTATCGGTCAGGTCGAAGCCCGGACGCGTCAGGTCAAGAAAAACGAAATCGGCATCGCCCTGTTTCGCCATCACGACGGCCGGCACCATGCCGCCTTCGCCACGCGTCAAGCCCGCAGTGAAGGTGGCGCGCCCGTCAGCATCGGTCTTGGCCGCTCCAAGGATTTCGTTGTTCTTGGCGAGCAGCGTGAGCTCGATATTGGCAAGCGGCCCGGCGCTGGCCAGCGAGCGTGCAAACACGTTGAGGCCGTCCTGGCCGGTATAGGTGGCAAGCCCGATGTCCGAGACGACAAACCATTGCGTGGCGCGCGTTTCCCAGGAGTCCCGACGATCATCCTGCGGCGCCGCGGTCAGGACGTAGACGCCTGCCATGCGCTCGGGCAACGCCTCATCGATCGGGAAGCTGGTTGTGACTTCCTTGTTGAGCTCGTTGGCAATCTCCAGCTGGCCTTCCCAGACAGGAGCGCCCAACTGATCGGCGACCGTGGAGATGTCGTAGCTATCGAGTTGACGCAGGAACTGATAACCGGAGAGAAGCTGGGCCAGCGAGCGGTCGCCGATCCGGTAGAGCTTCATTTCGGCCGCTTCCATGTTGATCGTCACCACCGGAATGCCGCGCCGCGCGGTGGAAGGCAGCACGAAGCTGTCGCCGGTGAAGCGCGCCGATGGTGCGCGGTCGCGCACGTAGACGCTCAACTGAACAGGCCTCTCAAGCACTTCACCGATCGCCGCAGGCAGCCCGCTGCGGAACGCGACCCGGTAGTGCTTGCCGTGCTCCAGCCCCTCGACACATATCTGCTTGTCCTTGGCTTCGATGCCCTTCGGGGTCTGATCATCGACCGTGACGAACGGCGCGTAGTCTACGCCTGTCTTGACGAGTTCCTCCGAGAATTGCGCGCAAATGCGCGGCGAGGCGCTGTCGGCATCGATCGAATGATCGACAACGCGGAAGCCCTTGCGCGCCTTGAGGTCCATGTATTCTGCCGCGACTGGGGCGGAATTCATCAGCGCGAGGCTCGCTTCATACGCCGAAAGTGCGGGACGGTGGAGATCGCGGCGGGCAAGACCGGAGGCAATCACCGACAGCGCTTCGGCCCGGGCCGGGGCCGTTCGCAGAAGCTGATAGGCGTTCCAGGCCGCCGAGGAGCCGTCGCGCTGCAGGGAGGCCGCCTCCTCACCATTGGCCGGTTGAACGGCGAGGATCGCCTTAGCAAGGTTGATCCAGAGATTGCCATCGTCCGGTGAGATTGCGATCGCGGCCGTGAAGTTCCGCATCGCCGTGCGCGGATCGTTGGTGAGGATGGCATAGTCGCCGGCCTCGACAAGCTGGGCGAGCCCGCTATCGCTGGCTGAAGCAGCTCCTTTGACGAGATTGGTGCGGTACTGACGCGCTTCGTCGACTATCCACGCGGGGAAAAAGGACAGTTCCGGAGGCGCGCCGATGTCGGGGTCGCCGGCCTGATCAGTGACCTTGCCTGCGACCGCCCCGGCAAAGGGTTTCAGTTGGTTGTAGTCCGACTTGAGGAAGCACCAACGTGCTTTGGTATTGTAGGTGAACGCGCGGCAGCCGGAATCACCGAGGCAGGCCGCCTTGCACTGGTCCAGCGAAAGATTTTGCTCCGACCTGAGGTCAAACCCGAAATAGTCGCCGTTCTCGCTGGTCACGACCGTACGCGCCGGACCAGCCGCCATTGCCGGCGCGAGCAGTCCAAGGAATATGAGAAGAAACAGGGGCCAACGACGAACCGCGCGCGATGACATGGAACCCTCCGGGGAACTGCTGCCTTCAAGCAATGAGCAAGCTTCGTCTGACCTGTCAACAGTGCCAAAGGAAGAGCCAATCAGCTTCATTTGACGTGGGCTCCCAAGGCACGGGTCAATGCGACAGGCGTCACCGCCATTCGACCGCTGCCTCCTATTGTGACGGTCGTTGCGCCGGGGGAGCTACAATCCCGGTCAGGGCGGATTATACTATTTCGTCCGGCCTGGAAGGGCCGGTTCAATTGTGAGCGATAGTCGGCCCGGCAGGTGTTCGACAATGTTTCGCGCGTGGAGTTTTAGATATCATGAGCAAGCCGCTCAGACTGGCTATCATCGGCGTCGGCGATGTTGCATTTCGGGACTATCTGCCCGAGATGGCAAGGCTCGGCGACATGGCCCGAATTGACCTCGTGTGCGCGCGGACAGAAGGCCGGGCCAGGAAGGCCGCGAGTGAATACAACGTTCCCCGATGGAGCATAGCGTGGCAGGACGCCCTCGGGACCGAGATCGATGTGGTCGTGAACCTCACCCCGGCACCGGCCCACGGTGAGATCAATCTCGCGCTCGCCCGCGCAGGAAAGCATTTCTACACGGAAAAGCCGTTCGCCAAGGATGTGGATGAAGGCGCGCGGATTGCCGTGGCAGCGCAGCAATCTGGCGCCACGGTCGTGGCCGCCCCGTCCGTCATGCTGTTCCCGCAACTGCGCCGGGCTGCCGGACTTCTTGCCGAGGGCCGGATCGGAAAGGTCCACGCAGTGCGCGCTCACGCCTGCACGGCCCCACCACCTTGGCAAGGTTATCAATCCGACCCCACACCATACTTCTCCGCCGACGTCGGGCCGCTCTCGGATATAGGGGTTTATCCTCTGCACGCCATTACCGGGTTGCTTGGCGAAGTGGTCGAGGTCTTCGCCATGAGCACGCGAACCCGGAATTCCTTTGTCGTCCAGGACGGGCCCTGCCGAGGCAACGAGGTTCCGGTGGAGGTGGACGACAACTGGCAGGTCCTGCTGAGGCTTGCCGATGGCGTGCTGGCATCGGTCCAATCCAATTTCTGCCTCCACAGGTTCGACGGACCGGAGTTGGAACTGGCGGGAGAGCTCGGCACCATCGCCTTCAGTCTCCTCGACTCCTCGCAGCCCCTACGGATCTTCGAGCAAGCGGCCGGAGAATGGCGAGACGTCCCCGTTAAGCACACGAGGGCTGCCGGCCCTGATCACGTGCTGGGGGTCGAACACCTCCTCCACTGCATCCGGGATCAATCGGAACCCGTTGCGAACATCGCTCACGCCATGCATGTGATGGCGATAAGGGCAGCGGCCGGCTTGTCAGCAGCCAGCGGGTGCGGTGCCAGCGTTCAAACGATCCCGACAACAACAGGCATGCCGGCATTTCGCGGCCGGCTGCCATTGGCGAGTGGCGAGGAAAGTCATGGCTGACAACCGGCCACCGCTGAGGCTTGGAATCGTCGGCGTGGGTGCACTGACGCTGCGCGCCGTACTGCCCCACCTCGTACAATCCGACGTGGCGGACCGTGTCGTCGTCAGCGGCCTGTGCGATCCCGTCATCGACCGGGCACGGGAAGCAGCCGAGAAATTCGGGGTCGGGAATCGTGTACGCCAGCATCGAGCAAATGCTTGCCGACGACAAGGTCGACGCAGTGACCATCGTCAGCCCGATCGGTCTGCACTACGAGCATTGCCGCGCAGCTTTGAAAGCGGGCAAACACGTGCACGTCAACAAGACGATGACAACCACCGTGGCGGAAGCCGACGACCTCATCGCGCTCGCCAGCAAGCGCGCGTTGCGAATTGTGGCATCACCGGGCGAAGTCCTGCGGCCGCAAATCCGCCGCGCCCGCCAGATCCTGCGTGAGGGAGGCATCGGCAGGGTCGCCTGGGCAATGTGCGGAACGGCGTTCGGATCCTATCACGAGACCGAACCGGAGCGGATCTCCGCGGGCGGACGCACGATAGATCCCACATGGTATTTCCGCTGGCCAGGCGGCGGTCCCATGTACGACATGACGTCCTATGCCCTCCACCAGCTCACGAGCATTCTTGGCCCGGCCAGAACGGTGACGGCGATGTCCGGCGTCCGCGTTCCACAACACGCGTTCGCGGGACGCACGGTGTCGACCCAGGTCGATGACAACACCATCCTTCTGCTCGACTTCGGCGACGCTCTATTCGCTGTCGTTTACGGGACCGCCGCGGGAAAGACCAACCGACAGTTTGGCGCCTGCACCTTCTATGGGACGACAGGTGTGCTCGACGGCGTCCTGCTCAACGACGAGCCTTTTGATTTCGAGGGACGGGAGGAAACGTTGGGCGCGCCAATCGATGATTGGGAGCACCAGATGCGGGTCCTCCCCCATGTCGTCGGGGAGCACCGCAATATCGTGGAGGCTCATGTCTTCGAGGATATCATGCAATTGGTGCGCTGGGTGCGGGACGATGTGCCTTCGCCGGTGACGGCCGAACACGCGCGGCACGTGATCGACATTATCGAATCCGGTTACCAGTCGGCTTCGACGGGCCAGGCCGTGAAGCTGTCGACAACTTTCGACTTGCCTGAATGACGGGCTGATAGCCGGCTGGTCCACTGTGCTTTGCGCTGGGGGCGAAGGCTCAGCGTCCGACCGCACCGTCGGATGTGCTGCTGCCGCGGATGGAACATGTGCACCAGTTTGACGCGGAATCCGGCCAACGGATTCAAGGAAAGGCTTCCCTCCCCCAAAGAGAAGCGGCGTTCGTCAAAGGGATACGCGCAGATCGGCAGAGAGCGGTCCGCGCCATGCGGCGAAGGGAGCGTTCAGCCCGTGGCGCCGGGCGCGATGCCGAAGACAAATTCCGCGTTGCCCTGTCCCATATTGTAATATTGGTGGCGATAGCCAGCAGGTATGTAGAACCCGTCGCGCGGGTTGAGTTCGAACCACACTTGATCTTCCGCATCCGGCACGTGGAGATTGAGCGAACCTGACAGCACATAGATGCTTTCGTCGCCGGTATGCGTTTCCATGCCGGTCCGCTTGCCGGTCAGGATCGATGTACGCCCAACTGTCAGATGCTCGGTCGCGCAATAATGGCCGGTAAAAGCGCCCTGCGTTTGCTGGTCAAGGCTCCAGAGGAGATCCGCGTCACGCATCGGATGGATCGTGCGGCCCGCCCGCTCTTGAGCGGCATCCATCGGCCAACGGCCCATCATTCCTTCCTGCAGATAGCGCGAGTCCGTCACCAGCTCCTTGGTGCGCGCATAGGGGCCGGACGTTCCTTGTGACGGCGGCGGCGAGAAATATTCCAACACGCGCACCGGCTCGTCGCCCAGATTGAAACCATGATGCCAGGTATCCTTGCGGAAGAAGAGAGCTTCGCCCGCTTTGGCGACCTGCACTTCGCCGGTTTGCGGGTTGGCGAGGCCAAACATGCCGGAAAGCACATAGAGCAGCTCGTCCGCACCGAAGATCGTGCGGAAAGCGTCGGTATGTTTGAAAAAGCCGCCCGGTTGGAGCCCGAAGACGAGCTGGTGGATCTTGTCCGTAGAGGCATAAATCCAGTCGTCGACAAGACCGGCATTCTCCTCGCCCCACAGATGGCGGGTGATGTTCGCATACGGAATATGGGTTGGCTTATCGAATACCGGACGGGGCGAAGGTTTGTATCCCATAATCAGCGCTCCAGAATTTTCCGCTTGAGATTGCTCATGCCCGCCTCGATCTCCCGGCAATCCTGCTTGCCAAGGCAGCCGTCCCGATCGCACAGGCATTGTCGCCTAGCGTTGCGGCCACAATCGGAATATCCCGCGCCGAATCGGCGAAGATGAAGGGGCGCGTCAGCGCTGCGAGCCGCGAGGTGATCGCCGGGTTACCGCCGATGCCGCCTCCTATGACCAGAATAGCAGGATCAAGAGTGTTGACGAGTTGACCGAGATAGGAAGCGATCGACAAGAGCGCGCTATCAATGATCCGGGCTGCCCTGGGATCGGATGCCTCTGCCGCGAACAGGTGGCGCGCCGTAGCATCAGGATCGCCGATGAGCGCTCCATACCGTTCGCCAAGCGCTTTGCCGCTGGCAAACAATTCGAGATGCTGGCGCACTTCGATGCTCTTGTCGTCGCCGCCAAAGGCAACCAGTTCGCTGCCGGCAAAATGGATGGCAAAGCCGCGCGCCCCGCTGTAGGGCCGCCCGTCGATGACGAGCGTATGCGACATGCCCGTCGAGATCGTCACATAGACAAAAATTCCTGCGTCGCGTCCGGCGCCGATCCAGCCCTCGGCAAATGCCGCCGCGCGCACGTCGCTTTCGAAATATGGCTCGCCGAACCGCAAGAGCGGCGTGCGGAAATCCATGTTGCGCCAATCGAAGTTCCAGCTGGAGGCCGGTTCTCCGGCGTTGGTCACGAGTTCAGGGAGGCAGATGCCCAGCCTATGCGCGCCGCCAACCAGCATCTGCGCTTGCTGCTGCATGTCGGCTGAGAGCGCGACAACGAGGTCCAGCACGTCGGCTCCGCCGTTGGCGCAAGGCGTCTTTTCAGTACGCTCGCTCAACACCATGCCATCGGCCAAGCGAACCAGACAGACCTTGGTCTTGGTGCCGCCGATATCGATGCCGATCGCATGATCGTCAGCTACCGCCATGTTACTTCCCTGCCGCATGCCGATCCGCGTGAATTTCGGCCGAGCGGCACTCTACCACAATCGTTGCCGGCCAGGCGGGGTCATAGGCTTCAGAGCTGGTCAGCCTGTTGAAAGCCTGCCGTTTGCCTTCACCCCAGACAGTCATGGCGGCTGCGGCCGACAGCGTCGCGATCGATCCGATTCCAATGGTCACGCCATGGGTAGGCACTTCGTCAAGCGAGCGGAAATCGAGAAAGGTCGCGAGATTGTCACGCCGCGTCTGCTCGGCCAGTTTGACGATGCGGGTTTCACTATCGCGTGCCGAGCCGGGTGGGTTGAAGGCGATGTGCCCGTCGCCGGCGCCCGACGCCAGAAGGAACAGATCGATACCGCCGGCAGCCTCGAGCTGCTTGTCATAATCGGCGGGAGCGGCCGCGTCCGGCATCCAGAAATTCTCAGGCCTTATGCGATAGGGCTCCGGCAGAACGCGATTGATCCTCTCAACGATCTCACGTTGGCCAAATCCGCGGCATGAAAAATGGGCAGACACAGGCGGCGGAGAAAGATTGCCCGCAGCATCCGCAAGCAGGTACTCATCCATCATCGCGATGATCAGACGCGAGCAATCGATCGCTTCGACGGCCAGTTGCTGCGCCAGCGCCTCATAGACAGGCAGGACGCTGCGGCCGCCGGGGCAGCCAAGAACATAGTTGCGCCCGGCACTGTTGCCCGCGAATATGCCGGCGGCGATACGGGCTGCCAGATGTTGGCCCAAAGCCTGCGGCGTTTCATGAATATGCGCCTTCATGTCGGGACCAATTCACGGTGGCTCAAAGCTGTAGCTGGGCACTGTATGGTCTTAGGTGCTTAAGTAAGCTTACCTCGAAAGTTTGTACACAATGCTCTGCCCTTCAGTAACACGGTGAATTCCGCGAGTATGCGAAACAGGGTAGGCCTTGACCGCATCGGTTGTGGCAGAACGGATCGGCGGAATGGACTGCGTTGACTGCTTGGTTGTGGGAGCTGGGGTCATCGGCCTTGCCGTCGCGAGGGCGCTCGCGCTGGCCGATCGGGAAGTACTCGTCGTTGATGAGGCAGGCGGCATCGGCACGGGCATTAGCTCCCGCAATTCCGAAGTGATCCACGCCGGCATCTACTATGCCCCCGGCAGCCTCAAGTCTCAGCTCTGCCAGAGCGGGCGCGGGCAGCTCTATCGCTACTGCGAGGCAAGGAACATCGGCCACAAGCGCATGGGCAAGTTGATTGTCGCGACCTCAACCGATCAGGTGCCGAAGCTTCAGAGCCTGCTGGACAACGCGACTGCGTGCGGCGTCGGCGACCTAAGGATGATCGGCAAGGCCGACGCCCAGGCGCTCGAACCTAACCTCGAATGCGTCGCGGCCGTGATTTCGCCCTCGACCGGCATCGTGGACAGCAGTGAATTGATGACCGCGTTACGTGGTGATGCAGAAGCAGCTGGCGCCGTCTTCGCCTTCCTGACGACTGTGGCGGCCGGCAGCATTGTCGACGATGGCATCATCGTTCAAACGATCGATGCGGAGGGAAACGACTACCGCTTGAAGGCCCGCAGCGTTGTCAATGCCGCGGGGCTCAATGCGCAAGCGATAGCTCGCCGCCTCGAAGGCTTCCCCCAGGCGAAAATTCCGGAGCTCAAACTGGCACGCGGATGCTATTTCACGCTCAAGGGGCGGTCGCCCTTTTCCCACCTCATCTACCCAATTCCGGCTGATGGCGGGCTCGGCGTTCATCTTTCACTCGATCTCGCCGGTCAGGCGCGTTTCGGGCCGGACGTTGAGTGGATCGACGCCATCGACTATCGCGTCGACGAGGCAAGGAGCATATCCTTCTATGACGAGATACGCCGCTACTGGCCGGGCCTCGGCGACGACAGTTTGCAGCCTGGCTATGCGGGTATACGGCCCAAGCTCGCGGGGCCCGGCGAGCCCGCCGCCGACTTTGTGATCCAATGCTCTGCAGAACACGGCATCGACAATCTTATCAACCTGTTCGGTATCGAAAGCCCTGGACTAACCGCCAGCTTTGCGATCGCCGACTTGGTCGCTGGTAAGCTCGGTTCCTCCTCAACCCGATTTCCGGCGCTACGGCCGCTCGGATCTGGTCGATCAGCCGAAGGCTTGCATTGCCGACCAGTGCCCCCACTATGAGCCTTTGGCATTTCATCGCAACTCTTGTCAGAGTGCGGTGGCCAGTCCGTCAGGTCACAAAGAAGTCCCCATAGGAGAGGGCCAAATTCGGGGCCAGCTTGGCAATATGGACAGCGCCGCCCGCTGCACTACCGTTGCCGTCATAGTTCAGCCAGCCAGTGTCTGTCTCGTAAATGATGTGGTCGTTGCTGTCGTGGGCGAGGCCGGTCGTACTTTTCCAGAATGCTAGGGAGGAGAGCGTCCCGAGATGGCTGCCAAGGCCGGACATCACGGCGTTGTCGAGCCAGATCGTGTCCTGCGCGACGTTGAAGTCGGAGATCGTGTCTACATTGTTTGCGGCGCTGATGGCACTGTTGAACACGAAGTTGTCGTAGCCGGCGCCTCCCGCCAGCCTATCATTTCCGGTCCCGCCGATCAGCCTGTCGTTGCCGGCACCGCCGGTCAGCAGGTTGGCGCCGCTGTTTCCGGTAATCACATTGTTCAGGGCATTGCCCGTGCCGGAAAGACCGGCTGATCCCTGCAGGGTCAGGTTCTCGACCGCGCCTACCGCGTGCGCGGTGTTGGCAAGGCTGAAGCTTCTTGTCGACCAAACAGTGTCAGTGCCGTTCGACCCGGCAAGGTTCTCGCTGACGATATCGCCGGCGTTGTCGACGACGTAGATATCGCTGCCGGCGCCGCCGCGCATGTTGTCGGCGCCGGCCCCGCCGATCAGCCTGTCGTTGCCGGCACCGCCGGTCAGCAGGTTGGCGCCGCTGTTTCCGGTAATCACATTGTTCAGGGCATTGCCCGTGCCGGAAACACCGGCTGATCCCTGCAGGGTCAGGTTCTCGACCGCGCCTACCGCGTGCGCGGTGTTGGCAAGGCTGAAGCTTCTTGTCGACCAAACAGTGTCAGTGCCGTTCGACCCGGCAAGGTTCTCGCTGACGATATCGCCGGCGTTGTCGACGACGTAGATATCGCTCCCGGCGCCGCCGCGCATGTTGTCGGCGCCGGCCCCGCCGATCAGCCTGTCGTTGCCGGCACCGCCGGTCAGCAGGTTGGCGCCGCTGTTTCCGGTAATCACATTGTTCAGGGCATTGCCCGTGCCGGAAAGACCGGCTGATCCCTGCAGGGTCAGGTTCTCGACCGCGCCCATCACGCGCGCGGTGTTGGCAAGGCTGAAGCTTCTTGTCGACCAAACAGCGTCAGTGCCGTTCGACCCGGCAAGGCTCTCGTTGACGATATCGCCGGCGTTGTCGACGAGGTAGACATCGTTGCCGGCGCCGCCGCGCATGTTGTCTGCGCCGGCCCCGCCGATCAGCCTGTCGTTGCCGCCGAGCCCATAGAAGCTTTCGTTTCCTGCATTTGACTGGCCGCCATTGGGGAGCGTATCGTTACCACTCGTGCCCATGAAGGTGTAGTCTGAGCCCGTGCTGTTTACCGCATAGATGTGGACTGTAGACGCTCTCGCAAAAGTATCGGTAAATACGCCGTTCACGACCGGGATGGTCCGGTTTTCATTGACAACCGTGACACTCGTCGCGTTCTGGTCGGCAATGGTGAACGTTGCCGAGATGTTCGTTCGCGTCATTGATTCTCTGGTATCGGCGAAGATAAAGAATTGCCCATTATAGGCCTTCGCCATTGTCTCAATGCCGCTGAACTCCGACTTCACCACTCCATTTTCGTAGCCGGGTTTGTTGGTTGAGACATAGCCGAGAGCCGTCGGCGAATTTAGAACCGGGGCCAGTTGGGTGATCAGCGCGTCCGTTCTGTCCACCTGGGTATAGATTGAGACAGTCTGCCCCGGTTGGACCGTCTGATAGAATGAGGTCGCAAGAATGTCGTTTGTTTGCGCGGGCCCGGCGAACGTGTGATTGAAATATACGATGCCCCTGGCACCGTGGATGAGCGAAGACCAGGCAGCCCAGTTCACTTCTTCCGGAGTGATGTAATACGATGCTGACGTGTCTTCGAGCCATGGCCCGCCAAGCTCAATATACGAATATATTGGGCTATTGCCTCCGGTGGCCTCCTCTTGTTGAGTAATCAGGTCGCCATAGTTGTTGCCACGATGCATTTGATCAAGCGTCGCAGCTCCAGAAAGACCATCGAGCTTACCAGCCACACTCTGGAGGCCGGAGCCCTGTCCTGCAAAAAAATAGAAATCAACACTTGACGCATCAATGTGCCGCGTCGTGCCGTTCGGAGTGGCAACGGGCGTATAGATTTCCCCAGTCGTCGTTGACGGCCCACCATTCAGATCGCCGTAAATGACCCAGTTCGAAGTGTTGTTCAACCACCAGAATCGTCCGTCCTGAACACTGTTCGCCGTGCTGCTGATCGGCCCACTTACTCCTTGCTCATAAGTGGACGGTTCATCGTAGGACAGCAGCCCAACGGTTTCGCTACCAAGCGACCCTCCGTTGTTCGCGAGTATTTTACTTAGTTCCTGGTGTTGAACTACTGCCTCTATTCCGTTGGTGCGAAGCAACGACAACTTAGTGTCGCTCGTCATGCCAAACATTGTATTGAGGCCAAGATCATTCCAACGATCGGCGTCAGCTTGAGTCCTTATTCCCGCCAACCACACACCAATCGGTATGACCGAAGTGTCCCATCCGGCATTGTGCGCGTAGGTCAGCCCATGATCGCCGTAATAGTTTGAACCGCCGTCAACTGGGTCGAGTGTTACACCCGGAGGTAACGTTGCCATGATTGGCCACCCTTCATTTCCCCGCGAATCCGCTTGCCAATGCGCCCAATAGGCCAACTTTTCAGGGCCACTAGAAAGCAAAGGCCATACCTCGCAAATCAAAAGAGGTGACTGATTGTTACGGACATAGCGAACGTTTGCGCTGAGGGCCGCAAACGGGACAAGACAGCAGGCCAATCGTGGCGTCCCGCGAAGTCCCTCAATACCACGTACTTGGGATAAAAAAGCTGGCACACCATTTGCTGGCAATCCACATGGTGCAAGGATTTTGCAGTCCTATGTGGTGACCTTTGTTGCGGTCTGGAGGAAACGACGCCCGAAAAGAGATGCCGCTCAATTCAGCATCGAGGTGGCGCTCTTGGCGTTATAGGGTGCGCCACGCTCGTTCAGGTGGCCGGCCTGGCGAGACCGGCCTCGCGGCCTCCGGAAATAAGCGGTTGAGCGATTTTGGATTGCCTGCACCCCGCTACTGGGGGGATAAGCACAAGGACATCGCCAAGGCCGAGAAGGGGCCGGCGCGGTCGCTGGGCTGGATCGAAAAGTATTTCCGCAAGCCACGGCTGTAAACAATTGATTTGAAAAGAAAACTGCCTGAGTACGGCAAACGCCGATGTGACAGGCATGGAGGAATGTGGCCGTTTGCAGCGAAAGAGCCTTTTGTTCAAAGGGATGTAGATCGACGCCGGGCATCCGATCGCGCTGGATCGAACGAAGTGCGTACAGCAAGCGGCAGCATGGTGTCGGCTGCCAACCAGGCGCGCTTGTGAAGTCCTTGCAGAAAGCGGCGCTGGAACCCAAAGCCCAAGAGTGCGCCGATGGTTCCACCGCTCGTTTTGACAAGCGCGTCGGCGAGCGCCGGGTGGCGATCCGGTGTGAGGAACTGCAGCGCTTCGACACCAAATCCGCTGGCGGCTACCATGCAAAGCGTGAGCATCCAACGCCGAGAGTACCCGAGGCCGAAGAAGAGCCCCATCGTTAGAAATGCCCCTGCCCGCTCAAATCCTGGTGCAAATCCGGAGACCGGGCGCTCCGTGATTGGCGACACTGTTACGGCGATAATGGCCACCAGCAACAGCCATCCCGCCGCCCGGCAGATTGCCCGAAACTTGTGGCTGGAGATTGGGATCAAGTTGTTCTGTCAGTGCTCAAGGGTTGCAGGGTTGGTATTTTTCCAAGCCTATTACCCCTGGGATGATGCTTTCCAGTCGGCACTTCGACGAGCCTGTCACCCAATGGGTGAACCACGTTCCACAGAAACCCTGCCCCAGCCCGGTGTTGGCCGCTTGGCGCGTCAGGTGTACCTCCAGGCTGCGCGTGCCGTCGTGAAACCTTCCGCTTCCTGACCCCCGCCACACTGCGACGCGGTTGCAGGATGAGTCAGCAATCTTAAGTTGGTCCTGAAGTTGCCGGGTTACTCTGATATTGCGGCTACTACAAAATATGTCCATGTAACTGACGACCAGCGCAGGCATGAAGAAATGAGCAGCGGAAAAGACAAGGCGACCTTCGGTTCGCGGCCTGAGCGCGAGCGGCCCGGCGCCAGCGACGATATCGCCGGCTATGTGCCGGGCGATGAATTTGACGAGGAAGACATCTCGGCCGAGGAAGAGCCGATACCCGAAAACGTTGCGCAGGTAGCGTCGACGTTGCCCTTCGTTGCGATCGACTGGGAGGCCAATACCAGCGACGCCGATGGCAAACTCGGCGCTGAGGTCATCCAGACGCTGGTCAAGCGGCTGCCGAATTCACCCGGCGTCTACCGAATGGTGAATGCCGCCGGGGATGTACTTTACGTCGGCAAGGCCCGCAGCCTGAAGAAACGCGTGACCAGTTACGCCCAAGGCCGTTTCCACACCAGCCGCATAGGCCGGATGGTGCGCGAGACGGCAACAATGGAATTTGTCGTCACTCGCACCGAAACCGAAGCGCTTCTGCTCGAAGCAAATCTTATCAAGCGCTTGCGGCCGCGCTTTAACGTGTTGATGCGGGATGATAAGTCGTTCCCTTACATCTTGCTGACCGGCGACCACCCCTCACCCGGCATTTTCAAGCATCGCGGGGCGCGCTCGCGAAAAGGCGACTATTTCGGACCATTCGCTTCCGCTGGCGCCGTCGGCCGGACGATCAATTCCCTGCAGCGCGCGTTTCTGTTGCGAACCTGCACGGACTCGGTCTTCGAGAGCCGTACCAGACCCTGCCTGCTCTACCAGATAAAGCGCTGCTCCGGTCCCTGCACGAGCGAGATCGGCTCGCAGGACTATTCGGACCTTGTGGCCAAGGCAAAGGACTTTCTCTCTGGTCGAAGCCAGAAGGTGAAGGCGGAGATATCAGTCGCCATGCAGCAGGCGTCGCATGACCTCGATTTCGAACGTGCGGCAGTCTATCGCGATCGGCTGGCCGCGCTCTCGCATGTGCAGAGCTACCAAGGCATAAATCCGCAGTCGGTCGATGAGGCCGATGTCTTCGCCATTCACCAGGAAGGTGGACAGACCTGCATCCAGGTCTTCTTTTTCCGCACTGGCCAGAACTGGGGAAACCGCGCCTATTTTCCGAAGGCGGATCCTGCATTGGAGCCTGGCGAGGTGCTCGGTTCGTTCGTGGCTCAATTCTATGACGACAAGCCCTGCCCGCGACTGGTCCTTTTTTCGACCGCAGTCGAGGAGCAGGCGCTGCTTGCGGAGGCGCTGTCCACGCGCGCCGGCCGCCGCGTGTCGGTCAGCGTGCCGCAACGCGGCGAGAAGAAGGACCTCACAAGCCACGCCTTGCAGAACGCGCGCGAGGCACTCGGCCGCCGCCTCGCCGAGACCTCGACGCAGGCGAGGCTGCTTGGCGGCTTTGCCGAAACCTTCGGCCTGAAGGAGGCGCCGCGCCGCATCGAGGTATACGACAATTCACACATCATGGGCACCAACGCGGTCGGCGCAATGATCGTCGCGGGCACTGAGGGTTTCGTGAAGAACCAGTACCGGAAGTTCAATATCCGCTCGACCGACATAACGCCCGGCGACGATTTCGGCATGATGCGCGAAGTCATGCAGCGGCGTTTCTCAAGGCTCATCAAGGAGCATGGCGTACCCGGCGCCGAATCCGCAGATGCGGACGAAGAGATAAATTCTTCCGCCTTTCCGGTCTGGCCCGACGTCATCCTGATCGATGGCGGTCAGGGACAGATGTCGGCTGTCCGCGCAATCCTGGAGGAACTTGGCGTGGCGGACCTCGTAACCGCCATCGGCGTTGCGAAAGGCGCCGACCGCGAAGCGGGCCGCGAGCGCTTCTTCATGTCCGGACGCAACGCGTTCTCGCTGCCCGTGCGCGACCCGGTTCTGTATTTCGTTCAGCGCCTGCGCGACGAGGCTCATCGCTTCGCCATCGGTTCGCACCGCGCGCGGCGAAAGAAGGAAATGATCAAGAACCCGCTCGACGAGATCGGCGGTATCGGGCCTGCGCGCAAGCGGGTGCTGCTCCTGCATTTCGGCACGGCGAAAGCGGTCAGCCGGGCCGCCATGGAAGATTTGATGGCCGTCGAAGGCATTTCGGAATCCATTGCACGGCAAATTTACAATCATTTCCACGAAAATGGCTGAAACAGCTGCGAAGCCCCTCAAGCCGCAATTTTCGGCTGGTCCATTGTCGCTGACGATTGACCAGCCGGGTGGCGTTCTGTTTTGAGTAGGGTCAGTCCAGCAAGAAAGCATCAGATACTTATGACAAGGCGCGCGCTCAATTTACCCAACATGTTGACTTATGGCCGCATTCTCGCTGTGCCGCTGGTCGTCTTTTGCTTCTATCTCGAGGGCCGGTTGCAATCGAGCGACTTTGCGCGCTGGTTGGCCTTGTTCCTATTCATCGGGGCCAGCGTCACCGATTATTTCGACGGCTATCTGGCGCGGGCCTGGCAGCAGACCTCTAATATCGGCCGTATGCTGGATCCGATTGCCGACAAGCTGCTGGTTTCGACCTGCCTGCTGCTGCTTGCCGCCGACACTGACCGCACCATCGCCGGTTGGTCGCTGTGGGCAGCCATTATCATCCTCTGCCGGGAGATCCTGGTCTCCGGCCTGCGCGAATATCTCGCGGCGTTGAAAGTCAGCGTGCCGGTGACGCGGCTCGCAAAATGGAAGACGACCATCCAGATGTTCGCCATCGGTTTTCTCCTGGCCGGTCCGGCCGGAGACAAGATACTGCCGCATACGACCGAAGTCGGAATTACCCTTTTGTGGATTTCCGCCATCGTCACCCTCTATACCGGCTATGATTACTTTCGAGCCGGATTGAAGCACATTGTTGACGAGTAGCCCATCATGACCAAGCTCATCTACTTCGCCTGGGTCCGCGAGCGGATCGGCAAGCCGGAAGAGCGCGTGACGCTTCCCGACAGCGTTCGGACCGTAGCCGACCTGCTGGCGTGGCTGAAGTCGCGCGGAGAAGAGTATGAACACGCACTGCAATACCCGGAGGTGATTCGTGTCGCGATCGACCAGGAACATGTGGACCACGGCGAAAGTGTCGAGGGAGCGAGCGAAATCGCGCTGTTCCCGCCGATGACGGGAGGCTGAAGCGTCCGATGTCCGCGCATGCGGTGCCGACCGTGCGCATTCAGGCCGAGGATTTCGACGTCGCCGCCGAGATTGCCCGTCTTACGCGAGGCCGCCCGGAGGTCGGCGCGGTCGTCACTTTCACCGGGCTCTGCCGCGACGAGGCCGGAACCCTTTCCGCCCTTGAACTTGAGCACTACCCCGGCATGGCCGAGGCGGAAATCGCGCGCATCGCAACCGAAGCGACGGAACGCTGGCCACTCACCGGGCTCACCGCAATCCATCGCTACGGCAGGATCAGGCCCGGCGAGAACATCGTATTGGTCGTGGCAGCCTCATCGCACAGGCAGGCTGCCTTCGATGCGGCAAATTTCCTGATGGACTTCCTGAAGTCGCGCGCACCGTTCTGGAAAAAGGAACACCGCGCCGACGGCCCGGCCGGCAACTGGGTCGAGGCGAAGGACCAGGACGACGCCGCGACCAAGCGCTGGAAACGCCCGTGAGTTCCACAACAAAGATCATGAAACAACCGCAATCGCTTGATTTCATTGAAGAAGAATCAAACAGGAGGTACCGGTGCTGCTCAGCAGATTTGCTAAACTGTCTTTCTTTGGCGTGGCGCCGCTACTCATCGGTATCGCTGTGACGCCCGCGGTTTCCTCACCTCAGCTTGCTGTAAACGTGCCGCAGACCTTGATAGCCAAGATGGTGCGTCAGTCGTCGACGTCCGCCAGCACGTCGATCTTCGACACCACCTGGCTCGCGGAGGACATTGAAGGGCATGGTGTCATCGACGATGCGCAGTCGACCCTGAGAATATCCAAGGACGGCAGGGCCGGCGGAATGGGAGCCTGCAACAATTTCTTTTCCGCTGCATCGGTGAGCGACGCCACCATCAAGGTCGAGGTCATGGGCGCAACGATGATGATGTGCCCGCCCGCTGTCATGGACCAGGAAAAACGGTTCTTCGACGCGCTCGCCAAAGCCAGGACCTTCCGCTTCGAAAGCGACGGCAAGCTTACTTTTGTCGACAAGGATGGTCGCGCGATCCTGCGCTTTGCGCGTTCAGGCTGACGCCGCAAACAGCAAGAGCCGCCACAGGAATGAAAAAACCGGAGCGAAGCTCCGGCCTTTCAAACCAGACAAGAATTGCGAGCCGTGGCTAGAGCGCGATGATTTCTTCCGGAGGCATCACCGCGCTCTAACTCTTTGATTTTCGCATGATTTTTTCCGAAAACTGCTACGCACTTTTCGGGATCATGCTCTCTGATTTCCCGCATGATTTTTTCCGAAAACCGCTACGCACTTTTCGGGATCATGCTCTAGCAATCCGGATCAGCCGACGATTTCGGTGTCGGAGAACCAGTAGCGGATTTCCTCGGCTGCCGTCTCCGGCGCATCCGAGCCGTGCACCGAGTTTTCTCCGATCGACAGTGCGTGTACCTTGCGGATGGTGCCTTCAGCCGCGTTCGCGGGATTGGTGGCGCCCATCACTTCGCGGTTCCTGGCAATAGCGTCCTCGCCTTCGAGAACCTGGATCACCGTCGGACCGGACGACATGGATTCGACCAGTTCGCCGAAGAACGGGCGATCCTTGTGCACGGCGTAGAAGCCTTCCGCCTCGCGGCGGCTCATCCACACGCGGCGCGATGCGATGACGCGCAGTCCGGCGTCCTCGAGCATCTTTGTAATTGCACCGGTCAGACTGCGCCTGGTTGCGTCGGGCTTGATCATCGAAAAGGTACGTTCAATCGCCATCTTTTTCCTCTGGGAATCTTGCTTTTGGGAAGATGGCGCGCTCCTTAGAGCAAAATCGGGCGGAACGGAACCCGGTTCGGGCACAATTGCCATGCGGGAACTCAACGCCGGCAACAATATAGAGCAGGATGGTCATTGACATCTCCTCGGCGGCACGTCTGGCTGCGCTGAGAACACCTTTCGCCAGACCAAGGTAAGTTTATGAAAAAGCATTTCATGATGTTCGCGGCTTACAATCAGTGGGCCAACGGCCGCACCTACGACGCGGCAGCGCTTCTGTCGGACGAAGAATATCGTCGCAACACCGGCGCGTTCTTCAAATCGATGATGGGAACGCTGAACCATATCGTCGCCGGCGACCGCATCTGGATGAAACGCTTCACGGGCGAAGGTGAAGCACCGGCTGCCCTCGACGCGATCGTTCATGCCGATTTCGCCAAACTGCGCGCCACCCGCGAGACCGAAGACAGCCGCATCGTCAAATGGATAGGCTCGCTCAGCGAGAAAGCGCTCGAAGGCCGGTTCACCTATATGACAGTCACCGATATGCGCACGATCTCGCAGCGGCTGGCGCCCGCGCTCGACCACTTCTTCAACCATCAGACCCATCATCGCGGCCAGGCGCACATGATCCTGACCTCGCTCGGCAGGCCGTCGGTGCAGCTCGATCTCATCGCGTTCCAGCGAACGGAGGAAGGACGCGAATTCGCGTAGGCTATGGTGGACGGTTTACCGCCAGGCTTGCAGACCTAGTGCCTTTTCCATCGCTGTGAAATCCCGGTCGCGGTGCAGCAGCGGCACTCCATTTTCGACGCACCAAGTGGCGATGATCACATCGATCGTTCCGCGAATGGTCACTCCGGCTCGGCGAAGTGCACGAAAGTTGGCAGCGGCAACTGGCGCGATATCCGGGCCGCACATCGTTACGCATTTCAGGTCGGCAAGAGCGACCGCCACCCGATGCTCTTGCGTCTGCGTCCTCAGTCCTTGCAGAATCTCAACAAGGATAAGGTCGCCCATAAGAACCGTGCCCTCGCGTATGCCGGCTATGAGAAGCGCCACCTCCCTCGCGTCAACTCCACGAAAAAATTCGATCCATACTGAAGTATCCACGAGGATCATTGATATCCACGCGGATCATTTGTCACGGCGCATGACGTCCAGGTCACCGACCCAGTCTACTTTTCCGCGCAGGGCAAGGATCGCGTTCGCAGTTTTGCGACGTTGCACCACTTCCTTCAACGCCTCTTCCACCGCCTGCTTTTT
Organism: uncultured Alphaproteobacteria bacterium; assembly: GCA_963813315.1. Taxonomy (GTDB): domain Bacteria; phylum Pseudomonadota; class Alphaproteobacteria; order Rhizobiales; family Rhizobiaceae; genus CAWEYO01. The sequence goes on along the minus strand of CAWEYO010000007.1, from coordinate 13,491 downwards.
GGTTTTGGCGCCAGTCAGGGCCATCGCCTCCGCAATGAGCTCGTCATTGATATTGATATTGGTGCGCATCTTGGCCCCGATGTGTACGATTGGCAGTCTATGTACACATAAACCAGCACATTTACAACATCCTCTTGCACTTGGACCCCGCCTCCGCCAAAACGCCTTCGCCATGCTTATCATCAATGATCTCTCTCTACGCATCGCCGGACGGCTGCTGCTTGACCACTGCTCGCTGACGCTTCCATCGGGTTCGAAGGCGGGGCTGGTCGGCCGCAACGGAACAGGCAAGACCACGCTCTTCCATGCAATCTCGGGCGAGCTGTCCGCCGAGACTGGCTCGATCTCGATGCCGAAGAACACCCGCATCGGCCAGGTCGCGCAGGAAGCGCCGGGCACCGAGGAGCCGTTGATCGAAATCGTGCTCAAGGCCGACACCGAGCGCGCAGCGCTGCTCGTGGAGGAACGGACCGCCACTGATCCCCATCGCATCGCCGAAATTCACCTGCGCCTTGCCGATATCGATGCGCATTCGGCTGAGGCGCGTGCAGCCACCATCCTTGCCGGCCTGGGCTTCGATTCCGACGCCCAGAAGCGTCCGGCTTCCTCATTTTCTGGCGGCTGGCGCATGCGCGTCGCGCTTGCTTCCGTCCTCTTTGCGGAGCCCGATTTGCTGCTCCTCGACGAGCCGACCAACTATCTGGACCTCGAAGGCACGCTCTGGCTTGAAAACTACGTAGCGCGCTATCCGCACACAGTGCTGCTGATCTCGCACGACCGCGACCTCCTGAACCGCGCCGTCAATTCAATCGTCCATCTCGACCAGCAGAAGCTGACATTCTGGCGTGGCGGCTACGACCAGTTCGAGCGCCAGCGCGCGGAGCAGCAGACATTGCAGGAAAAGAGCCGCGTCAAGCAGGAAGCTGCCCGCAGGCATATGGAATCCTTCGTGGAGCGCTTCCGCTACAAGGCGTCGAAAGCGCGGCAGGCGCAGTCTCGGCTGAAGGCGCTGGAAAAGATGAAGCCCATCGCCGCCATGATGAACGATACCGTGAAGCCCTTCCACTTTCCGGAACCAGTCAAGACGGTCGCCTCCCCGATTATCGCGATCAATGGCGGTGCGGTCGGCTACCAACCCGGCGAACCGGTGCTGAAGCAACTGATGCTGCGCATCGACGAGGACGACCGCATCGCATTGCTCGGCGCCAATGGCAACGGCAAGTCCACTTTCGCCAAGCTGCTGGCGGGACGACTGAAACCCGAGAGGGGCACGATGACTGTGGCGCCCGGCCTGAAGGTCGCAATCTTCGCACAGCACCAGCTTGATGACCTGCGCCCCGAGGAGAACGCGGTCGAACACATCCGCCCTCGGATGAACGGCGCTCCCGAAGCAAAGGTGCGCTCGCGCGTCGCCCAGATGGGACTGACAACCGAGAAGATGAATACGGCCGCGAAAGACCTGTCCGGAGGCGAGAAGGCGCGCCTGCTGATGGGGCTCGCGGCATTCGAGGGCCCAAACCTCCTGATTCTCGACGAGCCGACCAACCATCTCGATATTGATTCGCGAGAAGCACTGGTCCACGCCCTCAACGACTATTCCGGCGCGGTGATCCTCATATCGCACGACCCGCACCTGATAGAGGCCACCGCGGATCGGCTGTGGCTGGTCAAGGATGGCTCCGTACGGTCTTACGACGGCGATCTTGCCGACTATCGCCGCGAGATTACCGGGGACGCCGGCGATCGCCGCCAGCGGCGGGAGGCCGAAAAAGCCTCGAAGGCCGACCGCCGGCGCGAGGCTGCCCAGCGCCGCGCAGCATTCGAGCCCGTCGCCAAGGAGATCAGGGCGACCGAGGCGCTGATGGACCGCATTCGCAAGCGGATCGACGGTATCGAGGACGAGCTCGCCAATCCCGCGATCTACGAAAAGGACGCGTCGACGGCGACACGGCTTGCCAAGGAGCGTTCGGAGCTTTCCAATGCGCTTGCCGGTCACGAAGAGAAATGGCTGACCCTCTCTGCCGAGTATGAGGAAGGAGTTGCCGAATGACGATCCGGATGGAGAAGGACAAAGAAATTACGGTCGTCACCATCGATCGGGCGGAGGCGCGAAACGCGGTCAACCCCGAGATGGCGCTGGCTCTCTTCGAGGCTTTCATCGCATTTGACCGCGACCAGACGCAGAAGGTTGCCGTGCTGACCGGAGTTCCGGGTGCGTTCAGCGCCGGCTTCGATCTGAAATGGGCAGCCGGCGGCATTGGCGAAAAATGGTTCGCTGAGCACGATCTCGACGGAAGCTTCGACGATCCCGTGAAATATCCGCGCAAAGGCCCCATGGGACCGACCCGGCTGCTGCTGTCCAAGCCCGTCGTCGCGGCGATCTCCGGCCCAGCGGTGGCCGGCGGCATGGAACTGGCGCTGTGGTGCGATCTCCGCGTCATGGAGAAATCGTCCTATATGGGCGTGTATTGCCGCCGCTGGGGCGTGCCACTGATCGACGGCGGTACCGTGCGGCTGCCGCGCATCGTCGGCCACGGCCGCGCCATGGACCTGATCCTCACCGGCCGCAAGGTGAAGGCCGACGAATGCCTCGCTATCGGCCTCGCCACCAGGGTCTGCGCCGATGGAGCTTCGCTTGAAACGGCGCTTGAACTGGCGCGCGGCCTCGCTCGCTTCCCGCAGGCGTGCCTGCGCGCTGACCGCATCTCGGCGATCCGGCAATGGTCGCTCAACTTGCCGGATTCCCTCATCAGCGAATGGGAAAGCGCCGAGACTTTTCTCTCCGAAGGCGCAGAGGGGGCCGCCCGCTTCGCTTCGGGTAAGGGACGGTCCGGCGATTTCCACGATATCTGACTGGAGAGGCTGCTCGTGATCGTGGACATGGGTTCGTTGAGATTCAGGTCAGGCCGAGCCGAAAGTGGTGGCATTCGAGAACCGGCACAAGAGCGTACGCTTGGGTGCATGAGTACCGGAAGCGCAGAAGGCCGCCATTTGCAGACCGGCATCACCTGAATATCAACACACCCATGGCTGCCACCATCGAAGCAGTAAGACCATGGACCAAGAGTTGCAACCATAATGGTTTGCGACACAGCAAATTGCCGCGAGCATAGCGGCTCTTGACAATTCCCTTTTGTAACAATGGTTTCTAGTGGAAAGCTTAGACCTGACTGCGGCCGATGTCTGCCTGAAAAAAGTTGACCGAACTGCCTTTGGACGGGTTGCCCAGCGCACGCAACCTGACTATAACCCGCCTCGTCGCGCGCCCATCGTCTAGCGGTCCAGGACGCCGCCCTTTCACGGCGGTAACACGGGTTCGAGTCCCGTTGGGCGTGCCAATAAAATCAAGCGCTTAGCCTGCTTGTTTCCTGATTTTCCCGGTTTCCAACCAAACCATAGTCGAACTCTCGGTTTTGAAATGGCCCCGAAAAACCAGCTTTCCGAAGGAGGTACCGTCGCCATGCGGGGCGAGGTCACCATCGTCCATGAAGATGACCATGTGACCGTGCATTTCCACGGCTACGACAGCGCCGAGCATCTCAGTCTCGTTGCCAAGAAGAAATACATCAAGCCGCCGCGCGACAAGTGGTGACGGATCACAGACTCCGGTTGGGGCTCCCGTGAAGAACAGCATCTCCGGCCTCGGGTTCTGCGAAGCGATCTTCGCCGCCCGGGCTTCCTTGATCGAAGTCAGGACGTGATCCTCGCGCCGGAGCGGCAAGGGCTCTATGGCGTCGCGCATCAGGTTAAGGTGGGCTCCGGCGTCGATCCCGCTGATCAGGGCTCCGATGCGCACGGCTTGGAGCCATTGCTCGGTCGTCGCCATCTCCCTCTTCAACACCGTCCTCACATCGGGCCAGAGCCCCGGGATGCCAAAAGCTGGGGTCGGTCGTCGCCCGGACAGGAGCCAGCAATCGCATCGCCATGGACGAGAGGCAGGGCAAGCTCGGTGCGGACGAACCGCCGCATCCGCTCGGCGTCGTCGAGCAGAAGCTGTGACACGCGCACTCGCCTGAACAGCATGGCAGCGACGACTTTCACGATACTCCACATAGACGACCGATACGAGTTTGCTGTCAAAGGCAAACCGAACCGACTATGCTGGGTTTACACAGTAGCAGCGAGTTTCTTCTATGGCTGGGACCTGGAGTCTGATTGGACGTCCTTTATCTGGGAAGGCTACGCAAACATATCTGTCATGCCTGTTTCGTTGTATTTTTGTCAGGTTTGCTAGGCCACGTCGGGATTTCAACCGCAGCGACAATACAGAAATCTACGTCACCGAATTGTATTCTAGAAATATCAGGTGAGATTTCTAGTGGAGATTTTGAGACGTTTGTTAACCTTTCTAAGCTTCTATTCCCACCATTTAATGACGAGTTGACAGTCCCAAACAGTCTGCCTCAACAGTCCGGGAGGTGATCTGGCGGAAGGCGTAAAATTTGCAAATCACTTTTTCAAGGAAGGCGTAGGAACTGTAATTGACGACGGTGTATGAATGTCACTCTGCCTGTGCGATCATCGCCCAATACCATCAAAGACAGTTGCCTTGTGCTTCCCACCGATACCGCCACGGGGAAGTGGTCGGATCGTTGCATCCGTCAAGGTGCGAAACTTACCGATCGAGCCTTCCGACATTTTGAAGATGATAATCTTGTCGTGCAGGTCTCCTGAGAATTTGATGTAACTGCTATCGGCATAAAATTCCGGCCTATCTTTTCCGAAGTTGGAAGGCCATTCGATAAAGTGAATGATCTCGAACCCGGTAACATTCCTCAGCATCTAATGTCTTTGGGACACATGTGATCATAAACGGGCGATCATGAAGGTTACGGTCTTCGTGAATTGTGAAATCATTCACCAGCCGCCACTTAGGGCTGTTCGAAAAATCGCCCATGGAATTGCTCCCCTACTTATGCGGCCTTTTACGACGCAGTTCTTTAAACATGGCCAAGCATAAATTGACAAACTCTTGGGGTTTGTCTGAATTTTTTACGATGGTTTCGAACGTATCCAATATCTCTTGATACTCAAGCTCAATGAGTGCCCAGTACTGTGTTGTCGGTGGACAGTAGTCCCAATTAAACCTTTTTTATAAAGGTCATCTCTATATCTATTCGTAACTATCGCTTCGTTGTCGCCTTCCATAGATATCAGTACCTTTTCTTCCCGCACTCCGTGCCTCGGCACTTCAGGAACACTGAGCTCTGTGATCCTAAATTTCGCTTCAGTATTACTCCCTTTGGACTTCTCACTTCGTTTTGCAGTCAAACTCAGATCCATCAAACCATCCTCTCTTAGGTTTCGCTGCGATCGGCAAAGCATCTTACACCCGAGAATGAGCGGCGGCTAAGACAGCCAAACTTGTGGGCCTGGATGCCACCGAGTTCATTTGCCGGCTGATTGGCGGTTTGCTGATACCAGCGCACCCAAGCGCATGAAAGAAGCTGAGGCGCTGCCGTGGTAGCGCAGGCCCAGCTACAAGGGCGATATCACCGAAGCGGAGAAAGTGAATCCTAGATAGCTAAGCCTGCGGCTGCGTTCCAGATTTCAAAATGACATCAATTAGTTATGGACGACCGCTCTTGCAAGGCGTTTCATGTATGTCCTACTGTTTGCCCATTGTGCGTTGGTGGGCGCAGTAGTCGCCGCCGCCGGTCGGAGCGCTGCAGAAGAGGTGACTCCCGACGACCTCGTCGGGACTGCGTTCCTCGACGGAAACCGGCATTCGTTGATCCTGGGTTCGAGGAGGGGAACCCCGACGCTCCTCCCGGCGCGGAACGGCAAGCTTGATGACCGCCCGGCGGCTTCTGGCTAGCAGACGACGGCAACGCTGTTGACGGCAGCAATGGCGACGCCGTTGACGGCGGCGATCCGGGCAGGCATGACCTGCATCGGTGGCGCTACCTTTTTCTCCGGACGCTTCCTCGACAATGCCCACAAGCTTGCAGTTCAGGGCGGCACTACATGTAGCCCAGCAAGACCGATCGCGTGGCTTGCGCCCCGACCTGTCGACGAGTTTGCGCTTGCCACGCCCACTGCGGAGAAATCCGGATCGGTGATCAGTTTCTTCAGGAAAGTCTGGTCCATGTCGGACCAAGCGAACGTTTCATGGTTTTGCCCCCAGAGCTAGGAAAATAGTGTCGTGACAGTCGACCTTATCTGGCGATGCCTTGATCGCGTTTCAAGGCCGCGCCCCTTGTTAGATATGGCGTCACGGACTACATGGTGTGTAGCTTCAATTGTCACCCAAGAGAGGTGTAAAAAGGACATGGACATGGCTACGACGAGACGATCCATCCCGCGCCGCCCGACCGGGCTGAAGGCGCGCCCCCAAATGACCATGACGGCGAAGGAGTTCAGCGAAGTCTGCGACAGCATCGGCCTCTCAATCAAAGAGATTGCCGAACGCCTCGACGTCAACCGTGCCACAATTCATGCCTACCGCACCGGAAAGCTAACAGTGACGACCATGGCCGCAATGGCGATGACGCTGCTGGCACAGGAAGTAGACAAGGAACGCGAGGCGAACCGCCGTCGCCTGAAGCGGTACGGTTACAGCGAGGAAGAGCAGGAGAACATCCTTTCCGTTCTCCCCTCCGGGCTAGCGATGGCTCTGGTCATTCCGCGCAAGGACAGTAAGGGGCACGAGGACGACGAAGATTGAACCAGATCGTCGCCGACGAGGCGGCGGTTAAGGGGTGACGGGAAAGGACCAGGGAGCCCTTTGTCTGATTGAGTTCGGGCCAGCCGGGGCACAGGGCACGGTGGAGCGCGTATCGCAGCAAGCGGATAGCGGTTTGCCACGGAACGCGCTGTACGGGCTCCACAGGACGGTTTTTCCGGCTACAGGCTGTTTTAGCCGTGGTGTTGCCGGAACCGGCCCCGCAACGTATGTTGGGCCAGATTGCACCCAATCTACGGGAAAATCATGCGCCGACGTACCTGTTACGAATTACCCTGACCCCGGAAGAGGAGGCAGAAGCGAAAACCGTCGCCGAAGCGTCTGGGCATATCGCTCGCGTCGCTGGCGCGCATGGCCTTGTTCCAGACCATTGGCGCGATCAAGGCCCGGAAGGAAGATGCGACGGGCAAAAGGAAACCCGCGCCCATCATGTGATGGGACGCGGGCTCCAAGACGTCGCCCACGTGAACGGCGGCAGTTAGTCGAGCAGTCGCCGGAACTCGTCGCGCAGAGCCTCTGCATCGGCATCGTCGGGCTCCTCACGGGCCGAGGACATCATCCGCGCTCGCGCGCGGTCCATGCTCATTCGCTCCAGCCTCGCCGCGACCGGGACGACACGCCGCGCACAACCTCGACCTCCTCGTAGGTCACGGCTGCATCAGGTCGTCGAACGGCATGATATCGTCGATGACGGCTTGCGCGTCGCGTGCCGTCATCCCGGGCTGGATGATCTTCTGCATGGCCGCCAGCGTATGCTTTTCGATTCTGGCGCGCAGCGGCCTTCAATCGGGCCTCGATCACGGTTCTCGCTATCCGGCTGAGTTCAGCCTTCTTGCTATCAAGCATGGACGGGCCGTGCCAGCCCATGCTGGTGACGCCGGGAGCGAACTCGCGAGGAATGCCGAGCTTCTCGCAACGTTCGGCGACGGTTTTCTCCACTTCGGCAGCGGCCTCGGCGGCGATCTTTGCCGACTTTTTCCCAGAGGCTCTTCCGTCGCCGAAGTCGAACTTCTTTTCGAGCAGTGCGTCGAAGTCGATCTTCAGCTTGACAGCCAGATCGGCTGCTTCGGCTTTGGCGACCCGCTTTCTCTGGTGGAGGATTTCCAGCAGGATGTTGTGGTTTGGGATGTCGTTCATGTCGGGAATCCTTTTCTTTCGTTGCCATAGAGGTTTCTCGCGCATGGGAGCCTAGGCCGATCACTGCACCCTGCTGCGCAGTTCGGCGACAATCTCATCCCAGTCGTCACTGCTTGCGACCGGCTTGGCGTAATAGGGATCGCGGGGGTCCAGCTTGAGCAGTTCGAAATACGGTCGGCCTCCGCCGGGTTCATAGACGAGCAGTTCGTGGCCGAAGCCGCGCAGGGCGATGACGAGAAAGCAGTCGCCCTCCACCGAGACCGGACTCATGCCGGGAACATGATATCGTTGGGCCATAGGGTTACCTCCACACCTCGCCGAGAAATCACACGTGCGTCACCAGGCGCTTGGCCGGGGCTCTAGTTTGCTTGCAACAATTCACAATCGCCGAGATCGACAAGAATGGTTTTACCGCTCTGGTCGAGCTTGACGCGGGCGATCTCCAGACGGCCCTTCCTGTCGGAGCCGAGGTCGTTCAGCCAGCCGGTCTTGACGACCGTGCCGGTGCGCTCGCCCGAGCGATACGCAGAACAGTAGGCGGGGATTTTGACGCGGTCAGTCATGGGCTTTCTCCTTCTTGATTGTGGAACAGGCTGTATCCGTACGCGCAGCAGGTGCCGCCGCGCGAGCAGTCGTGCGTGTCACGCAGCACGCCATCGATGAGCGCGCGGTAGTAACGGGACAGAGCGATCTTCCCGATGCATTCGAGCGTCCAACCGACGCGGATTGCGGCTATCGGAGAAGGGGCTCCCCGCGGCGCGGACAGACAGGCCTCGCACCGGCCTGAAGGCGCATCGCGGTCATTGCTGCCTTCTTCGGTCAATCGCCATCCAGCCCGTCCCACGAGCCGGTAGTCCGAACCGGACGCGGTCCTTTCGAGCCTGGCCCCAGTGCTTTCGGTGCACCCGTCTCGACGTCCTGGGAGTTCGGCAGGATCGCGCCAGTCATCTTCTCGAACAGCTCAGCGACGGAATTCACGCCAGCGAGCTTCGCGCTTCCTGGAAGAGCCGCTTGATCCTTGCCGTAGTGTTCGAACCACGGCAGCCCGGCATCGCTGTATTCCTTTGCCGTCGGCGGCTGGTTGGGCGCAGCGTCGCCAGTGATCGTCCTCCAGTCCTTCGCGTGGAGCAAGGTGACAAAGACGCGGTCAGCCGCAGCGACATCCCAATCGTCGATTTTGAATGGATCAGGATGAATGACTTGCCGCATCCTGCCGCCAGCAGCGAGACCCATCGACGGAGCCTCCGAACGGGCGACGCGACATTTCCGAATAACGCTCTCGCCGCCGCTTTTGTTGCTCTTCCCATGCACGCCGCCTCTCCTGCCAGACCTTGGCTTTGAGCGGAACAACCGAAATCTGCAGGCCACCCCATTCGGCCTCGCCGGTCAGCTGTTCTTCGACGGAATAGCCTTCGCCGAGCGGCATGGCGACGAACTGCCGGATGACGCCCTTTTCGACCGCGAAGCCATCGAGCCAAGGCTGCTCGGGCGAAACCATGTAATCCTGGGGTTCGCGATGAAGTCCTGTGCGCCAGCCGTCTCCCGTCACCGCGTTGATCTTGCCAGCCGCCACCTTGATCGCCACCGGAAAATCGAGACCCCAGTTCGGACCTTCGTTGGCGAAATTCAGCCACATCGCTTCCGCCTGCCACATCGGCAGGATGACGCCACCGCGAGCCGTCGTCTGGGCTGGCAGTTTCCCGGGGTAGTCTTCGACGTGCCGCAGCGGGAACGATCCGAACCCAGGCGGTAGCGGATAGGTTTCTTCCGAATCCGGAATCCGCAGCGTTCGCTGGAAATCGATGGAGAAGCGCGCGCTTTCTTCGATCTGCGGAAAGCGAAAGACGAGTTCATCATTTTCGAGTGTGGGCATAGTCGGTCCCCCTTTTACCAGTTGCCGTCGCGGACTTCCCGCACGATGCGCAAGACAGCATTGTCAGGCGCAGTCTTGATTGCCCGGATCACCTCGGCGAAGAGCTGGGGCCGGGCCAGAATTGCGGAACGCAAATCGGCTGAAATCTTGCCAGCCATCGCGAGCATCACGTCTGGGTCCTCTCCAAGCTCGTGGGCGAGCTTGACGAGGGTCTCCTCGCCCGGCGGGGCCACCTCGCCGCGTTCGACGCGCGACAGGTAAGCCGCTGTCACGCCGCAGCGCGCTGCCACCTGCCGAAGCGAGAATGTCGCGTCGGTCTCCAGCCGCCGCTCTCGTAGCCTACGAATGTTCTCTCCAAAGCCGAGCCAATTGGCATGCTGCTCAGGTCGTTGCATGTTGTCTATATAGGTGACGCCCGCGATGCATTCAAGTGTCCAACCGATGCGGATTTGCCGCTATCGAAGAAGCGCCCCCTCTTGGGACAATGCTTTTTCTGCGTCCTAGGGCCGCAAGCGAACCGCCTTCCGATATGCCCAGTATCGCCGCGCGTTTCGATTCCGCAGCGTCCATGACGGCGCGGATATCGTCCATCCTCTGATCCATGCTGGGCAGACCCCCGATCCGGTCCGACAACCCCGTGCCCCTTTTGTCGAAGAGTATCACCCGCGAGAACCGTGCAAGGCGTTCGAACCAGCTAGCCGTAACGGGACTGTCCCACCAGAAATCGAGATGAGAAATCCAGCCGGGGACGAAAACCAAATCAATCGTCCCGCTGCCAAACACCTGATAGGCGACATGAGCATCGCCCGATTTCGCATAATGGATTGCCGGTGAGCGCATGTCGCCCACGTCCTCTACCTTCGCGGCGAGTTCAGCGATTACCAAGCCTATAGTAGCAGGTCTTCATCGGTTCGGGGCGCCGACAGAACGTTGTAAGAGCCGAGATCGACAAATTTCGCTTTGACCTCGTGGTGTGAGGGGCCGCCAGGGTTACATGAAAATTTCGCTTGAGGACGGATGCCCTTGGCCGACCGCAGAGTCGCCAGGAGCCGCAGGACGGGATCGAGCGTCGTCAACTGGGTCAACTCGTCAAAATAGAGCCGGGTGAGGCTCCAGCCCTGGTAGTTGGCCGCATCGGCTTCGCGTTCGAGGTAGCCGCAGTAGAGTTTCGCCCCTGTCGCGAACTTGAAGAAGTTCCCCTTCTCCGAATATCGCGCACTCCCGGCATACATGTGCCCGGCGGTGTCGATGAAATCCTTCAGGTCCTCACGGGTTTTGCCCCCCCCCCCCCCCCCCCCCCCCCCCCCCCCCCCCCCCCCCCCCCCCCCCGGTTGCGGTTTGACGATCTGGATGTTCATCCCGGTTCAGTGCTCTTTGGAGGACGCGTTTCCCTGCTCGTGCTCGATCATTTTGCCGTTGCCGCTGCCGTTGATGACGGGACCACCGCTGCCGCCATACTTCGTCTGCCAGTCTTCAAGGCTCATCTCGGCTGGGGCGTTCTCGTCGGCGGATGGTTTTCGCAAGGTGTGCTCGACCTGCACCTGCTGCCGGTCGACCATGAACCCGAAGAGCTTTGCCTTCATCGCCGTGGCCTGAACCGCTGCCCCCACCTGATCGACGCGGAGCGCGTGGGCCCTGTTCTCATCGAATTCCCGGGCGAGAGTGTCGATGGTCACCGTGGCCTTCACGGCGGCTTGCGCCTGCAAGGCCTTCACCATAGCCGAAACCCTATCATTCCCTAGCAGCCTCGCGGCGTTCGCATCTGCCGCCTCTGGCGTGGTCTTATATCCGGCCTGAAGGTATGCATCGCGGTTGGATCGGCCTTCGGCCAAGAGACGGCAAAACGCTGCCTGCCGCGCATTGAGAGGGGTTTTTCCATTAGATTTCGGGGCAGCGTTAGTCATGTCGACATTCTACTGCAATTGCACCGCCCGGGCATCACCCTCGATGTCGACGCAGCCGCCTGACGGGCCGCACAGTAAGAGCAGTTCGCCACCAGCGGAGTATGAGACCACCCAAAGGGACGCGGTGTTGCTGTCTTGAACGCGATAGTTTTCTGCCTCGCGCGACTTGAACGGATTGCGAACGGGCAGCAGATGAGCTTTGTCACGATTGACCGTGCGGATCGGGTGCCTCATTCTCGCAAACGTCAGTCTACATCCCATTGCCCGCGAGGAGAGGAGCGTGCCGTGACGCAGCCGGACAATTATTTGCTTGGACGTGCCGAAGCTGAGGAGGCGCGGCTCAAACGCCAGATTGCCAATCTGGCGCCCGATTCAGACGCCCAGTTCGACAAAATAGGGATCAGGCCAGGCGAACATGTCGTCGACCTCGGCTGCGTCTGTATGAATACTTGCTGGCCAGTGGCTTCCTGGTGGCGCTGCCTGCCAGTTAGATGATTGGCAGTCATGCTACCTGATCTCGAATGGCCCCAGGGCCTCGAATTTGCGAAGCGTCAACAATTCAACCATGGCTTCCTTCCTTCAGGCGTCCGCCTACGATGGACAATCGCTGTCCCGCTTACGTGACCATCAGGACGATGATCAGTCCCCATAGAGTGAGTAGTGTGTTGCTCACGGCGTAGGGGACAGTGTAACCGAGCATCGGCACGTCGCTTTTGGCCACCTCGCCGACCATGGCAACCGAAGCGGTGGAAGTTCTCGCACCGCCGCAGCAGCCGAGATTGATCGCGTCGTGGAAGCGGAAGATATACTTTCCGATGTACGGCGCGAGCAGCATCGGCACCGATGTTGCGATAAGACCCCAAATGAAGAGGCCGAAACCCGCTTCCTTGAGACCCGCGATGAAAGTGGGCCCCGAAGCGATGCCGACGATGGCGATGAAGACATTAAGGCCGACCGAGTTCATAAACCAGAGCGTCGGTTGCGGGATGTTGCCTATCTGCGGCTTCACGGTACGCAACCAGCCAACGAAGATGCCGGCGATCAGCGCTCCACCGGACGTGCTGAGCGTGATCGGGACGCCGCCGATCGGAAATACCGCCGCCCCGATGAGGCCGCCGATCATGATGGCCAGGCCGACAAGCACCATATCGGTGATCGTCTTGTCGGCAAAGCCGACCTCGGCGACGAAAAGGTTGATATTCGCCGTCGAGCCGGAAACCCGCACGATGTCACCGCGGTTGAGTTTCGTCTTCGGCAGCACGGGGATGTTCACCGCCGCCGAGCCGCGGCGAATGGAGTTTAGGTAGACGCCGCGCGTGTAGGGTTCCTTCGGAGCGAGACGAGTTCGCGGCCATCTAGCGCCTTCGACGTGATCAGGACATCTACGGCTTCGATCGGAATGTCGAGCACCTCGCGATCGTCGACTTCCTCGCCTTCGCCGAGCGTGTTGACGAGCACTTCACGGCGTCCGGAAACGGCAATGATATCGCCGGCCTTGAGCACGGTGTCCGGATTGTGCGGCACAATCTCGCCATCGCGGCGAAGCCGCTCCACAAAAATGCGCTCGCCGCCCGCTATGCCCTCGGCTTGGGCGATGCTTTTGCGAGCCTGCATACCATTTTCGCGAATGCGGTATGCGCGGGCCTCGCGCATCCGCCACGCGCTCATCATGTCGGCATCCTTCGTCGCGCCGCCGAGAACGTCGCGCTCATAACGCGCACAGGCTTCGACTATATCGACGCCCAGCATTTTCGGGCCGAGAAAGGCGAGGATCCAGCCGGTGCCGATTGTTCCGAAGAGATACGTGATGGCATAGGCAACAGGGATCAGATCAAGTTGTTTCTTCGCCTCTTCGGCAGGTAGGCCAAGCTGATTGATCGCATCGGTTGCGA
>CAWEYO010000006.1:0-28612 GCA_963813315.1 uncultured Alphaproteobacteria bacterium | reverse complement strand
TCCTCGATGTCGGCGACGAAGCGGGCGATCTTGCGTCGCGCTACGTACAGCGCCTCGCTTTCACCGTCGATCAGGTGCTCAGGTTGTTCGTCCGACGTGGCGGGCAGAAGGTAGATGATTATCGAGCGGTTGAGCAGCGTCTCCGGCATCCGCGCCTTGCCGGTGCCGACGATGCCAGCATTCGCCGCCCGGTGAATGTTGGGAACTTGACGACCTCCCAGCCGCCGCTCGGTGTCTTCTCCGTGCGTTCCACGAAGGCTGTCGATCGCCAATAGCCGGAGTTCATCACCGCCTTCAGTTCTGGCTGGGCGTCCAGAATGCAGTATGTAGGGAGCCTCGTCGATCAGGAGCGTCGGGCGCCTGGTGACGCCGATCTTGCGGAAGATGGACGCCGTAGTCGTCGACCCGACAATGTCAGCCCCCGGCATTCAGGCCGGCAAGCAGTTCCAGAAGCGTAGATTTGCCGCTGTCGGAGCGTGCGCTCTGGATGGCCAGGCGCGGCGAAATGTTGATCTTCAGGTCGACGCGGTGGATGGCGTGGGCGAAAACGCTCCACAGGACCGCAGCCCGCAGGAGTGTGATGTCGGCGCGGATATAGCGACCGATCTCGGCGACAATCGCCCCGTACACCGGCAATGTCGGTGACAGCGTCCGGCCAGCGTTCGTCGGCACCCTGAAACGCGCCTTCCTTCTCCGCTCGGGCGATCCGCATGGCAATGCGGGCGTCGCGCTCTTTGTCCAGCGCGCTGACTTTCCAGCCGATCAGCTTCGCAATGCGTTCCGGCCGCGCTGCCATCCATTGCGCTTGAGATTGCAGGCCTCATCGATGATCAAGTTGATGGTGCTTTCCGGTAGGCCAAAAGGCTTCACTGTTGCCGATTTCGAGCAGCGTTTTCACCAATGCCGGGTCGTATCGATGAAGATCATTGACGTCCTTCAACCCGGCGGGAGCGTCCTTGCTGACCACGACGGTCTTCGGAGCCTGGAGCGAAACGACATTGGAGACCACCTGCTCGACGGCTTCGGCGTGATCAGTCACACCGTCCGGCTGTCGGTCTTGCCCATCACTGCGACGATGCCTCTCCATAGGGCATCGTCGGCCGGGAGCCCGGGGCATCGTCGTCGCGGACAATGACAATCGCCTCGATATCGTCTGGTATGTCGATGCGTAGCAGTCTGTGCGATCCCGGTAAGCGCGACGGCGTATTCCGCACCGGCTGCCCGGTGGACAGGGCATCCTCGACACCTTCGCAGATGAGGACCTTCTTGGCCCTCGGATTGCCGAACCGAACGAAGCCCGTGCGTTCCAATCGTGCGGCCCACGTATGGTTTTGCGTACCGGAGGATGCGGGGATTTGTGCCCGGCATCGGTGAGATATGTCTCCTGGTAGCGACAAGGTTACCGACTTTGTCGGTGATCGCCGCCAGCATGGCGCCTTCGTCACCACGCATGTTGGGGAGCCAGCGCAGCTGTTCCATGTCTCCCTCGGCTGGCGTCAGGCCACGCGACTTCAGGTATTTCTCCGCTGGCGTCCCCTTTATTGGCTGCGCGCGTTCCCAGATGCCTTTGATCATTGCCGTTTGTGCAACGTCGTCCTCGGCGGCCTCTTCGTCGACGCCCTCGTTGGCGACAGGCTGCAGTCGGCCTTGCCCTGCGTGATCAGAAAGCCACGCCTTGGCAACTTTGACAGCGGCTGCCTGATCGCATTTGTCCAGATGCATGATGAGCTCTATGGCGCCCCTTCCGGTGAAGCCGTCACGGAAATCGTGGAAGGTTCCACTCTTGTGGATGGCCAGCGCGCGACTGTCTCCTACGCGGCATCCGCCTTTCACGTCGTCATGGATAGGCCCGAGACGCTTGCTGGCGATCTCGGGCATCCAGGTCTCCAGCCGGATGAATTCCTCTGCTTTAAGCCCTGTCGGCGGCGTTGATTTCTTGCTCTTAGCCATGGTGATTTAGGCTCTCCATTGACGGGGCAAATGCTTATGAGACAGCTGTCACTGGCGCCGCTCCCCGCGATCGCGCAGCACGATGAAGTTCGCCTAGCGCAATTGCCTTGGCCATTGCGCTAGGCGCGGAGCGGGATTCGGTCAGCTGGAGGGCGGTGCGAAACCCGCAAAGGCGTGAGTGCAGGTTAAGAATTGGGAATTGGCAATTGCGATCGTGTCGGTTCCAACCGCAAGGCGGAAACCAGTTACGCGAAGGTCTGGGCGTCTGCGGTTTCGGTAAAGCGCAGTATCAAAGCCCTCCATGAGCACCAGCCCGCCATCAGCAGACAATATTTCGTGACTTTGGTAGAAATTGGCCTTATTACCTCGATCGAGCATCGGATGCTTTCTTCTGATGTTTTGGTTCCCAAGGACCATGGAGGGGCGTCGGTAGGGAAATGCCGACGTCCTTCTCTTTTGCTTCTGCTTCAGACACCTCCTTAGATTGGCGCTGTCGATCGCCGCCCTGATTGCACGATCGTCGGGGCCTGTTCGATTTCGCGGCGGGCGTAGGCGAGGGCCTCACCCAACTCATGATTGGCCTTTCCGCCGAAATGCTTCACGCGGATTGTCCAGCGTTCGAGGCTGCGAGGCTTTATCGGCCGCACTTCGTCCGAAACGATTGCCGCGATCAGAGGCCGCGGCAGCCAGCGCTCGCCCCCAGGTTTGATGTGGGGTTCACAGCGAGGCCCTGTGAATTGAAGCTCAGCATCAGGGCTGCGTTAGCGGCGTCCATCCGCCGCTAGAGGTCCTCCCGAGCCTTGCGCCGCTTGCGCCAGAACCCTGGTTCGGAATCAGGGGATGCCAGCAAGCAAGGACGCCGGAGGGAATGAGGGGGTCTTGCGGTTTGGCACAGGTCAACTCCGTCCGATGGGTCGACCTTCCGAATAATCCCGCTTTTCGCGGGGGCGGTAGGTAATACTCACCTATCCATCAAAATTCCGAACGAAATCCTGATCAACGAGTTAATTAGTTGCGTTGGATATGTCGCTGGACGTGTCGTTCCAACTCAGGGCGCTCAGCTGCCCTTCCAGCGCTCCTTGCTTAAGCGCCGCTCAAGCTCCGTTAGTTCTTCTGGAGTGAAGTGCAGGACGTCGGCTTCGATGAGCTTCTCTTCCTCGCTCAAAGGTTCCTGCAACCCAGCTTTCCGGCCGGCGTCCCCGGCCATTTTTCTGCGAGCTGGATCAACCTCCCGCTTCCACCACTTACGGCTTTCATCAGTCATGGCGTGGTTTGGTAGGCTTGAGCGGTGTGCCGAAATCCATGAGATGCCATCCCGTGTGGAGATGTAGTCCGCACGGAGGACAGTTTTCTCGCGGACATCACCATGCGGGATGGAGAATGGCCGCTCGCGGTTTGTCCTCGGAATACGGCTACCAATGATGCTGGCATCGCCCCGCGCTTGACCCCGTGCGTCTGCAGCAAACAGCAGCCCAAAGGTTGGGTCGAGCAGTCCGGCGGTGACAATCATATGGAATTGCATCAGGCCACGTAGGAGACCCTCCGCGCCCGCCGCATCGGTGATGACAGCCTCGACTGGGCTATCCACCGCCTTGTCCAAATCAGGCATTCCCCGCGCTGCAGCCTGGAAAAGATGCACAGTGGCGGCGCGATAGCCGAGGCTCAGCATGAGTTCGTTACAAACTTTGATCAGCTGAGCGGCGCGCTTCGAGGTGCCGTCCTCGCCATAGTTTCCGTGAAACTCCTCCCCCTGTTCCATTACGGCTAGCAGCGGTTTTACGCGCTCATCGATGCCGTCCTCGCCCACGGTCTCCAGCACGAGGTCCGTTACCATGGCGGCAACATCGGCACGATTTGGTTTGTCGGGATGATCCTCGGGCAGCTGCCGCCAGCCGTCGAGAGCACCGAAGAATTTTGCCCAACAGGCGAGGCGCGGGTCCGTGATTAGAAACGTTCATTTCGCGACTCCAAATCGAATGATCCTCTCCTCGGTGTCGGGGTCCTCCCTCGGCCATCTGCCGGTCGCGACGGCACGGAAGACAAGTCTCCCCCAGTCGTCGAGAACCCGTTGACGGGCCGCGATCGCCCTGCCATGGTGATAATGGCGCGCCGCACCGCTGATCGTGGCGGATTGGGCGTGGTTCAACGCTCCGTCGATGGCGCCGAAATCTCCCAATTCATGCTCACCAGCCTCGCTCGCAAAAAGGCGACGGCAGTCATGCGGGCGGAAAGCAAATCCAGTCTGATTGGCCACGTCGCCGGTGAAGTTCGTCCATGCCAAAAACGGCTTGCCGGTCTGGGTCAACGGCAGCAGGAATGCGTTCTTGGGCCTGCCATCGATGTTGCTCTCCACGATTGCCCGAGCGACTCCGACCAGCGGAACGATGTGCTCGCGGCGGTTCTTCGATCGCTCAGCCCTAATGACCAGTTCGAGGCGATCGCCGCTCTGCCGTACATCGCCGACATGCGAGGAAGCGATCTCGTCACGGCGCAAAGGGAGCAAAAGCATCAAGCGCAACAGGTCTCCGCGCCCTTGGCGCAGATGATCGGCGGCGGTCCATAGTGCCTGCACTTCCAAGGCCGTGAACACTCTGGTTCTGGGCGCTGGTGGAGGTGGGGCATCTTGGTTGCTGGCAGGCGAGCTGTCGGCGGCATCCACACACTGGAGCCACTTGTAAAGTCTTCCGAGAGCGCTCAGGCGGTGGCGGGCCGTCGCCCTGCGCTCGCTGTTCTGCCTTCATGGCAGACACTCTGGACCTCGGAAGCTCGGACGGCAGCAGACCGGCGGCATCCATTTCCGCGAATTCCGAGGCGAAGATGCATTTCGACTTCAGCCACGGATTTGGCCTTGCCGCGAGCCCCATGCAGAACGAAGGCACGGACGCAGTCAGCTAAGGAAGCGTTGCGCAGCGCAGAAAAGTCGAGTGTTCCCGCGGGAGCTTTGTCCGAAACGATCTTGGTGATCATGGAAAGCCGGTTGCTCTTCTCCTTCTCGGCAGCCCTCAGCTGGTTGATTTCCATCTCCTGGGTAGAGGCCCGTTCGGCTGCTGGGTCGTGTCCTGCGGAGACAGAAGCCCGCAGCTTGGCCGTGAAGGTTCTGGCGTCGTCAAGAGACACATTCGCCGCGTCGCCGATCGTGATCACTTTCTGCTTATGACGCTTTCCAGAGATATGATCCGTACCGCGAGGTCGATAGCTGTAAGTCCAGGTCGCTGTTCGCGCGCCGATGACGAGGCGCAGGCCAGGGCAGCGCTCGTCGGCCACAACTTTTCGTACTTCCCTGCGCTTGTTGCGGAACTCCGCAATGAGGCGCTCAATGCGCGACGGTGTCAGACCGAAGCGCAAAGTCTTGCCTGTACTTTCGGGGAACACAGCTTTCATGGTTATCTCCCAAGGATCGTTTGTTCTGCCTGTTCTGCTCAGCCATCTGCTCAGACAGAATGGCGGGGAAATGCGGGAACAGGCGGGACTTTGGGCAATTTAGACCCTGTCCAAGTGCCATGCAAGGGATTGAGATCAATATGAATATTGTTAGAGTTCAACAGTTTACTGTAAGATACGCGCTTCTGATCCCCTACCAGAAAGGTGAAAGATGAGCTTCGATGTCATCGTGAAGGGCGGCACGCTTCCGGATGGCAATGTCGCCGACATCGGCATCAGCGGCGGGACGATCGCGGCAATAGAGCCGAAGCTCGATGCGGAGGCTTCTACCATGGTCGACGCGACCGGCAATCTCGTCGCGCCGCCCTTTGTCGATCCGCATTTCCATATGGACGCGACACTTTCCTACGGCATCCCGCGCATCAACGCCTCGGGCACTCTGCTCGAAGGGATCGCGCTCTGGGGTGAACTGAAGCCGATGCTTACTTACGAGGCGGTCAAGGATCGCGCACTTGCCTATTGCGACTGGGCGGTCTCGATGGGCCTGCTCGCCATTCGCACGCATGTCGATACCTGCGACGACCGGCTTCTGGCGGTCGAGGCGCTTCTCGATGTGAAGAGAACGGTCGCACCCTATATCGACCTGCAACTGGTTGCCTTCCCGCAGGATGGCTTTTACCGGAGTGCCGCGGCGCGGGAAAACACCATCCGCGCGCTCGACAAAGGCGTCGAAGTCGTCGGCGGCATTCCGCATTTCGAGCGGACCATGGAGGATGGCACGCGCTCGGTGACGGAACTCTGCGAGATCGCCGCCGAGCGCGGCCTGATGGTCGACATGCATTGCGACGAGACCGACGATCCGCTCTCGCGCCATATCGAGCAGCTTGCCTGTGAGACGCAGCGGCTAGGGCTGCAAGGCAGGGTAGCTGGCTCGCACCTCACCTCGATGCATTCGATGGACAACTATTACGTTTCGAAACTGCTGCCGCTGATCGCCGAGGCAGAGGTTTCCGCCATCCCCAACCCGCTGATCAATATCATGCTGCAGGGCCGCCACGACACCTATCCGAAGCGCCGCGGGCTCACCCGCGTCCCCGAAATGCTGCGCTACGGAATCCGTGTCGGCTGGGGTCAGGATTGTGTGCTCGATCCGTGGTACTCGCTGGGTACGGCCGACATGCTGGATGTCGCTTTCATGGGACTGCACGTTGCGCAGATGTCGAGCCCCGCCGACATGCGCATATGCTTCGACATGGTGACGAAGACCAACGCCGAAATCATGGGTCTCGACCATCTCGGGCTGGAAATCGGCAAGTCGGCGAGCCTCGTCGTGCTCGATGCCGGCAACCCGGTCGAGGCTATCCGGCTGCGCGCCGAACGCCTCTGCGTGATCGCGAAGGGCAAGGTGGTCGCGGAGCGTGAAAGGCGGGAAACAAAGCTCTCGATCGAGGGACGGCCGAAGACCGTCAACCGGCGACATGAAATTCCGCGGCGTGACTCCACTTCTAGAGCATGATCCCGAAAAGTGTGTAGCGGTCGGAAAAAGATCATGCGAAATCAAAAAATTAGAGCGCGGCGACGATTCCAGTGATTCCAGTTGAAATCACCGCGCTCTATTAGTCGTCTCTCTCACGGAACCGTTTCGACGTCAGTCTCGCGAAATTCGTCGTCAGTCGCAAGAATGGGAACGCGGTAGTATTTGGCGCAGGCGTAGTGAAGGCAATCTCCGAGGTTCAATCCGTGCCGTCCCTGCCGGTATCGATGCGCCGCCGACAGTGCGATGCTGGTCGCTTGCTTCGCGGGCGGCAAGTCACGGATTTCAATGCCTCTGGCTTCAAGAAACTCCATGACGATCGGCTCGACCGCCTCGACGCTTATGTTGAACTTGTCCGATCTTGCTAGTCCCAGCGCCGTTTCTAGTATGGCGACAGGTGAGGTAAACCGTGTCTTAGCTCTCGCAATAGCATCCGACGCACGCTTGGCTTCCTTTTCATCTGAAAGAACTGCAATGAGAGCGCATGCATCGATGAACATTCTCAGTTTTCCCACATTTCATCGAATACAGCCTTCGGCAGAGGCTTGCGCGTTTCGTTGGTTATGTTGATGTTATGCTTGGCGCGCAGTCTCGCTGCGGTTTCAATCGGCGTTTCGGCATTCTGCCGTCGTTCGATAGCTTCGCGCATGGCGATGACGATGGCGTCGGTAAGGCTGACGTTCGCCAGCCGGGCAAATTTCCGGGTTAGTTCGTCCGCCGTTTCATTGGTGACATTTATTGGCATCTGACGCTCGATGATGTAGATTTCGCTCTCTTGTAAATGTAGATGAAATTATCTACATTTACAACAAAAAGTTGGTGAAATCCCTGCATCCCGGGGATGTCAACGAATGAACTTGCGGATTCATGTACCCTCTTTCCTGCCGAGCACGGCAGGACTGAGCCCAGTTAGCCTTGTTTTCTCATCCTGACGCCAGGTCCCTCTCCGTTCTCATCGACGAAAATCACGCCGGCGACCTCCATGGCGTGACGCAGCTTGTGCATCGTCTCGGGATCGCCGCCTGACCTGCCGGTTTCAAAGTTTGTTATCGTGTTTCGATGGACGCCGGAGCGATCGGAAAGTTCGCGGACGCTCCAATTCAGCAATCCTCTGGCGGCTCTCATCTGTGCACTTGTCACACGTCTGTCCATGTATGCCTCGTAGATATCCGGATGTTGGCTGGCAAGGCGGTGCGATACTATGTTTGCGGTGGGATGAACGGCACGCCGAATTGCGCAAAGTGGCGGGTATTGGCCGTGACAATCGTGAGGCCATGAACGGCCCCGGTTGCCGCTATCGCGGCGTCTTCAAAGCCGGGGTCGGCGCCGGCCCCTATTGCGCGATCGAGCAACCGGCCCGCCTCAAGTGCGACGGGCGACGTGAGCGGAAGTGTTCTGGAGTCGTACAAATCCAGGATCGCACTGAGCCAACGGGATAGATCGGCTGCTCGTCGCGAAGCGCCTCTTCGTTCAAGCTGAGAAATACCCGCCTGAATCTCGGCGATCGTCACTGAAGAGAGGAACAGTTCCTCGTCGTGCTCGCGTACCCAGGCTCGGAATGGGGCCACTTGCGCTGGAGATGTTTTCTCGTTTCCGGGCCGAGGTGCAAGCATGGATATTGCGTTGGTGTCGAGAAGGTATCCCGACATCAGTCAAAGTTGCCTTCCCGGATGATCCTGGCGGGCCGCCTTTTGGGAATGTCGTCTGGATCAAGCGCAGGAACGGCCAACAGGAGATCGGCAAAGCTCGGCACCTTGCTCTTCAGCTTGGTCCATTCCTCATAGGAAATCACAACGGCGGCGGGACGCCCGTGCTTGGTAATCGTCGTCGGCTCGCCATGCTCGGCTGCATCGACCACCGCCGACAACGTCGTTTTCGCGTCCCGCAGCTGCAATTCCTTCATCACTGACTCCGCAATATGACTACAAGAACCACTGTAGGCTCAATGCGCGAACAGTTCAACGCGACATCGTCAGCCGATCAGCTTTTCACCTTGACGTTTGCAGGATCATACAGCGGGCCGAGATGGATTTTCGCCGGCGTCCGCTCCATCGCCACCACCAGTTCATAGCGACCTGAAGCGAGGTATTCGTCGCTGACGCCCCCCGCGTTGCGGACATAGCCATAGCCGATCGGCTTGCCCACCGTGTAGCCATAGCCGCCGCTCGTCAGATATCCCACCGGCTCGCCGTTTCTCAGAATGGTTTCGCGGCCGACCAGCACGACTTCCGCGTCGTCCACGGTAAAGCAGGCAAGACGCTTGCCGAGCGGCTTATCCCTCAAGGGTTCCGAGCACACGCTTTCCAATGAAATCGGTGCTTCTCCCGAGCTTGACCGCCCAGCCGAGCCCGGCCTCGAACGGCGTATCGTTAGGCGTAATGTCCGAGCCCCACGCACGATAGAACTTTTCGAGGCGCAGTGATTCCAGCGCCCGGTAGCCGACCGGGCGGATGCGGTGAGCCTTGCCAGCCGCCATCAGCGCGTCGAACACCTCGCCGGTGGCCGCAATAGGCACGTGCAGCTCCCAGCCGAGCTCGCCGACATAAGTGATGCGCAGCGCGCGCACGGTATTGCCGGCGATCGGAATTTCTCGCACATGCCCGAACGGGAAAGCGGCATTTGAAACGTCAGCCGTGGTGACGGTGGCGAGCACGTCCCGCGCACGCGGCCCCATCAGCGAAAGCGTACCGAAATCCTCGGTCACGTCGGTTAGTGTCACCTCATCTCCCTGAATGTGCTCGGTGATCCAGGCCAGATCGTGTGTACGGAAACCGGTGCCGGTGACGATGTAGAGTTTGTCGTCTGCGAGGCGCGCCACGGTAAGGTCGGCCTCGATGCCCCCGCGCGAATTGAGAAGCTGCGTGTAGGTCAGCCGTCCCGCGGGCTTGCGGACATCGTTGGCGCAAATCCGGTCAAGCGCATTCAATGCGTCCTTTCCAGTCACCTCGTATTTGGCGAAGGATGACTGGTCGAAAATCCCGACCGCCTCGCGCACATGGCGGTGCTCCTCGCCGACGGCGTGGAACCAGTTCTGTCTGCCCATGGAGTAGACGTCCTGCGCAACGTTGCCTTGCGTCGCGAACCAGTTGGGACGCTCCCAGCCAAGTTTGGAGCCGAACACCGCGCCGTGCACTTTCAGGCGCTCGTACAGCGGAGAAACAATGCGCGGGCGCCCGCTCTCATACTCCTCGTGCGGGAATTGAACCGTGTAGTGCTTTCCGTAGGCTTCCAGCGTGCGGTCGCACACCCATTGGCGGTCGCGGTGCAGGCCGGAAAACCGGCGGATGTCCACGACCCAAAGATCCAGCGGCGCCTCGCCGTCGATCACCCATTGCGCAAGCACCCAGCCGGCGCCGCCGCCCGAGGCGATGCCGAACGCGTTGAAGCCAGCGCCGACGAACAGGTTCGGGCACTCAGGCGCCGCGCCGAGGATGAAATTGCCGTCCGGCGTAAAGCTCTCGGGTCCGTTGATCATCTGCTTGACGCCGGCCGTCTCAAGCGCAGGGATACGCGCGATTGCCTGGCTCATGTGCTGCTCGAAATGATCGAAATCGTCGTCGAACAGCCGGAACTCCCAATCGTCCGGCACGTCGCCGGTCGTCCATGCCTGCGGGTTGGGTTCATAGCCGCCCATCACCAGCCCGCCGACCTCTTCCTTGAAATAGGTCCGCCGGTCGGGATCGCGGATGGTCGGCGCGTCGGTCGCGAGGCCGTCGATCTTTTCAGTGATGATGTATTGGTGCTTCACCGGCTGCAGCGGCACGTTGATGCTGGCCATACTGCCTACTTGCCGTGCCCATTGCCCGGCACAGTTGACTACTTTCTCACAGGCGATGTCGCCATTGTCCGTCTTCACCGCGGCGATGCGCCCCTCTTTCATGTCGAAGCCGGTGACGCGGACATTCTCGTGCAGCTTCGCGCCGTGCATACGCGCGCCCTTGGCAAGCGACTGCGTGATGTCGGATGGGCTCGCCTGGCCGTCGGTGGGCAACCAGCTCGCGCCGACCAGATCCTCGACATTCATCAGCGGCCACATGGCCTTCACTTCCGCCGGCGAAATGAGGGGCATCTCCATGCCGAAGCTCTTCGCTGTCGTCGCCAAACGGCAAAATTCGGTCCAGCGGTCCTGGCTGGTTGCAAGCCTCAGGCAGCCGGTCATCTTCCAGCCGGTGGCAAGCCCGGTTTCCTGCTCCAGCCCCTTGTAGAGATCGACGGAATATTTGAGCACGCGTGTGATGGACGCCGAGGATCGCAACTGGCCGACAAGTCCCGCCGCATGCCAGGTCGATCCGGATGTCAGCTTGCCCTGTTCCAGGAGCACCACATCGGCCTTGTGGTCGCGCGCCAGGTGATAGGCGGTGGAACAGCCGATGATACCGCCGCCGATGACGACGATCTGCGCATGGGATGGCAAAGTCATGATGAAGTCTTTCCGAATCGCTCACGGTAGGTCTCGAGGGTGGCGTCAAGCCGCGAGAGGTTCTCGGCGGTGTAGGCCGCATAGTCGACGCCGGGTGCGTCGAGATGGAGTTCGGACACCATGCTCCACATTGCCTCGCGCAGCAGCGAAGCGCACTGCATCGCCGAATGAGCCCGCCGGATCGCCAGGTCGGGCACGCGGCCGAAATAGGCGGTCAGCAGGCTTTCGGACTGCGCATCGCTCATTCCCGCGTTCGACGCCGCTCCCGCGAGATCGAACATTGCCGTCGAGAAGCCGGCATATTCGAAATCGATCAGCCAAAGTTTTTCGCCGTCGTCGAGAAAATTCGCCGGCAAAAGATCATTGTGTCCGAATATGATTGGCAGCGATGTCTGCGCGTGCTCCAGTTCATCCGCCAGTGCCAGATAGCCGGGAAGCTCACTTGTCATGCGGCTGCTACCGGATTCAAGTGTCCGCGCATAGTCGCGGATGACGTGGAATACCCAGAACATGAAACCCGCGCCGGAAACATTACGCGGCATTTCATCATGGAACCGCTGTATCAACCTGGCGATTTGTGTTGCGTTGGCGCACACATCCTGCGGCCGCAACGTCTTTGCGTTGAGATAGGCCGTAACCATGACGCCGGGCTCCGCATACTCCACCGCCGGCGCAAAACCCGCCGCATGCGCGGCCCGCGCCGTCATGATCTCGCGTTCGCGAAAGACGTGATGGAATGGGTAGTCCCTGCCAAATCGCACGACATGCTGGCCGCATGCGTCGGTGACCAGAAAATTCTCGTTGCTGAGGCCGCCCTTGAGGGCTTCGATGGTTACCCCGCCGCTCCAGCAGGGAAGCGCATGGACTCGTTGTTCGCTGATCGCCATGCTGTTTGCCTGTCTCCTCGATGCTCGAGGCGAAAGGAACCGCGCCCGTACTGTCCTGTCAACATGGCCTTCGTACGGAAGGAGCGCCGACGCCCATCGTTGCCTACTCTGCCCCACGAAGAGGACATGAAGAGGGGAGAAGTGGCCGCGAAACAACGGTAAGGAAATCAGAATTGTGATGCCGAACTCCGCCACGGCTGCCCTGAATTGTCAGTGCATATCCAGTTCCGGCAGGTTCAGATGCTGCTCCACTCGGCGGACCCGAGCTTCAAGCTCGCTGATGAGAGCCCGATAACGAATGACGTATCGCGTCATCTTCTCGCCTCGAGCGACCGCGCAGCTTGTGGTGTTGCTCCGCGACATTGCCGTTCGTTTGAGACGTTTCCGCTTCGAGACACCGGCGTTCTGACAAATGAATTTGCGAATGCCCGAATTTTGGCTCACCTTATGGTCCGGGGAGAAGCCGCCGACCCCAGTGCGGCTCTTCAAATGGGAGGTCCAACATGAAGTCGTTTCTGAAGTCCTGTACCGCCATGGCGCTCGCGCTCAGCTTTTCCGGCCAGGCGACGGCACAGGAAATGCTGAAAGAGCTGGGCGCCGGCGAGGGGGAGGTCACCATCATCGCCTGGCCCGGCTATATTGAGCGCGGCGAAGCCGACAAGAATTTCGATTGGGTGACGGAATTCGAGACGAAGACCGGCTGCAAAGTCAACGTCAAGACCGCTGCCACCTCGGATGAGATGGTCGCGCTGATGAACGAGGGCGGCTTCGATCTTGCCACGGCTTCGGGCGACGCCTCGCTCAGGCTGGTTGCGGGAAAGCGCGTGCAGCCGATCAACACCGACCTGATCCCGAGCTGGAAGACCATCGACGAGCGGCTGCAGAGCGCGCCGTGGCACACTGTCGACGGAGTCCACTACGGCACCCCCTATCAATGGGGGCCGAACGTTCTGATGTATAACACCAACGTCTTCAAGGAAGCACCAAAGAGCTGGAGCGTCGTGTTCGAAGAAGCGACGCTGCCCGACGGCAAGTCCAACAAAGGCCGCGTCCAGGCCTATGACGGCCCGATCCATGTGGCCGACGCCGCAAATTACCTCATGGCGCACAAGCCGGATCTTGGCATAAAGAACCCGTATGAGTTGAACGAAGATCAGTACAAGGCCGCGCTCGATCTCCTGCGCCAACAGCGCACTCTGGTGGGCCGCTATTGGCACGACGCGATGATCCAGGTTGACGACTTCAAGAACGAAGGCGTCGTTGCCTCCGGATCGTGGCCGTTCCAGGTCAACCTTCTTGTCGCCGACAAGCAGCCGGTGGCATCCACCGTTCCGGAAGAGGGCGCCACGGGATGGGCCGATACAACGATGTTGCACGTCGAGGCGGCCCACCCGAACTGCGCCTATATGTGGATGGAGCATTCGCTGTCGCCCAAGGTGCAAGGCGATCTCGCTGCCTGGTTCGGTTCCAATCCGGCTGTGCCGGCTGCCTGCAAGGGCAACGCGCTGCTGACCGAGGAAGGCTGCAAGACCAACGGCTTCGAAGACTTTGACAGGATCAAGTTCTGGAAAACGCCGGTTGCCAAGTGCGAGCAGGGCGAATGCGTGCCCTACTACCGCTGGGTGTCGGACTATATCGGCGTGATCGGTGGTCGGTAAAGCTTACCCTCCCTTGTAGGGAGGGCAACACGTAGATAGGGGTGGGCGCCGTCCACCTCGACTGCTTCACCCTACGTCCCGCCATGCCCCGCATCGCGGCGGAATGTTCGGGACGCCGGAAACGATCGAGCCGCGATATCCGCCTGATTTTGAAACAGAGCACGATGACACCAGCCGTTTCCTTTCAGAAAGTCTCGCGCCATTTCGGAGCGGTAAAGGCCGTCAATGCGGTGGACCTGGAGATCAGGCAGGGCGAATTCTTCGCCATGCTCGGCCCGTCGGGCTCCGGCAAGACGACCTGCCTTCGCCTGATCGCGGGTTTCGAGCAGCCGACTTCGGGCCATATCGACATATTCGGTGAGAAGGCTGAAGGAGTTCCGCCCTACCGGCGCAACGTCAATACCGTCTTCCAGGACTATGCGTTGTTTCCGCACCTCAATGTCCTCGACAACGTCGCTTACGGCTTGATGGTAAAGGGGGTCGGAAAGGCGGAACGCGTTCAGGCGGCTGAAGACGCACTGAAACTGGTGCAGTTGCCGGCCTACGGCAAGCGTAAGCCGAGCCAGCTTTCCGGTGGGCAGAGGCAGCGCGTGGCGCTCGCCCGCGCGCTCGTCAACAAGCCGAAGGTGCTGCTGCTCGACGAGCCGCTCGGTGCGCTCGACCTCAAGCTGCGCGAGCAGATGCAGGAGGAATTGAAGGCGCTGCAGCGGACGCTGCGTATCACCTTCGTCTTCGTTACGCATGACCAGGGCGAAGCCCTTTCCATGGCTGACCGGGTTGCCGTGTTCAACGATGGCATGATCATGCAGATCGGCGCACCGGAGGAAATCTACGAGCGGCCACGATCGCGCTTTGTTGCGGATTTCGTCGGCTCGTCCAACGTGCTCCCGCCGGATTTCGTGCAGCGCTATTGCGGACAGCGGCGCTGGGGCAGCCTGCGCCCTGAAGCGATCCGCATTGCTCGTGCGGCCGATGGGGACGGAGTTTCCGCCCGACTCGTCTCGACAAACTACATGGGCGCCACCACCAAACTCGCGCTCGACGCCGATGGACTGCGCCTTCATGCCACGGTGCCGTCCGGCGTTTCGCTACCGCCGGAAGGCGACACGGTCGTGCTCACTTTCAATCGCGAGCACCTTCATCTGATGGACGAGGCGGGAGGGTAACGATGACCGCTGTTTCGCACCCCCCTCTGGCCTGCCGGCCATCTCCCCCTCAAGGGGGAGATTGGTCGCGTCGCCAAAACTGCTGATCTCCCCCCTTGAGGGGAGATGGCCGGCAGGCCAGAGCGGGCTGCGTTTTCAGAGGGGGGCACTACGCGGCACGTGGGCGCTGAACGATGACCGTCGTGGCGACCGACATAGACCAGGCTTCCGTTCAGGCGATCCTGCCCAGCCGGGGCGGCTTGTTCGGGTATCTCTCCGACACACTCTGGCGCAGACCGGCCCTGCTGCTTTTTCTGATGCTCGCGCCGCCGTTGCTCTGGCTCGGCGTGGTCTATCTCGGCTCGCTCTTCGCGCTGCTCCTGCAGAGCTTCTTTTCGATCGACGAGTTTTCCGGTCTCATCAGCCGCGAATTCACGCTGAAGACCTATGGCGAACTTCTTCTGCCGTCCAATCTCGACATCATCATCCGCACTGTAACCATGGCGGCGGTGGTGACGCTGGTTTCGGCCGTTCTCGGCTTTCCGATCGCATACTACGCGGCTCGCTATGCGCGCGGCAAATGGAAGGCGCTGTTCTACCTGGCTGTAATGCTGCCTCTTTGGTCAAGCTACCTTGTCAAGATCTACGCCTGGAAGCTGATCCTTGCCAAAGAAGGCATCCTCACCTGGCTTTTCGGCAAGCTGCATCTGACCTGGCTGCTTGACGGCTGGCTGAGCCTGCCGATCGTCGGCGGCAACTCGCTGTCGGTTTCCTTCACCGGCACCTTCATCGTCTTCGTCTACGTCTGGCTTCCATTCATGATCCTGCCGATCCAGGCGGCGCTCGAGCGTGTGCCGGGAAACCTTCTCGAAGCGTCATCGGATCTCGGCGCCTCGCCGGGCCAGACCTTTCGTAATGTTCTGTTCCCGCTTGCGCTGCCGGGCATCGTCGCCGGCTCGATCTTCACCTTCTCGCTGACGCTCGGCGACTACATCATTCCGCAGATCGTCGGCACGTCGCGGCTCTTCATCGGCCAGGCCGTCTATGCGCATCAGGGTACAGCCGGCAACATTCCGCTCGCCGCGGCCTTCACCGTGGTGCCGGTCGTCATCATGGGTTTGTATCTTTGGATGGCCAAACGCATGGGGGCGTTCGATGCGCTCTGACCGCGGCCAATCAGCTCCGCTCGGCCTGAAAATGGCGGCCGCGGGAGGCCTGCTCTTCCTGCACCTGCCTATCTTGCTGATCTTTGTCTATGCCTTCACAACAGAAGAGAAGAGCTACCAGTGGCCGCCGCCGGGCTTGACGGCCCAGTGGCTGGCTGTCGCATGGGGCCGGCCCGACGTCTGGGCCGCCTTGGCACTTTCGGTCAAGGTCGCGGCGGTCTCCACCGCGATCGCGCTTGTGCTGGGCACGCTTTGCGCGGCAGCCGTCAGCCAGACGCGCTTTTTCGGCCGCGAGATGATCTCGCTGCTGGTCATCCTGCCGATTGCGCTGCCCGGCATCATCACCGGCATCGCGCTGCGCTCGGCGTTCAATCTCGCCGATATCCCGTTTTCCTTCTGGACGATCATTCTGGGGCACGCGACGTTCTGCGTCGTAGTCGTTTACAACAACGCCGTCGCGCGGTTCCGGCGCACTTCGGGTTCGCTGATCGAGGCATCGATGGATCTCGGCGCGGATGGCTTCCAGACCTTCCGGCATGTCATCCTGCCGAACATCGGCACTGCACTTCTTGCGGGCGGCATGCTCGCCTTCGCGCTCTCTTTCGACGAGGTGATCGTCACGACCTTCACGGCCGGCCAGCAGCAGACCCTGCCGATCTGGATGCTCGAGGAATTGGTGCGGCCGCGGCAGCGCCCCGTGACAAACGTAGTCGCGATGTTCGTCGTACTCGTGACCCTGCTGCCGATCCTTCTTGCCTACTACCTCACGCGCGAGGGCGACCAGATCGCCGGCGCCGGAAAATAACCCTCATGGGAGAGACGATCATGGATACCGAAATGCTCATTGGCTCCAGGTTCGAGAAGGGAACCGAAACGGAGGAACCCGTTCTAGACCCGAAGACCGGCGGTACGATCCTCGACCTTCCGGAAGCATCGGAAGCGCAGGTCAATGCGGCGGTGGCCGCGGCGGATAAGGCCTTTGTAACCTGGTCGCGCACCACACCCGGGCAGCGTTCCGGCTATCTCCTGAAGATTGCCGATCGCATCGAGGCCGAAGCGAACGAATTCGCGGCGTTGGAATCGCTCAACTGCGGCAAGCCGATCAACGCCGTGCTGAACGACGAGATCCCGGCGATCATCGATTGCTACCGCTTCTTCGCTGGCGCCGTTCGTTCGATGCCGGGCGTCGTCGCGGGCGAATATCTGCCGGGCCATACGTCGATGATCCGCCGCGATCCGATCGGCATCGTCGCCTCGATCGCGCCGTGGAACTACCCGCTCATGATGATGGCCTGGAAGCTGGCCCCGGCGATAGGCGGCGGCAATACGGTCGTATTCAAGCCTTCGGAGCAGACGCCGCTGACAGCGTTGAAACTCGCGAAAATCCTGGCTGAAATACTGCCCGAGGGCGTGGTCAATGTCGTGCTCGGTCGCGGCGACAGCGTGGGAAACACGCTGATCAATCACCCGAAAGTCAACATGATCTCAATTACGGGCGATGTCGGCACAGGCAAGAAAGTCATGCAGGCGGCCGCGAGGTCGGTGAAGCGCACGCATCTCGAGCTTGGCGGCAAGGCTCCCGTCATCATCTTCGACGACGCCGACCTGGAAGCCGTCGTGACCGGGCTCCGCGCGTTCAGTTACTATAATGCCGGTCAGGACTGCACGGCTGCCTGCCGCATCTATGCCGGCAGCAAGATCTACGACAGGCTGGTTGCAGATCTTACCGCCGCTGTCTCCACCATCAAATACGCCCGGCCCGACGATACCGAAAACGAGATGGGCCCGCTGATCTCGAGGCGCCAGCGCGATCGCGTGGCAAGTTTCGTGGAGCGCGCCTCCGAGCTGCGGCACATCGAGATTACCACCGGCGGCCGGCCGGGAGATGGCAGTGGCTTCTTCTACCAGCCGACAATCGTCGCAGGCGCGCTGCAGGAAGACGAGATCGTCCGTAAGGAAGTATTCGGCCCCGTCGTCTCTGTCACGCGCTTCTCCGATGTCGACGACGCGGTGGCATGGGCAAACGACAGTGACTACGGGCTGGCGTCCTCGGTCTGGACGAAGGACGTTTCGCGCGCCATGGCGGCTGCGGCGCGGCTGCAGTATGGCTGCACTTGGATCAACACCCATTTCATGCTGACGAATGAGATGCCGCACGGTGGGCTGAAGCAGTCCGGTTACGGCAAGGATATGTCGCTTTACGCGCTGGAAGACTACACCGCGGTCCGCCACGTGATGGTGGCGCATGGGTGATGTGCCCCGCCAGCGCAAACGTCAATAGAGCAGGCTGAGGCGCGCCGGCGCATCACGAGGTCATGAGTTGAATCAAGCCGACTGCTCAAACCGGAAAGGATCACGAACATGCGCCGCCGTCAGTTTTTTGTCGCAGCCGCCGCTTTGGGACTGTCAACTGCTGTCCCGGTCTCGGCCGCCTTCGCGGACGACACCGCCCAGGCGGTCGTCGAGGCTTATCTCGCCGCCTGGAACGGGCACGACTCCACCAAGGCAGCCGGCTATTTCGCCGATGACGTCACCTACTATGACGCATCGGTCGGAAAACCGGTCATGGGCAAGGAAGCCGCCAAGACAGGAGTGATCGACAATTTCCTCAACGCCGTCCCGGACGCCGTGTGGAAGATGAAGGGAACTCCGGTCGTGCAGGACGACCGGGTGTCCTTCGAATGGGAATTCTCGGGCACCAACACCGGCGACTGGGCCGACGGCACGAAGGCGACGGGCAAGACCTTCTCCATCACCGGCGCTTCGATTTTCGGGATCAAGGGCGGCAAGATCGCATCGCAAAGCGACTATTACGATGCACTCGGCTTCTACAAGCAACTCGGGTTGATGTGAGCGACAGGCATTGAGGTTGCGGGATAACCTCAATGTCGATGCTCGACGGTGCCCCCGCTGTCCTGCCGGACATCTCCCCTGCAAGGGGAGATTGGCTGCCGCTTAAGGCTACGCCTCGACCCTTCCGCCAGGAAGAGGGGCGGGCGGTGCTGGCCTCCTGATCTTGGCCACGGCATCCAGTACCAGCGGCGAAAGACCTTCGCCGCCCGCCTCGACAATCTCGAAGAACTGCCGGCGCATTCGCGGATCCCAGAAATCATTGATGTGCTTGGCCACGCCAGCAGCCGCTTCGTCATGCGGCATCGTCTGGAAGAAGGCCGCGATCTGGTTGGCCATGTAGACGAGCTTTTCCTGTGTGCTCATAGCGTGGTGTTCGTCATGCGACATGTTTTGTGGCTCCGGAAGTCACGCGGTGCGGATGGGTGAAAATATCAAAATCGTCGCCGCGGACCAGCGCGACGAGTGTCATTCCCGCCGCCTCCGCGGTGCGGATGGCAAGAGCCGTCGGCGCCGAGACGGCGATGATGAAAGGCGAGCCGATCGCGGCCGTCTTCTGCACCATCTCGACCGAGACCCGGCTGGTCACCACGACGGCGCCGCTCGGGCCTGCGACGCGGCTTCGCGCAAGTGCGCCGGCCAGCTTGTCGAGTGCGTTGTGGCGTCCGACATCCTCGCGCGCCTCGACGATGCCCTTGCCCGGTACGTAGAAGCCGGCGGCATGAACCGCACCCGTCTCGGTATGAAGTGGCTGCACCTTGGAGAGCAGCTTGACCGACTGAATGATGTCGCTCGGAGATAACGTAAGTCCCGACTGACCGACGCTGGCAACAGAACGCATGGCTTCCTCGATGGACTCTATTCCGCACAGCCCGCAGCCGACGGGCCCGGCGAGCCTGCGCCGCCGCGCCTCGAAACGCCTGTTGGCAACATCCCGGAGCCGGATCCGGATGTCGATGCCCGCGCCCAAATCCTCCACCTCGATCGCATCGATCTCATCAGGCATGGAGACAATGCCTTCGGTCAGGCTGAAGCCGAGTGCGAAATCTTCGAAATCGGCCGGGCTCGCCATCATCACCGCATGGGTCGTGCCGGCATAGGAAAACGCCACCGGCGTTTCCTCCGGCACCGTGCGGTTTGCCGCCTTCGTGCCGTCCGAGCGCCGGGCCAGGCGGGAGGTTTGAGCAAGCGGCGAGCGGGTCATGGCGCGGCCTTCGACAGGGCTTCATCGATCGGAAACGCGCGGCGCTCTGCGTTACCCCCCTCTGTCCTGCCGGACATCTCCCCCTCAAGGGGGGAGATTGGCGGTCGTTTCAACTTTCGCCAATCTCCGACGCTGCAGGATGAACGCCGTCGTTGCGGTCGTCCGATCTCCCCCCTTGAGGGGGAGATGTCCGGCAGGACAGAGGGGGGCGCGAAGGAACACGACGATTGCATTTCTGCGCGCGCCTGCCTCACTCCGCGGCCTCGAGCCGCCCTTCGATGCGGCGGCTGCGGCGGGAAAGCGCGTCATACTCCTCCTGCCAGTCGGACGGGCCGTTGGACGGGCCGACCTGCACGGCGGTGACCTTGTACTCAGGACAATTCGTCGCCCAGTCGGAGAAATCCGTGGTGATGACGTTGGCCTGCGTGCTCGGGTGGTGGAAGGTCGTGTAGACCACACCAGGCGCCACGCGTTCGGTGATCAGCGCACGAAGCGTCGTATCGCCGGCGCGGCTCTGAACGCGCACCCAGTCGCCGTCGCGCACGCCGCGTTGCTCAGCGTCGTGCGGGTGGATTTCCAGCCGGTCTTCCTGATGCCAGACTACATTCTCCGTGCGCCTGGTCTGCGCGCCGACATTATACTGGGAAAGGATGCGGCCGGTGGTCAAAAGCAGCGGGAAGCGCGGTCCCGTCTTCTCGTCCGTCGCGACATATTCAGTGCGGATGAACTTGCCCTTGCCGCGCACGAAGCCGCCGATATGCATCACCGGCGTGCCGAGTGGGGCCTTTTCGTTGCAGGGCCACTGCACCGAGCCTTCGCGATCGAGAAGGTCGTAGTTGACGCCGGCGAAGCTGGGCGTGGTCTGGGCGATCTCATCCATGATCTCGGACGGATGCGTGTAGTTCCACTTCAGCCCCATTTCCTGCGCGAGCTGCTGCGTCACCTCCCAGTCGCCGAGGCCGTTCTTCGGCGCCATTACCTTGCGCACACGGTTGATGCGGCGCTCGGCATTGGTGAAGGTGCCGTCCTTTTCGAGGAAGGTAGAGCCCGGCAGGAAGACATGGGCATAGTTGGCCGTCTCGTTGAGAAAGAGGTCGTGGACGACCACGCATTCCATGGCTTCGAGGCCGGCCGCGACATGGCTTGTGTTCGGGTCGGACTGCAGGATGTCCTCGCCCTGGATGTAGATGCCCTTGAAGGACCCGTCGACAGCCGCGTCCAGCATGTTCGGGATGCGCAGGCCCGGCTCCGCATCGAGCTTCACGCCCCAGAGCGTTTCATAGATCTCGCGGGTGGCGTCATCCGACATGTGCCTGTAGCCCGGCAGCTCGTGCGGGAACGAGCCCATATCGCACGCGCCCTGCACATTGTTCTGGCCGCGCAGCGGGTTCACGCCGACGCCCGGCCGCCCGATATTGCCGGTGAGCATGGCGAGGTTTGCGATCGCCATGACGGTGGTCGACCCCTGGCTGTGCTCGGTTACGCCGAGGCCGTAATAGATCGCACCATTGCCGCCTGTCGCATAGAGCCGCGCCGCCTGGCGGATCAGTTCCGCCGGAACGCCGGAGAGCTTGGTGACCACGTCGGGGCTGTGCTGCGGTTCGGCTGCGAAAGCAGCAAAGTCTTCGAACTCCGACCAGTCGCACCGCTCGCGGATGAAATTTTCATCGTAAAGGCCTTCGTTGACGATCACATGCGCGAGCGACGTGAGGACCGCGACATTGGTGCCGGGCTTGAGCGGCAGATGGTATTCGGCCTGCACATGCGCTGAACGCACGATGTCGGTGCGGCGCGGATCGATGACGATCAGCTTCGCACCCTTCCGCAGCCGCTTCTTCAGCCGCGAGGCGAAGACCGGGTGACCGTCGGTCGGGTTGGCGCCGATGATCATGACAACGTCGGAATAATCGACGGAATCGAAATCCTGAGTGCCGGCCGAAGTGCCGAAGGTGGTCTTCAGACCGTAGCCGGTAGGCGAATGGCAGACGCGCGCGCAGGTGTCCACATTGTTGTTGCCGAAGCCCTGGCGGATAAGCTTCTGCACGAGATAGGTCTCTTCATTGGTGCAGCGCGAGGAAGTGATGCCGCCGATGGCGCCGCGGCCATACTGGTACTGGAGGCGGCGGAACTCGTTCGCCACATGGGAGAAGGCCTCGGCCCAGGTCACCTCCCGCCACGGATCGCTGATCTTCTCGCGTACCATCGGGTTGAGGATGCGGTCCTTGTGAGTCGAATAGCCGTAGGCGAAGCGGCCCTTGACACAGGAATGGCCCCTGTTGGCCTTGCCGTCCTTGTAAGGCACCATGCGGATCAGCTCGTCGCCCCGCATCTCCGCCTTGAACGAGCAGCCGACACCGCAATATGCGCAGGTTGTGACGACCGAATGTTCGGGCCGGCCGACGCTCAGCACGGACTTTTCGCGCAGTGCGTCGGTCGGGCAAGCCTGCACGCAGGCACCACAGGACACGCATTCCGAATCGATGAAGTTCTCCGACATGCCGGCCGAGACGCGAGACTCGAAGCCGCGACCGGTAATCGTCAGCGCAA
Source organism: uncultured Alphaproteobacteria bacterium (assembly GCA_963813315.1). Taxonomy (GTDB): domain Bacteria; phylum Pseudomonadota; class Alphaproteobacteria; order Rhizobiales; family Rhizobiaceae; genus CAWEYO01. Next base: position 5,870 of record CAWEYO010000006.1, on the reverse strand, counting down.
AGGTGCCCTGAACTTCTTCGCAGGCGCGCACGCAGCGCGAGCAGACGATGCATTGCGTGGCGTCATAGGTGAAATACGGATTCGACTCGTCCTTGGCCAGATAGTCGAAATTGTCGATGCCGTTGCCAGGCATGACGTGATTGCGGCCCTCGAGACCATATCGGATTTCACGGAGGCCGACCGAGTCTGCGATTTTCTTGATGTCGCCGCCGTGCTGGCCCGCGTCGGCGTCCCAGCCAATCGGATGGTCGGAGACGTAGAGCTCCATTACGCCCCGGCGGATGTCGTTGAGCCGCTCGGTTTGTGTCTTCACCACCATGCCTTCTCCCACCGGCGTGGTGCAGGAGGCCGGAGTTCCGGCACGGCCCTCGATCTCGACCAGACAGACGCGGCAGGAGCCGAAAGCATCCAGCATGTCGGTCGCGCAGAGCTTGGGAATCTCCACGCCAAGGTCCATCGCGGCGCGCATCACTGAGGTTCCCTCGGGGACCGTCACGGAGCGTCCGTCGATGTTGAGCGTTACGGTTTTCTCGGAGTTCGACGCCGGCGTGCCGTAGTCGATTTCCTCGATGAGCGTTTTGATATCAAACATGGCATTCATGATCGTCCGCTCCTAGTGCACGCGGAATTGATTGGAAGAACGATTAGGCCCCCTCACCGGCTCGCTTCTCTCGCCACCTCTCCCCGAGGGGAGAGGAGACACGGCAGCCAGGCGGACGCCCTCTTCTCCCCGGCGGGGAGAAGGTGACTGAGCGAAGCGAAGGCGGATGAGGGGGTCTAAATACATGGAAACTACTCCGCTGCTTCCCGCACGGGATGTGGCTTGAAGTCTTCCGGAAAATGATTGAGCGCGCTCATCACCGGGTAAGGAGTAAAACCGCCGAGCGCGCAAAGCGATCCAAATTTCATCGTGTTGCAGAGGTCTGTGAGCAGTTCGATCTGCTTCTGCGGTTCGATGTTGCTTGCGATCTTGTCGACCACCTCGACGCCGCGCGTCGAGCCGAGGCGGCATGGCGTGCACTTGCCGCAGCTTTCGATCGCGCAGAATTCCATGGCAAAACGCGCCTGCTTGAGCATGTCCGCCGTATCATCGAACACCACGATGCCGGCGTGCCCGATGAGCCCATCCCTGGCGGCGAAGGCTTCGTAGTCGAATGGCGTATCGAAGAGCGCGCGCGGGAAATAGGCGCCGAGTGGGCCACCGACCTGTACCGCCTTCACCGGCCTGCCCGACCTCGTCCCGCCGCCGATATCGTCGACGATCTCGCCGAGGGTAAGGCCGAAGGCCGCCTCGAACAGGCCGCCATACTTCGCGTTGCCAGCGATCTGGATCGGAATGGTCCCGCGCGAGCGGCCCATGCCGAAGTCACGATAGTAGGCGCCGCCCTTATCGAGAACGATCGGGACCGAGGCGAGCGAGATTACATTGTTGATTACGGTCGGCTTGCCGAACAGGCCCTTGTGCGCCGGCAGCGGCGGCTTGGCGCGAACGAGGCCGCGCTTGCCCTCAAGCGAATCAAGCAGCGAGGTCTCTTCACCGCAGACATATGCTCCGGCACCGACACGCACCTCCATGTCGAAGGAATGGAGCGACCCAAGAACGCGCTGGCCGAGTACGCCGTCCCGGCGCGCAACGCCGATGGCCTCGTTCATGATGGCGACGGCATGCGGATATTCCGAACGAATGTAGACGTAGCCCCTTGTCGCGCCCACCGCGACGCCGGCAATCGCCATACCCTCGATCAGCACGAAGGGGTCGCCTTCCATGATCATGCGGTCGGCGAAGGTGCCGCTGTCGCCCTCGTCGGCGTTGCAGACGATGTATTTCTGGTCGGCGGAGGTGTCGAGGACCGTCTTCCACTTGATGCCGGTCGGAAAACCGGCGCCGCCGCGCCCGCGCAATCCGGAGTTGGTGACTTCCTTGACGATTTCGGCCGGCGCCATCGCGACGGCCTTTTCGAGACCCTTTAGTCCGTCATGCGCGCGGTAGTCATCGAGCGACACGGGATCGGTAATGCCGCAGCGCGCGAAAGTGAGGCGCGTCTGCCTGGCCAGGTACGGGATCTTCTCCGGATCGCCGAGGGAAAGCCTATGCTTGTTGCCGTCGAGGAGGCCGGCTTCGAAAAGCGACGCCACATCCTTCACTGCCACCGGACCGTAGGCGACGCGTCCGGCCGGCGTCGCCACCTCGATCATGGGCTCCAGCCAGTAGAGGCCGCGCGAGCCGTTGCGGACGATTTTGGCGTCGATGCCGCGTTCGGAGATTTCCTCCTGGATCGCCTTGGCGACCTTTTCCGCGCCGAGCGCCAGCGCGCCGGAATCACGCGGAACGTATACGGTCACACTCATGCCCGCACCTCCGCGGCGATCTCTTCGATCTTGTCGGCGTCGAGCCTGCCGATCACTTCGCCGTCCAGCATCGCGGCGGGCGAGCAGGCGCACATCCCAAGACAGTAGACAGGCTCCAGCGTCACCGAGCCGTCTTTGGCGGTCTCATGGAAGCCGATACCAAGCAACTGCTGAATTTGCGCGGCGATCGCGTCACCGCCCATCGACTGGCACGCCTCGGCTCTGCAGAGCTTGAGTACGTGCCGTCCGGCCGGGTGCTTGCGGAAGTCGTGATAGAAACTGACGACGCCATGGACTTCGGCCCTGCTGAGGTTAAGCTCCTCGGCGATGATCGGCACCGTTTCGGCCGGTACGCAGCCGAACTCTTCCTGAATTTCATGCAAAATCGGGAGGAGGGGGCCTTCCAGCCTCTTCAATTCGTCGATGATCGCCGTCACTTTTGCGGCGACCTGGATGCTTGCCTGCTGCAACGCCATGCAGCGCCCTCCCTACGTGTTCCAGAAATGAAGGAAAACAAAACGGGATCGAGGGATCAATAGCACAGTTTCGTTGGTTGATAGAAAATCTCTATCAACCGGCGCCGAGTTCGATCGCCAATTTGCGGGCTTGGTGGAGCAGCGCGGAAACCAGTGGCGTGTGCGGCTCGCGAAAGGCGGCTACCATGCCGACGACATGGCTGGCGTCAGGCTCGACGATCGGGATTGCCCGGATAGGCTCCCGGAAGCCAAACGTTTCCGCGAGGTTGAGCGGCATGATCGATGCCCATTTGCCAGTCCTGATATGGGAGAACAGGACTATCATCGAGTTCGATTCGAGTGTCGGATGCGCGTCCGCGCCCGCCTCTTCCAGATGCTGATTGATAATGCGCCGGTTCTGCATATCGGGCGTCAGGAGGCAGAGCGGCAGCCGGCTCACTTCCGACCATTTCACCGTGTTGCGTTCCGAAAATGTGCTGCCGACCGACGTGATGAGCTGGTAGCGCTCCGAATAGAGCGGCACGCGCGCGACCCGGCCAAGCGGCTCGTTCTCGATATAGGTGATGCCGACATCGATCTCGAAATTCTCAAGCAGCGTCAGCACCTCGATCGAGGTGCGGGAAAGGATCGAAAAGGTGACACCCGGATGCCGCTCGCGAAACGGTGTCGTGATCCTTGGCGTCATCGCCAGCGCGGTCGGGATGGCCGCGATGCGCACGTGTCCCGAAAGCCCCAGGCGTGTTGCCCGCATTTCCTCGCGCATCGTGCGGGCGTCGCCGACGATTCGCCGCGCCCATTCGAGCACCCGCTGGCCCTCCGGGGTCAGGCCCTGGAACCGCGAGCCGCGTTGCACCAGCATGACGCCGAGCGTGTCCTCAAGCTGCTTGATGCCGGCGGAAAGGGTCGGCTGGGTGACGCCGCATTCGTCCGCCGCGCGGCCGAAATGCTGTTCTTTCGCCAGCGCTATGAAAAATTCGAGCTTGTCGATCATGGCGCGAGGCTACAGCCGTGCGGCGCGATACGCTAGAAAGAGTTCCGTGAGAGATGGCGGGCCGACCCATCGGTCGGCCTTACCGCTGCTGCCCATCACGAGGCGACGGGCACCTCGATCATCGCTCCATCTGGCAGAGACGATTGGCTTCCGCGAGCTGATCCCGCCATTTTGCCTTGAATCATCGCCAGCCCCTTATTCCGCTTATCTTGCCGAATCCGATCATATGGGATATTTGTATCCCAAATTTGGACGCGCGATATGAGCAAGCAGACCGCAGTCCGGCTCCCGGACGAAATCTTCGCAAGACTGCAAGCTTTGTCAGCCAGAACCGGCAGGACGGCCACTTATTACATCCGCGAGGCCATCGAAGAACACCTCGACGACCTGGAGGACATCTACCTTGCTGAGCAGGTGCTAGAACGCATCAACAGGGGCGAGGAGAAGGTCTATTCGCTGGATGAGGTGGAGCGCCGTCTTGGCCTGGCGGATTGAGCTCACAGCCGCAGCAGAAAAGCAACTTTCGAAAATTGGCGCTGTCGAGGCGAAGAGGGTCACGACCTTCCTGCGCACCAGGATCGGGTCACTGGATGATCCGCGACAGACAGGCAAGGCGTTGCAGGGCGCGAAGCTTGGAAACTTGTGGCGCTATCGCGTTGGCGACTATCGCCTCATATGCGAATTGCAGGATCGGCGCGTTGTCGTGCTCGTGGTTGAAATCGGACACCGACGCGGGGTCTATCGCTAGCCTGCTGATGGAGCGCGTCCGGAAGCCAGCAGCCCGGCGTGGACCCTCCGCGCTTGGTTCTGCCGGCGATCTGCACTATCTGATGCGCAGATATCAGCGGGAAGCGCCGAAATGTCCCTAACCAAAGACACCGTTGTCGAGCAGCTGAAGACGATCAAGGGGCCCGACTTCGAGGGTGATATTGTTAGCCTCGGCCTGGTGTCGGACATCTTTATCGCCGACTTGAAGGTCTTCTTTTCGATTACGGTGCCCGCCGAAAGAGCAAAGGAGCTCGAGCCGCTGCGCGCCGCAGCCGAACGGGTGGTGAAAGCCATTCCGGGCGTCACCGGTGCGGTGGTAGCGCTGACCGCCGAGAAAAAGGGTGGCGGCATGGCCGCTCCGGTCCCGCCCAGGCCCGCCGCGCCAGCCGCCAGGCCTGCCGGACACAGTGTTGCGCCTGCGCATGGAACGCAGTCGGCGAAGCGCGGCGTGCCGGGGATAGGCACGATCATTGCCATCGCTTCCGGCAAGGGCGGAGTCGGCAAGTCGACGACGGCCGTGAACATCGCGCTTGGTCTCAAGGCGCTCGGCCTCAAGGTCGGCATGCTCGACGCTGATATCTACGGGCCGTCGATGCCGCGGCTGCTGAACATCCACGGCCGTCCGCAGACAGTCGACGGAAAGATTCTGAGGCCGATGGAGAACTACGGCCTCAAGGTGATGTCGATGGGCTTCCTCGTCGACGAGGAGACACCGATGATCTGGCGCGGGCCGATGGTGATGTCGGCCCTCACCCAGATGCTGCGCGAGGTCGAATGGGGTCCGCTCGACATATTGGTTGTCGACATGCCCCCAGGTACTGGCGACGCACAGTTGACCATGGCCCAGCAGGTCCCGCTCGCAGGCGCGGTCATCGTCTCCACTCCCCAGGACCTGGCTCTGGTCGATGCCCGTAAGGGATTGAACATGTTCAAGAAAGTCGATGTGCCCCTGCTCGGAATAATCGAGAACATGAGCTATTTCATCGCGCCGGACACCGGCAAACGCTACGACATCTTCGGCCATGGTGGCGCCAGGAAAGAGGCGGAGCGGCTGGGTGTCGCGTTCCTTGGTGAAGTGCCGCTTGTGATGGGGATCCGGGAGACGTCCGACACCGGCATGCCCGTTGTCGCGTCAGAGCCCAACAGCATCGAAGCAAAAACCTATCGCGACATTGCGGCCAGGGTATGGGACCGCGTGCGGGAAGAGCACGGCGCAGCGGAAGCCGCGGTGCCTGCGATTGTGTTTGAGTAGAGTAGTGAGTAGTGAGTAGTGAGTAGTTCACCAT
>CAWEYO010000005.1:0-483439 GCA_963813315.1 uncultured Alphaproteobacteria bacterium | reverse complement strand
AGATCGGCGCCGCCTGGAAGAAAACTTCGCAGCAGGAGCGTCCGTACATCTCGGTCAAGCTGGATGACCCGAGCCTGCCGGCTCCCATCTACGCCTCGCTGCACGAGGAAGACCAGAACCCGAACCAGTTCACCCTGATCTGGACCCGCCCGCAGGCGAAGTAAACGGGAGCGCCCCGCCGCGTGGCGGGGCGCCCTTCTGATCACAATCAACAAAAAGGATTTTCGCCATGGAACAAGACACAGATCATTTCGCCGGCTACTGGACCGACATCGACACCGCGCTGAACCGCCTCTTCGGCATCGACACGGCCACAGGTCTCCCCGACGAGGCGTACGACCGCCACTAGATATTGCCACGAAGCCGCCGGCGCTGCCGGCGGCTTCGCCGTTTTCAGAGATGGTCGATCGCCACGACGGCCAGTCCCACGATGATCCAGCCTCGGCCATAGGCAGACAGGCCATAGCCCGTCTTGCGGTGGAAGAAGTTATGGTGCGGCTGCCGGGCATAAAAAAGGCGCGGTCCCGGAGGGCCGCGCCGATTTTTTGCATTCTGCGAATGTCAGTCCTTCGGCACCATCGCCTGGCCGTGGTCGCCGCAGACGAGGCGGGCATCATGTTTTGCCCAGGCCTTGAGGTCGCAGTCCGGGCAGCAATAGCGCACGCGCTTGCCGCTTTTCTGGGGAGCGGCAGGCTGGGCTTCGCCTTCGCCTTCCGCCGCGATGGGCGCCCCCGGTATCTCCTTCCAGACGAGCGCAAAGTCCTTGGCGAGGAGCTTGTCGGCGCCAGCGTCGAAGGGGCCTTTTTCGATGATGAAGTGGCTGACCCGTTCGCCGGTCTCGCTGCCGCCCTCGATGCCGGAGTCGGTCGGTTGCAGGCCGATCGCTTTCATCTTCTCGGCCCATTCGCGGTTGTGGTAGCGGCCGCGTCCGGGTTCGCCGTGATGATGCTGCCAGAGATGCACCATTTCATGGACGAGGGTGGAGAGAATTTCTTTGAGAGAGCGGTCGTGAAAGCGCGCGGGGTTGAGGGCGATTTCGTCGGCGGGTTTGCCGTCGTCGCGCTGGAACTTTGCTCCGGCGAAATACCCGAACGTTCCTTTGCGCCTCTGGAGGGTGATGAGCGCGTTCGGCAATGCCCCTTCGAACAGCGCCTTGTTGAAATGCTCGTAGGCCTGCTGGAGACGGTCATACGTCTCGCGCGTCGGCTTGATCTGGATGTCTGTGGTTGCGGGGAGCGGTGTCGTGTGAATGTTCATGAGAGCCATCCTTTCCGGCGGCTCTCTCGTTTGTGATGCACACTACAATTCGCATCATGAGGGCCGCGCGTGAATGGCATCTAATGTTGTCGCATTTTGCGCTGCGATTCCTCGTGCAATCCTCGTGGGTCTCTTTCAGTCCTTTCCTGTGTTTATCCTGTAGTGTACATTCCATTACATTGTCATTCTGAGTGGATGTGCATTTCCACCGTCCGCTCTTTACCTGTTAACATTGTAGTTAGTGGGTTCGGTTGCGATAAAGATTTGTACAAGGTGTGCGCGGTAGTACCGCGCGCACCTTGCGGGGGAACTCTCCGGTCCCCCGCGGACCCCCTTCAGGGCATCCCTAGAGGCGTTGATGCCGTCTTGATGACGGCCTAACGCCAAGGGATGCGGGCAGCGGCTTCGGGCATCGAGCCCGGCGCCGGCTGCGGCAACGTTTCGGCGTTGCATCCCGAACAAGGGAGATTCTTCGCTCTCCCTTGTAACCCATCGCGCAAGGGGCTTGCCGCGCCCCTTGCAAACCACGGTCAGGACTTTCGCGTCCTGAACCACGAGCCGCCTTCGCCCCTTGCGGGCTGCGGCGCGCCCGGCCGGTGGACCGGCGGCGGGCGAAAGGGAGACGGCGCTCTCCCTTTGCAAACCCATCGCCCTGGCTACGCCAGGCTTCGCCAGGCAGGCCGGGGATGGCGCTCCCCGGAGCCCTCGCTGCGGCGGGCGGCGAGATGGGCGGCCATGGCGACCCTTATGCTGCAGGCCCTTATGCGCGCGTGGAATGCGCGCGGTCTGCGGGCGGCGGGCGCCATTATTTTGATGAGGCATGACGGACGAGAGAAAACGACAAGCCCCGATTTCCTACCGGCCCGCCGGAAGAACTCCGCGAGGAGTTCCGGGCGCGCGTGGAAAAGTCGGGCCTGTCCGTCAATGCCTTCATCACCGCATCCATCTTCGGCGCCCCTGCGCCCCGGCAGGCGCGGCGGCCGGCCGTCGAGCATCGCGAGGTCGCCCGTCTCCTGGCCGAGACGGCGCGCCTGCATGACCGGCTGCAGGCGATGGCCGGGGGCCATGACCCGGCGCTGCTCGATGAGGCCGTGCGCGATCTTCGTGAAATCCGTGCCGCCTGTCTTGTTGCCCTGGGGCGATCGCCATGATCCCCAAGGCGAGCCAGCGCAGCGGCGGGCAGGATCTCGCGACCCATCTGCTGAACGCCCTCGACAACGAGTATGTCGAGGTGGCGGAGGTCAGCGGCGCGGTGGCGCCCGACCTCCACGGGGCGTTTGCAGAATGGGAAGCCATCGCGTCCGGCCTCACCAAGTGCCGCAAATATCTCTACAGCCTCTCCGTCAACCCGGACCTGGGTCAGGGCGAACTGACCCGCGCGCAGTATCTCGATTATGTCGACCGGGCTGAGAAGAAGCTCGGCCTTGAAGGCCAGCCGCGCGCCGTCGTGTTCCACATCAAGGAGGGGCGCGAGCACTGCCATGCGGGCGGGGTATCTTGCGGAGGCGCGCCGGATCAAAGCGGAGCGGGATGCGGCGAAGCCGACGGGGCTGGCGGCGTTCCTCGGGCGCGTCACCGGCATCACGCTGATCCGGGAGAAGGTGCAGCGTTACCGGGACCGGCAACGATTGGGTGCGTTCGTTGTTCGTAAGACCGAGCTCGTGCAGGCGCAGCGCGGGGCGGCGCATAGTCCAGCGGGAACGGCACCGGCTGCAGGCGGTCGACGGCGAGCGGAAACTGAAGGCGCTGGCCGCCATCGAAAAGCGCGAGCTGCAATCGCTGGACGTGAAGCGCGTACGTGAGCAGCGGATCAAGGACCGCGCGGGGCATGAGCACATGCCGGCCCTGACGCTGGAGCTGAAGCCGAAGGGGCGCAGCGCGTCGGTGCGCAAAGCGCAGAACCGCTACAAGGATTCATTGCGCGTGCCCGAGGAGCGGCAGGCGCGGGTAGATGAGAGTGCAAGCCAGCCCATCGATCTGCAGCAGGCGATGCAGGATGCGCTCGCGGCGCAGTCGCCGCTATCGAAGGCTGTAGATGTGCAGGATGCGTTTACGCGCGCCGCCGATGACGGCAAGAGCGGGGACGGACAAGGCGGCGGCGATGATGGCGCGATTGCCGAGAAGCCGATCTCGCGGGCGTCGCGGCGCAGTGAGCGCGGGCGCGGGAATGGGCGGGATGATTTTGACAGGGAGAGGTAAAGCGGGGCCAGGCGCTACCGCCACTCGTCTGCCGTGAAGCTCACGCCATCGACGGCGCGCGCTATCGCCGCGCAAGCTTCGGCGGCGGCTCGCTCCCGTTCATAGGGGTCATGGATTTCGAGGGCCTTTCTGAATCGCAGCACAGCCGCCCGCGCCACGTTGCCTCCCAGATAGGATAAGGCCGCCTGGGTATTCTTGCAGACGCGGACATCTTCATCGACGCAGCGGTCGACGGCTACCCTGCAGAGGCGAAGAGCCTCCTTGCGGTACTTCCGGTCCTGCGCCGCGTCGGCCCAGAACCCGAAATACTCTACCTTGTCGCCCTTGCTGTCTGAGAACATTTAGAGAACATATCTCGCAGGAGCATTAGCGGGAAGGGGGAACAAATTCTTATGGCGCGTCCCTTCTCCGCTAAAGCTCCGAAGGGTCAGGCTCTACGGTCCGCCTCCGCTCCGCTTCGGCGCGACCCCCCGAGCCCCCCTGCTTCGCCAAGGCTTCGCAGGGGTGTCTCGGCCCAGCCGGGTCACGATCCTTCGCGCGAAGATAAGGAAGCTCGGGGAGCCCACCACAAAGCAGGCTTTCGATCCTGCAGGAAATGCTCAAAATAGGAAAAATGCCGGGAGGCTGGTCGTGATGCCCGAAGATGACGAGTTCGTAAGACCGCAGGACGATCCGCGCAACCAAAAGGCTGTGGCGGACGCGATTGCGGCGTACCGGACAGAGCATCCGCCGGTGAATTGCTGGGTCGCGACGCCGTATCATCTCGACCTGTATCTGGACGGCCGGCGCCGGGCGCATGTGACGATAGAGGATGCGGAAGTCACGTTGTTCGACGAGAAGGGCGCGGTCGTTTCGACGTTTGTGTATCTGCAGTCGGAGAACGCCTACGAGACGGTCGAGCGGCGGCTCGGGATCGGGCGGATCGAGGAAGTCCGCGACGAGAGTGAGGAGGGCGGCGGCGGCGCCGGACCCGTCCTTGCGCCGGCTTGAAGAGGAGGAGGCCCGGCTTTTTCGTGAACGGCACGGCGGGAGCGGCGAGGCCCTGTACTATTTGCGGAATGCAATTTCGGGGCTGGAGAGAGTTGGCGCTTCGCTGCCGGACACGGAGAAGGACGGTCTCGCGCTGCTGCGTGAGGCTGCGTCGGCGCTGGAGGCAGGAGAGAATGAGGCTGCGCGGGATGTGGTCGCGCGGGCGAACGCCTTGTCGGATGGCTGGTCTTATGGCTTTGGATTTGCGCGCAAGCATTGCGTCAGGGCGCTGGCGGCGGCTGAACGGTCGGGGTCCAAGCCTCCGCTTTAGTGTCATCGCGGGGGCTCGGGAGCACACCACAAAGGCGGGCAGCCCGCAGTAGACTGTGGCGCACCGTCACGCCCGTTGGTGAGGCGACGGACGGCTCCGGACGAAGCAGGCTGCATCGTCAAATGTGTTATGAAAAATATGTTTGTGGGTCAGGTATGAAGCTTGCCACTTATGGCTGAAATAGCCATTATGGTCGATCTGGGCGGGGACCAATCCCGATGAAAACGATGTCGGCCAAGGATGCGAAGAACGCATTCGGGCTCTTGCTTGATACTGCGCGTGCAGAACCGGTGACGGTCGAAAAGCACGGGCGGGCGGTCGTGGTAGTGATGAGTGTGGAAGAGTTTGAGCGCCTTAAGCGGCGTGAAGACAGGGGCCGACCAACCAAGGGGAATAGGCCCGGTTAGTTTATGGCCATAAGGGGAATGTAAACGTGGCGAGTAGGAAGCAATGCGTAATTCAGGCGGTGACCCACCTGCTTAGCGGTTTTTTTGACTCCCCCAGCGGACGTTATCAGGAGAAACCATATTGAAATACGATACCCTGACCAACCTGCTCCAGGCTCGCTTGCTTGTCGGATATCTCGGCGAGAGCGACCAATTTGCGTGGTGGCGAACCAGCTTCTATCAGCCTGCGAGCCAGCATTTCTTGGAGCCTATCTTCCCGCGCACAAGTCACCTCGCGCGTTATCACGGCGTCAATGAAGCAGCCCGCCGCATACATGACGAAAGCCTCAGTGCGGGTTCATATCACTTGTTCCGCTTGCCGGAAGAGCTTGAGCAGGATCTGCACGCTCTGATGGATAGCGATGCTGGAAAAACGCTCCATGACAAACTTCCTCAAGACAAAAGATGAGCATTGGACCTTCTCAATTCTCTCGCCGACGCAAAGGCCCAGCCAACAGAAGGCCCGACGGCGATAGGAACCACAGCCGATGTGCGTTCTTCCAAAACCGTTGGACAGATGGCCTCTCTCTACGCGGCCGCTTACGAGCGCGGTATCAAGTCTTATCCTTATTTAGTGAGACAATAGCAGTGGTGAGTGCGCCCTATACGACGCAACTACAGGCAGGCTTAGGACTCGTGACTGAGACTAAGACGCTACTTGACCTGTGGGTGCCGGGCATGGCGGCCAACCAGCTGCAAGAGGCCGCGCGCGAGTCTGGGCGCTTTCCAACGATCACCGACCGACGTTTGCGCAATATCGTCACTGAGTGCTTTGCCCCGCGCTATTTAGCGGCAGGAGCTGCCCCCGCCGCTCACATGAAGCTTCTGTCAAAATCCCTGCCGACCGCAGAGCTTATGCAGCTGATGCTGATTTTTACCTGCCGGGCCAACCCCATCTTGGGAGACTTTGTGCGGCAGATTTATTGGCCTCGTTATGCCGGTGGCTATCAGGCGATAAGCAACGAAGACGCTCGCGCCTTCGTTGAGCGCGGCATCTATGCGCCCGGATGCCAATTCTGGAAGGTCGACGCCTCCAAAAACTACTGGGCAAATCAGCGTTGGATTGATTCACTGGCTGATGTCGCAATTGGAGCGCAGGCACGATGGGTCGGACGCCAGGATTTTTCGACGTTGATGAGCGTCTGTCGGCACTCTCGGCCAAAGGCGACGATCTGGAGCGCGTGAAGTCGCTCGTTGATTTTGAGATGTTCCGGCCTGTGCTCGAGATGGCGGTTCCTCGGGCCGATCGCTCGAAGGGCGGCCGGCCTCCCTTTGATCACGTGCTGATGTTCAAAGTTCTGATCCTTCAGGCGATGCATTCGCTGTCAGACGAACGGGCGGAATATCTGATCAAGGATCGACTGTCGTTCATGCGCTTTCTGGGGCTGGGTCTGGCCGATGCGGTTCCCGACGCCAATACGATCTGGACGTTCCGGGAGGCGCTGAAGAAGGCCGACGCCGTCGACGGACTGTTCCGGCGGTTTGACGAAGCGCTGCGCACCTCTGGCTTCCTTGCCATGAACGGGCAGATCGTCGACGCCACGATTGTCGCGGCTCCCAAGCAGCGCAATACGATCGAGGAGAAGCGGGCGATCAAGGAAGGCCGCATTCCCGCGGATTGGAAGGAAAACCCCGCGCGCCTGGCGCAAAAGGACCGCGACGCACGCTGGACGGTCAAATACACGAAGGCCAGGCCGCGAGAGGATGGTTCCCTCCCGCCGGTTGACCTCGCCATCCCGGCCTTCGGCTACAAGAACCACGTGTCCATCGACCGGGCATTTGGCCTCATCCGCAATTGGACGGCGACCCACGCCGCGGCGCATGACGGGGCACGGTTGGAGGCGGTCCTCGATCGCGGCAATACCGCCAGCGACGTGTGGGCGGATACGGCGTATCGCTCGGCGAAGAACGAGGAGATGCTGGCTCGACGCGGACTCGTGTCGCGTATCCACCGCAAGAAGCCCAAGGGCAAACCGATGCCCGAGCGCACCCGCATCGCCAATGCCCAGAAATCGACAGTGCGCAGCACGGTCGAGCATGTGTTCGCGCATCAAAAGGGGCTGATGGGGCTGTTCGTGCGGACCATCGGCATCACCCGGGCGCAAGTGAAAATCGGGCTCGCCAATCTCGCCTACAACATGCGCCGCTTCGTCTGGCTACGGACGAAATACCCCGCGGCGTGATAGCAACGGGGCCAACCCGGGGCCTACGACATCACAAAGACACGCGCAGAGATCCTGAAGTCGCACTTAACGAAGCGCCAAACCTGCGATCTCAACTACGACGCTCTCCCGTCAACCGAAAACGCCGTTCTTGGAGGCGTCCAGCTGTCTTTCTGGACGCCAGTTGGAACGGCTCTCGGGAGCAATGACCACAGCGTCCGACTATCGGTGAACCGGCCTAGAATTCTTGGCAAACATTTCAGGGGCACAACGCGGCCCATTGAGCCCGAATGCGGCAGCGGGGCCGCTAACCGGGGAGCCGACATCATCGCATCATGACATTGTATCCGTTTTGAATGCCACACTATGCAATAGACATCCGGGCCCACGTCGGATAGACCGCGACTAGCGGTTTCCGGCGGCCAACCTTATAGCACCGACATCCAACTGTGTTTCCTGAGAATATAATAGGATTGGCTGCTAACTGCCGAATCCAAATTTATATATATATAGTTGGGAAGTTAGCATGGCTGGTCGAGATATAAGCATTGTCGTTCCGATTTACAATGAGGCTAATAACATACTACCGCTTGTTTCAAGAATTAACAGAGAACTAGGAAGATACGATTGGGAAATACTGTTCGTTGATGACAATTCTCCAGACCGGGGATCTGACGTCGCAAGAAATCTTTCGCTCGATGACGAGCGCGTTCGTCTCATTTTGAGGGTTGCTGATCGAGGACTTGCAAACGCGTGCATTCAGGGATTGCTGTCAGCGAAGGGCGATGTCCTCTGTGTGATGGATGGGGACGGACAACATGATCCGGCCTATGTCCCCGACCTTGTAGAGCCGATCCGCAAAGGAGACTACGACATTGTTAGCGCGGCAAGAACACTCGACGAGTCATCGAATGATAGTGCGCTTTCGCAATGGCGGGTGAAACTCTCCAAGCTCGGAAACGGCCTTTCGCGACATGTGCTGGGTCGCAAAGTTCAAGATCCGCTCACCGGTTTCTTTGCAATCCGTCGCGAGTCGTTCCTTCCCGTAGCCCCCGCACTGCGCGATCCTGGTTTCAAGATTTTACTCGACATATTTGCGGTGGATAGGCACCTGCGCCACCTTGAGACCCCATTCACGTTCCAGTCTCGTCAACATGGGGAGAGCAAACTCGATTCTTTCGCAGCTTGGCAATTCGCGACGTTTCTCCTCAGCAGGCTGACGCAGGGCATCATTCCGGCACGAACTCATATCCTTCCTGGCGGTTGGTGGCAGTGGCGTCTTCGTGCACTTGGCGCTTCTGCTTGCCAGCCTGCCTTTGACTGGGTCTTTCGCCATATCGCAGTTCGCTGGAGCTGTTGCCGCGGTCACCAGCAACTTTCTGCTTAACAACCAGCTTACCTTTCGTGATCAACGACTGCGTGGGGCCAGGCTGTTCACGGGCTATTTGGAGTTTCTCGTCATCTCGTCGGTAGGCGTCGCCGCCAATGTGTCGATGGCAACCTATACTTATAATGTAATCGCAAGTGTAGCATGGGTAGCCGCATTCGCTGGAATAGCTCTGGACACGATTTGGAAATACGCTGTCTCCAGTCGTTTAGTCTGGAGATAGACGACAATTCCAATGCCTTTGAGTCTTAAAATAGCGTTTACAACTATGGATAAGCTTCTAACTTCTCGGCAAACACCCTATTGGATGCTGATAGCATCACTAGTTTCGGCTTTTGTGTTAGCACGGGTGGTTGCTCAGGGAATGTTCGTTGACGGGTTAATCTATGCAGATCTGTCCAGAAATTTGGCAGAAGGAGTCGGCGACGCTTGGAGACTCCAATTCAGCGAAACCCTCTTTCCGGTCTTTTCGGAGCATCCGCCACTCGCAATATGGTTGCAGAGTGTTGCCTTCACTACCTTCGGGGATAGTATTTATGTCGAGAAATTCTATTCCCTGGCAACATTAGTTATAACCGCTGTGCTCATAGCCATGACTTGGCGCAGGCTGGTGCCACGACTTGCGCACATCTCGTGGCTACCTGTGGTGATTTGGCTTGTGGTCCAGAAAATTGCCTGGGCTTACTCCAACAATTTTCTGGAAAACACGCAGACAATATTCGTCATTGTTGCAATCCTTTTGGTGATCATCACATGCGAAAACAGATTGAGCCAGAAATACGGTTTTCTTTATAGTCTGAATCTCAATGTTCTTGCTGGCCTCTTTGTTTCCGCGGCGGCCCTAACAAAAGGCCCGACGGGCCTTTTTCCTCTTGTCGGATTTGGCAGTTACTGGTTGGCAACTCGAAGCATCGGCTTTGGCTTCGCGTTGACGAGCACCGCCATAATGTTCGCAACGGTGGCAGTGTTCTTTGGCGGGCTTTGGTTAGTGCCTGACGCGAGGGACTTTCTGCAACGCTATCTTGATCTGCAGGTGATGGCGAGCATTTCGGGTCAGCGGGGAGGCACCGGATGGTTCAACAATCTTGAAATATTTCTCCGGGCCATTGCTGTTCCGACGGGCCTAGCTGTGATCATCCTGACCGCGGGTAAGCTAAGACGCTTAAACTCAATGCGGATTGAGGTTGGGAAGGCTTTGTTCCTGGCTATCGTGTTTCTCGCTGGTTCGCTGCCAATTTTTGTTAGCCCCAGGATTTACGTTCACTATTTCAATCCGTCGATCCCCTTCCTCGCACTGTCGTATGCTGTCATCGTTGGTCCCATCATTGCGCAGTTTGAACATAGTAATACTGAAATAAGTCGTAGGTATCTGTTCCTAGTAAGTGCGGTGGTACTAGTAGGTTCCCTTGGGTACGCCTTGTCTCGCTGGGGGGCGGATGGCCGAGACAGACAACTACTCCCCGAGATAAGGCTCGTCGCTTCCCTCTTGCAACTAAAGTCGCCAGCCGACCATTGGTTCACCGTTCCAATTTGTCCCGACGACTGGCAATTGTGGGACCTTCATGCGTACATGGCGAGGTATTATAAGGTTAGCTTAAAAAAAGTTGAGAAAAGTGACGCATATCTTCTCGCAAGTCAGAATTGTTCCTATAAAAATCTTTCCGATTTTAAAAATATTTCGCCAAATAATACTCGCGTAGGACTATATGCGCGTCGGGATATGAAAGATTGATGCGTCGTGCCGTGCCGCTTGTAGTCGTGGGTCATCGTGCCGGCGCGACCCGTCTTCATCGGCAGACCGGGCTGGGTGCGGTCGAGCGCCTGGATCTGCGATTTTTCATCGACCGACAGCACCACGGCGTGGGCCGGCGGATCGACATACAAGCCGACGATGGTCGTGAGCTTCTCGGCAAAGGCCGGGTCGTTGGAGAGCTTGAACTGCCGCCAGCGATGCGGGCTGAGGCCGTGGGCCTTCCAGATCGCCTGCACCGTCGACGCCGCGACGCCGGCGACCTTCGCCATGGCGCGCAACGTCCAGTGGGTCACCTCGTGCGGTGGCGGCTCGAGCGTCAGGCGGATGATGGCGGCGACGCGATCGGACGCGACCGGCGCCGTGCCGGGTGGGTGGGACCGGTCGCGAAGCAGACCGTCGACGCCTTCTTGCATCAAACGCTCCTGCCAGCGCCACACGCAGGTCTTGGACTTATTCGTCTCGGCCATGATCGCCGAGGTACCGAGACCGTCGGCACTCAGAAGCACAATACGCGCCCGCCAGACATGCGTCTGCGGGCTCCGCGGCGCCGCGACGATCGCTTGCAATCGCTGACGCTCGCCGGCAGATACGGTGAAGGAGATACCAGTGCGCATGGCGTAACTCGCACGCCACAGAACAAGGCGGAATCCAAAGCCGAACTCTTTTGATCCAATCAATCCACTAGTTGTATGGAAAGCTGTATTATCAATTATTCGCGGGTAAGTGGTATCGTCTCCACGTGCTTATCAATCGCCGCCACTGTTTCTTTGGCCAGCGGCAGGTGTGCCTTCTCGGATGACCAAAGGGTCCTGAAGGCGTCAACAGTCGCGGCGGCGGTGTCCAGAACTAGCTTTTCCGGCAGCCGCGCTTTGGCAGCGAGATATGCCAGTTCGTCTTTGGTGAATTCGGCCATCCTTCGAGTTCGAGCGTATTTCAGGGCCGCATCCTCGTCGGCGATGTACGGGATCGTAGATACGAAATCGTATGCAGGTGCGAGCTTGGCTGTGCGCCGATCGGGGTAGATGAGCGACCAGTTCTTAAGGTGCATGTCGGCGTTGCCTATCAGCGTGTTGAAGACCAGGCGGCGGATGAATTCGGTCACGCCTTCATCGCCGGTTTCAGCACCCAGCACGTTTGCAATCAGGCGGTAGCTGGCCTTCTCGTATTTGTCGTCGGGGAACACGCCGAACACCTGGGCGAAGTCCTCGATATGGACGGGGCCTTCCGCCGTGCGGTCAAAGCGCCTGACAGCGAGGGCGGGCCCAGAAAACTTGCCAACGCCTTCCGGCAGGCCTTCGATCGCATCCGTTTCGACGAGCTGCACCTCTGGCACATCCATGCCCAGGCGCGCGGCCAGCGTCATCATGGCGTATTCATTTTCGGAGACGCGTTCGAAGCGGTTGGAAGGGAGCTTCACAATCCAAGAGCCGCCCACACCGGTCGCGGGGATCGTAAGGCCGCCATTCTTCCTGTCGTTCTTTACGGCCGAGAACTTGAGCTGGACTCCGGCCAGCGAGAACCGCAGCACGTTGGCGCGGCGGGCGCGCTCCTTTTCGTCTGGCTTTTCGCCGTTCGATTCCGGCGGCCAGGCTTCACCGTTCGCCGGCCTGACGGTGAGGGCGCCGGGGAGGTCTCGTCCCAGAATCCAGAGCAGAAAGAACTCCCGCTTGGGATTTGTACCGGCCTGTTTTGCGAGGTACTCGCGCAGCGGCCCTTCAGGGAGCAGGTTCGAGAAGAAGGGCGGGACGACGGTCTGAGTGGGCCGGATATCGGTGATCAGCGCCCCGAAGCTGTCCTTGAAAGAAAGACTGAGGGTCGGGCGAGCCGGTTCGTCGATATAGGCCTGATTGAAGGCAAAGATGGTCCGGTCACCCTGCACGAGCGTCAGCGTGCCGATCGGCTCTTCGTATAGCAGGACATCGAGGACGGAAACGTCAGGCATCGTTGTCCTCCTCAAGGCTGTAGGCGGGCCTTTGCGGCTCCGCTATGCCGTGGGCAATCCGGTTGCGCAGGTTCTGCAACTCGTTGCGAACTTCGATGACTGCTTTGTGGGCTTGGTACTGATCTGAAATCGCGAGCAGCCGTTCGGCGGCTTTGGCAACGATGCCGAGATCGGCTTTGCTAAGGCGCAGGAAGCTTAATTCCCGGAGCGTTTGCCGCAGTTTCTCCTGTCCCGACGCGTCAGGGTAGAGGCGCAGCAGGTTTGCCAGCGCCTTTTCAATCCGGTTCAGCTCGTTGATATCGTGCGTGCCCGGTCGCGTGCTTGGAGACGTACTGGTGCGCAGGATACCCTCGACGGCGGGTACGAGTTTGCGCGGGACGAGGGTCAGCTCAAGGTCGAGGGCGCGTGCCAGTTCGATCAGGCTGGACAGGCGGATATCCGTCCCGCCACTCTCTATCTTCGAGATATGGCTTTGGGGAACACCTGCTTTGGCGCTGAGGTCGCGCTGGCTGATCCCGCTTGTTTCGCGAGCGGCCTTCAGGGCGGCGATGATGGCCTCGTTGGAATAGTGCATGATATGCCTTTATATATCGTCTTTTGATTGATATCTATAATAGCATATCAATGGGTGCCTTGCTCGTCAAGTGTTGATCTACTTTGATAGATCATCATACAGCTGTGATACGTTTTTGCATATCGTTGGCTTGGCACCGTCCGACTCCCGCGGTCATGCGTGAAAAAGGGCTGACGAGCAGGACTTAGCCCTCTGCCATGTGCGCGAGCGATCAACGCTTTAACCACCCTGTTGGTTTACAGAGTTGTCCGTTTACTAAGCCAGAATTCGTAAAAGGGAGCTCCCTCAAACCTTAACGGTCGCACCAATCACCGATGCATGCACGAAAATCGGAAAAAACTAGGCCCTCGTGTCACTCCTGTTTAAGGAGTAAAACAGAAGCAAGGAAATGCAGCTGTTCCCGGTGTAGGCCCGCTGATCTCGACGGTGATGGTGGCCGCCTGCAACGTGTCTGTGCCGAGAACATGGTCGACTACCGCGACCGCGAGAAAACCCGAGGAACAGCGTCAGTGGCCAACCCCACGCTCGTCGCGGGCGGTAGCGTGACTCATCGGAGTGATCCGAGCCAGTTCGGCAACAGCGTTCCGGGAGGTCTCAACCAATGCACGATCAAGCCCGGCCGGAACTGCGCTACGCCGAGTGGCGCGAGACTGCCGCCACCTTGCATCTTTGGACCCAGATCGTCGGAAAGATCCGGCTGATGCTGACCCCGTGGGTCAATCACGGCTGGCAGGTGCCGCTCTATGTTACTGCACGCGGGCTGAGCACGTCCCCTATTCCAGCCGGCGACCAAATTCTTGAGATCGAGTTCGATTTCATCGGGCAGCGGCTGTTGGCGCGCACCAGCGCTGGCGACGAGCGATCGTTCCCGCTCGAGCGGCAAACCGTCGCCGATTTCTACGTTCGCACAATGGATCTCTTGAGAAGCGTTGGGGTTGTCGTGACCATCAACGAGCTGCCGAACGAGGTGGCCAATCCGATCCCCTTCTCGCTGGACCGCACACATGCCACCTATGACGCGGACGCGGCCCTTCGCTTCTGGCGTGCCCTCATCCAGGTCGACTGCATCTTCAAGCGCTTCCGCAGCGGGTTTCTCGGTAAGGTGAGCCCGGTCCACTTCTTCTGGGGAAGCTTTGACCTCGCGGTAACACGTTTCTCAGGCCGGGCCGCTCCGCTGCACCCAGGTGGGGTCCCCGGGCTGCCGGATGCGGTCGCCCGCGAGGCCTACTCGCACGAGGTGAGCAGCGCCGGGTTCTGGCCGGGAAACGAGGCTTTCCCGCGCGCAGCCTTCTACTCCTACGCCTATCCAGAACCGGCGGGCTTCCGCGATCAGCCGGTGCCCGCCGGCGCATGTTTTGACACGACACTTGGCGAGTTCATTCTGCCGTACGAGACGGTCAAGGCGGCGGCGCAACCCGATACTTTGTTGCTAGAATTTCTGTCGGCAACCTATGCGGCTGCCGCCAATGCCGGCAACTGGGATCGCGTGACGCTGGAATGCCCGCTTGGATTTCCCGGACAGGTGCGCAGCCTGTAGCCGGCCTCCCAGCCCCAATAGACCCGATCGGCCTTCAGCCGCTGCCCCGTCTCGAACGTCGAGCAGACAGGCAAGCCAGCGCCAAGAGAGACCGCTATGTGTCGGATCGCGACCTTTGTTGCGTCCGGTACAAACATCTGACGCTACCCGGCCGTTCTCCTTGGTCGTGACTGACCCGCCCCGGAGCTGTGGGGTCAAGTGCCGATGCATTTAGTCAGCGACTTTTTCAGCGATGTCGGCGCAGTCTTTGCCATTCGCGAACGCGAGGTTCTGACCGTACTAAATCCGGACCCTCAAAATTCTGATCGGGGTAGTGCTATCGACACTGGCACGCTGGGTGGACGACAGTGCCCTTCCCCTTCGCCGGCAAGATCGACTCTGACGGTGAAGCTCGGGGCACAATAGATGCCAGCCGCTGACACAGGGGGTGTCGAATGCGCAAGGTTTGCTTTTCATTCTGTTAGTGCTTGTACACATTCCGATTGTATCGCATGCCGCCGCCATCTACGACGCCGCCATGAAGGGCGATGTCGCGGCGATCACGGCAGCGCTCGACGCAGGTGCCGCCATCGATGAGAGCGACGGGCGCGCGACACCACTCTATCTTGCGGTCAGAGGCGGACATTTTGCGGCGGCAAAACTGCTCATGGAACGCGGTGCCGACGTCAACGCTGCCCCGACGCCGCTTTTGGGTCCTGCCCTCATGCCGGCTTTGGCAAAACGCAGGATCGACTTGATCAATCTGTTGCTGGACGGGGGCGCAAATCCAAATTCGCACCGCAACCGCGAAACCGCCCTCCACATCGCCGTCAGATCCGGTTGCCTCGATTGCGTGAAAGCACTGGTCGAGGCCGGCGCGGACGTGAATGCGACGACAAAGGACGGCAAGACACCGCTCCATCTGGCAAAATTCAAGGGGCAACGCGAAGTTGCTGACTATCTCATGTCGCACGGCGTCGTCTTGCCAACACCAGCCCCGATCTCGATGAAGTTGGCTACTGCCGATGTCGAGAAAGGCCGAACCTACTTCACCCGCGTGTGTGGCGGTTGCCACAATGCCGAGCCACAGGGAGGGAGAGCAAAGCGGGACCGAACTTGTGGAGCGTCGTCGGCCGCGACAAGGCATCTCTGGCAAATAGACGTTACTCCGACGCCTTGCTAGCTGGGAGGGTGTGTGGACGTTCGAGGACCTGAACAAATTTCTGCTTGGGCCCATGCTCACTACTCCGGGCGTTTACATGGAGACGCCTGGTGTTCCGGACGAGACTGAACGAATAAACGTGATTGCCTACTTGCGCACACTCAGTGACAAGCCGATCCCGCTGCCCTGAACCCTCGCCCCCCAGGAGGGGCCGCGGCCGGGCGGCGCCGATGCCGATGAGGCGCTCGAATTCTGCATGGAGGTCACTTCGCTTCCTCTTGGCGAATGACCGGTTGGGTCCGACTTTGGCTATTCAGCCGGGGGTGGCAAGTGACAGTTTATGGCGCAACTTTGCCGTTCACGAATGCGAAGGCTTGGACCCAATCGAGACGTTCCGTGCATGTTCTCAGACGTCTCGATCACTTCTACCCAACCGAGTTTGGAGTTTTGATGGTTGAACGCTTAGGAAGTATTGCCGCATCTGCCTACTGAACTCGGGCGCTCTGAAAGGCCGCTATTTTTGGGCCGCTGCTGACAGGATCAACGTCAGCGTCGGAGCGTTGATCGGGCGAGGAGACGGATATTCGGACTTGTCCGGACTCACTTCTTTTCAATGAAGGGGACGATGAGGTCGATCGCCTGCTGCGGCTGCTCCTCCACTATCCAGTGACCGGAGTTGTTGATGACCGCCGCCTCGACATTCGTCGCGGCAAAGCCGATCTCGGTTGCCAGGCCCGCTCCATAAGAATGATCGCCGCCGATCGCGAGCACCGGCAATGTCAGCTTGCCGATTTTTGCAAGCAGCGTCTGGTTGTCGAGAGCATCCTGCGCGAACGCGGCGAACTGGCCGCTGAAGGCGTCATGAATTGCGCCTGGCATCGCATAGATTTCGGCATAGTGGTTGCGCGTCTGCTCGTCGATCCCGTCCGGATTGGCGGACAAGTCATTGTAGAAGCGGTCGAGCAGGATTCGCTCCCGCCCGGCGACAAGCCGCTCGGTGTCGGGACCTCGGAAATTGAAGTGCCAGGTTTTGGGGTTCTTCAGCTGATCATCCCAATGGCCGATGCCCGGCAATGGCGCATCCATCACCACCCATGTCCTCACCCGGTTCGGGTACTGAGCGGCAAGGGCGTAACCCACCATGTTTCCGATGTCATGTGTGACGAGATCGACCTTCTGGGCGGCAAGCCCGTCCATAATTCCGGCGAGGTCGCGAGCTTGGGCTGCCTTTTCATATCCAGTCTCGGGATGCGAAGAGAGGCCCATGCCCCGGAGGTCGGGCACGATGACGGTGTGATCCTTCACCAACATTTCGGCCAACGGCTCCCACATGTCACCCGTATCCCCGAAGCCATGCAACAGCAGAACCGCAGGCCCGTGGCCGCCAACGCGGACGTACTGAGTACCTCCGCTAACCGGCATTTGCTGCGCCTGGAAGCTGGACGGGAATGGTTTCACATCCGCCTCAGCGGGCGCGGAGGTGGCAAACGTGATGCATATGGCCGCGACTACAGACAAGCTAATGGGGCCCGAGCCTTTCCGGTGTACCGAACGGGACATTGAAGAATCTCCTTCAGGCGAGAGCATGTCTGATCTCGGTTCTGGGCTGACGCAGGGAAGTTCTAGGGTAGCGGGGGCAGTAGCGCGCTTGCACGAGTCCGGCGCGGTTGTTCCGCCGACGCCATCGCAGGCAGCGCAATTACGATGGCATCGCCTGTGGCAACCGCTTCGCATCGAAAGCATTCTGACACATTAGCGCCGGCCCGACTCGAATAAGAACCATACGCGCCTTTCCGCCTGATCGATCCAGTTCTCTAGCTGTGGTGTTGGCGGGTAGGGCGGGCGCGTGTGGCGGTCGGGCGGGGAGCGCCGCGGAGAGCGAGCGCGCGCACTGGCTCGCGGCAGTCGACAAGCGACTGCGCGCGAAGCCACAGAGAAGAGCTCCCTCGGCGTCTGCACCCGCGAATCGAGGAGTACCGCGAGACAACGCCTCGCCACGTCCCGTCACCTCTCCCTACCAGCCGCTGCAGGCAGCGGTGCAGGAGGAACGCGTCAGGTTTGGAATTGTCGGCTGCAGCGCGTAGAGGCAATCGTCGAGCGGCAGCAGAGTATGCCGCCGAAAGGCGTCGATCACAGCTTCCTCTTCGATCGTGAGCACCGTCGAGGACGCGTTCTTCGGGCCCTGTCGGCACGTCGTGCACCGAGGTCCGCTTCTGCGTCTTCGAGACGGTCTTCTGGTTCATCCGTCGCGATTCGCCAGCGCTCTCTAGCTCTCTTCACTATCTTGTATTGCTCGACGGATCGCCTCTGTCGTTGTCCAAGCTCGCGGTTGCAACGTCACCATGCTCATCGCAGACGCCATGCGTCTCGCGCATGCGTTGGGTCAGCTGCAGATTGTCATCCTTGAGTTCGGCCAGCATGTCGTCCGCCGCGACGAAATCGGCGTCGTTGTCGACAACCCGCTGCAGCCTTGCGATGTGGCCGATCGAACGCAGTGTCGTGCCGCCGAGCTTGCGCGCACGCTCAGCAATCTCGTCCGTCGTGGCGAATATCTCTGCCGCCTGCTCGTCGAGCATCAGATGATAATCGCGAAAATGGGGGCCGGAGACATGCCAATGAAAGTTCTTGGTCTTCAGGTAGAGCGCGTACATGTCGGCCAGCAGCGCCGTCAAGGCGGCGGAAATATCCCTAGTCGCATTTTCTCCAAGGTTTCCAGGCGTTAAGAGACCCGCCTTTCGGCGTTTGCGGGCATCTTCCGTGCTCATTGACCGAACCCCCTTTTGCATGGACGTCAGGTCTATATGCACCTCTTTGGACCGCTGACCCAGTAAACTTCCGCGAACGTGCATTGCCAACGGCTGATCGAGGGTGGAGGATCCGGAGCCGCACACCCATTGAAGTCGGCATGCAGTCCTGGTGTGACAGCGGCAATCCACTGGCACACCGTCTTCGCGATGAACTCCGGGCCAAGACAAGCCGGTATTTACAGCCGGGTCGGCACATCGCAGGCAAATATGAGCTTATTCGAACCTGAGAGCTTTGAAACCTTCACTATGTCGCTGCCAGGCGTCTCCCTCGTCGACCAGTGGGAATCCCGGGTCGCAAAAGTAGGCGGCAAGGTATTCACGCTTCTCAGGCTGACATCCCCGGATCTGCACAGCGTCGTATTCAAGTGTCCAGAGGAAAGCTTCGTCGTCCTGACCGGGATCGAAAGTGTCAGGCAGGCACCTCACTTCGCCAAGAGGCAATGGGTGTGCATTCCGAGGGAGGCTGGTCTCAGCGATGCTGAACTCGAGGACTATGTGCGTCGATCCTACCTGCTTGTTGCAGCCGGCCTTACGAAGAAAGTTCGTCAAGAATTAGGTATCCCTCTCGAATGAACGAGGCCCGTGACCACCGCTTGACCCACTGCCGGCCTAGGCTCGCTCTATAGTCATACCACTGATTAATAACGCCAAATTGGGGACGGCGGCCGACGGCGAAAAGGCCGAAGAACTCATCCTCTGGCAGCCGATGCAGTGGCAGGCAATGGTGACCAGCGGAGGCCCGCTGATCTTGATCCGTACCTGCCCGCAGCGGCCGCCGCCTTCCCTGGGAAGATCCCAGTCGCGCATCACCGGCCTCCTTCGGTTGATCGGCAGCAACCATCTCACACCGGGTAAGGCAGGTCACTTCCGTTCTGGGTGACGAGGAAAATTCCTATCCCCGCGGCGCTGCGGCGCTGCCCTTGTATTCCACCTGCTCATCCCACTCCGGTCGGCCTTCCGGCGCCAAGTCCATCAGGTTCCATAGCGGCTCCAGTGTGCCGGCGGCGCGAGGGTCCTGACCGGGGTCCGACTCGGCGAACAACAGCTCCGAGCTCCAGAAATGGCGGATGCCGTCCGGCCCGCGCCGGAAGACGCTCAACATAGGAGCCTGCTCTCCATCTTCGAACTCGGCGTTGTAGTCGTGGTTGAAACTGTTGTGCGCCGACGACACCAGCCGCATATGCTTCCAGCCGCGCTCCTTCGCGTAGGCCGCCAGCCGCTCGATCGGCGCTTTGGCGATCACCGCGAAGTTGAAGCCGGCAGGCACCAGATGCTTGACTGCCGGGTCGAGCTGGTCGAGCAGCGCGGTGCAGGACGGGCACGGCGTTTGGTCGCGCGGCATTTCCGCGAAAGGCCCGGTCGAGGGCTGCGCGCGAGTGTCGCTCTTATGGCGCGGGAACATCATGTTGTAGACGATCAGCGTGTCGCGGCCGGGGAGAAACAGCTCCGAGAACTTTACCTTTTCCGGCTTGCCGTCGGCATTGACGCCATCGAACACATAGTCCTGCAGCATCGCCCCTCCTTGCGGTAGCGCGCGCCTGGCGGCCGCCACCTCTTCCATGACGCGGCGGAGCCCAATCTCCTTTTCCAGCAGCCGGTCGCGCGCGGCGCGATATTCAGCGGATTCGTTAGGAAAACCGACCATCTTCTTCTCCTCTGTCTCTGCCTTGGCATCATGCGCCAGAAAGGCCTGTCTCTATCAAGGACGTCGAGCGCCCGTTGGTCCGACAGGGTGGATGCAGAATGGCATTTTATTATCCTGGCGAAGCCAAGTCATCGATGACCTATTCAGGGCCTGCGGCCGTCGCCGTCCTGCCCTGCGACCATTCTGCTCGACGATACGGATTGCAAACTCGGCGGACGCCTACAGGTTTTTCTCAGACCGATCGAGATCGGCTGAACTCAGGAATTTCAGGACTCTAATCGCGGTCCGAAGGGCAGATCATTCTATCGCCCCTTCGCGGCGCCACGTTTTCACACGGCCGAGACCTTGCGGCCTGCTGGATCATTGCCGCCTGTGCGAGGGATCGCTCATGGGCTTCCGGTCCCTTCTGTACGGCCAGCGCGGAATGGATGCGCGCCCCCTCACGTGTCAGTGTCACCATCAGGCTAAAGCCGTCGCCTGAGGTCGCCAATTTCCGGTGCCACTCGTCCCGCAACATACGCTCAAAACGGAGCGCCCGCTCAATGCCCGCTACCGCCAGCTCCGCTACCGATTTGGGTCTTGCGAGCGAACAGCAGTGCAACCGCAGCAATCGCAAGGACGATGCCGATCACGGCAAACGTGTCGCTGAAGCCCAAGATGAGAGCCTGACGATGGACGGTCGCGCCGATCACAGCGATCGCCTTGCGTTGCGCGACAGCCAGATCGGTCACGCCGTGCGTCATGAAATACTGTGTCAGATGGTCGATCCTGTCGCGCACTTCGTCCCGGTAGATGGTGACGGACTGGCCGATGATGTTCGAGTGAAACTGCTCGCGTTTGGTCAGGATCGTCGCGAGCATGGCTGTGCCGACCGCACCGCCAAGATTGCGCAGCATGTTCGTAAGGCCCGACGCTGCCCCCGCCTCGCTCGCAGCAATGCCGGCTGTCGTGATCACGGTGATCGGCGTCAGCACCAGTGCCTGTCCGATGGCACGCACGATATTGGGCACGAAGAACTGGTCGCCGGCGTTGTCGAGCGACAAGGTGATATTCATGAAGCAGCTTGCTGCAAAGACGCTGATGCCGACAAACCCGATGTAGCGGGCGTCAAACCGCTTCATCAGCAGCGGAACGAGCGGAATGATGAGCAGCTGCGGCAAGCCGGTCCAGGCGAGTACGAACCCGATCTGCTCGGCATTGTAGCGTTGCACCTGGCCGAGATACTGGGGCAGGATGTAGACGGTGCCAAACAGCGCAACACCCACCAGCACGTTGACAAGGATGCCGATGGCGAAGTTCCGCCGCTTCAAGAGGCGCAACTGGACGAGCGGCTTCTCAACGGTCAGCTCGATGACGATGAAGGCGGTCAGGAGTACGGCCGCCGTCACGGCGAGCTTGACGATGAACGGTGACTGGAACCAATCCTCCTTGTTGCCCTCCTCGAGCATGGTCTGCAGTGCCGAAAGCCCAATGGCCATGGTGACGATGCCGGCCCAGTCGCCTTGCCTGAGCAGCGATAGCTGCATGGGCTTTTTCTCAAGCGTGAAGTAAAGCGCGACGACCATCGCGAGGCTGGGCGGCACATTGACGAAGAAGATGGACTGCCATCCGTAATTCTCGGTCAAATAGCCGCCAATGGTCGGGCCGATAGCGGGCGCGAAGGTGACCGAGAGCGCGAATATCGCCAGCCCGAACGGCTGCTGCGCCTTGGGCAGCTTGGTCAGCACCATGGTGAAAGCCATGGGGATCAGCACACCGCCGGCAAAGCCCTGCAGGCCGCGCAGCACGATCATCGAGCCAAGGTCATGGGCGAAGGCACATGCGGCGGAGAAAAGAGGAAACAGGATGGCGTTGGCAAGCATGTAGCGCCGGAACGAAAAGACGCGGCTCAAATAATCGGTGAGCGGGATGACCACGATCTCGCCGATGAGATAGGAGGTCGAGATCCAGGCTCCGTTGTCGACGCCGGTGCCGATGCCGCCCTCGATCTCGAGCAGTGAGGCGTTGGTGATCTGGATGTTGAGGATCGCCATGAACGCGCCGATCATGCTGGCGAGCACTGCGATCCATTCAGTGGCACTTGCCCGTTCAGGCGAGGGCGCCGCCACCGCGACGGCACCAGGAGAACCGAGCGAATTCGTTTGTGTCGTGGTAGACATCGCACCCTCCTGCCGCGCCTTAGGCGGCGAGATTGGCGTTGATCGCCTTCAGTTGATGCGTCCCGATGCCGAGGCGACCTCGGTCGCTGCCGGCTTGGTATCGATAGTCGGGTAGACCGACATACCCGCGCGCAGCACCACCGAAAGCGGGCTTCCGTGGTCGAGCACGATCTTCACCGGGATGCGCTGCACGACTTTGGTGAAGTTGCCGGTGGCGTTGTCGGGCGGCAGGAGCGCGAATTCCTGTCCGCTGGCCGGCGAGATGCTGTCGACGTGACCCTCGAAGACGTGGCCGGGGAAGGTGTCCACCTCGATTTCCACCTTCTGTCCAGCGCGGACATCGGTGAGCTGGGTTTCCTTATAGTTGGCGACGATGTAAGCGGCATCGGTCGGCACTACGGCCATGAGCTGTGTGCCCGCCTGGACGTACTGACCGACACGCAATGTGCGGTTGCCGATCACGCCCTCGATGGGCGCGACGAGCGCGGCGTAGGAGAGGTTTAGCTCGGCCTGGTCCTCAGCTGCCTTGGCGCTGGCGAGCCCCGCCTGCGCCTGGGCAAGCTCGGCCTTGATCACGTCGAGCTGCTTGGTCGCGCTGGCGAGCGCCGCCGTGTCGCGTGCAACCGCCGCACGGGCGGCGGCGATGCGGGAGGCGGCCTGCTGCGCGTTCTGAACAGTGCCGAATCCCTTCTTCGCCAGCTCGGCATAGCGCTGGTCATCCTGCTCCGCGAAGGTTTCGTCGGCCTTTTCGGCGTCGACCGTCGCCTTGGCCGCATCGATGGCGGACTGTTGGGCAATAAGAGCCGCCTGCTTGTTGGCGATATTGGCCTCTGCCGCCTTGACCAGGGCCTGGGCTTGTTCCAGGCTGACCTTGAAGTCGCGATCATCGATGCGGGCCAGAACCTGCCCGGCCTTCACCGTCTCGTTGTCGCCGACGAGCACTGCGGAGACATAGCCGGAGACCTTCGGCGCAATCGTCGTGCTATCGGCCTTTACATAGGCGTCGTCCGTAGCGACCTCGAAGCGCCCTACAGTCCAGTAATGCCGCCCAAAATCGGCCGCGCCCGCCACGGCGGCGATGCCCACGCCGGCTAAAAGCAATGCGCGCAGCCACCGTCTGCGACCGGGCTGCGGCGCATTGGCAAGCAGAGCCGGTAGTTGAGGGGCAAGGGCGAGGCCCTCCCGAGGCACATCGATGCCGGGTGCCGCCTCGGCGGCCGGAAGCATCTTCTCTGCGGTGAAAACTGCTTGGTGCTGGCTCATGACCCGTTCCTTTTCCGTGCTGCGAGAGCCCAAATCCCCGCTTGCTATCTTTAGGAAAATTGATAGTTTCCTAAATAGGCTCGGAGCAGGAACTTGTCAATGGGATTTGGAAAATGACTGTTGTCCATAATACCAAAGTCGCAAAGCGCTCCCGCGGACGTCCGCAGGTCCGGTCGGACGAGGAGACGCGGCAGCTGATCATCGCGGCAGCCCGCGAAGAGTTTCATGCCAACGGCTATGCTGGTGCCAGCATCGTTCGCGTGGCCCAGCGCGCAGGCGTGTCGACGAAGACCATGTATCGCCTGATCCCGACCAAGGCCGACCTGTTTCGCAGCATCATCTCCGAGCGGATTTCCCGTTTCGTTCTGGAGATCGACGAGGCACACCTCGACACGCTTCCGATCGAGGAGGCGCTCGCGCAACTCCTTGCTTCTTACGGCACTTTGACACTCGACGAGGAGACGCCCTTGACGCTGCGGCTGGTTTATGCGGAATGCGAGCGCTTTCCGGAGATCGCTTCCGCCTTCTTCGATCTCGCCATCCGCCGCACGACCCAAACCATGGAGGGCTGGTTCAAGCGGCAAACCGATCTGGGCAGGATCGAGGCCCACGACCACTCGATGGCGGTTGGAATGCTCCGAGGCATGATGATCATGGAACCGCAGCGCGCCCTCATGTTCGGCCAGCGTACGCCACCGGATCCCTCCGAGATCGCCGGGCGTGCACGATATTGTGCGCGCCTCTTCCTCGACGGATGTCGCCGAAAATGAAGCCGAGCAGTCTTCCGCATGCGGGGTGGTCCAATAGCCAATGCTGAAGCTACTTCTTCCATCCGTACCAGACGCGGTGAGCGCCATGAAATGCCGTCGGGGATAATTGCGCGCCCTCGTCGTCGCCTCAGCGCACCATGCACTGGATGAAGTATGACCCGAACGAAGCGGCGACGCTGTCCGTGCTCAATCCAAGCAAGCCGACCAGTGGTGGTGGAAACGACCTGGCGGCCTGCACTGCGTCCATCGAAAGCCTGCGAATAGTATTGATCGATAGCAGGTCCAAATTGCTCGTTGGTTATGCGCGTCAGCTATCGAGTTGCCGCCAGGTCTCCGGTGGCGCCGAAAAAAACCAGGGCGTCGGATTGGCCCTCGCTCACAGTGGCTTTCCTCCGGCGATCCATCACTTGCCGGTTTTTTCCAGATGGCCTCCAAATTCGTACCGCATCGCCGACATGAGCTTGTTCTGGAAGTCTGCGTTTCCGCGCGAGCTGAAACGTTCGTAGAGAGCCGTTGAAAGGACAGGCACGGGTATGGCTTCGTCTATCGCGGCTTTTATCGTCCACCGCCCTTCCCCCGAATCCGACACCCGGCCGGCAAACTTGGCGAGTGCGGGGTCCTCGACAAGCGCGGCCGCCATAAGGTCCAGAAGCCAGGAAGCGACCACGCTTCCGCGTCGCCAAAGCTCGGCAATATCAGACAGATTGAGGTTGTACTGATAAAGTTCGGGGTCGCGTAGCGGCGTCGTTTCTGCGTCAACTTCGTTCTGTTTCGTGCCGACATCTGCGGCGCGCAGAATGCTCAGGCCCTCTGCATACGCAGCCATGAGCCCGTATTCGATGCCGTTGTGGACCATCTTGACGAAGTGGCCGGCGCCGTTTGGTCCGCAATGCAGATAGCCCATCTCGGCAGTGCCGGCGAGATTCTCGCGTCCCGGTGTGCGGACAATCTCGCCCACGCCCGGAGCCAATGTTCTGAAAATGGGATCGAGGCGCTCAACTGCGGCTTGCGGCCCTCCAATCATCATGCAGTAGCCGCGTTCAAGGCCCCAGACCCCGCCACTGGTGCCCACGTCGACATAGTCAATCTGCTTCGCGGCGAGCTCCTTCGCTCGCCGGATATCATCCACGTAGTAGGAGTTGCCACCGTCGATCAGTGTGTCGCCGGACTCCAAATGCGACACCAGATCGGCAATCGTTTTGTCGACCACAGCCGCTGGCACCATCAGCCAGACTGCCCGCGGTTTGGCCAGCTTTTGCACCAGGTCCGCGAGCGAGTTGGCACCGACCGCCTTTTCCTGCACCAGCGCCTGCACCGCCTTCGGCGACACGTCGAACACAACACATTGATGGCCGTTCTTGAGTAGCCGGCGCGCCATATTCGCGCCCATCCGGCCAAGTCCGATCATTGCGAGCTGCATGACACGTTCCTCGCTGAGTTGAATTGTCAAATCGAGGCTGGTCAACGGGCTGTAATCTAGAGCAGCTTGTCGAATGCCTCTACTTGATTTCTCATTTTGTGGTAGCGAGCGATCAGTGGTCGGCGAAGCGCATCCGCTTGACGTCATGGTCGTCCGCACCTCCGCTTCGGTGGCACCTGTCCTCCATGTAAACGGTTCAACTTCGATGCGGTGACAGCGTCGCATCACCATCGGGGGTCGACGCCCCGATGGTGATGCGATCCGTTTCTTTGTTCTGAAATCATTATGCAATCCCGGTGCTCAGACTTGAGCTCAACGAGACGGGTCGAGTTGGAAAAGCCGTCCCAGGAAAGATGACTATGCCCATGTCGGGAACGTCACCCGCGCCGCGCCCTCTCGATCGCGGCGACGTCAATCTTCTTCATACCCATCATCGCATCAAACGCGCGCTTGGCTTCGTTGCCGCCCGCCGCCAGCGCCTCCATCAGCACGCGCGGCGTTATTTGCCAGGAAATCCCCCACTTGTCTTTGCACCAGCCGCACTCGCTTTCCTGGCCGCCGTTACCGATGATCGCGTTCCAATAGCGGTCGGTCTCATCCTGATCGTCGGTAGCGATCTGAAACGAGAAGGCTTCGCTGTGTTTGAACGCGG
Organism: uncultured Alphaproteobacteria bacterium; assembly: GCA_963813315.1. GTDB lineage: Bacteria > Pseudomonadota > Alphaproteobacteria > Rhizobiales > Rhizobiaceae > CAWEYO01. The sequence continues at coordinate 457,025 of CAWEYO010000005.1, read as the reverse complement.
GACCGCCATTGAGGCCAATGCAAGCCACACCTGCAACCGTAAATTCCACTGTCAGCACGTCGCCCGTCTTGCCAGACGGGAAGTCACTTGGTGCCCGATTGATGGCACCAACCACGCTGTCGGGAAATGTCCCGGCGTAAAAGCGGGCAGCGGCCTCGGCGTCCTTATCGTACCAGAGGCAGATCGTATTTTTTGCCATTGTGTTTTCCTTTCGCGGCCGAAATTGAACGTTGTAACCATCGGCCTCTTACAACATAGGTGGTCCACCGCTTCTCTCCAGCCCGCGAAGTAACGTCTCGCCCGGGCAATCGGAAGGCAAGCCAAGTTAAGCGTCGCTGACCTTTTTGTGGAGACGCGTCGGTCACTACGGTCCACCTTGCGCCACTTGTGGACCTCCGCACCTCTAAGCGCGAACGTCTTGTGTGACGTCCTATGCGCACTTTCGTACCCGCGGTGAGGGCTACTTCGCCCCGGGGCGACCGCCATTTCGTGAACAGCATGGCCCAATGTCGAGCAAAAGCCGGACTCGACTCAGTGCGCATCTTCATAAGAACGAGAGTTGCTTCCGCTTGCATTGAAAAGGATGAGATTCTTTAACGGGCATGTCGATTTTCAAGCGGCTCGTTCGTCTTACCAGTGCGTCGCCCCATCTCGACACCGGCGTCGCCAACCACGAGGTAGGCTCATGCTGCATACACAGATTCAGGCGCAAAATTCCTATCGCTGGGTGATTGTAGCGGCTGGTGGCGTTCTGGGCTGCGTCGCGATAGGCGCAATGTTTTCACTGCCCGTGTTTCTCCTGCCCATCTCCCGCGATACCGGATGGTCCGTAACCGGCGTGTCCAGCGCCATGACCATCGGCTTTGTCGCCCTGGCGCTGGCAAGCATGGTCTGGGGTCCTCTGTCGGACCGCTGGGGACCCCGCCTTGTCGTATTGATCGGGTCGGTGGTCTTGGCGGCAGCATTGGCTCTGGCGAGCCGGGCGACATCGCTCGTTGAATTTCAACTCGTCTTCGGCCTAGCCGTCGGTGGTGCGACTGCCGCGATCCTCGCGCCGATGATAGCCTGCGTAACCGGCTGGTTCGACACACATCGCAGCCTCGCCGTCTCGCTGGTATCCGCCGGCATGGGAATGGCGCCGATAACCATGTCTCCCCTCGCGGCCTGGCTCGTCTCGGTCTATGGCTGGAGGACCTCGCTCCTGATTATCGCCGGCATTGTCGCAGCCGTGATGATCCCGCTCGCGTTGCTGGTTCGCCGGCCTCCGGCCCTCGAAGCCCGTAATTCCGTCGCCGCCTCGGATGGGGAGGCACAACGCGCCATGTCCGTGGGGCAAGCGATCAGATCGCCCCAGTTCATCATCCTGCTTTTGACGAACTTCTTCTGTTGCGCCACCCATTCGGGTCCGATTTTCCACACGGTGAGTTACGCAATAACCTGCGGCATTCCGATGATTGCAGCGGTCTCTATCTACAGCGTGGAAGGGCTGGCAGGCATGGGCGGCCGCGTCGCGTTCGGTCTCCTTGGAGACCGGTTTGGCGCCAAGCACACTCTGGTCTGGGGGCTTTTCCTGCAGGCCTTCGGCGTCCTGGCCTATGCCTTCGTCAGCCAGCTTGGCGCTTTCTACGCTGTGGCGGCACTGGTGGGCTTTATCTACGCCGGCGTCATGCCGCTATACGCCGTTCTGGCGCGCGAGAATTTCCCGCTGCGGATGATGGGCACCATCATCGGCGGCACGGCAATGGCCGGCAGCCTCGGGATGGCAACTGGTCCTTTGGCTGGAGGTCTGATTTACGATACCTTCGCCGGTTACGATTGGCTCTATGTCGGCGCCTGGGGCATTGGGATCGGTGCCTTCCTGGTTGCCCTAACCTTCAAGCCTTTTCCCAACACTCAACCAGTACAGGCGGCAGCATAGTGTTGGACCTCTACGCGGACACAGTTTCCCCTTGCGCTAGTCTAGACAAGGGTGTGTTGAGATTCAGGTCAGGCCGAGCCGAAAATGGCGGTTTTCGAGAACCGGCACGCAGCGTACGTTCGGGTACGTGAGTACCGGAAGCGCAGAAGACCGGCATTTGCAGGCCGGCATCACCTGAATACGAACACACCCTAAGCCGTTGACCGCACGACGAGCATGGGCTCGATAGTCATTGCCGTCCGCTGCCGGTACGAGCTGACAGAAACGCGATCCTCGCCCGAGTAACTACATTTTTTGTCGCCGCTGTCTGGATGACCCTATATCGAGCGTCTTCCATTCATGACACTGGCCGCAGCGCCGAAAGGAGAATGGGAATGAGAAAGATCGTAGTGGGTGCGTTTGTCAGCCTCGACGGAATCATGCAGGCACCAGGCGGGCCGAGCGAAGACCCGATCGGCGGCTTCAAGTATGGAGGTTGGGCTGCCCCTTATTTCGACAAGTCGATGGAGGAGGCGGTGGGTGAAATGTTCTCCAGGCCGTTCGACCTTCTGCTCGGGCGCAAGACCTACGACATTTTTGCCGCGCATTGGCCTTATGTCGATCCGGACGATCCGATTGGCCCACTGTTCGACCGGATCAATAAGTATGTCGCCACTCGCAACCCGAACCTGAAGCTCTCCTGGCAGAACAGTCATACACTGGGGCCCGATGCGGTATCCGCTGTCAGGATGCTGAAGAACGAGGGGGGACCGGATCTGTTGACCCAGGGCTCGACTGATTTCCTGAAGACTTTTTTGGCAAGCGATCTTGTCGACGAGATCAACATTTCGTTCTTCCCGCTTCTGCTTGGGAAGGGGAAGAAGCTGTTCGGTGACGCTGCCCTCCCAACTGCGTTGGAACTGGTCAGTTCGAAGGTTTCTGTCTCCGGAGTTACAGTCAACAAATACGTCCGCGGCGGCGAGATCGTGACAGGGTCGTTTGAATTCGACCAGCCAACCGAGGCGGAGTTGGAGCGGCGGGGAAATTTGACCTGACCTATTCAAGGCGACAGACAAGCGCGATCGCCCGGCGTTGATCGTCCTTGCGAAGGCAGCAGATGCTGCATCAAGCGGCGTGAGCTTTGTATGCCACGGGATGCCGTGGCTGGTAGAGGCCAAGTGTGCCGCCACCAGGAAGCGTGACACGCGTGAGCAGACCCCAGCCTTCGTCCGCGACCGGAGTGCATTCGACCTTGTGCGATTTCAAGTCATGGGTCGCTGCCTCGATGTCTTCGCAGATGAGATAGACTTCGTGACTATTGTTTTCGGCGGCCGGATGGACAGCGATCTCCGCCGGCGGCAATGCGAAGATCAGCCAGCCTCCGCCGGCATCGACTGCCGGAAACCTTAGAACGTCCCGAAAGAATGCCCGGTCTGCATCGGCATCGGTGCTGTAGATGATCATGTGTGCGCCGGAAATCATGGCTTTCACCTCCCTGAAACTGTCACGCCAACTTAACGCGATGGACGCAATGGGGGGTTCGTGGGTCAAACGCAACCCTTGAGATGGTTCACCGCGGGTATCGCCATGCTGACGCTGGGCCAGGCCGCGAGAGAGGCCGGCATCCCGTTGGCGCCTTTTTCGCCGGCTCTCAGTCGGAGGTCGTCCGCTTTTTCATCAGCTGACGGGGACAAGGGAGCGAATGCGCTCGTCGCGCAGGTAGAGCCCGCCCCGCGAATTTGACCTGCCACGACCTTCCCAGCGGGCTCGCCGCACCGTCGTGCCGGCAATTACACACCATCGCTCGCTGACGTGGCCAGCCTCACACTTTGCGGCAGCCGCCCCGAGTGCACTTTTGTCTCATCGCTGAGCCGTCGCACGATTTCGGCGGTCTTGCGGATGTCCGCCTCGCTCATATCGGCGCCCATCGTCGAGGCGATCGCAAGGAACCGGGCGGTCAACTCGCGGTAGCTTGCATTCCCCTTGGCCGTAAGGCGCACCAGTTTCGAGCGCCGATGCCGCGGATTGTCAATGAACTCCACGAGCCCCTCGGCCGCCAACTCGTCCGCCAACCGCTGCATGCGCTGGCGGCTGGTCGGCCGCATCTGGGCGATCTGTGGCACGGTGAGGGGGCCACGCAGCGCCAGGCTGCGCATGAAACCGAACGCGCCGCCGCCCCAACCCGTGATCAACCCTGCTTTTTGACCTACGGCCCGCAAGCGAAAAAAGAACTGCGCCACTTCGAGCATCAGGTCCGCGATCGACTCGCCTTTGCTGTTGGCGGCTAGACCTGCCTCTCGCCTCTGTCGCACCTTCGCCATCGCGTTTCACTCCGTGCAGAGATTGCGGATTGACACCAATGTTGTCAATGGTTAATAATGACACCTAGATTGTCGTTTTGCTTTGATGCACTGCACAGCAAGTTGGAGGAGCCGACATGGCCTCTGCCCACCAGCGGTCCAGCGACGCCGCAACCACCGGCGTCATAGTGCGGCCGCCGCTGCTCTATCTCGCCTGTCTCCTCCTGGGGCTTGCCCTGGATCGGATGCTGCCCTTGCCGCTCGCCTTTCCGGAGGCCGCCCTGGTCCGTTGGACGGCGGGCGGCGGACTGATCATGTGCGGTCTCGCGATCATGGCCGCGGGAATTCGCAATTTCTCGCGCGCGGATACGCCAGTGCCCTCCAACCAGCCTGTCCGTGCACTGGTCACAACTGGCATACATGGCTTTAGCCGCAATCCGATCTACGTCGGCATGTTCCTCCTCTATGCCGGCATCGGCATAGCCGCGCTCAGCCCTTGGGTCCTCATCCTTGCGCTTCCCCTCTTCGCCATCCTGCGCTACGGCGTGGTCGCGCGCGAGGAGGCATATCTCGAGCGGCGCTTCGGCGACGCCTACCGCGACTACAAAGTTCGTGTCCGCCGCTGGCTGTAAAGGCACCCATCAGCAAGTACATCGGGACCATTCCGGTCAGGGGTGACATGCGCAGCCGAACAGAGCGTCTCCGCCGAACCGCGCGAGGGCCAGCCCATCGGCTGCCCTGAGCGCGGCGGCGTTCCGGCGGGTCGCAGCGTGTCGGATGATCTCCGCCGGAACCTCGCTCATGGCTTCGTGCTTGCCCCTTGGTTCCGGAACGCCGCCTCTCCAGCATTCGACACCTCGACCCACTTCTTGTCGGGTGCCGCGTCTGCGACGTAGCTGTCGTGCCAGTTCCACCACTTGTAGGTCGGGGTCTGAGGATAGCCCTCGGGCGAGTCCTCCCAGACTTCCTGCCGGCCCAGCGGCGTGATGTCGAGGTAGTTCCAGGTGCTCCCCATCTGCTCGTCGCCGCGGTTGTTGATGAAGTACGTGCGGAACACGCGATCGCCGTCTCGGTAGAACACGTTGGTGCCGTGCCACTCGTCCACGCCGAAGTCGGCATCGAAACTGTCCGTGATTGTGAACCACGGCATCTCCCAGCCCATCCGCGCCTTCAGCCGCGCGATGTCCGCCTGGGGCGCACGCGAGACAAAGACTAGAGTGGTGTCGCGTGCATTCAGGTGGGCGACATGGGCGACCTGGTCGGCCACCATGGAGCAGCCCCGGCAGGCGTGGTCGGGCCAGCCGAACACCCCCGGCTCGAAGAAGGCGCGGTAGACGATCAGCTGATGCCGGCCGTCGAAAAGGTCGAGCAGGCTGACTTTGCCAGCGGGCCCTTCAAACGCAAACGCTTTTTCCACGGCCATCCACGGCATTCGCCGACGCTCAGCGGCCAATGCGTCGCGGGCGCGGGTCTGCGCCTTTTCCTTCACGAGCAGCTTCTCGCGGGCCGCCTCCCACGCCTGCTGCGACACGACCGTTGGTGTGTGTATGGCAGGCTGTTCGCTTTTCCGTCTGTTCTCGGCTGTTGTAGTCATGGCTTTCGAACCTCCTGATTTGGGTGAATTCCCGCGCCTCGAGGCTGAAGCGCGATTCCATTCGTTACTCATTGGTCATGAGATAGGGTTTTGGCACCGGAAATCGAACGGTGGGAGCAACAACTGTGACGGTATTCGATGTAAGGCCGCCCGACTACTTGCTCGTGGGCCGGCGGCGGTCTCGGAGCGACCGCCGGCCGCGGAGCCGCACCTGTGCCGGCGAACGGCTCTCGCCTTCCGCTGCTTCCACCTTCGCAGAAAAACCGATCACCGCCATGGGATCGGGACCCAGAATGCTCGACGACATCGATTTTGTACGATGCGTGGCTTGGAAAGGATGCCGCTCGAAACTAAGATTGCCCGGCACCCTGAGCCCAACAGCTTTCGAGCCCGAAGCATGAGGTAGCAATATGTCCAAGCTGAAGATTGCCGTTATCATCGGCTCCACGCGCGATTCCCGTTTCGGACCGACGCCTGCGCAGTGGATATTCGAACTCGCCCAAAAGCGGAAAGAGCTGGATGTAGAACTGCTCGACCTGAAGGCGTTCGACCTGCCATTCTTCAACGAGAAGGCAACCAACCTCTGGGTCCCGAGTGAAGATCCGAAGGCTATCGCCTGGCAGCAGAAAATCGGCCAGTTCGACGGCTACATCGTGGTAACACCGGAATACAACCGGTCGATGCCTGCATCGCTCAAGAACGCGTTCGACCAGGCCTACAATGAATGGAACAGAAAGCCGATCGGGTTCGTGGGCTACGGGGTCGTCGGCGCCGCCCGTGCCATCGAGCACGCCCGCACCAGTGCCACCGAGCTTCACATGGTCAATCTGCGCTCGGCAGTGCATATCGGAGGTTCGGAATTCTACAAGGTTCATCCCGGCATGGGTAACCAGCCGCTGCCGGTCATTGAGGATGCGATCATGCCTTCGGCCAAGGACATGCTTGACCAATTGATATGGTGGGGCGAGGCAACCAAGGCCAAACGTGCGGAGACCAGGGCGACCTGAGGCTGCGAGCCCGAGGGCAAGGGTCGCGGCCGCCCGCGTGTCGTTGCCCAGACTCCTCATTTGGCGATGACATATGTTCATAAGGCATCGCGTTCTGTCCCAGTATTGCTGTCAAGCAATGATGGAAATTGCAGCCATGGATTGTCCAGGGGTGCTGAGCTAGGATGCACCGATGTTCGAAGAAACAGCGATAGCAGTCAGCGATAAAGTCGAGCTCTACCGGGAGCTGGCGCAGCAGGTCGGCGGCTTGCTCAGCGGCGAGCGCGATGCAATTGCGAATGCTGCCAATACCGCGGCGCTCTTGTTCGCCAGTCTTCCCGATTTGAACTGGGCCGGCTTTTACTTCCTGCGATCGCCTGAAGAGCTGGTTCTGGGACCCTTCCAGGGCAGGCCGGCCTGTGTGCGCATCGCTGTGGGTCGCGGTGTCTGTGGGACGGCGGTCGAACGGCGGCAGTCCATGCTGATTGAGGACGTGCACGCCTTTGCCGATCACATCGCCTGTGATGCTGCCTCGCGCTCGGAGCTTGTGGTGCCGTTGATCCGGGATCGTCGAATCTTTGGTGTCATCGACCTCGACAGCCCTCTGCTTTCGCGGTTCGATCTCGATGATCAGCGCGGCATCGAAGCAATTGCGGCAATTTACGTCAAGGCCAGCGCTGATTTTTAGGCAGCGCATGACTTTCAACTCGGTCAATTGATACCCGACGCAACGCCATTGACGGGAGGCTCTCATGCCAGGAATGCGTGCTGTTCAAGTGACAAGCGCCAAGGGACCATTCGAACTGGTCGAACGCGAGATCCCAATTCCCTCTGCGGGCCAGGTCCTGATCAAGGTGCAAGCGTGCGGCGTATGTCACAGCGATGCCTTGACCAAAGAGGGGGCGTTTCCGGGAATTGCCTATCCGCGCGTGCCCGGTCACGAAGTTGTGGGAGTCATCGACAAGGTGGGCGAGCGTGTGCCCAATTGGAAGCCGGGGCAGCGGGTCGGCGTTGGCTGGCACGGTGGCCATTGCGGCCATTGCCTCTCCTGCCGCCGAGGCGATTTCGTCACCTGCGTGAACCTGCAAATTCCCGGCATCAGCTATGATGGCGGCTATGCCGAGTACATGGTCGCGCCTTTCGAAGCTCTGGCTGAGATCCCGGATGATCTGCTGGCCGCCGAGGCTGCGCCGCTGCTCTGCGCGGGCATCACCACCTACAATGCATTGCGCAACAGCGGGATCCGTGCGGGCGATACTGTCGCGGTGCTTGGCATCGGCGGTCTCGGTCACCTCGGTGTGCAGTTCGCCGCAAAAATGGGCTGCCGCACGGTCGCCATCGCGCGGGGCGCCGACAAGGGGCCGCTGGCGCGCGAGCTTGGCGCTCATCACTATTTCGACAGCACAAGCCAAGATGTCGTGGCCGAGCTGAAAAAGCTGGGTGGGGCTCGCGTGATCCTGGCCACCGTCACCAATTCGCAGGCGATGAGCGCGGTGCTTGGTGGACTGGCTGTTAATGGCGAGATGATCGTCGTTGGCGCCTCACCCGATCCCATCGGGGTTTCGCCATTCCTGCTGATCGGCGGCCGCCGGGCGATTCAGGGATGGCCATCAGGAACCTCGATTGATTCTGAAGACACGTTGGCATTCAGCGCCCTCACCAACATTCGGCCGATGATCGAAACGATGCCGCTTCAGCGGGCAGCCGAAGCCTATGAGCGGATGATGAGCGGCGCAGCCAGGTTCCGGATGGTGATAACGACCGATCAATAGTCCGGTCGTGACGCATGTTCCACAGTGGTAAAGAGCCGGAAGCACATGGTGCGGACGGCGAGTGATGTGGATGTGACTTCACCTTCGCGCCAATGCTGTTCTCGGGGCCGAACCTGCGCATCCTCATTGCAACGTGCCGACGGCCGGCAATTACGAAAAACGAGAGAGCCAACGAGAAGGAGTAAGGCATGAGCAAGTCGATCCCGAGAGAGCGTCTCTATCTGGACGACCTCTACGTCGGACAGCGCTTCACGAGCGCAACACATACGATTGACGAAGCGCAGATTACCGCATTCGCGGTGCAATTTGATCCGCAGCCCTTTCATACTGACGAGAAGTCCGCCGAGGACACATTCTTCAAGGGCTTGGCGGCAAGCGGCTGGCACACGGCCTCAATTACGATGCGTCTCAATGTCGAGAGCGGCTTGCCCTTGGCGGGCGGAATCATCGGCGCGGGGGGAGAGATCAACTGGCCAGCCCCGACACGTCCCGGCGATACCCTGCACGTTGAAAGCGAAGTGGTCGAGATCACGCCTTCGCGCTCGCGGCCCGATCGCGGCATTGCAGTCATACTCAGCCGCACGATTAATCAACGTGGCGAAGTTCTTCAGACGCTCAAGGCCAAGCTCGTCGTTCCGCGCAAAGTTTCGAGCTGAGTATGGCGCCAACCAATGCAGATTTCCACCAGGCCTTGGTGCCGGTTCTCCGTCGAAGAACTGCTCACCTGTAAACCAAACCCGATAGTATTGCCGATACCAACGTGAAATAGATTTGGCCCCGCTGACGATCGATCTGCGGGCAACATGCGAACAGATCGGGTAGACAGAGGAGGACGTCATGTCAGCCATATCGCTATTGCCCACGCGGCGCGAACTACTTGCCGCGACGGCTGCCACCGGAGCGATCGGTATGCTTCCCGGGATGCTGCACGCGGCGGCGGGCGGCGGCTCGATCCGCCCCTTTACCGCCAGCATCGCCCAGGATGAGGTCGACGAGCTCCGCCGGCGCGTAGCCGCAACCCGCTGGCCCGATCGCGAGACGGTCAATGACCAATCGCAGGGCATACAGCTCGCGAAGATCAGGCCGCTCGTCGAGTATTGGGGCAGCGGCTACGACTGGCGCAAGGGTGAGGCCAAGCTCAACGCCTACCCCCAGTTCATCACCGAGGTCGACGGCCTCGACATCCACTTCATTCATGTTCGCTCGAAGCACCCCAATGCTCTGCCGGTGATCATCACCCACGGCTGGCCGGGATCGGTGTTCGAGCAGCTCAAGGTAATCGGCCCGCTCGTTGATCCGACTGCGCACGGCGGCCGCGCGGAGGATGCGTTCGACGTGATTGTTCCATCGATGCCGGGCTACGGCTTTTCAGGCAAGCCCACCGGCACCGGTTGGGGCCCCGACCGCATCGCGCGAACCTGGGCGGTGCTGATGAAGCGCCTCGGCTACACCCGCTACGTCGCCCAAGGTGGTGACTGGGGCTCCCCCATTTCCGGCGCGATGGCGCGCCAGGCGCCTGCAGGTTTGCTGGGCATCCACATCAACTTGCCAGCGGCGGTGCCTCCCGAGGTGGCTGCGGTCATCCCCGTCGGCGGACCTGCGCCGACGGGACTCTCCGAGAAGGAACACGCGGTATTCGATTCGCTCATCGCTTCCGCCAAGATGGGGAATACGGCCTACGTGGTAATGATGACTGCGCGGCCGCAGACGATCGGCTACGGCGTGACGGATTCACCGGCCGGCCTTGCGGCGTGGCTGCTCGGGCATCCAGGCTTCGGGCAGTGGACATACGGCAGTGATGCCGACACGTCGCCGACGAAAGACGAGGTGCTTGACGACATCTCGCTGTACTGGCTGACGAACAGTGGAACGTCTGCGGCGCGGCTGTACTGGGAGAACAGCGGACGGGGCGTTACCAGTGCGGCGGCGCAGAAAACCGCCGAGATCTCGCTCCCGGTGGCCATCACGGTGTTTCCGAACGAGGTCTATCGAGTTCCGGAGACGTGGGCCCGGCGCGCCTACCGTAACCTGATCTACTTCCACGAGGTCGACAAGGGTGGTCACTTCGCGGCGTGGGAGCAACCGGAGCTTTTCTCCACCGAGCTCCGAGCCGCGTTCAGGCCGCTGCGGCAATCGATTTGAGATGAACGGGGCGGCGCCCCGGGACGCCTGGACGCCGGTGACACAACGTTCACCTCGTCGGCTGAGCTCGCAGCTGCGCTGAGACGCGCCGCGACAGCACATGGCGAGCACGAGAAGCGGACCGGCGGCCAGTACGACACCAATTGGCCCGACTGGTACGCCGAGTACATGGTCGCCGAGCATGGCGGCAAGCCGCTGCCGTCGTAGCCGCATGGAGGAATTGCCGTCATCTGATGCTCGATGAGCAGGCGGCAGAGATCTTCGCCACGACGGACGAGATTGCCTAGCGTGCGCAATGACCAGGGATACCACTACCACAGCCGACCCAGATCCCGAGACGCTGAAGAGCATCCGTAGCGTGGCGGCGCTCGTGTCTGACCTCGTCGACGGCTTCCTCACATCTAGCGGCGATGCGCAGGTTCCTCCACTAGGAGGCGGCGAACCGTCGGTAGTGACAACGTCAATATGAAAAAGCTTTCTTTGTTGACTACACTGGGTTCATCGACATTGTCAGTCCGGATGAAACCGATGGACCATCGCGATGTGATTGCATCATTGACACCAGAAGAGCGCAGTCGGCTGATCGCTAAGTCGGATATCCCTGGTGTCATTCAACTCTGTGCGCATTGGGGGGCGATTGTGGTTGTTGGATCGCTGATCGCCTCGAAGGTCCCCTTGTGGCCGCTTCTTATGCTTCCGCAGGGCATCCTGATCGCGTTCCTGTTCGCACTTCTCCACGAAACGATTCATCGGACGGCTTTCGAAACGCAACGGCTCAACGAGATCGTGGCGCGCGTGTGCAGCCTTATGATCGCGCTGCCGGCAGACTGGTTCCGCTATTTCCACTTCGCGCACCACCGGTTCACTCAGGATCCAGAGAATGATCCGGAACTGGCTTATCCCAAGCCGGCAACCTTGCCACAGTATTTCATCCATGTGTCTGGGATTCCGATGTGGTGGAACCATTTCAAAACGCTTTATATCAATGCTACGGGTCGGTGCCGGGACCCCTATGTGCCTCCAGCAGGCCGCATCAGGGTGTGTGCCGAAGCGCGGGCCATGATCGCCGTCTATGCCATTGTGCTTCTACTGGCCGTCTATTTCAGGTCGACAACGCTGCTGTACGTATGGATCTTGCCCGCGCTGCTGGGACAGCCGTTTCTGCGACTTTACCTGTTGGCGGAACATGGCCGCTGCCCTTTTGTAGCGAACATGCTGGAGAATTCCAGGACCACTTTGACCAACTGGTTTATCCGCAAGCTGGCGTGGAACATGCCCTTTCACGCGGAGCATCATTCTTACCCAGGAGTGCCGTTCCATCAACTGCCGGGATTTCACGCGCTGATAGAGCGCCATCTCAAGGAGACGGAAACGGGATATGTGAACTTCCACCGAAAATATGTCGAGACAATGCGTTGATGGCGGTCGCTGCAAGCCGGCTCCCGGCGTTCGCTGAGGATCAAGTTCTGAGAAGGCGTCGCCTGACCGCCTTCCGTACCCGATACCAGTAAGTCTGCTCCGCACCGTTGCTGCGGTACCAAGCCTGTTCGTGGCGCGCGAACGCCTCCTGCTCCGGGTCCGCAAAATTGGCGATGATGTCATCGGCCACTCGCTCTATGTCGTTGGCGGGAATCATCCTTGGCTTGATCGCGTCTGTCCAAACGATCCACAGCACGAGACCGATGAAAATCAGCCCCTGCCCGCCGAAAAAGGCGACCAAGAGCCAACGCAGAACTTCAAGGAGCAGGCCTAGAGACATACAAAACGGAACCATAGCTTCTGACCGATCGATTGTGAGACTCTATAGTTCTCATTGTTGAGAATGAAAAGTTTCCGTTTCTCGAATTGCGCACCCGGGTGTCGCTCTGGCTTGAGCAGGGAGCGTGCATGGACCTTAAACTTCTCTTCGGCGCGAACGTGCGTCACCACCGAAAGGCCAAGGGCTGGACGCTTGAGGGCCTTGCCGAACAGGTTGGCTTCTCCCGCGAGACGATCGGTAAGATCGAGCGGGGCAAAGCCGCGCCGCTTTTCGCCACCGCCGAGAAGATTGCAACCGCACTCGGCGTTGACGTTTCTATTCTGTTCGGCGCGGGAGCAATGCCCGGCAAGGGCGAACGAGCGAGGCTGCTGGCCGACATTCACCGGACGCTGTCGCGGATGAACGACAATCAGCTCGACCGCGTGGCGAAGATGTTGAAGGCGTTTGTTGGGTGATGGAACGGGTAGCCCCAGCGTCGCCGCCAATCGCCTGCCTCAACGATCAGCAGAAGCGCGGACGCAAGCGTATCTCCCCCCTTGCGGGAGAGATCGGCTGTCATCGATGCCTTGCTAGCCCTGCAGCGTTGGCGATCGGCGAAACCCGACACGCCGGCTAATCTCCCTCCTTGCGGGGGAGATGTCCGGCAGGACAGAGGGGGGCAACGTAGAGCACTTCCCTCGACGAAGGGCCGGCATGGAGGTGCGCCACGCCGCATGATGCGTTTCCGAACGCAATGAGGCCGACCGTATCGTGGAGACGCTGGCAGGACAGCGCCCCCCTCTGGCCTGCCGGCCATCTCCCCCGCAAGGGGGGAGATCGGCTGTCATCAATGCCTTGTTAGCCCTGCAGCGTTGGCGATCAGCGAAACCCGACACGCCGGCTAATCTCCCTCCTTGCGGGGGAGATGTCCGGCAGGACAGAGGGGGGCAACGTAGAGCACTTCCCTCGACGAAGGGCCGGCATGGAGGTGCGCCACGCCGCATGATGCGTTTCCGAACGCAATGAGGCCGACCGTGTCATGGAGACGCTGGCAGGACAGCGCCCCCTCTGGCCTGCCGGCCATCTCCCCCGCAAGGGTCGCAAGGGGGGAGAGGCATTGCCCTCGCCGCCAATGGCCGCGTTCAGGCAGCCTTCTTGCGGGCAAGGCGCGCCTTGATGCTGGCCACATCGGCGCGCGGCGTGGCGGCAAAGAGCGTCTTGGTATAGCTGTGCTGCGGGTTCGCGAAAACCTCGTCGCGGCTGCCATATTCGACTGCCTCGCCGAAATACATCACCATCACATCGTCGGCGATGTAGCGCACCACCGACAGGTCGTGGCTGATGAACACATAAGTCAACTGGAATTCGTCCTGCAGGTCGGCCAACAGATTGAGCACCTGCGCCTGAACTGAAAGGTCAAGCGCTGAAACCGGCTCGTCCAGAACGAGAAGACTCGGATTGAGCATCAGCGCGCGGGCGATCGCGATGCGCTGGCGCTGGCCGCCGGAGAACATGTGCGGATAGCGATTGTAGTGCTTCTCTTCGAGTCCCACCTTGAGCAGCATCTGCATTGCGCGGTCGCGCCGTTCGGCGGCCGGAACGGAAGTATTGATGAGGAGAGGTTCGCCGAGCACATTGCCGATCTTCTGGCGCGGGTTAAGTGAACCATAGGGATTCTGGAAAACGATCTGCACCTTGCGGCGCATCTCTTTCGACAGGCCGTCCTTGGCGATATCGACCTTGTTGCCGTCGATGAAAAGCTCGCCGGCCGTCGCGGCGTCGATCAGCGTGATGATGCGGGCGAGCGTCGATTTTCCGCAGCCGCTTTCGCCGACGATCGCCAGCGTCTTGCCCTTCTCCACGGAAAAGCTCACGCCCTTGACGGCATGCACGGTGCGCGAGCCTCGAAACAGGCCGCCGCCGACATGATAGTCGCGGACGATGTCCTTGGCTTCGAGAACGGTGACGCTCATGACGCGGCTCCGGAATCGGCGGGCTCGAACAGCATATCGGAAACGGTCGGAAGCCGGTCGCCGACGGCGTTTTCAGGCAGGGCCGACAGCAACGCGCGCGTATAGTTGCTCTTTGGCGATTCAAACAGCGACAGCACGTCCGCCTCCTCCATCTTGCGGCCCTTGTACTGAACCACGACGCGGTCGGCGGTTTCGGCGACGACACCCATATTATGGGTGATCATGATCAGCCCCATGCCGTATTTGGCCTGCAACCCGACCAGCAGATCGAGGATCTGTTTCTGGATGGTCACGTCGAGGGCGGTCGTCGGCTCGTCAGCGATCAGCAGCTTCGGATTGCAGGCGATCGCCATGGCGATCATCACGCGCTGGCACTGGCCGCCGGACATCTGGTGCGGGAAGGAACTGAGCCGTTCCTCCGGCTGGGGGATACCGACAAGCGTGAGGAGCTCGATTGCGCGCGCCCGGCGCTGCGCCTTGTCCATGCCCATGTGGAAGCGCAGCACTTCCTCGATCTGAAAGCCGACGGTGAAGCAGGGATTGAGGCTGGCCATCGGCTCCTGGAAGATCATGGCGATGTCCTTGCCGATGATCTTGCGCCGCTCCGACGGGTTGAGCTTCAGCAGATCGATGCCGTCGAACTCCATCTTGTCGGCGGTAACGGTGGCGCTGTCGGGCAGCAGGCCCATGACGGCCAACATCGACACCGACTTACCCGAGCCGCTCTCGCCGACGATCGCCAGCACTTCGCGCTTCTCGACGGAAATATCAATGCCGCACACCGCCAGGAAGGGGCCGGTCGAGGTGTCGAACGAGACGACGAGGTTCTTGATATCGAGAAGCGGCATATTCTTCACGACCTCTTCAACTTCGGATCGAGCGCATCGCGAAGGCCGTCGCCGACCAGATTGATGGCAAGCACGGTAATGAGGATAGCGAGGCCCGGATACGTCACGATCCATGGTGCGGCGGTGACGAACTCACGCGCATTGGCGAGCATGGTACCCCACTCCGGCGTCGGCGGCTGCGCGCCCTGTCCGAGGAAGCCAAGCGCCGCCG
Source organism: uncultured Alphaproteobacteria bacterium (assembly GCA_963813315.1). Taxonomy (GTDB): domain Bacteria; phylum Pseudomonadota; class Alphaproteobacteria; order Rhizobiales; family Rhizobiaceae; genus CAWEYO01. The sequence goes on along the minus strand of CAWEYO010000005.1, from coordinate 441,564 downwards.
CCTCAAGAATGGCATTGGAGAAAGAGAGCGTCGCCTGCACGATCAGCGGCGCGACGCAGTTCGGCAGGATTGTCACCAGCATGAGCCTAAAATGTCCGGCCCCGGCGACCTTGGCCGAGACCACATACTCGCGGTTTTTTTCGGCCATCACGGCGGCGCGCGTCAGCCTTGCAAAGTGCGGCTGCAACACAATCGCGATAGCAAGCATGGCGTTGAACAGGCCAGGACCGAGGATAGCCACCAGAACCAGCGCCAGCAGCAGTGAAGGGAACGCCAGGATGATGTCCATGATGCGCATGATGAGGGTATCGACCCAGCCACGGAAGTAGCCGGCCAGCAGCCCCAGGATGACACCGCTCACCAATGAGAAGGAGACAACAACGAAACCGATGAACAGTGAGTAGCGCGATCCGTAGATCAGTCGTGAAAGGATATCGCGGCCGACTGCGTCGGTCCCAAGCACAAACATCGCGTTGCCCCCGGTCTGCCACATAGGCGGGGTTCGGATGAACTCGCGAAATTGCTGATCATAGGCGTAAGGTGCGATCAGGGGCGCGAAAATCGCGATGACGATAAGCGCAACGAAAATGGCGAGGCCGATCACCGCGCCGGTGTTCATGGAGAAATAGTACCAGAACTCGGAAGCGGCGCGCGGGCGAACGCCGGTAGGAACCTCAGCGGCGATTTCGGTACCGGCTTGCTCGTCGCTCATGTCACTGCATCCGGATGCGCGGGTTGATCACGGCATAGAGCAGGTCAACGATCAGATTGACCGCCATGACGATCAGAGCGATGAGCAGCAGCCCGCTCTGCACGACCACGTAGTCGCGCTTGCCGATCGCATCGATCATCCATTTGCCGATGCCCGGCCAGGAGAAGATCGTTTCGGTCAGGATGGCACCTGCCATCAAAGTGCCGACCTGCAAGCCAATCGTGGTCACAACCGGGATCAGCGCGTTGCGGAAAGCATGCAGACCTATGACGCGCCGCGGCTCGAGGCCCTTGGCCCGCGCCGTGCGGACATAGTCCTCGCCCAGAACCTCGAGCATCGCCGAGCGGGTTTGCCGAGCGATGACGGCCATCGGAATCGTCGCGAGCACGATCGACGGCAGGATCAGGTGCCGCAGCGCGGAGATGAAGGCGCCAGATTTTCCGGCTATCAGGCTGTCGATCAGCATGAAGCCGGTGATCGGCTTGAAGAAATGCTGGATCGCGATGCGGCCCGACACCGGCGTCCATCCGAGGTAGGTCGAGAAGAATATGATGAGAAGCAGGCCCCACCAGAAGATCGGCATTGAATAGCCGGTCAGCGCGACGCCCATTGTTGCCTGATCGAACCAGGAGCCGCGTTTGACGGCCGCAAAAATGCCGGCGGGAATGCCGATGAGAACGGCGATGATCATCGCCATCGTTGCAAGCTCAAGAGTCGCTGGGAACAGCGCCTCGAACTCGCCGAGAACCGGACGTTTGGTAGCGATCGAGATGCCAAAATCACCGGTCAGCACATTGCCGATGTAATCGAGGTATTGGACCACGTAGGACCGGTTGTAGCCGAAGCGCTCGATCAGTTCGGCGTATCGTTCGGGACTGACGCCGCGCTCGCCGGCAAGCGCCAGAATAGGATCGCCCGGCAGCAGCCGCACAAAGGCAAAGGCAGCCAACGAGATGCCGAAGATGGTCGGCACCAGCAGGGCAATTTTGTGAAGTAGGTAGCGGATCATCGTTTTTGATCACAGGGCGGCGCCGAAGCTCGGCGCCGCCCCGTCAGATCAATACTTATTCGGTAACATCGACGCCGTCGAAGCGATGGATGCCGAGCGGATCCATCACAAAGCCGGTGACCTTCTTGTTCATCGGCATGAACACCTTGGAGTGAGCAAGCGTCAGCCATGGAGCTTCGCGCTTGAACACTTCCTGAGCCTGTTCATAGATCTTGGTGCGCTCGGCCGTGTCGGTCGACGCCTTGCCCTTGAGCAGCAGGTCCTGGAATTCCTGGTTGCACCAGATGGCGTAGTTGGACTGGCCGATGGCATCGCAGCCAAGCAGGAACAGGAAGTTGTCCGGATCGCCATTGTCGCCTGTCCAGCCAAGCTGGAAGGCGCCATCACGATCCTTGGCCTTGCCGCGTTCGCGATACTCGGTCCATTCGTAGCTGACGATTTCCGCCTTCACGCCGATCGCTGCGTAGTCGGCCTGGATCAGTTCGGCCACGCGCTGTGCGTTCGGATTGTACGGACGGCTGACCGGCATTGCCCAGATCTTCATGGACAGGTCCTTGACGCCGGCATCGGCCAGCATCTTCTTCGCCGCTTCCGGATCGTACGGATCGTCCTTGATCGCAGTGTTGTACGACCACATCGTCGGCGGGATCGGGTTGGTGGCCGGCTGGCCGGCGCCCTGATAGACCGCGTCGATGATAGCCTGCTTGTTCACGGCCATGTTGAGGGCCTTGCGGACCTCGACCTTGTCGAACGGCGGCTGCGTGGTGTTGTAGGCCATGTAGCCGATGTTCAGGCCTTCCTGCTCGTCGACCTTGAGGCTGGCTTCAGCCTGCAGGCCAGCGATGTCGGCTGGTGCCGGATAGGACATGATATCGCATTCGCCGGCCTTGAGCTTCTGGGCGCGCACAGCCGGATCTGGTGTGATTGCGAAGATCAGGTCGTCGATCTTCTGACGGCCGCCAAAATAGCCGTCCCAGGCGGCGTAGCGGATGACCGCGTCAACCTGATAGTCAACGAACTGGAACGGGCCGGTGCCGATCGGCTTCTGCGTAAACTGATCCTTGGTGCCGGCCTTCTCGAGCGAATCCGCGTATTCCTTCGAAACGATCGAGGAGAAGTCCATGCCAAGGTCAGGCAGGAAGGCGACTTCCGGCTTGTTGAGAACGAACTTCACGGTCAGGTCGTCAACCTTGGTGATTTCCTTGAGGAGGTCCGGGAAACCCATGCCCGTGAAATACTCCCAGCCGGTTCCCGGCAGGTATTCGAACCACGGATTTTCCTTCTTCCACTGACGCTCGAACGAGAAGATCACGTCGTCGGCGTTAAGATCGCGGGTCGGCGTGAAATAGTCGGTCGTCTGGAACTTGACGCCGGGCCGCAGCTTAAACGTGTATTCCAGACCGTCATCCGAAACGGTCCAGCTTTCCGCCAGGCCAGGCGAGATGGTGGTCTTGCCATGTTCGAATTCGACCAGGCGCGAATAGATGGTGCGGGAAGAAGCGTCGAAATCGTTGCCGCCGCTCCAGGGAGACGGATCGAATCCGGCCGGCGAAGCTTCCGAGCAGTAAACGAGCGTTTTGGCGCCCGCCACTCCAGACAGCATCGTGGCGGCCAGCAGCGTGGCCGCGAAACTCAGTTTCATTTTCATTGGGCACTCCCTGACTATGCCAAGCCCCTCTAGCAGGCTCGATAAGCCCGCATATAAGCAAAGATTGCAGGGGTTTGAAACACCTTGCATGCACGACGCACCGGAAGCGGAAAAAGATTCCAGAAACCCTTGATCCTGAGGCAAATTCGAGCGCGGACCGCGACGATCAACGAGCGCTTCAGCAAATATTTCTGTCTGTCACGCAGGATGGCCCGACGGCTTGGTTTTCCCGTCGCGTCCACTATGCTCGCGTCGACGAGCCGGCGAGGATTGCATTGCGGCAGCGGTGGACCGGCCCGATTTGGGCAGCAGGGAGGACTGAAGTGGTACGGACAATGTCGAAGGGGGCACGAGCGACGAAAAAACCGTCTTCGGCGGCAGGGAGCAAAAACCCGGCCGCAAAATCTGCCGCAAAACCGGAGACTGGACCGAAGCCCGCCTCCGCAAGCAAGCCGGCAGCCTCGGCCAAGGCCAAAAAAGCCAAAACCGCACCGGCCGGCAAGTCGGCGACCGCCTCGACAAAGGCCGCTCCGGCCAAGGTGGTCAAGGCGGCGGCCTCCACAAGTTCCATCAGGCCGTGGCTTGCGAGCTATCCGGCGAGCATGCCCACCGAGATCGGACCGCTGCCGGCGGATTCGATCGGCGACCTGATTGTAGCGGCGTGCAAGCAATATGCTGGACGCGCGGCATTCACCTGCATGGGCAGGACGATGACCTATGCCGAGTTGGAGAAGCGCTCCGCCGACTTCGGCGCCTACCTGCAGGCGAGGGGGCTCGCAAAGGGCGCGCGCGTCGCCATCATGATGCCGAACGTGCTGCAATATCCCGTCGCCATGACGGGCGTCCTGCGGGCAGGGTATGCGGTCGTCAATGTGAACCCGCTCTATACGCCGCGCGAGCTTGAGCATCAGCTCAAGGATTCCGGCGCCGAGGCGATCGTCATTCTGGAAAATTTCGCCTCGACGCTGCAGTCGGTGCTCTCACGAACGCCGGTAAAGCATGTGATCGTCGCGACGATGGGCGACATGCTCGGCGGCTTGAAAGGCACGATCGTGAACTTCGTCGTCCGACGTGTGAAAAAAATGGTGCCGACCTGGTCGCTGCCAGGGCATGTCACGTTCCTCGCCGCTCTGAAGGAAGGTTCGGCCAGAAGCTTCAAGCCGGTGAAGGTCGGCGCTGACGACATCGCGTTCCTGCAATATACCGGCGGCACGACAGGGATTTCGAAGGGAGCGACACTGCTCCATCGGAACATCGTGGCCAACGTTGTGCAAAACCTGCTCTGGCAGGAGACGGCATATATCAAGAAGACGAGGCCCACGAGCCTCACCTTCATATGCGCGCTGCCGCTCTATCACATATATGCCCTGACGGTGAACGCGCTGATGGGCATGCAGCAGGGCGCGCATAACATCCTCATCCCCAATCCGCGCGACATCCCGGGCTTCGTGAAGGAGCTTCAGAAATACCCTTTCAACGTACTTCCCGGCCTCAACACGCTGTTTAATGCACTGCTGAACAACGAGGATTTCAGGAAGGTCGATTTCAAGCCACTGCTCTTGACCTTCGGCGGGGGCATGGCGGTGCAGCGGTCCGTTGCGGACCGATGGAAGAAGCTGACGGGCGTCGTCATTTCGGAGGGCTATGGACTATCCGAGACAGCGCCGGTAGCGACGGTCAACCGTTTCGACGCGGACGAGTTCACGGCCACGATAGGACTGCCGATCCCCTCGACCGAGGTCTCCATTCGCGACGATGGCGGCAACGAGGTTCCACTCGGAGAAGTCGGCGAGATCTGTATCCGCGGGCCACAGGTCATGGCCGGCTACTGGAACCGGCCCGACGAAACCGCCAAGGTGATGACCACCGACGGCTTCTTCAAATCGGGCGACATGGGCTTCATGGACGAGCGCGGCTACACCAAGATCGTCGACCGGAAGAAGGACATGATTTTGGTCTCCGGATTCAACGTCTACCCGAACGAACTCGAGGACGTGGTCGCCCAGCATCCCGGCGTGCTTGAAGTGGCAGCGGTGGGGGTGCCGGACGAGCACTCCGGGGAGGTGCCGAAGCTCTTCGTCGTGAGGAAGGACCCGAACCTCACGTCGGAGGCGCTGATGGCCTACTGCAAGGAAAACCTGACCGGCTACAAGCGTCCGAAGTTCATAGAATTCCGCAACGACCTGCCGAAGACGAACGTCGGCAAGATCCTGAGAAGGGAGTTGCGAGGGTAGCATTCAGCGCCGGAAACGAAGGGGCCGGTGCCGGGGCAGAAGTAGGGCAATCGCATATGGGTAACTGCCCCCTCATCCGGCCTCGCTCTGCTCAGCCACCTTCTCCCCGCTGGGGAGAAGAGGGTGCGGCGGCGCGGCCGGCGACCTCCTCTCCCCCTCGGGGAGAGGGTGGCGAGGGCAAAGCCCGAGCCGGGTGAGGGGGACGCGGACCCTGGTAAAACCCACACGCGATTGCCCTGGGGGCAGGCGAAGGCCGATGCCGGCGCAGGCGTCGGGCCGCCCGACTTTCGGAGCATGTTCCGGCGATGGACATCTGCATCGTTTTCGAACTATCGTTGCGCAGTGCGCACCGTCGCTCGCCTTGATGGGACAATAGCTGTGCGCGCGAATGTCGGCCGGCCTATGGACTTCAGCAAGAGGCGCCCATGGACGAGACAACAAATTCACGACAGCCGGGCAGAAAGCCGCTTCAGAGTGTGGGTTCGACCGCAAAGGCGATCGGCGCGTTTCTCATGCCGCTTCTGCTTCTCGCTTCCGTGTGGGAGGCGGCCGCACAGCAGGAGTTGCCGGTTGTTTCCGTTGCAAAGCCCGTCGCGCGTGACATCGTGGAGGACGATGAATTCGTCGGACGCTTCGAAGCCGTGGACGAAGTCGACATAAGAGCGCGCGTGAGCGGCTATCTCTCGGAAGTCCATTTTCAGGACGGCGCGGTTGTGAACAAGGGCGATCTCCTGTTCACCATCGATCGCCGGCCGTACCAGGCGGCCTTCGATGCCGCCAAGTCACGGGTGGATGTCGCGACCAGCCTGCTGCAATTCACCCAAATGCAGTTGGAACGGGCGGAAGCGCTGGCGAAATCGGGAAATCTCGCGGTCTCCATCCTCGATGACCGCAGGCGAGAGAATCTTTCCGCACAGGCCCAGTTGCAAGGCGCGAACGCAACGCTGAAGAATGCCAGCCTGGATATGGAGTTCACTGAAATCAGGGCCCCTCTGTCGGGCCGCATCGGCCGCCGCCTGGTTTCGGCGGGAAACCTCGTCCAGCCTGACTCCACCCTGCTGACCACGATTGTGGAGTGGAACCCCATCGATTTCTATTTCGACGTCGACGAGCGGACCTACTTCAGCTACGCGCGCGATGCCCGTCTGCGCGGCGGCAGCATGCAGGAGGGCGCCGGAGGGTTGGAGGTCACGGTACGCGTCGCCGACCGCGAAGAAGCGGTCTTTAAGGGGAAACTCGATTTCGCCGAGAACCGGATCGACAACGCGACGGGAACCATGCGGGTCCGTGCACGCTTCGACAATGGCGACGGTGTGCTTCAGCCCGGCATGTTCGGTCGCGTCAACGTCCCGGCCTCGCTCCCTCATCCCGGCATCCTGCTGCCGGATGAGGCGATCGGCGCCGATTTGAACCGCCGGATCGTGTTCGTCGTTGACGCAAGCGGGACCGTCTCGGCCAAGCCCGTCCGCACCGGACCACGGCTCGACGGCTACAGGGTCATCCGCGAAGGTTTGACCGGCGATGAAACCGTCGTCGTCGACGGGCTGGTTCGCGTAAGGCCCGGGGCGAAGGTCAAGCCCGAGATGGTGACCTTGCCTCCGACCGCAGAAACCGCGGGCCTGCCCTGATGCGTTTCTCCCATTTCTTCGTCGACCGCCCGATCTTTGCATCGGTCGTTTCTATCGTAGCACTCATCGTCGGTGCGATCGCCTATACACAGCTCCCGGTGGCCCAATATCCGGAAATCGCTCCGCCGACGATTGTCGTGCGCGCGCAATATCCCGGCGCTGACGCAGAGACGGTCGCGGCAACCGTCGCAACGCCGCTCGAACAGGAAATCAACGGCGTCGAGGACATGCTCTACATGTCGTCCTACTCATCGGGCGACGGCGCCATGGCGCTGACCATCACGTTTCAGCTCGGCACTGATCTCAATCAGGCACAGGTGCTCGTCCAGAATCGCGTTTCGATCGCCGAACCCCGGTTGCCGGAAGAAGTCCGCCGGCTCGGCGTCACGACCGCGAAGAGTTCGCCGGACCTCATGATGGTCATCCACATGCTTTCGCCGGACAACACTTACGACCAGCTCTATGTGTCCAATTACGCCCGCTCGCAGGTGCGCGACGTGCTGCTGCGTCTCGACGGCGTCGGCGACCTCATCATTTTCGGCGAGCGCGAATATTCGCTTCGCGTCTGGCTCGACCCGGAGAAGCTGTCGGCCTACGGCATGACCGCGGCCGATATCGTGCAGGCGCTGCGTGAACAGAACGTCCAGGTCTCGGGCGGCTCGATCGGAGCGCCGCCCGTCGATACCAGTCTCGCCTTCCAATACACGGTCACCACGCAGGGCCGCTTCGACGACGCGCGCGATTTCCGCTATGTGATCGTCAAGGCGACCGACGACGGGCGCTTGATCAAGCTGGAGGATGTGGCCCGCATCGAACTCGGCGCCAAGGACTACATCACCAACTCCTATCTGAACGGCAAGCCGGCCGTGGCGCTGGCCATCTTCCAGCGACCGGGCACCAACGCGCTCGCCTCCGCCGGGGAGATACAGGCCACCATAGCCGAACTCTCCAAGAGCTTCCCTCCGGGCCTGGGCTATCAGATCGTCTACAATCCGACTGAATTCATCGCGAAATCGATCGTGGAGGTCTACAAGACGATCGGAGAGGCCATTCTCCTTGTCGTCATTGTCATCATTGTTTTCCTGCAGTCCTGGCGCATGGCGATCGTACCGATTGTAGCCATCCCGGTTTCGCTGATCGGAACGCTGGCGGTCCTGCTCGCGCTCGGCTTTTCGCTGAACATGCTTACCCTTTTCGGGCTGGTGCTGGCAGTCGGCATCGTCGTCGACGACGCGATCGTCGTCGTGGAGAATGTCGAGCGCAACATCGCTCTCGGGCACGATCCGAATTTGGCCGCGCACCGCACCATGGATGAGGTCGGCACCGCGGTCCTCGCCATTTCCCTGGTGCTGATCGCCGTATTCGTGCCAACAGCGTTCATTCCAGGCATATCGGGCCAGTTCTACCTCCAGTTCGCGATAACCATAGCCGTATCGACCGCCATTTCAGCGTTCAACTCGCTGACGCTGTCGCCCGCACTTGCCGCGCTGCTTTTCAAACCCCACCACACAACGCAGCCGCCGCCGCGATTTTTCCTCGCGCGCTACGGGCGCGCGATGGCCGACGGTTTCAATCGCGGCTTCGACGCCGTGGCCGGATATTATGCGCGTGCGGTGCGCGTCCTGGTCGGCTCGACGCTGCCGCTCATTGCGATGCTTCTCGTATTCTGCGCGCTGATCTATGCGACCTATCACATGCTGCAGACGGTGCCCCGCGGCTTTATCCCAACGATGGATCAGGGTTACGCGATCGTCGTCATACAACTGCCCGAAGGCTCCTCGCTCGGCAGGACAGACGCGGTGGTCAGACAAGCGTCCGACATCATCCGCAAGACCCCCGGCGTCCACGACGCGGTCGCCTTCGCCGGCTTCTCGGGCGCCACCTTCACGAATGCCAGCAATGCGGGCGTCATTTTCGCACCGTTCAACAGCTTCGAGGAACGGCACACAGCAGGACAGTCCGCCGGGCAGATCATAGGCACGCTGTTCGGCAGCCTCCAAAGCCTCCGCGAAGCGTTCATCATCGTGCTGTCGCCGCCGCCCGTGCGCGGCATCGGCAACTCCGGCGGCTTCAAGATGCAGCTTCAGGATCGCAGCAGTCCCGATGTGCGCCGGCTCATTCAGCTCGCCTACGAAATGGCAGGCAAGGCGAACCAGACACCGGGGCTGACCGGCGTCTTCACCACGTTCTCGGCCTCCAGCCCCCAGTTCTTCCTGGAGATCGACCGCGACAAGGCGCGCATGCTGAACGTTGCCATCCCGAGCATCTTCGAGACGCTCTCGATCAATCTCGGAACCGCTTATGTCAACGATTTCAATGCGTTCGGCCGCGTCTACCAGGTGCGTGCCGAGGCCGATCAGGCGTTTCGCATTGAAAGGGACGATATCGTCAAGTTGAAGGTGCGCTCCGAGACCGGGGCGTTGGTGCCGCTCGGCACGCTCGTCGAGATCCGCGATGTCACCGGGCCATCGCTTGTGCAGCGCTACAACATGTATGTCTCGGTTCCGCTGCAGGGCAACGCCGCGCCCGGTGTCTCGACAGGCGATGCGCTGAACCTGATGGAACAGGTCGCGGCCAGCGCATTGCCCGAAGGCACGACCTTCGAATGGACGGAACTTGCCTTCCAGGAACGGCGGACCGGCAACACCGCGGTCTTCATCTTCGGACTGTCGGTATTGTTCGTGTTCCTGGCGCTGGCGGCCCAGTACGAAAGCTGGATCATGCCGTTCGCAATCGTGCTGATCGTTCCTCTTGGGGTTCTGGCCGCGCTGCTCGGGGTATCGCTGAGGGGGATGGACAACAATATTCTTGTCCAGATCGGGCTCATCGTTCTGGTCGGGCTCGCAGCCAAGAATGCGATCCTTATCGTGGAATTCGCGCGGCAGGCGCAGGAACGCGGCGCGGGACCCGTGGAGGCGGCGGTGGAGGCCTGCCGGCTTCGGCTGCGGCCGATCCTGATGACGGCCTTCGCATTCATTCTTGGCGTCGTGCCGTTGATGATCGCGACCGGCCCCGGCGCGGAGATGCGCCAGGCTTTGGGCACGGCAGTATTTTCCGGCATGCTGGGCGTCACGCTGGTGGGGCTGTTTCTTACTCCGGTGTTCTACGTGGCACTAAGGACAGTCTTCCCCGCGCGCAAAGCGTCGCTCGCCGGCGTGGAGCAGGCGCCCGCCGAGGGGGCCGAGTAGGGTGTATTCAGGTTAGATCGGCGTGCCCCGCTCTATCTCTTTGAGCATGAGCAGCGGCGAGGCCACGGCCAATCTCCGTCAGCATTTTCGCAGACCCTGGCGAATTTTCCTGTCAGACGCCACCTGCCCTGTCCACAAGCGAGGCGAAGCTGGAAAAGAGGGCCTTGCTTCGCGATCCTCTGTCTGATTCCCTGTCATTGCTCAGCAGGGGACCGCGCCCTGATTCGCCGATCCCGCCTCGGTTTCAGTCTTTCTTCCGCATTCACATGAAACCGGAGGAGTAGCACAACAGCTGAAGGGGAACGGACAATGCAGAACAGCATGGAAAAGCCGCCCATATCCGAAATGCGGCCGCGCCTCACCGTTTTTGGAGTCGGCGGCGGCGGCGGCAACGCCGTCAACAACATGATCGCGGCAGGACTCCAGGGCACGGAGTTCATCGTCGCCAATACCGACGCCCAGGCTCTGTCCATGTCGCGGGCAAAGAGGATCGTCCAGCTCGGCGTCAACGTGACAGGAGGGCTGGGCGCTGGATCGCAGCCCGAAATCGGCAGTCTTGCCGCCGAAGAATCGATGACGGAGATCATGGATCAACTGGCGGGAACACATATGTGCTTCGTGACCGCCGGAATGGGGGGAGGCACTGGCACGGGGGCTGCGCCGGTGATTGCCAGGGCCGCCCGCGAGGCAGGAATACTCACGGTGGCAGTGGTCACCAAGCCTTTCGCCTTCGAGGGTTCCCGCCGCATGAGACTGGCCGAGGAGGGTATCGATAGACTGCGCGAGAGCGCTGATACCGTCATCGTCATCCCGAACCAGAACCTCTTCAGGATCGCAAGCGCCAAGACAACGTTTGCCGATGCCTTCGCGGCGGCTGACATGGTGCTCTACTCCGGTGTCGCCTGCATTACCAACCTCATCGTCAAGGAGGGACTGATCAACCTTGACTTCGCCGACGTCCGGACGGTGACGAAGGACATGGGCCGCGCGATGATGGGAACCGGCGAAGCATCTGGAGAAAAGCGGGCCTACACCGCGGCGGAGCGGGCGATCTCCAATCCGCTGCTGGACGAAACCTCCATGATGGGCGCGCAAGGCGTACTGGTCTCCATATGCGGCGGACGCGACATGAAGCTCTTCGAGATTGACGAAGCCGTTTGCCGGATAAGGGACGAGGTCGACGATAGAGCCGACATCATCGTCGGAGCCATTTTCGACGACGCCTACGAAGGAAGGTTCAGGGTGTCCGTGGTAGCCGCCGGTCTGGACCGCGCCAGTGAGAACCGCATCGAGGAGGCCGCCCTGCGACTGGTTTCAGCTTAATAGCAATGCATCGGGGTCCTTCAGAGTCTGGCAGCGCCGATGTCGTCTACGCCATTCGGCACTCTTGACGAAGCCCCTGCTGGTGAGGCTCGTACAGACCGCCGGCAGGCTGGGTGCTGTCGGTTCAAGCCGATGGGGTTCGTGAAATGACAAACATTCTCGTCGTCGGCGGCGCGGGTTACATCGGCTCCCACACATGTCTGGATCTCTCGAACAAAGGCTTCACACCGGTCGTCTACGACAATTTGGGCAACGGGCACGCCGAGTTTGTCAAATGGGGTCCGCTCGAACGCGGCGACATCCGTGACCGTGGGCATCTCGATGCCGTTTTCGAAAAATACCGGCCAGCCGCCGTAGTGCATTTCGCCGCACTCATCGAAGTGGGCGAATCAGTCCGCAATCCGGTTGCGTTCTTTGAAAACAATGTGGCCGGAACGGTGACTTTGCTGCAGGCCGCGCAAGCCGCCGGAGTGCAGCGCCTCGTATTCTCTTCGACCTGCGCGACGTATGGCATGCCGGAAGCGATTCCGATGAACGAAATGCACCCGCAGGCGCCGCTCAATCCATATGGGCGAAGCAAGCTGATCGTTGAGCAGATGCTTCACGATCTCGATCGATTCGCGGCCTTCCGTTCAGTGATCCTGCGGTATTTCAACGCTGCCGGTGCGGACCCCGAAGGACGGATCGGCGAATGGCATTCGCCCGAAACGCACGCCATCCCCCTGGCAATCGAGGCGGCGCTCGGACGGCGCTCTGAGTTCAGGGTTTTCGGTTCCGACTACGACACGCGCGACGGCACATGCGTTCGCGATTTCATTCACGTCATGGACCTGGCTGACGCGCACACGCGGTCGGTCGAGTACCTCCTCCAAGGGGGAGTGAGCACCGCGCTCAATCTCGGGACGGGTGAGGGAACCACGGTGAGGGAGCTCATTTCCACGATCGAAGCCGTCTCGGGAAAGACGCTTCCCGTGGAATACACCGGCCGCCGCGAGGGCGATTCGCCGGCGCTGGTCGCCGACAACGGGAAGGCCGGAACGGTGCTCGGCTGGAAACCGCGCTACGATCTGTACGCCATCATCCAGAGCGCCTGGAACTGGCACAGCGCAAACTTGAAGCATTCCGCGGCTTAGACTGGTCTAGTCTAGACTAGGCGCCGGTGATTGGCCGAAGCCTCCCCGCATCGTCATCCTCGGGCTTGAGCCCCTAGGACCCATGCCGAGGCGGTTGGCACTCTGAACCGTCGCGCACTGCCTTCATGCTCAGGCACGGATCCCAGGGTCTACGCCTTCGCTGCGCTTCGGCTCCGCCCTGGGATGACGACGAGACGGACGCCGTCGCCAATCTCAGGCGCCCGTGATTGGCCGAAGCCCTCCCCACTTCGTCATCCTCGGGCTTGACCCGAGGACCCATGCCTGAACGCTCATCATGGGCGAGGCGGTTGGCACTCTGAACCGTCGCGCACTGCCTTCATGCTCAGGCATGGATCCCAGGGTCTACGCCTTCGCTGCGCTTCGGCTCCGCCCTGGGATGACGAACAGAGGGACGGCGTCCACAGCGCTAATCGGTCACTTGCTGGCTGCATGGGACGGCCGCTCGATGACCTTGCGGTAGAGATGCCAGGTCGCGTGGCCGAGAATTGGAAGCACGACCGCCAGTCCGGCAAACAGCGGTATCGAGCCGAGCACCAGCAGAAAGGCCACGATCAATCCCCAGATCGCCATTGTCACCGGATTTGCCATGACCGCGCGGACCGACGTGTAGATGGCGTCATAGGCGCCGATATCGCGATCGAGCAGCAGCGGGAACGCGATCACGGTCGTAGCCAGGACGACGATCGCGAAAATGAAGCCGACTAAATTGCCGACGACGATCAGCATCCAGCCCCGTTCCGTCGTTAGAACGTCACGCAGGAAGCTGCCGAGCGACTCCGGCGCGGTCTCCCCGAAATACCACTGGTAGATCGCCTGCGCCGTAAGCAGCCAGACGATGAAGACGGCGAACAGAAAGAAACCCACCGCTGCGATCGAAGGAATGGCGGGCGAGCGCCGAACTTCCAGCGCATGCCACCAGGAAGTATCGAGACCGGCCTCCCGCCGCCGGCTGATTTCGTAAAGGCCGATCGCTGCGAATGGTCCGAGCAACGCGAAGCCAGACATCAGCGGGAACAGCATCGGCAGTGCGTTGTTCCCTGACGTCCAGGCGGCAAGCACGACGCCAACCAACGGGTAGATCAGGCAAAGAAAGACATAGTGAGACGGCTTTTCCCAGAAATCGTCGAACCCCTTGTGAAGGGCATCGACCAGATCGGCGACACCTATTTTGCGCACGTTGGGATGGGCCAGCGTTTCGCTCGCCCCTGCAATTACGTGAAAGCCTGCCATTACCTTCTCCCATTGCTTCGGAGCGGTCGCGAGCCACGTTTGTGCCGTTCAACAACGGCCGGCCACGCGAAACGCGACCTCTATTGCAAGGCGATAATACACATTCGGACGAGCTTTGTCGTCTCCCGCGCCGTGGCCGCCATGGGCCTTCGGGCCAGAGGCGGCGCATTGGCTGGAAGGACTGTCGGGCTGAAACAGTCTGCGACCTAACGTCACGATGCCCTGGGCAGTTCGCCTTTAGAGCATCGGACCCGAAAGTGGGAACCGGTTTCGGGGAAATCCGATGATCGAACAGAGCAGCAGCGCTGATTCCGTCAAAGCGTCCGTCGCTTTAGGCCCGTAGTTGGCTATTGGCTGGGATCGTCCGCTGGATTGACATATTTGAGACCCCACGGGCCGTTGGTGGTGATTTGGACGACAGTTTCTTCGTCGACGAAAACGAAATGCGCCGAATTGGGCGGCAGTGCGAAGAAACTGCCAGCAGGCAGCGCCATAGTCGCGCTCGGATCAGCGGTCTCGCCCATCCCAAGCTTGGCCGCCCCCGAAATGACTGTAACCACCTCATCCACAGGATGCATATGCGGTGGAACAGCATACCCAGCGGGGAATTTGAGGCGAAGGGCAAACAGCCCTTCCTTGGACGGATCGCCGAACAAGACTGCCGCCTGTGCGCCTGCCGGGAGCACCTTCGGGGCCGGCCCCCACTTGACGTCGCCGGGAGCGAGCATCGTGTGCGAATCCTCCGCCGAGGCGACAGAGGCCAGTCCGCTGAGTCCGATCAAGCCGATTGCAAAAAGCGATGCAATTTTCATGGTAACCTCCCCGTGTTGCCGGGCCTCGGCTGCGTGCCGGGGCAGGCTCGCGTAAACGGCCAGAATACGTCCGCGAACCGGCCCTACGCAAGCATTTGTGCCATTTCCTGGCCGAAACCTCGGGCGTTGCCGCCAATCGCTATCGCTTGTGATTGGCCGAAGCCGTCCCCGCATCGTCATCCTCGGGCTTGACCAGGCTTGACCCGAGCATCCATGCCGGAACGCTCATCGTGGACGAGACAGTTGGCATTCTGGACCGCCGCGCGCTGCCGCCATGTTCAGGCATGGATCCCAGGGTCTACGCCTTCGCTGCGCTTCGGCTCCGCCCTGGGATGACGAAGAGACTATGAATACGTGATATCGAGCACGAACGGCGTGCCCTCGCAAGCCTCTACGCCGCGTCCGATCGTGGCAATCGCGGCTATCATCCGGCCCTGGCGTCCCAGCATGTCGTCGGCAAGCGCAACAAGCCGCGCATTGGGCGTTGCAGACGGCGAGGCCCGGCGCAGCGCCCGCGCCAGCTCAGCTTCATCGCGCTCCGGCGAGAGCGCCGCCGCAATGATGTAGGCGGCAGCGGTCGAGCGGCTGATCCCGGCAAAGCAATGCACAACCAGCGGCTTCGAACGATCCCAGCTGGCCGCAAATTCCAGAAGGCTTTCGACATGAGCGCGTCCGGGCGGCACCATGTCCGGCTGCTCGTCGATGATATCGTGCATGGACAAAAGAAGATGGTCGGTTTCGGCGATCGAATGCGGCCGCTCTACTTCGGTACCGCTGCTCAGCAGCGAAACGACCCGCCCCGCCCCGATTGCCGCGACAACGGAATGAAGGCGGGGCAGTGAGCAGACATGGATCATGGTTCGGTGCTTTCTTGGTCTTGCCAGGCGCTCAGCGCCTCCGCGACGCGCTGCCATTCGATTTCGTTTGCCGGCAGGCCGAAGCGGAGATGCTGGGGCTGCTCATCGAAATTGCGGACCAGGATGCCATGCTGTCCGAGCGTCTCGAACAGGTTGTGCGCCTTCGCGAGGCGCGTGTAGCGAAAGAGACTGGTGCCGCCCATGCATGCAATGTCGTGGCCCGCGAGCAGGGCGTCAAGCCGGTTTGCTGCCATTGCGAGTTTTGCTCGTGTGGTCTCCTGCCATTTCGTGTCCGCAAGGGCGACCGTGCCGATCTCAAGTGCAGGCCCGGACACCGCCCATGGGCCGAGCCGATCGTCAAGCCTGGCGGCGATCTCAGTTGAGGAAATGGCGAAACCGAGCCTTATGCCCGCGAGGCCAAAGAATTTTCCAAAGGAACGAAGCACGACAATGCCGCCCCGGTCGACTTCGCCATCCAGGCATTCGCCTTGGGGGCCGACATCCATGAATGCTTCGTCGATAACCAGCAGGCCATCGCGAGAGCGAAGCGCGGCGGCAATTTCGAGCAGGCTTGCGCGGGAAACAATGCGTCCGTCCGGGTTGTTGGGATTGACCACAATGGCGAGGTCGGCGTCGGCGAGGCGATCAATGTCCGTGGTTTCCTCAACACGGTGGCCGGCAATCGCAGCCGCCCGGCGGTGCTCCGCGTAAGTTGGTCCGAGCACCGCGGCGCGTCCGGGCCTGACCAGCGATGCGACGAGCGGCAACAGGATCTGCGTTCCCGGCGCGGGAGTGAGATGGGCGGGCGATGGCGCGCCATAGACTGTGGCCGCGGCGCGTGCGAGCCGCCTGTTGCTGCCGGGCTCCGGCAATCGGATGAAGGTGGTGGCGGGCAGGTCGAAAACTGGATAGGAGTGCGGATTGATCCCGGTCGAAAGGTCGATCCATGGCTCCGGCGCATTCGGAAACAGCGTCCGCGCCCTGTCGAGGCTTCCGCCGTGATCGACAATTGCTGCCGTATCACTCTGCCCAATAGCCATGTCAGTCCCGCTTGCCTTTCTCGCGCTGCTCATCGAACGTTTCACCGGCTATCCCGAGCCGCTGCTAAAGGCAATCGGCCATCCGGTGATCTGGATCGGCAGCCTTGTCTCCCGGCTCGATCTAGCGCTCAACAAGCCGGGTTATTCTGCCGGCACGCGACGGAATGCAGGCGTTCTGGCGCTCGCCATTCTCATTGCTGTCGCGGCTGCCGTCGCCCTTGTCGCGACCGGTGCATTCTCTCTCGTCCCGTTCGGCATCCTGCTGACTGCAGCACTTGCCAGCAGTCTCCTTGCGCAGCGAAGCCTCGCCGAACATGTCGCCGCCGTCGCGGATGCGCTCGAAAGCGGCGGAGTTCCGGCCGGCCGGATCGCGGTCTCGCGCATCGTCGGCCGCGATCCCGACCGGCTCGACGAAGCGGGAATATCCAGGGCCGCTATCGAAAGCCTGGCCGAAAATTTCTCCGACGGCATCGTGGCCCCGGCTTTCTGGCTGAGCGTCGGCGGGCTGGCGGGCGGCGCGGTATACAAGGCGGTCAACACCGCCGACAGCATGATCGGCCACCGAACCGAAAAATACGATCATTTCGGCTGGGCGTCGGCACGCTTCGACGATCTGATCAATCTTCCAGCTTCGCGGCTGACGGCACTGCTGATTGTCTACGCGGCGTTTTTTGTGCCCGGCGCCTCGCCCGGAAGCGCATGGCGTGCCATGTGGCGCGACGCGGGCAAGCACCGCTCGCCGAATGCCGGCTGGCCCGAAGCGGCGATGGCCGGCGCGCTCCGGCTTGCGCTGGCGGGCCCTCGTACATATGACGGTGTGACTGTCCCTGACGCGATCATGGGCGAGGGCGGCCGGCGCGAGGCAACCGCGCACGACATCCGAGCGGCACTCAAGCTCTATCGTGCGGCCGACTTGTTGTTGATCGCTCATCTCGGCCTTGCGGCGCTCATGTTCTGACACCAGCCTTGGGTTGATCGCGTTAGAGCGGCGGACGCACCGATGGAATTAGTGCTGCCGCTCTATCTCTTTGTTTGAGCATCGGATTTTCCCCGAAACCGGTTCCCACTTCGGGTCCGATGCCTAAAACTCGATGCCCTGCTGCGCCTTTACGCCCGCCGAAAAGTGATGCTTGACCGCCGTCATCTCGGTGACGAGATCCGCGGCCTCGATCAATTCCGCCTTGGCGTTGCGGCCGGTCACGATGACATGGACATCGCCGCGACGTTGCTTCAGCGCGGTGACGACCGCGCCAATGTCGAGGTAGCCGTAGCGCAGTGCGATGTTGAGCTCATCGAGAACAAGCAGGCTGATCGAGGCATCGGCCATCAGGTCGAGCGCCGTCGCCCAGGCGCGCTCGGCGGCGGCAATGTCACGCGCCAGATCCTGCGTTTCCCACGTGAAGCCTTCGCCCATCGTATGCCACACGACCTTGTCGCCGAACGCCGCGAAAGCGTCCTTCTCACCGGTATGCCAGGCGCCCTTGATGAATTGCACGACGCCGATTTTCCTGCCATGGCCCAGCATGCGCAGCGCCAGCCCAAAAGCAGCGGTTGTCTTGCCCTTGCCCGGCCCGGTATTGACGATCAGCAATCCCTTTTCGATGGTCTTTTCGGCGACCTCCGCGTCCTGCACGGCCTTGCGCTTCGCCATCTTGGCACGGTGGCGTTCGGTCTCCTTATCGTCGATGGGCTGCATGTCATTTCACCTCAATTGGTAATCCGGCGACAACGAGCAACACCCGATCCGCCCGCGCGGCAAGGCGCTGGTTCAGGTGCCCCGCCGCGTCGCGGAAGCGCCTTGCCAGAGGATTGTCGGGCACGATGCCAAGCCCGACTTCGTTGCTGACTGCGAACCATGGTCCACGCGGCGCCGACAATATCCGCTCCAGCCTCTCGCATTCGGTATCGAGTTTTGCCTCGGCCAGCATCCGGTTGGTCAGCCAGAGCGTCAGGCAATCGACCAACACGGGCCGGCCGTCCGGAACCGCCTCCAGCGCACCGGTGAGATCATGCGGTGCCTCGATCGTTTCCCAGCCGCTGCCGCGCCGGGCCTGATGCGCCGCAATGCGTTCGCCCATCTCGTCGTCGAAGGATTGCGCCGTGGCGATGTAGATCCAGGGCGCGGCGAATTGCGTCATCAGCGCTTCGGCGTGGGCGCTCTTGCCGGATCGAGCGCCGCCGAGCAGAAAAGTCAGCCTGCGGTTCTCACGCAAGGCGACGCTGCAGTCCTGGTTCGGAGCCCATGAAGCGGCGCCGGACCAATCCGGAAATGCCTCCAAGCACGACCCAGAAAATCAGGTTGGTAACAGTGACGGCCACCACGAACTGATGATGCAAGTCGGCCGGTATCGGCGATTCGTGGCTTTCGGGCTGCGGCGCCCCGACAACGTGCGGGGCGACGATCAGCGCAACGCCGAGCACTGCGGGCAGGGTCGAAGTGCGGAAAGCGATCAGTGCCAGCCCGGCCGCGGTGGCGCCAACGGTGCCGACCCACCAGACCTGCCGCGCCACAAGATCGGCTGCCGGCATCGCCGGCAGTTCGGGCGGCAGGCCAAGGCCGGGCGCAAGCGTGAACACGGCAAAGCCGGCAAACCCCCAGAACAGCCCCTGTCTTGCTCCAGTGATACCCCCGCAGGCTTCCGATGCTGCGACCAGAAGCAGCGCAAAGCCGATCGCGGTCACGATATTTGCGGCTGCCGTATAGGCGAAGCGTTCGAAGCCGTCGGCGGGAGCCCAGGCTTCCGCCGCGTCTTCGTGGGCATGGGCCGCAAGCGCCGTGGCTTCAGCGCCGCCGGCATTCGTCGGCGCCGCGCCGTGGTCGTGAGTAGCGGCGCCCTGGGCATTCTCGAATGTCTCGGCCTTGAGGATCAGCGGTACCGTGGCATAAGCCTGCATTACTGTCATGGCGATGCCGGCCAACAGCCCCGCGATCGCCGCGACGAACACGACGTTCCGAAAAATTGTCATGGGATCAGGCTTTCGTCAGTGGCAGGGAAACGCCATCGAGTGGCGGTAGTCGTGCGCGGCGTTGTGGGCGATATCCATATGGGACAAGCCGACGAAGCCTATCACGAAGAGGCCGAGCAAAGCCGACAAGCTAAGCTGGAAGGCGCGAGATGCCGGCGTTGCGGCGTTGAGCGTTTTGGCAGTCGTATTCACAGTTTTGTCCTCTCGACCCTCCACCCGAGGGCCCCTGGCATTGCGTTCCGTCGCCGGCAGGTCTCCTGGCTTGCGGATCACTACTCCTTCCCCGCCTTCCCGGATTTCTCCAGTGGCCATTGGGGAGGAGCTAACCGCACACAGTTGCGGGGGCAGCCGCGGCTTCGAACGCTACGGTCCTTAACCGCATTCCCTCTCTCGATTCTCTTCGAAAACCGACGACGGCGCGACTATAAACGAACTTTTCCGGGGGGCAAACCGAATTTGCCCGCGTTGACATCGCGAAGGTGGCAGCGCGTAGTTTCCCCCCGACGGTCCTTTCTCGGCAACGGGAAGGGCGAAGAGGGAATGCGGTGCGAAACCTTGGTTTTCAGTCCGCAGCTGTCCCCGCAACTGTAAGCGACGAGCCTCTACCGAATGCCACTGGGCGGTGCCCGGGAAGGCGGAAGAGGGCGGTGACCCGCGAGCCAGGAGACCTGCCGTCAAGCTGAACACCGGAACCGGGCGGGGTGCCCTGGGCCCGGAACATCCCGACGTGACCAGCGCGGCCAACCGTGGTCGCGCGGCCCCGTGCACCCCTAATATGGCCGCAGCGCCTTGGAGTGTGATGGGTGGACGTCGAATCCGATCCTGACTGGCAGAACGCCAAGCCGACGCCGCAACCCGAAGCGGCGGGTGCGGTGACCGTTGTCGTCTGCGAGACCTGCCGCGACGACACAGGTTCCGACGCCTTTCCGCGCCCCGGCGAGGTCCTTGCGATGGATACGCTGCGCGCGGCGGAGGGTTCCGGCATTTGCGTGCTGCGGGTTGCCTGCCTCGGCAACTGCAGGCGCCGCCTCAGTGCCGCCATGATGAGGCCCGGCGCCTGGAGCTACGTGTTCGGTGACCTTTCAGTCGACAGCGGCGGCGACCTTGTTGCCGGCGCAAGGCTTTTTGCCGTTTCCACCGACGGACTCATCCCGTGGCGTGGCCGTCCTGATAGTCTCAAACGCGGGCTCGTCGCCCGTATCCCTCCCATCGACCTCATGAAGGAAGCAAAATGAGCGCATCGTCCGAACGTGTTCCCTGCACTGTGATCACCGGTTTCCTCGGCGCGGGAAAGACCACGCTGATCCGCCACGTGCTGCAGAATGCGAAGGGAAAGCGTCTCGCCATCATCGTCAACGAGTTCGGCGATGTGGGTATCGACGGCGATATCCTCAAAGGATGCGGCTTCGACACCTGCCCGGAAGAAAACGTCGTCGAACTGGCCAATGGATGCATCTGCTGCACCGTCGCCGACGATTTCGTGCCGGCGCTGGATCAGATTCTCTCGCGGAACCCCAAGGTGGACCACATACTGATCGAGACATCCGGTCTCGCGCTGCCAAAGCCGCTCGTTCAGGCATTTCAATGGCCATCGGTAAAGAGCCGCGTGACGGTCGATAGCGTGGTGGCCGTCGTGGATGGCCCGGCTCTCGCGGAGGGCCGGGTGGCAAACGACATCGATGCCCTGCAAAGCCAGCGCGCCGCCGACGACTTGCTCGGCCATGACGACCCGGTGGAGGAGGTCTTCGAGGATCAGGTCGCCTGCGCCGATCTGATCATCCTGTCGAAGAGCGACCTGCTTGATGCCGTCGGGCAAGAGCGCGCCAGCGCCGCGGTGGACAAGCACCTCTCCCGGGCGGTCAAAGTTGTCCGCGCAAGCCAGGGCAAGGTCGATCCCTCGGTGCTGCTTGGTCTCGGCCTGGCTGTCGAGGAGGACATCGAGAACCGCAAGACCAATCATGACGGCATGCTCGACCATGAGCATGACGATTTCGACAGTTTCGTCATCGAACTGCCGTCAATTGCGGAGCCGGCGGATCTCGCCCGCAAAGTGGCGCAAGCGGCGGAAGTCGAGAATGTGCTGCGCGTGAAGGGCTTCGTCGAGGTGGAGGGCAAGCCGATGCGGCTGCTCCTGCAGGCGGTGGGCCCGCGCGTGAGCCATCACTTCGATCGCGCCTGGGCGCCTGGCGAAGACCGCAAGAGCCGGCTCGTGGTGATCGGTCTGAAGGGCCTCGACCGCCCGGCCGTCGAGCGCATCCTGGCCGGCTGAGAGGCGGACCGGCGTGCACATTCTGGCCACCACATCCGCATCGCTGGACGATCTGGCCGAGCCGGTCGACCTCAGGCAATCGCCTGCGGATATCGTGGCGTTGTCCTTCACTGACAGTGACCTCTCCGGTCTCGCAGCGGCCTGGCGGTCGGACGCGCCAAACCTGCCGTCGATGCAATTGGCGTCTCTGCGCGAACTGCGCCACCCGATGTCGGTCGATCTCTGGACCGACAGCGTAGCAGCGCATGCGCGCGTCATTCTGGTGCGCGTGCTGGGCGGCTACGAATGGTGGCGCTACGGTTGCGACAGGCTCTCCGCGCTGGCGCGCGAACGAGGTATCCGGCTCGCACTGCTGCCGGGCGAGTGCCGGGATGTCGATGAGCGCCTGATCGAGAATTCGACCCTTCCCCGCGACGAACTGGACGGCCTGCTCGCCTATTTCCGAGAGGGCGGACCGTCGAACATGGGCGCACTGGTAGGCAGGCTGGCGCAACTGGCCGGCTACGAAGCGCGGACTGCGCGGCCCGCGCCAGTGCCGAAGGCGGGCTTCTACCTGCCTGGAAGCGGTATGGTCGACCTGGCGGAGATCATGCGAGCGTGTCCCGCAGGCGCGGCGGTTGTCCCGCTCCTTTTCTACCGCTCCATGCTGCTCGCCGCCGATGTTATGCCGATCGACGCCCTCTTTGCCGCGCTCCGGGAAAAGGGGATTGCTGCTGCTCCCATCTTCGTTGCGAGCCTCAAGGACAGCAATTCACTGTCCTTTGTCGAGACCGCTCTCGAGGAGCTATCCCCGGCCCTGATCGTTACAACCACTGCCTTCGCCAGCGGCGCGGAGCCCGGCGAGCGTACCGTTTTCGACCGCGCGGGGGTTCCTGTCTTGCAGGCGATCGTCGCCACGACGCGCCGCGATGCCTGGGCGGGCAACCAGCGCGGCCTGGCGCCGGCCGACCTTGCCATGCATGTCGTGTTGCCGGAACTCGACGGCCGCATTCATGCCGGCGCGATCGCTTTCAAGGCGGAAGGTACGGGCGACGGCATGCCCGGCTTCCGAAACCTGGTCAACCAACCCGAGCCGGATCGTGTCGCGCAACTTGCCGAGCGCGTCGCCAAGTTCATTCGGCTGCAGCAAACGCCGCGTGCCGAGCGCAAGCTCGCGATCCTGATCCCCGACTATCCGGCGGCGGCCGGCCGCACGGGCTATGCAGTTGGGCTCGACGTTCCGGCAAGCGTGCTGGCTATGCTGCATGACCTGAAGCAGGAGGGATATTCGGTCGGGAAGATTCCCGAGCGTTCATTCGATGTGCTCAAGGCATTGGAGCAAGGGGATGCGGGGCTTTCGTTCGACGATTATGCTGCGTTTGCGGCGGACGTTCCCATGCCGGCAATGGCCTCGGTCGACGCCGCGTGGGGTAAGCTCGCGACCTCCGAAATCCCCTTCGCACCCCCCTCTGTCCTGCCGGACATCTCCCCCTCAAGGGGGGAGATTGGCTGTAGTTGCGGCTTTCGCCAATCTTCGGCGTTACAGAAAGAGCAGCGAGTTGGAGGAAGTCCAATCTCCCCCCTTGAGGGGGAGATGTCCGGCAAGACAGAGGGGGGCAACGTAGGGCACCAGCCGCGCAAGGAATTCCGCTTCCGCGCCGCCACCTTCGGCAATATAGCCGTAGCCCTCGCTCCAGATCGTGGCCGCTCGGCCAACCGCCGGGCGGACTATCACGATCCCGCGCTGCCGCCCCACCACGCACTCGTCGCGTTTGGCTTGTGGATACAGAAGACGCTTGGCTGTCACGCCATCATCCATGTCGGGGCGCACGGCACTCTGGAATGGCTTCCCGGCAAGACGGTCGCTCTCTCACGCGACTGCTTTCCCGAGATCGTTACCGGATCGCTGCCGGTCGTCTATCCCTTCATCGTCAGCAATCCCGGCGAAGCGGCGCAGGCCAAACGCCGCATCGCCGCTGTCACGCTTGGACATCTGCCGCCGCCGCTGGTCGAAGCAGGGCTGGACGAAGACCAGGTTGTGCTTGAAAGGCTGGTTGACGAATATGTCCAGGCCGATGGTCTCGATCGCCGCCGCCGTGACCGTCTTGCGAAGCTGATCGTAGAAAAGGCGCGCGCAACCGGCCTTGCGATTGAGGCCGGTGTCGGGTCGGACGACGCCGCTGATACCACCCTGCAACGGATCGATGCGTGGCTCTGCGACTTGAAGGACTTCGCGATCAAGGATGGCCTGCATGTCTATGGCCGGGCGGCGGACGGCGAAACCGATCCGCTACGGCGCGAGAGTGCCGCCCGCGAGCGCGCCGCCCTGATTGAAGCGCTGGATGGCCGCCACATCGCCGCCGGGCCCTCGGGGGCGCCGTTGCGTGGTCGCGCGGACGTGCTGCCGACTGGCCGCAACCTCTTTACCGCCGACCCGCGCACCATGCCGACACCCATTGCCTACGAGCTTGGCCGCGCCGCCGCTGACGAAGTGCTGCGCCGCTACCTCCAGGATCACGGCGACTGGCCCCGCTCGCTGGTCATCGATCTGTGGGGTAGCGCCAGTCTTCGCACCGGCGGCGAGGAAATCGCGCAGGGCCTGGTGCTGATGGGCTGCCGGCCGCAATGGGATGCGGCGACCGGCCGAGTCACCGCGATCGAGGTGCTTCCGGCGGCGGCGATCGGCAGGCCGCGCGTTGATGTCACCTGGCGCATATCGGGCCTGTTCCGCGACATGTTCCCCGCTCAGATTGCGCTTGTCCATGCTGCGGCCAAGGCGGTCGCCGAGCGCGACGAGGAGACGTCGGAAAATCCGCTGGCGTCCGAAGCGCGCGCGCTTGGCTGCGTTCCGCCGCGGATATTCGGCTCCTCGCCCGGCACCTATGGCGCCGGGCTGGAGGACCGTCTGGCGTCCGGCGACTGGCAGTCGCGCGAGGAACTCGGTCGCGCCTATCTTGATGCCGCATCGCACGCCTATGGCGGTGCGGAGGGCGAAGGCGAAGCAGCGCCCGGCGCCTTTGCGGGCCGCATTGCCGAGGCTGAACTCCTTATCCACACCGGAGACGATCCCGGCCGCGATCTTCTGGAAGGCTCAGCCGATGTTGCCTTCATCGGGGGATTTGCGGCGGCGGTCGCAGCCCTGGGCAGCAACGCGGACGTCATCGCACTCGACACCTCCGACCCGGCCCGGCCTCGCGCGCGCTCGCTGACCGAGGCGGTGGGACGGGTCGTGCGTGCCCGTGCAACCAATTCTCGCTTCATCGAGGGTCAGCTGCGGCATGGCCCGCGAGGGGCGGCCGAATTCGCCGAGACCGTCGATCGGTTGATCGGATTTGCCGAGACCACCGAGGCCATCCCGGCTGCGCTTATCGAGGCTGTGCACGACGCTTATCTCGGCGACGGGCGGGTACGCGAGTTCATCCTGAGGGAGAACCCCGCGGCCGCCCGCGCGATCGCCGAACGCTTCGCGTCCGCGCGCCGGCGCGGGCTTTGGCATTCGCGCCGCAATTCCATCGACGACGAGCTTGAAGCCCTGATCGCCGAGGCGCGGCAGAGGGAAGCGGCATGAGCGTGCGCTTGACCCGCGGCGCCTGCCCGGCCCTTGCGGCACCCTTGCAGACGGGTGACGGACTGCTGGTCCGTCTGTCTCCGGCGTGCGGCGCGTTAACCCCGGCGCAGCTCGAGGGGTTGGCCGAAGCAGGTTTACGGCATGGCAACGGCATTCTCGAGGTTACGGCACGCGGCAGCTTGCAGCTCCGCGGTCTCAAAACGGATACGGTCGCGCCGCTGGCCGCCGACATCGATGCGCTTGGCATTGCGGTGCGCACCGGCGTGCCGGTGGAAACCGGTCCGCTGGCCGGGCTTGATCCGCAAGAGGTTGCCGATCCCCGACCGCTGGCCGATGCGATCCGCGGCGCGATCGCCAGGATAGGCCTTGCACAGAGCCTTGGCCCGAAGGTCTCCGTCGTCGTCGATGGCGGCGGCGCACTCCACCTTGCCGGGCTCATTGCCGACGTCCGGCTTACGGCTGCGCGCGTCAGCCATGGCATTGCGTGGCGGTTGGCAGTTGCCGGGACTGCCGAAACTGCCGTTCCCATCGCAACGGTCGATGAGCAGAATGCGCACGAAGCAGCGATCTTCGTGCTCACCAAGATCGCCGAACTGGGCAGGCAAAGCCGTGGAGCCGATCTTGACCCGGCGGCTGTCGGCGCGAGAATTGCGCATTTGGCGGGAGCGTTTGCCCTCATCGTTGATGGGGACGAGCGGCCGCCGAAGAATTGCGATCCCGTCGGTGTCCTCAACCTTGCGGACGGCCGTGCAGCACTCGGCGTCGGCCTGCCCTTCGGCCAGATCGAAGCCTCGCGTCTCGCCGGTTTCTGCCGCATGGCCGGGGATGCCGACGTGAGTGAAATCCGTCCGTCACCGGGTCGCGCGCTCCTGCTGCTTGCGGAGGCATCCGCCTGCCTTGAAATCCAGCCCAAGGTTCCCCGGTACGGCCTGATTGCAGACCCAGGCGACGCGCGCCTGGGCATTGCGGCCTGTCCCGGCAGTCCCGCCTGCGCTTCTGGCCACATCGCGGCGCGCGCGATTGCCGAGCAACTGGCCGCACTCGGGCACGGACTTTTCGACAATTCGCTTGCCGTCCATGTTTCGGGCTGCCCCAAGGGATGCGCCCGCCCCGCTCCGGCGGACCTTACATTCGTAGGCCATGAGGAGGGCGTCGACCTCATCGTCGCAGGCACGGCCTCGGGCATGGCCGATGTGCGACTCGATCATGCCGAAATCAGGCATGGTTTTGCGCGGCTTGCCGGCCTATACCGCGAGAAACGCCGGCCCGGCGAAAGCGCAAATTCCTGTCTTTCCCGACTCGGCGCTTCGCGCGTAGCCGCAGCTTTTCAGGGACAATCATGAGCGCATACGACTATATCCGCGACGGCACGGCGATTTACGAGAAATCCTTCGCGATCATCCGCGCGGAAGCCGATCTGTCGCGCTTTTCAGAGGCTGAGGCCGATGTTGCGATCCGCATGATCCATGCGTGCGGGCAGGTCGAAGCCGCGCGGCATTTTGTGTTCTCGAAGGATTTCGTTGCCACCGCAAGAGCGGCGCTGTTGGCGGGCGCGCCAGTTTTCTGCGACGCGGAGATGGTGGCCCACGGGGTAACCCGCGCGCGCCTGCCGGAACGGAACGCGGTGATCTGCACGCTGCGCGATCCGGGCACTGCCGAAATCGCGGCCAGGATCGGCAACACGCGCTCCGCCGCTGCCATCGAACTCTGGGGCGAGCGCCTTGCCGGTTCGGTCGTCGCCATCGGAAATGCGCCGACGGCGCTGTTTTATCTGCTCGACATGCTGCGCAAGGGCGGGCCAAGACCGGCCGCGATCATCGGCATGCCGGTGGGCTTCGTGGGCGCGGCCGAATTGAAGGACGCATTGGCAAGCAGCGGCCTCGGTATTCCTTTCGCCATCGTGCGCGGCCGCATGGGGGGAAGCGCAATGACGGCCGCCGCCCTCAACGCTTTGGCGAGGCCGGGCCTGTGAACATCAACGGCGGCGGCAGGCTGATCGGCGTCGGCACGGGTCCAGGCGATCCGGAGCTGTTGACCCTCAAGGCCGTCCGCGCGCTTGGCGAAGCCGATGTGCTGGCGCATTTCGCCAAGCGCGGCAGCAGGGGCAACGCGCGGGCGATCGTGGAGGGGAAACTGCGTCCGGACGTGATCGAACTGCCGCTGCTCTACCCGGTCACCACCGAGATCGACAAGGCAGAACCGGAATACCAAAGCGCCATTCAGGCGTTCTACGAAGAATTGGCCCGCGCCGTTGCGGCGCATCTTGCAAAGGGCCGCACGGTTGCAGTGCTAAGCGAGGGCGACCCGCTCTTTTACGGCTCCTACATGCATCTCCACGTCAGGCTCTCGGCAGCCTACGAAACCGAGGTTATCCCCGGCGTGACGGCGATGTCCGGGTGCTGGTCGCAAGCCGGATTGCCGATCGTCCAGGGCGATGACGTGCTTTCCGTCCTGCCCGGTACCATGAGCGAGTTCGAACTGACGCGACGCCTGGCCGATACCGACGCCGCGGTGATCATGAAGGTCGGCCGCAACCTGTCGAAAATCCGCCGCGCGCTGGAAGCGGCCGGCAAGCTGGCCTCGGCACTCTATGTCGAGCGGGGCACGATGGCGAATGCGGCCTCGATGCGACTTGCCGACAAGCCCGACGATCGCGCGCCCTATTTCGCGATCGTGCTGGTTCCCGGATGGAGTGCCAGGCCGTGAGCGGGCGCATAGCAGTCATTGGCCTGGGGCCGGGAAGTCCCGAGCAGACAACGCCGCAAGCCGCGCGGGCCGTGGCGGAGAGCGCGGAGTTTTTCGGCTATGCACCCTATCTCGACCGGCTGAGCCTGCGGCCGGGCCAAATTCGCCACGCCTCCGACAATCGCGAGGAGCTCGACCGGGCGTCGGCTGCTTTGGCACGCGCTGCCGAAGGTGCGAATGTGTGCGTGGTTTCAGGTGGCGATCCCGGTGTGTTTGCCATGGCGGCGGCCGTCTGCGAAGCGATCGAAGCGGGACCGGCGGAATGGCGCAGCGTCGATCTCGTCATCGTGCCCGGCGTGACCGCGATGCTCGCGGTTGCCGCGCGCGCCGGCGCGCCGCTAGGCCACGACTTCTGCGCGATCTCGCTTTCGGACAATCTGAAACCGTGGGATATTGTCGAGCGCCGCCTCGAAGCGGTCGCCCGCGCCGGCTTGGTCATTGCGCTTTACAACCCGATCAGCCAGGCGCGTCCCTGGCAGCTCGGCAAGGCGTTCGAACTCCTGAGGCGTGAGCTTCCCTCCTCGACACCCGTCGTGTTTGGCCGCGCGGCGGGCAGGCCGGACGAACGGATGCGCATTGCATCTCTCGGTGAGGCGGATGCTTCCTGGGCCGACATGGCGACTTGCGTGATCATCGGCTCGCCGGAAACGCGCGTGATCGAACGCGGCGAGCGCCCTCCCCTGGTCTATACGCCCCGCTTCCTTGCGGAGGCGAGCAGGTGATTGGTCATGTCCATTGCCTCGGCCACGCTGCCGGCCGCCGGCATCCCCGACGCTTCAGGCCGCGTGAACAGAATGACATCGATTCCGAGGTCGCGCGCGGCGGCGATCTTGCCGTATGTGGCGCTGCCACCGCTGTTCTTGGCGACGATCGCATCGATGCGGCGATCGCCAAGCAGCCTGCGTTCCTCCGCCTCGGCGAATGGTCCCCGCGCCAGAATGTATGCTGCGTGCGGCACGTCGAGCGGCGGCTCGACCGGATCGACGCTGCGGACAAGATAGTAGTGCTGAGGTGCCGTTTCGAACGCAGAAATCTCCTGACGACCGAGCGCCAGGAAGACGCGCCGCGGCGCCGGGCCGAGTGCCGCCGCCGCCTCTTCTGCGTTCGCGACGAAGTGCCAGCGGTCGCCCGCGACCGGCAGCCAAGGGGCGCGTCGCAATGCAAATGCCAGCACGCCGGCGCTTTCAGCGGCATACCGCGCGTTGCGCGAGATACGCGCCGCATAGGGGTGCGTGGCGTCTATCAAGAGATCGACCGCGTTTGCACGAAGGTAGTGCGCGAGCCCCTCGCCACCGCCGAAGCCGCCAATGCGAACGGGTACGGGCTGCGCGGCCGGTTCGACGGTGCGGCCCGCCAGCGACAGCGTGACGTCGAGCCCGCCGCGCGCGGCAAGCCTGCCGGCCAGAAGCCGCGCTTCAGTAGTGCCGCCGAGAACGAGAATGCGGTGGGTCATGACGCCTGCTGATCGTTTGCGCCAAACTGCCTCAGGGAACCGCTGGCTGTCCATCGTCGGCATCGGCGAAGATGGCGTTTCGGGCCTCGGCGAGGCCTCGCGGGACACGATCAGGTCAGCGGAGTTCGTTTTCGGGGGCAAGCGGCATCTGGACCTCGCCGCCGAACTGGTGACCGGCGAAGCTTGCGCCTGGCCGAGCCCATTCGAACAGGGCGTGCAGGCCGTCGTTGCGCTCCGCGGCCGCAACGTCTGCGTGCTCGCTTCGGGCGATCCGTTTCTGCATGGCGTTGGCGCCACGCTTGCGCATCATGTTGATGCGGCCGAAATGAATGTCTCGCCCGCGCCTTCCGCTTTCAGTCTGGCTGCCGCCCGCCTCGGCTGGCCGCTGCAATCGGTCACATGCGTATCGCTGCATGGCAAGGCTCTGGATCTGATCCGCCCGCGGCTGCATCCCGGGGCACGCATTCTTGCGCTTACGTCCGATGCGGACGGACCGAAAGCGCTTGCACGACTGCTTTGCGATCTTGGGTTCGGGCAATCGCCGGTCACGGTGCTCGAGGCGCTTGGCGGACCGGACGAGAGGTTGAGAACGCAGCCGGCGCACCAGTTTTTGCTGGACGCCATCAACCCGCTGAACCTTGTCGCGATTGAGGTCGGTGCCGAGCCCGGTGCGCGCATTCTGCCTTTCGGCTTCGGGCTCGCGGATCACCTATTCGAGCATGACGGCCAGATCACCAAGCGCGAAATCCGCGCGATCACGCTTTGCGCGCTCGCGCCGCGAACCGGCGAGCTTCTCTGGGACGTTGGCGCGGGTTCGGGATCGGTTTCCATCGAATGGATGCTGGCCGACCCGTCGATGCGCGCTGTCGCCATCGAGACCGACCCAGACCGTGCGGCGCGCATTGCCCGCAATGCCTCCTCATGCGGTGTGCCCGGCCTCACGATCGTCAAGGGTGCCGCGCCTGGAGCTTTCGACGGCCTAGATGCGCCCGACGCTATCTTTCTTGGCGGTGGCGGTAGCCAGGATGGCGTTCTCGGCGCGGCAGTCGATGCGCTGAAACGTGGTGGCCGTCTCGTTGCAAACGCCGTCACCCTTGAAATGGAGGCGCTGCTTCTGGCCAGGCATGCCGAGCTTGGCGGTGAGCTTGTCCGCGTCGCTGTATCGCGCGCGTCTCATATCGGTTCGATGAGCGGCTGGCGGCCTGCCCTGCCGGTCACACAGTGGTGCTGGGTGAAGCCGTGATGGTAGCGGGAATAGGCTGCAGGAGGGGCGTAAGCGCCGATGAGGTTCTGGCGGCGGTTGCGCGTGCGCTCGACCATTTTGCAGCGCGCCGCGCCGACCTTGACGCGATGGCGACAGCCGACATCAAGCTGGACGAAACCGGCATCGTCGTGGCGGGGAATCAACTCGGCCTGCCGCTGCACATCATCGGCGGCGCCGAACTGAAGGAGGCGGCAGGCCGCACCGTCAGCAACTCCGAACGGGCGCTCGAACTGGTCGGAGTGGGATCGGTTTGCGAGGCTGCGGCGCTCGCGGCGGCCGGCCCCTCTTCGGTATTGCTGGGTCCGAGGCTTGTGACCGGTCGCGTCGCCTGCGCCATCGCGGTCAGCGGAGGCGGCAAATGACGGTGCATTTCATCGGCGCCGGACCAGGTGCTGCCGACCTCATCACCGTACGCGGCCGCGACTTGCTCGCGCGCTGCCCGGTTTGCCTCTTTGCCGGTTCGATCGTGCCTGGCGACCTGCTGAAATACTGCCCGCCGGACGCACGGCTGGTCGACACCGCGCCGATGTCGCTCGACGAGATCGAACTGGAATACGCGACCGCCCATCGCGCCGGTCAGGACGTCGCGAGACTGCATTCCGGTGATCTATCGGTATGGAGCGCCGTGGCCGAGCAGGTCCGACGGCTGGAGCGGCTTGGCATTCCCTACACACTGACGCCGGGCGTGCCGTCATTCGCTGCCGCCGCCGCAGCCCTTGGACGAGAACTGACCATCCCCGAAGTTGCGCAAAGCCTGGTGCTGACGCGTGTTTCCGGCCGGGCCTCGAAAATGCCGGAGCGCGAGACGCTTGCCGCCTTCGGGGCGACCGGCGCGACGCTCGCCATTCACCTCGCGATCCATGCCCTTGATCAGATCGTTTCCGAGCTTCGGCCGCTTTATGGCGAAGATTGTCCGGTGGCGGTCGTCGTCCGCGCGTCGTGGCCAGACCAGCGGGTGATCCGCGGAACACTGGGTGACATCGAGGCGAGGCTTGCCGCGGATCCCGCCGAGCGCACGGCGCTCATCCTGGTCGGGCGTTCGCTAGGATCGGACGATTTCCGCGAAAGCTCGCTGTACGATACCTTCTATCAGCGGCGCTTCCGGGGGCGTGAAGGGTCATGAGACGGCGAGAAGGGCGCCCGGCCCATAAGTTTGCCTTCACGATCGAAGACCAGGATTTCGAGCGCGATGTTCGGATCGTCGAGCACGGCGGCCGCAGTCGGCCACGCCTTTCGGGCAACAGCGTCTCCCAGCGGCACGCCTTCTCCGACCGCGTGTTGAAACGCTTCCGCGACCGTATTGGCGGTGCGGATCTTGTCTGCAAGCGCGCTGCTCGCACCGGCGCGGGCAGCAATCATCGCAAGAGCGTCCAAATCGGCCAGACCGCGCTTCGAATGCACATCCAGCATCCCCTGCGCGAGCTTGGTCATCTTGGCGACACCGCCGGCGACGGTGACCCTCGCCACGGGATGCCGGCGGATGTATTTCAGCATGCCGCCGACAAAGTCGCCCATGTCGATCAGCGCGATCTCGGACAGGTTGTGGAACTTCACGACGGCGGCCTCGGAGGTGGAACCCGTCGCTCCGGCGACATGGTCGAGACCGGCTGCCCGCGCGACATCGATGCCCTGGTGAATGCCGTGGATCCAGGCCGAGCAGGAATAGGGGACCACGATGCCGGTGGTTCCAAGGATCGAAATGCCACCGATGATGCCGAGACGCGGGTTGAGCGTCTTCAGTGCCAGCTTCTCCCCGCCGGGAACGGAAATCTCCACCTCGAAGTCAGCTCCGTCCCCGGCGACTTCCGCGATTGCACGTGTGATCATCCGGCGGGGAACAGGGTTGATTGCCGGTTCGCCGGGCGGAACCGGCAGGCCGGGCCGCGTCACCGTGCCGACGCCCGGACCAGCCCTGAAGGTCACGCCGGCACCGGCCGCGCCCGGCCGGACGGTCGCGGACACCAGTGCGCCATGCGTCACATCGGGATCGTCGCCGGCATCCTTCACGATGCCGGCCGTCGCTTCGTGCATGCCGAGCCTTTGCAGGGCCAGTGCGAAAGCAGGCGTGGCGCCGCCCGGCAACGTCACTTCGACCGGGTCCGGAAACTCGCCGGTCACCAATGCCGTGCAGGCCGCCTTCGCCGCAGCCGCGGCGCATGTTCCGGTGGTCCAGCCGCGGCGCAAGGGGGCATCTTCGGAATTCATGCAGCTTTCTATAGGCGGGGTCATGCCGTGCGTCATCCGCAAAAGGTATTCGCATGAGCATCGAGAGGACGCTGTCGCTTCTGCAGCAAAGAACGGCGCGGCTTGAGCCCGGCCATGTCTGGCTGGCCGGCGCCGGGCCGGGGGATCCCGGCTGCCTCACACTCGACGTCGCCTCGGCGCTCATGCAGGCCGATGCGCTGGTCTATGACGCGCTGGTCGATCCCGCCGTTGTCGCGATCGCCGAACACGCCGAACTCGTTTTCGTGGGAAAGCGCGGTGGACAGCCCTCGGTCAGGCAGGATGAGATCACGGCAATGCTGATTGCACTGGCGAAGAACGGACGCCGCGTACTCCGGCTGAAGGGCGGGGACCCGTACATATTTGGCCGCGGCGGCGAGGAAGCACTGGCGCTGGCGCGCGAAGGCATTCCATTCCGCTTCCTGCCCGGCATCACGTCGGCCTTTGGAGCGCTCGGCGCCGCCGGCATTCCGCCCACCATGCGCGGCCTGAACAAGGCCGTCATCCTGGCGACCGGCCACACGGCCGATCAGGAGGACGATCTCGACTGGGCTGCCCTGGCGAAGACCGGGCAGCCCATCGTCATCTATATGGGCCTGAAGAATCTGGTGCGCATCACCGCGGCACTTGCCGCGGGCGGACTTGCTGCGGATACGCCGGCGGCAATCATCATGGCCGCGACCACACCCCGCGAGCGGGTTCATGTCGCCACACTCGGCACGGTCGCCGCCGAAGCCGAGCGGCTTGACTTCGGTTCGCCGGCTCTGATCGCCATCGGCAAGATCGTGTCGATGCGCAAGGATCTGCTGGGCTTCGTCCCCGGTGACGGCGGATGACGGCGCGGGGGCTTATCATCGGTGCGCCGCGCTCCGGCGCCGGCAAGACCAGCGTCACGATCGGCATCCTGCGCGCGTTGTCGCGGCGGGGGCTCAATGTGCGCGGCGCGAAGTCGGGTCCGGACTACATCGATCCCGGCTTCCATGCCGCCGCGACCGGCCTACCGGGCGTCAATCTGGACAGTTGGGCCATGCCGCCGGGGCTGCTGAACGCGCTCGCAGCCGACTGCGCGGCCGAGGCCGGCTTCGTCGTCATCGAGAGCGCCATGGGTCTTTTTGACGGCATTCCGGGCGAGGCCGGGCGTTCCGGATCGGCCGCCGACCTGGCGCGCCTCTATCGCCTGCCGGTGGTGCTGGTCCTCGATGTGTCGGGCCAGTCGCAGACGGCGGCAGCACTTGCAAAGGGGGTGGCAACCTACGATCCAGGCGTGCGGGTGGCCGGCGTCATCCTCAACCGGCTGGGCAGCGAGCGCCACAGGCGGCTGGCAGGCGATGCCATCGAGGCGCTCGGCATCCCGGTTGTTGGCGCCATCTTGCGCGACCCGTCGCTTACGTTGCCCGAGCGCCATCTCGGACTGGTGCAGGCCGCCGAACATGCCGATCTGACGGCACATCTCGACCGGTTGGCTGAAATGGCGGAACGCTCGCTCGACCTCGACGCGATACTCGCGCTGGCAGCTCCATTGACACCGCCGGCGTCCGACACCGCGTTCGCCTTGTCGCCGCCCGGCCAGCGTATCGCGCTCGCTAGCGACGCGGCGTTCACGTTCCTCTATCCGCATGTCGCCGCGCATTGGGTGAAGGCGGGCGCGGAGATCGTTCCTTTTTCGCCGCTCGCCGACGAAGCGCCGGGCCACGATTGCGATGTCTGTTGGCTGCCGGGCGGCTATCCCGAACTCCATGCCGGGCGGCTCGCCGCAGCCGATCGCTTTCGCGAGGGGATACGCCGTTTTGCCGAACAGCGGCCGGTCCACGGGGAGTGCGGCGGCTTCATGGCGCTTGGTGAGATGCTGGAGGACGCCGCAGCTGGAAAGCACCGGATGCTCGGCCTGCTCGGTCATTCGACCAGCTTTGCGGAACGCAGGATGAACCTTGGCTATCGCCGTGCGCGGCTACTGGCTGGCTGCGCGCTTGGCCCCAAGGGTGCGGAAATCCGTGGCCACGAGTTCCACTATGCCCGTCTGACCGACCCCGGCCCGGACGACAAGCTGGCCAGCCTCGCCGATGGCGAGGGGCGCGCGCTCGGTGCCTTCGGCGGCCGCAGGGGCCTTGTCACCGGCACGTTTTTCCACGCGATCGCGAGAGGCTGAAAGATTCCGGTGGGCAGCGCTCAAGACGTTCTCGACGATATCGCGGCGTGCCTCGCCTTCTACACGCGACTGCCGGTTCCCGTGTCAGGCCGGCGAAGCTTCGCCGATGCCCAATGGGCCGCACCCGTCGCCGGACTGTGCGTCGGTGCGACCGGTTGGCTGGCATTCTTCCTCGCCGGCTTCGTTGGGCTGCCCGCCACCGTCGCGGGCGCGTTGGCGGTCGCATCCACCCTTCTTGTCACCGGCGCGCTGCACGAGGATGGCCTGTCCGACAGCGCCGACGGTTTCGGCGGCGGCGGGACGCGGGAGCGCAAGCTCGACATCATGCGCGATAGCCGCATCGGCACGTTCGGCGCCGCGGCGCTCATGTTTTCCATCCTGTTGCGCTCGGCAGCGCTGGCGGCGCTGGCCACGCCTTCGCTGGTCTTTTACGCGCTTCTCGCATCGCACGCCGCCGGGCGGGCCGTGATGCCCATTTTCATGAGGCTGGTGCCACCCGCGCGCAGTGACGGCCTGTCGGCAGGTGCAGGGGCGGTTCCGGATTCCTCCGCATTTCTTGCCGGGCTGTCCGGCGCCGCCGCATTGCTCTTTCTTGGGCTGTCCGGCGCGATTGCGGCAGCAGCAGCGCTGATCGTCGTGGTTTTCGTCACACGCCGCGTGTGCGAGCGGCAGATCGGCGGCCAGACCGGCGACGTGCTCGGCGCTCTGGAGCAACTATCAGAGATCACCGTCCTGCTGATCGCCTGTGCAACTTTCTAACAAAAAATGGAGTACTGAAATGAACCGCTTTGCGGCCCTGGAAGATTTGCGTGCTCACTGCCTGGCCCTGCCTGAGGGCGACGATATTGCCGTCGCCGGGGCCCAGCGGCGTCAGGACAGCCTGACGAAGCCTCAGGGCAGCCTTGGAAGGCTGGAAGATATCGTCGCATGGCTGGCCCGCTGGCAAGGCCGCCCCGCACCAAGGCTCGACAAGGTCGCGGTCATCGTCTTTGCCGGTTCGCATGGCGTTACCGCCCAGGGCGTGTCGGCCTTTCCGGCTGAAGTCACCATTCAGATGGTGGCGAATTTCGCCGCCGGCGGCGCGGCGATCAACCAGCTTGCGCGCGCGGCCGGCGCCAGTCTTGAAGTCGTATCCCTGGACGTCGAGCGCCCCACCGGCGACTTCACGCGGCAGGCGGCGATGAGCGAGGCAGAGTTTCTCGCAGCCGTATCCACCGGTTACGATGCGGTTGGCAAGGGAACCGATCTCGTTTGCTTTGGCGAGATGGGAATCGGCAACACGACGGCGGCGGCAGCGATTGCCGCAGCACTCTACGCCGAGCCGGGCGAAAGGTGGGTGGGTCGCGGCACCGGTGTCGATGACGCCGGCCTTGCGCGCAAGGCGGCAGCCGTCGACCAGGGGCTGACCACGCATCGTGCCTCGCTCGGCGACCCGTTGAGGATCGCGGCGTGCCTTGGCGGCCGCGAACTTGCGGCAATTCTCGGCGCAACGCTTGCCGCGCGCCATCACGGCATTCCGGTGCTTCTGGACGGCTTCGTCTGTACGGGTGCTGTGGCGCCGCTTGCAAAGCTCAATCCGGCCGCCCTCGACCACGTGCTCGCCGCGCATGTGTCAGCGGAAACGCCGCATCGCCGCTTGCTCGATCGCCTGGGACTGCCGCCGCTGCTCGACCTGAACATGCGTCTTGGCGAGGGATCGGGCGCGTGCCTGGCAGTGAACATCGTTCGCTCGGCACTGGAATGTCATGCGCGCATGGCAAGCTTCGCGGAGGCCGGCGTCTCGGAGAAATGAGAATTCTCAAATCCACCACCAGAGTGAACGAATGCCCAGAAGAAAGGCAATTGCTCAATCTTGAATTTCTTGCGAGGATAGCCTAGCGGCAGTCCATGCCGGCTTCGTTGAAGAATGCAGGTTGTCGAGGAACAATCGGTGCGTTACCGCAATCCGAGACCAAAGCGCGGCGTGCACTTCGGGACGCGCACGGGACGCCGTGCGCTTCCAGAGCATGATCCCGAAAAGTGCGTGGCGGTTTTCGGAAATGATCATGCGAAAATCAGAGAGCATGATCCCGAAAAGTGCGTGGCGGTTTTCGGAAATGATGATGCGAGAATCAAAGGACTAGAGTGCGGTGAAGACGCCGGAAGAAGTCATCGCACTGTGAATTCACGTATCGTGCTTTCCGAAAGTCCATGGCGGTTTTCGGGTCGATACGCCGGGGAAAGTGGGCATCCGTGGTGGGTGGCATGAGCGTGCGGCAAGAAGGCGGCAACGCCAGGCATGATGACGCCGCGCGCGCC
Source organism: uncultured Alphaproteobacteria bacterium (assembly GCA_963813315.1). Classification (GTDB taxonomy): domain Bacteria; phylum Pseudomonadota; class Alphaproteobacteria; order Rhizobiales; family Rhizobiaceae; genus CAWEYO01. Next base: position 403,817 of record CAWEYO010000005.1, on the reverse strand, counting down.
GGCTGGCTCTACTACGTCGCAGGAAATACGCAGGATCAGATCGCGGCAAAGCTGGGGGTCTCCCGCCAGAGCGCGCAGCGCCTGGTGTCACTCGCGGTTTCGGAAGGGCTCGTAAAGGTCCGGCTCGATCATCCGATCGCCAATTGCCTCGATTTGGCGGCAAGGCTGAAGTCCCGTTTCGCGCTCGATCTGTGCGAAGTCGTGCCGAGCGATCCCCAATCGGCCTCGACCACGCTCGGCATAGCCGAGGCTGCTGCTGCCGAAATCGAGCGGCGGCTGAAATCGCCCGATCCGATCGTGCTGGCCATAGGCACCGGTCGCACGCTGAAGGCGGCAATCGAGCAGCTGACGCCGATGGAGTGTCCGCAGCACAAGCTGGTTTCGCTGACCGGCAACATCGCGCCGGACGGTTCGGCCGCCTATTACAACGTCATTTTCACCATGGCAGATACGATAAAGGCGCGGAGTTTTCCGATGCCGCTCCCGGTCATCGCCTCGTCGCCGGCCGAGAGGGAGATGCTGCTGCGCCAGCCCATGATCCAGCCGGCGCTAACGCTCGCGGCAAAGGCCGACGTGACATTCGTAGGCATCGGCGATCTCGGTCCGAAGGCACCACTCTATGAGGACGGCTTCATCACGGAAGCCGAATTGAGGGCGCTGCAGAAGGCGGGCGCGGTGGGCGAAATCGTCGGCTGGGCCTTCGATCGTGACGGACGCCTGATCGACGGCATCACCAATGATCGCGTGTCTTCAGCGCCGCTGCCTTCGCGGGAACGCTCCCTGGTGGTTGCCATCGCGATGGGCGAGCGCAAGCTTCCCGGGATCCTGGCAGCCGTGACGCGCCGCCTGGTCAACGGCCTTGTCACGGACGAGCGCACAGCGACGGCACTCCTGTCCGCCGGCTGATGCCGTTTGCCCTTACTGCGCCGAGCGCCCTTTCGGATTTGTTCGCCTCGTTGAGTTCCTGCGCGTGTTTGCCAGCAATTGCTGCCAACACGAACGCGGTCGAACCCTTCGCAAGCGTTGCTACGAGCGTGAGGTACATATCCGTGTCGCAACGACCGTCAAAACTTCTAACTCCCGGAAAGTTCTCCGACCATACCGGCAGCGAACGATATGTCGTTAGAATTTGGGCGCCTTTTCCGAAGGTAAGTGTGTCAGCGTATGCACTACCTTGCTTTTCTATGGCCGTGTATAGCCGGCGAGTCTCTGATGAAGTGACGACAGATATACTGCTTGCAAAGGAAGTGGAGAATTCCGAATACCCCTGTCGAAAGAGAGAACTTTTTCTGCCCGTTGCCAACGTGCCTCGCCAAAAAGCTCGGCTTCCAGAACTCGACGGTCCATGCCATCAGTCGCTCCTTGGGCAGCGGCCTCTTCCTCTGTTTGCAGACGCAATAGCCTGACCATGGCAAAAAGGACTGTCCGTCCCATATGCAACTTGATCAGGCTCCCAATCTGTCCAACAGAATACACCGTGCCGCCATGGGTCTGAACGAGCTCGGTCAGACTTCGCCGTAGCGACACCTTCAGTGTTGTTCCAGAAATTTCGAATACTGTTCCAATCTGCAAATTGGGATCGAGGTCAAAATCGCTCATTCGATCATTTCCGCGATATCGGCGGGCAAGCCGTTGTCCAACAGAGAAGTGACCCCAGCGAAAGTCCACCAGTCGCGCATAGGTGCTGCGTCTGTAGGCCCAAAGAAGGGCCCATTTTGACCGCGATACAGCCCTTCCGCAGTCAGTACAAAAATTCGTTCGCCTGCACAGCCTCCTCCCCAGTTCTTTAGTTTTTTTTCATGCTGTTTAGAGAACGCGACAAGGGTGGTCTTACTGTCAGGCTTCATCAAATGCTGTTCGATTAATGCGTCGATGTGATTGTCGCCGAACGAGTAACCGCAAACAAAAAGAACTTGCTGCCGATCGATCGATAGAAGACTTTGAAAGCGTTGGAACATGAAACCAAATGGGTCTTCGCGCGATTCCATGTACTTTGTTGACTGTGGATAGATGACCACATTGCCGTTTGCGTCAGATCGATCAGGATACAAATCATCATAACGCACCCTGAAAACACGACCTTTTTCACCACCGCTCCTATACCAATCAATGGAGCCATGAAGCTTTGTGACTACGGCTTTTACAGCCGCTCCTGCAAGATGCAGCTGAAATGATTTTTCATCCCATGCAGCAATTGCACCACCCGAAAATCCATCAGTGTAGGGGATAAGCTCAAGTGCCAAGGCATCCTCAATCAGGGTGTCGTAATTGGTCGTGATGAACTGGATTGCCTCTCGACGTTCATCTAGACCCGCCCGGTTAACCTTATATAGCGCCTTAATGAAGCAGCGATGATGTTCAATATTGACGATCGAATTACCTGGCTTCCCTTCTCTTTCAGGAGAGGTATCGCTTTCGGGAATATAACCCCAGCGTAGAGTATCCCTGATGTGACGCAGGATTGTGTGGTGTGCCGCCTGCAATTTAGGCTTATGCACTCGCTGGCGGCCCACAAAGGCACATGTGTCCTTGGCTCGCTCAGCCAGCGCTATGAAGTCTCCAAGATGGCTAAGGACGTGCTCGATGTGGCATTTTTCCGGGAGGTCCTCTCGTATTGCTGCAACCAGCGCTTGGGATTTGGCGTCTGTGTCGGTTGTTTTTAAGAGACTGAAGACGCGGTCAGTCAACGGATACATGAGAGGCAACCCGGCTCCAAAGCTGATACCTGCACCTGTAAGCCACACTTGCCGCGGCGCACGGAGATGCCGATCTAGCTGACGCGCAGCTTCTTTACCGCACTCCATGTATCGTCCCCTCTTATAAAGCCTCCCGTGAATAACTTTGAGTTGAAAACTTCACAAGACAGCTAAATAACTTTTAGTTGAAAACTTCACTGGACCAAAAAACGGCTCGGTCGATGCTCCCTCGAGGGGAGGCTTTTGCGAGCCGGACGCCGGTCGCTGCGTTGCCCGCTTTGTGCTGCACCGCAGCAACGAATTCATATTGACTTGGCGTGCATCTAGTGAAGAATTGCTCATACCAAGGACAATTGCTCATTTTGGTTTAGGGAGGATTTCGATGAAACTCGCAACGTTCATTCTGGGCATGTGCACCGCGAGCGCGCTTGCGTTCGCCGCCCACGCCGAAACCATCACCATCGCCACGGTCAACAACGGCGATATGATCCGCATGCAGAAGCTGACGGATGACTTCACGGCGAAAAATCCGGACATCCAGCTCGAATGGGTCACTCTCGAAGAGAATGTGCTGCGCGAGCGCGTCACCACCGACATCGCAACCAAGGGCGGCCAGTACGACGTCATGACCATCGGTACCTACGAGGTTCCGATCTGGGCCAAGCAGCAATGGCTGCTGCCACTCGAAAATCTCGGCGCGGACTACGACGCGGCCGACATCATCCCGGCGATTGCGGGCGGCCTGACGGCTGACGGTAAGCTTTACGCCGCGCCGTTCTATGGCGAGAGCTCGTTCATCATGTATCGCAAGGACCTGATGGAGAAGGCCGGGCTGACCATGCCCGATGCACCGACCTGGGAGTTTGTGGCTGACGCCGCGCACAAGATGACGGATCGGGAAAACGGCATAAACGGCGTCTGCTTGCGCGGCAAGGCCGGTTGGGGCGAGAACATGGCCTTCCTCACGGCCGCTGCGAACTCGTTCGGGGCGCGCTGGTTCGACGAGAAATGGCAGCCGCAATTCGACCAGCCGGAATGGAAGAACGCGCTCGATTTCTACGTCAAGCTTATGAACGACGCAGGCCCGCAGGGCGCCTCATCCAACGGCTTCAATGAGAACCTGGCTCTGTTCCAGCAAGGCAAGTGCGGCATGTGGATCGACGCCACCGTGGCGGCGTCCTTCGTCTCCGACCCGAAGAACTCGACGGTCGCCGACAAGGTCGGCTATGCGCTGGCGCCGGATACCGGCCTCGGCAAACGCGGCAACTGGCTGTGGGCATGGTCGCTCGCCATTCCGGCCGGCACGCAGAAGGCTGACGCCGCGCAGAAATTCGTGTCCTGGGCAACCAGCAAGGACTATCTGAACCTCGTGGCGTCGAAGGAGGGCTGGGCCAATGTTCCACCCGGAACGCGGACCTCGCTCTACAACAATCCCGAGTATCAGAAGGCCGCTCCGTTCGCCAAGATGACACTGGACTCGATCAACTCCGCAGACCCGACCAAGCCGACTGTCAAGCCGGTTCCCTATGTCGGCGTGCAGTTCGTGGCGATCCCTGAATTCCAGGGTCTCGGCACCACGGTCGGACAGCTCTTCTCGGCCGCACTTGCCGGCCAGATGTCGGTCGATGATGCACTCGCTCAGGCGCAGCAGGTCTCGGTCCGCGAAATGACCCGCGCCGGCTACATCAAATAAGGCTCCTCCCGACTTGGCCGCCCGATCCCTCTCGGGCGGCCTCTTTTCCGGGTGGGATGGCGGGATCCGCGGGACTGGAGCCACTCCGGCCGGCGAGAAATTGGAGCATCGGACCCATCGCGCGTCGCCCGGCCTGAGGGGATGCGGATACGATCGGATCGTTCGTTCAAATCGAGGACAAGAGCATGGCTACTCGGCAAACTCGCACGCTCGCCCGCTTCATGGTGGCGCCGTCGGTGGTCCTCCTCCTGATCTGGATGGTCGTGCCGCTGGCGATGACGCTCTGGTTCTCGTTCCAGAACTACAATCTGCTAACTCCGCCCCTGCCCGGCGCCGACACCTTCGCCGGTTGGTTCAACTACAAGTATTTCTACACCGACCCAGCTTTCTGGCAGTCGATCTGGAACACGCTCAGGTTGGTCGTCGGCGTCCTGGTGATCACGGTGTGCGGCGGCGTCGCGCTGTCGCTGCTGCTCGACCAGCCGATCTTCGGCCAGGGCATCGTGCGCATCCTCGTCATCTCGCCCTTCTTCGTCATGCCGCCGGTCGCAGCGCTCGTGTGGAAGAACATGATCATGCATCCGGGCTACGGCGTCTTCGCCGATATCGCCCGCTTCTTCGGTGCGCAGCCGGTAGACTGGTTCGCGCAGTATCCGCTGTTCTCGATCATCATGATCGTCGCCTGGCAGTGGCTGCCTTTCGCGACGCTGATTCTTTTTACCGCGCTGCAGTCGCTCGACATCGAGCAGAAGGAGGCGGCGGAGATGGACGGCGCCCGCTTCCTCAGCCAGTTCCGCTACTTGATCCTGCCGCATCTGTCGCGCTCCATCACCGTGGTGATCCTGATCCAGACCATCTTCCTGCTTGGCATCTACGCCGAGATTCTGGTCACCACCAATGGCGGGCCTGGCTACGCTTCGACCAACCTGCCATTCCTGATTTACAAGACCGCACGGCTGTCATTCGACGCCGGCGGGGCAGCGGCCGGCGGAGTGATCGCCGTCATCCTCGCCAACATCGTCGCGTTTTTCCTGATGCGCGCCGTCGGCAAGAACCTGGATAGATAGGGGGCGTCGATGCGACTGGATCGGATGAACGAATCACCAGCGGCAGCGCTCTACGGGAAGCCAACTTGCAACGCTAGCCGCTTGGAGTTCTAAACATGGCACGCGCAGTCTCGACACGCACCAAGATCGGCTGGACCGTCGCTGTATGGGCGGTCGCGCTGCTGATCTTCTTTCCGATCCTCTACACGATCATCACCTCGCTCAAGACCGAATCGGAAGCGATTGCCGGCTTCAACCTGATCCCGTCCTTCACCTTCGAGAACTTCGTCGAGGTGCAGACGCAGCGCGACTACTTCAAGCCCTTCATGAACTCCGTGATCATCGCCGTCGGCGCCACGCTGATCGGCACGACCATCGCCATACCCGCTGCCTGGTCGATGGCGTTCTCACCGTCGAAACGGACCAAGGACATCCTGATGTGGATGCTGTCGACCAAGATGATGCCCGCGGCGGCCGTGCTGGTGCCGATCTATTTCATCTTCCTGAGGGCTGGCTTGCTCGACTCGCGCATCGGCATCACCCTGATGCTGATGCTGATCGACCTGCCGATCGTGGTGTGGATGCTCTACACCTATTTCCGCGAGATTCCCGGCGAGATTCTCGAGGCTGCGCGGATGGACGGCGCGTCGCTGTGGAACGAAATCATATACGTACTCACGCCGATGGCGGTGCCGGGCATCGCCTCGACGATGCTTCTGAACATCATTCTCGCCTGGAACGAGTCCTTCTGGACCATCCAGTTGACGACCACCAAGGCCGCGCCGCTGACGGCCTTCATCGCCACCTTCTCCAGCCCGCAAGGACTGTTTTGGGCGAAGCTTTCGGCCGCCTCCACGCTGGCCATCGCCCCGATCCTGATCATGGGTTGGTTCAGCCAGAAGCAGCTGGTGCGCGGCCTGACCTTCGGCGCTGTGAAGTAGGCGGAGTTGGTCAACGTGAAAAACCGTCCAGCCAGCACCGGCAGGTCAGAGGGGGGCGAGAAGGTGCTCCCATGTGAAGTCGTCCAGGAGTAGCGGGAGGAAGCAATGGGTAATATCAAGCTTACGAAAGTATCGAAATCCTTCGGGGCGACGACAATCATTCCCGAGCTCGACCTCGAGATCGAGGACGGTGAATTCGTGGTCTTCGTCGGACCTTCGGGCTGCGGCAAGTCCACGCTGCTCAGGCTGATTGCCGGGCTGGAAGACACCAGCAGCGGAACGATCTCCATCGACGGACGCGACGTGACCGGTGAGGCTCCGGCAAAGCGCAAGCTCGCCATGGTGTTCCAGTCCTATGCGCTCTACCCGCATATGACGGTGGCCAAGAACATCGCCTTTCCGCTGAAGATGGCGGGCGAAGACAAGGCGGCGATTGACAAGAAGGTGAAGGACGCAGCGCGTGTCCTGAACCTGACCAACTATCTGGAGCGCCGGCCGGGCCAACTTTCTGGCGGCCAGCGCCAGCGCGTCGCCATCGGGCGGGCGATCGTGCGCCAACCTTCGGCGTTCCTGTTCGACGAGCCGCTTTCGAACCTCGATGCGGCATTGCGCGGCACGATGCGGCTGGAGATCAGCGAGCTTCACCAGCAGCTCAAGACGACGATGGTATACGTGACGCATGACCAGGTCGAGGCGATGACCATGGCCGACAAAATCGTGGTGCTGAATGCAGGCAATATCGAGCAGGTGGGCTCGCCACTCGACCTCTACCGCACCCCGAAAAATCTTTTCGTCGCCGGGTTCATCGGCTCGCCGAAGATGAACTTGATCGAAGGCGCGACTGCCGCGAAACACGGCGCCAAAACGATCGGCATTCGTCCAGAACATGTCGGTATTTCGAAGACGTCGGGCGAGTGGAAAGGAACCGTGGGCGTGGCCGAACATCTGGGCGCCGACACCTTCGTCCATGTTCACACGGACGGGCTGGGCACGATCAATGTGCGCGCCGATGGCGAGGTGGCCGTTCACCATGGCGACACGGTTTACCTGACCCCCATCGCGGCCAAGCTGCATCGCTTTGGAGCTGACGGGAGAGCGCTGTGAGCAAAAGGCTGAAAGGCAAGTCCGCCCTGATCACGGGGGCCGCGCGCGGCATCGGACGTGCCTTCGCCGAAGCCTATGTCAGTGAAGGAGCAATCGTCGCCATCGCCGACATCAACCTTGAAGCGGCCACGAAGACGGCGAGCGAAATCGGCGATGCGGCCTATGCCGTTCGCCTTGACGTCACCGACCTTGCGTCCATCGACGCAGCTGTGAAGGCGGTCGAGGCGAAGGCCGGTGGGCTGGATATCCTGATCAACAACGCCGCGCTGTTCGACATGGCGCCGATCGTCGAAATCCCGAAGGAGAGTTACGACAAGCTGTTTTCGGTGAATGTTGCCGGCACGCTGTTCATGATGCAGGCGGCGGCCCGCTCCATGATCAAGCGGGGCCAGGGTGGCCGCATCATCAACATGGCGAGCCAGGCCGGGCGTCGGGGCGAGGGCCTCGTAGCAGTCTATTGCGCGACGAAGGCAGCCGTCATCAGCCTCACCCAGTCGGCCGGCCTCGACCTGATCAAGCACCGCATTAACGTCAACGCCATAGCGCCCGGCGTGGTCGACGGCGAACATTGGGATCACGTCGATGCGCTTTTCGCCAAATACGAAAACCGGCCATTGGGTGAGAAGAAACGCCTGGTCGGCGAAGGCGTGCCGCACGGCCGCATGGGCCGCGCCGAGGACCTGACCGGCATGGCGGTGTTCCTCGCCAGCGCTGAGAGCGAATACATCGTTGCCCAGACCTACAATGTCGACGGCGGCCAGTGGATGAGTTGAAGGATTTTGGCGTTCCTCTCCCCGTGAACGGTAGGGCAATCGCATATGGGTAAGCGCCCCCTCATCCGGCCTCGCTCTGCTCGGCCACCTTCTCCCCGCTGGGGAGAAGAGGGTGCGGCGGCGCGGCCGGCGACCTCCTCTCCCCTCGGGGAGAGGGTGGCGAGGGCAATGCCCGAGCCGGGTGAGGGGGACAGGAATCCAGGTAAAACCCAAATGCGATTGCTCCGCTGTGAGCGGGGAGAAGGAATGGATAACGCCGGCGCCAAACACTGTCGGCAAGATGAGGTGGGTGCCAGATGACCACAAAGCTTTCTTACGCAAACCTCTCCGCAGTCCCCCCCAAGGTGGCACGACCCTCCTATGACCATGCTGCGCTGAAACCGGGCATCCTTCATTTCGGTGTCGGCAATTTCCACCGCGCGCATCAAGCGGTCTATCTGGACGATCTCTTCAATGCCGGCCGGGACCATGACTGGGCGATTGTCGGAGCCGGCGTTCTTCCTGCCGAGAAGGCCGGACGCGAAAAGCTGCAGTCGCAGGACTGGTTGACCACCGTCGTCGAGCAGGACAGCGGCCATGTTGTCGCGCGCATAACCGCGGCGATGGTCGATTTCCTCGTTCCCGGAGATACCGCGGCAATCGTGGCTCGTCTCGCCGAGCCCTCGATCCGGATCGTCTCCATGACGATCACCGAAGGCGGTTACTACATCGACCCGGCCTCCGGTGCGTTCAATCCCGCGCATCCCGATATCGTGCGCGATGCGATCGACACTCAGCATCCGGCGACCGTATTCGGGCTGATTATTGCCGGCCTGGCGCGCCGGCGCACGGAGGGCACGCCTCCCTTTACGGTGATGTCGTGCGACAACATCCCGCACAATGGCAAAGTGACAGCCGACGCGGTTGTCGGGCTGGCGCAACTGGTGGACCCTGAGCTCGCCGACTGGGTTCGCGCCAATGTGGCTTTTCCAAACGGCATGGTCGACCGGATCACGCCCGCCACCACCGAGCGCGAGCGAAAACTTCTGGCGGACGAGTTCGGGGTCGAAGACAATTGGCCGGTCTTCTGCGAGCCGTTCCGGCAATGGGTGCTGGAAGACAATTTCCCCGCCGGCCGGCCGGCGCTTGAGGAAGCCGGCGTTACCTTTGTCGACGACGTCAGCCCATACGAGCTGATGAAGATACGCATCCTGAACGGCGGCCATGCGGCCATCGCCTATCCGGCAGCCCTGATGGACATTCATTTCGTGCACGAGGCCATGGAGGAGCCGCTGATCCGGAACTTCCTCGCCAAGCTCGAAAGGGAAGAAATCATTCCGACTGTGCCACCGGTGCCCGGTACGGATATCGACGACTATTTCAAACTGATCGAAAGGCGTTTCTCAAATCCAAAGATCGGTGACACGATCCCCCGGCTTTGCCAGGACGGCTCCAACCGGCAGCCGAAGTTCATCCTCCCGGCCGCCGCCGCCCGTCTTGCGGCCGGCGCGGGCATCACTGGCCTGTCGCTCGTCTCGGCGCTTTGGTGCCGGTTTTGCGCCGGCACAACCGACAGCGGAAAGCCAACGAACTACACGGATGCCAGCGCCGAGCGGCTGAAGCAGGCGGCACTCAGGGCGAGGGAAAGTCCGGCGGCGTTTTTGGCGCTTGGCGACATATTCGGGGAAGTCGGCAAGTCGGAGGTCTTCGCGGCCTCATTTGCCCGCCATCTGAAAGCCTTGTCGGAGAGCGGCACGCGAGAAGTACTCGCGCGCTATGCCTCGGATAACCTCTGACTAGAGCATCGGACCCGAAAATGGGAACCGGTTTCGGGGAAAATCCGATGCTCAAACAAAGAGATAAAGCGGCAGCGATTCCATCGATCCGTCCGCTGTTCTAGGGGCTCGAAAGGGCAAAAGCGCGTGACGCCCGACCTCATCATTTTCGACTGCGACGGCGTGCTTGTGGACAGTGAGCCGATATCAATTGGCGTTCTGGTCGACACGATCACGGCGGCCGGGGTGGCAATCAGCGAGAAGACGGCTTACGAGCGCTTCCTGGGCAAGAGCATGGCGACGGTGAGCGATATCCTGCGGGATGACTTCGGCCTCGCCGTCACCCGCGAGCATCTCAGTGGAATTCGCGCCGAGCTTTACGCACGCTTCCGCCGCGACCTGAAGCCGATCGGCGGTGTCCGCGAAACGCTGGAGATGTTGGACACGCCCTATTGCGTCGCTTCCTCAAGCCAGCCCGAACGAATTCGGCTGTCGCTAGAGGTCACCGGGCTGCTGGAACTGTTCGAACCTCATATCTATAGTGCGACGATGGTAAAGCGAGGCAAGCCGTTTCCGGACCTCTTCATTCACGCAGCGCGCGACATGGGCACCGCGCCCCGGAGCTGCCTGGTCGTCGAGGACAGTCCCGCCGGCATCATGGCCGCGAAGGACGCAGGCATGCGTGTCCTTGCTTTCGCGGGGGGTTCCCATGCCGGTGAGGGCAACCTGCAGGCGTCCATAGAATTGCTCCAGCCGGATCTGGTTTTTGACGACATGCGGCGCCTGCCTGGCCTGCTGTCCCGGATGAACATGAAGGCCCCTTGATGGCCAAATTCGTCTGCGCCGTCGATGTGGGGACTGGAAGCGCCCGCGCGGGCATCCTCGACCGCGGCGGCAGGCTTCTCGGCCGCGCCGAGCGCCCCATCGCCATGCATCGACCTGCGCACGGCCATGCCGAGCACGATTCTGAAGACATATGGTCGAGCGTCTGCGCCGCCGTGGGTGCGGCGCGGGAGCAAGCCCAATTGGCGCCCGAAGACGTGGCCGGCATCGGTTTCGACGCCACGTGCTCCCTGGTGGTCCGCGGCCGCGAGGGCGAACGGCTCTCCGTCTCGACCGGCGGCGATCCTGCCTGGGACACGATCGTCTGGCTCGACCATCGCGCGCTGGCGGAAGCCGATGAATGCACCGCCACCCGCCACCGCGTGCTTCAGCATATCGGCGGCGTCATGTCGCCCGAAATGGAAACGCCGAAACTGATGTGGCTGAAGCGGCATCGGTCCGCGACTTGGAGCAAAGCCGGCTATTTCTTCGACCTCGCCGATTTTCTGACATGGAGGGCGACGGGTTCATTGGCCCGTTCGCAATGCACTCTGACTGCTAAATGGACCTACCTCGCTCACGAAAATGGCTGGCAGCCTGACTTTTTCGAGCAGGTGGGCATCCCCGACATGCTCCAGCGCGGCGCGCTGCCCGCGCGAGCCAGCCCGGTCGGTTCCGACCTTGGCCCCCTCACGCCCGCGGCCGCCGATTCGCTCGGCCTCACGACCGCCTGCCGGGTCGGGACCGGCCTGATCGACGCCTATGCGGGCGCGCTGGGCGTGCTAGGCGGTTTCGCAGGCGATCCGGACAGCCTCGACCGGCACCTGGCGCTGATTGCCGGCACGTCGAGCTGCGTGATGGCCTTTGCGAAAGAGCCTCGGCCCTTCGCCGGCGGCTGGGGTCCCTACTATGGCGCGGCACTTCCCGACTGCTGGCTGATCGAGGGCGGCCAGTCGGCGACCGGCGCGTTGCTCGATCATATCATCCTCTGGCATGGCGCCGGCGGCGAGCCAAACACCGTCATGCACCGCAAGATCGCAGAGCGTGTGATGGCCTTGCGTCGGGACGAGGGCCTTGATCTTGCCGGCCGCCTGCACGTGCTGCCCGATTTCCACGGCAACCGCTCCCCGCTTGCCGACCCGCATGCGCTGGGTGTCATCAGCGGGCTCACTCTCGACGCCTCCTTCGACAGCCTGTGCCGGCTTTATTGGCGCACGGCGGTCGGCATCGCGCTCGGGCTGCGACATATTCTGGAGACGCTGAACGCCAATGGCTATGTCATCGACACGCTGCATGTCACTGGCGGCCACACCAAGAATCCGCTTTTGATGGAACTTTATGCGGACGCCACCGGCTGCACCGTTGTCGAGCCTGTCGTGGACGAAGCCGTGCTCGTCGGCACCGCAATGGTGGCAGCGACCGCCGCCGGCCTGTATCGTGACCTTCCCGCCGCCTGTGTGGCGATGCGGCAGGAGAGCAAGGCGCGCAGGCCCAATCCCGCCGCGCTTGATCGCTTCGATCGCGACTACCGGGTCTTCCTGGAAATGCACCGGCATCGCCGGGCGCTGGACGCCATGTCATAGAGTCGGTCCCGATCAGGGCCGGACCGTGACGGGGTCTCGAAGGCGCAGAAATTCGGGACGCCGCCGCCAAACGGGTCAAGCCGCGAAACGCTCTGCTTCCGCACCATAGTAGTTGACATAGCGGGCATTGATCTCGGCGACCGGGAGCACGATGAAAACGTCGGTGGTCGCGAAATCGTAGTCGATGACGCAACCGTCGCCGATCTTCGCACCGACCCTGAGATACCCCTTGATGAGCGGCGGCAGGGAGCTGATCGCCGACCTGGCGTTGATCGCCTCGCGCGGCATCAGGTCCATTGTGAAATAACGGCCCGGTACTGCCCGCACATCCCAGAGCGGCGTCGTGCGGCAATAGTGGGCGAGGTAGGACAGCGCCTCGGCATGCGCCGCAGGCAGCGTGCCATGGAACGACGCGCAACCCGTCATCACATCGATTCCGAAGTGGTTGATATACGCCCAGATGCCCTGCCAGAGCACTTCGATCGTCCGCTTTGAGCGATATTCGGGCAGCACGCAGGAGCGGCCAAGTTCCAGAAAGCGCCGGTCGGGATGGCGTGCAACAAGCTGTTCGAGCTCGAATTCATCGTTGGAATAAAATCCGCCGGAAGCGGTCGCGATTTCCTGCCGCAACAGGCGGTAGGTTCCGACAATCCGCCGGTGGTCCGGCCCGGAAAGCCGGCTATCGAACACAAGAAGGTGGTCACAGACCGCGTCGAAGCGATCGGCATCGCGCGCCTCCAGCGAATGGGCGGCATGCCGTGTCGCGCCGAGTTCATCGTAGAAGACGCGGAAGCGCACTTCCTGCGCCGCAGAGACTTCGGAAGCATCGCGAGCGAGGCGGACTTCGAGAGGGCCGATCCGGCCGAGAAGGCCGCCCGTGACGATTGCGTCGCATTTGCGGTCAATCCCGGCAATGCCTTTGGCAATAGGATGATCGTCGCGCTTCTGCAATGCGGTGTGCACGCGTGATTCTCCTTCGAGCCGTTGGCGCGGGGATAAGAGGGCAGTGCGACAGGAAAATGACAGTATCGTGAAGCAGCAGCCGCGGCAATACTTAGCCGGGCTCGCGCTATCGCATCAAGTTACTGAAGTGACTGGAATTTTATGCCGCGGCAGTCGCTGCCCGCCATCACATTTCGACGACGACCCGGCCGCGGACCTTGCCTTCCACGATGTCGTGGGCGGCATTGATGATGCCGTCGAAAGCCGATGGTCGTGGACAGCGCGACGAGCTTGGCATGGTCAAGGTCGGTACCGATCCGTCTCCATGCCTCCAGCCGCAACGCCTTTGGCGCCATCACAGAATCGATGCCGAGCAGCGACACGCCGCGCAGGATGAAGGGCGCAACGCTCGCCGGCAGGTCCATGCCCTGCGCCAGCCCGCAGGCGGCGATCGCTCCGCCATAGGAGGTCATCGACAACACATTGGCCAGCGTGTGGCTGCCGACCGCATCGACGCCACCCGCCCATCGCTCCTTGGCCAGCGGCTTGGCGGGGCCCGAAAGCTCTTCGCGGGAGATGATTTCGGCTGCCCCGAGCTCCTTGAGATAGCCGTGCTCGGCGTGGCGGCCCGTCGAGGCGACGACATGGTAACCGAGCCTGGACAGTATGGAGATCGCGACCGATCCGACGCCGCCGGCCGCACCCGTCACCACCACCGGGCCGCGATCGGGCGTAATCCCATGACGTTCCAGCGCCATGACCGACAGCATCGCCGTATATCCGGCCGTTCCGACCGCCATTGCGTCGCGGGCGCCCATCCCCTGCGGCAAGGGAACCAGCCAGTCTCCACGCACCCGCGCTTTTTGGGCGAATGCGCCGTGATGCGTCTCGCCGACGCCCCAGCCGTTGAGCACCACCTTGTCCCCGGGTTTCCAGTCAGGATTGGACGAGGCGGTCACCGTGCCGGCAAAATCGATGCCAGGGATCAGCGGAAAGCGGCGGACGACCGGCGCCTTGCCGGTTATGGCGAGCCCGTCCTTGTAGTTCATCGTCGTTGCCTCGACGGCGACAGTGACGTCGCCTTCCATAAGGTCGGCTTCCGTAAGTTCGGCGGTCGTTACGGACTGCTTTTTGTCCTCGTCTCGCGAAACGAGGATTGCTTTGAAGGTCTCCGGCATTTTTGAACTCCTCGCATCGGTTTGACGGTGAGTCTGGTGCTGCGGGCCCGGTCAATCGCCCGACGGCGATGCCGGCTGACGGCGCCAGTCCAGAAACTCCTGGAGCAGCACGAGCCCTGCGCCGACGGTGATGAAGGCATCCGCAAGATTGAAGACCGCGAATGACCAGACCGGCGTGTGGAACAGGATATAGTCGATGACGTGGCCGTGCACTGCCCGGTCGATGAGGTTGCCGAGCGCGCCGCCGATGATCAGCGCGAAACCGATCCGGGCGAACACCTGGCGATCGGATGTGCGGTTGGCGAGGAAGAGCACGAAGGCAATGACCGACAGCGACAGAAGCGATCAGGCCGGTGTCGCCGATCCAGGAAAACATCGAGAAGGCGACGCCGGTGTTGTAGGTGCGGTAAAGCGCCAGGAACGGCAGCATCTCGACCGCCTCCTGCACCGGAAGCCGGGTTTCGACCAAATGCTTCATCCACTGGTCGGCAGCTACCAAAAGCACCAGAAATCCTGCCATCCAACCGAACGAACGTGCGGTCACGCGCTTGCCCCCTGTGTCGAGCTTCAGCGCGCCGCGGCGGATCTCGAACAGCATGACGCCTGTCGCGACGGCGAGATTGAGCGAATCGGCGCGGCCAGCCTGCGGAATGCGCAGCAGCCGGTCGCAAGCTTGCGGCGAGCTCGTCGGGCAGGCCCTGCTGCTCGTTGCCCATCAGGAGCAGCACCGGGCGCCCGGAGAAGTCGACCGAGCGGTAGTCGACCGCGCCCTTGAGATGTGTGCCGGCGACGAGGCCCGGAAAGGCCTTCCGCCAGGCGAGAAATGCTTCGGTCGAGGCTTTCGCGACCGGCACGGCGAAGACCGAGCCCATCGTTGCCCGCACCGTCTCCAGCGAAAACGGGTCGGTGCATGTCGCCGACCAGGATGACGCCCCTTGCGCCGACCGCGTCGACGGTGCGGATCACGGTGCCGAGATTGCCGGGGTCGCGCACCCGGTCGAGCGCCACCCAGACCTCGTTGCCGCCCGGATGAATGTCCTTCAGCGGCAGGTAACGCTGGGCGAACACGCCGACCACCATCTGCGGGTTGTCGCGCCGCGTGATCGCCGTCAGCACCTTTTCGCTGACCTTCCAGCACCAGTCCCGCCGGCGGCCACGGTGCGCGCCGCGACCTTCTCGACAGCCGGATTGCCGAGTGCCGACTTGGCAAACACCAGCGTCCTGATCGACCAGCCGAGTTCGAGTGCGTCGATGACGAGCTTCAGCCCTTCGGCCATGAAAGGCGTTCTGCTGGTCGCGGAATTTCTTCAGCGCCAGCGCCTTGATGTCCTTGACCAGCGGATTGGCGAGGCTGGTGACCTCCTTGACCTGGCCCGGCGCGCCGGAGCGGTGCTCGCTCATGCCGCCACCCAGCGCGAGAACAGCGAGGTCGACAGCGCCCGGCCCGCCGATTTCTCGCGGATGACCAGTTCGCCCGATTCGACCGTGCCGCCCATGCCGGCGAATGCGTCGCGCATCAGCGCATGGATCGCGAAGAACGACGCGCGGATGGAATAGGCGGTGAGCACCACCGCAAGCGGCTTCGGCGTCAGGATCGAGCGGCAGATGTCGGCCAGCACCGGCAGATCCTCGAACAGCTGCCAGACCTCGCCTTTCGGTCCGCGCCCATAGGCCGGCGGGTCGAGCAGGATGATGTCGTAGCGGTTGCCGCGACGCTCCTCGCGCTCGGCGAACTTCATGCGCATCCTCGCAGATCCAGCGGATCGGCTTGTCGCGAGAGCCTGGCCACTCTCCTGGTTCTCGCGCGCCCAGCCGATCGCCTTCTTCGAGGCATCGACATGGGTAACCTCGGCGCCGGCGCGCGCCGCGACCAGCGAGGCCAGGCCGGTATAGCCGAACAGGTTGAGCACCTTCACCGGACGCGCGCGCCTTTTCGATCAGCCCGGCCATGTGGTCCCAGTGCGAGGCCTGCTCGGGAAAAACGCCGACATGGCGGAACGAGGTGAAGCGGCCGAGATAGTCGATGCCGTCATGCCGCATCGGCCAGGTCTCGCCGAGCGGCGCCTTCGGAAACCGCCAGCGGCCCATGCCTTCCTCGTCGGTGTCGCCGGTGAAGACGGCATCGGCCGCATTCCATGCCTTGGCCGGCAGTGCCCTTTGCCAGATTGCCTGCCCTTCCGGCCGCACGATCCGATAGGGGCCGTATTGTTCCAGCTTCTCGCCGTCGCCGCTGTCGAGCAGCGCGTAGTCTTCGTTCGGGCGCCACTTCGAGGATTACCGGCAGACGTTCGGCCGGCAGCACCCCCTCGCGGCGGCGAAGCGCGCGCTTCCCGGCGAACGGCACGGCCGGTGCCGTCAATTCGGGCAGAGCATCGCGGCGTTTGTCACGCTGTTTCAAGGAAAGGCAATCTCCGGCGGCGCTGGCCGCTTCTGCCACAGCCCGCGCGGCCGCGCAACAAAGCCTGCCGGCTGTCAGCCACCCAAATGCCTGAACACTTCAACGCCTGCCGCGAGATCCTCGAGCGCGGCGCCGACCGACTTGAACAAAGTGATCTCATCGGCGCTACCGCGACCCGGCTTCTGGCCGCGCGCCAGTTCATAAAGATCGGCCACGATGTCCTCAGCCTTGAGGACGCCGGAAGCCAGCGGCTGCACGATGTCGCCCGCTTCCTTCGTCGCCCCGGTGCGTGTGTCGACATAGACGCGGGCCCTGCGGATCGCGTCGTCATCGCTCTCGCGCATCCCCGGCGCAAAGCCGCCGACGAGGTCGACATGGGAGCCCGGTTTCAGCAACGCGCCCTTGACCAGGGGGAGGGTGGCGATCGTAGCCGAGGACACGATATCGGCATCGCCGAGCGCCCAGTCGAGATCGTTCACAGCCTTGGCATCCATGCCCTCGGCGCACAGTGTCGCCGCCACCTTTTCGGCGTTGGCGAAGGTGCGGTTCCATATCCTCACTTCCCTGATTGGCCGCACTGCCGAATGTGCCCTCGCCAGGAAGGGCGCCAGCGCTCCAGCGCCGATGACCAGAAGCCGTGACGCGTCCTCGCGGGCAAGGTACGACGCCGCAAGTGCGGAGGCACAGGCCGTGCGCCACTGAGTCAGCCGCTGGCCGTCGATCAGCGCCTGAGGCTCGCCGGTCTTGCCGTCGAGCAGGAGATAGAGGCCCATCACGGCAGGTTTGGCGATCTCGTTGTTGTCGGGCGAGACGGTGACCACCTTTACGCCGATATGACCGCCTGCCGACGTGCCGGCAGCTTCGAAGTCGGTCCAGGCCGGCATGAGAAGCAGGGTCGAGGCCGCGCCATCCGGCCGCTCGATCGTGTGGTGATGCCGCACCGGCTGGATAGCCCCCTCGCGAAAGGCCGTCCGCAAAGTCTCCACCAGACCTTCGAAGCTCAGCGCGCGATCGACGGCGTCAGCCGAAATCATGAACATTCTTGTTCCCTCGGGATACCAGCTCACATCTTAGAGCATAGTGTCCGAAAGTGGGAACCGGTTTCGGGAACAATCCGATGCTCAAACAAAGAGATAGAGCGGCCGCGCTCCGTAAAAGCGTTCGCCGCCCTAGGGTCTGCTCTCAGACCGCCTTCGTCAGCGCCTGCGGCGCCGCACGCGTCGCCGCGCGTTGAGCGGAATCGCGCAGGATCTGCACTTCCTGGCTACGCTGGCGCGCCAACTTGCGGTAGCGGCCCTGCTTCAGCCAGGTCGCGGCGCCGCCAACGACCAGGCCGATTGCAAGCGCGGCAAAAAGCAGCACGAATAGCGGCAATTGCACTGTGAGCGCGGGGTTTCCGGGATTGAACGGGTCCAGCGTGAAGGCCGCAAGACCTCGGTTTGCCACTGCAAGCGCTATCAGGACGATGGCCAGCGGGACAAAGACCAGGATGAGCAGGAAGCGATTGTACATGTGAAGTTCCTGAACCGGCCGGCGCCGCCGGAAAGCCCCATACTAGACCTGCGGATGCACGGATGGAGACACCCTAATTGTCCGCGTTCAGCCGTTCGCGCAATTCCTTGCCGGTCTTGAAGAACGGCACCCATTTCTCCTCGACCGCGACCGATTCGCCGGTGCGCGGATTGCGGCCAGTGCGCGCCGGGCGATTTTTCACCGAAAAGGCACCGAAGCCGCGCAGTTCGACGCGATTGCCATCGGCCAGCGCATCCGTGATTTCCTCGAAGATCGCGTTGACGATGTTCTCGACGTCGCGAAGGAAGAGATGCGGGTTGCGGTTGGCAATGATTTGAACGAGTTCGGACTTGATCATAGTTTTCCCCGTTCCCCCCAATACACAATTAAATATATGCGGATGATTTTGCTAGGTTTTCAGTCACCAAAAATGGCCTTCTCAGGGTGCCAGACGGATAGGAGACCGTCAAGGAAGATGCGATCCGCGCCCAGCTCGTGCAGCACATCGGCGCCGTATTCCGGCAGACCGAGCGTCTTCGCCAGCGAACGGGCAAAGAAGAACCCGCTTCGGGAGTCTTTCGGATCCCACTCGATGACCCTCAGCTTCGCGTCCACCCCTTTCGTGGCCAGCCAGGCGACGGCTTCGCGCTCGCCGCCAAGCGCGTCGACGAGCTTCCTGTCCAGCGCCTGACGCCCCGTGAATACCGAACCGTCGGCAAGCGCGGATACCTCGACGCGCGACAGCGGCCGGCGATCGACGACGATGTCCAGGAACCAGTCGATAGCTGTCGAGGATCATCCGGCGGATCATCGCGCGCTCGTCTTCCGTGGTCGGGTTGAAGGGCGAGGGCTCCGCCTTCAGCGGGGATGATTTCACCTCCTCCAGCTTGATGCCGACCTTCTCCATCAGGCCCGTCACATCGGGAAACTGCACAAGCACGCCGATCGATCCGACGATCGAGGATTTGCGCGCAACGATATGGTCGGTAGCGCTGGCAATCATGTAGCCGGCGGAAGCAGCAAGCGTTCCGACCTGTGCGACGACGGGCTTCCTGGCTGCGAGCAGACGCACCTCGTCGAAGATCGCCTCGCCGCCGGCGGTCGTCCCGCCCGGCGAATCGATCGAGAGAATCACCCCCTTCACGTTCGACGACTTGCGAACATTCTCGAGTGTCTCCAGGAGATCCTCGTCTTCGGTGATCGTGCCTTCGATGCGCACCTTGGCGATATGATTGACCGCAATCCCGGCGAACTGCTCGCCGTAGAGCCATAGAAATGCCGCGCCAACAGCAAGCGCAGCGACAACCAGCGCCGTGACCCGCCAGAAGCTGAGTTTGCGCCGCAGGCGGCGGCGGTCGATGATGTCGTCGGCGCGAATGGCCATGGCTGCCTCATGAACGGCAAAAATCCGAAGCAGCGGTTTTAGACCATGATCGCCTGATATTGAAGCGGTTCCGTTCAGCGGGGGACCATGCGTTCGCGATCTGTCAAAACCCCGGCGGCGCAACCAGCAAAGCGTTTCAACGCATCCAGGAACGATCATACTGGCATGCAAGTCTTGGCATTTGCGAGCGAATCGTGTTCCGCTCGAAAATTCAGGCATTTTGGTTTGACCCGCGCGCGCCGGTAGCGACTGCCCGAACCAGCAACCACGAAGGGCAAACCCTCTTCGCAGAAGAACGAAAATAACTCCGGTCCTGCCCCTGTTTCGGACCGGAATGGAATTCTATATGCTGATCGGCCTCTCGAGGGGCATCCTTTCAGAGCGGCGAGAGCGGCCGCCAGCAAGCCGGGTTCATGATGGTGATGGCCGCAATAGAGACAGACGACACTTCCCGCATCGAAACGGACGACCCGCAACGGCCGCCCCGCCGGTCGCGCGAGGCCGCGTTCCAGCGCGCGCGAAACCACTCCCGCGCCGTACGGCTGCTCAAGGTCGCGCTGCCCTCCCTTGCAGCCGCCATGGCGCTCGGCTTCTTCGGCCATACGTATATGTCCGCGCCGCCGAGCGTCGACATCAAAGTCGCTGGCACCGCGATTTCCAACGGCAAGCTGGTGATGACCAGCCCAAGGCTCGCGGGCGTTACCAAGGACAATCTCTCCTATTTGATGACCGCATCGCGCGCGCTCCAGAATCTCGACAGCACCGGGATCATCGAGCTCGAGGACATCAAGGCGAAGCTGCCGGTCGACACGAAGAACTGGGCGACGATCGATGCGCCGAGAGGCGCGTATGATCGCGACAAGAACACTCTCGACATCGCAAGCAACATCACGGTGACGACCACCGACGGGATGGTAGCGAAGCTGAAGTCGGCTTTCGTCGACGTTGGCAAGGGCAACCTCAAAACCGACGATGCAGTCGAGATCAGCGCTCAAGGGCACCAAAATCTCCGCAGATTCAATGAGCGTGCTTGAAAACGGCAAGGTTTTGGTATTCGACAGGCGCGTAAGGATGCAAATCAACCCCGACAGCATCAAAGCGGCGCAAAAGGCGAACGGAGACACCGATGCGGCGAATTGACGGATACCGCATTCTGATGGGGCTGGTTCTGGCTGTGTCGGCCGCCGGTCCGGCGTTGCCTCAGGCCAAGGAGGGTCGCCTTTCCGGCCTGAAGCTTTCTGGCAATCAGCCGATTCAGATCGAAAGCAACAAGCTCGAAGTGCGCGAAGCGGAAAGCGTGGCGATCTTTAGCGGCGATGTCAGTGTTGTGCAGGGTCCGACCTTGCTTAAGACGGCGAAGATGACTGTCTACTATGCCAAGGACGGCGGCTCGGCAACCACGGGCACTGCCAATATCGACCGGCTGGAGGTCGATGGAAAGGTCTATGTCAAGTCGGAAAATCAGGTTGCGACGGGCGACAAGGGGACGTTCGACATGAAGACGGAGATTCTGACGCTCTCCGGCAAGGAAGTCGTTCTATCCGAAGGATCCAACGTTCTCACGGGCTGCAAGCTCACGGTAGACATGAAATCGGGCCAGGCGGAGGTCGAAGGTTGCGGCGGACGGGTTAAAGGCCTGTTCCAGCCCGGTTCCCAGAGCCAGTAATGGCGGCAGGCCTTTTTTCGCGCATTGCCGGCCGGTCTGCGAAGCGGGACGTCCTGCCCGTAGACGCGCCCGACAAGTTCAAGGGCACGCTGATCGCCCACGATCTGACGAAGAGCTACAAGGGCCGGCAGGTGGTGAGCGGCGTGTCCTTCGGTGTTCGCGCCGGCGAAGCCGTCGGTCTGCTTGGCCCGAACGGTGCCGGCAAGACGACCTGTTTCTACATGGTTACCGGGCTGGTGCCGGTCGATCAAGGCAAGGTCGAGATCGACGGTTTCGACGTTACGGCGATGCCGATGTACCGGCGTGCCCGGCTCGGGGTCGGCTATCTTCCGCAAGAATCCTCGATCTTCCGTGGGCTCACGGTCGAGGACAACATCCGCGCCGTGCTGGAAGTGGTCGAACGAAGCCGCAAGGAGCGGGAGCGCAACCTCGATGCGCTGCTTGAGGAGTTTCATATCGCGCATTTGAGGAAATCGCCGGCCATAGCGCTCTCCGGAGGAGAACGCCGGCGGCTGGAAATTGCGCGGGCGCTGGCCAGCCGCCCCAGCTACATGCTGCTAGACGAACCTTTCGCCGGCATCGATCCGATCGCCGTCGCCGATATTCAGCAACTCGTGCGCCATCTCACGCAGCGCGGCATTGGCGTCCTCGTCACAGATCACAACGTGCGCGAGACGCTCGGCCTGATCGACCGGGCGTATATCATTCATGCCGGAGAGGTCCTTGCGCACGGCCTGCCTAACGAGATCGTCGCCAATCCGGACGTTCGCCGCCTCTATCTCGGCGAAGGCTTTACGCTCTGACCGCACTCGCGCCAAGTGTGGCGAATCCGAAATTCGTGGAAATAACCGGAACTTCAAATCCACCACACAAGGGCGGCCCGTCCCTTCTTGACAAGCAAAAGCCAGGCCAGTTTCAATGCCCGCGGCAAAGGAATTTCTAGCTTACGGCAAGAAGAGGAAAACCGGGCGATATGGCGCTTGCGGCCAAACTACAGTTACGTCAGGCACAATCGCTCGTCATGACGCCGCAGTTGCTGCAGTCGATCCGCCTGCTGCAGCTCAACCACGTCGAACTCGAGCGCTTCGTGGACGAGGAAATCGAACGCAATCCCTTACTCGAGCGCGCCCAGGCCCGGGAGGAAACGCCCGCCGAACAGCCAGCTGAGGTATCCGGCGGAGCCGAGATCGACTGGTTCGCCGAAACGGAGCGGCCGGCGAGCGCCGAGGCAATGTCGGACAAGCTCGACGCCTCGCTCGAAAACATATTTCCTGACGATCCCGGCACAAGCGAACGGCTCGGCCCGGATTTGTCCGCACAGTGGAAATCCGCGCCAGCAGCCGGGAGCGGCGCCGGTCGGGCAGACGGTTTCGACATCGAGGACATGGCGGCCGCCGCAATCACATTGCGGGACCATGCGGCAGGGCAGATCGCGCTTCGCATTCGCTGACCCCGCCTCACGCCTGATTGCCGGAGAGCTTGCCGACGCCCTTGACGAGGCAGGTTACATGCGCGGCGACCCCGCCGAGATCGCCCAGAGGCTCGGGACGCCGGAAGCAGCCGTTTATGCCGTACTCGGCACATGTCAGAACTTCGATCCGCCCGGTATTTTTGCCCGCGATCTTGCCGGATGCCTGGCGCTGCAGCTCGCCGCCCGTGATCGGCTCGACCCGGCCATGCGCGCCCTTGTCGACAATCTCGACCTTTTGGCGCGGCGTGATTTCCAGGCGCTGAAAAGGACCTGCGGCGTCGACGAGGAAGACCTGGTCGAAATGCTCGGAGAGATCCGCGCGCTCGATCCGCGACCCGGCATGGCGTTTACGGGCGGCATCGCCGAAACGATTGTGCCCGACGTGCTGGTGAAAGCTGCGAACGGCGGCGGCTGGGCGGTCGAGCTCAATCCCGACACGCTTCCGCGCGTCCTGGTGGATCAGGTCTACTTCGCCAGCGTCTCCAGCCAGGCCAAGGGCAAGTCCGACAGGGATTTTCTTGCCGAATGCCTGCAGAACGCCAATTGGTTGACGCGCAGCCTTGACCAGCGCGCAAGGACGATCCTGAAAGTCGCGTCCGAGATCGTACGCCAGCAGGACGCCTTCCTCGTAAACGGCGTGCAGGCATCTGCGTCCGCTCAACCTGCGTACCGTCGCGGACGCGATCGGCATGCACGAATTGACAGTCAGCCGCGTCACCGCCAACAAATACATGCTTACCCCGCGCGGGGTTTTCGAACTGCGCTACTTCTTCACTGGGGCGATCGCCTCGTCCGGGGGAGGTGTCGCGCATTCCTCTGAAGCCGTGCGCGACCGCATTCGAGCACTGATCGAGACGGAAACGTCAGCCGCCGTGCTCTCCGACGATGCAATCGTTGATATCCTGAAGGGTGACGGCGTCGTTATCGCCCGTCGCACGGTGGCCAAGTACCGGGAAGGCATGAACATTCCCTCCTCGGTACAGCGCCGCCGCGAAAAGCGCGCTCAGGCTATCGCGCAAGGCTAGACCCGAATACGACTTTCGCAACCGATTCAATTCACCGGCTGCGCCTCGGGAAACGTCCAACTGCCATCCAAAATATCGGCGCGTGGCCGATAGAGCCGGACCATGTAGTTCCAGCCGGCCATCGTCGGCAGGCAATTGGCAACCTTGCCGTCACAGCCGCCGAACTGGACGGCGACCGACCCGTCCGCGCTCTTCTGCGCCGTGATGCCGTTGAGCGAATAGGCGTTGAGATTGTTTGGCTCGAAATAGCCCTCGGCGTTGTAGAGGCTGATCGACCAGAAGCCATCGACGGGTACGTCCTTAACGCTGAGCCTGTAGATCGTCGTGCCATCGTTCTTGCTTGGCGTGACGTTGAGGTAGATGGCATCCTTATCAGGATTGAGACCCCAGCCCGTTGTGGTGACGATCAGGTGCCTGATCGGATCGACCTCATTCCTGCGGCCCGCCGCGCGACGCCAATCAGGGATGGTTTCGCCCAGCACCACCAGCGCATCGCGCACCTTCTTCTGGCTGGCTGCGTCCCAGTTCGGCACGTCGAATTTGCCCGGTCCGCCCGGCTGCTCGACTTTGACGGCATCCTGCAAGGCGTTGACCCGCGCCACGTCCTTCGGATCATTTGGATCGACCAGGATGCGGATCGCCGCCACGGCGTAGCGCGTGCCGACCTGCTCCCTGGTCAGCGTGTGGCTGCCCGCCCCATAGACGACCGTGAACACATAATGATCCTCGTCGATCGCAATCATCGTTAAAAAGCGATTGCCCGCATCGGGCAGAGAGATCGTCACGGGTCCGGCATCGAGGTCGAACACACCTGTTGAATAAAGCGTATCACGGTTGGGGCGCTTGACGATGCGGCTGTCGATCGGCGTCAGCTCGCGGTTGTGGTAGAACTTGCCAAAGCCACCCTGCGCCACGAGGCCTGCAAAGACCGCGTCCGACTCTGCGCGGATGATGTTGTCGGCGGTGACCGGGATCGCCTCCTGCGCGCTGGCATATGCAGTCGCGACAATCACCAAGGCGGCTGCGAAAAGATGTCGAATGTGCATCGGGAACTCTCCGCGCTCAATCCACCTTCTCAATGTCAGGCAACTTCCAGGTTTTGTCGAACAGGGGTTTGGTCGGGCCGTAGAACCGGAACAGGACCTCGAACTGCCCGCCGGGGTTGGTGGGAACCCAGTTCGTCTCTTTGCCGGCTGGCGCCTCAGGCCCGAAATAGACGTCCACCGAGCCGTCCGCGTTCTTCTGCAGGCCCGAGTTCTGAGACGAGCGGCTTGATCGAGGCAGTCCGCGTATGAGCGCGTGGGTCGCACGGTCGTAGACCGTCGCTGACCAGTATTGCGTGACTGGCGCGTTCGCTGACACGATCAGGCGATATGTGCTGCGGCCGTCGAAGTTCTGGCCGGGTTTGTCCTTGATCGTCATCAGGTAGAACTGGCCCTGCCCCAGATGCTTGGGTGTGAAGAAGGCAAAGGAGAAGACCAACCCGCGGCTGTCGACCGGATAGGCGTCTGGGTCGGAGTAGCCGTTCGTCGCTCCTTGGAGGAAGTCAGGAAGCGCTGGCGGAGCCCACCGGCTGATGTCGAAGTAGGGGGGTGCGAAGAGGCCCTCATACCGGCTTTCCAGCAAGGCATGAGCCTCTTCAGCGGCAGCACGCAGGATGGCTTGTGTCGCCTCGTCAGGGCTGAACGGTTTCCCCTTCTCAATGCCGATCGACTTGAGCTGGCCGATCATTACCTGGTCTCGGGTGAGCCACACCTCCCGCTGCACAAAGCGGTCGAGCGACTGGAAGAAGCGCCAGTCGTACGGAATGGTCGCATCGTAGACGACGTCGATCGCGTCAACGAAGGTGGTCTCTGGCGGATTGGTAGCCTTCGCCAGCGGGTAGAGCTTGATGCGCCGGCTGTAGGTCACCGCCTTGGCGACATCGGCATCGCTGCCGCTCTTCAAGATCGAGCGAAGCAGGGCGTAGCCCTGATAGGTCTGTGACGGCAGGACGATGTAGCCTTCGGGCGGGGTGTCCTTGTAGTCCGGCGGCAGGATCAGGTACTTACCCCCGGCGCCCTTGTCGACGCCGGCCGGACCTACATCCTCCAGCGGGACCTGCCAGGCGTCCATGATCGTGCCGTTGATCACACCGTCGTCGGCCGGCGGTATCTCGATCACCACCGGCCCCTCTTGAACGTTGAAGAACGGCATCAGGTAGATGGAGTCCGGGTTCGGCGTCAGCGTTTGGTTCTTCCAGTCCGGCAGGCGCGACCAATAGACGATCTGGTTGAAGCCACCGTGGGCTTCGCGGACCATCGCCTCATACATGAGGTTGTAGTTGACGGCCGGCATGCCCCAGATGACTGCCTCGACGGCGCGGCGTTCGATCGTGCGCCGGGTGAGGTCTTTGGCGGACAAACCTTGCCCAAATACCGATATCGGCGCTGACAGCACGGCAAGGACTGCAAGTGTCGCTCTGATCATCGTCCGTCTCCCTGATGGCGCAGCAGGCCACGTCAAGGACTTTAGACGGGCGGATCGGCAGATTGAAGCACGCAACGCCTGACCGACAAGGCGCAATGCCCGGAAATAGTGCATTCCAACTCGTGACGGTGGAAATGCAAGGCAAACCTGCCGCCACGATTTGGTTCGTCCGTCCGCTTCCGCTTCGACCCGGCGAACGCTCATGTCTTCGACCGCGAGGGTCGCAATTGCCTGCTCTGATGCCAGGCCCTCGGGATTGATCGGACCCGTACTCCGCCATGCAAGCGACGGCCACCGTTCTGCATCGCCGGTTGTTGTTTCGAGTTGCCGCCGCGGGAGTATTCTTAAGTCTAATCAACGCATTGGTGTGGACCGCGTGCGGGGCTGAAACGGACCGGCGCAACCTGTCTGAAGAGCGGCACAGCAAAAAGTTGTAGACTTTCGGACAAGATCATGCACAAGCAAAGGTAGAGTTGCAAGCTCTTGCGGGCGGGACCATATGCGCAAAAAACAAATCCGGTGCGGAATGATGGCTTCGGCGGAAAGTTGTCCGGCTTCATGCGGGCAGTTCGCTAAAATGACCACCCTCGAACCCACCCCGCCCGTAACCCGGACGGCCGAAGGACCGCGGTCATGACGACGTTTACCGGTACGGACGACGACGACATCGTGACGATGACGGCGGCGCAATGGGCGAGTTTCGATGTTATCGATCTCGGCCGCGGCACGGATGTGCTTAACGTCGTCGTGGAAGGGACGATAAACATTTCTGCGCTCGTCGCCCCGTCGATCGTCAATGTCGAGACCGGCATTCTCAGCAGCACGATCTATGTAAACGTGACGCTCACCGGCGAGCAGCTTGACGCCATCATCATCGGCGCGGGCAAGATCGATTTCCGCCGCGTCGATCAAAACACGATCAACCTGAAATCGACCTCTGCCGACCTCAACACGCTTGCGAATGGGTCGATCACGGGCGTCGTACGGATCGACGCCAGTCTTGCGACGGCCGGCGTGACGATGAACCTGAGCGGGCGAGAGGGCATGCGATGGGGGAGTTCGAGGTCACCGGCAGCAGCTTCGCCGACACGATCATCGGCGGATCAGGCGAAGGCTACATCAGTGGCGGCGCTGGCGCCGACACGATCATCGGCGGAGAAAGCAACGACGTGATCGATGGCGGCGCTGGCGCCGACACGATCGTCTGCTACAGGCAGCGAAGTCATTTACGACGGCTCGGACATCTCGATTGACGGCGGTGGGGAACGTAGCACGTTGATCGTGACCGAAGCCGCAACGATCAACCTGTCCCTGTTAGACCAGACTTCCGGCGACACGGCGAATGTCACCGGCTTTGACAATGTCTTTGCAACCCACTCGACCGAAGGTGTCAGCCTGACGGGCAACGCCAACGCCAATGACTTCCGTGGCGGCAACGGTGCTGACACGATTAATGGCGGCGGCGGCGACGACCGGATCGAAGCCGACAATGGCGCCGACACGGTCATGGGCGGCGGCGGCGACGACTGGATCGAAGCCGGCAGTGGCGCCGACTGGATCGACGGCGGCGACGGCGACGACACGATCGACGGCAGCGCCTGGAGCGACGACTGGAGCGAAGACCCGGACACGCTCAATGGCGGTGCAGGCGACGACACTTTGGTGTTTAGGATCGGAGCCACAACGATCGACCTGAATTCTTCGTCGGACCAGACTATCGGCGACACGGCGATTGTCACAGGCTTCGAGAATGTGGATGCGTCAGATTCGAGCACGGCCGTCAGCCTGACGGGCGATGCCAATGCCAATGAGTTCACCGGCAGCCCCTACGCCGACGCTATCGACGGCGGCGATGGCGACGACACGATCCATTACTGGTGGGAGGGCGGCGCCGACACACTCAACGGCGGGGCCGGCAGTGACACCTTGATCGTGGGCCGTGACGCAACGGTCGACCTGAATTCTTTGTCGGACCAGACTATCGGCGACACGGCGATCGCCACCGGCTTCGAGAATGTCGCTAGCACGTATGGTGCCGCAAGCCTGACGGGCGATGCCAACGCCAATGTGCTCACAGGCGGCACGGGCAACGACACGATCACCGGCGGCGCCGGCGCCGACACGATCGGCGGAGGCGGGGGCGACGACACGCTCAACGGCGGGACCGGTAACGACACTTTGATCGTGGGCGGAGCCGAAACGTTCGACGGGATCGTGGGCGGTGGCGCAACGATCGACCTGAGTTCATCGTCGGCCCAAACTACTGACAACACGTCGATTGTCACCGGCTTCGAAAATGTCGATGCAAGCGGGTCGGTTGATGCCGTCAACCTGACGGGCGATGCCAGCGCCAATACGATCACCGGCAGCAACGGCGACGACACGCTTAATGGCGGCGGCGGCAACGACACGATCACCGGCGGATCGGGCAACGACACGATCACCGGCGGCGCCGGCGCCGACACGATCGCCGGCGGCGCAGGCGATGACACGATCACCGGCGGCACCGGCGAAGCGGGCAGCAGGCTCTATGGCGCAACGGGCGACGACAAGATCACCGGCGGGAATGGCGCCGACAGGATCAGCGGCGGGGCGGGCGCCGACACGATTGCCGGCGGGAATGGCGCCGACAGGATCGATGGCGGTGCGGGCGACGCCGACACCATCAACGGCGGCGCGGGCGACGATACTGTCAGCGGCGGAGCGGGCGCCGACATGCTGAGCGGCGGCGCCGGCAACGACGTCTATGTCGTCGACAACACCGGCGACAAGGTCATTGAGAGCGTGTCGGGCGGGCTCGATGGCATACAATCCTCGATCACTTTCAGTCTGGTGAGTGTCGGCACTGTCGAGACCCTGACGCTGACAGGCTCCGGCAACATCAAGGGCACGGGCAATGCCTCCAACAACAAACTGACCGGCAACACCGGCGCCAACACGCTTGACGGGGGCGCGGGCAATGACATGCTGAACGGCGGCGTGGGCAAGGATATGCTCACCGGCGGGGTGGGCAAGGATACGTTCTTCTTCAACGCCGCATTGAGCGCGGCCAACAGCGACAAGATCAACGATTTCTCGGTTGCTGACGACACGGTGCGGATGGAAAACGCGGTGTTCGCCGCGCTGAAGGCAACCGGCACTTTGGCCGAGAGCGCCTTTTATGCGGGTGCTGCGGCGCACGATGCCAGCGACCGCATCATCTACAACAAGGCGACCGGCGCGCTGAGCTACGATTCCGACGGCAATGCGGCAGGCGGCGCGGTTCAGTTTGCCACGCTCGGCAGCGGGCTGGCGCTCACCCATGCCGATTTCATGGTGGTGTGAGGTAGAGGCTTCACTTCGCTCGAGGGACCTTCATTGACAACCGGTGCCGAAGTGACTAGAAGCCCGCCGGCATGAGACGGGCCCATTCCTCGAATGAACCGGAACCGTCCTGGAGACGGGCCGTGATCAACCGGAAATTCCGGACCTAAATCGGCGTCGACGGCGCCGCGAACCTTGTGCGTCCCGGCTACGGGTATAAACTCCGAACAGTTTAGACTCTGGACAGAAGAGGTCAGTTTTCAGATGAGCCTGCGCATATCGGGGAAACACATGGACATCGGCGACGCATTCCGAGCCCGCATCAGGGGTCGGATCGGCGAGGCTGTCGACAAGTACTTCGACGGCGGTTTTTCGGGCCACGTCAATGTGATCAAGTCCGGATCCCGTTTTACCGCCGATTGCATGATTCATCTCGATTCAGGGATGGCGCTCCAGGCGACCGGCGATGCCCAGGAACCGACCGCGGCTTTCGACGTGGCGGCTGACCGTTTCGAGAAGCGGCTCAGGCGCTACAAGCGGCGGCTGAGATCGCACGGACAGGGCGGGGACGGCACCGCGACCACGATCGCCTACAATGTCTTTGCGCCCGTCGCCGAGGAAGAGGACGAGGTGCCGGAAGACTACGCGCCGGCTATCGTCGCAGAGTCGACGCTGACGCTCAGGACAATGTCGGTGGCGTCGGCCGTCATCGAGCTCGACACCAAGGACAGCCCCGTTTTCGTCTTCCGCAACGCGGGAAACGATCACGTGAACGTTGTCTATCGAAGGGCTGACGGAAATATCGGCTGGATCGATCCGTCGGTGAGGGCCTAGTGCATGTCGCCCAAAAGTGCGCAGCGGTTTTGGGATAACGACCTGCACAAAAACAATACCTAAAGCGCGCTGCATGAATCCGTTTCGAAGCAATGCGCTTTAGACCTGACTCTCGACCGGACCGCAGGGCGGGGGGCCAGGCGGCGGGGTACGGGCAGAGCAAAGGATACAAAAAAGAATGGATCTCAGCGATCTTATCGAGGCCCCGGCTATCATGCCGGCCTTGAAAGCCAACTCGAAGAAACAGCTTTTGCAGCTTCTCTCCGAAAAAGCAGCAGCCGCTACCGGCATACCCGAAAGGGAAATTTTCGACACCATTCTTCAGCGTGAGCGCCTCGGTTCCACGGGCGTGGGCAACGGCATTGCAATCCCGCATGGCAAACTCGCCGGCGTCAAGCGCATCACCGGCGTCTTCGCGCGGCTCGACCAGCCGGTCGATTTCGAGGCGCTCGACGACCAGCCGGTCGATCTTGTTTTCCTGTTGCTGGCGCCCGAAGGCGCGGGTGCCGACCATTTGAAAGCGCTGTCGCGTATCGCGCGCGTCCTGCGCGATGCCGACACGGTGGCAAAAATTCGCGGAACCAAGGACGCCGCCGCAATCCACGCCTTTCTGGCATCGACCCCTGCTTCCCACGCCGCCTGACGAATCCTGAGCGACGCCTTCCCTTCTCCCCTCGTTCGTGGGAGAAGGTGCCTGAAAGCAGTGAAGGTGGATGTGGGGTATTGGACCGGGCGGCCGCCTCTCAGAGAAAATGGGTAAGCCCATGCTTCTCCCATCACCCCTTATCCGACCTCGCTCCGCTCGGCCACCTTCTCCCACAACAAGGGGAGAAGGGGTTAGTCTAGCCTAACACTAGTGGATGGCGACCGGGGTAAGGTGGTTCTCGAAGGCGCCGGCAAGTGCCCGGTCACGCTCGTCCGACAGAAGGATCGGCTGGCCGTTGGCCGCAAACAGCGCCCAAAGCCTGGTTCCGGACGCGATCTCGGGGAGACCAGGAAATTTCCCTTTCAGTTCATCGCTGCCGATCTCGCGGAGATAGGCAACCACCCCTTCGCCGAGATGGGCCAGTTCAGCCTGGGTCACTTGAGTTTTGCTTGCGATCTCTGTCATGTCAGCCTCCTTCGAGCGGGGCGTCCTTTCGGACCAACCCGCCACTGAGCCGTTGGTTCCAGATTACTCTTTCACCGAAATGTCTATTTTCCGTATCAGGCGCTCGGGTTCAGGCCGGTCGAGGTCGATCGTAAGCATCCCATTCCGGAGCTCCGCAGCGATCACCTTCATTCCGTCGGCGAGCACGAAGGCACGCTGGAACTGACGGGACGCGATGCCGCGGTGCAGAAACTCATGCTCGACGTCGTCCTCGTTCTGGCGGCCTCGTACGAGAAGCTGGTTTTCTTCCGTGGTAACCTCGAGATCGCTCTCGGAAAAACCGGCAACGGCCAGCGTGATGCGCAACTTTTCGGCTGTCCCGTCTGCTCCGCGCAGGCGCTCGATGTTGTAGGGCGGATAGCTGTCGCCAGACTTCGCAAGGCGCTCGAGCGTCCTTTCCATGGCGTCGAAACCAAGCAGAAGCGGACTCGAAAATGGCGTCATGCGGGTCATTACCGTGTCCTCCAGAGAGCGACGAAAGGGAAAAACCCTGATGGCATTCTTCCCGATGATGCTGATATGGTCCGCGCCGCGAACAAGTTCAAGTCCGTACCGGGACGGTGAGGAACACGATGCCGAACGCACAAAAAATCATCATTGATACGGATCCGGGTCAGGACGATGCCGTCGCCATCCTGCTGGCGCTAGCCAGCCCGGAACTCGATGTGCTCGGGATCACGGCCGTCGCCGGCAATGTGCCGTTGCGCCTCACCGGGAAGAACGCGCTCAAGGTCTGTGAGCTGGCCGGCAAACGGGATACGAAGGTCTACTCGGGCGCCATCCGGCCGCTCGTGCGGCAGCTCGTGACGGCCGAGGAAGTGCACGGCAAGACCGGCCTCGACGGCCCGGACCTGCCAGAGCCGACGATGAGGCTGGAGGAACAGCATGCTGTCGACTTTATCGTCGAGACACTGATGAAGGAGGAGAGCGGGACCGTCACGCTTTGCCCGCTCGGCCCGCTCACCAACATCGCACTGGCGCTGATCCGCCAGCCGAAGATCGCGCCGCGCATTCGGCAAATCGTGCTGATGGGTGGCGGTTTCTTCGAGGGCGGCAATGTGACGCCCACCGCCGAATTCAATATGTACGTCGATCCGCAGGCCGCGGATGTGGTCTTCCGCTCGGGCGCGCCGATCGTGATGATGCCCCTCGACGTCACCCACAAGGCGCTGACGACCAGGAAGCGCGTGACCGCGTTCCGCAGTCTTGGCACGCGCGCCGGGATCGCAACCGCTGAAATGCTGGAATTCTACGAGCGTTTCGACGAGGCAAAATACGGCACGGACGGCGGCCCGCTGCACGACCCCTGCGTGATCGCCTATCTGCTCGATCCGACTTTGTTCAAAGGCCGCGAATGCAATGTGTCCATCGAAACCGCCTCGGAACTGACGATGGGAATGACGGTGATCGATTGGTGGGGGGTGACCAAGCGACCGAAGAACGCAACGGTCATGCGCGATATCGACCATGACGGTTTTTTTGCGCTTCTTGTGGAGCGTATCGGCCGATTGTGAGGTTCACATCTAGCTAGGACTTCCGGGAGAGCCGATCTCCCCCCTTGCGGGGGAGATGTCCGGCAGGACAGAGGGGGGCGCGAAGAAATGCCCATGTTCGCAACTCCGAACCAACTTCATCTGCTGCGAGGCGATGCGGATCGGCCCCTAGATATGACTGCTCCTCAAGTGCCGATGAAATCCATCGACGGCAGTGCTCTATGTTGCCCCCCTCTGTCCTGCCGGACATCTCCCCCGCAAGGGGGGAGATCGGCAGTGTCGACTTTGGCGCTCTCCCTCCTGCGCTGGTGTCCTGCTGGACAGAGGGGGTGCAGTCCGCCAACATTCCTGAATCACGTCGGACGCAACACGCTCTAATCCATGTCGCCCAAAAGTGCGCAGGCGCTGTTACGAGGTTAACCCGGTTGCAGTGCCGCCTCCACTTCCGCTGCCAGCGGTATCGACGGCTGCGCTCCCGGCTTCAGACATGCCAGCGAACCTGCCACGGCCGCGCGCCGCAGCGCTTCCGGCAGCGACAGTCCTGCCGAGAGGCCAGCGCCCAGATAGCCGCAGAAAGTGTCGCCGGCTCCCACCGTGTCAACTGGGGTGATCGGCAGCGCATCGATTTTCAAAAACTCGGCCGGGGTCGCCGCCATCACTCCCTCGCCGCCCAGGGTGACGATGACCGTCCGCCCCGTATTCGCGGAGAATGCCTGCATGCGCGTTGGACGATCCCTTCCGCGCAAAGCCAGCGCCTCGCCATAGAGATCGAATTCGGTTTCATTGGCGACAACGTAGTCGGCCTTGGCGAGCAGGGTCGCTGCCTCGGCGCGGAAGGGCGCGGTATTGAGGAGCGTCACCGCGCCCGCCTCGCGGGCAGCGTCCAGGGCTGCCTCGACCGTCTGCAGCGGAATCTCGTGCTGCAGCAGCACCACGTCGCCCTTCGCCAGAGCCGCCCTGGCGAGATCGCCTGGCAGAACGGTGCCGTTGGCGCCGGGCACCACGGCGATCATGTTCTCGCCGTCGCCGGCGACGAGGATCAGCGCGATACCCGTTGCCGCGTGCGCCTCGCGCACTCCGGTCAGGTCGACGCCGCCAGCGCGAAGCAGCGCCAACGCTTCGGCTGCGAATGCATCCTTGCCGACCGCTCCGATCATCCGCGTCTTTTCGCCAGCGCGGGCGGCCGCAAGCGCCTGGTTTGCGCCCTTGCCCCCTGCCGCCGTGCTGAAGCTGTCGCCGGGCACGGTTTCCCCCGCACCGGGCAGCCGGTCGACGGTCGCGATCAGATCGAGATTGACGGAGCCGATGACGACGATCAAGAAATGCCTCCCACTATTTTGAAAGACAGGCTAACTGCTTCCCGCACGCATTGAAACAACTGCTTCCCGCGCGCATTGAAATGCGGGCAAAGCCTTTCGCAGGGCATGAATGGTCCAACGGGAAAACGGAAATTGCATCCACGCCATCTTCTCCTCGCGCTCACCATCGTGCTGATCTGGGGCGTCAACTTCGCCATCATCAAGCTCGGCCTCAGACAGGTATCGCCGCTTGCGCTGGGCGTGGCCCGTTTTTTTCTCGCGGCCTTTCCCTGGATATTCTTCATAAAGCGTCCCGATGTGCCGTTTCGGCAAATCGCGGCATTTGGCTTGCTGATGTTCGCCTTGCAATTCGGACTGCTGTTTACCGGAATGAAGATCGGCATGAGCGCCGGACTTTCTTCCCTGATCCTGCAGTTGCAGGTCTTTTTCACCATCGGCCTCTCAGTCATCGTGCTCGGGGAGCGGCCGACGTTGTGGCAACTGGCCGGCGCGGTGCTCGGCTTTTGCGGCGTCGGCCTCGTCGCCTTGCATACCGGCGGCGATGCCACCATCGCCGGCCTGATACTGGTGCTTGGCGCGGCCGTCGCTTGGGGCGGCGGCAACATTGTCTCAAAACGGATATCGCAGCGCGCCGCCAAACCGAATGTGCTTGGCCTTGTCGTGTGGGGAAGCCTGTTTGCCTTGCCGCCCCTGCTTGCCGTCGCGCTTGTCCTTGACCCAGGACAATTTATCGGCAGCTTCAGCGGGCTGGATTGGATTTCGGCCGGCTCGATCGCCTATATCGTCTATCTCTCGACGCTTTTCGGATTTGCCGCATGGAGCAGCCTGTTGAGCCTCTATCCCGTTTCAACCGTCGCGCCTTTCACCCTGCTTGTACCGGTCTTCGGTTTCCTGGGATCGGCGGTGCTTCTCGGTGAACCGCTGCAAGGCTGGAAGCTGCTTGCTTCCGGCCTGGTCGTCGCGGGGCTCGGCCTCAACCTGTTCGGGCCGCGTCTTTTTCCTGTTCGGCGTCCATCACCTGCCCTGCCTCCCAGCCGAGAATAGCCCGCTTGCGGGTCAGGCCCCAGTGATAGCCGGTCAGCGCGCCGGATTTGCCGAGCGCGCGGTGACAGGGGACGACGAAGGAGATCGGGTTGGCGCCGATCGCGGCGCCCACGGCGCGGCTTGCAGCCGGCGCACCGATGCTACGCGGCGATCGAGGAATAGCTGCGTCGCCCTGCCCATCGGAATCTTCAGCAGCGCTTCCCATACCCGGACCTGGAAATCGGAGCCGATCAACACGACGCGCAAAGGCTGGTCGGCGCGCCAGCGCGCCGGGTCGAAGATGCGGGCGGCGTAGGGCGCGGTGGCCGCCATGTCCTCCGACATAGTCGGCGTTCGGCCAGCGGCTGGACATGTCCTCGAAGGCCGCGCGCTCGCCGCCCGCATCGTTGAAGGCGAGGCCGGCAAGGCCACGGTCGGTGACCATGATCAAGGCCACGCCGAAGGGCGAGATGTGGAAGCCGTAGCGGATGGTCAGGCCGGCGCCGCGTGTCTTGTAGTCGCCCGGCGACATCGCCTCATGCGTCACGAAGAGATCGTGCAGGCGGCCTGGCCCCGACATGCCGAGCTCATAGGCGGTCTCGAGCAGCGGCATGCCGCTCATCGAGCAGCCTGCGTGCGTGGTCCAGCGTCACGGCCTGCAGGAAGCCCTTCGGCGAAAGCCCCGCCCAGCGGGTGAAAAGCTTCTGCAGCGCGGTCGGCGTCTCGCCGACCTCCGCCGCGAGCGCCTCCAGCGAAGGCTGGTCGCGATAGTCGAGACTGATCTTCTCGATCACACGGCGGACGGTGTCGTAGTCGCCTCCTTGAGGCGTGATGTCGTTTTGCAGAACTACGGTGCGGGCATTCATGGCAAAATCTCCTAGAGCGGCGGAGGCTTTTTCGGAATCAGCGCTGCCGCTCAATCTCTTTGTTCGAGCATCGGATTTTCCGAAACCGGTTCCCACTTTCGGGTCCGATGCTCTAGCCCGCGAAATATCGTCCTTCGCATCCTTCGTCGCCACCCGAAACTTGCGGGACCACTATCCCCGTTTTGCCCTCGCGAGCGCGCTTGAGAACGCGCGCGCGAAGCTTTCGCGGTCGCCGGGGTTGAGGAACCCACCGATCTGCACGCTGCGGCCCTGCCCTTCGACGGCCATTCTCGTGATGCCGATTTCGCTATGCCGGGCAATGGCAAAGCGCGCCCAGAACGGGTTGAAGTGATAGGCCACCGCCCTGCCGGATGGCGCGATCTTGCGGATGTCGAGGCTCGTGCGCGAAACGGACACTTCCTCGCGCGCACGCGCCGCCCGGTAGTTGAGCTTGAAGGCAACGTAGACCAGCAGCACGTCGAGGCCAAGAAAGCCGAATACCGGCCAGGCGCCGTGCGCGACAAAGATGGCCGCCTGTCGCCAGCCAGCCGGCAAGAAGCGACGCCATCAGCAACGCGAAACCGATGCGGCCAAGCGACCGGTGCGGCGTGAGCAGCGCCCTGAAAAACGGTTCGTCGACAGCCACGGCATTGTTCTTGCTCATGCCGTCAGAATATAGATGCAGGATGAAAAACCCCAAGCACAAAGTTGGTCCGCATACCCGGCGCAACGTCTCCGGCGCTGCGCCAACGTCGCGTTCCACACGGCCGCGATCGCTTTACACCCCCGACGAAGTTCGCGAGATATTCCGCCGCTTTTGCGTGCAGCGGCCGGAGCCGCGCGGCGAACTCGAGCATTTGAACGCCTTCACCCTGCTCGTCGCCGTCGTGCTTTCGGCGCAGGCGACGGACGCAGGCGTCAACAAGGCGACGCGCCCGCTGTTCGCGGCCGTCGTACGCCCGCGGAAATGGTGGCGCTGGGCGAGGAGAGGCTGGGCGAATACATCCGCACGATCGGCCTTTGGCGCGGCAAGGCGAAAAACGTGATCGCCCTGTCGGAGGCGCTGATACGCGACCATGGCGGCGAAGTGCCGGGCGATCGCGACTTGCTGGTCAAGCTGCCCGGCGTCGGGCGCAAGACCGCCAATGTCGTGCTCAACATGGCCTTCGGCCAGCCGACTATGGCTGTCGACACGCACATCTTCCGGCTCGGCAACCGGCTCGGCCTGGCGCCGGGAAAGACGCCGGACGAGGTCGAGGCCGGGCTGCTGCGGATCGTGCCGGACAACTATCTGCGCCATGCCCATCACTGGCTGATCCTGCATGGCCGCTATGTCTGCAAGGCGCGTGCGCCGGAATGCCCGCGCTGCGTTATTGCCGATATCTGCAAGGCGGCGGTGAAGACGAGTTCCATTCCGGCGCCGTTGATCGAGCTCGCGCCGGCCGTGACGGCTTAGGGTGTGTTGCGTCTAATGTGATTCAGGAATGCTGGCGGGACTGCACCCCCCTCTGTCCTGCCGGACAGAGGGGGGTGACGTAGAGCGACGTGGCGGCAAACTGCGGGGTGAGGTCGATTGTACGCGACACACTCTAATAGCCTAGGCCTCGCGCCATGGCGGCGGCGAAGATCGGTATGAGTACGAAGACGGCCCCTTGCGCCCGCAGGAAGTTCCGAACCAAAGCGATTTCGCTGTCGGGGACAATATGGCCAGGGTTGGCGCTCGCCTTGCGGTTCCAATCCAGAATGCGGGTGGTCGGCCGGATGGTCAGCAGCCCGACGACGGCAAAGGCTGCGATCTTTGCCCAGAACACCCAGTTGTAGATGTAGAATTCCCAAGCCTTCAGACCGAAGAATACGCGGCTGAACCCGACAATGATGATCAGCCCGGCGGCCATGCCGTAGAAGCGGTCAAGCCCGCCAAGGCGGGCGAGAGCACGGCCTTTTAGCCCGGGACGCACCAGCACGGTCTCGGCGGCCAGCACTGCGACCAACGCGAAAACCAACAGATGATGGGCGATCGCCAGTAATAAATCGGTCGTCATCGTCCACTCCTCGGTCCGCCCCGGCGGGCAACCTCGCCGCGAACGGCGCTCTTCCTTCAGGCCGCCCTTCTTATCGCCGCCGCCGGCGAGGAAAATTCCGGGTCACCCGCCGACACCATCTTGTGCAGGTGCACCATCATGGCGGCGGCAAAGAGCGGCGTCAAAAGGTTGAGCAGCGGGACGGCGAGGAACCCTGCCACGACCAGCCCCGCAAGGAACACCGTGCCGGCATGTTTGCGCCGCAGCGCCTTGGCCTCGGCTTCCGGCCGGAAGCGCATTGCGGCGAACTCGAAGAACTCCCGGCCGAGCAGATAGCCGTTGACCAGAAAGAAGGCCGCGATGTTGACGCCGGGAACCAGCAGCAGAAACAGCGCGACGATGTTGCCCGCAATGACGACGCCGAAGAATTTCAGCGACAGGGCGGCCGCCTGGAATGCCGGCAGGGCGCGCCCGGGCGGGTCGTTCGGATAGTCGCCTTTCTCGA
Source organism: uncultured Alphaproteobacteria bacterium (assembly GCA_963813315.1). Lineage (GTDB taxonomy): Bacteria > Pseudomonadota > Alphaproteobacteria > Rhizobiales > Rhizobiaceae > CAWEYO01. The sequence continues at coordinate 364,846 of CAWEYO010000005.1, read as the reverse complement.
CCAGTTCGGCAACGTCATCCAGAAACAGACCGGCAACGATCGCCGTCACCGGCGCAATCAGCAGCGCCAGGCCGAGCGCCAGTCCTATGCCAGCGGCGACCGCAGCGATCAGGGCAATCCAGCCCGCCCAGGCCGGAAAGCCGGGCAGGAGCGCGTCGATCCACGGCAGCGCCATCAGATCGAACAGCTCTTTCAGCCCGAACCACAGCGCCACCAGCGCAAGCAGCGTAAGACCGAGCGTCTTGAAGAAAACGCCTCGAAATTCGGCCGTGAAAAGGTGGCTTGCCGCGGCGCGGGCTGCCTCGAGAATCATGGGGCGCGGTCTCCTTCCGGCTGCGACATAGGATTGCGAGGCGCATGTCGCAAGAATGCGGCTAGTCAAATTCCTGCTTGCAATTGCCAATGCACCAGCTAGACCCGCGCGCGGCCGGCGTGCCAGTCTGCCGAAGCGCCGGATTTCCGTGGGGACCTTCATGAGCCAGTACGACGTGCTTTGCATCGGCAATGCCATCGTGGACATCATTGCCCAGTGCGACGACGCCTTTCTCCTTGAAAACGGCATCATCAAGGGCGCGATGAACCTCATCGACACCGACCGCGCGGAGCTGCTCTACAGCCGCATGGGCCCGGCGATCGAAGCTTCCGGCGGCAGCGCGGGAAACACGGCGGCCGGCGTGGCAAGCTTTGGCGGCAGCGCTGCCTTCTTCGGCAAGGTGTCATCCGACAAGCTCGGCGAGATCTATACGCACGACATCCGCGCACAGGGGGTGGCCTTCGACACCACACCGCTGCCTGGAGAGCCGCCGACTGCGCGCTCCATGATCTTCGTTACCCCGGACGGCGAACGCTCGATGAACACCTATCTCGGCGCCTGCGTCGAACTCGGGCCGGAGGATGTCGAGCCCGGCAAGGCGGAAGGAGCAAAGGTCACCTATTTCGAGGGGTACCTGTGGGATCCGCCGCGCGCCAAGGAAGCCATCCGGCTGGCCGCCAAGCTCGCCCACGCCGCCGGCCGCGAAATGTCGATGACGCTCTCGGATCCGTTTTGCGTCGACCGCTACCGCGACGACTTTCTCGACCTGATGCGTTCGGGCACAGTCGACATCGTCTTCGCCAATGAGAGCGAGATCAAATCGCTTTACCAGACAGCATCGTTCGAGGCCGCGCTGGAAGCCATCCGCCAGGACTGCAAGCTTGCAGCCGTCACGCGCTCCGAACGCGGTTCGGTCGTCGTAAGCGGCAAGGAAACCGTCCGCGTCAAGGCGATCGACATCGAGAAGCTCGTTGACACCACCGGCGCCGGCGACCTCTACGCGGCGGGCTTCCTCCACGGCTACACCACAGGCCGGAGCCTGGAGGTCTGCGGCAGGCTAGGGTCTCTTGCCGCCGGCCTCGTCATACAGCAGGTGGGTCCCCGCCCGCGGGAAAATCTGCGTGAGGCGGGCCAGCAAGCGGGGCTGTTGTAGTGAGTAGTGAGTAGTGAGTAGATAGAAGTAAATTTAAATCTACGTTTCTGAAAATATTACTGCCTATTGTTCACTACTCACTACTCACTACTCACGGAATATCCTCAGGTCTCCTGCCCGGCCGGCTGCGATAGCGCGGAACCGCCCAACCATATCGCAGCGCGCCGCCGCGCACTATGAAGGCCGCAGCAAAGGCGGCAAGTGCTGCAACCGGCATGGCAAGTCCGGCCAGAACGAGAAAGGTGAAGACGGACGCGCCAGCCAGCGCCGCCGTCACGTAGATTTCCGGCCGCAGCACGACCGACGGCTCCCCCGCCACAATATCGCGCAGGATGCCGCCGAGCGTGGCTGTCAACATGCCCGTGATGATGGCTACCGGCGCTGAACCTGTCACCACCAGACCCTTGGCCGCGCCCATGACCGAGAACGCCGCGAGGCCGATCGCGTCGAGCCATAGCAGCAGCTTGTAGCGCGACTCGACCAGATGCGCGGTGAAGTAGACGATGACGGCCACTACCGCGCAGATCAGCACATAGTTGGGATTGGCCACCCAGAAGACCGGAGCGGCTAGGATGAGATCCCGGATAGTGCCGCCGCCTATGCCAGTCACGCAAGCAAGGAACAGGAACCCGATAATATCAAGCTGCTTGCGCGAGGCGGCGAGCGCCCCGGTCGCGGCAAACACAGCCACGCCGGCGTAGTCGAGCAGCAGGATCAGGTTCATGCGGGCGGCCGGGTGAACGGTGAGTGGTGAGATGGTCGAGCGTGCAGTAGTGAGTAGTCGAGAAAGTTAGCACTTCTCGCATTGTTTCATATACAGTAATTCTATCACTAGCCACTACTCACTATTGACTACTCACTAAAACCTACCCATCACGCGTCCTTTTCCGCAATCGGATCGATAGGACCCGGCTCCGGCGAGGTGCCGTCTCCGGCCGAGGATTTCGGGCCGCCCTTGGAAACGCCCACCATTGCGGGCCTCAGCACGCGCTCGCCGATCGAGTAGCCGGGCTGCACGACCTGCACCACCGTATTCGCCGGCACTTCCGCGTTGGGCACCTCGAACATCGCCTGATGGAAATTCGGATCGAATTTCTCGCCTTCCGGGGTGAGCTTCTTCACGCCATGCCGCTCGAGTGCGGCCAGCATCGCGCGTTCGGTCATTTCAACGCCTTCGATCAGCGCCGCGAAGCCCGCATCGCCGGACGCCTTCGCCTCCGCCGGAATTGCCTCGAGCGCGCGGCGGAGATTGTCCGAAACCGACAGCATGTCGCGGGCGAAATTGGCGATTGCATAGGCGCGCGCGTCATGCACGTCACGCGCCGTGCGCCGACGCAGGTTTTCCATCTCGGCAGCCACGCGCAGCGCGCGGTCCTTTAACTCCTCGTTTTCCTTCACCAGGCGAACAACCACCTCATAGTCGCCATTGCCGCCAGGCGCATCCGCCACGGCCTCCTGGGCGGCGTCTTGCCCGGCCTCGTTGCCACCGTCTCCTCGGGCGCGCGTTCTTTCTTCGCAGGGTCGTTCATCGCCGTTTCCCGTCCTCTCGATTGGTCTGAGAGTTGCGCCCGATATCGAGGTTTGGCCAGCAAAAATCAAGTGCGAGCCGTGGCCGGCATTGCTGCGTCTTAGGGTGTGTTGAGATTCTGGTCAGGCCGGCATCACCTGAATACCAATACACCCTACACTCTAACGCAGCATGCGGCTGACCAGCTGCGCCGTGTAATCGACCATCGGCACGATGCGCGCATAGTTGAGCCGTGTCGGGCCGATGACGCCGAGCGCGCCGATGACGCGCGAATCCTTGTCGCGATAGGGCGCCACCACCACCGACGAGCCGGACAGCGAGAACAGCTTGTTCTCCGAGCCGATGAAGATGCGCACGCCCGAGCCCTCCTCGGCAAGGTCGAGCAGCTGCATCAGCCCGTCCTGGGTCTCCAGGTCGTCGAACAGGTGCTTCAGCAGCTCGATGTCGGCCTGCGCGGTGACGTTTTCCAGAAGATTGGCGCGGCCGCGCACGATCAGCCGCGCCGGCAGGCCGCTTTCGGTGCCGGCCCAGACGGCCAGCCCCTTCTCGACCAGCTCCTGCGACAGCGTGTCGAGCGCGGCCTTGGTCTCGTCCTTGAGCCGGGCGATTTCGGCCTTTGCCTCGGCCAGCGTGCGGCCGCGGATATGAGCGTTGAGGAAGTTCGACGCTTCCTGCAGTTGCGATGCCGTCATGCCGGCCGGCAGATCGACGACGCGGTTCTCGACGTCGCCGTTCTGCGAAACCAGCACGGCCAGCGCCTTGCTCGGCTCGAGCTGGATGAATTCGATATGCTTGAGCGCGCACCTCGTTCTTGGCGCCAGCACCAGGCCGGCGCCGCGCGACATGCCCGACAGCATCTGGCTGGCCTCGGTCAGCATATGCTCCAGCGTGGCGCCGCTGCCCGACGCCTTGACCTGCGCCTCGATCGACGCGGCGCTCTTCGTCGGAGAGATCGCCGAGTTCCATGAAGGCGTCGACGAAGAAGCGCAGCCCCTTCTGCGTCGGCAGGCGGCCGGCCGAAATATGCGGCGCATAGACGAGGCCGAGATGCTCCAGATCGCTCATCACGTTGCGCACCGTCGCCGGCGACAGCGTGAGCGGCAGCATGCGCGACAGGTTGCGCGAGCCGACCGGCTCGCCGTCCTTAAGGTAGGAATCGACGATCAGCCGGAAAATGTCGCGCGAGCGCGTGTCCAGCGATTGCAGGGTCTGGTCCAGGATCGGGCTTGGTCATGGCTCGAATTGTCTCCGACTTCGAAGATATAGACCGCGCGCTGGCGAACACAACCTTGGCCATGCCGGCCGGCGTTTTCCTTTGCGCGGCTGTCTCGCATGCGGCTAAAAGCCCGCCAAAGAGTCCAACTGATGGAAAGATCCCGAATGCGCCCTTCCAAACGCCAGTCCGACGAAATGCGCGCCATCTCCTTCGAGCGCGAGCATTTCCAAGCATGCCGAAGGCTCGTGCCTGGTCAAGTTCGGCGACACGCATGTGCTGTGCACCGCGAGCCTCGAGGAAAAGGTGCCGGGCTGGATGCGCAATACCGGCAAGGGCTGGGTGACGGCCGAGTACGGCATGCTGCCGCGCTCCACCGGCGAGCGCATGCGCCGCGAGGCCTCCTCCGGCAAGCAGGGCGGCCGCACGCTGGAAATCCAGCGGCTGATCGGCCGCAGCCTGCGCGCGGTCGTCGACCTGCAGGCGCTCGGCGAACAGCAGATCACGGTCGATTGCGACGTCATCCAGGCCGATGGCGGCACGCGCACGGCGTCGATCACCGGCGGCTGGGTGGCGCTGCACGACTGCCTGCGCTGGATGGAGGCGCGCCAGATGGCCAAGCGTTCAGAAGGTGCTGAAGGACCATGTCGCCGCGATTTCCTGCGGCATCCATGACGGCCAGCCGGTGATCGACCTCGACTATCTCGAGGATTCGGCGGCCGGCACCGACGCCAATTTCGTCATGACCGGCAAGGGCGGCATCGTCGAAATCCAGGGCACCGCCGAGGGCGAGCCGTTCACCGAAGAGGAGTTCTCCGCCCTGATGGCGCTTGCCAAGAAGGGCATCGCCCGGCTGGTGAACCTGCAGCAGATGGCGGTGGCGTGAGGGAGCGCAATGCAGCCCGCAGCAATCCTCGAATCCGCGCTCTACGTGACCGACCTCGACGCCGCGGAGGCGTTCTATCGGCGACGTGCTCGGGCTCGACCTGATCGCCAAGGCCGAGGGCCGCCATGTCTTCTTCCGCTGCGGCGAGGGCGTGCTGCTGCTGTTCAACGCCGAAGCGACCGAAATCCCGCCGCCGCCCGGCGCCAGGCTGCCGGTGCCGCCGCACGGCGCGCGCGGGCCGGGCCATCTCTGCTTTGCCGCGAGCGCCGAGGAAATCGACCGCTGGAAGACGCGATCTTGCGAAGACAGGGGCATCGCGATCGAAGCCGATTTCGAATGGCCGAACGGCGGCCGTTCGATCTATTTCCGCGACCCGTCCGGCAATTCGCTCGAATTCGCCGAGCCACGGATCTGGGGACCTTGATGCGGATCGCTCAACGGAAGGAAGATCGTCGTCGCCAGCCACAATGACGGCAAGCTGCGCGAATTCGCCGACCTGATGGCGCCGTTCGGCTTCGAAGCGAAATCGGCGAAGGAATTCGGCCTGCCCGAGCCCGACGAGACCGGCACGACCTTCGAGGAGAACGCCTACATCAAGGCGCATGCCGCAGCGATGCGCGACCGGCCTGCCGGCGCTGTCGGACGATTCCGGGCCTCGTGCGTCGATGCGCTCGGACGGCCAGCCCGGCGTCTACACCGCCAACTGGGCCGAGACGCCGGACGGCAGGCGCGACTTCATGATGGCCATGCAGAAGACCGAAGACCTGTTGCGCGCAGAAGGCGCGCGTCGACGCCGGAGGAGCGCAAGGGCCGCTTCGTGGCCGTCATCTGCCTGGCGCTGGCCGGACGGCGACGCCGAATATTTCCGCGGCGAGGCGGAAGGCACGCTGGTCTGGCCGCCGCGCGGCGACAAGCGGCTTCGGCTACGACCCGGTGTTCCTGCCGGACGGCCATGACAGAGACCTTCGGCGAGATGACGCCGAGCGAGAAGCATGGCTGGAAGCCCGGCCAGCCGAACGCGCTGTCGCATCGCGCCCGCGCCTTCCAGAAATTCGCCCGCGCCAGGCTGGGGGCGGCATGATTGCCGTCCATGACCGGACGCCGGGTTTCGGCGTCTACGTCCACTGGCCGTTCTGCGCGGCCAAATGCCCCTATTGCGACTTCAATTCAGCCATGTCCGCCACCAGCCGGTCGACCAGGAGCGCTTTGCCGCGCGCCTTCGCGACCGAACTTGCGACGCATGCGCGCCCGCACCGGCCCGCGCGCAGGTGACCAGCATCTTCCTCGGCGGCGGCACGCCGTCGCTGATGAAGCCGGAGACGGTCGGCGCGGTGCTCGATGCGGTGGCGAGCAACTGGACGGTGCCCGACGGCATCGAGATCACGCTGGAGGCCAACCCGTCCTCGGTCGAGGCCGGAGCGCTTCCGCGGCTATCGCGCGGCCGGCGTCAACCGCGTCTCGCTCGGCGTGCAGGCGCTGAACGACGCCGATCTGCAAATTCCTCGGCCGGCTGCACAATGTCGACGGAGGCGCTGCAGGCGATCGGCCTGGCGCGCGAGATCTTCCCGCGGCTGTCCTTCGACCTGATCTATGCGCGGCCCGGCCAGACGCCCGAGCGCTGGGAGGCCGAACTCGAACGAGGCGATCGGCCATGCCGCCGACCATCTGTCGCTCTACCAGCTGACCATCGAGGAAGGCACGCCGTTCCACGCGCTGCATGCGGCGAGGAAATTCGCGATTCCCGACGCGGACCACGCCGCCGACCTCTACGCGGTGACGCAGGAGGTGACGGCCGCGCACGGCCTGCCGGCCTACGAGATTTCCAACCACGCGAGGCCGGGCGCGGAAAGCCGGCACAATCTGACCTATTGGCGCTATGGCGAATATGTCGGCGTCGGGCCGGGCGCGCATGGCCGCTTCGTCGAGAACGGCCGGCGCGTCGTCACCGTCGCCGAGAAGATGCCGGAGACCTGGGCCAACCTGGTCGAGGCGAAGGGCCACGGCATCACCGGCGGCGAGACTGCTGACGCGCTCGGAAGAGGCCGACGAGTTCCTGCTGATGGGGCTGCGGCTTGCCGAGGGCATCGACCTCGCCCGCTACGAGACGCTGTCGGGCAAGGCTCGTTCGCCGGCGCGTCTGTCGATCCTGCAGGATGAAGGGCTGATCGAGCCGGTCGGCAATTCGCGGCTGCGCGCGACGCCCGCCGGCATGATCGTGCTCGATGCGGTCGTGGCCGACCTGGCGCGGTAGGACCGGCGATTGTGACCGAGCAAAAGGAGCAGCGCAGGACCTACATGATCGGGCAGACGGAGATTGCCGCGCGGCCGCTGGACCCGGCGCTCTATCTGGTGGCGACGCCGATCGGCAACCTTGCCGACATCACGCTCCGCGCCCTGGAGACGCTGGCGGCCGCCGACATTTTCGCCTGCGAAGACACCCGCGTCACGCGCGTGCTGCTCGACCGCTACGGCATCCGCCAACGCACGACGGCCTATCACGAGCACAATGCCGACGAGGCCGGACCGCGGCTGATCGAGGCGCTGTCGGCCGGCAAAAGCGTCGCGCTGGTTTCGGATGCCGGTACGCCGCTGGTTTCCGACCCGGGTTTCCGGCTGGTCGGCCAGGCGCTCGAGGCCGGAATTCGCGTTGTGCCGATCCCCGGCCCCTCCGCCGTTCTGGCGGCGCTGACGGCCTCAGGGCTGCCGTCCGACGCTTTCCTGTTCGCCGGCTTCCTGCCGGTAAAGGACGGCCAGCGGCGGGCGCGCCTTGAAGCGCTTCGAACAGTGCCTGCCACGCTGATCTTCTTCGAATCGCCGCGCCGGCATCGCCGACACGCTGGCCGCGATGGCCGATGTGCTGGGCGAAAAGCGTCTCGCGGCCATCGGCCGCGAACTGACCAAGACCTTCGAGGAAATGCGCCCCGGCACGCTGGCCGAACTTGCAGCGCACTATCGCGACGCAGCCACGCCGAAGGGGGAGATCGTCGTCTGCGTCGGTCCGCCCGCCGGCGCGGACGAGGCGCGGCCGGAAGACGTCGACCGGCTGCTGCTGTCGCTCGCCGGCGAAATGCCGGCGTCGAAGGCCGCCGCCGAGGCCGCGCGAATGACCGGCGGCCAAAAAGCCCGCTCTACCGGCGTCTGCTGGAACTGAAGGACACCGCCGGTGACTGACCGCAAGGCAAAGCGGATCAGGGCCTACCGCCGCGGTCATCGCGGCGAGTGGCTGGCCTCGCTCGCTCTCATGCTGAAGGGCTTTCGCATCGTCGCGCGGCGCTACCGGACGAAACTCGGCGAGATCGACCTGATCGCAAGGCGCGGCGACCTGGTGCTGATCGTCGAGGTCAAGGTGCGCGCCGACGCTGATCGAGGCGATGGAGGCGATCAGCGCGCGAGTCCGAGCGCCGCATCGAGGCGGCCACGGATCTGTGGCTGTCGAGGCAGCCCGACTACGGCCGGCTGTCGATCCGCTTCGACATGGTGGCGGTGCTGCCGCGCCGCTGGCCGGTGCATGTCGAGAATGTATTTTGCGGCCGCAACTGAGCAAGAACAATGCGAGTTTGGGGGACGGACGTTCCGATGGAATCAGTGCTGCCGCTCTACCCCCGACGAGGTGCGTGATCTCCCCCCCCTTGCCCCCTTGCGGGGAGAAAGGATTTTCATGATCTTGGCGAAGCCAAGTCATAGAACATCCAAAAGGGGGCGACATCCAAGAGAGGGGGTTTTGGAGAGGGTTCTCACGTCCCGGCAGCGATCAGCGGCAGCATCGTCGGTCGCACAACACGGCCGCTGGCATTAATACAAAATTTACGCTGTTTCAGTCTTGCGCTTGCGGCATTGCTGCAATGCGGGAACGATTCCGTTCCGGGAGTGTTGAACTATCGGAACCGGACCGGCGAAAATGTCCCGCAGCAAGAAGCAACAGCACGCCAACTTGCCGGCCAGCATCATGCGCCAGGCCGGCGACGCGGCAAATGTGCGCTACCTTCGCTCACTCCCGATATTTCGCGTCGATCTCAAGCTGCCCGAGGACATCCGCGAAATGCTCGAGAAGATGGAGCGCGAGGGAGTTCACGGCTCCCGCCGGCAAAGCGCGCGGCAGCGCGGCTTGCGAAAGTGACGTCTATCGGCCGACACGTGCAAGCGCTGGTTCCTGCAGTAACCGCATTTGCTTCCAGTCAATGCCGCGTTCGCGCTGTCGTGCTTGCCGAAAATCGATTCCGATTTTCGGGCCGATGCCTTAGCGTGGCCAGGTGATGCCAAAACTCCGGGCCTATCGAGGGAAGCGGGACTTCTCGAAGACACCCGAACCTGCCGGCGGGGCTGTAAGCGCCGAAGGGAACCGTTTCGTCGTGCACAAGCACGCCGCAACATCCGACCACTACGATCTCAGGCTGCAGGTCGGCAATGTGCTGAAGAGCTGGGCTGTCCCAAAGGGGCCTTCCCTCAATCCGGCGGACAAGAGACTGGCGGTCGAGACCGAGGATCATCCTCTGGAATATGTGGATTTTGAAGGGCTGATCCCCAAAGGGGAATATGGCGGCGGAGCCATGATCGTATGGGATCAGGGCGTCTGGGCACCGATGGACGATGCCCTGAGGAGCCTCGAATCCGGCGCGTTCAAGTTCCGCCTTGCCGGTGAAAAGCTGAATGGCGGATGGATGTTGGCGCGAACTCAAGGGGAAGCCCGGCGAAGACAGGCGGAACTGGCTGCTCTTCAAGGAGAAGGATAGCGCCGCGGACGGCACGAACGACATTCTCGCCGCCCGGCCGGAGAGCGTCAAAACCGGGCGGCGGATTGAGGAGCTTGTCGATGAGCCGACACCTGCCACAACGCCAGTCAAGCTAAGGCCCGGCGCGCTTCGTGGCGCGGTCAAGGCGCCGGCACCCTTGCGCATCGAGCCGCAACTTGCGACTGCCTCGACCAATCCCCCCAAGGACCAAGGCTGGCTTCATGAGATCAAATTTGATGGCTACCGCACCATGGCCCACGTTTCGGCGGGCTCCACAAGGCTGATCACACGCAACGGACTGGACTGGACAAAGCGTTACGGCGACCTTGCCGACGCATTCAAGGAACTCCCGTGCCGCGACGCCGTCATCGACGGCGAAATCGTGGTCGTCGACGAAAAGGGTATCAGCCGCTTCGGAGCACTTCAGGATGCGATCGCCAACAGGCTTGGCGGCAAGCTGATATTCTATGCCTTCGACCTCCTCCATCTTGACGGGTGGGACATCAAAGGCGTGCCGCTCGAAAAGCGCAAGGAGCTGCTTTCGCAGTTGCTGGCCGGACATGTGAGCGGCAATTCCGCCATTCAGCTCAGCGATCATGTCGCCGGCGACGGGCGGGCGCTTTACGAGCGGGCATCCGAGATGGGCCTCGAAGGCATAGTGTCGAAGCGCGCTTCGGCTCCCTATCAGCAGGGGCGCTCTCCAACCTGGGTCAAGACGAAAGCGCTTCAGGTCGGTGACTTCGTGATCGCCGGATATAGCACGTCGGAAGCCGCGGGCGGGCTTGCCGCGCTGGCGCTTGGAGAGTGGGTGGATGGCGAGTTGCAGTATCGCGGCAAGTGCGGAACCGGCTTCGACGCCGCAACGCTGAAGCGGCTGCTGGCCCGGCTTCAACCTCTCCGCGAGGGCGCGATCGCGCTCGACGGCGGGCCGAAGGATATCCTGTGGGTGCGTCCGCTGCTTTCGGCGCGTATCCATTTTTCGAACCGCACGGCCGACAACGCACTTCGCCATGCGGTGTTCAAAGGGCTGCGCGAAGCGGAGTTTTCGGGCGCAACGACTGTCGAGCGGAAGCGGTTCATTTCGGATACCGATCTCGCTTCGATCTGGGTGACGAATCCGACCCGGCGGCTCTTCGGCAAATCCGGGCCGACCAAGCTCGACATCGCGGTTTACTACGCATTGGTTGGAGACTTCATGCTGCCGCATATCCTCGGGCGGCCTGTCTCGCTCGTCCGTTGCCCGACCGGCAAGCCACAAGACTGCTTCTTCCAGCGGCACGCCTTTGCGGGCATGCCGCCATCGGTCGCAACCTTCGAGACCGCCAATTCCGAACAGGAGACGAAGACCTACCTCGCAGTTGAGGATGCCAAGGGCTTTCTCGCACTCGCCCAGTTCGGCGTGGTGGAGTTTCATGCATGGGGTTCCTTGCGCAAGCGGCTCGAGAAGCCGGACCGCGTTGTGCTGGATCTCGATCCGGGGGAAGGGATCGGCTGGCGCGAAATTGTCGAGGCGGCCGTCCACATCCGTGGCGAGCTTCAGGCGATTGGGCTTGTCCCCTTCGTGAAGACGTCGGGCGGCAAGGGCATTCATGTGGTCGTTCCCGTCGTGCCCCGGCTGGGCTGGAAGCAGGTGCATCAGGCGACCAGCGACATTGCCACCGGTCTTGCCGCGGCCGCGCCCGAGACCTTCACCGCCATGATCAGCAAGGACAAGCGCAAGCGGCGGATATTCATTGATTTTCACCGCAATGCCCGCAGTGCTACGGCGGCAGCACCTTATTCGCTTCGCGCCCGCACGAATTTGCCTGCCTCGGCTCCGGTAAGCTGGGACGATCTGGAGGCAATCGACGCCCCTGAGGATTTGAACTATTCTTCGCTGCCGCCTCTGGTATCCGCATCCGGCGATCCCTGGGCGAAAATTGGTGAATTCGCCCGGGAGTTGCCAATGCGGCGCGGACCGGGAAACAGGGCATGATGGCGATTTGAATGAGAAGCCATCTCGTGTGAGTGTCGTCGCGTAGGAGACAAACATGGCGCCGAGAGCAAGCTGGAAAGGTTATCTGAAGCTGAGTTTGGTGAGTTGTCCGGTTCGCCTCTATCCTGCCACCAGCTCGAGCGAGCGCATCACCTTCAATCAGCTTCACAAGAAGACCCACAACCGGATCAACATGAAGCCGGTTGATCCGGAGCTGGGGCTGGTGGAGCGGTCCGACCTAATCAAGGGCTATCAATACGAGGACAAGCAATATGTCATCATCGAGGAGTCCGATCTCGAAAGCGTCAGGATCGAGTTGACCCATACGATGAACATCGAGGCGTTCGTCGATGAAGATTCGGTCGATGTGATCTATCTGGACGCGCCATACTATCTCGCGCCGGACGGGGCGATGGCCGAGGAGACATTCCTGGTGCTGCGCGAAGCGATGCGCAAGACCGGCAAGCTCGCCATAGCACGTCTCGTGCTGTCGAGCCGCGAGCGGGTCATCACCATTGGTCCCCGCGAGAGCGGAATGTTCGTTTGCACGCTGAGAAACCCCAGTGAGGTGCGCGGCACGGCCGAGTATTTCAGCACGATCGCCGCCGGCGAACCCGATCCCGAAATGCTCCAACTCGCTGAAAAGCTGATTGAGCAGAAATACACCACGTTCGATCCGAGGAAGTACGAGGACCGCTACGAGATAGCCCTGATGCAGATGATCAAGGACAAGCTCAAGGGTCACAAGCCGATCATCGCCGCTGCGCCGGAGCGCGGCAACGTCATCAATCTCATGGACGCGCTGAAAGCGAGCCTTTCGCAAGCGAAGCCTCCTGCCCGAAGCAAGAGCAAGGCCGAACCGGCCGCGACGCCGGCTGCCAAGCCGGGCGCGGAAACGTCGGGCAGGTCGGGCGCCAAGAAGAAGGCCGGATGACGCTCGCGGGCAAGACCTTCGGTATCGTGGGTGCGCTTGCCGCGTTTCCACGGCGGCTGGCGGCACGCGAAGTGGAACGGCACCACGGTCAACTGAGGCGCGGCGTTACGCGCCGCACGGATCACGTCGTTTTCGGCCGGACATTGCTCGAGAAGGCCAGCGAGGCGGAGATCGAGGCGCGCTTCGACGCCGAGGCCAAGGCAGGCCGGCGGCCGATGAGCGAGAACGGCTTTCTCCGGCTGCTTGGACTGACGAGAGCTCCGGAAGCACCGGCGATGACCGGGCAGGCGCTGATGGAGCAATCGCGGCTGTCGCCGCGCGTGTTCGCATTGTTGTCCTTGTTCGATGCATTCGAGCACGACACCGAACCCTATTCGTTCCGGGATCTCATTCTTTCCAAAAAGTATGCAGGGTTGATGGCTGGAGGCTCGAGCTGGGGCGCGATCGCGCGATCGATCCACCGCTCGGGCCAGGTGGCTTCGCTCACGGCGCTGTCGCTTCACGTCGGGGGGCGGGACGCAATTTACGCAAGCCTCGGCGAAGGGCTCGGCGAACTCGACGGTCAACTTCTGCTGCCGATTCAGCCAAGCGAAGACGAGGATCCGGAAGAATTCTTCGCCCTTGCCGAAACGGCCGAAGCGGAGGAGCGTTTTACCGAGGCCGCCGCGCTCTATCATCGCTGCCTTGCCGTGGATCCGGGCGACTCTGTTGCCGCGTTCAATCGTGCCAACTGTCTTAGGGCGGCCGGCATGCTGGATGAGGCGGCGCATTCCTATGTCCGTGCGCTCAAGCTCGACCCGGGCCTTGTCGAAGCGTGGTTCAACCATGCCGGCTTGCTGGCCGATCGGGGCCGGGCAGACGCGGCCCGTCTCAACCTTCAGAAGGCGGTCGCGCTCGACGGCGATTTCGCCGATGCAATCTACAATCTCGCGAAGCTCGAATATGAAGCCGGCAAACTGCACGAGGCGCGCCGGTGGTGGGTCAGGTATCTGGAACTCGACCGCCACTCGGAATGGGCGCGAATAGCAGCACGCGGCGTGCGATACGCCGACTTGCACCTCGCGCCGAAGACCGCCGGATGAGGTTCCTGCTGGACGGCCCGGAAGATGCTCGCGCGACCATCCTGCTTGCTCACGGCGCGGGAGCGCCGATGGATTCCGCCTCCCTGACGGCGACCGCAGCAGCGCTTGCCGAAGCGGGTTTTCGCGTCGCGCGCTTCGAGTTCGGCTACATGGCAAGCCGCCGCACGCCGGCAGGCCGCAAGCCGCCGCCGCGCGCGGAAACGCTCAATCCGGAGTACAATGCCGCGGTTGCTGAACTTGGCGTCGAGGGGCCGCTCGTCATAGGTGGCAAATCGATGGGCGGGCGCGTTGCAAGCATGGTCGCCGATGACCTCTTCGCGGAGGGCAGGATCGCCGGCCTGCTTTGTCTCGGCTACCCGTTTCATCCGCCAGGACGGCCCGGGCAGCTTCGTACAGGACACCTTGCCGGTCTCACGACGCCGACACTTATCTGTCAGGGGACGCGCGACGAATTTGGCACGCGCGACGAAGTGGCTGGATATCGGCTATCGGGCAAGATCGAGATGCTGTGGCTTGAGGACGGGGACCATGATCTCAAGCCGCGCAAGAGCATTTCCGGCTTCTCGGCCGCCGACCACCTGAGGACTATGGCCGGCGCCGTTACGACGTGGCTTCAGGAAATCGCGCCACGCTCCAGAGCAAGATGAAGATTGCGACCTTCAACATCAACAACATCAACCGGCGGATCGAGAACCTGCTCGACTGGCTGCAGGCGGCGCAGCCAGATGTGGTCTGTCTTCAGGAACTCAAGGCGGCACACAAGCAATTTCCCCGTACAGCCATCGAGGCCGCCGGTTATGGCGCGGTCTGGCGCGGTCAATCCGCCTGGAACGGCGTTGCCATCCTCGCGCGCGATGCCGAGCCGATCCTGACCCGCACCGAGCTTCCGGGCGACCCGTCGGACACGCAGAGCCGCTACATCGAGGCGGCCGTCGGCGGAATTGTCGTTGGCTGCCTCTATGCGCCCAACGGCAACCCCCGGCCCGGGCCGAAATTCGACTACAAGCTTGCCTGGACCGAGCGCCTGGTTGCCCATGCCGCCGGGCTTTTCGCAACCGGCTTGCCCATCGTGCTGGCCGGCGACTACAACATCGTGCCGGAGCCGCGCGACATCTATCCCACCCGGTCCTACGATGATAACGCCCTGGTACAGCCCGAGAGCCGGGCAATGTTCAGGCGGCTGCTTGATCAGGGCTGGGTAGACGCGATCCGCAAGATCCACCCGAACGATACAGTCTATACGTTCTGGGACTACATGCGAAACCGCTGGCCGCGCGACGCCGGCCTTCGCCTCGACCATGTCCTGCTCAGCAGGAAAGTGGCGCGCCGATTGACGGGCGCCGGCGTCGACAGGGACGTGCGCGGCGTGGAAAGCGCCAGCGACCACGCCCCTGTATGGATAAGCCTGCGGGACTAAGATGTGTTGGTATTCAGGTGATACCGAGCCGAAAATGGCGGTCTTCTGCGCTTCAGCGCGCTCGCAATATGCGGTGCGTTCCGCTACATAGCGGACAGGAGCGCTCACCCTCGTCCGTCAGCGCGAACGGGATGGCGTTTCAGCGGGAAGTCATCGCGCTCCAGAACGCGATGACTTGTTGCGGAGTCGCCACCACGCTCCAATTCTTTGATTTCCGCATGATCTTTGCCGAATACCGCTGAGCACCTTTCGGGGTCATGCTTTAGGAGAACTGAAATGGCCGACGCCGACACGCGAAAGACCATCGTTCTGACCGGCGCCAGCCGGGGGATCGGCCATGCCACGGTCAAGCGCTTCTCACGCGAGGGATGGCGTGTCATCACATGTTCGCGCCAGGCGTTTTCGGAAGACTGCCCCTGGCCGGCCGGGCCGGAGGACCACATCAAGGTCGATCTCTCAGATCAGGAGGATGTGGGGATCGCCGTCTCCGAAATCCGCCATCGCCTCGAGGCGCACGGCGACCAGCTCCATGCACTCATCAACAATGCCGGCATTTCTCCCAAACTCAAGGACGGCGGGCGGATGAATTCCATCGATACGCCGATGCATGTCTGGCGCGACGTGTTCCAGGTCAATTTCTTTGCGCCGATCATGCTTGCGCGCGGCCTGTTCAAGGAACTCGCCGCTGCCAAGGGGTCGATCGTCAATGTAACTTCGATCGCCGGCAGCCGCGTTCATCCCTTTGCCGGCACGGCCTACGCGACGTCCAAGGCAGCGCTCGGCTCGCTGACCCGCGAAATGGCTGGCGACTTTGGGCCTTATGGCATCAGGGTGAATGCGATCGCGCCGGGTGAGATCGATACGGCGATCCTGTCGCCAGGCACGGAGAAGCTGGTCGAGACGATACCGCTGCGCCGGCTCGGATCAACAGCGGAAGTCGCCGACATCATTTTCTTCCTCTGCTCCAGCCAGGCTTCCTACGTGACCGGCTCGGAAATACACATCAACGGCGGCCAACATGTCTGAGAGCCTGACTGACGCGCTCTCAGGCCGCACCCCGGCCGGACCAGCTTTGCCCGGAATCACATTCAAACGTCGAGGTTGGCCACGTTCAGCGCGTTTTCCTGAATGAATTCGCGACGCGGCTCGACCTCGTCGCCCATCAGCCGCGAAAACAGCATGTCGGCGTCGGTCGCGTCGTTGACCTTCACCTGGAGCAGCGAGCGGACATTAGGGTCGAGCGTCGTCTCCCAAAGCTGTTCGGCATTCATTTCGCCGAGCCCCTTGTAGCGCTGCATGGTGAGCCCCTTGCGGCCGGTCGCGAAGACCGCCTCGAGAAGCGCCAGCGGCCCGGACAGGGGCTCCGAAAGCTCCTTGCGGCGCAGAACCGGCGACAGCCGAATAGACTGCGCCGAGGCGGCCGGCGTAGCGGTCGAGCGCGCGGGCGTCGGCCGAGCCTGAGCAGTGCCATGTCGAGGCTGCGCATATTCCTTGACGCCGCGCACCGTGCGCTCGAAAACATAACCGCCAGGGCCGCCCTCATTCGATGTCGACGTGCGGCCGCTCCAGCCGCGCTCGGTGTCCTCGGCGATTGCATCGAGCCGGCGGGCGATCGCCTCGGCCATAGCGTTGGCGCGGCCGAGATCGTTGAAAATATCCGGATTGAGCGCACCGGCGATCGCCGCCTGTTCGACCACGGCGCGGTTGTAGCGGCGTGTGGAGACCGTTGATCAACGAGCGGATTGCGAGTGCGTCGTCGACGACACCCCGCAGGTCCTGGCCCGCGCGCACTTCGCCGGAGGACAGGCTGAGGGAGCTTCCTCGAGACCCGACCCGATAAGGAATTCCTCGAAAGCGGTCTCGTCCTTGATGTACTGCGCGCTCTTGCCCCTTGTCACCTTGTAGAGCGGCGGCTGCGCGATGTAGAGATGGCCGCGTTCGATCAGTTCGGGCATCTGCCGGAAGAAGAAGGTCAGGAGCAGGGTCCGGATGTGCGCGCCGTCCACGTCGGCGTCCGTCATGATGATGATCTTGTGATAGCGCAGCTTGTCGGCGTTGAACTCGTCCTTGCCGATCGATGTGCCGAGTGCGGTGATCAGCGTCCCGATCATCTCGGAAGAGAGCATCCGGTCGAAGCGCGCCCGTTCGACATTGAGGATCTTGCCGCGCAGCGGAAGTATCGCCTGGTTCTGGCGCGAGCGGCCGCCCTTGGCCGATCCGCCGGCCGAATCGCCCTCGACGATGAAGATTTCGGACTTGGCCGGGTCGCGTTCCTGGCAGTCGGCCAGCTTTCCCGGAAGCGAAGTGATGTCGAGCACACCCTTGCGGCGGGTGAGCTCGCGAGCCTTGCGCGCCGCCTCGCGGGCGGCGGCGGCTTCCACGACCTTGCCGACCAGAACCTTGCCTTCGGAAGGATGTTCCTCGAGCCAGGCGCCGAGCGCCTCGTTGACCAGGCTTTCCACAACCGGCCGAACTTCCGAGGAAACCAGCTTGTCCTTGGTCTGCGATGAGAATTTCGGATCCGGAACCTTTACCGAAAGCACGGCCGTGAGGCCCTCGCGGCAATCGTCGCCGGTCAGCGTGACCTTCTCCTTCTTCGTCAGTCCCGATGCGTCCGCATAGCCCGTGACCTGCCGCGTCAGTGCGCCGCGAAAACCGGCAAGGTGCGTGCCGCCATCGCGCTGCGGGATGTTGTTGGTGAAGCAGAGCACATTCTCGTGGTAGCTGTCGTTCCACCACATCGCGACTTCGACGGTGATGGCGTCGCGTTCGCTGCGGATGGTGATCGGCGCGGCGATCAGCGGCTTCTTGGCCCGGTCGAGATATTTGACGAACTCTTCCAGTCCACCTTCGTAAAGAAGCTCCAGGGTCTTCACATCGGCATGGCGCCTGTCAGTGAGCACAATGCGCACGCCGGAATTGAGGAAGGCGAGTTCGCGCAGCCGATGCTCCAGCGTGCCGTAGTCGAATTCGACCATCGTAAAAGTATTGGGCGACGGCAGGAAGGTGACTTCCGTTCCGGTTGCCTCCGCATCCCCAGTCTCGGCCAGCGGTGCATCGGCAACGCCATGCGTGAACGACATTTCGTGTATCCTGCCCTCGCGGCGGATTTTCAGCTTCAGCCATGAGGAAAGCGCGTTTACGACCGAGACCCCGACGCCATGCAGGCCGCCGGAAACCTTGTAGGAATTTTGATCGAACTTTCCGCCCGCATGGAGCTGCGTCATGATGACTTCGGCCGCCGACACGCCCTCGGAACGATGAATGCCGGTGGGAATGCCGCGTCCATTGTCGGTGACGGTGCAGGAACCGTCCGGATTGAGCGTAACGGTGACCAGCGTGGCGTGACCCCCCAGCGCCTCGTCGATTGCGTTGTCCACCACCTCGTACACCATATGGTGCAGGCCCGAGCCGTCGTCGGTGTCTCCGATATACATGCCCGGACGCTTGCGTACGGCGTCGAGACCCTTCAGTACCTTGATGGATTCCGCGCCGTATTCGGCGGCAGCGCCGTTCTGGATGTCGGACTGGTCGCTCATGAAATGCTTTCGTATTTGCCGCTGAAAGGCGCGCGAAAGATCGTTCGAATCACGCGCACTTGGAAACCCCAGATATAGGCTTTCGCGTGTGGTTTTCCAAACTTTCGAGGCGGATTTGCGGCGGTATCCAGTCGCCGGCTGCAGCGGCGCCTGACGCAGGCAGATGCGTGCCAATTCACGACCGGCATTGGCCGATCCTGGACCCGCAATCGGCCGACGCCGGTACTGCAGAGCTCGGCGCCCACGTGGACGCGCGCCGCTAGGGCTCCTGAAGCGCGGCGCGCCGAAACGGATCGAGCATCGCTTCAGGCTATTGTTTCTGTGCATGTCGTTATCCCAAAACCGCTGCGCACTTTTGGGCGACATGCATTTCTGTGCATGTCGTTATCCCAAAACCGCTGCGCACTTTTGGGCGACATGCATTTCTGTGCATGTCGTTATCCCAAAACCGCTGCGCACTTTTGGGCGACATGCATTACATTGACCAGGTGAAGCGGAGCCCCTGATGGACACCAAGCCCGCCCCTTTCGTGCCGCCGGCGCCGAGGCCGCGCACCAGCCCGCCGTCGATGCTCGAGATGATCCGCATCGTCTACCGCAACCCGCTCGAACTGTGGGGCGAGCCCTCCTACAACGAGCCTTGGATTTCGGTTCGCGGCATCGGCGGACCGCTGGTCATCGCCAACGATCCGGGGCTCATCCGCCATGTGCTGGTCGACAATGCCAAGAACTACAAGCTGGCGACGGTTCGCCAGATGATCCTGCGGCCGATCCTGCGCGACGGCCTGCTGACGGCCGAAGGCGAGGTCTGGAAGCGCTCGCGCAAGGCCATGGCGCCCGTCTTCACGCCGCGCCATATCTTCGGCTTCGCCCGGCCGATGCTGAGACGGACGCTGGAATTCGCGGAGCGCTATGAAAATGCGGCCGAGCCGGTCGATGTCGCGCGCGACATGACCACGCTCACCTACGACATCCTCGCCGAGACGCTGTTTTCCGGCGAAGATCGCCGGCGGTCAGGGGAGCTTCGAAAAGGAGATCGACCGCCTGTTCGAGACCATGGGCCGCGTCGATCCGCTCGACCTCCTGCGCGCGCCCGACTGGCTGCCGCGCATCACGCGGCTGCGCGGCCGCAAGACGATGGCCTATTTCCGCGAGCATCGTGGCCGAACACGGTGACGATGCGCGAACAGCGCATGGGCCGCGATCCGGAGGGCGCGCCGGAGGATTTCCTGACGCTGCTGCTGCGCGCGGAAGGCCCCGACGGGCTGACCCGCCGCGAGATCGAAGACAACATCATCACCTTCATCGGCGCCGGCCACGAGACAACGGCGCGCGCGCTCGGCTGGACCATCTACATGCTTGCCGAAGCGCCATGGGAGCGCGAGCGGATCGAGGCGGAGATCGACGCGTCGCTGTCGGGCGAGCCCGATCCGGTGAAATGGCTCGACGCCATGCCGTTCACGCGCGCCGCCTTCGAGGAGGCGATGCGGCTTTATCCGCCTGCGCCCTCGATCAACCGCGAGCCGATCGAGGATGACACCTACCAGGACCTCGTGCTGCCGCAAAGGCGCCCAGGTGCTGGTGATGCCTTGGACCGTGCACCGGCACCGCAAGCTGTGGGACCAGCCGGACGCCTTCATGCCGGAGCGGTTCCATCCAGGCAACCGCGAGAAGATCGACCGCTACCAGTACCTGCCCTTCGGAGCCGGCCCGCGCGTCTGCATCGGCTCGAGCTTCGCCATGCAGGAGGCGGTAATCGCGCTTGGCGTGCTTCTGTCGCGCTTCCGGTTCGATACGGTCGCGGCGACAAAACCGTGGCCGGTGCAGAAACTGACGACACAGCCGCAGGGCGGCCTGCCGATGCGGGTGACACGGCGCTAATGCACGTCGCGGCGGGTTTCCGGGTAGCGGGTTCGCTCCGGCGTCTCCAACCCTCCTGCAACGATGGCGATTGGCGAAACCCAACGCGCCGGCTGATCTCCCCCTTGCGGGGGAGATGTCCGGCAGGACAGAGGGGGGCAACGTAGAGCGCGGCGGTGCCTTCGCTGCGCTTCGGCTCGCCCTGGGATGACGAAGAGACGGCCGCCCCAAAAGCCAACAGTTGTGCACGCAAATCCTATACAACTCGTCATCGGCGGTTGTGCTAGGTTTCATTTGTCGGCAACAGAAATCGCGACTCGGCAAGGGAACATTTAGTCAGGCAAAGATTAAGGCATCGGCATCAGCGCTGATGCCGTCAGCACTTCAATTGTAAGTCAGTCGCAAACAGCGGCGCGTTCGCTCGCGTCGATGCTACGAGATTTGTCTGATGCTCATCTCGTGGCACACCTGCATGATCCCGAACAAGGGGTCAGCACCTCAAAAAAGTTGCTGCTTTTCGCACAAGCTCATGTGCGAGGCAGCGTGCATGAACCTGAACCGGGAGCCGGCGCAGCAAAAAATGCTGCCGGCTCTTGAGGCAAGTCATGCGTGCAAAACAAAACCTCGGCCGGGATGACGACTTCAACGGAACGTCGCCCGGCTTCACGCAAACAACGGAGTAGTTCGCTAAAATGACCATCCTCGATCTCGTCCAGCTCGCAACCGGGAACAAGCATCACCACGCGGCGATCGATGCGCCCGCGCATGGCATCCCGCCCCGCCCGCCGCTTACGGCCGAAGGCATGGCGGCCTATGCCGGGGTCATGGCGACGTTCACCGGCACCGCCGGCAACGACATCGGCAGACGCGACAAACGGAACGCTGACCGGGTTCACCGGCGGTACGCTGGCCGAGCTTCAGGACGCGATCGGCGACACGATCAATGGCGGGGCAGGCGACGACCGCATAGTTGGTGGGGCAGGCGCCGATTTGATCGACGGCGAGCGGCGACTACGACTAGATCGACGGTGGCGCGGGCGCTGACACCATCATCGGTGGTGCGGGGGGCGACCGGATCACCTACGACGGCTCGGACTTTTCGATTGACGGCGGGGCAGGCGACGACGGTTTGGCTTTGGACGTGACCGAAGCCGCAACGATCAACCTGAGTTCCTCGTCGGACCAGTCTTCCGGCGACACGGCGATTGTCACCGGCTTCGAGGGTGTGGATGCGTCCGAGTCGACCGGCAATGTCAGCATCACGGGCAATGCCAACAGCAATGGGCTCACCGGCGGCTCCGGCGACGACACGATCATCGGCGGCGACGGCAACGACAGCCTCATCGGCCGCGCAGGCGCCGACATGATCGACGGCGGCGACGGCGACGACTATATGCGACTACGACGGCTCGGACGTTTCGATTGCCGGCGGGGCGGGCACTGACGGTTTGGAGCGTGTACCGAAGCCGCAACGATCAACCTGTCCCTGACGGATCAGACCTCCGGCGACACGGCGATTGTCACCGGCTTCGAGAATGTGTATGTGTCTGCGTCGATGCGCCGTCAGCCTGACGGGCGATGCCAACGCCAATAGGCTCTACGGCGGCTACGGCAACGACACGATCAACGGCGGCGCCGGCAACGACTACATCATCGGCCTCGACGGCGCCGACTGGATCGACGGCGGCGACGGCGACGACCGTATCCTCTTGGACATCTACTTCGACGGCTCGGACTCGATTGCCGGCGGTGCCGGCACCGACACCTTGATATTGGATACAGGCGCAACGATCGACCTGTCGGCACGGCGTGATCACCGGCATCGAGATTGTGGATGCGTCATGCGTCGAGGGTGGCCGTCAGCCTTACGGGCGACGCCAACGCCAATAGGCTCGAAGGCGGCGCGGGCGCCGATACGCTCAACGGCGGCGCTGGCGACGACTACATCTCCGGCGGCGGCGACACCTGGGACGCCCGCGGCGACGACACGATCAACGGCGGCGACGGCAACGACACGATCGACAGCGGCTACAGCATGGGCCACGACACGATCTACGGCGGCGCAGGCAACGACACGATCACCGGCGTCGACGCGGATTGGATCGACCTCATAGCCCACATCTACGGCGCGATCAGCGGCGCGGGCGCGGATTGGATCGACGGCGGCGCAGGCAACGACACGATCGACGGCGGCGGCGGCGCCGATTCGATCGACGGCGGAGCGGACAACGACACGATCGTCCTCGACGGTTCGGATGTTTCGATTGCCGGCGGCACCGGCACCGACACCTTGATCGTGACCGGAGCCGCGACGATCAACCTTTCACTGGCCGATCAGACCTCTGGCGACACGGCGAATGTCACCGGCTTCGAGAATGTGGATGCGTCGACGTCGAGCGCGGCCGTCAGCCTGACGGGCGATGCCAACGCCAATGAGCTCACCGGCGGGTCCGGCAACGACACGATCAGCGGCGGTGCGGGCGCCGACACGATCGACGGCGGAGCGGGCAACGACACGATCAAGCTCGCCAATGGCCATTTCGCCGCCGGCGAGTCCCTCAAGGGCGGGTCTGGCATCGACACGATCGTGCTGACCAACGCGACCGAGGTTGACTTCTCCACCGGCATGTTCTCCGGCCTCAATGCGTTGACAGGCAGCAGCGGCGGCGACACCGTGACAATGACCGTGAAGCAATGGGCTGGGTTCGCTACCCTCGATCTCGGCGCCGGCACGGACGTGCTCAACGTCAAGGTCGCCGGAACCGTGGACATTTCCGGGCTCGGCACTCCGGCGGTTCTCAATGTCGAGACCGGCAATCTCACCGGCACTTCCGGCGACGACCGGCTGACGCTTACCGGCACGCAGCTCAACGCCATCCTCGACGGTACGTCAAGCAAGATCGATCTCGGCGCCGGTGACGACGATTCGATCTACCTGACCTCTGACTCGACCAACATCACCAATCTGAACGCGCACGGTGATGATAAGATCGCAGGCGTCGAGGCGATCTCTGCCGCCAGCGCAACAGCCGGCGTGACGATAAATCTGAACCGCCAGACAGAAGCGTTCAGTATCACAGGCGGCAAAGGTGCCGACACGATCGACGGCGGTGCAGGCAACGACACGATCAAGCTCGCCAATGGCGATTTCGCCGCCGGCGAGTCCCTCACGGGCGGGTCTGGCACCGACACGATCGTGCTGACCAACGCGACCGAGATCGACTTCTCCACCGGCACGCTCTCCGGCCTCGATACGCTCACGGGCAGCGCCGGCAACGACACCGTGACGATGACCGTGAGCCAATGGGGAGGGTTTGACGCGATCGATCTCGGCGCCGGCACGGGCGTGCTCAACATAAAGGTGAGCGGGACCAAGGACATCTCGGCAGGCGCTCCGGCGTCGATCAGCGGTGTCGACGCCGGCAGTCTCGCCGGCTCGGGCGGCAACGATTGGCTGACGCTCACCGGTGCCCAGCTCGACGCCATCCTCATCAGCACGTCGAGCTCGATCAATCTCGGCGGCGGTGAAGATTTTATCATCCTGACCTCGAACTCGGCCGACATCAGCAATCTGAACGCGCACGGTGATGACAAGATCGCAGGCGTCGAGCATATCTATTGCGGCAAGGCCACCACCGGCGTGTCCATAAGCCTGAGCAATCAGACGGAAGACTTCGTGCTTGGCGGCAGCGACCTCGCCGACACCATCACCGGCGGGCATGGCGCTGACGGGATCTCGGGCTTTTATGGCAACGATATCCTCAACGGGCGCGAGGGCGACGACACCCTGGAAGGCTGGGCCGGCGACGACACCCTGAACGGCGGGACGGGCAACGATACGATTTACGGCGGGGATGGCACGGACACATTCGTCTTCAACACTGCGTTGAGTAAGGACAGCAACATCGATCGGATCATTAGCTTCGGTTTGCTTGAGAACGACACGATCCAACTGGAAAACTCGGTGTTCACCAAACTGGCAACCGGCGCGCTGTCCGGGAGCGCCTTTTATATCGGCACCGCGGCACACGATGCCGACGACCGCATCATCTACAACGAGACGACCGGCGCGCTGAGCTATGACGCCGACGGCAATGGCGGCAGCGCGGCGGTGCAGTTCGCCACGCTCGCCCAACGGCTGGCGCTTAACAAAGCCGATTTCATGGTGGTTTAAGGCCAACGGTACTTTTTTGGGCTGCTCACCTCCCCTTGTGGCCAGTGGTGGGCAGACAGTCGGTCCGCGAAGCGAAGCGGGGTGGGGTCAACATGAAATGTTCGATTCTTGATGACCCCACCCGGCTCACTTCGTTCGCCACCCTCCCCACAAGGGCCCTTGCGGGGAGAAAGCGTCTTCCTGCGTTTGCGAGCGGGCTTTTCCCCGAGCAAGTGCTTCGAAACGCAAGCGAGGGGAAAACTGCCCATCGCGGCAGATACCGTCGGTCAGGTCATTTTCAGAACGTCAGCGCCGGCCTGTTCGTCGAAGACAACCGTGCATCCCAACATTGTGGCGGCCTTCGACACGGCATTGGCCATGTCTTCATCGGAAGTAACGAAATCCCCCGACATGACGCGCAACTCCTCGACCGCCTGTGAGGTCGATACGAGCAGCCCCGCTGATTTCGCGCGGGCGCATTTCTCCACGGCCGATATGAGATCGATGACGTCGAAGCAGACGTGCCTCATGCTCGCCTCCATCAGACGGGACCCATCGGCCCCGCGGTCACCAGTAACTCCGCAACGCCGCGAACTGTTCCGTTGCATGATCAACGGAAGCGCAAAAATCGCCTAGGTTGTGCTTCTGCCCGAGTTCTTGCGAAAGTCGGAAGGTGACATGCCCGCAAGTTTCCGGAACGATTTGTTGAAGGCACTCAATGAGCCGAAACCACTGTCCATGGCCACCCTCAGCACTTTGACATCCTCGTCCATCAGCAGCGCCTGCGCGTAGCTCAGCCTCAGCAGGTTCACGTATTCGTTCAGCGTCATGCCGGTCGATTTCTTGAAAACGCTCATGGCGTATTTGGGGTGAATGTCCGCGGCCGCGGCGATGTCGACGGAATCGATTTCGTAGAGGAAGTTCTCCGCAATGAAGTCGCACATGCGCCCCACATTTCGCGAGGACTGTTGATCGAAGGGACCAGTGATGTCTTCGCCTGTCCGCGGCTCCAGGTACAAGCCGGTACGGTTCGAACCGTACCCGTTCCAGCCGCAGCAGGAGTTCGTTCACGGCGTGCTGCGCTTTGAGCGGGATCGCCGGAACGCGCATAGCGGTTCCAGCGTTCGAAATTGTGATCGTCGGAGCGGTCGGTGGCATTGGTCACCAACGTCGCGCCCGTCATCAGCCGATGCCGGACATCGAGGGGAAGATGCAGCCTGAAGAAGTGCACCAGCGGCAAATGCGCACCGGCATAGAGCACGTCGTCCGACGCATCGTCCAGCTGATGCGGCAGCCCACCCCAGAACAGGCACATATCTCCCGCCGAGAGGGAGACCTCATGATCGTTCATCCGATAGTGTACGCTGCCGCTCACGATGAAGTTGACTTCGACCTGGGCATGCCAATGCGGCTTGAGCATTACCAGCGGACGATTGTAAAACATCAGCAGAGCCAGCGGCAGACCCTCCACGCTGCTCGCGCCTGGCCGGTAAAACGGTCTCTCCGGTATCTTACTTTCCGCCAAGTCCATGTTCCCTTTGTCACGGACAGCAGGCCACCAAGTCTAGTTTATTCTTGGCTGCAACAAACGCAAACGAACAGATGACTTGGGAGGAATTCATGCGTATCGAACTGGCGCGCGCCACGCTTGCGCTTGTCTTGATGCTCCGGCCCTGCATTTGCGCAATCCGGTGAAATCACGATCTGGAGCTGGAACATTGCCGCCTCGTCGCTCAAGGCAACCGTCGCCGGCTTCAACAAGCAGTTTCCCGACGTCAAGGTCACGGTCGAGGACCTCGGCAACCAGCAGACTTTCGACAAGACGCTCGCCGGCTGTGCCGCGGGCGGCGCCGGGCTGCCGGATATTCTGTCGATCGAAAATCATGAATCCGAGATATTCTGGAGCCAGTTTCCGGACTGCTTCGTCGATCTGAAGACGCTGGGATACACCGACGAGATCGCCGCCAAGTTCCCCGACTTCAAGCGAACCGAACTCGAGGTCGACGGCAAGGCCTATGCCATGCCCTGGGATTCCGGCCCGGTCGCGATGTTCTACCGCCGCGATTTCTACGAAAAGGCCGGCGTCGACCCGGCATCGATCAAGACCTGGGACGATTTCATTGCCGCCGGCAAGAAAGTCATGGAGGCAAATCCCGGCGTTACCATGACTCAGGCCGACATAAACGGCGACACGGAA
Source organism: uncultured Alphaproteobacteria bacterium (assembly GCA_963813315.1). Lineage (GTDB taxonomy): Bacteria > Pseudomonadota > Alphaproteobacteria > Rhizobiales > Rhizobiaceae > CAWEYO01. The sequence continues at coordinate 337,867 of CAWEYO010000005.1, read as the reverse complement.
TTTTTCCGAATGATTTCCAACGAGCAGGGATGCGGCTATTTCAGCAAGGATTCCAAGGCGATCACCGTCAATCAACCGCACTGCGTGACCGCTCTCGAAAAGGTTAAGGCGCTGAAGGATGCCGGCCTGCTGATCCCCGGGACCTGGGACGAAAAGATCCAGGCCAACACCGCCGGCACTGTCGCCACGCAGATGTATGGCGGCTGGTATGAAGGCACTGTCCGCTCGACTTCACCGGACCTCGCCGGCAAGTGGGGCGTCTACTTGATGCCCAGCGCATCGGCGGATGGACCGCGCGCCGCCAATCTCGGCGGGTCTTCCCTCGCCATCACCTCGGCATCCAAGAACAAGGAAGCGGCTTGGGCCTATCTCAACTACACGCTTGGGACCAACGAGGGCCAGGTGACAATGCTCAAGGAGTTCGGGCTTGTGCCGTCGCTGCTCAGCGCACTGGACGACCCGTTCGTCTCTCAGGAGCAACCCTACTGGGGTGGTCAGAAGGTTTGGGTGGATATCTTGTCGACGCTTCCAAAAGTCGTGCCGAGCCGCGGCACGCCGTTCTTCCAGGATGCGAACGCCATTGTTATCGCCACGCAGCTCAAATACCTCAATGGGGAGTATCCAGACGCCAAGGCTGCGCTGGATGATGCCGCCAATCAGATCGCAGGCGCGTCCGGCCTACCGATTGCGCAGTAGCTCCAATGGAACGATCGGGCAGGCCAAGCGCCTGCCCGTGTTTCAGACGGCATTGGGAACAATTCCATGCGGCTGCGAAACCGGACGGCCTACGCGTTCCTTACCCCCTATCTGTTGGTCTTCCTGGCGTTCTGGATCTGGCCGATCATCAACTCGTTCTGGCTGTCTTTCCTGAACACAAGGACAAGCAACTGGACCTTCAATCCTCGAGTGACCTGGGGCCGGCTGCTCGTCGATCCAGCCTTCGCCAACGCACTTTGGAACACGCTCTTTATCCTGGTCATCCAGGTGCCCATCATGATCGCGCTGGCGACGGTGCTCGCCGCGCTCCTGAATTCGCCGATCCTCAAGGCAAGAGGGCTCTTCCGCTTCGCCTTCTTCGCGCCGGTGGTCGTCGGCGAGGTCGCCTACGCCGCCGTGTTCCGCCTGATGTTCAATCATGAGTTCGGCATCGTCAACAAGATGCTCGGTACGGTCGGCCTTCCCTACATCCCCTGGTTCGCCAGCCCAAATGCCGCCATGGCAGTGATCATCATCGCGCTTACCTGGCGTTGGGCGGGATACAACGCGATCATCATCCTTGCCGGATTGCAGTCTATTCCCGAGGACGTGTACGAAGCGGCGACGCTGGACGGCGTCTCGAAAACGCGGCAGTTCCTGTTCATTACCCTGCCGCTGCTGAAACCCGTCATCCTGCTCTGCGTCGTCATCTCCGTCATCGGCACGATGCAGCTCTTCTCCGAGCCGTTCCTGATCACCAACCGTGGCGGCCCCGGCCAGGCGACGGAAACCCTTGGGCTCTTCCTCTACCGGCAGGGCTTCGGCGCCTTCAATTTCGGCTACGCGTCGGCGGTTGCCTACAGCATCGCGGCGCTCGCCGTTGCCATTTCGCTCCTCAATCTCTGGCTCGGGAGGGAACGTGAATGAGACGCAAATCCTCCGCCGAGTTCAGGCGCACAGCAACCCTCCACGTGATACTCGTTCCCCTTGCCCTGATCTGGCTGTTCCCGCTCTGGATGATGTTCATTTTCTCCACCATGCCCGAAAACGGCATCTTCAGCCCCGGCATCGTGCTGACACCGTCCAGCCAGTTCCTCGACAATTTCAACGTTACTGGAGCGGGATGTTGGGTTCGTCCGCGCGACCACGATCTCGATCCTGGTAGCTGCCGCCTACACCTTGCTCTCCGTTGCGCTTACCTCGATGGCCGGTTGGGCGCTCGCCTGCTACAGGTTCGCTGGCAAGGCCGTGGTGCTGGCGACCATCCTTGGTACGCTCACTCTCCCCTATTTCGTCGTCGTCATTCCGCAATTCATCATGGTGGCGCGCGATTTCCATCTCGACAACACCTGGTTCGCGCTGATCGTGCCGCCGCTTTTCAATTCGCTCGGCGTGCTGTTCATGCGCCAGACATTCCAGATGATGCCGAACGAGTTGTTCGACGCCGCCCGCGTCGAGGGCGTAAAGGAATGGCGTATCTTTCTCTTCGTCGGCCTGCCGCTGGCGCGGCCGGCGCTCGCGGCGCTGTCGATTATTCTCTTCCTGCACAGCTGGAACAACTATCTCTGGCCGCTCCTCATCAACAGCAAGCCGGCGATGATGACCGCGCCGGTGGCGCTTGGCAGCCTGATCGGGCTTACCAAGGTTTCCTGGGGCGGCATCATGGTCGGCGCCGTGATGCTGACAGCCCCGATGCTCGTCCTGTTCGTCGCGCTGCAGCGCCACTTCGTCGCCGGCATTTCCGCCGGCGCAATCAAGTGACCGGAGGGTTCAAGTGGCCGGCATTTCCTTGAGAAAAGTGGTCAAGCGCTTCGGCACCTACGAGATCATCCACGGCGCCGATCTCGACGTGGCGGACGGCGAGTTCGTCGTCTTCGTCGGCCCTTCGGGTTGCGGGAAATCGACTCTGCTTAGAATGATCGCCGGGCTGGAAACCATCACGGAGGGCGAAGTGTCGATCGGCGGCAAAGTCGTCAACGATGTCGAACCGGCCGACCGCGGGGTCGCCATGGTGTTCCAGTCCTACGCGCTCTATCCGCACATGACGGTCGAGCAGAACCTCAGCTTCGGCCTGAGGATGACCGGGCACGACAAGGCCGACATAGCGCGGCGTGTGGAGCGCACGGCCGAAATCCTGCGCATCGCCGAGTTGCTGAAGCGCAAGCCGCGCCAGCTTTCCGGCGGGCAGCGCCAGCGCGTCGCGATCGGCCGCGCGATCATGCGCGAACCGCAGCTGTTCCTGTTCGACGAACCGCTCAGCAATCTCGACGCCGAACTAAGAGTGCAGATGCGGGTCGAGCTGGCGCGGCTCCACAAGGAACTCGGCGTCACCATGATCTACGTGACCCACGATCAGACCGAGGCGATGACGCTGGCCGACAGGATCGTCGTGCTCAACGCCGGCAAAATCGAGCAGATCGGCGCGCCGCTCGATCTCTACGACGATCCGGCCAACCGGTTCGTCGCCGGCTTCGTCGGCTCGCCGAGGATGAACTTCATGGCGGGCAAGATCGCCGAGGCAGAGGACGGCGCGGCGATCATCGAACTCGTCAACCATGGGGGCGCGCGGCTGCGAAAACCGCTTTCGAGCGCACCCAAGACGCGGCGACGTGGTCCTCGGCGTGAGGCCGGAGCATTTCTTCGACGCCGGCCAAGGCGATTGCGACCTGACTGTGAAGGCCGACGTGGCCGAACATCTCGGCTCGGTGAGCTATGTCTACGCCAAGGCCGGGAAGGAAGAGCTGGTCATCGAGCGCGAGGCGTCGCGGCATCGCGCCGACGGCGACCGCACCACGGTCTCTATCAAGGCAGATCGGTCGCTCCTCTTCGACAAGTCCGGCGCCCGGATCCGCTGACCTCTTTTGCCTCGATCGCCTGAATGCCCCGAAGGAGACTTGAAATGAATTCCCTCCCCGAAAAAATCCGCTGGGGCATTCTCGGCCCCGGCGCCATTGCGAAAGCCTTCGCCGGCGGCGTCGCCCATTCGCGCACCGGCTTGCTTGCCGCCATCGCCACGCGCAATCCCGGCAAGGCCGGCCTCGCCGAGACCTTTCCCGGCGCGCGCATCCTCGCCGGCTACGATGCCTTGCTGGCGGATCCGGACATTGACGCCATCTACATCGCGACGCCGCATCCTTTTCACGCGGAATGGGCGATCAAGGCGGCGAAAGCCGGCAAGCATGTGCTTTGCGAAAAGCCGATGGCGCTGAGCGCCTTCGAGGCCGATGCAATGATCCATGCGGCGCGCAAGGCCGGCACCTTCCTCGGCGAGGCTTTCATGTACCGGCTGCATCCGCAAACGGAGCGCTTGGTCGAGATGGTGCGGACCGGCGCGGTCGGCAAAGTGCGGATGATCAAGTCGAGCTTCGGCTTCGCCATGCCGGGCTTCCAGCCTGAACACCGGCTCTATGCCAATGATCTCGCCGGTGGCGGCATTCTCGACGTCGGCGGCTATCCCGTGTCGATGACGCGCCTGATCGCCGGAGCCGCTGTGGGAAAGCCCTTCGTCGAGCCCGACAAAGTGGCCGGAACGGCGCATCTCGGCGAGTCCGGTGTCGATGAATGGGCCTCGGCGCTGCTTACCTTTCCGGACGGCATCATCGCCGAAGTTTCCTGCAGCATATCGCTCGCCCAGGACAATGTGCTGCGCATCTTCGGCACCAATGGCCGCATCGAGGTGCCCGACTTCTGGTTCGCCGGAGGCAATCGCGACGTCGGCCCCGGCAGGATCGACCTTATCCATCCCGACGGAAAGTGCCAGACGATCAGCGTGAATGAAGCGCGTCACCTCTATTCCTTCGAGGTCGACGCCGCCGGCGAGGCCATTCTCGCTGGCAGGCAGGAATTTGCATGGCCCGGCATGGGCTGGGCCGATAGCCTCGGCAATCTTCGGGTGCTCGACGAATGGCGCGCGGCGGCAGGGCTCGAATACGATATCGAGAAAGCCGCGTGCAGGGTCAACACGATCGCTGGCAGGCCTCTGCAGCCCAGCGGCTCTAGCATCGGCAAGCGCATCATTCCGGGTCTGCCGAAACCGGCATCGGTCCTTGCCCTCGGCTTCGAGGATTTCCGCACTTTTTCGTCGGGCTCGATTTTGCTCGATGCCTTCTTCGAGGCCGGCGGCAACCTGTTCGACACAGCCTATGTCTATGGCGCTGGCTATACTGAAAAGCTGCTCGGCGAATGGCTGGCCAACCGTGGCGTGCGTCAGCAATCGCTGGTCATCGGCAAGGGCGCGCACACCCCGCTCTGCTATCCCGAGATGATCGGCCGACAGCTCACGCAGTCGCTCGAGCGGCTCCAGACCGACCATGTCGATGTCTATTTCATGCACCGCGACAATCCCGACGTACCGGTCGGCGAGTTCGTCGACGCGATGGACCGGGAGGTCAAGGCCGGCCGCATCCGTGGTCCGTTTGGCGGCTCCAACTGGACGATGCAGCGCATGGATGAGGCGATCGCCTATGCGGGGCGGACCGGCAAGCAGAGCCCCGGCGCACTCTCCAACAATTTCTCGCTGGCCGAAATGCTGGAGCCGATCTGGGCGGGCTGCGTCACCTCCTCCACCGACGACTGGAAAGCCTGGCTGACGGCCCGCCAGATGCCTAATTTCGCCTGGTCGAGCCAGGGCCGTGGTTTCTTCACGGATCGCGCCGGGCGCGATCGGACCGACAATGAGGAACTGGTGCGGGTCTGGTATTCGGAGAAGAACTTCCGCCGCCGCGACCGCGCGGTCGAACTGGCCGGCAAGCTCGGGAAAAGCCCGATCCATGTTGCGCTAGCCTATGTGCTCGCGCAGCCCTTCCCGTCCGTCCCGCTGATCGGCCCCCGCACGCTCGGCGAGCTGGAAGACAGTCTCGAAGCGCTCGACATCGAGCTGTCTCTGGATGATCTCTTATGGCTGTGCGGCTAGATAGCTGAGCTTGCCGTTCGCGCGCCGAAGAACACGCGGCGCTGCAAAGAACAGCAGGCGCCGGGATTTCTCCCAGCGCCTCCCTGTCAGCTTAGGCTTTACGATGACGGCAATGCCTCGAGAGACTGACGTCACGTTCACCTGCGTTGACGGTCTCGGTCGTGCGGTTCCTGCGTTTCAGCTGGATCCGCCTTCCGGACCGCGCTTGCACAGCCCGTTAGGGTTGCGCGCCGCGCACCATCGAAGGTCTTGCCCGGCCTTCATGGCAGCATCGGTCCACTTTCCGCGTTTGCAACCGCTTCAAGCGACCCCGTCGGTCACCTCCGGCACCCAGCCCTCTCTTAGGCTTGCGCCCAAAATCAGCCGATACCAGCACGGGCCTCAGTCAATGCCCCCAGACGTTGCGCCGCCGACCAAGCGGGTTTCATTTAGGGGCCTGAGATAACTGAACTATACGCCGAGCGGGCCGGTCGGAAAACCTGCGACAGCCTGTGGAAAGCGGGACTATCGGGGATGAATGGGGCCGCAAACGGCAGCGGCGGCGCCGGGAAAATCGCCGTTCTGGGTAGAAGGCTGAACGTCCAGCGCAAGCAGCATCGGGGTTGGCTGCGGGCACTCGAAAGCGAAGTTGAAACCGGCGCGCATCTTCATCGTGTTCCCCGAATTGTTCTCATTGCATGGGATCGAGGTTTCCCGTTCTGTGCCGGTTGCCGCGAAGCGACCTTTGGTGGGGTCGGTTCCGTGGTGACGTTGACCGTCACAGTCATGCCAAGTTCGTCAGCGGCCGGCCCGTAGTATGTTCCCGAGAGAGGGATCGCTTGCTGCGGGTCTCGCGCCACGGCCACCCGGATCAGATCTTTGTTGCCGACAATTCCGTTGGTTGGATCGAACTCGATCCAGCCGGCACCAGGCAGGTAGACCTGACACCAGGCATGCGTCGAACCGCCGCCATGATGACTGGGGCCATCTCTGCTGGCGACATAGAGGTAGCCCGTGACAAAACGTGCTGCGAAGCCCAGCGACCGCACAGCCTCGATCATCAGCAGGGCGAAGTCCCGGCAGGAGCCGGCTCGGGAGCGCAACGTGATGAGCGGCGGCTGCGTGCCATGCTCGGCGCGGCGCTGATAGGCAAAGCCCTCATGGATGGCGTAACACATGGTCATCAACAAGCGGCCGGTTTCGCTCCCGCCACCGCCCACGAACTGCCGCGCCCAGGCAGCGATCTCACCGCCGTCGTCATCGAACTGACGCTTGATCGCGCTTTGAAGGTCGATCAGTTCGTTCGCATCATATTGAAACGGAAAGGTAAGGGCTTCGTCATCAATGCGGAAATCCGGTGTAGCCTGCGGCGTATGCTCAAGTCGGATGCCGGCCTCGAGCCGAAGCTCCTTTGCGACCTTGGAGATGGCAATATGCGCGACGCAGTTTCCAAACACATCGTGCGTCCATCGAATGGCGCTCGGCGCAGGTTCGACTTCGAGCGAAGAGCTGAGAAGCCTTTGATCGTAGCTGTCGCGCGGCCGAAACATCAGCCTGTGCTCGCCGAACCGAACCGGTCGCCGGTAGTGGTAGGTTGTCGAATGCCATACCGAAAATATGGTCATGAGCCTGAACCGATTGATATGGGTCCCAATCAACTAACATAGCGGGTAGTTTGCGTCGATTTTCGGAAGTGCGCTTAGTGCCTAAAGCGCGTCGCATGAATCCGTTTCGCCGCGACGTGCTTTAGGCACGCTTGTGTGGCGCAAACTGAGGATCGAATTCCGATTTTCGGCCGATACCGTAGTGTTGCCTCAGGCGGACTTGCGCCCTTGGTCCACCGTCAGGCCACCATTTTCGACGATGAAATCGACGATCTCGCGAACGCCATTGCCGCGCGAGAGGTCGGTGAAGCCAAATGGCCTGGCCCCCCGCATCCTCGCGGCATCGCGAGCCATCATATCCAGATCGACATTCACATAGGGCGCCAGATCGCTCTTGTTGACAACAAGGTAGTCCGAGCGCGTGATGCCGGGCCCGCCCTTCCGCGGAATGTCATCCCCCTGACAGACCGATATGACGTAGAGGGTCAAATCAGCTAGGTCGGGCGAGAAGGTGGCGGCCAGGTTGTCGCCGCCGGACTCGATGAAGACGATGTCGAGATCGGGGAACCGTTCAGCCAGAGTGGCGATGGCCTGAAGGTTGATCGAAGCATCCTCGCGGATCGCCGTGTGCGGACAGCCGCCCGTCTCGACCCCCAGGATGCGGTCGTCCGGCAATGCCTGCAGGCGGGCGAGCATGGCCGCGTCTTCCTTGGTGTAGATGTCATTGGTGACGACAGCGATCGAGAAATGATCGCGCATCGCCTTGCAGAGCTTTTCGACGAGCGTCGTCTTGCCGGACCCAACCGGGCCGCCGACGCCGACACGCAGTGGCCCATTTTGTGATCTCATGAGCGGAACAACCTCGAATGTTGCGTCTCGTGTTTCATTGACATGACGTCGGACATTACTGCTGCCGAGCCAAGGTCGTCGAGCGAGGTGATCGCGGCGCGGATCGTCGTATCGAGCAGCGAGGACTCAAGCGCAGCAAGGACAGCGACACCTCCTTTCTGACCAGTCACGCCGAGCCGAATCGCCGCTTGCACGATGTTTGACACGAAGGCCAGCAGGAAAGCGGACAGAGCGCTCCCGAGCGGAATGTCGTGAGCTCCGGCTATGGCGCCGACCGCGACGCAATAGGGACAGCCCGCCGGCAGATCCGCGCACCTCGTACGCGGCCAGGCGCCGGCCGCCTTGAGGAAAGCCGAGCCTTGCAATGTCGCCTCAAGATGGCGCTCTCCCGATCCGGCCAATGCTTCGGCCAGTTCACCCAAATCCCCGATATCGCCTCCGTCGCGGGCACGGCGCCAGCTTTCGCAGAAGAGGACCGCATCGTTCCAGCCGGAGCCTACCTCCAGAATTTGCCGCAGCCATCCTGCGAGACTATCGCGATCGCCGACCAGCCCGTCATGCACCGCCCGCTCCAGGCCGTGACTGTAGCTGAAGCTGCCCACCGGGAATGCCGGTGACAGCCAGGTCATTAGCCGCAGCAGGGCCTCGTTTGCGGAAAGTTCAGTCACGATGCCCATGGGCGTGGCCCTGCGAATGCCCGTGCCCGCCGGAATAGGCACCGCGCATGGGAGCGAAGATCTCATATGTGTCCACCACAGCAGCGCCCAACCCTTCGAGCATCGCCTTGATGACATGGTCGCGCAGGATCAGGATGCGGCCCTCATCGACCTGCGCCGGCAGATGGCGATTGCCGATGTGCCAGGCGAGTTCGGCAAGGTGGACGGGGTCGCGGCCACGGATATCGTGGAGCTCTTCTTCCGCGGCGATGACTTCGGCGTGCCGCCCGTCATCCAGTACCAGCACATCCTGATGGTTGAGCACGACGGCTTCGGCGAAGTCCACCAGCACCTTGTCGCCATGGAAGAGCGTGATGACCTTGCGCCTGACATGACGTTCTTCACTCGTCAACACGGCAAGATCGAAGGGTATTTTTCGCGCTGGATCATCCAGAATATCCATGGCGCGCACCAATGTGGTCGCGTGAAGCATCGTTTTACGACCTTACCACTCTTCTCAGAACAGAAAATACCGCTGCGCCATTGGGAGGACCGTCGCCGGCTGGCAGGTCAGGAGTTCTCCGTTGGCGCGCACCTCGTAAGTTTCCGGATCGACCTCAACATGCGGCGTGGCATCGTTCAACACCATGGAACGCTTGCCGATGCCGCCACGCGTGTTCTCGACTGCCACCATGAGTTTTTCGACGCCGAGCCTTTCCTGAAGTCCCGCGTCGAGTGAAGCCTTTGAAACAAAGGTTACAGCGGACTTCGCGGCAGCCTTGCCAAATGCGCCGAACATCGGCCGGTAGTGTACTGGCTGCGGCGTCGGGATCGAGGCGTTCGCGTCACCCATCGGAGCCGCGGCGATCGTTCCGCCGACGAGCACCATGTCCGGCTTGACGCCGAAGAACGCCGGATTCCACAGGACCAGATCGGCGCGCTTGCCGACCTCCACCGAGCCGATCGCTTTCGATACTCCGTGCGCGATGGCCGGATTGATCGTGTATTTCGCGACATAGCGGCGGACACGGAAGTTGTCGTTGTCGCCGGTTTCCTCCGAAAGTCTTCCACGCTGGCGCTTCATTTTGTCTGCGGTCTGCCAGGTGCGGATCGCCACTTCGCCGACCCGGCCCATCGCCTGGCTGTCCGACGAGATGATGGAGAAGGCGCCGAGGTCGTGCAGAATGTCCTCCGCCGCGATGGTCTCCTTCCTGATGCGGCTCTCTGCAAAGGCGATGTCCTCCGGGATCGACGGAGACAGATGATGGCAGACCATCAGCATGTCCAGATGCTCGGCTATCGTGTTGACCGTATAGGGACGCGTCGGGTTCGTGGACGACGGGATGACATTCGGTAGTCCGCACACCTTAATGATGTCCGGCGCGTGCCCGCCGCCGGCGCCCTCCGTGTGGAAGGCATGGATCGTGCGACCCTTGAAGGCGCGGATTGAATCCTCGACGAAACCGCTTTCGTTCAGGGTGTCGGTATGGATCATCACCTGCACGTCGTAGTCGTCGGCGACCGAGAGGCAGCAGTCGATCGCGGCGGGCGTCGTGCCCCAGTCCTCGTGGAGCTTCAAAGAGCAGGCGCCGCCCAGGATCATTTCCTCGAGAGCGCCAGGCAGAGATGCGTTGCCCTTGCCGGAAAGACCGATATTCATCGGAAAAGCCTCGAAGGACTGGATCATGCGGGCCAGATGCCAAGGTCCCGGGGTGCAGGTCGTCGCTAGCGTGCCATGCGCCGGTCCGGTTCCGCCGCCAAGCATCGTGGTGATGCCCGACATCAACGCCTCCTCAATCTGTTGCGGGCAGATGAAGTGGATGTGCGCGTCCATGCCTCCGGCTGTCACGATCTTGCCTTCGCCTGCGATGGCTTCCGTGCCCGGCCCGACAATGATGGTCACCCCCGGTTGCGTGTCGGGATTGCCGGCCTTGCCTATGCCTGCGATGCGCCCGTCCTTCAGGCCGATATCCGCCTTGTAGATGCCGGTCCAGTCGAGGATCAGCGCGTTGGTGATGACGGTATCGACGGCGCCCTCGGCCCGGGTCGCCTGACCCTGCCCCATGCCGTCGCGGATCACTTTTCCACCCCCGAACTTCACCTCCTCGCCATAGATGGTGAAATCCTTTTCCACCTCGATGAAGAGTTCGGTATCGGCCAGCCGGACAAGGTCGCCGGTAGTCGGTCCGAACATTTGCGCGTAGGCGGAGCGGGCAATGCGGGCCATCAGCAAATCCTCCCTGGCTTCGCGCAGTCAGCGGTCAAGATGCCTGCCGCGGCGTGATCGCGAAATGACGTTTCGAGCAGCGGCGGTCGGCTCAAACGCCCGCGACAAAGGCTCAAGGAACGCAGTGGAAATCCCAACTAAAGCCTCCCCATCACTTTCTGCTGGAAGCCGTGGACCGTTCGCGCGCCGGCGAGAGGTATCAGCGTGACGTCACGCTCCTGACCGGGTTCGAAGCGCACCGAGGTTCCTGCCGCGATGTCCAGCCGCATGCCGCGTGCTTTCTCGCGATCAAAGAGCAGCGCCTCGTTTGTCTCATAGAAATGGTAATGGCTGCCGACCTGAATCGGCCGGTCGCCGGTGTTGGCAACCCTCAGCGTCACCTTCGGCGCGCCCGCATTGAGCTCCACATCGCCCGTGCCGGTGATGATCTCGCCGGGAATCATGCCCGTGCCCCCTCGGCATGGGGCCACCGGAAGGAGGCTGAACGCACTCGCTCCGCCTTCCAGCCGCGTGGCCCCAGCGCCTTCTCAGCACGCCCCGCAAAGGTGCATTCGAACTTGCAGATCATCGCATCCCTCGGGAGAGACGGACCGGCCCGCAGCACTCGCAGTTTGGCAGGGTTCCAGCATGGCGACCTCATCTGATCGGCTCGTGGACGGTCACCAGCTTTGTGCCGTCCGGGAAGGTCGCCTCGACCTGGACGTCGTGGATCATCTCGGCGATGCCGTCCATCACCTGATCACGCCCCACGACATGCGCGCCGGCCTCCATCAAATCGGCCACCGCCCGCCCGTCACGCGCGCCCTCGACGATGAAATCCGCGATGAGCGCGACCGCTTCCGGGTAGTTGAGCCGGACTCCGCGATCGAGCCGCCTGCGCGCCACGAGGGCGGCCATCGCGATCAGCAGCTTGTCCTTTTCCCGCGGTGTCAGGTTCATGCGCTTGTGGCGGCTCCTAGATTGACCACATTTTGGGCAAGCCTGCCTGCCCGTTGAGCAATTCGATCAGCGGCATTAGCCGCCTTCTCAGCGAATAGCTGTCATTGGCGAAAAGCTTCGCAAGAAGCTTGCCAGATTTTCGGACCTCCCAGGCGCTTGCCCCGCCCTGGTCGCCGATGATCCGGCGGGCCGCATCCAGATGATCCGCTGCATCGTCCACGACGAGCAAGACGGTTGCTACCGCGATAGCGCCGCCTGTGACGGCGGACCGCAGGAGGGTCGCCGCTACATTCCGGCTGACCGCAAAGTCCTCGGCATGGACCAGCCTGCCGTTCCTCCTGATCCGCCAACGATCCCGGAACATCGCGTGGCTGATGCTTTCGCCCATCGCCTGGCGGCCGAACACAGTCGACTCGACGAACAGGGCCCGAGCCCCTTCGTCAAGATCGGCGTCGAGACGGCGCGAAAAGGAAGCGCGGTCGAAAACGATCGTTTCCTGCGGCAGCCATGCAAGGCGTGCTCCGGAACCGACGCGAAGGCTGCAATGCGCTTCTGCACGTCCGGCGTTTGCGCGATATATCTTTTCGTAGGCCTGCGTCGTAACGGCAGCCGCTGCCCCGGCACCGACATCGACCGACCAGCGGATGCGGTCGCCGCCGGTCAGTCCGCCGGCAGTGTTGATCAGCACGGCCTCCAACGGGTCCCCCGCATTCGGCAGCAGGCGAATGCTGGCGGAGCCCTCCTGATAGAGCCTCGAAAGCCGCGTGCGGCCATCCCGCTGCGCGACGACAAGCCGGGCACGCGCCGAAACCCGTTGCGGCTCAAGGTCTACCGGCTGGCCCGTCGTAGGCGGCATCGGAAGCGCTCCCTAGCTGCAAGTTAAAACTTCGGCAGTTTTTGTCGAGACATCACCAGCTGCCACAGGGTTTCCGTTTCTTCCCGCGCCGGCGAACCGCACGCAATGTGGCTCATCAATTTTCGATTTCTCCCTCGGCGCGCCCCGCATCACTGTGGCGGTATGGCGCAAAAGTTTGGCAGACAATGGCAAGCAGCGCCTCGGCTGCGTCACTATCTGGGAGCGGATTTCCCTGAAAGACCCTCCCACATGAAAAGACTGCTTCTTGCGGTAATCGCCGCCCCTGCCATGCTGGCAGGAAGTGGCGAAGCCGCCGAATTCACCCCCCAGATAGATGGCACGATGTTGCTCGAGGGCAAAATCGTCAAGGGCGACACCAAGCGGCTCTATGCTGCTGTCGCGGCCGAGCAGGCCAAGGGCGGCAACGTCGCCATGCTGTTGCTCAATTCACCGGGCGGCAGCCTTAGAGAAAGCTACTTCCTCGCAATGGTCGTCGATGGCATGGGTCTTACGACAGGCGTTGCCGCCAAGGCCGTATGCATGTCGGCCTGCACAACCGTGCTTGCCGCTGGTGTCCAGCGCCACGTGGCGATGGGTTCTTTGATTGGCGTCCACTCTGCCGCGAATTCGCAAGTTGGCGACGACGGCACAGGTGTGGAAGGCTCCTCCAAGGAAGGAGCTGACGCATGTGCCACAATGCCCAACTGGGCGCGAGTTCATGAAGCACTACGGCACACCCGATACCATCATTGTCAAAATGGTCACGACCCCCGCCGACAAGATCACTTTGTTGACAGCGGACGATTTCGCCGGTTGGGCAGAGTATGGTGGGAAATAACACTGAAGCGATGAAAACCGCCGTAAGCGAGGAATCTGATCCATCTGCAATCTTGCAGCACTTTATCGGTGCGCCAGCGAGTTCGTCGACGCCGCGCGCAGCACGCTATAGTTATCCGCACCACATAGCTCTCAGGAACTCAAGCGGGACATGGACCTGTGGCTTGAAGTAGTTTCTCTTGTGGCTCTTCGGCCGACTGCTGCCGCCCTACGTTCCGACCGCGTTGAGAATTCGCTCAGCCACTGACTTGTCGTTGAGGTATCCGATAATTCCGTGACGATTGTCAGTCTGGTTCTTCACTTGGTCATAGTTCTCAATGGCCGGAGTAACCGGGAAATTGGCCGCGTCCAGCGGAGTGAGAGCAACAACGTCGCGTTTGTCGAAGGCGTTGTACCAAGCTCTCACCGATCTTGGGTATGTCACCGGGCGGAATTGTCGGGTGACCGTGCGGATGCCGAGCGGGCAGCCCAACGACACGTAAAGCGGCACGTTGAGGTTCTCGTCGCTCTTTAGCACGTTGTAAGCCACGACCGAGCCAAGAGAGTGGCCGACAACGATCGTCGGCTGCTGTGTGAACTCCTTGACCACGATCGCATCGATCGCGTCTTTCACCGCGAAATTGGTTGTGTAGAGGTACACGTCGCGCATGAAGATTTCGAGCGACCGCTGGCTGAGACCTGGTGCATGCCGATCGATGGCCCGGACGATTGCCTGCACCCATTCCCAGTTCTGGAGCCCGCGCTCCCTCGTTTCGGCGTCCAATTCCTCGTTGACCTGTGCGTCTGTAATGCCTGCGCGCAGCTGGATTTCCTTAGCTATGTCCGCCTGGAAGTCCAGGAACGCGTCCTGGCTGGCATCACCCCTGGAATGGATGTTTGATGGAAGCGGAAGCCGGGACTTGCGGGTAAATTCGTCGAGGGTGTCACCGTAGTAGGGAAACGCTGTTTCGAGATTATCTGGAACCTGCATGCCAATCGCATTGGCACCTTCGCTCAAAGTGGCTAGCCAGGTTGCCTTGAGCTCGTCTGGGCTAAGACCGCCCTGACCGATGCCGTGCACGAAGATGAGCCTCAATGGCGCCGCTTGGGCGTGCGTAGGAAGTGCTGCCGCCAGTGCGATTGCGCACGAAAACTTTAGCATGTCACGCCGATCGAGCATGGCGCGCATCATCGCAGCATCCCCTCCCCGAGCGCCTGCATGACGAGATCCATTCCAGGCGGGTCGAATGTGGTCCAAAGCGCCGGTAGCAGATAAGCCTGCGCCTTCTTATAAGTTTCTGGCAATTGCACGTCTCTTACACCGAGGAGGTTCCAGCCTTGGGACAGCATGGGACAGCGCGGAACGACATCGTCTGGAAGATCGCCGCCAGTGAGGTCGCCGGCCAGCACCGCCACGTCGAACAGGTTCGCATTCAGATCGTTGCGCATATGCTGCTCAACCGAGCGCACCATCTCAACTAGAGCGGCCTCGTTATAAGCGTAGGCGGCATAGAGACCGAGGGTCGGGTCGTACATTTTTCCCATCCGAAGGGTATGGCCGAGTTCGGTTGCCTGCCTCGTCCTGTCTTTCCCGTAGCCCCGGATGCGGAATACTCCAAGCTGAGCCGCGGCAGCGACCGTCGCGCGCAGGTGGCGAACGAAATCTTGGGGGGGAACCCCGAACTCGTCATAGCTGACATTGGAGACAAGGCCATCAGTGACGGAGATATTGCCAACGAAGTCTCGCAAGCCAGCAACGACCGTGCCAGTGCCATCCTGGAATCGAATTGCGACTGTCGCTGCAGGCCTGTCGAATTGCATGCGGATTATTGTTTGGTCTCCACTGATCAGAAGTTCGGTTTGCAACCCGGCGGCGGCGATGCTTTCGACCCCTGCTCCCGAAACAGTAAATCCCGACGTCAAGCCATGTCTGGGTGCGGCGGGATCAGACGCTGAGAGGATGGCGTTCCGAGCCTCGGTGAAGCCGAACTCTTCGGCAATGACATCGATGCTGCCCTGACTCAACCCGAGGCGGGGAGTACTGAGACGCGCGTCGACCACGGCCAGCGCAGCATTGACGACATCGGACAGGTTAGCCTCGGGCGCGCGTGGCGTCTCCATCCGCGAAGCCGCAGCCAGCCGGCCGATGTAGGTTGAATTGGGCGCCACCACGTCGGTTTGTGGCAATTGGCGCGCACCGCGCTCCGCCGCCCGCTTTCTCACTTCGCGAAAGAGAAAGTCCTCAAGCCTGCGGTTGGGGACGACTTTGAGACCGTCCCCCAGATCAAGAATCATATCTTCGTCGGGCCTCTTGAAAGCTTCAAGGAAGACCGTGGTGTAGATGCCCTCGTACTTCGACGCGCTATCGCCGATTTGCACTTCCGAAGCGGTATCGCCGATCATGGTCGCAAAGAACTTGTCGACCTTGGGCACTGTCTGCGGCGACATCCCCCCTAGATTGGGAAAGATCGAGTTGCCGCCTATACCCCCCATCCTGAGAGAGTCTGGACTCGATCGGCAAGTGTCGGAAATGAGGACGATGTTCGGTATTGGAAGTCGCTGAGCCAGATCGTAGCACGCGACGAAGTTAATCGCTGCGTCGGGATCATCAGGAGCGTCGGAAAGGAGCCATCGTTCGGATCCGGTGATCACGCAGCCATGTCCGGAAAAGTAGACTACCAGCTGGGTGAGGTTCGAGCGATCCACGAATTCTTTTACGGCATCCTTTATCGGTTTGATGAGCACGGGGCCGTTGTCGTCGATGAACCGCCTGACCTCGAACCCCTCTTCGGCGAGCCAGTCGCCAAACATGTGCGCACCCGAGGCGGCTGCACTGAGGGGGAGCAAGTGATGTGGTCGGTCACACCGCCGCTCGAGGCAGCGGGGTAGTATCCTGTGCCAGCGTCCTCCGGGAGGCCAATGTCCCGACGAGGGACGCGCCGAGCGCTAGAACGTCACGACGCCTCATGGGGCCTCCATCACGGTTCAAACCGCAGCTGTTAGCCTAAGACAGTGCCGAGACTATCATAAGCCACAGCAACCGGCGAGCGGTGCCGGCGACGAGCCGCGGCGGCACCCCGCCTGCAGCCACCGCTGCGAAATGTTGTGACAGACAATCTCGAGGCGTCTCTGTTTTTCTTCGTCAAAGCAGGCATGATGCTGCCCGGAGAGCGATGACCCCGAACCTCAACCCTTCCCAACCGCATCAGGCCGGGATTGGCCCAACAAACACGACGTCGTATCGCGCTCGTTGATCGATACCTTTATCTCTTGAGCGCCGGAGGAGCATGGCGTCAAGGGCAATTACGTGATCGTGGTCACGTGGTCACGCCCACGATTCCGCAGGAACGGATGAACTATCTGAAGGCCAATTCGCCACAATAGTTCGGACGAGTTGGTGGCAGGGCTGTTGACGCTGACCCCGGGGTGCCCAGAGATGCAGAAAACCCGTTGTTTTTGCGATGACTTTTGGTGGAGCCAAGCGGGATCGAACCGCTGACCTCTTGCATGCCATGCAAGCGCTCTCCCAGCTGAGCTATGGCCCCACATTCCGGCCTGGGCCGGCACCGTTTCCGGCTAGGAAGTCAGGCGAGGGCCTGCCCCTCACCTTCATCGAAGGCGGCTTCTAAACCCGCCTTCCGACAAGATCAAGCCCGCAGCCATCCTTTTTGACATGCTTGACACGTCACGGCGCCCGCGGATCGTTATTTGAGGCACTGTCAAATCTCGTCATCGTCGTCGCCGACGCCGATGATGCCGCTGACATCGTCGTCCTCTTCTTCCTCGTCCGCGAGGAAGGTGTCGTCCTCGTCATCACCGAGATCGACCTCCTCGTCATCCCCAAGGTCCGGTATTTCGTCGGCGCCGCCCTTCGACTCGTCGTCGGCCTCCTCGAGCGAAACGATGTCGGGGGTTTCCTCCTCCGTGCCGAGTTCCTTCTCTTCGACTTCCTGGACTTCATCCACCGAGGTGTCAGTGCCCGATTCGAAGTAGGTGCGCGGGTAGGATTTGCCGGTGTAAGGCGAAACAATCGGATCGTTGTTCAGATCGTAGAATTTTCTGCCCGTTTCCGGGTCGATGCGTTTGGTGCCAAGATCGAGTTTAGCCACGGGTCGAGACTCTCCTTAACGAGGCTGGTCCCATAACCAAGCTTTGCCGACCTGTCAAAGCCGAAAGCCGACCTTGCGTGACTGAATGAAAATTTGTCGCGGTGTGTGAAAAAAACTGCGACTTTGCGAGCCTGACGCAAGTGTCGATGCCATTGCTTGAATACCGGAGGCGCGAGTAGCGTTGTTTGTGCGCCGGTCCGTTCAGGGATGACCGGCGCGAGCCGCCATGTTAGGAGACCGCCCGGAATGCGAGGCAAGATGCCCCGCTTTAGGTCCACGACCTAGCGCACACGAGGTTTCCATGTCGCTCGACAACAGGCCGCAGGCGGCGCTCGCCCGCAAGTCGCCCGCGCTTTCCGGCACTGCCCGCGTGCCCGGCGACAAGTCCATTTCGCACCGCTCCTTCATGTTCGGAGGGCTCGCTTCGGGTGAGACCCGCATCACGGGCCTGCTCGAGGGCGAGGATGTGATGCGGACCGGCCAGGCAATGCAGGCGATGGGCGCGCGGATCACCCGGGAGGGAGCCGCGTGGATCATTCGCGGGACCGGCAATGGTGCTCTCCTTGAGCCGGTGGAGCCCCTGGATTTCGGAAATGCCGGAACCGGCGCGCGGCTCACGATGGGGCTTGTGGGCACCTACGATATGCAGACGACGTTCATCGGCGATGCTTCGCTCTCGCGGCGGCCGATGGGGCGCGTGCTCGGTCCGCTTCGTGAAATGGGCGTGCAGGTCCTGGCGACCGCGGCGGGCGAGCGCATGCCGATCACGCTGCGCGGCCCAAAGGTTGCGGCACCGATCGCTTATCGCGTGCCGATGGCTTCGGCGCAGGTGAAATCCGCCGTGCTGCTTGCCGGCCTCAACACGCCGGGGATCACCACGGTCATCGAGCCGGTGATGACGCGCGACCACACCGAGAAGATGCTGCGGGGCTTCGGCGCCAAGATCGAAGTCGAGACCGACAAAGAGGGCGTGCGCCATATCCATATAGAAGGCCAGGGCAGGCTCACCGGACAGACCGTTGCGGTGCCTGGGGATCCTTCTTCTGCCGCTTTCCCACTGGTCGCCGCGCTGATCGTACCCGGTTCCGACATCCTCATCCAAAACGTGCTGATGAACCCGACCCGCAGCGGGCTCATCGCGACGCTCCTCGAAATGGGAGCATCGATCGAGCTGTTGAACCCGCGCAGCGCCGGTGGCGAAGACGTGGCCGACCTTCGCGTTCGGGCTTCGGATTTGCGCGGCGTAGTCGTTCCGCCTGAGCGCGCACCGTCCATGATCGACGAATACCCCGTGCTGGCCGTGGCGGCCGCCTTCGCCGAAGGCGAGACGATGATGCAAGGGCTCGACGAACTGCGGGTTAAGGAATCCGATCGCCTGTCAGCGGTTGCCAATGGCCTGAAGGCGAACGGCGTCGACTGCACCGAGGGCGACGTTTCGCTCGCCGTGCGCGGCAGGCCGGACGGCAAGGGCCTTGGCGGGGGCACGGTTAAGACCTACCTCGATCACAGGATTGCCATGGCGTTCCTCGTGCTTGGCCTGGCCACCGAAAAGCCTGTCACGGTCGATGACCGATCGATGATCGCCACCAGCTTTCCGGAATTCATGGAACTGATGGCCGGGCTGGGCGCGGAGATGGAATAACATGTACCAGCCGCCGCATTTCCGTCAGCACGATCTCGATGTTCAGCATGCCCTTATCCGAGCCCATCCGCTGGGGCTCCTGATCACGGCGGGAGCCGATGGCCCGGTGGCCAATGCGCTGCCGTTTCATCTCGATTCCACGCTTTCGGAAAAGGGAACGCTTCAGGTCCACATGGCCAGGGCCAACACGCAGTGGCAGGACATTCAGGCTGGCGCGCCGGTGCTGGCTGTCTTCCAGGGGGTTAACTCCTACATCACGCCGTCGTGGTACGCGCTCAAGAAGGAGACAGGCAAGGTCGTGCCCACGTGGAACTATGCCATCGTCCAGGTCAGGGGAACGGCGCGCGTGATCGACGATGCAACATGGCTGCGGACGCAGATCGCCGCGCTGACGGCCGACCATGAAGCAACGCGAGTAGCGCCTTGGAAGGTCGACGATGCACCGGACGCTTTTATTGCTGCGCAGCTCAAAGGCATCATCGGCATCGAAATCACCATCACGACCATAGACGGCAAATGGAAGGTCAGCCAGAACCGGCCCGCAGCCGACATCGCCATGGTCGCACAAGGGCTGTCGGACCGCTCCGAAACTCATGCCAACCTCAAGATGGCGGAATTGGTCCGCCGCTATGGCGAGGCACGATGATCATCGCCATCGATGGGCCGGCCGCTTCCGGCAAGGGGACACTGGCACGCAGGCTTGCCGACTACTACCACCTTCCTCACCTCGACACCGGTCTTACCTATCGTGCCGTCGCCTATATGCTTCTGGATAAAGGCTGGCCGCTCGACGACGAGGTACATGCGATCGAAGCGGCGAAGCTTGTCGACCTCGCGGTACTCGACAAACATGCGCTTTCAGCACATGCGGTCGGCGACGCGGCTTCGCGCGTGGCGATCATCCCCGAGGTGCGGAAAATTCTGGTCGAGAAACAGCGAGCCTTCGCGCGACAGCATTCCGGCGCCGTGCTCGATGGCCGCGACATTGGCTCAGTCGTCTGTCCCGATGCCGACGTGAAGCTCTACGTGATCGCCAGTGCCGAAGTCCGCGCGGGGCGGCGGCTGCGCGATATCGAATCGCGCGGCGGGACCGCCGATTTCCATGAAATTCTGGCCGACATCGAGGGCCGCGACGCGCGCGACACGGGCCGCGCGGACTCCCCACTGCGCCCCGCGGCTGACGCGCACTTGCTCGATACGTCGGAAATGTCTATAGAGACCGCGTTTCAGGCGGCCCGGATGGTGATAGACGCTGTCCTTGCCAAGCGAAACGAGGCCTGATCCGGGTACCTCGGCTTCCGCACGGCGGAAGCGCGGCGAATACCCGCTTCGGGCATGAGCCAGCCTGCCAGCATTCATTTGCGCCGGTTACAGCCGCGAGAGCGGCAAAGGGTCTTTTGAGGCCCGGAACGCCGGCAGGCCAACGCAACACGAACCCACGGCGCCGGTCCCCAGGAAGGGACTTTCCAGGAGAAAATATGTCACAATCAAATCCCACCCGCGACGATTTCGCCGCGCTTCTCGAAGAATTGTTTTCCGCCGGTCATTCAGGTGAAGGCCAGGTCGTCAAGGGCATCATCACCGCCATTGAAAAGGACATGGCCATCATCGACGTCGGCCTCAAGGTCGAAGGCCGCGTGCCGATGAAGGAGTTCGGCGCCAAGTCGAAGGACGGCCAGTTGAAGGTCGGCGACACGGTCGAAGTCTACGTCGAGCGCATCGAGAACGCTCTTGGCGAGGCAATGCTGTCACGCGAGAAAGCCCGCCGCGAAGAGAGTTGGGTGCGGCTCGAAGAGAAATTCAACAGGGGCGAGCGCGTCGAAGGCGTCATCTTCAACCAGGTCAAGGGCGGCTTCACCGTCGACCTCGACGGCGCCGTGGCGTTCCTGCCGCGCAGCCAGGTCGACATTCGTCCGATCCGCGACGTGACCCCGCTGATGCACAACCCGCAGCCCTTCGAAATCCTGAAGATGGATCGCCGCCGCGGCAACATCGTCGTTTCGCGCCGTACCGTTCTTGAGGAAAGCCGCGCCGAGCAGCGTTCGGAGATCGTGCAGAACCTCGAAGAGGGCCAGGTGGTCGAGGGCATCGTCAAGAACATCACGGACTACGGTGCGTTCGTCGACCTCGGCGGCATTGACGGCCTGCTGCACGTCACCGACATGGCGTGGCGCCGCGTCAACCATCCGACCGAAATCCTCAATATCGGCCAATCCGTCAAGGTGCAGATCATCCGCATCAACCAGGAAACCCATCGCATCTCGCTCGGCATGAAGCAGCTCGAAAGCGATCCGTGGGAGGGTATCGGCGCCAAGTATCCGCTCGGCAAGAAGATCCGCGGCACGGTTACCAACATCACCGATTATGGTGCGTTCGTCGAGTTGGAGCCGGGTATCGAGGGCCTTATCCACGTTTCGGAAATGTCGTGGACGAAGAAGAACGTCCATCCCGGCAAGATCCTGTCTACCACGCAGGAGGTGGATGTCGTGGTTCTCGAAGTCGATCCGGCCAAGCGCCGCATTTCGCTCGGACTCAAGCAGACGTTGGAGAACCCGTGGGAAGCGTTTGCCCGCAGCCATCCGGTGGGCAGCCAGGTCGAGGGCGAGGTCAAGAACAAGACCGAATTCGGCCTGTTCATCGGTCTCGAAGGCGATGTGGACGGCATGGTCCATCTGTCCGACCTCGATTGGAACCGCCCCGGCGAGCAGGTGATCGAGGAGTTCAACCGCGGCGACGTAGTGAAGGCTCAGGTTCTCGATGTCGATATCGAGAAGGAGCGCATCTCGCTCGGCATCAAGCAGCTCGCGCGTGATGCGGTCGGCGACGCCGCCGCTTCCGGCGACCTGCGCAAGAACGCGGTCGTCACTTGCGAAGTGATCGCGGTCAAGGACGGCGGGCTGGAAGTCAGACTCGTCGACCATGACGTCGAGACCTTCATCAAGAGATCCGATCTCTCGCGTGACCGCGATGAGCAGCGCCCCGAGCGCTTTTCCGTTGGCCAGAAAGTGGACGGGCGCGTCATCGCCTTCGACAAGAAGACCCGGAAGATCCAGGTCTCCATCAAGGCACTGGAGATCGCCGAAGAGAAGGAAGCGGTCGCCCAGTACGGTTCAACCGATTCCGGCGCTTCGCTCGGCGACATTCTGGGCGCCGCGCTGAAAAACCGCGGCGGCAACTAACAGCGTCTGCGCGATTAGATCGCCTCAACAAAAACCCCGCCGGAGCGTTCCGGCGGGCTATCCTTGAGGCAGGCGATTGGTCGCGGCAGCCGGGCAGGCGTTCCCGCTCACGCCTCTCTGGCCTGCCGGCCATCTCCCCCGCAAGGGGGGAGATCAGACGTCCGCCGAGGTTTCGCCAATCGTCAAAGTCGCAAAAAAACGAGCGCCGCTGGTTGTGCCAGCACTCCTCGCCCCGCGTGAGGAGAGGTGGCAGCAGCCAGGTGAGGGGCACAGTCAGACGGTCAAGGTTGCAGCCGCTGGTATCATTTGGCCCTCGGGCGGAAGCGCCGCGTCTATGAGGGCCGGTTTGCCCATCCCGTTATCCGCGCATGGATTGCCGCCGGGATAGCGACGCCGTCGCGTGCGGCATGCATGCGCGCTTCGGCTTTGCCCAGGCCGGGAATATGCACTCCGAAGCCGGTGAGCCGTTCCATCTGTGCCCGCATTCGCCCCTTGAAATCCCCTCCAAAGACCGCCGGCTCGATCGCGAGCACGAGCAGGCCGGTTCCCGGACTTTCCGATCCCTTGGTGAAGGACGGCGCGTCCAGTGACCAGTTGGCGCCCGTAAGCCCCGCCGACAGCACCTCCACCATCAGCGCAATATTGGCGCCCCGACTGCCCCCAAAGGCAAGCAGGACCCCCTTGACCGCCGCCTGCGCATCGGTCGTGGGCTTGCCTTCGCTGTCGAGTGCCCAACCTGCCGGTATGGTTTGGCCCGCGTGCGCGGCCTTGCGAATGTTCACGAACGCGGTGGCGCTCGAAGACTGGTCGATTAGCAAAGGCGGGCCGCCGACTTGAGGCGCGGCGAAGGCCATCGGATTGGTGCAGTAGACAGGCTTCGTGGAGCCCGACCCGGCGACCAGCGCCGGCCCGTTGGTCACTGCTAGCGATACGAAGCCTCGTTCGGCCAGGCGACCTGCGAAATAGCCGAGCGCTCCGCATGTGAAGGAGTTCCGCTGGCCGAAGATCGCCACGCCGCACGTCCTTGCGGCTGAGACGATCACGTCAAAGGCAGTGTCGAAGCCCGGATGCGCCGCACCGCCCCGGGCGTCGGAGAGGATCACAGCCGGCGCGGGCTGCGTGATCTCGGGCACCGCGTGTCCGTCCATCCGGCCGGCCTCGAGAGCTTCCAGATAGTCGACGAAATGCGTGAGACCGACGGAGGCATGGCCCTCAGCCTCGGCTGCAACGACGGATTTTGCGAGCGCCGTCGCGGTTTCCGGCCGCGCCCCTGCAGCACTTGCAGCCCTCTCGCAAAGGGCTATGGCTTGGCCAAGCGTAAGGGTTAGTGTATCGGTCATCGCAACCACCGCCTCGGTGCGCCTCGATCGCGCTCTACCCCAGCCTCGACGGAATCCGGGCCTCCAGCCGGCGGAACAGGATAACGAGGATTCCGGTGATGATAAGGTAGATAAGCGCCAAAAGCAGCAATGGCTCGTACACGATAAACGTATCTTGCCGCACCCGCGAAGCCACAGCGTAGAGATCGATCACTGTGATGGTCGCTACGAGCGGGGTCGATTTCAGTTGCAGCACGGTTTCGCCGGTCAGCGTGGGCAGCGCCCGGTGAATTGCCTGAGGCAGCCAGATGCGGCGGAAAATCTTCCAGCGGCTCATGCCGAAAGCGCGTCCCGCTTCAAGCTGGCCACGCGGGACGCCGGCAAAGGCACCCCGCATGACCTCGCCTTCATAGCCGGCAAAAGAAAACGACAGCGCCAGCACGGCATATGGCCAGGCTTGGCGCAGGTAGGGCCAGAGCTCCGATGAGCGTATCCATGGATACTGCGGAAATAGCGAGCCCAGGCCGTAATAGAGCAACCACAATTGCAGGAGCAGGGGCGTGCCCCTGATCACAGTGCAGAAGGTGCGTGCCGGCCAGGCGAGCCAGCGCGGACCCGCTGCCTGCGCCAGACCCAGCGGCACGGCGAGCAGGAAACCCAAGAACGCTGTGACGAACAGTATCCAGATCGTGCGCCAGAGACCTTGGAGCGCCAGTCCGTAGTAGTCCGGCAGCCAGTTCCAGCGCATGAACATTGCAGCGGCTGCCACCAATCCCGCGGCGACCGCGATCAGGATGATGCGATGTGGCTGGAGCCAGCCGAGCAGCCGGGTTCTGAAGCGAAGCTGGGCCGCATTCATCAGCGACCCTCCACAACGGATGGCATGCCGCGCCGCGCCCAGCGCTCTATTCTCCCGATGAACAGACTCGAAAAGAGGGTTAGCAGCAGGTAGAGCGCGCCCGCCGCCATGAAGAAGGTGAAATAGGCCTTTGTCGCGCCTGCCGCCTGCCTGGTTTCGAGCGTCAGCTCGTTGAACCCAACCACGGCGAGCAGGGCCGTATCCTTGGTGGCGATCAGCCACAGGTTGGCAAGGCCGGGCAGGGCGAAGGGCAACATGGCCGGCAGAGTGATGCGCCGCATCAGCAGCCCGGGCGACATGCCGTAGGCGCGCGCCGCTTCGATCTGCCCCTGCGGTACGGCGAGGATGGCGCCGCGCAGCACCTCGGTCGCATAGGCGCCCTGAACGAACCCAAGGACAAAGACGCCCGCGACCAGCCCGCTGATGTCGATGGGTCCGAAACCACCAAAGGCGAGCATATGGTTGATGAGATCGGTGCCCGCATAATAGAGCAGCAGAATGAGCACCAGTTCCGGCACTGCCCGCACCATGGTCGTATAGACTTCGAGCAGATCGCGCGTGATCGGCCCGCCATAAAGCTTGCCGTAAGCACCGCCCGTTCCGATGGCGAGACCTACTGCGAACGCGCCGAGCGCGATCTCGACGGAGTGCAAGAGGCCGCGAAGAAGGTTGCCTCCCCACCCCGGCGGGGTGGGTGACAACAGCTCGAAGATGCCGGATTGGGCCAACGGCCAGAGGAGAGAATCAGTCAGCGCAGCCCCCGCCGCTTGAAAGATGGAATTTCCCAAGTCTTATCCGCGTGCCGCGCCCCCCCGCGCTGCCGAGAAGGCGCCGGCGGTTTCCACCCCCTGCGACAGGGGCGGAAACGGATCGGGGATCACTCTCCTGCATGGGACTGACCGGGCAGGGCTCAGCTGCCGTAGATATCGAACTTGAAGTACTTCTTCGCGATCTCG
Organism: uncultured Alphaproteobacteria bacterium; assembly: GCA_963813315.1. Lineage (GTDB taxonomy): Bacteria > Pseudomonadota > Alphaproteobacteria > Rhizobiales > Rhizobiaceae > CAWEYO01. The sequence goes on along the minus strand of CAWEYO010000005.1, from coordinate 312,269 downwards.
TCATATTTGCCGCTGTCGCGGAGCGCCTTTATCGCAGCGTTTATCTTTTCCTTGAGTTCGGTGTCGTCCTTGCGAAGACCCACGCCGATGCCCGGTCCCAAAATCTCCGGATCCTCGGCAACGGTACCCTTCAGCTCGCAACAGCCCTTGCCCTGGTCTGACTGGAGGAACGTGTCGAGGGCGATAGAATCGGCCTGGGTTGCATCGATCCGCCCAGCCGCGAGATCCTGGTTGGCCTCATCCTGCGTCTGATAGGTCTTTAGCTCGGCCAGCGAGTCCCCGAAATGCTTCTTGGCATAGGTCTCATGGACGGTCGATCCCTGCACGCCGAGGATCTTGCCTTTCAATCCTTCAGCCGTCGCATCCATCTGGACACCTGTGGTGCCGACAATACCGGCCGGTGTGTTATAGTACTTGTCAGAGAAATCGATCGTCTTCTTGCGTTCCTCGGTGATCGACATCGAGTTCATGATCATGTCGATCTTCTTACTCGTCAGCGCCGGAATGATGCCGTCCCAGGCGACCGGCGTGACCACACATTCGAGCTTGGCCTCACCGCAGACAGCCTCGATCATGTCGATCTCCCAGCCGACCCACTTGCCGGAGGCATCGGGCGACGTGAAAGGCGGATAGGGCTCGGCGCCAATGCCCACTTTTAGCGCCTCGGCGCTCGCCATGTTCATCCCCGACAGCGCCAAGAAGGCTGCCGCCACCGCGGTTTTCATAAGCTGCTTCATTTCAACAACACTCCCTTTTTGTTCCCTTGTTCTCGCTCAGCTCACGCTGCGGATGAACTGCTTCAGCCGATCGGATTTCGGGGCCCCGAAAACCTGATCCGGCGGCCCTTCTTCCTCCACGCGGCCGTTGTACAGATAGACGATATGGGTCGCGACCTCGCGCGCGAACTTCATCTCGTGTGTGACGAGGATCATGGTGCGTCCCTCGCGCGCCAGGTCGCCAATCACCTTCAGCACCTCGCCGACCAGCTCCGGATCGAGCGCGGAGGTCGGTTCGTCGAAGAGCATGACACGCGGCTGAATGGCCAGAGCGCGCGCGATGGCCGCGCGCTGCTGCTGACCACCTGAAAGAAACGCCGGATAGACGTTGCGTTTTTCGGCAAGGCCGACACGCGCAAGCAGCGTCTCGGCCGTGGCGATTGCTTCGGCTCGCGCAACGCCGAGGACATGCACAGGAACCTCTATGACGTTCTCGATCAGCGTCATGTGGCTCCAAAGGTTGAAATTCTGGAACACCATACCGAGCCTCGAGCGGATGCGCTCGATCTGGCGGCGGTCGGCCGGAACCGTGTTGCCGTGGCCGTCACTCTTCAGCCGAATCTCCTCGCCATTGACGCGAATGATGCCGCTGGTCGGATTCTCCAGGCAGTTGATGCAGCGCAGGAAAGTCGACTTGCCGGAGCCGCTGCCGCCGATGATGGCCACGACCTCGCCGTCGCGCGCCGACAGGGACACGCCTTTCAGGACGTGAAGCTGGCCGAACTTTTTGTGAAGGTTCTCAACGTGAATGGCCTCGGCGGCATCGTCCGCCGCCGTCGCGCCAGGTGTTGTCGCCGCCACCGCCATTACGCTTGGCAGCCTCGCCGCCGCACGGTCTCCGCGTCTGTCTGTAATTGGTTGTTCATTGCCCCGGCCTGCACTTCCCCTATGGCGCCACGCGTCCTTTCGGACCCTTGAGGAACGCCATACACATCAGAACCCGCTGTCGATCCTTCCCACTCCGCCTTTGGGAATCATGCGATCCACGCTTCACGATGGACCGCTGGCTTGGCCGCGTCAACACCACCAACCTTCACTTTCAGTCCGCTCACTGCGGCACTTGCCGCTTTTTATGCCGATGTATAAATAGCGCCCTCGCCTGCTTCGACAACTTTTTCGGGAAGAGATACAGTGAACGCGTTCGGCTCACAGTCCATGGCGGCGCCGCTCCAGCGTGTGCTGATGCGCTCCGCCGCCAACGCCATGCGCGGCGCAAGGCACAGCGACTGGCACTACGGGCCGGGTTTCGACCCTGCGAAAGCGGCGGAGCAGCACGCCGCACTTGCCCGCCTCGTCGCGGAGTCGGGTGCCCTGGTCGAATGGATCGAGGATCGTGAGGACGGGCTGTCGGATTCCGTATTCACCCACGATCCTTCGCTGGTAATTGATCGCGGCGCGGTCATCCTTTCCATGGGCAAGGCGCTGCGCCGCAGCGAACCGGCGCTTCACGAGGGTACCTACACGCGGCTTGGGATTCCCGTCGTCGGGCGAATCACGGACCCCGGCCGAGTCGAAGGCGGCGACTGCGTCTGGGTCGATCGCGTGACGCTGGCAATTGGGCGCGGAGTGCGGACAAACCAGGACGGCATTCAGCAGATGACGAACCTGCTTGGGCCGCTCGGCATCGAGGTCCATGGCTACGATTTGCCGCTTTGGCACGGCGAGGATGCCTGCCTGCATCTGATGTCGGTGATCAGCCCGCTCGCCGACGATCTCGCCGTGGTCTACGCTCCGCTGCTGCCGGCCGCCTTCTATCAGTTGCTCAAGGCGCGCGGCGTCCGGCTGATCGAAGGCGACGCGAGCGAGTTTTTTGCGAGTAACGGGCTGAGCCTCAATGTACTGCCAACCGCCCCGCACGAGGTGATCGCGGTCGCCGGTTTCCCTAAGACAAAGGCGGTGATGGAAGCTGCGGGCTGCACGGTGAAAACCTTCGAGGCCGATGCGCTGTGCATTGCCTGCGAGGGTGGGCCGACATGCCTGACGCGGCCCATTCTGCGCCGCTGAATTGCGAAGGCTGGCTTGGCCGTCGCGATGAGGACTGAACCATGACCACAACCGGAGAATTGCTGATCAAGCTGCTCGAGGCGCATGGCGTCGATACTGTATTCGGCATACCCGGCGTCCATACGATCGAGCTTTATCGAGGGCTTGCCCATTCGAAAATCCGCCATGTGACCCCGCGTCACGAACAGGGCGCCGGTTTCATGGCCGACGGCTATGCCCGTGTCAGCGGCAAGCCGGGCGTTGCCATCGTCATCACCGGCCCCGGCCTCACAAACACGATCACCGCAATGGCTCAGGCGCGCGCCGATTCGGTCCCGATGCTGGTGATTTCCGGCGTCAATAAGCGTGCATCGCTCGGCAAGGGACTTGGCTTCCTGCACGAATTGCCCGACCAGCGCGGCATGATGGAAAAGGTTGCCCTCTTGTCCGAGCGGATCGAGGATCCAGCGGAGCTTCCCGGCGTGCTTGCGCGTGCATTTTCTCTCCTGGAGTCTGGCAGAGCCGGGCCGGTTCATGTCGAAATTCCGACAGATGTCATGGGACTGCCGGCGAGAGAGGTTGCTTTCCTCCCGAAAAAAGCTGCCCGGCCAACGCCGGATGAAGGCGCGATCGCCGAAGCGGCGCGGCTTGCCGGCGCGGCGCAGCGCCCACTGATACTTGCCGGCGGCGGCGCGAGGCACGCGGAAGCCCCGCTCCGCAGGCTCGCCGAAATGCTCGATGCGCCGGTCATTACGACGGTCAACGGGCGCGGCCTCCTGCATCGCCATCCGCTTGGCGTCCATGCCAGCCCGAGCCTCGCTTCGGTACGCCGTATGATGGCCGACGCGGACCTGGTGATCGCCGCAGGCACCGAGTTCGGCCCCACTGACTACGACATGTATGCTGATGGCGGCTTCAGGGCTCCCGCCAACCTGATCCGGATCGATATCGACCACGCCCAGCTCGAACGCTGGCCGGCGACGGTGCGGATAGCGGCCGACTGCGCTCCTGCGCTGGAGGCATTGGCGACCCAACTGCCCGCCGCGAGAAGTGCCGACGGCGCTGCCCGAGCCCAGTCCGGGCGCGACGCTTCCCTCGCTGAAATCGGCCCGGCGATGCAGCATCAGGTGCGGGTCATCGAAATGATCCGCGATACGCTGCCCGGCTCGATCATCGTTGGCGACTCCACGCAGCCGGTCTATGCCGGAAACCTCTGTTACGACCATGACCGGCCGGGCGGCTGGTTCAACGCGGCCACCGGCTTCGGCGCCCTGGGCTATGGACCGCCCGCGGCGATCGGCGCCGCCCTTGCCGACCGGACGGCGCCCGTCGTGTGTCTCTGCGGCGACGGCGGGTTCCAGTTCACCCTTCCGGAGATCGGCGCGGCAGTCGAGACACAAACGCCTGTCATCTTCGTTGTGTGGAACAATCGCGGTTATCGCGAGATCGAGACATCCATGCTTAACGCCGGCGTCAGGCCGGTCGGCGTCTCGCCCGTCCCGCCGGACTTCTGCCGCATCGCAGACGCCTATCACATGCCGGCCGAACGGCTCGCTTCGCCCGACGATCTGCCCGCCGCGCTCGCCCGTGCACGCGCGGCGGGTTCGCCGTCACTGATCGAGATCATGGTGGATTGATGAATGCAGGCAGACGCCGGAGCGGGCGGCGTTCGATGGCCTTGCCTTCGCCGCAAAACCGACTATGAAGCCAGTTTCCACGGCTACTTGCCGCGACCGGAGCAAGCCATGACCGCCATCACCGAAGTCCCGAAACTCGTGACTGTCTTCGGCGGCTCCGGCTTTGTCGGGCGCTATGTGGTCCGGGCGCTGGCCAAGCGAGGCTATCGGGTGCGCGTGGCCTGCCGCCGTCCTGAGCTTGCATTCCATCTGCAACCTCTCGGCAATGTGGGCCAGATCCAGGCGGTGCAGGCCAATGTCCGCGTCCCGTGGTCGGTCGAGCGCGCGGTGGCAGGCGCCGACCACGCCGTCAATCTCGTCGGCATTCTCCACGAGACGGGAAAGCAGAAATTCACGGCAGTACAGGAAGTGGGCGCTCGAACTGTGGCTGAAGCAGCACGCGCTGCCGGCATCGGACTGACCCACGGCTCAGCAATCGGGGCCGACCCGGCATCCAGGTCACTCTACGCCCAGAGCAAGGCGCGGGGCGAAAAGGCCGTTCTCGAGTCTGTGAAGGACGCCGTCATCTTCCGGCCTTCCATCATCTTCGGGCCAGAGGACGGCTTCTACAACCGTTTCGCCGGAATGGCCCGCTTGTCGCCCATGCTGCCGCTGATCGGCGGGGGCACCACGCTCTTCCAGCCCGTCTATGTCGGCGATGTCGCCGAGGCGATGGCGCGCTCGGTCGACGGGAAGGTTGCGGCCGGCACCTACGAGCTCGGCGGACCGGAAGCGATGAGCTTCCGCGCCTGCATGGAGGAAATGCTGGAGATCGTCGGCCGCGAGCGCCGGCTGGTCACGGTTCCCTGGTGGCTGGCGGAACTGCAGGCGTCGATCCTCGGCATGTTGCCCAATCCGTTGCTGACGCCGGATCAGGTGACGCTGCTAAGAACAGACAATGTCGTTTCCCGAGAGGCCGAGCAGGAGGGCCGCACCTTCGCCGCGCTGGGCATCCGGCCTGAAGCGACGGCCGCAGTCCTGCCGACCTATCTTTGGCAATACCGTCCCGCCGGCCAGTTCACGCGCAAGACGCCGGCTTGAGCGGCGACAGCTTGGACATCATCGCGGAATGGCTTCCGCGAGGGCTGGGCTCCGCCCCGGCCGCACTGCTGATCGTCGCGAGTTTCTTTACATCAGCGCTCACCGCGGCGTTCGGTCTTGGCGGGGGCGTCGCGATGCTCGCCCTGATGGGGCTTTTCATCCCGGTCGCAGCCCTCATCCCCGTTCACGGCGCGGTGCAGCTTGGCTCCAACAGCGGGCGCGCGTGGCACCAGCGCGCCAATGTTCGCATGGACGTGGCCGTGCCCTTCATCGCCGGCTCCATTGTGGGAGCGATTGCCGGCGCTTTCATCGTCGTCCAGCTACCTGACGCCGTTTTGAAGCTTGTGCTCGGCACCTTCATCATCGCGGTCACCTGGACGAAGATACCAGGCATAGAGACCCTCGGCCGCGCGGGGCTGGCGCTGGCAAGCGCGGTGCTGGCGATGACGACCATGTTCGTCGGAGCTACAGGTCCCCTGCTCTCGTCGGTCTTCGCTCAGATCTTTCCCAATGACCGCAAGGCGCTGGTCGCCACGCATGGCGCCGCCATGACCGTCCAGCACGGCCTGAAGATCGTGGTTTTCGGCCTCGCAGGCTTCGCATTTTGGCAATGGCTGCCGCTGGTGGCGGCCATGATTCGTTTCAGGCTTCCTTGGAACGGTCCATGGTACGAAATGGCTGGATCGGTTGCCGGAGAACACGTTCCGCAAATGGTTCCGGGTCGTGATCACCATCCTCGCGCTCGACCTTTTGCGGCGGGGGCTGGCGGAGCTCTTTTGAGAGCCTCACTCAAAATTCGTCAGGGCGTAGCGAAAATGGTGACTTTGAGAACCGGAGCGAAGTGTACGTGCCGGTACATGAGGCTCGACAAGCGCAAAAATTGCCATTGCAGCCGGGCGTGGCGAATTTTGAGTGAGGCTCCGAGGCTCAACCCCAGATCAGGAGAGCTACCAGTCCCAATCCGCCGACAGCGATACGCCACCAGCCGAACAGCGCAAACCCATGGCGCGAGACGTAGTCGAGCAGATGGCGCACCACGATAACCGCCATAACGAAGGCCGCGATAAAGCCGGTCGCAATCACCGGCAGATCCGCCGCCGACAGGATATCGCGGTTCTTGATGAGATCGAAGGCGAACGCCCCGGCCATGGTAGGCATTGCGAGGTAGAAGGAGAACTCCGCTGCGGACCGCTTGTCCGCCCCCAACAGAAGCCCGCCAACGATCGTGGAGCCCGAGCGGGAGGTGCCTGGTATCATCGCCAGGCACTGGATCAGGCCTATGCCGAAACAAAGGCCCAGCGGGAATTCCATCACGTCATGATATTTCGGCTTCAAATCCCATCGGTCCACCCAAAGCAGCACGACGCCGCCCAGGATGAGCATGATGCAGATCAGCCTTGGCGTTTCGAACAGCACCGTCTTGATGAAGTCGTGGGCCAGCGCGCCGATCACAGCCGCCGGCAGGAAGGCGAGCAGGATGCCCAGAACGAAGTGCTGAGAGCGACGGCTCGACGGCAGGGCCGTGGCCAACTGCCACAGCTTGCCCGCATAGACGCTCAGGATGGCGAGGATTGCGCCAAGCTGAATGAGCACCTCGAAGGCCTTTCCGGTGGACTTGAAGCCGAGGAAGTGGCCCGCCAGCAGGATATGCCCGGTCGAGGAAACCGGAATGAACTCCGTAAGCCCTTCCAGCAGGCCGAGCATCAACGCGTCGACGATCGTTTGATTTTCCATCTGCCCTCGAACCGGCCGGCAGGGCCGGCACTTGCTTGTCACGGCGCCCGCGTGCCCCTATAGCTCGAGTCGCCCTCCGGCCCGTGAAATCGGGCGGGCCAAGACTTACTGGCACTGCCTTGAATTGGCCAGAGCCCGATCAACAATCGCGGTACGATGCTGACGCTTTTCCACCATCCCCTATCTGCCACCAGCCGCTTTGTCCGCCTCGCCTTTGGCGAATATGGCGAGGAGCTGGCCCTCATCGAGGAAAAGCCGTGGACGCGGCGGAAAGAATTTCTGGCGCTGAACCCGGCGGGCACTCTTCCGGTGCTGCTCGCGGAGGGCGACGTGCCGATTGTCGGCGCGGCGGTGATTGCCGAATACCTGGACGAGACGCGCGGCGTTTTGAAGCGGGAGCGGCGGCTCTTTGCCGAAGACCCGATCGACCGCGCCGAAATCAGACGCGTCTGCGACTGGTATCTGCAGAAGACGGAGGGCGAGGCTACCCGCCATCTCGTGCGCGAACGCGTGCTGAAGCCGCTGATGCCGGGTTCGGACGGCGGTTCGCCCGACGCAGGAGCCATCCGCGCCGCACGCTCCAACATCAAGCAGCATTTGAAATATACCAACTGGCTGGCGGGCACGCGCAACTGGCTGGCGGGCCCGCGGATGTCCTATGCGGACCTCGCCGCCGCCGGCACGCTTTCCATCCTTGACTATCTCGGCGAGATCGATTGGACCGAATATCCGGCGGCCAAGGACTGGTACACCCGCCTGAAGTCGCGCCCTTCGTTCCGCCCGCTCCTCGGTGACCGCGTGCGGGGCCTGTCGCCGGTCTCGCACTACGCGGACCTGGATTTCTGATGCGCGCGGCCGGGGCCATCGCCGATCCGGCGCGCCTGCGGAACCTCATCGACCGGGAGGCAAGGAAGGCGGGCTTCGATTGCGTTGCCGTAACCACGGCGGATGCCGTTCCCGAAGCGGCGCCACGCCTGGCCGACTTCCTGGCGGCGGGCCACCACGGTTCAATGTCCTGGCTTGCTGAAACCGCAGCGCGCCGAAGCGATCCGAAAGCGCTCTGGCCTGAAGTGCGATCGATCGTCATTCTCGGCATGAACTATGGTCCCTCGCACGACCCGCTCGAGATTCTCGACAGGCGGCAGCACGGCGCGATTTCCGTCTATGCAAGGAACCGCGACTATCATGACGTCATCAAAGGCCGTCTGAAGGAGATCGCCGGAAAACTCGCGGCCCTGAGCGGTGCCGCCGTGAAGGTCTTCGTGGATACAGCGCCGGTCATGGAAAAGCCGTTGGCCGAGGCCGCCGGAATAGGCTGGCAGGGCAAGCACACCAATCTTGTCAGCCGCGAATTCGGCTCATGGCTCTTCCTGGGTTCAATCTTCACCACAGCGGCCCTTTCCGCCGATGTCCCGGAAAGCGACCACTGCGGCTCCTGTCGGGCCTGTCTCGACATATGCCCGACGAAGGCGTTTCCCGCACCTTACCGGCTCGACGCACGCCGGTGCATTTCCTACCTCACGATCGAGAACAAGGGTCCGATCCCGCTCGAGTTTCGCGAGGCGATCGGCAACCGGATTTTTGGCTGCGACGATTGCCTGTCCGTCTGCCCGTGGAACAAATTCGCGCGGACGGCCTCCGAAGCGAAGCTCGTCGCCCGCGACGACCTCAGCGAGCCGGCCTTGGCCAAGTTGCTCAATCTCGACGACGCAGCCTTCCGCGCCTTCTTCTCGGGCTCGCCGGTTAAGCGGATCGGACGAGACCGATTCATCCGCAACGCGCTTATCGCCGCCGGCAACTCGGGTGACGCGTCACTGATCCCGCTCTGTCGAAGTCTGGCGGGAGACCTCTCGCCGCTGGTGCGCGGCGCCGCCGCCTGGGCGCTTCTGCGTCTGATGCCGCCAGCGGAATTCGCCCAATTGGCACGGCGGCGGCGCGCCGAGGAACGGGACCCGGCCGTCGCCGGGGAATGGACCTTGCACAGACCGGCGGGAAGCCCGGCTGGTCACGGAATTCAAGCATGACGAAACAATTCTTCATCTTTGGCGCCGGCTATTCGGGAAAGGCCTTCGCCGCCGCGAACGCCAGCGGCACGACAATCCATGGCACGACCAGATCGGCGGAAAAACTGACTCCGCTCCGCCGAGCCGGTGTCGAGCCTTTCCTGTTCGACGGGGCGCAACTCAGCACGCAGGTTGTCGATGTTCTTCTCGATGCGACTCATCTGATCGTGTCGATAGCGCCTGACGAAGACGGGGACCCCGTTCTCAACGCGGCCAAGGACGCGATCCGCGACCGAATGAGGCATCTCGAATGGATCGGCTATCTGTCAACCGTCGGCGTCTATGGCGATCACGGTGGTTCCTGGATCGACGAGCGGAGCCAATGTCGCCCGGTTTCGCGCCGGTCGGTCCTGCGGCTCGCGGCCGAGCAGGAGTGGCGGCAGACCGGGCAGCGGACCGGCCTGCCGGTCTCGGTGCTGCGGCTTTCCGGCATTTACGGGCCGGGCCGCAACGCCTTCGTCAATCTGGCCAACGGCACCGCGAAGCGATTGATCAAGCCCGGGCAGGTCTTCAATCGCATCCATGTCGACGACATCGCCGGCGCGCTGTGGCATCTCGCGGCGAGGAACGCGGACGGCGTGTTCAACGTGACCGACGACGAGCCAGCGCCGCCGCAGGATATCGTCTCATACGCAGCCGGCCTCATGGGCATCGAGCCGCCGCCGGAAGTTCCCTTCGAGACAGCCCGGCTTTCGCCGATGGCCCGTTCCTTCTATGGCGAGAACAAGCGCGTGGAGAATGCGGCGATCAAGGCGGCGGGCTATGCGTTCCAGTATCCGAACTACCGTCTGGCACTCGACCGAATGTGGGCTGCTGGGAGCTGGAGAGGGAGCGGAGACTGCGATGCGAGGAGCCCGCTGCTGGAAAAGGGTGTGTGACGCGGGCCGCAAAACGCCGGGTTCTCTGCTTTGCCATGCCGTCATGGTATCATGCTCCGGCATTTACCTTCCGGTAACCGTCGCGGCTCACTCTCTGGGGTGTGTTGCTCAATGCAGGCAATAACATCCATGGACACGCCGATGAGATCGATCCTTCGAGCCGCGCGCCGCGCGGCAGCGATCGCGCTTGTGATTGCGCTGCCGGTAGCTTCCGGCGCCGGCGCGGAGGAACTCGCCAAGAACCTGTTCGGCGCCGAAAAACTGCCGGCAGCCACCGCCGCCCGGTCTTATGGCTTCTACAGCAAGGGCTGCTTTTCCGGAGGCGTCGCGATCCCCACGGACGGGCCGACGTGGCAGGCAATGCGGCTGTCGCGCAACCGGCGCTGGGGCCACCCGGCCATGATCCGGCTCATAGAGAAACTGTCGCGCGATGCGGCTGCCGACGGCTGGCCGGGGCTTCTTCTTGGCGACATCTCGCAGCCGCGCGGCGGTCCTATGCTTACCGGCCACGCCTCCCATCAGATCGGCCTCGATGCTGACATCTGGCTCACTCCGATGCCCAGCCGACGGCTCTCCGCCGAGGAGCGAGAAGAGGTGAGCGCCGTTTCCATGATCAGGGCAAGAGGCCTGACGGTGAATGAAAGGGTATGGACGCCCACCCATGCACGACTGCTGAAGCGCGCGGCGAACTATCCGGAGGTCGAGCGCATCCTGGTTCATCCCGGCATCAAGAAGAAGCTATGCGAGACAGTGACCGGCGACCGTTCGTGGTTGCGCAAGATCCGGCCGTTCTGGGGCCACGACTATCACTTCCACATCCGCATCGGCTGCCAGCCGGGCTCGGTCAGCTGCAAGGAGCAGAGTGCGGTGCCGCGAGGCGAAGGCTGCGACAAGTCGCTCGCCTGGTGGTTCACCGAGGAACCGTGGCGGCCCAACAAGAATCCGGACTCGCCCAAGGCGCGCGACGTCATGACGATGGCGAGCCTGCCGAGGGAGTGCCGTGCGGTACTCGCTGCGCCGTCACCACCGTCGGAACTGGCGGCAACCATGGGCTATGGCGGTGGAGCGGTTGCGACGGCCAGCACTCGGGAGTCCTCTACGCCGGCGCAGGTTTCGGTTGACGCCGCGCTGCCGGTCAGCGCATTCACCGCGACGCCGGACATTCGCATCCCGCTGCCTCGTCCCCGGCCGCAAAACTGACCGACTCAAATCGCCGGGCTTTTCTCGAACCACGGTTGGCTATATAGGATTTCAACCGATTTAGAAAATCCAGGCCATGGCTTCGAAACTCCGCATCGCGCTGATAGCGCACGACCAGAAAAAAGACGACATGGTGGCTTTTGCCGCGATCCATGCCGATTTCCTGTCAGCCTGCGATCTCGTGGCAACCGGAACGACGGGGCAGCGCATCGTCGAGGCCTGCCCTCAACTCGAAATACGCCGCGTCAAGAGCGGGCCGCTCGGCGGCGATCAGCAGATCGGTGCGCTGATTGCGGAGGGAAAGATCGACGCCGTGATTTTCTTCGTTGATCCGCTGACGCCGATGCCGCATGACGTGGATGTCAAGGCGCTCATGCGGCTGGCGATCGTCTACGATATTCCGATGGCGCTCAATGTGGCGACCGCCGAGATCGTTGTGGGAGCCGCGAAGGACGCCTGAAATGGCTGATGCGGAGATTGAAATAGATAGCGTCCTTTGCGCGCCTGCGCCCGAAAGGACGCGCGGCGCTGTAAGGAGAAAGCGGTGGCTGTCATGGCAAACCAGAATGTCGACGAAAGCGTCCTCCAGTTTCCGATCCTGATCGGCGACATCGGCGGCACCAACGCGCGCTTCGCGATCCTCATCGATGCCTACGCGGAACCGAGGGAGTTCCCGATCGTGCAAACGGCCGATTTCACGACAATCGACGATGCGATCCAGACGACAATACTGGACCGTACCTCGATACAGCCGCGCTCGGCCGTGCTGGCCGTCGCCGGCCCCGTCGACAGTGACGAAATTCAGCTCACCAACTGCCCGTGGATAGTGCGCCCGCGCGCGATGATCGAAAACCTCGGCTTGCGCGACGTCGTCGTGCTCAACGACTTCGAGGCGCAGGCGCTGGCTGTCGTCGCACTTGGCGAAGAGCACATGGAAAAGATCGGCCCCGGCACCCAGGAGCCGACAGCCGGCCGGGTCGTGCTCGGCCCGGGGACAGGCCTCGGCGTCGCCGGCCTGATCCACGCCTGTCATCGCTGGATCCCGGTGCCGGGCGAAGGCGGGCACATGGATATCGGTCCGCGCACACCGCGCGACCACGAGGTTTTCCCCCATATCGAGCGGATCGAAGGCCGCATCTCGGGCGAGCAACTTCTGTGCGGCCGCGGCCTTGTCAATATTTACAGGGCTGTAGCCAAGGCAGACGGTGCTGCGGCGCGCTTTTCCACGCCAGCCGAAATCACCGGCGCAGCACTTGAGAAATCCGACAGCGTGGCTGAAGAAGCGCTGTCCATGTTCGTCACTTGCCTTGGGCGCACAGCGGGAGACCTGGCGCTCGTGTTCATGAGCCGTGGCGGTGTCTATCTGACGGGAGGAATTGCCCAAAAAATCGTGCCGGCACTGAAAAGCGGTAATTTCCGTGCCGCCTTCGAGGACAAGGCTCCCCATAAGGAGCTCATGCGCGACATGCCGGTTTATGTGATCACGCACCCGCTGGCCGCGCTTTCGGGCCTCGCCGCCTATGCGCGAACTCCGGTCCGGTTCGGCGTCGAGACGTCGGGAAGGCGCTGGAGGGCGTGATCGCGTCGCCGGCGCATCGGCCATAGGCAAGCGGCGGCTATTTGGCTAAGAGAGGCCCGTTCGCTGAATCCAGCGTGCAAGTTCCAAGAGAACGTGAAGCAGGCCACGAACGTTGACATCCCCAGAGAAAACCACAAAACGGGCGGACCCCTCCGACGTCGCCGCCGTCATCAGGCGCATTCTCGCGGAAAACGGCCGCGAATATCTGTGGGACTATGTGTTTGCCACTGCATGTCTGATCGCGATCGCCGCGTCGACCGGGTTTGTCGCCTGGATCATAAGACCGATCGTCGATGAGCTTTTTTACAGACAGCGTTATGACCGCGTTCCCCTCATCTGCGGGGCGGTCATACTGGCCTTCATTATCCGCGGTGTGGCCACCTACGGCCAGGCTGTCACGCTTGCCAGGATCGGCAACAACCTCGTCGCGCGCTATCAGAAACGCATATTCGAACATCTGATGCGGCTCGGTGTCGGTTTCTTCAACGACCGGCGATCCGGCCAGCTCGCGGCACGGATCAACGAGAACGTCAACGGCATTCGTGATCTGCTCGGCATGACGCTGAAGTCCGTCGCAGGCGATGCCGTTTCCCTGATCGGACTCATCGTCGTCATGATCGTGCAGGATCCGCTGCTTTCGGCGAGCGCGGTCGTCATAGGCCCGCCGCTCGTACTGACCGTCAACTACCTGATGCGGCGTTTGCGGCGCATCACCCGGGAATCCGTGGAGATCAATTCGCATTTGATCGGGGCCATGCAGGAGGCATCGCAAGGCATCGCGATCGTCAAGGCGTTCACCATGGAGGACCAGCTTTCCCGGAAGATTGCCGAGTTGGTCGCAAATGCCGAATCGCGCGCCAACAAGATCGCCCGCGTATCGGAGCGGCTAACGCCGATTGCCGAAATGCTGGCAGGTTTTGCGATCGCCGGCGTGATCGGCTATGCGGCCTATCGCGCCGCTGTCGTCCATGAGCCGCCGGGCAACGTCTTTGCCTTTATCACCGCGTTGCTGCTCGCCTATGATCCGGCCCGACGGCTGGCGCGCACACAGGTCAACATTGAGCGCTCGCTCGTAAACGCTCGCATGATCTATGAACTGCTGGACATCGAGCCTTCCCATACTGACCCGACCGATGCCCCCGCCCTCAAAGTCGAGAGGGGGGAAATCAGGTTCGACAAGGTGTCGTTCTCCTATGCCGAGGCGCTGCCTATCCTGCACTCGGTGAGCTTCGTCGCGGCGGCAGGGAAAACGACCGCCATCGTCGGCGGCTCGGGTGCGGGCAAATCGACGCTGACCGCGCTGCTGCAGCGCTTCTACGATCTGGACGGCGGCACGATCGCGATAGACGGCCAGGACATTTCGACCGTCACGATGGCATCGCTGCGCAAGGCCATCGCCTATGTCTCACAGCAGCCATACCTGTTCGAAGGCACTATCCGCGACAATATCCGCTACGGCCGCGCGGACGCGACGGATGCCGAGATAGAAGCAGCGGCAAGGCAGGCGCAGGCCGACGATTTCATCCGCCATCAAATCGACGGCTACGACACGCTGGTGGGAGAAAACGGCGTCACGCTGTCGGGCGGGCAGCGGCAGCGGCTTTCTATTGCGCGCGCCATCGTGCGAAACGCGCCAATCCTTGTGCTGGACGAAGCGACATCCGCGCTGGACAATGAATCCGAAGCGCGCGTGCAGGAAGCGCTCGCCGGGATCATGAAAAACCGTACGACGATCGTGATCGCACACCGCCTCTCGACGGTGGTCGATGCGGACCATATCGTCGTGCTCGACCATGGCAGACTGGTCGAGGAGGGAGCGCATCGGTCCTTGCTTGCAATGCCGCATGGGGTCTATGCGCGGTTCCACAGACTTCAGAACGAAAAGGGCCTGGGCATTGTCGACGACACGAAAGTGAGCGTGATCAAGCCGAAGCGCGCCCGGGCGCATAAGACTGCAGCGAGGACAAGCACATGAGCGAGATGGGTCTCGTCGTTGTCGGGGCAGCCGGACGCATGGGGCAGACGCTGATCCGGACCGTCCATTCGATCGACGGCGCGCGAGTAGTCGGCGCGATCGAAAGGCCGGGCTCGCCGCATCTCGGCAAGGATGCCGGCGAGCTTGCCGGGACGGGCCCACTCAACGTGACCGTGTCCGACGATCCGCTGCCGGTTTTCGCCAAGGCCGATGGCGTTCTGGATTTCAGCGCACCCGCCGCCACTGTCGAGTTTGCCGGCTACGCCGCCCAGGCCCGCATCGTGCATGTGATCGGCACGACAGGCTGCACAGCTGAGGACGATGCAAAAATCGCGGCGGCAGCGCGCCACGCAATCGTCGTAAAATCCGGCAATATGAGCCTTGGAGTGAACCTGCTGACCGTGCTGGTGGAGCAGGCCGCCCGCGCGCTCGGCGCTTCGGATTTCGACATCGAGATCCTTGAAATGCACCACCGGCACAAGGTGGATGCTCCCTCGGGGACCGCACTGCTGCTTGGCGAGGCGGCAGCGGCCGGACGTTCGATCGGCCTTGGCGACCACAGCGTTCGCGCTCGGGATGGACTTACCGGGGCGCGCAAGGCAGGAACGATCGGTTTTGCTGCCTTGCGCGGCGGATCGGTGGTCGGCGACCATTCGGTCATTCTCGCCGGGACCGGTGAGCGCATCACGCTGTCCCACCATGCGGAGGATCGCGCGATCTTTGCGCGCGGAGCCGTCAAAGCGGCACTTTGGGCGCTCGGCAGGAAGCCGGGCCTGTATTCCATGCGAGACGTGCTCGGCCTTTCCTGACCCGGGTCCGGTTCGCTTCGTTGAACAGCAGCTGAAAGGGAACAAATGTCCGGAACTCTCGTCCTCGTGCGCCACGGCCAAAGCGAGTGGAACCTCAAGAACCTGTTCACCGGATGGCGGGACGTTGATCTGAGCGAGCAAGGTCTTGCCGAAGCGAAGGCCGCCGGAGAAAAGCTTCGGGCGCGCGGATTGAAATTCGACATAGCCTTCACCTCGGCGCTGATACGGGCGCAAAAGACGTGTCAGTATATCCTGGATGCGACCGGCCAGAGCGACCTCGAAACCGTTCGCGACCAGGCCCTGAACGAACGCGACTACGGCGATCTCAACGGCTTGAACAAGGATGACGCCCGCAGGAAGTGGGGCGAGGAACAGGTCCATGTCTGGCGCCGCTCCTATGACGTTCCGCCGCCCGGAGGAGAGAGCCTGAAGGATACCGGCGCGCGGGTGTGGCCTTACTACCTCCACGAGATGCAGCCGCATGTTCTGCGCGGCGAAACGGTGCTGGTCGCAGCCCATGGCAATTCGCTCAGGGCGCTGATCATGGCGCTTGAGGGAATTTCGGGCCAGGAGATCGTCAAGCTCGAACTCGGAACGGGCGTCCCCATGATCTACAGGCTCAACGCCAATTCCACGCTCGCCTCGAAGGAAACCCTTGAGGGTTGATGGCCTGCATGCGTCAATTGCGCGGCATGGGAAAAAGCGCGTTGACACTGCAATTGCGCCCGCTTACATGAGCGGCGCACCTGCCCAGGTGGCGGAATTGGTAGACGCGCAGGTTTCAGGTACCTGTGCCGCGAGGCGTGGAGGTTCGAGTCCTCTCCTGGGCACCATATCCCCTTTGATGCCATATGGCCCAATGATTTCAAGGGCTTCAGCGTCCCCGATGTACACCGAGCGGTCCACCGCGGGGGACACCGCCATGACGATAGACCTTCCTCACGTCCAGCCACGCAAGAACCACTATCGTTGTCGTCGCAGGGTCAAGGCCGAGCTACAGGCGATAATTGGCAAAATCGAGATCACAGTCCCGCTTGGTAGACCGAAGCGGGCAGCAAGGTGCCTCTGGTGCGAAAGGTGAAAATCCTGTTCGCCTTCGGCCGCCTCAACCCTCCTCGAGCCCGGCGATCCGCAACCCGTCGAGAATGGCGGCAATGCGGCTCGGGTCCTTGGCGGACTGTCCAGCCCGAATGCTGGCGATGGTAACATCCGGAGCGAGGGCTCTGAACTCCCTGAGAAGTCTGTGCGCCTCATCCGTACGGCCGAGGTGGGCGTTGGCCGCGATCAGCATCCAGAAGGTAGGGCCGAAGGTGGTGTTGAGCGCAAGCGAGCGACCCGCCCATACTAGGGCTTCCTGGTAGTCCCCGAGGATCATCTGCCCATGGGCGATCCCGGTTAGCGACATATGCGCCTCCGGATCGTTGGGGCTGAGCCGTATCGCCCGGTGGAAATAGGCCAGCGCGTCCTCGACCCTGCCGCAGTGCAGATGCGCGATGCCGGCCGCGGACCACCACCAGCATGTTGTTGGGATTGGCCTTCGCCGCAGCCTCCAGCACGGCCATTCCCCAGTCGTATTCCTTTCCTGTCTGGAGCAGTTGCACCCCGCAATGCGCCAAGACCGTCGGATCTCCCGCCGCGCGTTGCAACGCCCGACGCGACAGCTCCACACTGGTCCGGACGTCGTCCGGCGTGATCGGCGGCCAGCCCATCGCGCTGCGGTGCCCGAGCGCCCAAGCGGCGTGGGAGAGCAAGAGCGCGTTTTCTGGCTCGAGCGACAGTGCCCGCGTCAGCAGCGCATAGGCTTCCGCATTCTCCTTTGCAGTCTCCTTGTTGATCATGGGCACGGCCTGTAGGTAGGCGTCGTAGGCTGCGATGCTGTCCGGCCGTTCGCGCCGCGACCGTTCGATCTCCGCCACCTGGATCTGCGGGCCGACGATCATCGCCACGTCGGCCGTGATGCGATCCTGGAACGCGAAGACGTCGGCCACCGACCCGTCGAAATGTTCCGCCCACAGGTGCGCCCCGGTGCCGCCATCGACGAGCTGTGCGGTGATCCGCAGCCGCTCGCCAGATCGCCGCAAGCTGCCCTCAAGCACGTAGCGGACGCCGAGATCCTTAGCTACCTGCCGAACGTCAACGGCACGGCCCTTGTAGACGAACGAAGAGTTGCGGGCGATCACAGCGAAACTCGTGAAACGGCTCAGTGCGGTGATGATGTCATCGACAACGCCATCGGCGAAGTAATCCTGCTCAGGATCGCCGCTGAGGTTCACAAAGGGCAAGACCGCCAGAGCTGGCCTCGCTGGAAGGGTAAGCGGCCTGGCTGATGGCGAGGCGAGCGCCGACCCTTCTATCACAACACGATAGGCTGAAATCGGCTCGACCATGTTCTTGAGTGCCTGATCACCCATTTGTTCCAGATTGAAGGAAAGTTTCTTCTCGACTTCAAGCGCAACCTTGCCGGAAACCCAGATGCCACCGGGCTCGGCCAGTTGTTGGAGCCGCGCTGCGATGTTCACGCCGTCGCCGTAGCGGTCCTTGCCGTCGATAATCACCTCGCCGAGGTTGACGCCTATGCGAACTTGGATGCGCTCGCTTTCGGGCGCATTGCCATTGCGCGCTCCCAAGCCGCGCTGCAGGGACACTGCGCATTCCACCGCATCCACGACGCTGCCGAACTCAGCGAGCAGCCCGTCCCCCATGAGCTTGAAGATGCGGCCGTGACGCTTCTTGATTTCCGGCTCGAACAATTCCTTGCGACCCGCCTTAAGGCGATCGAAGGTTCCCGCCTCGTCACGCTCCATGTGGGCCGAATAGCCGACCACGTCGACCGCCAGAATAGCCGCGAGCTTCCGCTCCATCGAAGAGCCCTCTCAGACAAAGATCAAAAGTTACACGGGCGCGTGGAACTGCGCAAAATCATTCACAGGGCTCACGTGCCTGTTGATCTCCTGTTAAGGGCCATCCGCCCGCTTATACGGGGAGGCACATTGGCAGGACGCTGGAAGAGGCTTGCTGGCGCTCATGGAACACCAAAGCAACAACCTGCCGAGAGACAATCAATCTAGGAGGCGAGCAGAGTGACTACAGACAGACGGACACCGGGAGAACGACGCAATCTACCGAGCAACCCTTTGACTTGTTTGGCATAGCGATGCGCGACCGGCCCTTCAAATGCGAGCCTTGTGGAAGATCGCCGCACGCAACGGCATGGGAAAGATGCACCACCAGCGTGCGAGCAGCAGCATTGGCGCAACATGCGTGTTCAAAAAGACAAGTTTTCCGGAACAACCTATTGCTCCACTGGGAAATGTCGCGCTATCGCTTCGGCCACCATTCGCCGTGTAGGCAGCAACATCACTTCCTTTGGTCGGTTGTGATATTTCCGCAGACACGCAAAGATCATCTCGGGGTAAGAAAATGACGAACGGGGTTGCCGTCGTAGGCTGCGGATACTGGGGCCGGAATCTTGTTCGCAATTTTGCGGAACTCGGCCGCCTCGCTGCTGTAGTCGATCTGGACAGGAATGTGAGCGAAGCCCTTTCGGTCCGGTACGGGGTCCCCGCCCGCAGCTTCGACGAGGTTCTGGCCGACGGCGCCGTGGAAGGGATCGCAACTGCTTCGCCCGCCCACCTCCATCGCGACATTGCGATCAAAGCTTTTGAGGCCGGCAAGCATGTCTTCGTGGAGAAGCCGATCGCGCTGTCCCTTAAGGATGGCCGCGCGATGCAGTCGGCAGCCGAGCGCGCTGGCCGCATTCTGATGGTCGGGCATCTCCTGCAATACCACCAGGCTTACATACGACTTCGCGAAATGGTCTGCGAGGGAGCAATAGGAAAGCTGCGCTATTGCTATTCCAATCGCTTGTCGATAGGCAAGCTGCGGACGGAAGAGGACGTCGTCTGGAGCTTCGCACCCCATGACCTGTCAATGGTCCTGGGACTGACTGGCGAGCCGCCCGTGAGGGTCTCGGCTGAGGGCGCGAATGTCGTTTCCGGTCCAGGTGTTAACATCGAGCTCGCCGACGCCGCTCATCTTCACCTGTCCTTCGCGGCGGGCGTAAGGGCGCACATCTTCGTTTCGTGGATTTCCCCGTTCAAAGAGCAGCGCTTCGTGGCGATCGGTGAGACAGGATCGCTGGTGTTCGACGATGTGAAGCCTTGGGACCAAAAGTTGACCCTGACGTCCCACCGCGTGGAGGACGGTCCGGCTCTCAAGAAGGGCGAGACCATAGCTATAAAGGTCGACCAGTCCGAA
The DNA here is from genome assembly GCA_963813315.1 of uncultured Alphaproteobacteria bacterium. Classification (GTDB taxonomy): domain Bacteria; phylum Pseudomonadota; class Alphaproteobacteria; order Rhizobiales; family Rhizobiaceae; genus CAWEYO01. Next base: position 292,298 of record CAWEYO010000005.1, on the reverse strand, counting down.
CCACTCACGGAGGAATGCCGGCACTTCCTCGGTGCGATGGCCGGGGAGCATCCGGTGCGAACCAATGCCGATGAAGCTCTGGCAATTCTCGATATCTTAATCAAAGCGGGTGAATACACCGCCAAGGAACGGTGACGTGACCGAATATTTCGTCCATGAAAGCGCCTATGTGGATGGTCCCGTGGAGATCGGTGAGGGGACTAAGATCTGGCACTTCAGCCATATTTTTCCCCGCACCCGCATCGGCAAGAATGTGTCCATCGGACAGAACGTGGTCGCAGGCCCCGACGTGGCGGTCGGCGACGACTGCAAAGTTCAAAACAACGTCAGTCTCTACAAGGGCGTCATCCTGGAGGGCGGCGTCTTTTGCGGCCCATCCTGCGTCTTCACCAACGTACTAAATCCACGAGCTTTCGTGGAGCGCAAGGACGAATTCCGCGAAACGCTTGTGAAATACGGCGCGACGATCGGCGCGAACGCCACCATCGTTTGCGGAAACACGATCGGGCGTTTCGCCATGATCGGCGCCGGCTCGGTCGTAACCCGCGACGTGCCCGACCATGCCTTGATGGTTGGTGTTCCCGCCCGGCGCCGGGGCTGGGTGTCGGAAGCTGGCGAAATTCTTGGCCCGGATCTCGTCTGCGCGAGGACGGGCGAGCGTTACGCAACGTCGGAAGACGGTGAAACACTTCATAAGATCGTCTGAATCGGAGCTAAAAGCTTCCGTGGTGGCGTGGACAGTCGACGTGCCGCCGCCCTCATTTCAAAAGGATTATCTCCAATGGCCGAAGAAATCGCATTTATTGATCTCGCCGCGCAGCAGGATCGCCTTCGCCCGCAAATCGAAGCTGCGATCGCTCGCGTTCTCAACCACGGAAATTACATTCTCGGCCCCGAGGTCGCCGACCTCGAGCGCCAACTGGCGGAATTTTCCGGGATGAGCGAGGCCGTTTCCTGCGCTTCCGGCACCGACGCACTTGCTCTGCCGCTGATGGCCTGGAAGATCCGCCCCGGTGACGCAGTATTCTGCCCGGCCTTCACTTTTGCCGCGACGGCGGAAGTCGTGGCCTGGCTCGGCGCGACGCCGGTCTTCATCGATGTGCTTCCCGATACCTTCAACATCAATCCCAAGAGCCTTGAGCGCGCGATTGCCCAAATCGAGCGTGAAGGCAAACTGACGCCCAAGGTCGTTATCGCGGTCGATCTGTTCGGTCAGACCGCTGACTATCCGGTCATCCGTGAAATTTGTGACCGCCATGGTCTGAAGCTGATCTCCGACGCTGCCCAAGGGTTCGGCGCCACCCTGCAAGGGCAGCAGGCCGGCTACTGGGCTGACGTGGTGGCGACCTCCTTCTTCCCCGCCAAGCCGCTCGGTTGCTACGGAGACGGCGGCGCCGTCCTGACGAACGACCCGGAACTCTCAGCCATCATGCAGTCGCTCCGTTTCCACGGTAAGGGAGCGGAAAAGTACGACAATGTCCGCATCGGCATGAACGGGCGGCTGGACACGCTTCAGGCGGCGATCCTGATCGAGAAGCTGACAGTCTTCGCGGATGAGATCGAGGCGCGCAACCGCGTCGCGACCCGTTACAATGACGCTTTCGATTCGATCGTCCAGATTCCTCATGTGCCTGAGGCAATGGTATCGACCTGGGCTCAATACACGCTCGTTCTGGAAGAGGGCGTACGCGATGCTTTTGCTGCTTCGTTGAAGGCGGCGGGTGTTCCGACCGCCGTATATTATCCCAAGCCGCTTAACCGTCAGACCGCCTACAGGCACTACCCTGTTGAAGGAAACGGGCTTCCGGTCAGCGACCAGCTCGCCCGGCAAGTGATCTCGTTGCCGATGCATCCCTACCTAAAGACCGAGGACCAGGACCGCATTATCCTTGCGGTCAAGGAGGCCCTTAGTGCAGCGGACCCGAAAGCGGGAACCGGTTTCGAAGAAAATCCGATGCTCCAACAAAGAGATAGAGCAGCTGCACCGGTTCCATCGGTGCGTCCGCCGCTCTAATGCAGCAGCGCGCGCGTTTGCTGCGGATGCGGATTGAAAGGGAACAGTGAGACAGTATGAATAAGGACGGGGTGAACATGCTTGGACGGATCGCTGCCGATTTCGTGCGGCGCGTAGAAGAAAAAGAAGCCGTTGTAGGCATCATCGGGCTTGGCTATGTCGGGCTGCCGCTTCTCCTCGCGTTCCACGACCGCAATTTCAGGACCGTCGGTTTCGATGTCGATGATGCCAAGGTGTCGGCCCTGTCCGAGGGGCGGTCCTATATCCACCACATTCCGGAAGATCGGACGCAGCAACTTGCAAATTCGGAGCGGTTTTCGGCAACGACCGATTTTTCGCGCATCAAAGAAGTCGACGCGATCATCATCTGCGTGCCGACGCCGCTGACCCGCTACCGCGATCCGGACATGAGTTTCGTTGAGGCGACCGCGCGTGTTATCGCGTCGCACCTGCGTCGGGGCCAGCTGGTGACTCTGGAATCGACGACCTATCCAATGACCTCAGAAGATTTGCTCGCGCGCATCCTCGAAAACGGTTCGGGCCTTTCCGCAGAGACGGATTTCGCGATCGCCTACTCTCCAGAGCGCGAGGACCCGGGCAACCCCAGCTTCGATACGGCGACCATTCCGAAGGTGATCGGTGCCGACACTAAAGCCTCTGGCGACATGGCCGAGGCACTCTACAAGGCGATCATCCGGAATGTCGTGCGCGTACCCTCCATGCGGACGGCGGAGGCGGTAAAGCTGACGGAGAACATCTTCCGCTCGGTCAATATTGCGCTCGTCAATGAGTTGAAGATCATCTTCGACAGGATGGGCATCGACATTTTCGAGGTGATCGACGCAGCAAAGACCAAACCGTTCGGTTTTATGCCCTTCTATCCAGGTCCTGGGATCGGCGGTCACTGCATTCCGATCGACCCCTTCTACCTGACCTGGAAGGCGCGCGAATTCGGAATGCACACCCGCTTCATCGAGCTGGCCGGTGAGATCAATTCGAGCATGCCACAATGGGTCGTTGCGCGGCTTGTTGATGCAATGTCGGACAAGCTGGGCAAGCCGATCCGCAAGGCAAAGGTTCTGGTCGTCGGCCTCGCCTACAAGAAGAATGTCGATGACATGCGCGAAAGCCCGTCGATCATCCTGATCGAACTGCTCGAGGCGCGGGGCGCGGAGGTTGCCTACTACGATCCGTATATTGCGGTCGTCCCGAAAACGCGCGAACACGCTGAACTGACCGGCCGAAAGTCGATCAGCTGGGACGCCGAGACGCTCGCGGGTTTCGATGCAGCGCTGATCGCGACGGATCACGACGGCGTCGATCTGGAGTTGCTGGTGCGTCAGGTTCCCATAGTTGTGGACAGCAGGGGTGCGACCCGTAGGCTCGATCCCGAAATCCTGGGCTCTGGCGTGATCATCCGGGCCTGATCGACCGAATTGGCGGGGGCGCGGCTCGGTTTAACTGGACAAGCGAACCCCGCGATCTGAAAAGCGCATATCTGGAGCTGGGGATTCCTGTGGAGAGCAAATAGTGAAGATATTGACGATCGTCGGAGCGCGTCCGCAGTTCATCAAGGCTGCGGCTGTATCTCGTCAGATAGGGTTGAGGACAGGATTGGAAGAGTGCCTCGTCCACACTGGCCAGCATTTCGACGCTAACATGTCCTCGACTTTTTTCGAGGAACTAGGCATTCCCGAGCCAAAACACAATTTGGGCGTGGCCGGCCTCGCACACGGAGCTATGACGGGACGCATGTTGGAAGCTCTCGAAGTCGTGCTTATGGCGGAGCGACCCGATGTCACGCTGGTATATGGCGATACGAACTCAACGCTCGCCGGCGCGCTTGCTTCGGCGAAGCTCCACATCCCCGTTGCGCATGTCGAGGCGGGCCTGAGGTCCTTCAATCGTAGAATGCCTGAAGAGATCAACCGGGTCTTGACCGATCATTGCGCGGATCTGCTTTTCGCTCCGACGGAAGCGGCTGTCGCTAATCTTAAAAATGAAGGACTTCCGCAGGATCGCGTCGTCCTGACGGGCGATGTGATGCTGGATGTCGCGCTGAGGGTGTCCCGCACGCTATCGCAACGGCCGGAAATCCTTGAGCGGCACGCCCTTCAGGACGGCCGATATGTTCTTGCTACGGTCCATCGGCAGGAGACCACCGACGATCTCGACCGACTTGCAGCCGTCGTTGGTGGCCTTGCGCGCGTCGCCGAAACGATGCCAGTCGTTCTGCCCCTGCACCCGCGGACGAAGGGACGCATCGAAAAGGCCGGACTGACCGAGGTTGCATCACGCATCACCCTTCTTCCCCCCGTCGGCTTCCGCGATATGGTCGCGTTGACAAGCAAGGCTGCCGTGGTCGCGACCGATTCCGGAGGGCTGCAGAAGGAGGCGTTCTTCCACCGCGTGCCCTGTGCGACCCTGCGCACAGAAACGGAATGGGTCGAACTCCTGGAAACGGGCTGGAACCGCCTTGCAGACCTGTCCGACGCGCAATCCATTGCGCGGAGCATTCTCGACATGTGTGGCGTCAGGGGCGGCGAGATGAACGCCTATGGCGACGGACGGGCCTCGGAGACTATCGTCGAGACTCTTGTCGCGACATTTCGAGGCTGATGGACAGTTCTTCGTCGCCGACGTGCAAGCAATGTGTGGGCCAGCGTGATTCCCGTGCTCCACTACGCGCGGGATGTAAGCTTTTGTTGGTAGGCCTCGGAGGTCGCGCCACGATGGCTTGCGCGTGAGGACGATCACACCGCTGTCGGCTTTCTGTCGACTTCCTTTGCCTGCTGCTTGCGTGGCGTGACTGTCGTCAGACAACCACGAAGTCTGCGTTGGTCAATGTCAGTCCGGCAGCAAGGGTCGCGAAATGGCTCACCCCTCCAGCCGCGTTGCCGTTCAAGTCGTAGGTAACCGCACCTGTTGCGGGGTTGTAGATAACGCGGTCGTTGGCGTCGTGCGCTGCGGAACCGGCATGGAAGGCTGCCGCGGAAAGCGTGCCAGTCGTCAGGGCTGTGAAGACCGCATTCTCCAACCAGATCGTGTCGGCCGGCGCCAAAAAATCGGTGAGTCGGTCGATGTTTGTGGTTGCACTTAGCGCGGTGTTGAAGAAGAAAGTGTCCGGGCCGGCCCCCCCGGTCAGCCTATCGTTGCCGGCGCCGCCGCGCATGTTGTCCGCGCCGGCACCGCCGATCAGCCTGTCGTTGCCGACACCGCCGGTCAGCAGGTTGGCGCCGCTGTTTCCGGTAATCACATTGTTCAGGGCATTGCCCGTGCCGGAAAGACCGGCTGATCCCTGCAGGGTCAGGTTCTCGACCGCGCCTACCGCGTGCGCGGTGTTGGCAAGGCTGAAGCTTCTTGTCGACCAAACAGTGTCAGTGCCGTTCGACCCGGCAAGGTTCTCGCTGACGATATCGCCGGCGTTGTCGACGACGTAGACATCGTTGCCGGCGCCGCCGCGCATGTTGTCGGCGCCGGCCCCGCCGATCAGCCTGTCGTTGCCGGCACCGCCGGTCAGCAGGTTGGCGCCGCTGTTTCCGGTAATCACATTGTTCAGGGCGTTGCCCGTGCCGGAAAGACCGGCTGATCCCAGCAGGGTCAGGTTCTCGACCGCGCCCATCACGCGGCGCGGTGTTGGCAAGGCTGAAGCTTCTTGTCGACCAAACAGTGTCAGTGCCGTTCGACCCGGCAAGGCTCTCGTTGACGATATCGCCGGCATTGTCGACCACGTAGACATCGCTGCCGGCGCCGCCGCGCATGTTGTCCGCGCCGGCGCCGCCGATCAGCCTGTCGTTGCCGGCACCGCCAAAGAGGTTGTCATTGCCAGCGCCGCCGTCGATCGCATCGGCGCCGTCGCCCGCCGCAATGCCAGGAACGAGCCGGTAGATCGCCCCCGTCAGGCTCACCGCATAGAGATTGCCGGCATTGTCGGTGCCGAAGGACGATATCTGCTGTAGATTGGCGCCAACCACTTGAGCTGTGCGCTCAATCGTATCTTCCGCAACCCCGTTCACCATGCGCAGCGTCATGAGGCGCCCGGTGACGAAATCGGCAAAGAAATAAGCGCCCTGCAGGCCGGGCGCCGGTCCCCGGTATACATAGCCGCCCGTAATACTGTGGCCAATTTCGCGAGGGTAGTCGAAAACCGGCTCGACGAAGGCGATCGGTGGGTTAGGCGGTGCGCTTGGACCCTGCAGCTTGCCTTCGCGGTAGTCCCAACCATAGTTCAATCCACCCGGCCCGCCGGCCGCGTCGAAATTGACCTCCTCGCGCGCGCTTTGGCCAACGTCGCCGATATAGAGATCGCCGGTTTGTGAATCGAAGCTGATGCGCCAGGGATTGCGCAGACCGTAAGCCCAGATTTCGGCGGCGCCCGGCGTTGCGCCCGCAAACGGATTGTCATCCGGGATCGCATAGTTGCGCGATGAATTGGCCGGAAAACCATCGCCATTCACATCGAGCCTGAGGATCTTGCCCAACAGGACATTGATGTTCTGGGCATTGTTGTTGGGGTCGTTGGCACCGCCGCCATCGCCGGTCGCAACATAAAGGTAGCCGTCTGGGCCGAAGGCGAGCGAGCCGCCATTATGATTGCCGAAATTCGGATGCGGGATAGTGATGATCGTTTGTACGACCGCAGGTACAGCTACGGCCGGGTTGGCGTCCGACCTGGCATATTCTCGTACCTCTATGCTGCCGACCGGATTGGTGAGGAAGACAAAGAAGCGGCCGTTGTCTGCATAGTCGGGATGAAAGGCGAGGCCAAGCACGCCACGCTCGCCGCCGGCCAAGAATTGCGTACTGGGAATGTCTAGGAACGTCGACTGAGCGCCTGTGGCCGTATTGATCCGGACGATGTCGCCGACATCCTTCCTGAGCGCGTAGACAAAGCCGCCATCGCCGGGCGCGCCGGTTACAAAGACCGCGCCCGATCCCACATTGGCCAGCAGCGTTGCGGTAATGTTCCCCGAACTCGGATTTTGATCGGCGCTGCTGTGGCCGTAGATGATGTCATTTCCGTCGCCTCCGAGAAGCGTGTCGCGCCCATCGCCGCCCGAAATCGTGTCTGCGCCGGCTAAACCGTTAATCTGATCGCTCCCGCCCAACCCCTGTATTGTGTCGGGGTTGGCGGTTCCATTCCGATTCTCGGTCGCGTTCGTTCCCGTGATGTTCGCCATGGCCAAGCTCTTCTCAAACGCCACACGCCCTGCTCGCCCATCGCTTGCCATGGTAGCACAAAATTGCATAATTTTCGACCGATGCCGCCTGCCCATCCGCTCCTCAGAGCGGGCCGAACGCCTAAAGCGCATCGCTTCGAAACGGATTCATGCGACGCGCTTTCGGCTATTGTTTTTGTGCATGTCGTCATTCCCAAAACCGCTGCGCACTTTTGGGCGACATGCATTATGGCGGCGCGGGAACGACCGCTCCGCCGAAGACCTCCCTTCACACATGGTGGAAGGTTGTGCCATTTAGAGCGTTCGTAGCAGCGTCCATGCCCATGCTGAGGTTGGCAAAGTGCGGCGCATCGCGTATCAGCCCTGATATGCAGAGGGCAAATCTCAGACGCCGTATCCGATGACGACATCCGACCTGAAATTCGGCACCAGTGGCCTGCGTGGCCTCGTGACGGAGCTCAACGGGCCGCCGGCCTTCGACTATACGCTTGCGTTCCTTGCCATGCTCGTCGAGCGGGGAGAATTGAAACCCCGAAGCCCGGTGTGCGTCGGCCGTGACTTGCGTGCCTCGAGTCCCTCGATTTCCGAATTCGTATTCGGGGCAGCCCGTCATGCCGGCTTCGAACCGCTGGATTGCGGAAGCCTGCCGACCCCGGCACTCGCACTCTATGCTTCGGCGCGCCGTTCGCCTGCGGTCATGGTTACCGGCAGTCACATTCCGGACGACCGCAACGGGCTGAAGTTTTACAGGGCGAGCGGTGAAATCGACAAAAAGGACGAAGCCGATATCATCGCCAGACACGCAGGACTGGCGAACCTGTCCACCGCTACAACCTACAGCTCTGCAACGGCAGCGATCGACGCGCTGGCTGCCTACAAAGCGCGCTATCTCGACTATTTCGGCCCCAAATCGCTGTCAGGGCTGCGGGTCGGCGTCTATCAGCACTCGTCCGTGGCCAGGGATCTGCTTGTTGAGATGCTCTCGCTGATGGGAGCGAAGGCGACACCGCTTGGCCGATCAGACCAATTCGTGCCTGTGGACACCGAAGCGCTGCGGCCAGACGACATGGCTCTTCTCAACGCTTGGGCAGAAGATGGCCGCTATGATGCTATCGTCTCAACCGACGGTGATGCCGACCGCCCATTGATGGCCGACGAACGAGGTGGATTCCTCAGGGGAGATCTTGTGGGCGCAATTACCGCCGTGGGGCTCGGGGCCGACTGCATTGTGACGCCAGTCACCTCCAACTCCGCACTCGAGACTTGCGCCGGTGCTCCACGAGTCGTGCGCACCAAAGTAGGCTCGCCGTTTGTCATCGAGGGCATGAACGCCGCGACTGCGGGCGGGGCGGCGCTGGTCGTCGGTTTTGAAGCCAACGGGGGCGTTCTCCTCGGCTCGACGCTTCGAGGCAAAAAGTCTCTGCCAGCTCTTCCAACCCGCGATGCAATGTTGCCAATCCTCTGCGTCCTCACCGAAGTCCGCAAGCGGGGAGCGCGCCTATCCAAAATCGCCGCCGGATTCGGCTTTCGAGCGACGTCGAGCGGCAGGCTCGAAAATGTCGCACCCGATCGGTCACGGCAGTTTCTCAGCCGACTGGCCGAAAATAGAGCTTATGCAGATGCGCTATTTTCGGAACTCGGCGGCATTGCCGCGGTTGACATGCTGGACGGTATTCGACTTTTTGCCGCCACGGGGGAAATCGTCCATTTCCGTGCTTCCGGCAACGCGCCCGAACTCAGATGCTATGTCGAGGCTGACCGCGAGCGGCGGGCAAAGGACCTGCTTGTCTGGGGACTTGAGCTGGCCCGACGGCAGACCGAAGAACCTGGCGAATCTTCATAAGAAGAAGCCGAATAGCCGGTCCCCTGCACTGCTGATCCCATGCGTCTGCTCCCGCAGCGTCTCTGTCATTTATCATGCGCTTTTCGGCTTGTCCTCTATCAGTCGTCTCACCACCTGCGCGGACGACTGCTGCCAGTTTGGCGCACTCCAACCGAAAGCGGCAGTGAATTTTGCAGTTGAAAGACGGGAGTTGGCCGGCCTATGGGCTTTTGCGGGATAGTCGGCCGTCGCAATGTCCCTAATTCGGGCTTGCGGCCCGCCAAATCCCTGGCTTGCCTCCAGGACGCGGCGCGCGAAACCGCTCCAGTTTGTCTCTCCGGTCCCCGCCAAGTGATAAATTCCGTACCCGCCGAAGTCGTTCGCGCGCTGGATCACCGCAGCCGCCTGCAGAATTCCATCGGCGAGGTCGAGGGCGGACGTTGGGTTTCCCCACTGGTCGGAAACAACCGAAATCTCATCGCGATCGGCTGCAAGCCGCAAGATGGTCTTCACGAAATTCGCGCCGAAAGGGCTGTAGACCCAAGCCGTGCGCAGGATGAGGTGACAGGGATTAGCCTCCACAACAGCCTTCTCGCCCGCCAGCTTCGAGGCACCATAGACGCCGCGCGGCGCAGGGCAGTCATCTTCCGAATACGCACGCCCGCTCTCGCCGTTGAAAACATAGTCGGTGGAAAGATGAATCACGGGCACGCCAATCCCGGCAGCCGCCTTGGCGACAAGCCCTGCGCCGACGCCATTGACGGCAAAGGCGAGGTTGGGTTCATCCTCAGCGCGGTCCACCGCGGTGAAGGCGGCGGCCGAAACGACAAGATCTGGCTCCGCGCCGGCAATGGCCGTTTCGATCGACGCAGGCACGCCAAGATCGAGCTCCGGTCGGCCGAGCGGCACTATCGTCAGCCCAGACCTGCCTGAAGCCCGTTCCAGCAAGCTGCGAACAACCTGCCCCTCGCGGCCGGTCACGACTATTCTCATGCTGTCGATACCTGAGCACCGCCGAGCCGTTCGCCGTCATAGCGCTCTTTCCGGATCGGTCGCCACCACCATTCATTTTCGATATACCAGTCGATGGTCCTGCCGAGGCCCGATTCGAAGCTTTCCTTCGCCTTCCAGCCAAGTTCCCGCTCGATCTTGCTTGCATCGATCGCATAGCGCCGGTCGTGGCCTGGTCGATCCGCCACGAAGGCAATCAGGTCGCGATAGCTCCCGCCGCCGGAACGCGGCCGTTTGACGTCGAGGATATCGCAAATGCTTTCAACCACCGAAAGGTTGGTACGTTCGGCACTGCCGCCGATGTTATAGCTCTCGCCCACCTTGCCCTTCGTCACCACAAGTTCCAGCGCCCGGGCGTGATCCGCGACGTAGAGCCAATCGCGGACGTTTGCGCCGCGACCATAGACCGGCAGGGCCCGCTCCTCGAGAGCGTTGAGGACCACCAGCGGGATAAGCTTCTCCGGGAAGTGATACGGCCCGTAGTTGTTCGAACAGTTCGAAAGCACGACCGGCAGCCCATAGGTGTGGTGCCAGGCGCGCACGAAATGATCAGAAGCTGCCTTTGACGCCGAATAGGGCGACGACGGTGCGTAAGGGGTTTCTTCGGTGAAAATGCCGCTTTCGAAGGGCAGGTCGCCGAAGACTTCATCAGTCGAAATGTGGTGAAACCGGAAACGCTCCTGAGCATCCGATTGAAGCCCGCGCCAGTAGGTGAGAACCGCGTTGAGCAGCCGGAAAGTGCCGACGACATTGGTTTCCACAAATGCGCCGGGACCGTCGATGGAACGATCGACATGGCTCTCGGCGGCAAGATGCATCACGGCATCGATGCGCTCCGCACGCATGATTTCCAGCATGCCGCGATCGTCGCAGATGTCCGCCTGCCTGAACGCAGTAGTTCGGGCTGTTTTCCACGTTCCGCAGCGAGTGCAGATTTCCGGCATAGGTGAGCTTGTCGACGTTGACGACGCGCTCGGCGCCGGTTCTCACGAGATGCCGGCAAACGGCGGATCCGATGAAGCCGGCGCCCCCTGTAACGAGAACCCGCATTCGCTACTCCTCCGTTTCGCTGGAATCGAAAAGGTCGGCATCGGCCAGAAGTGGAGCTGCCTGATCCTTCGCAGAAAGCTGAAGGCGGCTCGCGTCAATTGGCCATTGGATTCCGATCCGTGGGTCGTCGAAGCGGATCGACCGGTCGTGGCTCGGCAGAGTAGTATTCCGTGACCTTGTAGACTACCTCGGTATTCGGCTTCGAGCGTGACGAACCCGTGCGCAAAGCCTGCCGGGACAAGAACCTGGTTCCATTTCTCGGCGGAGAGCTCGAGCCCCACCCATTTTCCGAACGTGGGTGAGCCTCTACGAATATCGACAGCCACATCGAATACGCTTCCGCGCACCACTCTGACCAGCTTGTCCTGAGCCTTCGGCGGAAGCTGGTAGTGAAGCCCGCGCACCACTCCGGCCGCCGTCGACAGCGAGTGATTGTCCTGGACGAAGGTCTGGCTGATGCCAAAGCCCGCAAGACTTTGGGCATTGTAAGTTTCCGAGAAGAACCCGCGGCCGTCGGCGAATTTGCGCCGGTCGAATCTCGATCACCCCATCAAGGCCTAGCGGTCTGACTTCAACCATCTGACAATTCCCTGATGCGACGGCGCAGATAGGCTGCATATTCGGTCTTTCCGAGCCGGTCCGCGCGCGCGAGCACTTGGTCCGCCGAAAGGTAGCCGAGCTCGAACGCGATCTCCTCCGGGCACATCACCTTGATCGCCTGGCGGCGCTCGATCGTGCGAACGAAGGACGACGCGTCATGAAGGCTGTCATGTGTACCCGTGTCGAGCCACGCGAAGCCCCTGCCGAGGCGGCACACATGCAGATCGCCTCGCTCCAGATATGCACGGTTTACATCAGTTATCTCAAGTTCGCCGCGCGCGGAGGGTTTGATCGAAGCCGCGATGTCGAGAATGTCGTTGTCGTAGAAGTAGAGGCCCGTGATCGCCCAGCTGGATTTCGGGTTGAGCGGCTTTTCCTCTATTGTTTCGGCCTTGCCTGTTGTGCTGTTGAAGCTGACCACTCCGTAGCGCTGCGGATCGTCTACATGGTATGCGAAGACCGTCGCACCCGTCCCGCGCGCAACGGCTTCCCGACCAAGCTCGGCGAGGCCGGCGCCGTAAAAGATATTGTCGCCCAGGATGAGGGCCGCCGGACTATTGCCAACGAAACGTCGCCCGATGATGAAAGCCTCGGCCAGACCGTTGGGCTGCGGTTGCTCGGCATATGAGAGCGAAATCCCGAAATTGCTTCCGTCACCGAGCAGCTCGGAAAATAGCGGCAGGTCCTGCGGCGTGGTGATGACCAGTATTTCGCGGATCCCCGCCATCATCAGGGCGCCAAGAGGATAGTAGATCATCGGTTTGTCGTAGACGGGCAGCAACTGCTTCGAAACCGATATCGTAAGCGGATAGAGCCGCGTCCCGCTTCCGCCGGCCAGGACAATACCTTTCATGAACCATCCCTTGTTGACGAGATTCCCATAGTCTAAAGGAATGGGGATGCGCAAGCACGACGTGACGATGTTGCTGCGCTGCTCCATCTGTGGCCGGCCTCCAGCGATGGTGCAAGGTGCATCATAGCCTGACCAGAATGCACGCGAGCGGGTCGATCATCTCAGGCCGCGCAAAACAGCGTATCCGGAGTGTAAGCGCAAGAATCGCCATTCGTAGCCAGCAATGGCGAATTTTCAGTCGGTCATCCAGGCTGCCGGCTCTCGCAGGCCGGCACGTCGCAAGGTAAACGCAACGCAGCGGGCAGAGATATGGAAAAAGCCGAAATCGGCCTGATCGGGCTTGGTGTCATGGGCTCGAACCTTGCGCTCAACATTGCCGAAAAAGGCTATCGTGTCGCTGTTTTCAACCGTACGACAGCCAGGACAACCGCCTTTGCAGAGTCAGCCGGAAGCCTGCGCGGCAACATCGTGCCTTGCATGACGATCCGGGATCTTGCTGCGGCGATCCGATCCCCCCGACCGGTCATTATCATGGTGCCGGCTGGCACGGCAGTGGACGAACAGATAGCCTTGCTGAAGCCCGTGCTGTCGGCGGGAGACATCGTCATCGACGCCGGCAACGCCAATTTCCGCGATACTGTCCGCCGTTTCTCGGAACTGGCGAATTCGGGAGTAGCCTTCGTCGGCATGGGCGTTTCGGGCGGCGAAGAAGGCGCCAGGCATGGTCCCTCGATCATGGTCGGCGCAACCGCGGACTCCTACAAGCGGATCGAGCCCATCCTGACCGCCATCGCTGCCAGATATGAAGGCGAAGCCTGTTCCGCCTGGCTTGGCACCGGCGGCGCCGGCCATTTCGTCAAGACCATTCACAACGGGATCGAATATGCCGACATGCAGATGATCGCCGAAATCTACGGCATTCTGCGCGACGGGCTCGGCATGCCCGCCAAGGAGATCGGTAAGGTATTCCGGCGCTGGAACCAGGGCCGGCTTAATTCTTACCTGATCGAGATCACGGCTGAAGTTCTGGCGGCCGACGACGCGGCGACCGGCATGCCCATCGTCGACGTCATCCTCGACCGGGCCGGCCAGAAGGGAACCGGCAAATGGTCGGCGATAGAGGCGCAAACCCTCGGCGTACCGGCAACGGCGATCGAGGCCGCTGTCGCTGCCCGCGTGCTCTCCGCCATGAAAGCCGAACGCGAGGCTGCCGAAATCGCCTATGGCGGGAATGGGACCACGCCCTTCGTGAAGCAGCCGCGAACGATCCTAAACGAGCTGGAGCTGGGTCTGTTTGCCGGCAAAATAGCTGCTTATGCGCAGGGGTTCGCGGTCATGAATGCAGCGTCCAAGGCATTTGACTGGGGGCTGCCGCTGCCTACGATCGCGAAGATCTGGCGGGCCGGCTGCATCATCCGCTCGCAATTCCTCGGCACGATCGCCGAAGCGTTCGAAGCGGGCGGCGGTCTCGACAATCTGCTGATGGCCCCGGCCTTCGTGACCGCGATGAAGGAAACGCACCCTTCGCTTAGGCAAATCGTTGCGCGCGCGGCCGAGGCAGGACTGCCGGTTCCGGCTCTTGCTTCCGCGCTCGGCTATTTCGACAGCTACCGCCAGGCGCGCGGCACATCGAACCTGATCCAGGCGCAACGCGACTTCTTCGGCGCCCACGGTTTCGAACGGATCGACGCGCAAGGCGCCCATCACGGGCCATGGGCGGATGCCGAAAGGCGATTGTGATTGGCCGAAGCCCTCCCCGCATCGTCATCGGCCTGAATCTCAACTGGCTCGCGTACTCGACCGGACGATGAGCGTAGCCGGAAGAACTTTCCCCACCGGTGCGTCGGCCTCAGAGCGGTCCTCTTTGCGGATCTGAGCGATCAGTTCTGCGGCAGCGCTTTCTCCGATCTCGAAGCGCGGCTGCCGGATCGTCGTCAAGGCGGGAATGAAGCGCTCCGCGATGTCGATGTCGTCGAAGCCGACCACCGATACGTCTCGCGGCACTTCCACGCCGTGCTTGTGAAGCTCCGACATGAAGCCGCAGGCCATTTCGTCATTGGAAGTCGTGACGGCCGCCGGCCGATCCTTCAGCGCCAGCCAGCACCGGGCGGCGCGAGCACCGGCGGCGAGGGAGAAATCACCCTCGAGGAACCAGTCGCTCCGGATCGGCAGTCCGCGTTCCCGCAGGGCGCGCTCAACGCCGCGCAGACGCTCACGCGTGAGCACGTTATCCGGTGGACCGAGCACATGACCTATCCTGGTGTGCCCGAGATCGGCAAGGTGGTCGACCGCAAGTGCCGCACCGCCTTCATTGTCGAACCGGATGGAGGGGAATTTCGTCCCCTCGCTCCATTCGCAGGCAAAAACGACCGGCGGACGCGCACGGTTGTCCGCCAGAAAGAACCGGTCCGGAAGCCCGCCATCCAGAACGAGGGTGCCGTCAGCCCTGTTGTTGTCCAGATATTCCCTTAGCTGTCCCTCCTGTGCACGAGGCTGCCTCGTATCCGCGATCAGCACATTGAGCCCGGCTTGCGAAGCGGTTTTCTCGATGCCGGCGAGTATTTGGGAAAAGAAGGGATTGCCGATGTTTGGCACCAGGACGACAATGGCGCCGGCCTGCTTACGCCTCAGGTTTCGAGCTGTGAGGTTGACCTGATAGCCCGTTTTTTGCACCGCCTCGATCACGAGCCGCCGCGTTTCTTCGGCGACGCGGCCGGGCGAAGACAGCGCCCTGCTGACCGTCGCGGTCGACACATTCGCCACCCGCGCAACATCCTGAATGGTCGGTGGCGGCTTGATCACGGTTTCTTCCAGTTCCTGGTCCATGGCTGGCCGCAGGTGGGTTCGGGAAGTCACTTGACATTTCTTTTTTTAGAAGATCAGAATAAATGTAATCGATTGCATGAGCAGCGTAAGCCGAATGGAAATCGATTACAAGACACCTGAAAGCGAGTGGAAGGACTGAACGCAACGGACCTCCTGCCGTGGGAGCGGCAGGCAACGGGAGGAAATCATGAACGCATTCAAGGCGCTAATCGCGGCTTCGACCGTGCTCGCATCGGCTGGTATGGCTGCCGCCGCAGAGCTTGAGGTCATCCATTGGTGGACGTCCAAGGGAGAGTCGGCGGCCGTTTCGGAGTTCGCCAAGGCATTCGACAATGACGGTCAGGGAGACAAATGGGTTGATAGCGCTATTGCACTTGGCGAGACCGCCCGCGCCACCGTCATGCAGCGCGTGCTCGGCGGTGATCCGCCCGGAGCGGCGCAGTTCAACCCCGGCCGCCAATACGAGGAGCTGATTGCGGGGGGCAAGCTACTCGACCTGACCGACGTCGCAACTGAAGGCAAGTGGGCAGAGATAATTCGCCCGAAGGCAATCGGCGGCGCCTGCCTTGTGGACGGCCACTGGTGGTGCGTGCCGGTCAATATCCATTCCAACTACTGGGCCTGGTATTCAAAGCCGGCGTTCGAGAAGGCAGGGCTGCCTGAGCCCAAAAGCATGGCTGAGTTCGTCGCGGCCGCGCCCAAGCTCAAGGAGTCCGGCGTCATTCCATTCGCCGTCGGCGGTGACGGCAATGGCTGGCAGATCCAGCTGCTCTTCCAGAACATGGTGACCGAGGCCCTCGGCATCGCCAAGCGCGACGAGATGTACACCAAGAAGAGCGCCGAGATCGCCGGCGGCGCCGAAATGAACGGCGTGTTCACCCAGCTTCGCGCGCTCAAACAGTTCAGCGATGATGGCTATTCCAACCGCAACTGGAACGACACGACCAATCTGGTGATCACCAATAAGGCGGCGCTGCAGGTCATGGGCGACTGGGCGCGCGGCGAGTTTGCGGCCGCGGGCATGACCGGCGTCAAGGATTTCGGCTGTATGATTGGCCTCAACGAAGACAAGCCGGTCGTCAGCACGGATGGCGACATCATCTTGTTCTTCAAGCAGGACGATCCGGAGGTCGAGGCTGCACAGAAACGCCTTGCCGCGTTGCTGATAAGCCCTGAGGTCCAGGTCGCCTTCAACAACGCCAAGGGCTCAATGCCCGTGCGCGCCGACGTCGACATGTCGACAGCCGATCCGTGCATGCAGAAGGCGCTGAAGGCGGTCGACGATCCGGCCAAGATCGTTACGGCGACGAACCGGCTTCGTCACCGAGAACACGAACCAGCAGATCAACGAGCTGGTCTCGCAGTTCTTCGCCGACGACTCGCTCACTCCCGAGGACGCGACGGCCAAATTCGCCGAGATCATTAGCAAGTCCGACTGACGAACCGACCACTGCAGGCGCCGCATCCAGGCGGCGCCTGCATTCTCGGAGCATGTGGCGGCTAGGCTGCCAACAACGGCGAACAACGCCTGCGAAAGCCGGCCCTTCGGCCCGAAGCAGCGTAGTCAGCGCCAACTTGACGGCTGCAGCCTCGCTCCGGGCGCAAGGCTGAAGAGACAGGCGAAACGGACCATGCAGCAGAGATGGAGACGCAGAATTCATCTGCCTGCCATCATCGGCACAATCCCGATGATCCTGGTGGCCGTCGGCGTATTCGTGATCGGCATCGGCTTCTCGGTGCTGTGGTCCTTCACCACATCGAAGCTGTTTCCAACATATGACTTCGTCGGCCTCGGTCAGTATCGACGTTTGTGGAGCGATGGCCGGTGGCTCGTCTCCGTGAACAACATCTGGTTTTTCGGGTTGATGTCGATCACCTGCAACATGGTGTTCGGCTATCTGCTCGCTGTCTTCATGGATCAGCGCATTCGCAACGAAGACCTGTTCCGCTCGATCTTCCTCTATCCCTTTGCCATGTCGCTGATCGTCACCGGGCTCGTCTGGCAGTGGGCGCTCGATCCCAATCTCGGCCTTCAGTCGGCGCTACGCAACTTCGGCTGGTCGACCTTCAGCTTCGCCCCGTTGGTCGACGCCAATACGGCCCTCTATGGCCTCGTCGTCGCGGGCATCTGGCAAGGGTCCGGCGTGACGATGGCGATACTGCTCTCGGGCCTCCGCGGGGTCGATTCCGAAATCTGGAAGGCCGCCAAGGTCGATGGCATACCGACCTGGCGAACCCATCTATTCATTGTGGCGCCGATGATGCGCGGCGCCTTCGCCACAGCTTTCGTGCTTCAGTGTGTGAGCGTGGTTCGCGTTTATGACCTGGTCATCGCCATGACCGGTGGCGGCCCTGGCATTGCCACCACCATGCCGGCGGTCTACGTCATCCAGTTGATTACGGTGCGCCAGAATGTCGGTCAGGGAATGGCCGCGGCCACAATGATGCTTCTGCCAATACTCGTTGTTCTGGCCGTCGGCGGGCTGTTCCAATGGCGGCGCAATCGTCTTCGGAAGGACCAGCGATGAGCGGGAACGCTGCCACGACGACGAAACACGCGGCGCCCAAGGGCGCTGCAGCCGTCGTTGAGCCGCGCGGGGCGAAGCCGCGCCAGCTATCGCCCGGGCGGATTGGCGTCTACGCCTTCCTTTTCATCTCGGCGCTGTTCTTCCTCGTGCCGCTTTACATCATGATCATCACGTCCCTGAAGGGCATGCCGGAAATCAGGCTCGGTCATCTCTTCAACCTGCCGGCCGAGCCGACGGTGCAGCCGTGGATCGATGCATGGCTCAATGCCTGCACAGGACGCGACTGCAATGGGCTGAGCCCCGGCTTCCTCAATTCCGTGAAGATCACCGTGCCAAGCGTGATCATCTCCATCGTGTGCGCCTCGATCAACGGCTATGCGTTGACCTACTGGCCCTACAAAGGCGCGAACCTGTTGTTCGGCATCCTGGTCTTCGGCGCCTTCGTGCCCTACCAAGTAGTCATCTACCCGCTGATAATCGGGCTGAGCTCCGTTGGCCTTTTTGCCTCGCTGCCCGGCATCATCATCGTTCATACGATCTTCGGCATGCCGATCCTGACGCTGCTGTTCCGCAACTTCTACGCGGCGCTGCCAGCGGAGCTGTTCAAGGCGGCACGCGTCGACGGCGCTGGCTTCTGGGGCGTGTTCTTCCAGATCATGCTGCCGATGTCGGTGCCGATCACGGTTGTCGCTGTCATTTTGCAGGTGACGGGCATCTGGAACGACTTCCTGTTCGGCGTCGTCTTTGCCGGGCGGCCGAACTTGGCCGATGACCGTGCAGCTCAACAACATCGTCAACACGACTACGGGCGTTCGGGAGTACAACGTCAACATGGCAGCTACCATCCTGACGGCGGCGGTGCCGCTGGTGATCTACTTCATTTCAGGACGCTGGTTCGTACGCGGCATCGCTGCCGGCGCTGTAAAGGGATGAGGCGATGACAAGTGTGCTGGTCAAGGACGTCTCCCTCAACTTCGGACCGGTCGAAGTGCTGAAGGCGCTCAATCTCGACGTGGCCGAGGGCGAGTTCATCGTCCTGCTCGGTCCTTCCGGTTGCGGAAAATCCACGCTGCTCAATTGCATCGCCGGCCTGCTTGACGTTTCGGACGGGCAGATCTTCATCAACGGCAAGAATGTCACCTGGGAGGAGCCGAAGGACCGCGGCATCGGCATGGTGTTCCAGTCCTACGCGCTCTACCCGCAAATGACTGTCCGGGGCAATTTGTCGTTCGGCCTGAAGAATGCGGGCGTGGCTAGGGAGGAGATCGACAAGAGCATCGCGCGCACCGCCGAGATCCTGCAAATCCAGCCCCTGCTTGACCGGAAGCCGTCGCAACTCTCCGGCGGCCAGCGTCAGCGTGTGGCAATCGGCCGTGCGCTGGTGCGCGATGTCGATGTCTTCCTGTTCGACGAGCCATTGTCCAATCTTGACGCCAAGCTGCGATCGGAACTCCGCGTCGAGATCAAACGGCTGCACCAACGGCTCGCCAACACGATGATTTACGTTACCCACGACCAGATAGAGGCGATGACGCTGGCCGACCGCATCGCCGTGATGAAGGGCGGCGTCATCCAGCAACTCGATGCACCGCAGGCAATCTACAATCGGCCGGTCAACCGGTTTGTTGCTGGGTTCATCGGCTCGCCGGGGATGAACTTCATCGAAGGTGAATTCGTGCAAGGGCGCCAATCCGGCTTTCAACACGAGTGACATTGCGGTTCCGCTCGACCGCTACGCGTTCGAAAATGGCGGCGGTTCAGGTGGCGCGGTCCTTGGCGTCCGTCCGGAGCACATCGCCTTCGGCCAGGCGGCAAGCGCATTTCCCTTCTCGCGGCAGGTCGAGGTAGAGATCGTCGAGCCGATGGGTTCCGACACGTTGGTCTGGACCAAGCTCGGCGGCCAGAACCTCTCCTTCCGCGTCGAATCCGAAAAGCCACTCAGCGTCGGCGAACGTGTAATGATCGGCTTTGATCCCGCCCGCGCATCGCTTTTCGACGGCGCCGCGGGTGACCGCCTTTGATCCGCAACCCCAAGGATAGGCAAGAAAATGAACTGGTCATTTCAGCTTTACAGCGCGCGCAACTTTCAACCTTGGGACAAGGTTCTGAAGACGCTGGCCAAACTCGGCTACAAGCAAGTGGAGGGCTTTGGCGGCGTCTACGGTGACCCGACGGGCCTGCGTGCGCGAGCTCGACAGGAACGGGCTCTCCATGCCGACCGGGCATTTCTCGATCGATCTGCTTGAGAACGATTTCGACCGCAGCCAGGCGGATTGCCGATGCGCTCGGCATCAAGCTGATCGCCTGCCCCTATCTCGACGCAGAGGACAGGCCGCAGGACGCAGCCGGCTGGCGAGCTTTCGGCGCGCGCCTTGGCAAAATCGGCGACACGGCAAAGAAAGCCGGTATGGGTTTCGCCTGGCACAACCATGATTTCGAGTTCAAGCCGCTGGCCGACGGCTCGCTGCCGCAAAAGCACATTCTCGACGCCGCGCCCGACATCGGCTGGGAAATGGACGTCGCCTGGGTCATTCGCGGCGGCGCCGACCCGCTGAAATGGATTTCCGACTACGCCTCACGCATCGTCGCCGTCCACGTCAAGGATATTGCGCCGGCCGGGCAGAGCGCCAATGAGGATGGCTGGGCCGATGTCGGCCACGGCACAGTCGACTGGCGCGGGCTTGTGAAGGCGCTGCGCGACAAAACCGGCGCAAAATACTTCATCATGGAGCACGACAATCCGAGCGACTTCGATCGCTTTGCCAAGCGGTCCATCGAAGCCGCCAAGACATTTTAGGAGCAAGCTGACATGGCAAAGAAACTCGGCGTGGGCGTCATCGGCTGCGGCAACATCTCGACCGCATATCTCGGTCTGGCGCCGCTCTTCCGCGGCATCGAGATGCGTGCCTGCGCGGACATCAACATGCAGGCGGCCAAGGCGCGCGCCAAGGAATACGAGATACGCGCCGAGACGGTCGACAATCTGCTGAAGGCGGACGACATCGATATCGTCGTCAATCTGACGGTTCCGGCAGTCCATTATGACGTGTCGAAGCAGGTGCTCGACGCCGGAAAACACGTCTATTCGGAAAAGCCGTTCGTGCTTTCGGTCAAGGAAGGTCTCGACCTCAAGAAGCGCGCGGAGAAGAAGAACCTGCGCGTCGGTTCGGCGCCGGACACGTTTCTGGGCGGCGCGCATCAGCTGGCGCGGCATCTGATCGACAGCGGCAAGCTGGGCAGGATCACCAGCGGCACCTGCCATGTGATGAGCCACGGCATGGAGCACTGGCACCCGAACCCGGACTTCTTCTTCCAGCCGGGCGGCGGACCGATGCTTGATCTCGGCCCCTACTATATCTCGAACCTTGTCCAGCTGATCGGACCGGTGAAGCAGGTCGCCGCGCTGGCGACCATCCCGGCGAAGGAGCGCACGATCTCCTCGAAGCCGCGTGCCGGGGAGAAGATCCCGGTCAACACGCCGACGACCATCTTCGCGCTGCTGGAATTCGAGAACGGCGCTGCCATAACCTTCAATGCCAGCTGGGACGTCTGGGACCATGGCCATGCGCCGATGGAACTCTACGGCGAAGAAGGCACGATGTTCGTGCCCGATCCGAATTTCTTTGGCGGGAGGTGCGCTTCACGAAAAAAGGTAAACCGGTTAAGAAGACGCCGAAATGGACGCACCCCTTTGCCGTGCCGAACCAGAAGCACAAGCAAGGCGCGATGGCCAACTACCGGACCGCCGGCCTTGCCGACATGGCGCTGGCGATCGGCCAGGGCAGACCGCACCGCTGCTCGATGGAAGCCGCGCTGCACGCTATCGATGTTATGACGGGCATCCTGAAATCGGGCGAGACCGGCAAGTTCGTGGCCATGCAGACCACCTGCGAGCGCCCGGCAGCGCTCGGCATCAAGGAAGCAAAGGCGCTTCTCGCCGCCAGGAAATAGGGCGACAAGAGGCCACAACCAACCTATCCGCCGCTTTGTTTCGAGGGAACCCAACATGTCGTGGTCACCAGCCGAAAACCGCTACGATGCCATGGTCTACAACCGCTGCGGCCGCTCAGGCCTGAAGCTGCCGGCGATCTCGCTGGGCCTGTGGCACAATTTCGGCGAAGACACGCCGCACGAGATGAAGCGGGAGATCTGCAGCAGGGCCTTCGACCTCGGCATCACGCATTTCGATCTGGCCAACAACTACGGTCCGCCGCCGGGGTCGGCAGAAAAGGCGTTCGGCGAGATCCTGCGGACGGACTTCTAGCGGCTTCGCGACGAGCTGATCGTCTCGACCAAGGCCGGCTATCTGATGTGGCCCGGACCCTATGGCGAATGGGGCAGCCGCAAATATCTGCTCGCCAGCCTCGACCAAAGCCTGAGGCGGATGGGGCTGGACTATGTCGATATCTTCTATTCGCATCGCTTCGATCCGGACACGCCGCTTGAAGAGACGATGATGGCGCTCGACCATGCCGTACGCTCGGGGAAGGCGCTCTATGCCGGCATCTCGTCTTACAATTCGCAGCGTACGCGCGAGGCGGCGGCGATCCTGCGCGATCTCGGCACGCCCTGCCTCATCCATCAGCCCAGCTATTCGATGATCAATCGCTGGGTCGAGGATGACGGCCTGCTCGACACGCTGGATGGCCTGGGCATCGGATCGATCGTCTTTTCGCCGCTGGCGCAAGGCATGCTGACCGCGAAATATCTCAAGGGCATTCCGGAGAGAGCCGTGCGGCGCAAGGCAGGTCGCTCAACCGGAATTCCTCAACGAAAAGAATGTCGACAATCTGCGCGCGCTGAATGCCATTGCGGAAGCGCCGGGCCAGACGCTGGCGCAAATGGCGATCGCCTGGGTGTTGCGTGGCAGCCGTGTCACGACAGCGCTCTGATCGGAGCGTGCCAGCCGCGAACAGATCGACGATTGTGTTGGGGCACTCGCGAAGCGCGATTTTAACGATGCCGAACTCGCCGAAATCGACAAGTATGCGCGGGAGGCCGATATCAATCTGTGGGCCGCCTCCGCCGAGCGCAAGCGGACCGCCGAGAAAGAAGTAGCAGTCTCCCGGATGAGCTATGACATTCGCAACCCGATTTTGCCGGGCTTCAACCCCGACCCTTCGATCTGCCGGGTCGGCGGCGATTATTACATCGCCACGTCGACCTTCGAATGGTATCCCGGCGTCCAGATCCACCATTCCACCGATCTGGTAAACTGGCGGCTGGTCAAGCGTCCGCTTGACCGCGCCAGCCAATTGGACATGCGCGGCAATCCGGATTCCGGTGGCATCTGGGCGCCGTGCCTGTCCCACGCCGACGGGCTGTTCTGGCTGGTCTACACCGACGTCAAGCGGCTCGACGGCAACTTCAAGGACGCCACAACTACATCGTCACCGCGCCGGCTATCGAAGGCCCGTGGTCCGATCCCGTCTATGTCAATTCCTGCGGCTTCGATCCGTCGCTGTTCCATGATGATGATGGACGCAAATGGTTTATGAACATGCTTTGGAACCATGTGTCGCGGCGTCGGCGGCAATCCGAAGCACCCCTCCTTCGCCGGCATCCTGCTGCAGGAATTCGACGCCAAGGCGGGCAAGCTGGTGGGCCCGGTGAAGAACATCTTTGCCGGCAGCGCACTTGGACTGGTTGAAGGCCCGCATCTGTACAAGAACAACGGCTGGTACTATCTCACCACCGCCGAGGGCGGCACCGGCTATGAGCATGCGGTGACGATGGCGCGCTCGCGCTCCATTGATGGCCCTTACGAATTACATCCCGACCTCCATCTGATCACCTCGAAGGACGCGCCGGAAGCACCGCTGCAGCGCGCCGGCCATGGCCAGATCGTCGAGACGCCGGCCGGCGAGGTCTACCACACGCATCTCTGCTCTCGGCCGCTGCCCGGCATACGGCGCTCGCCGCTGGGCCGCGAGACCGCGATCCAGAAATGCATCTGGGGTGATGACGGCTGGCTGCGGCTTGAACGTGGCGGCCCTGTACCGTCGGTCGACGTGCCCGCGCCGACGAGCCGCCGTCCGCCGCGCCGGCGCAGCCGTTCCGCGCCACGATTTCGACGCGCAGAAGCTGCCGCTGGATTTCCAGTGGCTGCGCTCGCCGCTGCCGGATCGGCTTTTTTCACTCACCGCGAGACCGGGCCCTCTTCGCCTCTTCGCCCGCGAATCCATCGGCAGCTGGTTTGAACAGGCGCTGGTCGCCCGCCGGCAGGAGCACATGCGTTCCGCGCCGAGACCGAGCTGGATTTCGATCCGCCGACCTTCCAGCAGGCGGCCGGGCTGACCCACTATTACAACCGGCACAAATTCCACTTCCTGGCGGTGACCCATGACGCGAAAGGGGCCGCGTGCTGACCATCATGAGCTGCCCCGGCGACTGGCCCGACGGACGACTTTCCTTTCCCTGCCGCAGCCCATCCCCCTGCCGGGCGACAATCCTGTGCGTCTGGCGCTGAAGTCGATGGCGCGGTGCTGCAAGTTCTACGTGTGGGCGGAAGGAATTGGCAGCTGGTAGGACCAGTTCTTGACGCCAGCGTGATCTCGGATGAAGGTGGCCGCGGCGAGCACGGCTCGTTTACGGGAGCCTTCGTGGGGATGGCCGCCTTCGATACCAGCGGCACAGCGATCCCCGCGGATTTCGACTATTTTCATATGCTGGGCGGGCCGGCTGACCCGTCGTCACATGACGGGAGGACAATGGATGGCAAGCACCATCAAGGGGCCGGCTATATTTCTGGCTCAGTTCGCGGGAGACGCAGCCCCCTTCAATTCGCTGAAAAGCATAACGGATTGGGCGGCCGGTCTTGGCTACAAGGGCGTGCAGATCCCCACCTGGGACAGCCGGCTGTTCGACCTGAAGAAGGCATCGATCGAAGGCCTATTGCGATGAGGTGAACGGCATCTGCACGGACGCCGGCGTCGAGATCACCGAACTCTCGACGCATCTGCAGGGCCAGCTGGTGGCCGTGCATCCAGCCTATGACAGCCAGTTCGACGGCTTTGCCCCAGCCTCGGTACACAACAACCCGAAGGCGCGGCAGAAATGGGCGGTCGAGCAGTTGTTGTTTGGGGCCAAGGCCTCGAAGAACCTTGGGTTGAAGGCCTCCGCGTCGTTTACCGGCGCGCTTGCCTTCCCCTATGTCTATCCCTGGCCGCAGCGGCCGCAGGGACTGATCGAGGAGGCCTTCGCTGAACTGGGGAAACGGTGGAAGCCGATCCTCAATGCCTATGAAGATGCTGGCGTTGATATCGGCTACGAAATTCATCCGGGCGAGGATGTGTTCGATGGCGTAACCTTCGAGATGTTCCTCGATGCGGTCGGCAATCACAACCGCTGCAACATCAACTACGATCCGTCGCATTTTCTGCTGCAGCAGCTCGACTATCTCGACTTCATCGATATCTATCACGAGCGCATCAAGGCGTTTCATGTGAAGGACGCCGAATTCAACCCGACCGGGCGGCAGGGTGTCTATTCCGGCTATCAGGGCTGGGTGAACCGAGCCGGTCGCTTCCGGTCTCTGGGCGACGGTCAGGTCGATTTCGGAGGCATTTTTTCCAAGCTCACCACCATGGCTACGACAGCTGGGCGGTGCTGGAGTGGGAATGCTGCCTGAAGCATCCCGAGGATGGCGCCGCCGAAGGCGCGCCTTTCATCCAGCACCACATCATTCGGGTCACGGAGAAGGCGTTTGACGACTTTGCCGGCGGAACGACCGACCGGAAGCTGCTGCGGGCGATGATGGGGATTTAGCGTCTGTCCCTCCCCTTTGGGGAGGCCGTCAAGTGGAGCACCGGTGTTCAGGTAGAAGAGGGAACCGACCATGGCAATCGAAGGCAGCAAGAGCGAACGGAAAGAGGGGACCGATCCGCTACGGAATGGTAGGCGGCGGTCAAGGCGCCTTCATCGGCGGCGTGCACCGCATCGCGGCGAGCTTCGACGGCGAGTTCGACTTGGTGGCGGGCGCGCTCTCCTCCGACCCGGACCGCGCCAGCGCTTCGGCCGCGAACTCGGCATCGATCCGACGACGCAACTACGGCTCGTTCCTGAAATGGCCAAGGCGGAAGCGAAACGGCCCGACGGCATCGAGGCAGTCGCCATCGTCACTCCCAATCACATGCACTATCCGGCGGCGAAGGCATTTCTGGAGGCGGGCATCCATGTCATCTGCGACAAGCCGCTGACATCCACCCTGGGCGATGCGAAGAAGCTTGCCGCGCTGGTGGAAAAAACCGGCAAGCTCTTCATCCTGACGCACAACTACACCGGCTACCCCATGGTGCGGCAGGCGCGGGAGATGGTGCAAGGGGCAGCTCGGCGACATCCGCTTGGTCCAGGCGGAATATCCGCAGGACTGGCTGACGGAGCCGATCGAGACTACCGGCCAAAGCAAGCGGCGTGGCGCATCGATCCCAAGCAGTCAGGCGCCGGCGGATCGACCGGCGACATCGGCACGCACGCCTACAATCTCGCCCGCTTTGTCACCGGGCTCGAGCTCGACAGCCTGTCAGCCGATCTCGACGCATTCGTGCCCGGCCGGAAGCTGGACGACAACGCGCATGTGATGCTGCGCTTCAAGCCCAGCGGCAACGCACCAGCTGCCAAGGGTATGCTGTGGGCAAGCCAGGTGGCAGTCGGCCATGAGAATGGTCTTAAGCTGCGGGTTTATGGCACCAAGGGCGGCATCGAATGGGTGCAGGCCGACCCGAACTATCTTTGGTTCACGCCGTTTGGCGAACCGAAGCACCTCATCACCCGAGGCGGCGCCGGCGCCAGCCGTTCGCAGCCCGCGTCTCGCGCGTGCCGTCCGGCCACCCCGAGGGCTATCTCGAAGGCTTCGCCAACATCTATGCGGAAGCCGCGCGCGCCATCCGCGCCGCCCGTAGGAAGAAGCGAAACCGCCGAAGGACGTCATCTATCCCGACCGTCGCAGATGGCGTCGAGGGCGTGGCCTTCGTCGAGGCTTGCGTCCACTCCTCACAGAAGAACGCGGCTTGGGTGAAGCTGTAGGTCAAGCGAAGCTTGCAGCGGCGCCAAATCAGGGAGGTCAAGATGCCGGTCGTTCAAACGCCGAGGTAACGGTCCTGCAGTTCTGGCGTCAGCGCCGCAGGCGAACCGTGGAAGACCGTCACGCCCTTTTCCAGTACGAAACAGCGGTCTGCGACTGGCAATAGCTCGGACAGCGTCTTGTCCACTACCAGGATCGACTGTCCGCTCGCCTTCAATTTGCGCATCGCCGCCCATATGTCCTGGCGGATCACCGGCGCCAGACCCTCCGTTGCCTCGTCGAGGATCAGAAGGCTGGGATTGGTCATCAGCGCCCGGCCAATGGCCAGCATCTGCTGCTCGCCGCCGGAGAGCGAGTTGGCGTACTGGTCGCGTCGTTCGCCGAGGCGCGGGAAGAGATCGACCACCTTTTCCAAGGTCCACTCGCTGCCGCGCGCGGCGGCAAGCAGGTTCTCCAGCACTGTGAGGTTCGGAAAGCAGCGCCGGCCTTCCGGCACCAGCCCTAGGCCGAGCCTCGCAATGCGGTGCGGCCGCATGCCTGCGATTTGCCGGCCCGCGAAAGAAACGGTTCCCGAGCGCGGCCGGGCCAGACCGAGAATAGAATTGATCGTCGTCGTCTTGCCCATGCCGTTGCGCCCCATCAGCGCCACGACTTCGCCCTCTCTCACGTCAAGCGTTACGCCGAACAGAGCCTGCGATGCACCGTAGAATGTTTCGACACCTTTCAGCTCCAGCAGGCTCACGCGGCTTCTCCGAGATAGGCCCTGCGGACTTCGGGATCGTTGCGAATCTGGTCAACCGTTCCGGTGGCGATGATGCGCCCATAGACAAGGACCGAGATGCGGTCGGCCAGCGCGAAGACGGCGTCCATATCATGTTCGACCAACAGAATCGGAGCTTTTTGGCGCAAGCCATCGAGGAACTTCGTCAGGCTTTTCGAGCCCTCCGGCCCCATGCCGGCCATCGGCTCGTCGAACAGGAAGGCTTTCGAGCCAAGCGCCAGAGCGATCGCTATCTCGAGCTGCCGGCGCTCGCCATGCGACAGCTCGGCGGCCGGCACGTTGGCGCGTCCGGCAAGGCCCACCTGTTCCAGCGTGGCCATTGCCGGCTCGGTGAGGCTCCGGTCGCCCACTACCGACCGGAAGAAGCGGAAGCTCGATCCCTGTCGCGCCTGAACGGCCAACATGACGTTGCGCAGCGCCGAAAACTCTTGCGCCAGGGACGATATCTGGAAGCTGCGGCCGAGGCCGAGCCGCGCGCGGGCGGCCATGTCGAGCCCGGCCATGTCCTGGCCGAGAAAGTGGATCGAACCGCTATCCGGATGGATGGAGCCGGATATCTGGTGGATGAGCGTGCTCTTGCCGGCGCCATTCGAGCCGATGAGCGCATGAATCTCGCCGCGCCTAAGCTCGAGGCTGATCCCGTCTGTGGCCTTCAGCGCGCCGAAGGTCTTGCGCAAGTCACGGATTTCGAGGACCGGTCTAGCCATGACGCGCCTTTCCCGCAAGCAGGCCCAGTAGCCCGCCGCGCGCGAACAGCACGACGCCAAGCAGGATGAGGCCGAGGAAGAACTGCCAGCGCTCGGTAACGCCGCCAAGCGCGTACTCGAACATCACGTAGAGCATGGCGCCGGCGACCGGGCCGAACAGCCGGCCCTTCCCCCCGAGGATGATCAGCACGATCAATTCACCCGACATGTGCCACGACAGCATGGAAGGGCTGACAAACTTGTTGAGGTCCGCATAGAGTGCGCCGGCAACTCCGGTCACCATCGCGGAGATCGCGAAGGCGGCGAGCCTGATGTTAAACGGCGCGATGCCGACAGCGGAGAGCCGCGTGGCGTTCTGCCTCGCCGCCTGCAGCGCGGTGCCGAAGCGGGAGTCCCGCAGTCGCCAAAACAGCAGAAGCGAGAGCATCAAGACAACGTAGCAGATCAGGAAATAGGGTAGCGGCTGCGCCGTGTTCAAGCCCGGAAAAGTGTTGCGGACATAGATCGACAGCCCGTCTTCACCGCCATAGGCAGGCCAGGAGACTGCGAAATAATAGATCATCTGCGCGAAGGCCAGCGTGATCATAATGAAATAGACGCCGGCGGTACGCAGGCTGATCGCTCCGATAGGCAGCGCGACGAAGCCGCAGATCACTATCGCCGAGAGCCAGATGATCGGCATCGAAGTCGTGGCCGGCAGCCCGAACACAAGCGGCTCGCCATTGAATGCGTGGGTTGACAGGATCCCCGCCACATAGCCGCCCAGGCCAAAGAAAGCGGCGTGGCCGAAAGACACCAGCCCGCCGAGCCCGAGAGCGATATTAAGTCCGACCGCGGCAAGCGCCAGGACGGCGATGCGGGTGGCGAGCGTTATGTAAAAGAGCTCGCCAGCGGCCGAGGCGCCCAGGGGGATCGCCAGGAGAAGCAGCGAAAGCAGCGCGTTGACGATCGTTTCGCGGGGTATGCCGGTTTTGCGCATCATGGCGCCCTCATGACCGCGCTGCGAAAAGGCCGCTTGGCCTGAAAGCAAGGATCAGCGCCATGACGACATAGATCAGCATGGAGGCCAGGGCCGCACCGATCACACCGGCCTGCGCGGCCGGCATCATCAGCGCAAGTCCCTTGGGCAGCAGGAACCGGCCCATTGTGTCGACGATACCGACCAGCACTGCTCCGAGCAGCGCGCCCTTGATCGAGCCGATGCCGCCAATGACGATCACCACGAAAGCAAGGATAAGCACAGGCTCGCCCATGCCGACCTGCACGGACTGCAGCGCGCCGACCAGCGCACCGGCAAGGCCGGCAAGTGCGGCGCCAAGCGCGAACACGATCGTGTAGAGCGTCCTGATATCGACGCCAAGAGCCGCGATCATCTCGCGATCGGATTCGCCCGCCCGAATACGCATGCCAAGTCGCGTGCGCGAAATTAGGAAATAGAGGCCGATCGCGACCGCGACGCCGACGCCGATGATGGTCAACCGGTAGAGCTGATACTGGCCGCCGCCGGGCAAGGGCACCGCGCCCTGCAGAAGCGGAGGAATGTCGAGATAGAGAGGGAACGAGCCGAACAGCCAGCGCGTCCCCTCGGAAAAGATCAGGATCAGCGCGAATGTCGCCAACACCTGGTCGAGATGGTCGCGCTCATAGAGCTTCCGGATGATCAGGACCTCCACGATGGCGCCGGCGGCCGCCGCGGCGACAAGGCTCGCAGCCAGGCCGACCCAGAACGAACCCGTGGCCGCCGCGACCGCGGCACACGCAAAGGCGCCGATCATGTAGAGCGAGCCATGGGCGAGGTTGATGAGACCCATGACGCCGAAAATGAGAGTGAGGCCCGCGGCCATAAGGAACAGCATCACCCCGAGCTGCAGCCCGTTGAGAAGTTGCTCGATTAGCAATGCGAACGACAAAGGGACGATCCGCGTTTCGTTTTTCGTGACAACAGTGCCCGGCAGAATTGCGTCGAATAGGCGCGGTCCCTGCCGCGGCGCGCTTCATCGTCGAAGGCGCCACGGCAGGGAAACGCAGCCTTGCGGCCTACATCTTGCACTGATCGGCGTAGGCGTCCTTGTGATGTTCGAAGGCGGTGGCGATGATCTTGTTGGTCAGGACGTCGCCTTCCTTCACCACCTCACGGACATAGATGTTCTGGATGGGGTGGTTGTTGTTGTTGAAAGCGAACTCGCCGCGTACCGACTTGAAATCAGCCACCTTGAGGGCCGCACGGAACGCTTCCTTGTCTTTCACGCTCGCCTTGGAAAGCGCCGAAAGAATCAGGTTCGCCGTGTCCCAGCTCTGCGCGGCGTAGATGGACGGAAGACGGTTGTATTCCGCCTTGAACGCTTCGACGAACTTCTTGTTGGCCTCGTTGTCGAGGTCCTTTGCCCAGGTGGCCGTGTTCTTGACGCCGAGCGCCGCATCGCCGATCGCCGGCAGGATATCCTGGCTGAAGGAGAAGGCCGGGCCAAGGACCGGAATGTTCACACCCGATTGCGCGTATTGCTTCATGAAGGCAATGCCCATGCCTCCCGGCAGGAAAAAGAACACCGCGTCAGCGCCGGAATCGCGGATCTGGGCGATCTCGGCAGCGTAGTCGGTCTGACCCATCTGGGTGTAGACCTCACCCGCCAGCTCGCCCTTGTAGTAGCGCTTGAACCCGGTCAGCGAATCCTTGCCGCCCGGGTAGTTCGGGGCCAGGATAAAGGTCTTCTTGTAGTCCTTGTTGGCATACTGCCCCATCGCCTCGTGGAAACTGTCGTTCTGGAAGGCGACATTGAAATAGTTCGCATTGCATTTGGCGCCAGCGAGCGGAGACGGGCCGGCATTGGGCGACAGATAGATGACGTCCTGCGCCACCACATTCGGCACCACGGCCATTGCAAGGTTCGACCAGATGATGCCGGTGAGCAGATCGACCTTGTCGCTCTGGATCATCTTGTCGGCAATCTGCACAGCCAGTTCGGGCTTCTGGGCGTCGTCCTCGATCACAAGTTCGATGTCCTCGTTGCCCGACTGTTTCATCGCCAGCGTGAAAGCGTCGCGCATGTCGATGCCGAGGCCCGCGCCGCCACCCGACAGGGTGGTGATGACACCGATTTTCACCGGTTCGGCATAGGCAAGGCCCGATGCGGCCAACGACAGGCCGAAGATGCCGGCTGCAAGAATTTTTTTCATCTAGCTACTCCTCCGAATGCTTCTCATTAACTTGAATAGAGCCGAGCGCAACCATCCGCGTCCCGCGATTGTGCTGCGACGCCGCCTTGATTGTGGTTACGCTCTCGCCAGTTTTTCAACTGATCTTTTCCGCACAGCCGGAAGTGCTGGATCTTCCCGGCCGCCTCCTTGGCGACAACTGTCCGACCCACGACAGGGACGCCCTGTCGTCTTGACTGATTCTTTTTCAGCTTGGCTGATACTTTTCTTGGTCCCGGGTGGCGGCCCCGCTGATCATTCCTTGAGACTCCGCACCATATTGAACGCCAACAATTAATTCAAGTATGAAAGTTATAGGTCAAAAATAATCCGGTCGCCAACCCGGGATCGGCCGATGACGCGCGCCGGCGGAAACGCCTCCTTGAACAGCGGTGCGCGTCCGGTGGTAGAGGGGGTTTTTCAGATCGATTGGACACAGGGTCAGGCGTCAGTTCCGACCCGTTGTCTCTGATTTCCCAATCCTTCGACGCCCAGCTCGACGACGTCGTCGGGTTTCAGAAACCGCGGCGGCTTCATTCCCATGCCGACGCCGGGCGGTGTGCCGGTCGATATGATGTCGCCGGGCTGCAGCGACATGAACCGGCTTAGATAGGAGACAAGAAACGCCACTCCGTAGACCATCGTCTTCGTGGAACCGTCCTGCATCAGCTCGCCGTTGACTTTGAGCCACATGCGCAAGTCTTGCGGGACCGGCACCTCATCCCTGGTCACCAGCCATGGTCCGATCGGCCCGAATGTGTCGCAGCTTTTGCCCTTGGTCCACTGACCATGGCGTTCGATCTGAAAGGCACGCTCGCTGACATCATGCACAGTGCAATAGCCTGCGACGTGGTCCAGCGCCTCGGCTTCGCTGACATACTTTGCCTTGGCTCCGATGACGACGCCGAGTTCGACCTCCCAATCCGTCTTTTCCGATCCGCGCGGAAGGAGAAGGTCATCGTTGGGGCCCGAGATCGCCGACGTCGCTTTCATGAAGATGATCGGCTCCGGCGGAACCTTCGCCCCGGTTTCGGCGGCATGATCGGAGTAGTTCAGGCCAATGCAGATGAACTTTCCTACACCCGTCACACAGGGGCCGAAGCGCGGATCGCCCGGCACCAGCGGCAGGCTGTTCGGATCGAGCGCGCCGAGCCCGGCGAGCACAGCGGGGTCAAGTGCCCTTCCCCCAATGTCATCCACGTGGCCGGAAAGGTCGCGGATCCGTCCCTCCCGATCGACCACGCCGGGCTTCTCCCTGCCGGGCAAGCCATACCGTACCAGTTTCATGCACCGCTCCTCCCTCGAATTGACCCGGCTCAAGCGTCCCGGGTTTGCCGGCCACCCGCCAACGCCTCCTCATCATCACCTCGCGCACTTCCGTTCATCGAGTGGCTCCCTTCCAGTCGCGGCGGACTGCTGCATCAGAGAGGGGACCTTTAGAGGCACTTTTTGTGTCCGCCAGGCGGATGTGGGGCAGCATAACCGATCGAACATAGCAGCTACTGGTATTGGTCTTTGCTGGAGACCTCCCGCCTTGCTCGGACGGCAGAACCTTGAGGCAGTTCCATCACTTCCCCGGCGACTTCGCCGTTCAGAATCTTTTCGAACCTCTCCAGTGCTCGTGCGACGTTGGCTCCATCCATGACCCGGTGGTCGTAGTGGATCCGGACAATCACCGATCCGTCCTCGTCTATGGGACCGTAGTTGAGAAGCGTGGTCAACGGCGTGAGCGGGTTGAGGGATTCTGCCCCGAGGCCTGAATAGACGGACAACTGGAATGTCCCGAAATAGTTGGCCCTCTGCCGGGCGATATTCAATCCGAGCCACATTAGAAGCCATCGGACAGGCGCCGGCGCGCGCGCAAGGGTTAAGGCACGCCGGAACTCCCTGACCTCCAGGACCGGACGTGTCCGCGCCGCCTGGATCACCGCATCAAGGTCAGCGATGGAGTAGCGCTCGGGGGCCTTGATGCAAGTTAACAGTACGGCGCGCTCGCCTTCATATTCGCGCTCATGGGCAACCGATGCCACGCTGACCGGATATTCGTAAAGCTGCGGCCAGGGGAACTTGACGTAGGCACGCCGCAGCTCCGGCACCTCGCGGGCGAGAAGTGCGTACCCTTTCAGGAATATCCCTGACCAGGAGGGCTTGGTCTGCAGCGCCGACCTGGCCCTCCGGAGGGGACCCAAGTTCATTTGACGCTGCACTGTGACCCTCGGCACCCCGATCGAGAACCTCATCAGGTCGCCGACAAGGCGTCGGGGCGCCGAAAGCTTGAGGGCTCGGCCTCGCATGTACGACCTCTAGCCTAGTAAAGATAAGGGATTATTCGCTTGGTCCTCTCCATGTAGGCCCGGTATTGAGGCCCGAAATTCTCCAACATCATACGCTCCTCCTTGTCCACCCGCAGGAAAAAAAGGATCGCAAAGCCGACCAAGCCTGCCAGACCCACAACCCAGTTTGACAACAGCAAGGCTTGGCCAACGGCCATGAGAAGGAAAGACGTGTACATTGGGTGCCGGATCATCGCGTACGGCCCGGTAGACACCAGCCTGTGATGATCGCGGATCTCCAATGTGATGGACCAATTCCGGCCAAGTTCCTTGTGAGACCTTCGAAAAACCCACAGCGCGGAGGCGAATATGATCGTTCCGAGCGCGATGAGCCACGGACTGGCCGGATAGTCGGCAGCTTCCGGGATTCCGGTGGCGACGTAAACTCCCGGCAGGATCGCAAGACCAAGGAACGCGAGGGCAAGTCCCGCAGCTTCGGAGCGCGAGCGTTGGTCGCGGACAACCCGCACGCGCTTGGCTCGGCGTTCGAATGGATATCGGATGACGTACCAGGCGACGACGCCCAGCACCCATACGATCTCGCCAATCAAAGACACTGCTATGCTCACGCTACAGCACCGCGTGCCCTTTGGACACGCAAAGGACGCTGTATCGCCTCGAATTCTTCGCACCGGCGCTTTCGAACCCCAACCAAACGTGGCCCGACTGAAATCCACCCCGTCTGGGTGCAGATGGCTATTCCTGCACATCCGCAGCTCATTGACCGGCATGCATACTCCGTTCCGGCTCATGATGGGGGCGCTCGCCACCCGAGAAAGAGAATTGACCCGCCTGATCTCATCTTGCCCTAGCGCGCGGAGAATGAGGTCACGGAACCATCGATCGCACCCGGACCCGTATTCATCTCTCGCAGCTCGGTGACGAACTGTTGCGGCCGGAGCCACTTGGGGGGGACCTTGTAACCCATGGAGCGCGCGATGTCCCCCGTGAAGGCGTTGCAGTTGTAGAGCGAAGCGTGCCAGACGGGCGAACTGGCCTGAAGCTTCCGTATGGAGGAAACGACTTCGTTGTACTGCGCTTCGGTCAGCAAAACGCGCCAGCTCGCAGACCTGTATTGTTCTTCCAGATCGCCGTCGCTCCAGCCGGTTTCGGCTGGAACCGGGAGGAAATGGCCTAGAACGTAAGGAACTTCGTTCGTCGAAGCCGGGTGAAGGCCCGCGACTTCGGGATTGACCATAGCGCCCGCCTGGTTCAAGCGCCCGAATACAACATAGGTGTGCCCGTAGCTCAGCGCGTAGCGAGAGCGGAACTCGATGAAGTACCGGCCGCCTTGATCTTGAGTTTTGCCTTGAGTTGATTCCGCCGCGGCAATTGTAGGTTTCGCCGTCAGGGGCGCAGCTGACACCCCGCGACCCGGGGCAGCAGACACGAAACTCGGCTCGGGGCTCGTGTCTTCCGTCCGACACGCCGCGGACAGCGCGAGCAAGGCCAGGCACAACAGACGGCCGCACGCAAGCGTTATCCTCATTGCCCAAACTCCGAGGAGAGCAGACTTAAAGCCAATCCATTCCCTAAAGGTGAACAGAAGGGCCGTGGGCGGGCTGTAAGCCGCCAGTCCGCATTGAGTGGTTGATGAGGGAAGGGCCAAGCGGCCCTTCCCTCATCCTGTCCCAAGTTCAGCGCTTACTTGATCACTGGCTCGGCTACCGGTGCCGGCTCGGCGACAGGCGGCGGCGCCTTCCCCTTACCTTTGCCCATTGTTCCGCACGCGCTCAGACTAGCAACGGCGAAACTGGCAACTATTGCGATTACAATTCTGCTCATCCAGCAATCCTTTCCCCAAATCGGATAGACTATCGAGGCCAACGGTAACACAAATAGCGGCGAACTCCGCCAGAGCCTAGTGCAGGAAAGACACACTTGGCAGCCAGTTTGTCATGACGGTTCGGTAAGTCGGCCAGGCTGAAGCAGTCTATCCGCCTCGCGCGGGACAAATGGAGCTTCTCGCGCCCGGAGATCGTCAAATGACCAACACCGGCGCACCCACATCGGTGCGCTCATAGAGGTAGATAATGTCATCATTGGTCAAGCGGATGCACCCGCTCGACACCGCGTGACCTATTGTCCAGGGTTCGTTTGTGCCGTGCAGCCGGAACATGGTGTCGCGCCCACCGCGGTAGAGATAAAGGGCACGCGCGCCGAGCGGGTTGTCTGGTCCGCCTGGGACCCCCCCTGCATAAGGCAACAGGCGAGGCTTGCGCTTCAACATACTGGCGGTGGGTGTCCAGGCTGGCCAGTCCGCTTTGCGGCCTACTTTCGCCCTCCCCTTGAGCGTCAGCCCACCTTCGCCGACGCCGACGCCGATACGCGTCGCCCAGCCGTCCTCCTCGATGGCATAGAGGTAACGTTCCGACGTATCGACCACGATCGTTCCAGGCGATTCGCTTGTAGAATACTCTACCCGCTGCCGAACGTTGCGAGGATCCATCGTGAAGGCTGATGAAAAGGATGGCGATCCCGCATCCTTTATCGTGGGCATGCATCCAGAGGCCAATATTGCCAAGCTGCCCAGCATGAGCCCCCGGCGCGTAATCGTCTCATTGTTCATTTCTGCCTGCTCAGAAAACGTTCAAGACCTATCAGCCCCTCTTACCATCGCGACACTTGGCGGCCAAGTCAGGCAATCGCCTGTGTGACACGTGCGCAGCAGCAGCGGCGGAAGCATCATACGAAACCGGTCATCGTGACTTTTTGTTGGCGTCGGACCGAATTCTGTTCACCTTGATTCGGATCGGCGCTGCCCGACCCCGTGTTTTCGAGCCGCTAAAGCGTGTCGCGGCGAAACGGATTCATGCGACGCGCTTTAGGCTATTGTCTTTGGGCATGTTGTTATCCCAAAACCGCTGCGCACTTTTGGGCGACATGCATTTCTGTGCATGTCGTTATCCCAAAACCGCTGCGCACTTTTGGGCGACATGCATTTCTGTGCATGTCGTTATCCCAAAACCGCTGCGCACTTTTGGGCGACATGCATTAAAGCATCGGCCCGAAAACCGATGCGGATTTTCGGGCCGATGTATCAGCCGTTGGAGACTGATCGAAAGTTCGACAAGGCTGGCTGCAAATGGCGATCCTTGAGCTGCCGGAGCTCATATACGGTCAAGTACACTCCGCTCCGGGTCTCAAGGTCACCACTTTCAGCCGCGCGCCCTGACGCATTTTGAGCCAGGCGCTTACACCACCACGAAGTCGGCAAAGGTGGGCACCAGGCTCTTGCTCAGCGTGGCAAACTGGACCGCCGCGGCGCCGCCTTTACCATCAGCGTCGTAGCTCAGCGCACCGGTCGCCTTGTTGTAGATGATGCGGTCGTCAGCATCGTGTGCCGCCGCACCGATCCAGAAGGCGCCCTTGGCCAGCGCGCCGACTTTCGTCAGGGCAGTGAATACGTCGTTCTCCAGCTGTATCGTATCGTCCTTCACCGAGAAATCGGTGATCTTGTCGATATTGTTGGCCTTATTCAACGCAGCATTGAAGAGGAACGTATCCTTGCCCGCCCCGCCGGTAAGCGTATCGATGCCGGCACCGCCGGTAAGCTTATCGATGCCGGCACCGCCATTCAGCACGTTCTTGCCGGCATTGCCGGTGAGCGTGTTGGCGGCTGTGTTGCCCGTGCCGTTGATATTGCCAGCGCCTGTAAGCGTCAGGTTCTCGAAGGTGCCCAGCATAGTCTTCGCATTCGCCGGCGCATTCAGCAGGCTGAATGTGATCGAGGACTGCACGGTGTCGAGGCCGGCCCCGCCAAGTTTCTCGTTGACGATATCCTTGATGTTGTCGACGACATAGGTGTCGTTGCCGGCGCCGCCGATCATGTTGTCGGTGCCCTTGCCGCCGTCGAGCGTATCCATGCCAGCACCGCCATTCAGCACGTTCTTGCCGGCATTGCCGGTGAGCGT
Source organism: uncultured Alphaproteobacteria bacterium (assembly GCA_963813315.1). Taxonomy (GTDB): domain Bacteria; phylum Pseudomonadota; class Alphaproteobacteria; order Rhizobiales; family Rhizobiaceae; genus CAWEYO01. The sequence goes on along the minus strand of CAWEYO010000005.1, from coordinate 254,465 downwards.
GTTGGCGGCTGCGTTGCCCGTGCCGTTGATATTGCCGGTGCCTGTCAGCGTCAGGTTCTCGAAGGTGCCCAGCATAGTCTTCGCATTCGCCGTCGAATTCACCAAGCTGGTGGTGAACGCGGTTTGCACCGTGTCGAGGCCGGCCCCGCCATTTTCTCGTCGACGATATCTTTGAGGTTGTCGACGACATAGGTGTCGTTTCCGACGCCGCCGCTCATCGTGTCGATGCCGGCGCCGCCCTGCAGATTGTCGTTGCCCACCCCGCCAGCGAGCGTGTCGTTGCCGAGGCCGCCGCTCAACGTGTTGGCGCCGCTGTTGCCGATGATCGTGTTGGCCAGCTCGTTGCCTGTGCCCTTGATGTTGCCGAGGCCTGTCAGCGTCAGCTTCTCGAAAGTGCCAAGCACTTTCGTCGAAGTCATCAGGCTGAAGTCAACCGACGCCATGATAGTCTCGATGCCGTCCGCCCCGGTTTCATTGACCGTGTCGCCGGCGTCATCAACGACGTAGATGTCGTCTCCGGCGCCGCCGATCATGTTGTCGGCGCCCGCGCCGCCGTCGATCGTGTCGGCACCCGCGCCGCCATCAATTACGTTGGCGCCGCTGTTGCCGATGATCGTGTTGGCCAGCCGGCCTTTGCCGGCGCCGACCTTCGGTTCAGGATCACACCCTGACCTTTGTTTGCGAATGAGCCTGTCCGAAAAGCCTGGAGGCTTTCGGGATCATGCCCTGTTGCCGTGGAATTGCCCCCGACAAACGCCAATGCACCGACCGCAGCCGGCACAGAAGAAAACCCGCCGCAAATCTTGCTTACGACCGGTCCGCAAAGGAATGCTGTAAGCTCAGCACTGTTGCCGATGCTTTTCATCTTCGCCTGACGACGCTTTTCGCGCTTTTCGTTTCGCCCGCCTAAGCCCGGCTTCATTTTCTCTCGTCTGGCTGAAGCATCATTCCCTACCATATTAGCGAAACGGACGGTAATGGCGTTCCGTGCACATTTGTTGCCTTCTAGTGCGGAAAGGCAGGCGCCGAGCGGCGGTGGATGGTGAATAGTGAGGGAGTAGTGAGTAGTGAGTAGTGAGTAGTGAATGGCGACGGGCGAAACCCAATGCGCCGGCTAATCTCCCCCCTTGAGGGGGAGATGTGGACAGAGGGGGGGTGCGTGGCAGTGCACGGTGAACGGGGGAGAGCGACGGCGACTGGCGAAACCCGACGCGCCGGCTGATCTCCCTCCTTGCGGGGGAGATGTCCGGCAGGACAGAGGGGGGCAACGTAGAGCGCTTTCCTCGACATCATGCGGCATTGAGGTGCGCCATGCCGCATGATGTCGGTCCCGGGAGGCCTACCGCATCGTGGAAACGCTGGCGGGACAGCGCCCCCCTCTGGCCTGCCGGCCATCTCCCCCGCAAGGGGGGAGATCAGCTGGCCGGTCGGCTTTCGCCAATCACCGTCGTTGCCGCAGCGCTGGAGACGACGAAGCGAATAATCTCCCTCCTTGCGGGGGAGATGGCCGGCAGGCCAGAGGGGGGTGCTGGCTGCAAACTGAAGAAATGTTACTCGGCGGCCTTTTCGGCCTGCGCCGCGGCCTCGGCGGCCGCCTTGGCTTCCGCGGCTTCCTGCGCGGCCTTCTCGGCGGCCAGCGCTTGCGCGGCTGCGATCTTTTCGGCCTCGATCCTCGCCTTTTCGGCGTTCAGCGCGTCCCGCTCGGCGTCGTTCAGCTTGCGGGCGCGAACGCCGGTGTTTTCCGAGATGCGGGCCGACTTGCCGCGACGGTCGCGCAGGTAATAGAGCTTGGCGCGGCGCACCTTGCCGCGGCGCACGATCTCGACGCCCTCGACCATCGGCGAGTATACGGGGAACACGCGTTCCACGCCCTCACCATAGGAAATCTTGCGGACCGTGAAGTTTTCCTGGAACCCCGATCCCGAACGGGCGATGACGACGCCCTCATAAGCCTGAACGCGCGTGCGCGTGCCTTCGGTGACACGCACCTGAACGCGCACCGTGTCGCCCGGCTGGAATTCGGGGAGCTTGCGCTTCGCTTCGATCTTCGCGGCCTGCTCGGCCTCGAGCTGACGGATGATGTCCATCTCGAACTACCTCTTCTTGCTTCTCGACAGCCAGAGCGCCCAGCCCTTGCCTTGCAGTCCCTCGACCGCGCGGCTATGCCTCTCCTCCCTTACGGCCGGAAGAGGCAGGGGCGAATTCACCGTTCTTATTGACGGGCCTGGAAGTTTGTTCTCCCAGTTCGGGCGCGCACTTACACGTTTCCACGGCGTTTGTCACGCGCCGGAGGCGTCTTTTTTCCCCGATCCGGCCTTTCTGCGCAAAGCGATCAGGTCCGGCCGGCGTTCGGCGGTCAGCCTTTCAGCCTGTTCATCGCGCCATTGAGCGATGCGTGCGTGATTGCCCGAGGTCAGCACATCGGGGATCGCGCGGCCCTCGAAGAGCTGCGGGCGCGTATAGTGTGGATGCTCCAGCAGCCCGCTCTCGAAGCTCTCTTCCGTGCCCGAGGCTTGATTGCCCATGACGCCCGGCAGCAGGCGCACGACTGCATCGAGCAGGACATGCGCCGCGATCTCGCCGCCGGAAAGGATGTAGTCGCCGATCGAGACCTCCTCCAGGCCCCGCGCCTCGATCACACGCTGGTCCACGCCTTCGAACCGGCCGCAAAGAATCACCGCGCCCGGCCCCGCTGCGATCTCGCGGACATGCGCCTGCGTCAAGGGGCGGCCGCGCGGGCTCATCAGGAACCTGGGACGCGGATCGCCTTGCGGCGACGCGGCATCGATCGCCTTGGCGATAATGTCGGCGCGCATCACCATGCCGGGTCCGCCGCCGGCCGGCGTGTCGTCAACCGTGCGATGCCGGTCGGCGGCGAAATCGCGAATCTGGATGGCCTCCAGCGACCAGGTTCCAGCTTCCAGCGCCCGCCCGGAAAGCGAAAGACCGAGCGCGCCGGGAAACATCTCAGGATAGAGCGTCAGGACCGTAGCGCGGAACGTCACCGGTTGCCCCCGGCGTCCGTCGGCCCGCGGGGACGCCGCTCCAGGACAAAACCGCTCTTTGCCGCGCCGAAATCCGAACGCGATCCATTGTCAACGTCCTCGTCGTCGACAAGCCCCGCCGCGATGGGGTCTATCGTGATCGAGCGCCTCGAAAGGGATACCTCCGGTACAGCAGCCTTTGTAAAGGGAATCAGCACATCGCCGTGTCCCACAAGCGCGGCTTCCAGGATGTCGCCACCCCCGAAATTCTGGACTGAAGTCACCCGGCCGATTACCGCGCCGGCGTTATCGCAGATATCGAGACCGACGAGATCGGCATGGTAGAATTCCTCATCTTCGAGGTCCGCGGGCAATGCGGAGCGGTCGACGAAGAGCGCAGTGCCAGTCAATGCTTCGGCCGCGTTGCGGTCGTTGACGCCTTTGAAACGAGCCACCACCACCGTGCCTTGCGGCCTTATGTCGGCGATCTCGAACACCCGCCCGTCCTTGGCATGAAGCGGCCCGTAGCCGCCCAGCCCCAGAGGATCAGCGGTATATGTCTTGACACGCACTTGGCCTTTGATGCCGTGTGCCGCACCGATGACGGCCAACTGAACAGGATTTTTGGGCTTCGGCATCGCTTTGCTCCTTTGCCTGTCTCTAGCGCCCGGCCAGATCGTTTTCAATGATCGGCATTCACCACATGCTAACCGGGCGCACTCAGCATAGGCCGGTAATCGAATCGCGAGCCGCCATGCAGGAATTCCTCATCTGCGCCGGACAGGACCTTCTCGACGCCCGCGCCGACTGGCTGAAGATGCTCGGCGGGGAGCGGCGCCTGGCTGCGCTTACCCTCGACGCTTATGAGCGGGACACGCGCCAGTTTTTCCAGTTTCTCACCGGGCATTGCGGTGGCCCGCCCGGCATTTCGGACATCAAGGAGCTGCGGACGGCGGACCTGCGCGCCTACCTGGCATGGCGGCGCTCGGGCGGCGTCGGCCCGCGGACGCTTGGACGCGGCCTTGCCGGCGTTCGCTCCTTCCTGCGCTTTCTGGAAAGGCGCGGTTTGGCCAATGCCGCCGGTGCTGCCGCGCTGCGCGCTCCCAAGCAGCCGAAATCGCTGCCGAAGCCGTTGAGTGTCGGCGATGCCAGGCGCGTCGTTTCATCCGGGGAACAGCTTGCGGAGGAGCCCTGGATCGCGGCCCGCAACGCTGCGGTCCTGACACTTCTCTACGGATCGGGCCTGCGCATTTCCGAGGCGCTCGGCCTGTCGGGTGCCGAGCTTGCCGGTTCCGACGACAGCGTGCTTCGCGTGACAGGCAAGGGCGGCAAGACACGCCTCGTGCCGGTGCTTCCCGTAGCCTTGCAGGCGGTTGCCGAATACCGCCGGCTATGCCCTTATCATCCCGAGCCCGAGGGATTGTTGTTCCGGGGCGCGCGCGGAGGCCCGCTCAACCCTGCAATTGTGCAGCGCGAGATGCGGAAGCTGCGATCCGCACTCAATCTGCCCGCCACGGCGACACCCCATGCGCTGCGGCATTCCTTCGCGACGCATCTGCTGGGCCGCGGCGGCGACCTCAGGACCATCCAGGAATTGCTCGGCCATGCGAGCCTCTCCACCACGCAAATCTACACGGGCGTCGACACCGCTCGCCTGCTTGAAATCTACGAGGCCGCGCATCCCCGCGCATGACACCTCGATCGCGACAATTCTCCATCGCGGATTAACCGTTTCGCCGCATTTTGAATGTAGGACTTGGCGCCATGAAGCCCATCGTCGCCGTTTTGGACAGGGCGGCCCTTGCGACACTGAAACTGCTTGCAGCGGTCAACGCCCTGTTTCTGGTCTCACTCATCGTCGCAATGGCGCTCGCCACCGACAGGGCGCGGGCGGAGATTCCTGCCTGCACCGGCAAGGACATGATGGCCGCGCTCGCGAGCAACGAACCCCAGGCGATCGCGGCGATCCGCGCCAAAGCCGCAAAAGTGCCGAACGGCAAGGGCCTCCTCTGGAGGATCGAGAAGGATGGCCGGTCATCGTATCTGTTCGGTACGATGCACATGACCGATCCGCGTGTGACCACGCTTACTCCGACAGCACGCAAAGCCTTCACGGCATCGGAAACCGTGGTGATCGAGACGACTGACGTGCTTGACCGAACCCGGATGATAGCCGCGCTCATGCAGAAGCCCGAGCTTACCATGTTTACCGACGGCACGACCCTTGCCTCCCTGTTGCCGCCGAGAGAGATCGAAGGCGTGAACAGAGCGCTCGACCGGCGAGGTATAGCGCCGGCGAGCGTCGCCCGGATGAAGCCGTGGATGTTGTCGGCCATGCTTGCGCTGCCGGCCTGCGAACTCGCCCGCCAGGCGACTGGCGCTCCAGTGCTGGACGTCAGCCTTGCGGAAGATGCGAAGGCGGCGGGGAAATCGCTGCAGGGGCTGGAGACGGCCATGAGCCAGCTTGAGGCGATGGCATCGCTGCCGATGAATTTTCACATCAAGGGTTTGGTCGACACGCTGAAGCTCGGCGATCGTATCGACGATGTCATCGAAACCATGATCGTTCTTTACGTGAACGGCGACACCGGCACGTTCTGGCCGCTGCTCGCGTCGATGCCGGGCGGCCTTGAAGATGAGGCCGGCTATGCGGCCTTCGAGCAGACGATGATCACAGCCCGCAACAGGATGATGGTCGAGCGCGCCGAGCCGATCCTTGCCGGCGGCAAAGCCTTCATCGCTGTGGGCGCGCTGCACCTTCCGGGGGCCGAAGGGCTTGTCGAACTGTTCCGCAAGGCAGGCTACACCGTTACTGCCGTGAATTGATCCGCCGCATGGTCAGCGTCGCGCGTCCCACCGCGCAGCCCTATGAAACCGTTTTCCGTCTCGCGCGTTGTGCTTGCATCCGAAATTACGGAGGAACCGCAATGGCTACGCCTGTCCGAAATCCAGATCCACGCGATCCGCGGCTCGATCCTATAAGTCCTTTGCCGCCGGCGGAACTCCGATCCATTGGATCCATATACTCGCCCCTCCGCTCCCGATCCGCGCATCGACAGTCGCAAGGTCGGTTCATCCACAGCCACCAACGGCATTCTTGTTGCGGCTGTCATCGCCGTTCTTGCCGTCATCGCCTATTTCATGTTCGCGGGCGGCTCGCCGACCACCACCGATGAGGCTGCGCCTCCGGCGACAACCGAGACCGCGCCTGACGCAACCGCACCGGCCGAGCCCGCCACGCCTCCAGCAACGGCACCCTCGGACACCATGGCTCCCGCGCCTGATGCAACCGCTCCGGCTGAGCCGGCCACGCCTCCCGCGACGGCGCCCTCGGACACCATGGCTCCTGCCCCGGATGCTACCGCTCCGGCTGAGCCCGCTCAGCCCGCAGCACCCGCACAGTAAGGCAGCGTACGGGCATTTTTTTAAACGGCCCGCCTGCGGGCCGTTTATTGTCTCATACCAGCGGCTGCCGCCTTTGACCGTCCGCTCTGCCCCTCACCTGGCTGCCGCCATCTGGCGCTGGTCTCAAATATGGATCGGCTTGAAGAAGGTCGCCAGCGCGGCCTCCTTCACGGCTTCCGACATGGTCGGATGCGCATGGCAGGTGCGGGCGAGATCTTCCGACGAGCCGCCGAACTCCATCAGCACCGCTGCCTCGTGGATCATCTCCCCCGCACCAAAGCCTACGATGTGGGCACCAAGCAGCCGGTCGGTCGTCTTGTCGGCCAGGAGCTTCACGAAGCCATCGGTGTGAAGCATGGCGCGCGCCCGGCCGTTCGCCGTGAATGGAAACTTGCCCACCTTGTATTCAATACCCGCTTGCTTCAGTTCTTCCTCGGTCTTGCCCACCGATGCGATCTCGGGGCTCGTATAGACGACATTCGGGATGACTTCATAATTCACGTGGCCTGCCTGCCCAGCAATGGTCTCGGCCACCGCCACGCCTTCGTCTTCGGCCTTGTGCGCCAGCATCGGCCCATCGATCGCATCGCCGATGGCATAGATCCCAGCGACATTGGTCCGCAGATGCCCGTCCGTTCCGATACGGCCCCGATCATCCAGCTCAACACCCGCTTCAGCCAATCCCAGTCCGTGCGTGTAGGGTTTCCGGCCGGTCGATACCAGCACGACATCGGCTTCCAATGTCTCGGCGCTACCGCCCTTGACGGGCTGGAAGGTCACCGTTGCGCCCCCCTTCGTCGATTTTTCCACACCGGTCACCCTGGCGCCAAGCTTGAACTCGATGCCCTGCTTGGCCAGCATGCGCTGAACCTGCTTTGCCACTTCGCCGTCCATGCCGCCGAGGATGGTGTCCAGATATTCGACCACAGTCACCCTGGCGCCGAGCCGCGCCCAGACGGATCCCAGCTCGAGCCCGATGACGCCGCCGCCCACCACCACCAGATGCCCCGGCACTTTCTCGAATTCGAGCGCACCGGTGGAAGATACTATGACCTTCTCGTCGAACGCGACATCGACGCCGGGAATGCCTGCGACATCCGAACCGGTGGCGATCACGATGTTCCTGGCCTCGATTTCCTGCACGCTTCCGTCATCGCCCGTGATGGCGACCCTTCCCGCGCCGGCCAGCTTGCCGGTGCCGCGGAAACTGTCGATCTTGTTCTTCTTGAAGAGGAACGCAACCCCGTTGACATTGGCCGCAACGGTCGCGTCCTTGTGCGCCAGCATCTTCGCCAGGTTGAGCTTCGGCGTATCGATCTCGATGCCGAGTTGGTCGAAGCTGTACCCGGCCTCCGCGAATATTTCGGACGCGTGCAACATCGCCTTTGACGGTATGCAGCCGATGTTGAGGCATGTGCCGCCGAAGGTCGCGCGCTTTTCCACCACGGCGGTCTTCAACCCGAGCTGCGCAGCCTTGATGGCGCATACATAGCCGCCCGGGCCGGTTCCGATCACGACGACATCATAAGCCATTTTGCCCTACCTGCTTTATCCTGGAGCCAATTGCCACGATCGATTTCTAGAGCGGTTCCCAGTCTGACGGAATCGGTGAACCGCTCTATCTTTTTGTTTTTACGCAATTCCGGACGGAAAACCGGGTCCACTTTTCCTGGAATTGCTCTAAAGCGCCAAGCGTTCTTTTGGACGAGCAAAGGACGCTGTATCCGCTTTGAATCCGGGCATCTTGCTTTCCGAAAGATTCCGAAGCTGAACGAACCGGTGAACCGCTCCAACACCGGTTCTCGGGCCGGCGCCGCACGGCCATATCCGCGACGGTGAAAGCCAAGCCGGCGTCGGATTGCGTTCGCCCCCGGATCGCGGCCTTTCCTATAAGTCCAGCACCAGCCGCTCCGGGTCTTCAAGGCTCTCCTTGACGCGGACGAGAAACGTGACGGCTTCCTTGCCGTCAACGATCCGGTGGTCGTAGCTGAGCGCCAGATACATCATCGGGCGGATGACGATCTGCCCGCCGACCACCATCGGCCGATCCTGGATTTTGTGCATGCCGAGAATGCCCGACTGCGGAGCGTTGAGAATGGGCGTCGACATCAGGGAGCCGTAGACGCCGCCGTTAGAGATGGTGAAGGTGCCGCCCTGCATGTCGGCGACCGCGAGCTTGCCGTCGCGCGCCGCCGCCCCAAGCCGGCCGATTTCCTTTTCGATCTCCGCGATGCTCATCTGGTCGGCATCACGCACGACCGGCACGACCAGTCCCCTGTCGGTGCCGACCGCGACGCCAATATGGGCGTAGTTCTTGTAGACGATGTCGTTGCCGTCGATCTCGGCATTCACTGCCGGGACCTCCTTCAGCGCATGCGTCACCGCCTTCGTGAAAAAGCCCATGAAGCCGAGCTTCACGCCGTGCTTCCTCTCGAAGAGGTCCTTGTATTTCGTACGAAGGTCCATCACCGCTTTCATGTCCACCTCATTGAAGGTGGTCAGCATGGCCGCCGCGGCCTGCGCTTCCTTCAGCCGGCGCGCAATCGTCTGCCGGAGCTTGGTCATGCGGACCCGCTCCTCGCGGCTTTCGTCCGCAACCGACGCTGGCGCGCGGGCTTGAACCGGGGCGGCCGGCTGCACGGCCGCTGACACACCCTTGGCGATGGCGTCGATCACATCGTTCTTCAACACCTGGGCGCGCTTGCCGGAGCCGGCAATCTGCTCGGCGGAAAGGTTGTTCTCGGCCAGCATTTTCGCGGCGGCAGGTGCGGGCGGCATCGCCGCTGCCCTCTCCCGGATCGGCGGCTCGCCGGCGATCTTTGCGGTCTTTTTTGCCGCATCCTCCATCGTCTTCGCGCCGGCATTGCCGGCTGCCTGCGCTATCGCCTCGGGCTTCGTTTTTTCCGAACCACCGGCGCCAGTACCGTCCCCGATGGTGCCGAGCAGCGCGCCGAGGCCGACGGTTTCTCCTTCGTTCGCCGCGATTTCCGAAAGTGTGCCTCCGGCCGGCGCGGGGACCTCCACGGTTACCTTGTCGGTTTCGAGCTCCACGATCGGCTCGTCGGCGGCGATTTGATCGCCAACCTTCTTGAACCACTTGCCGATGGTCGCCTCAGTGACGGATTCACCAAGGGTAGGGACGCGGATTTCGGTAGCCATTGGTCTTTGTCCGTTGCTCTTCGAGTTCGCTTCGTTCATTCGCCAAGCGCATCGTCGAGGAGAGCCTCGAGTTGCGAAAGGTGCTTTGACATCAGGCCCGTCGCCGGCGAGGCCGATGCCGGCCGGCCGGTGTAGCGCACGCGTTGATGCTTGGCGTCGATATGCGCGAGCACCCATTCCAGATAGGGGTCGATAAACGACCAGGCGCCCATGTTCTTCGGCTCTTCCTGACACCACACCATTTCTGCCCCGCGGAAGCGGGAGAGCTCGGTGATCAGTGCCTTGGCGGGGAATGGATAAAGCTGCTCGACGCGCAGCAGATAGACGTCGTTGGTGCCGCGTTTCTCACGTTCCTCGTAGAGATCGTAGTAGACCTTGCCCGAGCACATGACGACGCGACGGATCTTCGAATCACGGGTCAGCTTGACCGTGTCCTTGCCCGGATATTGCGCGTCGTCCCACAGCAGCCGGTGGAAGGAGCTCTCGCCCGAAATTTCGGCCAGCGCCGAGACTGCCCGCTTGTGGCGCAACAACGATTTCGGCGTCATCAGGATCAGCGGCTTGCGGAAGTCGCGCTTCAATTGCCGGCGCAGGATGTGGAAGTAGTTGGAAGGCGTCGTGCAGCAGGCGACCTGCATGTTGTCTTCCGCGCATAGCTGCAGGAAGCGCTCCAGGCGTGCCGACGAATGCTCCGGACCCTGTCCCTCGTAGCCATGCGGCAACAGGCAGACGAGGCCCGACATTCTGAGCCATTTGCGCTCGCCGGACGAGACGAACTGGTCGAACACCACCTGCGCGCCGTTGGCGAAATCACCGAACTGGGCCTCCCAGAGCGTGATGGCATTGGGCTCAGCCAGCGAGTAGCCGTATTCGAAACCGAGTACGGCCTCTTCCGAGAGCATCGAGTTGATGACCTCGAAATTGGCCTGTGCGGCGGAGAGATTGTTGAGGGGAATGTAGCGCCTTTCATCGCGCTGGTCATAGAGCACGGAGTGGCGTTGCGAAAACGTGCCCCGCTCCGAGTCCTGGCCCGAGAGGCGGACGGGGTTGCCATCCAGCAGGATCGAGCCGAAGGCGAGCGCTTCAGCCGTCGACCAGTCGATGCCTTCGCCTGATTCGATCATCTTGCGGCGCGTTTGGAGGAAGCGCACGATCGTCTTGTGTGCCTCGAAATCGGACGGAACGTCAGTCAGCTTCTTGCCGATCTCCTTCAGGGTCTTCACGGCTACGGCCGTCTTGCCGCGGCGCTGTTCGTCCTGGTTGTCGGCGGTCCTGAGACCCGACCAGGCTCCGTCCAGCCAGTCTGCCTTGTTAGGCTTGTAGGACTGGCCGGCCTCGAATTCCGCTTCGAGATGCGCGCGCCAGTCGGCCTTCATCTTCTCGTATTCGCCTCCCGACAGCACGCCGTCGGCGATCAGTCTGTCGGCGTAAAGCTGCCCAGCCGATTTGTGGGTGCGGATCTTCCGGTACATGATCGGCTGCGTGAATGCGGGCTCGTCGCCCTCATTGTGACCGAAGCGCCTGTAGCAGAACAGGTCGATGACGACCGGCTTGTGGAACACCATACGGAACTCGATCGCGATCTTGGCCGCATAGACCACTGCTTCGGGATCGTCGCCGTTCACATGGAAGATCGGCGCCTCGATCATCTTCGCCACATCGGAAGGATAGGGCGATGAGCGCGAGAAGCGTGGATTGGTGGTGAAACCGATCTGGTTGTTGATGATGAAATGCAGCGTGCCCGCCACGCGATGCCCGCGCAAACCGGACAGTCCGAGCACTTCGGCCACCACGCCCTGACCGGCGAACGCGGCGTCGCCGTGAAGCAGGAGCGGCAATACCTTGGCACGCTCTTCAAGCGGCACGATCTCGCCGCGCGAGCGGCCTGAAATCTGATCCTGCTTGGCGCGCGCCTTGCCCATCACAACGGGGTCGACGATCTCCAGATGCGAGGGGTTGGCCGTCAACGACAAGTGCACCTTGTTGCCGTCGAATTCACGATCCGACGACGCGCCGAGATGGTACTTCACGTCGCCCGAACCTTCGACGTCGTCGGGCGCGTAGGAGCCGCCCTTGAATTCGTGGAATATTGCGCGGTGCGGCTTTGCCATCACCTGCGAAAGCACATTCAGCCGTCCGCGGTGCGCCATGCCGAGCACGATCTCCTGCATGCCCATGGCCCCGCCGCGCTTGATGATCTGCTCCAGCGCCGGGATCAGCGACTCGGCGCCGTCGAGGCCGAAGCGTTTGGTGCCCTTGTATTTGACGTCGATGAACTGCTCAAAACCTTCGGCCTCGAGAAGTTTCTGGAGAATTGCCTTCTTGCCCGACGCCGTAAAAGCCACGCCCTTGTCCGGACCTTCGATGCGTTCCTGTATCCAGGCCTTCTCCTTGGGATCGGAAATGTGCATGAACTCGACACCCAGCGTCGAGCAATAGGTCCGCTTCAAGATTTCCAGCATCTGGCGGATCGTCGCGTATTCCAGCCCAAGCACATGGTCGATGAAGATGCGGCGATCATAGTCCGAGGCTGTGAACCCATAGGCCTCGGGCGACAGCTCGTTGTAGTCCTCCAGCGGCTTGGCAAGGCCAAGCGGATCGAGATCGGCGTGGAGGTGGCCCCGCATCCGATAGGCGCGGATCATCATGATGGCCCGCACGGAATCGCGCGTCGCCCTCAGCACGTCGGCCTCGGAGATCGCCGCGCCCTCGACTACGGCCTTCTCCTTTACCTTCTTCTCGAAATGCTTCTCGACGATTCCCCAATCGCCATCCAGCGCCGATACGAGTTCGCCATTGGCGGCGACCGGCCAGTTCGGCTTCGTCCACGACGCGCCCTCGGCATTCTTCCTGACATCTTCGGCATCGTCCTGGAGAGCGCCGAAGAAATCCTGCCATTCCACCCCGACGGACGATGGGTCGCTTTTGTATCGGGAATAGAGGGCCTCAATGTAGTCGGCGTTGCCCCCATAGAGAAATGAAGTGAGGGAAAACTGATTGTTGCCTTGATCCTGGCGTGCCATTTTTCCTGTCGGAGCGCCTGCTCCGTCTCCTTGCCTCTGCGGTCACCGCGTTCGGCGGTTCGAGCCGTTCTCTCTTGTCTCGAGCTTCGGATTTCCCGAAATCAGTTGCTACTTCCGGATCCGATGCTCCAATGCGCCGGGCGGATGGCCGCCCGCTTTGTCCTTCGCGGGCGTCAGCCCTTGATTGCGTCGACCAGCGTCGTGCCGAGCCGGGCGGGCGACGGCGACACGCGGATGCCCGCGGCTTCCATTGCCGCGATCTTGTCATCGGCACCACCCTTGCCGCCGGAAATCACGGCGCCCGCATGGCCCATCGTACGGCCCGCCGGTGCCGTGCGTCCTGCAATGAAGCCGGCCATCGGCTTCTTGCGGCCGCGCTTCGCCTCGTCCTTCAGGAACTGGGCCGCTTCTTCCTCCGCCGAGCCTCCGATCTCGCCGATCATGATGATCGACGTCGTTTCGTCATCGGCTAGAAACATTTCGAGTACGTCAATGAATTCGGTTCCCTTCACCGGATCGCCGCCGATGCCGACGGCGGTCGACTGCCCCAGTCCCTCATTGGTCGTCTGGAAAACGGCCTCGTAGGTCAGCGTACCGGAGCGCGAAACAACGCCGACCGAGCCCTTGCGGAAGATGTTGCCCGGCATGATGCCGATCTTGCATTCCTCGGGCGTCAGCACGCCCGGGCAATTCGGGCCGATCAGCCGCGAGTTCGACTTTTCAAGGCTGGCCTTCACCTTGACCATGTCGAGCACCGGAATGCCTTCGGTTATGCACACGATCAGGGGAATTTCCGCCTCGATGGCCTCGAGGATTGCATCGGCAGCGCCCGCCGGCGGCACATAGATGACCGAGGCATCGGCGCCGGTCCTTGCCTTGCCTTCGGCGACTGACGCGAAGATCGGCAATTGCGCGCCGCTCTCGACCGAGCCCCACGTCTCGCCACCCTTCTTGGGGTGGATGCCGCCCACCATCTTCGTACCATAATAGGCCAGCGCCTGCTCTGTGTGGAAGGTGCCGGTCTTGCCGGTAAGACCCTGGACCAGGACCTTGGTGTTCTTATCGACGAGAATGGACATGGCGGCCTCTATGGATAGTATTTAAAGCCGCGTTTCGACGCCTTCGAAACACGGTAGCTTCGCGATTGCAAACGTTCGATCAGAATCAAGTCTCCTTCCTGAACGTTATCATCTTTGAACATTTTACGTATTGCGCCGCGTTCTCTAAATATTGCTTTCGTTTCATCTATGTCTGTACTTACAATTTCGCCACTAATTTCTAAAGAAATAGGCTTTGCAGCACTTGCCTCGTTGTTTCCGCCGAAGCAATCTGCGGGGAACAGGCCAAAAGCGCCGCGAAGATTGATGTGATGGTTGCGCACATTGCCGCCGGTCACTTCTATGATCACTGCTCTTAATGTCTCGTTCACTGGCACCTTACCCCTTCACTGCGGCCACGATCTTCTTGGCCGCATCATCGAGATCGTCCGCGGGGATGACGTTCAGTCCACTCTCGCGGAGGATCGTCTTGCCGAGCTCGACATTGGTGCCTTCGAGGCGCACGACCAGCGGCACCTTCAGGCCCACATCCCTGACCGCGGCGACGACGCCTTCGGCGATAACGTCGCAGCGCATGATGCCGCCGAAAATATTGACCAGGATGCCTTTCACCGCAGGATCGGCGGTGATGATCTTGAAGGCTGCCGTGACTTTCTCCTTCGACGCACCGCCGCCGACGTCGAGGAAGTTTGCCGGCTCCGCGCCGTAGAGCTTTATGATGTCCATGGTGGCCATGGCAAGGCCGGCGCCGTTGACCATGCAGCCGATATTGCCGTCGAGCGCCACATAGGCGAGGTCGTGCCTGGCCGCCTCGATCTCCTTGTCGTCCTCCTCCGAGATGTCGCGCAACGGAGCAAGTTCCGGGTGACGGAATTCGGCGTTGCCATCGAACGAGATCTTGGCATCCAGCACCCTGATGCGCCCATTCTTCATGACGATCAACGGATTGACTTCCAGAAGGCTCATGTCCTTCTCGACGAAAGCCTTGTAGAGCGCCGGGAATACCATCTTGGCATCTTCGGCCGCAGCGCCGCCGAGCTCCAGCGCGCTGCTCAGAGCGGCAACATCCTTGTCCGTCACGCCATTTGCCGGATCGACAGGCAGGGTAATGATCTTCTCCGGCGTGTCGTGCGCCACCGCTTCGATGTCCATGCCGCCTTCGGTTGAAACGACTAAGGAGACGCGGCCGACAGTGCGGTCCACAAGGATGGACAGATAGAGCTCCCGGTCGATATCCGCGCCGTCCTCGATATAGAGCCGGTTGACCTGCTTGCCCGCCGGACCGGTCTGCTTGGTGACGAGCGTCCTGCCGAGCATTTCCCCGGCGTTGGCGACGACCTCCTCGACCGACCGCGCGAGCCGCACGCCACCCTTGGCGTCGGTCCCGAGCTCCTTGAACCTGCCCTTTCCGCGGCCGCCCGCATGGATCTGGCTCTTCACCACGTACAGCGGGCCAGGCAGGCTGCTGGCGGCGGCTTCCGCCTCCTCCGGCTTGAAGATCGCCACGCCGTCGGCCACCGGCAATCCATAGGACTTCAGAAGCTGCTTGCCTTGGTACTCGTGGATGTTCATGACGGCGGCTCCTTGCTATTTCCTCGCCAGGTTCGGCGCGATTTTCACACAGGCCTCGCAGAGCCCTGCCACGGCGCCGACCGAGTGGTCGAACATCTTCTGCTCGGCCTTGTTCAGGTCGATTTCGATGATGCGCTCGACACCGCCGGCCCCGATGACCGCCGGAACGCCGACATACATGTCCTTGACGCCGTACTGACCCGAAAGGTGGGCGGCGCAAGGCAGCACGCGCTTCTTGTCCTTCAGGTAGGCTTCCGCCATCTGGATCGCCGCGGAAGCGGGAGCGTAGTATGCCGATCCGGTCTTCAGGAGGCCAACGATCTCGGCGCCGCCGTCGCGCGTGCGCTGCACGATCTGGTCGAGCTTTTCCTTCGTGGTCCAGCCCATATTGACGAGGTCAGGCAGCGGAATGCCGGCAACAGCCGAATACCGTGTCAGCGGCACCATCGTGTCGCCGTGGCCGCCGAGCACAAACGCGGTGATGTCTTCGACGGACACCTTGAACTCTTCGGCCAGGAAATAGCGGAAGCGCGCCGAATCCAGCACGCCGGCCATGCCGACGACATGGCTTTTCGGCAGGCCCGAGAATTTTTGCAACGCCCAGACCATCGCGTCGAGCGGATTGGTGATGCAGACGACAAAGGCGCCCGGTGCATACTTCTTAATGCCGGCGCCAACCTGCTCCATCACCTTGAGGTTGATCCCCAGAAGATCGTCGCGGCTCATGCCGGGCTTGCGCGGCACCCCGGCCGTGACGATGCAGACATCAGCTCCCTCGATCGCGGCATAGTCGTTGACACCCGCAAATCGCGCATCGAACCCCTCGACCGGCGAAGACTGGGCAATGTCGAGCCCCTTGCCCTGCGGAATCCCTTCCGCGATGTCGAACAGCACCACGTCGCCCAGCTCCTTGAGGCCGATCAGGTGAGCCAGCGTCCCGCCGATCATGCCGGAGCCAATCAGGGCGATCTTGTTTCGTGCCATGTTGAATCATTTCTCCCTGGTCGTTGAACGGTCCCGGAAAAGTGCGGGCCGGAGCAATAGCGATGCTGCTAAAGCGGCGGACGCTTTTTCGAATCAGCGCTGCCGCTCAATCTCTTTGTTCGAGCATCGGATTTTCCCGAAACCGGTCCCGACTTCGGGTCCGATGCTCTAGGATTTCCAGTCCGCCTTAGCTTCATACGGGGCAAAATTCAAACCATAATTTTCTCATGAAGGATTTCAATCGTTTAGACGTGTCGGCACTTACGTAAACGTCAAAGTTCTCGCGACTGCCTGACCGTCACTCCGGCTGCGGCACGACCTCCCTGCCGTGCGTGGCCGACCATCCATCGAGCCAATCCCTACTCTGCATCTCCATCAGCCGTGACGCCGTGCGCTCGAACTCGAAGGCTTCGGCCCCACGCCTGCCTTGATAGACCTCGCGCGGAGGCGCTTCGGCGCTCATCACCAGCCGGGCCTGATGGTCATAGAGCGTATCGATCAGGTGAATGAAGCGCTTGGCTTCGTTGCGCTGCGCTTCAGCAAGTACGGGCACATGGTCGATGAAGATCGTGTCGTAATGCGCGGCGATCGCCAGATAGTCGCGCGCCGCCAGTGGTTTCTCGCAAAGATCCGCGAAGCCGAAGCGAGCCGACTTTCCAGCCGCCCTGGGGATAGCGACGCGGCGGCCTTTCACCGTCACTTCCGCCGGAGCCTCGGAAAGGCCGTGGCTTACCGCATCCCACGCCTCGTCCATCCTGCGATCCGTCTCGTGGCCGGTCGGCGTCATGTAGACCGGGATGTGATTGAACTTTTCCAGCCGGTAGTCCTTCCCGGTCTCAAGGCCGAGCACATCTGCATGCCGCTTCAGCAGGCCGACAAATGGCAGGAAAAGCTGCCTGTTCAATCCGTCGTGATACAGATCGTCCAACATCACGTTGGACGTCGCCACCAGCACGACGCCCTCGGCAAAGAGGGCCGAAAACAACCGCGACAGGATCATCGCATCGGCGATGTCGGTGACCGAGAACTCATCGAAGCATAGCACCCATGCCTGCTCAGCCAGCGCCTCGGCGACAGGCGGAATTGGATCATCGGACTTGGCTGACCCGTTCTTGCGGGCCTGGCGGTGCTTGTAGATGCGGTCGTGGACGTCCGCCATGAAGGCATTGAAATGGACCCGGCGCTTTCGCCTTACCGGCACCAGCTCGAAAAACATATCCATCAGCATCGTCTTGCCGCGCCCGACCCCGCCGTAAATGTAGAGCCCCTTCACCGGCGTACGTGCTTCGCGTTTCTTGCCGAACAACCAGCCAAGAGCGCTCGATTTTGCCGCAAGGCGCTTGGTGGCGATCTCGCCGATCAGCCGATCCAGCGCGGATGCAACGGCGAGCTGGGTTGGGTCGGTGTCGATCTCGCCCAACTCGACGAGATGATGATAGCGCTGTACGACGGACGCATGCGTCTGGATGCCGTCACGCAAGTGCATGGGTCGTTCTTCGGCGCAACGGCACCCGATTTAGAGCGAGATGACTTTTCACAGAATCGCCTTCTCGCTCTAAATCTTTATTTTTGCTGATGATCTTGTCCGAAAAGTCCAACTTTTTGGGATCGTGCACTCGTGTGGTGGATTTTGAATTTCGGATTCGCCACACTAGCGGGTAAGCGAAATCGGCAACCCGCTTTCGGTCTGGCCGTCGAACTTCTCCGGGCCAGAGGAATAGAGCCGCGCCAGCACCGAGCCGTTCGCATCGTGCAGAGTGAGCTGCTTGCCGGCGACATTCCAGGATTTGACGCCGTCGATCGGTGCGGGGCAGCGAAGCGGCCCGGCCCGGAAGCCCGCGCCGAATTTGGTCTGCGGGGTTGCGACCTTGCAGCTTTGGCCGGAAACGGATGCGGTCCAAACTCCCGCAACGCCGCCGGCGGTAAGATCGGGAGCCGTGGCTGGCGGCTCCGTCATCGCCGGCGCCGTGGCCATCTGCTGGCCGGGTGCAGCGGGGAATTCAGTTCCCGTCCCAGGCGCTGCCGGTGGCGGCAACTGGCTGGCAGTCACGGTTCCGGCGGGAGCGGCTGGCAGCGGCGCCGGCTGGCCGAGCGACGACATGCGTTCGCTCTGGCATCCGGCCGCCGCGAGCAAGGCGAATGCCGCCGCCAAAAGGCCAGTTTTCGAAGAAGCCATATGCGTCCCTCCATGCGCAAACGCGCGCCGCCCGCCAGTTCCAGCGCTATAAAAGTGGCGATGTTTGGGAGATTTCAATCGTGCGTGGTTAAGATTCGGTTTCATTCGAAGCACTGTTGCCAATTTGCAGCAGTACGGCAAACCCAGCCCGTTCAGTCTTTTCCCCGGATCGCCCGGCTTGGCACGAAAACATATCCGTCGGGTGCGACGATATGGCATTCGCGTAGCCCGTGCGGCTTGTCCGCCGCGCCTGCGAGCACGACGTGGCCACGCTCTCGCGCCCTGGCCTCGATCCTGTCCGGATCGGCGCCATAGATGCGGATTTCGATTCCCGTTCCGCGAATTTTCGCGCCGTCCACTACACTCGTCATCTCATGGTCGAGATAGGAGTGATCGGCGTGCAGCATGAACACCGAGCCTTGCAGTTCTATCGCTGCGAAATCCTCGTCCGCGTAGATCGTGTTGGCGCCGAGCACTGTGCGGCAAAAGACTTCCATCGGCGCGATTTCCGGCACGAGCAAATTGATGCCGACCCCCCGTGGCAGCGAATGTCCGAAATCCGCCGCCTTCATCCAGGGCTCTCTCGTCCGCTTCATAACCATCGCCGGCCCTCCTGCCGCATCGTGCGTTTCGAAAATCGGAATTGATTTCGAAAAGCACGATGCGCAGATTCAAGAGCTACAGCGTCCTTTGCGCACCCGCGGGGACGCGCGGCGCTGTAGAATCACGCAGTTACAGTTTTGCCCAAAACGGACGAGACAGGTAGAGCCTCGACACCCTGCCAATGAAGGCGTGCGGGCTGCGCGCCATTTTCTCCTTGCGGTCGAAGCTTCGACTCCTAATTCCCCATGGATGAAGCTATGGATTCCCACGGAATTGTTTCAACCGGTAGGGGTAGCGGCGTTGGCAGAGGGAATCGCGCGTACGAGGCAGTCACTGCGTCGTAATCCCTACTTCGAAGGGGCTCAGTCCGACCATTTTGACGGCCGCATCTTTTTCAACCCTGGCGGCACGCCTCCGGGGCCGCTTATCGATCTCCTGAAGTGGCAGTTGGGGGGCGGCCGGGCCAAATGGCCCGCCCGCTGGCCGAGCCCCTTCGGACAGGCCGTACCCGAGGCACGGACCTCACGCGAATCCTTGCGCGTTACGATGGTTGGCCACGCGACCCTGCTCATTCAGGTCGCGGAGCTGAACATTCTCACCGATCCGGTCTGGTCCGAGCGTGTCTCTCCACTGTCTTTCGCCGGGCCGAAGCGTGTCAACCCGCCTGGCGTCGGCTTCGATCACCTGCCGCCGATCGATCTGGTCCTGGTCAGCCATAATCACTACGACCATCTCGACCTCTCCACGCTGAAACGGCTCAAGGAGAGGCACGACCCACTCGTGATTACCCCTCTTGGGAACGACGCGATCATCCGTGCCGCAATCCCGGACATGAAGGTTTGCTCGCACGACTGGGGCGGCAGGCGAAGTTTTTCGGGCGCCGTTACCATTCACGTCGAGCCGGCGCATCATTGGTCGGCGCGCGGCACGCGAGACCGGCGGATGGCGCTCTGGGCCGGCTTCGTCATCGAAACACCGGCCGGCAATATCCATTTCGCCGGCGACACCGGCTTCCATGCCGGGCGCAACTACAGGCTGATTGCCAGAAAGCATGGCGGCTTTCGCCTCTCCATCTTGCCCATCGGCTCCTATGAGCCGCGCTGGTTCATGGAGGGTCAGCATCAGAACCCCGACGAGGCGGTGCGCGGCATGATCCTCTCCAACGCCGCATTTGCAGCCGGTTGTCATTGGGGCACCTTCCAGCTCACCAACGAGCCGATCGAGGAACCGCGGGCGAAGCTCCTCGAAGCTCTCACAAGGCACAGGGTGGCGCGCCAGCGGTTCCGGCCGCTGCTGCCGGGCGAGGTCTGGGACGTGCCGGCCGTGCCTTGAATACGCTTCGCGGAACACTGGTAATTCCCGGCCGTTTCCGCCATATAGGCGGCAAACGGACCAGAGATATCCCGTAGCGATGCTAGGCAGAGCGCACTTTGCGAAGATGAACGGACTTGGGAACGACATCATCGTTGCCGACATGCGCGGCCGCGCGGATCGCGTGACGGCCGCCGCCGCGATCGCGCTCAATGCCGACCCGGCGACCAAGTTCGACCAGATCATGGCGATCCACGATCCGAAGACGCCAGGGACATTCAATTTCATCGAGATCATCAATTCGGACGGCTCGATGGCTCAGACATGCGGCAACGGCATGCGTTGTGTCGTGCAGGCGCTTTCGGCCGCTACCGGCCGCAAGACGTTTACCTTCGAAACGGCCGCCGGCATTCTGAACGCCGAGGAGCATGAGGACGGGCTGATTTCCGTCGATATGGGCGTTCCACGCTTCGGCTGGCGCGACATTCCGCTGGCCGAAGAATTCCGCGATACCCGCATGATCGAACTGCAGATCGGCCCGATCGACGATCCGGTCCTGCATTCGCCGTCGGTCGTCTCCATGGGCAATCCGCATGCCGTTTTCTGGGTCGATCGCGACGTCTGGTCTTACGAACTCGACCGCTTCGGGCCGTTGCTGGAAAACCATCCGATCTTTCCGGAGCGCGCTAACATATCGATCGCTCAAGTGACCGCGCGCGACGCGCTGACCTTGCGGATATGGGAACGCGGCGCGGGCCTCACCAAGGCGTGCGGATCAGCCGCATGCGCCGCGGCAGTGAACGCCGCCCGCACCAATCGCACAGACCGTACCGTAACGGTAACGGTTCCCGGTGGACCTTTGAAGATCGAATGGCGCGCCGACGACCACGTCATCATGACCGGCCCGGCGGAGTGGGAATTTTCAGGCATGTTCGATCCGGCCACCGGCGTCTGGACGCGAGACCGGCAGGACGTCGCCTGATGGCTTTGCAAATCGTCACATTCGGTTGCCGGCTGAACACCTACGAGTCCGAGGTGATGCGTCGCGAGGCTGAGACTGCCGGCCTCGGCGATTTGAAAAACGGCGCCGTCATCTTCAACACCTGCGCCGTTACCGGCGAAGCCGTCCGCCAGGCCAAACAGTCGATTCGCAAGGCGCGGCGGGAAAACCCCGCGGCCCGCATCATCGTCACGGGCTGCGCAGCGCAGACCGCTCCAGCAAGCTTCGCTGCAATGGCCGAGGTCGATCTGGTGCTTGGCAATGAGGAAAAGCTGAAGGCCAATTCCTACCGGGCGCTCCCCGATTTCGGCGTCAACGACACCGAAAAAGTCAGGGTCAATGACATCATGTCGGTTCGGGAGACGGCGGGGCACATGGTTGACGCTATCGAGGGCCGCGCGCGCGCCTTCGTGCAGGTGCAGAACGGATGCGACCACCGCTGCACCTTCTGCATCATTCCGTATGGCCGCGGCAACTCGCGCTCCGTGCCGATGGGCGCGGTGGTCGAACAGGTGAAACAGTTGGCCGGCAACGGCTACGCCGAAGTGGTGCTGACCGGCGTTGACATGACGAGTTACGGCGCCGACCTGCCCGGCGCGCCAAGACTCGGCCGGCTGGTCCAGGCGATTCTCAGGCTGGTGCCGGACATCCGCCGCCTTCGCCTCTCCTCGATCGATTCCATCGAGGCTGACGATGACCTGCTCGACGCGATTGCCACCGAAGCGCGACTGATGCCGCACCTGCATCTGTCGCTGCAAGCCGGCGACGACATGATACTGAAGCGCATGAAGCGTCGCCATCTGCGCGCCGATTCCATCCGCTTCTGCGCAAACGTACGACGGCTGCGCCCCGATGTTGTCTTTGGCGCCGACATCATTGCCGGGTTCCCTACCGAGACGGAGGAAATGTTCGGCAACTCGCTGAAAATAGTCGAGGAATGCGGCCTCACGCATCTCCACGTCTTTCCGTTCTCGCCGCGCGAGGGCACGCCGGCCGCACGCATGCCGCAGCTTCCGCGCCCGGTCGTGAAGGAGCGCGCCTCGCGGCTGCGCGCAGCGGGCGACAACGCCTATCGGCGTCACCTCAATTCGCTCGCCGGCTCGCGCCAGCGTATCCTGGTCGAGCGTCCGGGCCTCGGCCACACGGAGGGCTTCACGCTTGCCGCAATCGATCGCGGTGCGCCAGGCGAGATCGTCGAAGCTACGGTCACCGGCCACGACGCGCGGCACCTCATCGCGGCGCCGCTGGCGCTGCAAGCCGCCTGAACCAGGGACGACCTTCGTTGATTTGTCGTTCCGAACAAATCTCGTGTTGTACGCATCATCGTCCGAAAGTCCGCCGGACTTTCGGGATCATGCCTTAGACGGACCCACGCATGGCCCTAGGATTCATCAAGAAGGTCTTCTCTTTCGGCAAGAAGGAGGTCGTCGAGGAGAAGATCGACGAACAGGCGCCGCTGCCGCCCATCAACTGGGATTCGCTTGAGGCATTGAAGCCAAAGGCTTCGGTTCCCCTCTCCCCACAAGAGCCGATCCAGCCTGCCGAGCCGCCGGTTCAGTCGGTCGAGCCCGAACCCGAACCGGACAGCCTACCCGTCGAACCTGAGCGGGCGCCCATGCCGGAACCACAACCTCAACCGGTTCCCGAGGAGCCCGCGCCTTCCCCGGCAGAACCGCAGCCTTCGCCGGCACCGGAAGAACCTGCCCCGGCTCCCTCTCCAGTTGAGCCACCGCGGCAGCCGACGGAAATTCCGGTTCCTCCTGCCGAGACGCCGGCGCCGCAGCCGGTTGAAATCCCGGCGTCCCCGGCTCACTCGGCTGCACCGGCGCCAAAGCCGGAGACCTTCGAAGGGAAAGAGAGCGCGCCGACAGCACAAACCGGCAAGGTTACGGTCGCAAAGGCGGTCGAGAAAAAGGCCGAGCCGGAAAAGTTGCCGGAGCCGGCGCCGAAAGCCTCTTGGGTCCAGCGGCTCAAGCAGGGACTGTCACGCTCCTCGAGGGAGCTGTCATCGAACATCGCCGGCGTCTTTACGAAAAGAAAGTTGGACGAGGAAACGCTCCAGGACCTGGAGGACGTGCTGATTCGCGCTGATCTCGGCATGGAGACGGCGATCCGCGTCACCGATGCGCTGGCGTCGGGCCGCTACGGCAAAGATGTTTCGGAGGCGGAGGTTCGCACCCTCATGGCGCAAGAGATCGAGAAGGTTCTCGCCCCCGTCGCGCTGCCGCTCGAACTCGATCTCTCGCACAAGCCGCATGTCATCCTCGTCGTCGGCGTCAACGGCACAGGCAAAACCACGACAATCGGAAAGCTCGCCGCCAAGCTCGTTACGGGCGGCCTCTCGGTGACGCTCGCTGCCGGCGACACCTTTCGGGCGGCCGCGATCGAACAGCTCAAGATCTGGGGCGAGCGCACTGGCTCGCCGGTGGTCGCCTCGAAGCTCGGCGCCGACGCGGCGGGCCTCGCCTACGACGCATTCCAGAAGGCGAAGGACGCGGGCTCCGACGTGCTGATCATCGACACTGCCGGCCGGCTGCAGAACAAGGCAGAACTGATGGCCGAGCTGGAGAAGATCGTCCGTGTGCTTGGCAAACTGGATCCTGAAGCGCCCCACACCGTGCTACTGACGGTCGACGCCACGACGGGTCAGAATGCGATGAACCAGGTCGAGATTTTCCGCAACGTGGCCGGTGTCAACGGGCTCATCATGACCAAGCTCGACGGCACGGCGCGCGGCGGCATTTTGGTCGCAATCGCGGCCAAATATAGGCTTCCGGTCTATTTCATAGGCGTAGGCGAGCAGGTGGACGACCTCGAGCCGTTTTCTGCCAATGAGTTCGCCAGCGCGATTGCGGGCATAAGCTAGGGGACAATCATGCACGAACCCATACTCGAACGTGATCCATCCGACCCTCGGCGGAAGGACGTCAATCCGCTCCTCAAGCTGGTTCTGGAACTTGGCCCGCTGCTGGTTTTCTTCTTCGCCAACGCTCGAGGTGTGTGGCTGGCCGAGAAATTTCCCGCGCTCGTCGCGTTCGGCGCGCCGATTTTCGTTGCAACCGGCCTGTTCATGGTTGCAACGGCGGTCGCACTCGCCGTTTCCTGGATCCTGACCCGCACGCTGCCGATCATGCCGCTGGTATCGGGCATCGTGGTTCTCGTGTTTGGCACGCTGACACTGTGGCTGCAGGACGACGTTTTCATCAAGATGAAGCCGACTATCGTCAATGCGCTGTTCGGCTGCGTACTTCTCGGCGGTCTTTTCTTCGGCCGATCGCTGCTTGGCTATGTTTTCGAACTCGGCATTTCACCTGGATGCCGAAGGCTGGAGGAAGCTCACTTTTCGGTGGGGGCTGTTTTTCCTGTTCCTGGCCGTCGTCAATGAGCTTGTCTGGCGTTCATTCTCGACGGACTACTGGGTGGCGTTCAAGGTCTGGGGCATCATGCCGATCACGCTGGGCTTCACCTTGAGTCAGATGCCGCTGATCATGCGTCATTCGCTTGAAGACCGCGTCCGTAAATAATCCGCAAATAGAAACCGCTTCGTGCATGGCTGAGTGCTAAGCATTGCGTGCAGCGCATTGCTGTGATGCAGCATATTATGTTGCAATGCATCAAAGCGAAGCCCATCTCTGTAGCTGATCAGGGAGGACCATTTTGCCCGCTCCAAAGGCGGGAAAGCAGAAGGACCAATGCCATGATCAGTGAAGTTCTACGCAATGCCAAGGGCCGCATTGCCAAGCGCAGGCGCTACAATCGGCTTGTCGAGGAAATCCAAGGGCTCACAAACCGTGACCTGATCGACATGGGGGCGGATCGCAGCGAAATGCTCCGCCAGGCATACCAGCACGTCTATGGCCGCAAGTAGCCGGCACATTTGATAGTCCACGGCGGTCTCACCGGCAGGGCGAGGCCGCCCATTGGGCAACACGAACTCTGCCCCTTGCCGGGCGGCTGTTCATTGGGTGGCAGCTCTATCGGGCGCAGCAGCCGCGGCTTCGATCTGCGGCATCAGTTCGCTGGCGATCGCCTGCGGCGTCAGCGGTCCGACATGCTTGTAGAGAATTCTTCCGTCCTTGCTGACGAGGAAGGTTTCGGGAACGCCGTAGACGCCCCAGTTGATCGCCGTGCGGCCTGCATTGTCGACGCCGATCGCGTGATAGGGATTGCCCAGATCGCCAAGAAACCGGCGCGCGTTCTCCGGCCGGTCCTTGTAGTTCAGCCCCGCGACCGTGAAGCCGCTCTGGTGGCGGGAAAGCTCAAGCAAAAGCGGATGCTCCTCCCGGCAGGGCACGCACCACGAGGCCCAGACGTTGACCAGCGTAACGTTGCCGGCGAAGGCCGACGAGTCGAGCCCCGGCAGATCGATGCCTTCCAGTGGCGGCAGCCTGGTTTCGGGCGCCGGCTCACCGATCAGCGCCGAGGGAATGGCCGAAATGTCCTCGCTGGACATGAGCCGTACAAGGAACACCGCCGCCAGGCCGAGAAAGATCAGAAGCGGCAGCAGCACGAAAACCTTGCGCGGCCTTGGCGCCGCTTCGGGCTTGATGCTCATCTCGTGACCCCAGTGGTTCCGCTGGATCGGCGGCGCGCGCCGCTCGCCTCGATCCGGGCCATGTCGCGCCTGCGGCCGCGCTGGTCGAAAGAATCCAGCCGACGAGGCCCGCGATCACGACGGTCGAGATACCGTAGGCGGCGGCGACATAGAGAGCGTGCGCGGTCATCTTACATCCCCGACGGGTCGGCGCGTCGCGCTTCGACACGCTGCATCGCCCTTACTCGCCGCCGCAATATTTCGTTGCGCATCGCCATCAGATGCAGGGTGATGAAGAGCAGGGTGAAGCCCAGCGCTGTCACAAGGAGCGGCCATAGCATGCTCGGGTGGATCGTCGGCCCGTCGAGCCGGAACACCGATGCCGGCTGGTGCAAGGTGTTCCACCAGTCGACCGAGAATTTGATGATCGGGATATTGATGAACCCGACCAGCGTCACGATTGCCGCGGCGCGAGCGCCCCTTGCCGGATCGTCCAGCGCCCGCGTCAGGGCGATGATGCCGAGATACATCAGAAACAGCACGAAAACCGAAGTCAGCCGCGCGTCCCACACCCACCACGTCCCCCACATGGGCTTGCCCCAGATCGAGCCGGTGACCAGCGCCAGCGCTGTGAAGGTCGCGCCGATCGGCGCCGCCGTTTTCAGCGCGACATCGGCCAGCGGATGCCGCCACACCAGCGTTCCAAGCGCTGAAAGCGCCATCAGTGAGTAGCACATCATCGAGAGCCAGGCGAAGGGCACGTGGATATACATGATCCGGACGGTGACGCCTTGCTGGAAATCTTCAGGCGCGTCGAATGCCATGTAAAGGCCAATGGCCAGAACAGCCGTGGCGACACCTGCAAGCCAAGGCACGAGTTGATCAACCAGCGCCAGAAACCGCGTCGGGTTGGCCAGGTCGGCAAAGCTTCTGATGGTCGCGCTCGGTTGGCTCATGCCTTCTAAATAGAACGCGCCGCGACGGCCCGCAATCAACCTGCCTTGTACTGGCTCCGTCTAGTCTGCGGCATAGCGCAGCGCAAAAGAAGCCGCCACGGGTCCGATCACCGCAAGGAAGAGCGTCAAAGCTGCGAGAATGAGGAACGGCGGCATGAACGGATCCGGTTCGGCGTTTGCCGCGTAGCTGGCCGATACGCCGAAGATGAGCACGGGAATCACCAGGGGCAGGATGAGCACCGAAATCAAAAGCCCGCCGCGCGGCAACGCCACGGTCACCGCTGCCCCGACGGCGCCAACGAAGGCGATCGCCGGTGTGCCGGCCAGCAGCGTCAGCGCTGCCGCCGCAATCGCCTTGGGTTCCATGTTCATGAACAGGCCAAGAAACGGCGCGGCCGCAACCAGCGGCAGGACATTCGCCGCCCAGTGAGCGAGGCACTTAACAAACACGGTCAGCGGCAGCATGTGGCGGTCCTCGCCAAGGATCAGCAGGTCGAGCGAGCCGTCCTCGCGATCGGCCTGGAACAAGCGGTCGAGACCGAGCAGGCTGGCAAGCAGCGCGCCAATCCAGAGGATCGCCGGTCCGAGGCGAGCAAGAAGGTTGAGGTCAGGCCCGACGCTGAAAGGAATGGTCGCGATCACTGCCAGAAAGAACAGCACGCCAGTCAGAGCGCTGCCGCCAGCGCGAAAGCCGAGCCGGATATCGCGGACGAAAAGAGCTAGCATGGAATGGACCAGTGCCTAATCACGCGTGCCCCATCTTTAGCTTCGCCGCCCCCTCGATGCCCAGCGCCACATGCGTCGCAGCTATGATGATCCCCCCATCCTCGAGATGGGCGTTCATCAGCGCGCCAAATTGCGCCTCGGACGCCTTGTCCAGCCCGGCAGTCGGCTCGTCCAGCAGCCAGACGGGTCGATAGCTGACCAACAGCCTGGCGATCGATGCCCGCCGCCGCTGACCCGTGGAAAGATAGCCGAATGGGAGATATCCGATATCGCCGAGCCCGACCAATTCCAGCGCCTCGCCGACGGCAAGATGCGACTTGCCGGAAAATTCCTGCCAGAAGCGCAGATTCTCGGCGACCGTCATCGCCGCTTTCATTGCGTTCTGGTGGCCGAGATAGTGGCTCGCCGCACCGACCGAAGGCCATTGCTCGCCGGCGCCTTCAAGGTGGATGCTGCCGGTCGAAGCCGGCAGCAGGCCGGCGACGACCCTGAGCAGTGTCGATTTTCCGACGCCGTTGGGGCCGCTCACGATCAGGCTCCCGCCTTCGGAAAGCTCGAAGCTTATGCCGGAGAAGACGTCCTCGCCGCCGCGTTCGCCGCCCAGTTCCTCGGCGATCAGCCGCATGCGTTCCCCACCTTGATCATCCTCTGCTATGGCGCCGCATCGCGGCGAATTTGCCCCTCATCGCACTCGAATTTCGGATTCGCCACACTGGAACTCTTCTACGAAATTCTTTATATGCCCAGCAACCATGCCAGCGGTCGGCATGGCAATCGAATTTGCGCCGAACCAGCGCGCGCGCCGCCTTGAACGGCCGGGACGCGGGGGACGGACAGCGGAAATGACCGTACCCGCACCTTTGCGCGTGTCAGCATGCCACAGGAGTCCGTTCCCGCTTCGGCAGAACCGACCAGGATGGATCGTACACGTGGCCAAATCGCTCGACAGTTTCAATTGCCGCCGCATACTCAAGGTAGGTGGTGCGGACTATGTCTATTACAGCCTGGTGGAGGCAGAGAAGTCCGGGCTGACGGGCATTGCCCAATTGCCCTACTCCATGAAGGTTCTCCTGGAGAACCTGCTTCGCAATGAGGACGGCCGCTCGGTCACCAAGGACAGCATCCAGGCGGTCGCCGGTTGGTTGACCGACAGGGGCAAGGCAGGCGTCGAGATCGCCTATCGCCCGGCGCGCGTACTGATGCAGGATTTCACCGGCGTACCGGCGGTGGTCGATCTGGCGGCGATGCGCGACGCCATGGCCTCGCTCGGCGGCGACCCGCAGAAGATCAATCCGCTGGTGCCGGTCGATCTCGTGATCGACCATTCCGTCATCGTCGATGAGTTCGGTACCCCGATGGCCTTTGCCCGCAATGTCGAGCTGGAATACGAGCGGAACGAGGAGCGCTACCGCTTCCTGAAATGGGGCCAGCAGGCGTTCCGCAATTTCCGCGTTGTGCCGCCCGGCACCGGCATCTGCCATCAGGTCAACCTCGAATATCTAGCGCAGACGGTGTGGACCCATACGGGCGAGGACGGCGACATCATCGCGTTCCCCGACACCTGCGTCGGCACAAATTCCCACACAACCATGGTGAACGGCCTCGGCGTGCTCGGCTGGGGCGTAGGGGGCATAGAGGCGGAGGCCGCAATGCTCGGGCAGCCGGTCTCCATGCTGTTGCCGGAGGTTGTCGGCTTCCGGCTGACCGGCAGGCTCAAGGAAGGCGTCACCGCGACCGATCTCGTGCTCACGGTCACCCAGATGCTGCGCAAGAAGGGCGTGGTCGGCAAATTCGTCGAGTTCTTCGGCCCCGGCCTCACCAATCTGACGCTCGCCGATCGTGCGACCATCGGCAACATGGCGCCGGAATACGGCGCCACATGCGGTTTCTTCCCGGTCGATGCGGAAACGATCCGCTACCTGACCATGTCCGGCAGGGCTGAAAACCGCATCGCGCTTGTTGAGGAATACTCGAAGGCGCAAGGCATGTGGCGCGACCAGGGTTCGGCTGATCCCGTCTTTACCGAAATGCTCGAACTTGACCTCGGCGACGTCGTCCCGTCGATGGCCGGACCGAAGCGTCCGGAAGGCCGCATTCCGCTGGAAGGCATAGCAAGCGGCTTCGAAACGGCGATGCAGACCGAGTACAAGAAGACCGTCGACATAGCCGGGCGCTACGCGGTCGAAGGAGCGGCGTACGACCTGGGTCATGGCGACGTGGTCATCGCGGCGATCACTTCCTGCACGAACACGTCCAATCCAAGCGTCCTCATCGGCGCCGGCCTTCTTGCCCGCAATGCCAACCGGCGTGGACTGAAACAGAAGCCGTGGGTGAAGACCTCGCTTGCCCCCGGCAGCCAGGTTGTAGCGGAGTATCTGGAGAAGTCTGGCCTGCAAAAGGAACTGGACCAGATCGGCTTCAACCTTGTCGGCTTCGGCTGCACCACCTGCATCGGCAATTCCGGCCCGTTGCCGGCCCCGATATCGAAAACGATTAACGACAAGGGATTGATCGCCGCCGCCGTGCTCTCCGGCAACCGCAACTTCGAAGGGCGCGTTTCTCCGGACGTGCAGGCAAACTATCTGGCCTCGCCGCCACTCGTCGTAGCCTACGCGCTGGCCGGTACAGTGACGAAGGATCTGACCACCGAGCCGATCGGCGAAGACCATGACGGCAACCCGGTTTTCCTCAAGGACATCTGGCCCTCGAGCCAGGAGATCGAAACCTTCATCGCCGAAAACGTCACCCGAGAGCTCTTTGCGCGCAAATATGCCGATGTCTTCAATGGCGACGAAAACTGGCGCGAGGTCCAGGCGCCAGAAGGCCAGACCTATACCTGGGACGACAAGTCCACTTATGTCCAGAACCCGCCCTATTTCGTCGGCATGGAGAGCAGGCCCGGCGCAATCGGCGAAATCAAGGGCGCCCGCATCCTGGGCCTGTTCGGCGACAAGATCACCACGGACCACATTTCACCGGCCGGGTCGATCAAGGCCGCCTCGCCGGCTGGCAAATACCTGATCGATCACGGCGTCGGGGTCGCCGACTTCAATCAGTACGGCACGCGTCGCGGTAACCACGAGGTCATGATGCGGGGGACTTTCGCCAACATCCGAATCAGGAATCACATGCTCGGCGAAAATGGCCGCGAAGGCGGCTACACCATCCACTATCCCTCAAACGAGGAGGTGCCGATCTACGATGCGGCCATGCAGTACCGTCAGGAAGGCGTCCCTCTGGTCATCTTTGCCGGGGTCGAATATGGCAACGGTTCGTCGCGCGACTGGGCGGCCAAGGGCACAAATCTCCTCGGCGTCCGCGCCGTCATCGCGCAATCCTTCGAGCGCATCCACCGTTCCAACCTGGTCGGCATGGGCGTAATTCCCTTTGTCTTCGAGGAAGGCACGTCCTGGGCTTCGCTCGGACTGACAGGTGACGAGACCGTGACGATCGAAGGCCTGGAGACGATCAAGCCGCGCCAGAAGATGCTCGCCAGGATCACCTTCGGCGACGGAACCGTGAAGAACGTGCCCGTGATCTGCCGCATCGATACGCTGGACGAGCTCGATTACTTCCGCAACGGCGGCATCCTGCAGTACGTCTTGCGCGACTTGGCGGCTTAGGGGGCCGAAGCGAACTCTCTCCCCCAAGGGAGAGATATTCGGTTCGTCGTCTCCAGCACTGCTGCAACGACGGCGATTGGCGAAACCCGACACGCCGGCTGATCTCCCCCCTTGCGGGGGAGATGTCCGGCAGGACAGAGGGGGGCGCTGTCCCGCCAGCGTCTCCACCATGAGGTCGGCCTCATTGCGTTCGGGACCGACATCATGCGGCATGGCGCACCTCCATGCCGCATGATGTCGAGGAAAGCGCTCTACGTTGCCCCCCTCTGTCCTGCCGGACATCTCCCCCGCAAGGGGGGAGATCAGCCGGCGCGTCGGGTTTCGCCAGTCGCTGACGTTGCAGGACGAGCGCCTGCGCTGAAAACAGCTGATCTCCCCAGCAAGGCCCCGCAAGGGGGGAGATCAGGCGGTCGCATGGTTTTCGCCAATCGCCGTCGTTGCAGGAGCGAAGGCCCGCCGCCGCGCAGCGCCGGGCCGCTTTCAGGCGGTCCCGATCAGCATGAAGCGGGTGTATTTCTTCATCGGCAACTCACCGGCAAACAGCACCTGCCCGAGCGATGCCATTTCCGCGAAAGCGTCGAGCGAGGCCGCGCAATTGATGTGGGTCGGCTCGCTGAAATAGTCGTTTGACTGCAGGAGGACGCGCGTGCCCTGGGGCAGCAGAGCGAGCCAGCCGCGCACATCCGCGATGTGTTCGCAGCTCGTGTTGACTACGAGGTCGGGGTGGCTGCCCGCATAGTCCAGCGCGTACATGTCGCCGGTCAAGGCACGGAAGCGGCCGCCGTCCGGCCGGTTGAGTGTTTCAGCCACCGCGGCGACCGCCGGGTCGAGGTCTATGCTGTCGATTGCCGCGATGTCGAAGCGCGTGTCGTCGAACAGCATCGCGGCGAGCACTCCATACCATCCTCCCAGAATCCATATTCGCCCGAACCTGCCGCCGCAGGCTTCGAACAGCTTGTCACGCGCCCACATCTTGCAGCCGACCTGCTTGTGGTTGAAGGCGTTCGCGATGTCGGCCTCCGGATGCCGGGCGATGACGCGGGCAAGCCCTTCGATCAATGGGCTCCGCGCATAGGCCGCGATGCCACGCGTGAGATCGAAGGCATGTTCGCGCCAATCGGCGGCCCCATCGTCCGGCTGGGTAGCATCCGTCATGGGCGTGTTGTATGTTGAGATTTTGCGCAACACAACGCACTCTGGCTCAATGGATCGGAAGACGTTCGAAGCCGCCTTGCCTCCGGCGGGCGCCCGAGGGGACCTGCCGCATCTGTCGGGGTCGGCGGCTGACATCCGCCAGGTCCTTGCCGCCTATTTCGTGCGCGACTGCCCGCATGTGATCGAGATCGGAGGGCATGAGAGGCCGATTACCGGTCTTATCGCGCACCGACCCCTGTCGGTCCTGTCCGTGGACCCGAAGACAGCGCCATTCGAGGCGGAAGAGCTTAACGGCAATCCCTGCCGGGTGCGCCACGTTCCGCTCAAGTTCCAGCAGGTCGCCTACGATCACGCGCCGCAGAGCTACGGCCTGGTCCTGCTCGGCTATTCCCTGAAGCCCTTCGGCAAGCGCGAGCCGCTCGGCCAGTTGCTCTTCCATCTGATCGACAATGCGCGCACGGTGGTGATCGAGTATGCGCCGGCGCTGGAGCGGGCGGCGTCGCAGGTTCCAGCCATCCTCAGCCGGCCGTCCGTCAGAGTCCACTGCAGCTTCGAACTCGTTATCAACGATGACGTAATTGCGCTTTCGCCATACGCGAAGAGGCAATTCTACGTCCTGCACCACGCCGGTTAGCGTTTCTCGGCCGCCAATGGAAAAAAGCCTAGCCCGCTATATCTGGACCCACACGTGGAGGCAGCAGCTATGGATTCTCCTGGTCGTCGCCCTGTCGATGATTCCGTATTTCATGGCTTTCGATTTGCCGAAGCTGATCGTCAACGGGCCGATTCAGGGCCGTGGCTTCGAAACCCCTGGCGCACTCCAGCCATTCATGAACATCAAATTCGACTTGCCGGTCGTCGGAACAGTCGAACTCTTTTCCGGGCTTCAGCTCGATCGCCAGCAGATGCTTTTCGCACTCAGCCTGACGTTCCTTTTTCTGGTCGTCGTTAACGGCCTCTTCAAGTTCTACATCAACACCTACAAGGGCCGCCTCGGTGAACGGATGCTGCGGCGCATCCGGTTCGAACTGGTCGACCTCGTCCTGCGCTTTCCGCCCTATCAGTTCAAGAGGGTGAAATCCGCGGAAGTAGCAACCATGGTCAAGGACGAGGTGGAGCCGCTTGGCGGCTTTATCGGTGACGCCTTCGTGCAGCCTGCCCTGCTCGGCGGGCAGGCGCTTACCGCGATGCTGTTCATCATGATCCAGAGTTTCTGGTTGGGCCTCATTGCCGCTGCAATCGTCGCAGTTCAGATCGTCATCATTCCGCAAATGCGCCGGCGGCTGATCCGTCTCGGCCGCGAACGGCAGTTAACGGCTCGCGAGTTGTCCGGCCGCGTGGGCGAAATCGTGGACGGAATCGGCGCCATTCACATTCACGATACGTCCAACTTCGAGCGCGCGGATATCGCAGCCCGGCTGGGCCGCATCTTCAAGATCCGCTACGACCTTTACCAGTGGAAGTTCCTGGTCAAGTTCCTCAACAATTTCCTTGCCCAGGTCACGCCCTTCCTCTTTTACCTGGTCGGTGGCTATTTTGCGCTTCAGGGGCGCCTTGACGTCGGGCAGTTGATTGCCGTGATTGCCGCCTACAAGGACCTGCCCGGACCGATGAAGGAGCTGATCGATTGGGATCAGGCGCGCCAGGACGTGCAGGTGAAATACGCGCAAGTCGTCGAGCAATTCAGCATAGACCGTATTGTCGAGCCGCATATACAGGCCTTGTCCTTCGAACCGGCGCCGCCATTGAATGATCCGCTGGCCGCAGTCAACCTGTCGATCAACGATGATAGCGGCGCAACGCTTCTGGAGCGGGTGTCAACCCAGATCAGGCCGGGCGAGACCGTTGCGCTGGTGAGCACTGCCACTGGCGGGGCGGATGCGCTCGCCGAGGCCTTCGCGCGCCTGAGCTGGCCGCAAAGCGGGAGAGTCGTCTCCGGAAGTACCGACCTCCTGGAACTGCCCGAATCCGTCACCGGGCGGAGGATGTCCTACGCCTCTTCGGAGGCTTACCTTTTTCACGGCAGCATTCGCGACAACCTCCTTTATGGACTGAAGCACGCGCCGCTGGATTCCCCTTCCTACGACGGCGCCAGCGCCACCCTGCGCAACTGGCATGTCGACGAGGCGCGCAAGGCCGGCAATCCGGATTTCGATCTCAACAGCGACTGGATCGACTATGCTGCAGCCGGAGCGACCGGTCCGCAGGATCTCTTTGACGTCATTCGTCCTGTTCTTGACGCCGTTATCCTGTCACGCGACATCCTTGACCTCGGTCTACGATCCTCCATTGACCGCACCCGCCACACCGAGCTGGTGGGACGGATCGTAGAGCTGCGCGCGGCGCTGAGAAAGCAGCTCGACGCCGAGGACTTGAGCGGACTGGTGGTCCCATTCGAGCCGGGCGCCTACAACCGTGAAGCGACAGTAGGCGAGAACCTGCTCTTTGGGGCGGCCACGGGCCCCACTCTCGCAGGCAAGGGGCTTGCGTCCAATCCTTACTTTTCGTCGGTTCTCAAAGAGGCGGGGCTGGACCGCACGCTCTATGAGATGGGGCTGGAAATTGCCGATCAAGCGGTCGAGCTCTTCGCCGATCTGCCGCCCGATCATCCGTTCTTCCAGCAGCTTTCCTTCATGACCGCCGAGGAAATCCCGACCTACCAGTCACTGATGCAAAGACTGAAGGGACGTCCGTTCGAGGTGGTGGCCGAAGAAGACCGTACGCCCATCATCACGCTAAGCTTCGCCTATATCGAGCCGCGGCACCGCTTCGGCCTTCTAAGCGACGAGTTGATGGCAAGGATCGTTGACGCCAGAAACCGCTTTTACGAAGATTTGCCCGCCGAACTGAAAGCCGCGATCGAGCCCTACGACCCGCAGCGCTACACCGCCGCGGCAAGCGTCATGGACAATGTGCTTTTCGGCCGGATAGGCCACAATCATCCCGACGCCCCGGAGCGAATCCGCACGATCGTTTGCGAAATCCTGGACACGCTCGGTCTCTACGACGATGTTCTCGACGTCGGGCTCGACTTCAATGTCGGGGTCGGTGGCAGGCGGCTGACCGGAGCGCAGCGGCAGAAGCTCGATCTTGCGCGCGCGCTTCTGAAACGCGCCGATTTCCTCGTGCTTAACCGTCCCCTTCTGGCGCTCGACCCCCGCGTGCAGGAGCAGATCCTGCGCAACGTGCTTGACGAGGCCAGACGAGGCGACCGATCGCCGGCCATCATATGGGTTCTCGTGAACCCGTCCGCGGCCAAATTATTCGAGCGCGTCATCTTGTTCGACTCCGGCGAATTGGTCGGGGATGGAACGCACGAGACACTTCAAGCAGGAAACGGTATCTTCAAGGAGCTGCTGTCTCAGTAGCTGTGGGGAAACGGGATCGGGCAAGGTTGGGAATATGTTGCTAAAGGACGAAGTGGGAATGCTCCGGAGGGTTCCCCTGTTTGCGGGGGTGGAGCCTTCAAAACTCAAATTGCTGGCCTTTACGTCCGATCGGGTGAGCTACAGCGCGGGTCAGATCCTGTTTCGCCAGGGCGATGAAGGGGACGCTGCATATGTCATACTTTCCGGCAACGCCGACATTCTGGTCGACTCCAACTCCGGGCAGATCAAGGTTGCGGAACTCACGCCCAATTCAATCGTCGGCGAGATTGCAATTCTCTGTGACGTGTCGCGCACCGCCACCGTGCGGGCAACGGGTCCACTCGAGGCGCTGCGGATACGCAAGGATCACTTCCTGAGGCTGCTCAGAGAGTTTCCCGAGATGACCATCGAAATCGTACGGGTCCTTGCCGGCAGGCTGAGCAACACGACGGCGGAACTGATCGAGGCGCGGAGCAACAGACACTGAGCGAATTTCAAGCCCGTCTCCGCACTTCCCGCATCCCGTCGAGCAACTGTCCTTGCCGGGCGTTGAAAAAATCCGCCGAATCTGCGTCTCGTCGGTTCGCGGCGCTATGGCCACGACTACAGCGGGCCGCGAGGGGCTGAATGGACGAAAATCTGTTCCGGGTCCGTTTCTGGGGCGTGCGCGGCAGCTTGCCGGTATCAGGCCCCGAGTTCCAGCAGTATGGCGGCAGCACGGCCTGTATCGAAATTCAGTGTGGACGGCACACGCTTTTCTTCGACGCGGGTTCTGGGCTGCGCCCGGCTGGCGAGGCATTGAAAGCCGACGCGCAAACCGATTTCGATCTGTTCTTCACGCATTGCCACTATGATCATATCGTCGGCCTACCGTTTTTCATTCCCCTCTACGATCCGATGGCGCGCGTCGTGCTCTGGTCCGGGCATCTTGCCGGCCTTATGACCACACGCGAAATGCTCGGCGAGTTCATGCGGCCGCCCTGGTTTCCGGTGAAGCTGGACGTCTGCAGGGCCAATTTCGACTGCCGGGATTTTGTGTCGGGCGACGTACTGCGTCCGCGGCCGGGCGTTGTCATCCGCACAGCCAGCCTTAATCATCCTGGCGGCTGTGTCGGCTACCGTGTGGAATGGCGCGGCCGCGTCGTCGCGGTGATCAGCGACACCGAACACGAACCCGGAACGCTTGATCCGGCGGTGCTCGGCCTCATCGAAAATGCCGACCTCGTCGTGTACGACTGCACCTACACCGAGGAGGAAATACCTTACCGCCGGGGTTTCGGACATTCGACGTGGCAGCAAGGCGCCAAGCTGTGCGAAGCTGCGGGCGCCACAAGCCTCGCGCTCTTCCATCACGATCCGGCGCGGACGGACGCAGAACTCAGGATCATCGAGCGACGCGCCAAACAGGCATTCGCCGGAGCATTCGCCGCCCGGGACGGCCAAGCGATGGAAATACCGCCAAGGACTTAGAGGAGGCGGATGTTGCCGCCAATCGCCAGCGCTTGTGATTGGCCAAAACCCTCCCCGCATCGTCATCCTCGGGCTTGACCCGAGGACCCATGCCGGAACGCTCGTCGTGGGCGACAGTCGAGAATCTGAACCGCCGCCCACTGCCTTCATGCTCAGGCATGGATCCCAGGGTCTGCGCCTTCGCTGCACTTCGGCTCCGCCCTGGGATGACGAAGAGAGGGGAACGTTTTCTGCTCAGGGATAAAGTGAGAGGCTTCCGCTCTGGGATAGGGTGGGACGTTTCAGTCTAAGCTCACTTCACGTGCAGACCGGACCAAAACGGCATCACAAATTCCGGAAGCGGAGAAGACCGCCATTTACAGGCCGGCATCACCTGAATCTCAACACATCCTAGCCGATCATTTCGCCTGCCGAACGCCAGGTGCATGCCTGTCCGGATGTGACTTCGAACAATCGCTGCATGAATGCCCATGCCGGTTCGTCGTGGACAAGATGATGGGTGAGCAGGCCGACTGGCTCGCCGGAAACGAAAGCGCGGTGTAGCTGTGCGACGACCTCGCCAACGAGCACGGCATGTTCGTGGCAGCCGCGTGAACCATGCCAATCGATGAGATCTACGTGGGTGTTGATCACGCTGAGCGGCGCCGGCCATGCCGGTCCGTGGACAGAGAGCGCGGTAAAGCCGGCGGAGCCGAGATCATTGATCAGGCCAGGGTCGATCCTGTTCCAAGGCGGCACCAGCATTGGAACGGCGCGTCCCCGATGCAGACGGGCGAGATGCGCCAGCCCATTTGAAAGCTCGCCAAGCACGATGTCTCGCGGCCGGTGGGGTCCGAGCTCCTGCTTCTTCTGGCCTTTCGGCGCGTGGTTCAGATGCGACCAGCCGTGAACGGCGACTTCCGTATATGGCGTTTGCGCGAGTTGGCGGGCCAGCGCCTCACCCGTCAAGGCGGGGATCACGGCCAAGGTGACGGGTACAGCGAACCTGCCGGTGAGGCCAAGCAACCTGTCAAGCTCAGCAGTCGGCTCCACAGCGTCGTCGTCACGCAGCCAAAAATCCGCGCTGCGGCCGGCCAGCCTCCAGCGTTCGAGCTCTTCCGCCAGCGGCTCCCAAATCGTGCTGGCACTCATGTGCCAAGGGCTTTCAGAAGCATGGCGTCGAGCCGAACCGACGCCGCGTCGATGGATCGTTCCTGAACGACAAAACGCCGCGCAGCCGCGCCCATGGCCTTTCTTTCCGCGTCGTCCGTCAGGAGCCGCGCAATCGCGGCGGCAAATGCCGCTATGTCGCCGGCAGGCGACAGTATCCCGGTCTGGCCGTCGCGCACCACCTCGGGCACGCCGGCCGTATGCTGCGCGACCACCGGCAGACCTGCCGCCTGAGCCTCCAGATAGGCCAGCCCGTAGGCTTCCCCGCAGCCGGGCCATACATAGACGCCGCCACGCGCAAGCATGGCGGGCACCTCTTCCGGCTTCAGCGCGCTGAGCCATTCGAGGCGGGCGGCGGGCAGTCGAGCGAATTCCGCCTCGACATCGGTGCGGCAAGGACCGTCGCCTGCAATCGAAAGTCTCCACGGCAGATCAGCGAGTCGCTCGAGAGCGCGCGCAAGCATCCGGTAGCTGTCCATCTTGTCGCCCGGCCGCATCATGGCCACCACGACAAGCAGTGACGGATCGCTAACCGACTGCGGGTTTAGATCGGGCACGTCGATGAACGGAGGCAGAATGGCAAATGCGGCGCGGGGCGCCATCCCCATCAGTCCCTCGCGGTCCCTTCCGGTGAAGCAGATATTGAGCGCGGCGCCTGTCACAGCCTCGGCTACCTTCGCCTGCGTTTTGGCCCACCCGCCGTTGTTGCGCCGCGCGGAGTAAGACGCCTCCGCCGTGACGTACGGGATGCCGAAAGTACCGGCAAGATGCGGTCCGATGAGATCCGGGGCCTTGTAGTAGGGGTGGTAGCAGAGCCAGAGGTCCGGCACCCGACCCTCGCTCCAGAGCCCCGACAACCTCGCGATCTCGGCTTCGGCGGCATTCTCGACAGCCGCATAGTGATCCGGTAGCGGCTGCGACGCAAAACTGCGCAGCCTGGATACCAAATCCACACTGTGGCCGGCACTTTCGAGCGCCCTCATCAGCAAGCGCGCCATCTGGCGGTCGCCCGAGGGAACCGGATGATCTGGCGGTTTCATGGGCGCATAGAAGGCAATTCGCATCGCACGCGAGCCTATGTTGCGAAAGGCGGTCTGAGTCAAACTAGAGCATGGGACCCGAAAGTGGAAACCGGCTCGGCAAAATCCGATGCTCAAACCAAGGAGATAGAGCGGCAGCATCGATTCCATCGGTGCGTTCGCCGCTCCAGCGGCAGCATTCCACTCATTCCCGCTTCGGAAATGTGCTAGTCGTGGTGAATGGAAGAGGCCGCCGCCAACGACGCTTTCTTCGACACGCTGCCGATTTTCGCGGAGTTCGAAGGCGTAGCGGATGCCGGCAACTATCGCCCGCTGCCCGACAATTGGGCGCTGGCGACAGCCGATATTGTCGGGTCCACGAAAGCGATCGAGGAGGGCCGCTACAAGTCCGTCAACATGGCGGGCGCAAGCGTCATTTCTGCTCTCCTCAATACGCTCGCCCGCCGAGACCTTCCGTTCGTTTTCGGAGGCGACGGGGCGCTCGTTGCTTTTCCCGGCTCCGCGCGGGAGGAGACGCGCACTGCTCTCGCGGCCGTCCAGGCATGGGTGGCGGACGAGCTGGATTTGACCATGCGCGCGGCAATCGTGCCCATGACGGACATTCGTGCCCAAGGGCTGGACGTCCGTGTCGCGCGCTTCCAGGCGTCGGACGAGGTCTTCTACGCCATGTTTGCCGGCGGCGGCGCCAGTTGGGCGGAAGCCGAAATGAAGGCGGGCCGCTACAGCATCGATCCGGCTCCGTCAGGGACCAGGCCGGACCTGACCGGACTCTCCTGCCGTTGGAACCCGATCGAGGCCCGTCACGGCGAAATCGTCTCGATCATTGCCGTGCCCACGGCGTCAGGAAGCACGGAAGCGTTCCGGCAACTCGTTGCGGATGTCGTCGCACTGGCCGGCAAACAGGACCGCGCGGGCCACCCGGTGCCGGCCGGCGGACCTGAGTTCGGCATTTCAACCCGCGGGGTCGATATCGAGGCGCGCGCCGCGGCGCCGAAGCGTCGTCGCCTGCTGCCGAAGCTGTCCATCCTGGCCGAATTCGCGCTCATCGTCTTCGCGGATACATTCAACGTAAAGCTTGGACGCTTCGACGCAAGGCAGTACAGGCGCGACGTGGCCCGTAACTCCGACTTCCGGAAATTCGACGACGGCTTGAAGATGACGATCGACATTGAACCGGCGCTCATCGGCAAGATCGAGACCCGGCTTCAGGAAGCGGAGCGGTCGGGCGTAGCAATCTACGGGCTGCATCGCCAGGATTCGGCACTCATGACATGTATTGTGGCCTCGCCCTTGCAGCGGGACCATGTGCATTTCGTCGACGGAGCGGCGGGGGGCTACGCGATGGCCGCGGCCAGCATGAAAGCCAAGGCGGCTGCCTAGAGCAAGATGAGATTAGGTATGGTCATTCTGCCGGAGGAAATTTGCGACAAGGTCGAGGGGTTCGGCGACGGTCGTACCGGGGTACGGCCGAGCCGGAGCCCGAAGGATTTGGCGCAAATTAACCCGGCCCACCGGTCGAACCCAGTTTCTGCGAAACGGGATAAGTTCGACCGGCAGGGTTTGTCTGATTGTTGGTTTGCCGGAGGCAAACCGACGGGCAGGGTTTCCGGGTGGCGGGCGCCCGCTTTGTCGGCTCGCTCGCCCGATGGAACCCCATCGACCGTCGCGACCCTCCGCGTGGATCGCCTCGCCACCCGAGAAACAGAATTGACCATACCTAACCTCATCTTGCTCTATGCGGACGGTTGACGTCCGCTACGCCGGACGCACGGTGGCGCTTCCGGATCTGCCGGAATACGCCAAATTCTACCGCAAGCTTTCCGGCGGCGAATGGGAGGGACACACGTTCGAGGCGCTGTCGCGCAATCTTGACCGCGACACGGTCTATGTAGACATCGGGGCCTGGATCGGCGTGACACCGATGTGGTCCGCTCAGGTCGCCAAATCCGTGGTGGCAGTCGAGCCCGACCCGAAATGCATCGATATCCTGAAGTCACTCGCTGCCGACGTTCCAGGCGTTACGATCCTCGAGGGCGCACTCTCGCCACACTCCACCGTGGTGATCAATGCGGTGAACGGGTTCGGAAGCTCTGAAACCAGTATCCTCGACATCGGCAACAGCGAACGTGTCCGCGTACCTGGCATTCGCATGGACGCAATCCTGCGCCATGCTGGAGACTCGCCCGTCTTCGTCAAGATCGACATCGAGGGGTATGAGTTCGCGATCAAGGACGAGATCGCAAGATTGCGGAACCATCCCCTTCGCGGGGTGCAGCTCTCGCTTCACCCGCAGCTCTACGAAAGCACGCTCAAAGGAAACCGCGTCTGGCGGCGGCTGAAAACGGCATGGGCAACCTGGCAATTCGGGCAGCTCTTCGACGGCTTTCTTCGCGGGCCCAGTTTCGCTAAGTTTGACAGTCTTGCGGGTTACGTCATCAGGGGGGTGCTGTTTCGCCGCAAACCGAGAGGAGCAGACCTCGTGTTCGAACGGCATCCGAGAGAAACGGCAAGCTCCAGGCAATGACCACGATCCAAGGCGACGTTTCGCAGATTCTCCTGGACAAGGTCGCCGACTGGCTGACCGAGTCCTCGCTCTCCGGCGACGACCTTGAGACGATGGTGCGCGGCTTCTGCGAGCGGCTGTCTGCCGCGGGCGCTCCGCTGGTGCGCATCCACCTTACCTTCTCCATGCTGCACCCGCTCTACGATGCGTTGGGGTTCACCTGGGAGCGCGGCCGCGGCATGG
This sequence comes from uncultured Alphaproteobacteria bacterium, assembly GCA_963813315.1. GTDB lineage: Bacteria > Pseudomonadota > Alphaproteobacteria > Rhizobiales > Rhizobiaceae > CAWEYO01. Next base: position 212,423 of record CAWEYO010000005.1, on the reverse strand, counting down.
AAATTGAAAGCTTCCGCAGGAAGGCGGGCGCTCCGCCCGAGCGTTTCCTGCGCAGCCCCTATTATCAGCTCCTGAACAACAAGCTCGACCACCTGCGACGGCGCATCGACAGCTCCGGCCCGTCGGAGTTCCCTATTTTCGATGATCTGAAGCTTCTGGGCGCCACGGACTATCTTGCATTCGTCCATTCCTTTGGCGGCAATTCCAGCCAGGGCATGATGGGATCATGGTCGACCGACAGCGTCACCGGTTTCAGCGAGAGCATGATCGGCGCTTTGCTCCGGCTCCAGAACCAACCTTGCGGTTGCCACCAAAATGGCTGTGCTCAACAAGCTCGCCGACAATATGCTCACGACCTATCTCGGCGGTGACGCCGGCAAGAGAGTGCTGAACGGCCAGATCAAGCGCGGCGAGGGCGAAACGATTCGCGCGGCCTTGGTGATGGCCGACATGCGGGGATCGACAAGGTTGGCCGAAACGGCCGGGCGCGAGGTCTACATCGAAACACTGAACCTGTTCTTCGATGCAATCGCAGCGCCGTTCAACCGTGCCGGCGGCCAGATTCTGAGCTTTCTCGGTGACGGTTTCCTGGCCGTGTATCCATGCGAAAGACACCGTGCGCCGTCCGAAAAGGCCTGCCGGTCCGCACTTGCAGCGGCCTTCAGGTCGACGAAGAGGATGGTGGGCCTCAATGAGCGCCGAAAGCAGGAAGGGCTTGGCGAGATCGGCTACGGCATGGGGCTGCATGTGGGCAACGTGATGTTCGGTAACGTTGGACTTACCGATCGGTTGACGTTCTCGGCTTTCGGCTCGGCCGTGAACGAAGTGCAGCGGCTCCAGATGCTGACCAAGAAATATCCTCATAGCCTCATCGCGAGCAAGGATTTCGCCGGCTATTGCGGCGGCGCGGGTTGGGTAACGCTCGGCAAGGAAAAGCTGGCCGGCGTAAGGCAGAAGCTCACCATCCTGTCCCCGGAATTCACGGACGCGATAGAGGCGGAGGATGATAGCGGGTTCGAGGCCAGCTACGACCGGATGTCCGACGCGGAGCAGGTGATGCTGCTTCATCACGACGCCCGCAGGCTCCAACCGCCTGAACCAGATCGAGGGAAGCTTCAATGACGCGAAGCTCCCGCACGGCAGGGCTGGCGGCTGCCATCTGCATGTGCTGTCAGGCGGCCGGTGCCGGCGGACAGGTGCTGAGAGACGGCTTCGACGGTCCCGGTTTTTCGGAAGCCGGGGGCCTCTACTACAGAGACAATTTCGAGCAGAGCGCCGGCACGGTCGAGTTTCAGAAGGACGTGACGCGCAGCGGCAGCGGCGCGCTCAAGCTCAGTGTGAAGCCCCGTTGTCCCCGGCAAAGCGGAACCTGCAGCGAGCGGGCGGAAATATGGGAAAAGACCGAGCTGCGCGTGCCATACAATGAAGGTGTCTGGTACGGCTTTGCCGTCAAGTTCGCCGATCCTGTCCCGCGCGATGACCACCGCTACCTCATCGCGCAATGGAAGCGAGAAATAGACCCGGGCGCGGAAGGTGATTTCAGCCCTTTCCTGGCATTGCGGATGCGACAGGGAAAGCTCTTCGCGACGGTCGAGACCAACTATCTGCCGCCGGTTGGGAATGACGGAAAGAGCGGCCCTGCCGGGTGCCAGGGGACGCCGGTCTGGCTCAGACCGGAAACCAACCAGATGCGCGCGCTGGTCGCCACTGACGCGACCTGGACGCCTGCGGACAATGATCATTTTCAGGCCTGCACTGACGCGATAAGCGTCGCGGACCACGGCAACAAGCTGCCCGCCCCCGACTCCGGCTGGATCGACTTCGTGGTGTATACAAAGCCGGGTCCGGATGGATCCGGGCATATTGAACTGTTCGCCAACGGTAAGCCGATCGTGACCGTGAAAGGGCACATCGGGCACGCCGACAAGGGACTGGGCAAGAACCAGTATTTCAAGTTTGGTCCGTACCGGGCCGCGAATTCGGGTTACTGGAGCCTCTACTACGACGATTTCCGGCGATCACCGCATTGTGCGGACGTCCTGACCCGTGGCGAGTGTCCCTTCCCGTGATCAACGCCCGCACATAGACACGAAGAGCGTCTAGGCAGGCAACGGGCCGTGAGATAGTGTCTTCCCAAGGGGCGGAACTGAACGGCAAATCGGCGCTACTCTAGACAGGGGCGATAAAGGGATGAACTCAAGCGCCGATCTACTGCGCATCGAGGACCTGGGAATCTCTTTTGCCATCATAGGCGGCCCGATCCATGCGGTCAGGCGGGCCAATCTGCGTGTGCTCCCCGGCAGGGTGACCGCTCTGGTGGGCGAGTCTGGCTCGGGCAAGTCGGTCATCAGCCAAGCCGTAATGGGAATACTGCCAAAATCCGCGCATGTTCGCGGCCGCATCCTGTTTTCCGACCCGCAAACTCCGGGCATAACCGCGGACATCCTCCAGATGCCCCGGGACGGGCCGGAGATAAGGGCATTGCGCGGCTGCCGCATCGGCAAGATCTTCCAGGAACCGATGACCTCGCTGTCGCCTCTCCACACGATCGGCAACCAGATAGTCGAGTCGCTGCAGATCCACACGGACATGCCTGCCGCCGAAAGGAAGGAACGCACAGAGGACATGCTCGGGCTTGTCGGCTTCCCCAACCCGCGGCGGGCCTACGACATGTATCCCTTCGAATTGTCGGGCGGCCTGCGTCAGCGCGCGATGATCGCGATGGCGCTGATATGCCGCCCCGCCCTGCTGATCGCCGACGAGCCGACGACGGCGCTCGACGTTACGATCCAGGCACAGATCCTGCAGTTGCTGCGCGACCTGCAGACCAAGCTCAACATGGCGATGCTTCTGATCACGCACGATCTCGGCGTGGTGGCGAATGTAGCGGACGAAGTCGTGGTGATCTATCACGGCGAAATCATGGAAGCCGGTCCTGTCGACGCAATCTTCCGCAGGCCCAGCCATCCATACCTCAAGGGTCTGATGGCAGCCGTTCCGCACTTCGACATGAAGCCCGGAGAGAGGCTCAAGGCTCTTCGCGAAGTGCCTGTCAACGTCGAGGACCTGCTCGGGAAGCAGCGCCCCGCTCATCAGGGCCCGGAAATCCTGCTGTCAGTCAGGAACCTCACCAAATCCTTTACCACGCGGAAATCCCGCTGGTTCGGCAAGTCGCATCAAACAGAGGTCCGAGCCGTCGATGACGTCAGCTTCGATATCAGGCGTGGCGAGTGCCTGGGACTGGTCGGCGAGAGCGGTTGCGGCAAGACGACCGTCAGCAAGATACTCATGCGCGCACTCACGCCCGAACGCGGATCGGTTGTCTTCAATGGGGCCGGCGGTCCGATCGACGTGCTGGCTGCCGAAGGTCCGGCCTTGCATTCGCTTCGCTCGAAAATACAGATGGTATTCCAGGACCCAGTCTCTTCGCTCTCGCCCAGAATGACGGTCCAGAACATCCTGAGCGAGCCGCTTGAAATCCATGGGCGCGGAGATGCCCGTTCCCGGCTTGAAACCGTCAAGACGCTGATGCGCGCGATCGGTCTGGACCAACGATTCATCAGCCGCTATCCGCACAGCTTCTCTGGCGGCCAGCGGCAGCGTATCGGCATTGCGCGTGCGTTGGCGCTCGGACCCGACCTGGTTATCTGCGATGAGCCTGTGTCGGCGCTCGACGTGTCCGTACAGGCCCAGATCCTGAACCTGCTCAAGGATCTGCAGAAGGAACTCGGCCTGACCTACCTTTTCATTTCCCACAATCTGGCTGTGGTAGATTACATGGCCGACCGCATTGCCGTGATGTGCGGCGGCCGCATCGTGGAACTTGCGCCGCGCGAGATCCTGTTGCGCAAGCCGGTTCATCCCTATACGCGCTCGCTGCTGGCGGCCGTGCCGTTTCCCGATCTCGACCGGCCACTGGATTTCAAGACGCTCCAGATGAGCGGCGCCTCCGATAAGAGTGCCTGGGGCCTGCAGTTCCGCGATGAAGGTGAAGAAGGCGTGCTGGCGCCGGCCGATCTCGGCAGCGGTCACTACGTGCTTGCCCGGCGCACGGCCGATGCTCGGGAGTTACGCCCATGATGAACCGCCGTACGGCGCTGGGGACCATCGCGTGTGCCTTCGTGCCTGGCACGCTGCGTGCCGCCGACCGGGAGCCCGACTTTCTGCGGCCGCTGCTCGATGCCAAAAGCCTGCCTGAACTCGGCCACCGCCTGCCCGCGACCCCGCGCGTGGTAAACCTCGTTCAGATGGGTAGGCAGCCAGGGCGGTACGGCGGCGTGGTACGCACCCTTATCGGCAGCCAGAAAGACATCCGGCTGATGACCGTCTACGGCTATTCGCGGCTGGTCGGCTACGATGAAAAGCTCAACTTCCAACCCGACATCCTCGAGAGCTTCGAAACTGTCGAGGATCGGATTTTCACCTTCCATATTCGCGAGGGGCACAAATGGTCGGATGGCAGCCCTCTTACGCCCGAAGACTTCCGCTACTGCTGGGAGGACGTCTGGCTGAACGAGGATCTTACGCCGAGCGGACCTGCGGCAGCCTTGCTGGTCGAAGGTAAGCCTCCCCTGTTCGAGATCGTCGATTTGCGCACGGTCCGCTATTCCTGGGAGGCGCCGAATCCGGACTTCCTTCCGAGCCTGGCGGCCGCTCAGGCCCTAAGCATTGTGGTTCCGGCCGCCTACCTCAGGCAGTTCCACAAGAAGTACCAGGAGGAAGGCCGCCTCAAGGAATTGATGAAGGAGAACAAAGCCAAGAAATGGACGGCCCTCCACATCCGAATGGCACGTCAGTATCGTCCGGAAAACCCCGAACTGCCGACGCTTGACCCGTGGAGGAACACGACCCAGCCCCCCGCCGAGCAATTTGTCTTCGAGCGCAACCCGTTTTTCCACAGGGTCGACGAGAACGGGCTGCAACTGCCTTATATCGACCAGTTCGTCCTGAACGTCAGCTCTTCCTCGATCATTCCGGCGAAAGCGGGGGCCGGGGAGAGCGACATGCAGGCCGTCGGAATCGATTTTGGCGACTATGCATTCCTGAAGGACGCCGAGAAGCGTTACCCGATGAAGATCGGTCTGTGGAAACGGACGCAAGGGTCTCGAGTGGCGCTGCTGCCCAATCTCAACACAGCCGACGACACATGGCGTCGGCTCCTGAGGGACGCCCGCGTGCGCAGGGCGCTCTCTGTCGCGATCGACCGCGAAGAGATCAACAAGGCCGTGTTCTACGGCCTTGCGCGGGAGAGCGCCGACACCGTGCTGCCCGAAAGCCCGCTCTACCGGCCGGAATTCGCCAGTGCGTGGGCAGTCACCGATCGCGCAAAGGCCAATGCGCTGTTGGACGAAGCCGGCCTCAATATGCGCGACGACGACGGCATCCGGATACTGCCGGACGGCCGCCCGGCCCAGGTCATCGTCGAGACTGCCGGCGAAAGCACGATGGAGACCGATGTCCTCGAACTGGTGACCGATCATTGGCGGGATGTCGGCATTTCCCTGTTCATCCGCACCTCGCAACGCGATGTCTTCCGCAGCCGCGCGATGGGCGGCCAGATCATGATGTCGATGTGGTCCGGCATCGACAATGGCGTTCCGACGGCCAACATGAATCCCGCTCAATTGGCGCCGACGGCCGACGACCAGCTCCAATGGCCGCTCTGGGGTGCTCACTACGTTTCGCATGGCAAGATGGGGGAGGCGCCTGACCTCCCCGCAGCGGCAGAGCTGCTTGCCCTTCTCATGCGTTGGCGCCGGTCAATCGAGTTCAAGGAGCGGACCGAAGTTTGGCTGGCGATGCTGGCGCTCTACACGGACCAGGTCTTTTCGATCGGCATCGTCAACGCAACCTTGCAGCCGGTGCTGTCTACCGCCCGCATGCGCAATATGCCTGACACTGCGCTTTGGGGGTTCGACCCGACTTGCTATTTTGGTGTCTACATGCCGGACACGTTCTGGCTATCGGGAGACACTTGAATGCTGCGATACATCACCTGGCGCATTGCGGCCATGATCCCGACCCTGCTGATTATATCGGCGCTGGTGTTCACGATCATCGAGCTGCCGCCGGGAGACTATTTCGAAAGCTACGCGGCGGAACTCAGAGCGCAGGGTGAAGGTGTCGACCTGGATCAACTGGAGGCATTGCGCGCAGAATATGGTTTCGACAAACCGCCGATCGTGCGCTACTTCTACTGGGTCGCCGGCATGCTTAGAGGCGACTTCGGCTACTCATTCGAATACCAGCTTCCAGTCAGCGACGTTATCGGGGACAGAATGTGGCTGACCGTTCTGGTCTCGTTTACCACGATCGTCGTGACCTGGGTAATCGCGTTCCCCATTGGCATGTACTCAGCCACCCACCAGTACAGCTGGGGGGACTATGGCCTCACCTTCCTCGGACTCTTGGGTATTGCAATCCCGAATTTCATGCTGGCGCTGATCCTGATGTACTTCGCCAATATCTGGTTCGGAACCTCCATCGGGCATCTGATGGATCAGAAGTACCTTGGCGAACCGATGAGCTGGGCCAAGGCAAAGTCCATTCTCGAACATTTGTGGATTCCTGTCTTCATTGTGGGCACTGCGGGTACCGCGGGCATGATCCGCCGCCTACGAGCCAATCTGCTCGACGAGCTCCAGAAACAGTACGTCATGACGGCCCGCGCCAAGGGCCTTCACCCGTTCAAGACGCTGGTGAAGTATCCGCTCCGCATGGCGCTCAATTTCTTCATGTCCGACATCGGGTCGATCCTGCCGGCCATCATCTCCGGTGCGGAAATCACCGCGATCGTGCTGTCGCTTGAAACAACCGGTCCAATGCTGATCAAGGCGCTTCAGAGCCAGGACATGTATCTGGCAGGATCGTTCCTGATGTTCCTGGCTTTCCTTACGGTTATCGGGGTCCTGATTTCAGACCTGGCGCTGGCGCTTCTCGACCCGAGAATCCGGCTGCAGGGCGGCAGCACGAAATGAACACGCCGCTCCCCCTTCCCGGCGCGCCGCTACAGCACTACGTCTCGACCGCGCCGTTCGATCCGCAATCGGTCGAAGCCATGACCGAGGAGCAATCCATTGTCTATCAGGCGTCGCAATTGCGTCTGATGTGGTGGAAATTCAAGCGGCACAAGCTGGCTGTCGCGTCAGGCATATTCCTGGCATCGCTCTACTTCATGATCCTGATCTGCGAGTTCCTTGCCCCATACAATCTCCATACTAGGAACATGGATTTCATCTATTCCCCGCCGCAGCGCGTGCATTTCTTTCATGAAGGGCGGTTTGTCGGACCATTTGTCTTTGGCCGGCACATGACGCTCGACATGGACACGCTCAAGCGGAGCTATACCGACGACAGAAGCGACGTGCAGCGTATCCGTTTCCTGTGCAGGGGCGACCCCTATCGCTTCTGGGGGCTGGTCGATGGCGATCTTCATCTGGCCTGTCCGGCCGTCGGGGGCCAGATGTTTCTCCTCGGTACTGATCGGCTGGGCCGCGACGTGCTGTCGCGCATCATCTATGGCGCTCGCATCTCGCTGACGATCGGACTTGTCGGCATCAGCGTGAGCTTCCTGCTGGGCATCGTTATCGGCGGGCTGGCGGGTTATCACGGCGGGGTGTTCGATCTGATCGTGCAACGGGTGATCGAGGTTCTTCAGTCCATTCCCAGCATCCCACTGTGGATGGCGCTGGCGGCGATCATGCCGGTGACGTGGAGCCCGATCCTTATCTACTTCGGCATCACCATCATCCTGGGCCTGCTGGACTGGACCGGTCTGGCGCGCGCGGTCCGCTCGAAACTTCTGGCGCTTCGGGAAGAGGACTACGTGCTGGCGGCGCAACTCATGGGAGCCAGGAGCAGCCGCATCATCGGACGGCATCTCGTTCCGGGTTTCATGTCGCACCTCATAGCCACCGCGACGATCTCCATCCCCGGCATGATCCTGGGCGAGACGGCCCTGAGCTTCCTGGGGCTCGGGCTCAGACCCCCTATCACGAGCTGGGGCATACTTCTGACCGAAGCACGCGGCGTCAGCGTCATCGCCTTCTATCCGTGGCTGCTGTTTCCGATGATCCCCGTCATATTCGTTATACTGGCGTTCAATTTCTTTGGCGACGGACTGCGCGACGCGGCAGATCCCTACAAGTGAGGCGGCCTTTGCTGGAGCAAGATGAGGTTAGGAATGGTATTCTGCCGGCGGGCGGCGCACTGAATCGCCGCGGCCGACGGCATAGTAGAGAAGACCATGCCGTCGTAGCTGCTCCGGATCATAAAGATTGCGCCCGTCCACTATCACCGGGCTCAGCAGGTTAGCTTTCAGCCACGCGAAATCGGCGACCCTGAACTGCTTCCATTCCGTGCAGATCGCCAACGCGTCGGCTCCTGCCGCTGCCTCGTGCGGGCTCGGGGCCAGGACGAAGTCTGGCCGATCGCCATAGTGCCGGCGAGCCTCCCTCATGGCTTCCGGATCGAATGCCTTGACTCTGGCGCCCGCGCTCCAAAGCGCTTCCATCAGCACCCGGCTCGGCGCCTCGCGCATGTCGTCCGTATTCGGCTTGAAGGCCAATCCCCACAGCGCGATTGTCCTGCCGCTGAGATCGCCGTCGAAGGCTTGGGAAAGTTTCTGGAAGAGCGTGTTCTTCTGCGCATTGTTCACGCGCTCGACCGCCTCCAGAAGATCCGGGCCGTAGTCCGCCCGTCTCGCCGTATTTGCCAGCGCGCGGACATCCTTGGGAAAGCACGAACCGCCGTAGCCGCACCCCGGATATATGAACTGATAGCCGATCCGTGGGTCCGAACCGATTCCCCTGCGCACCGCCTCGATATCCGCGCCGAGCCTCTCGGCAATGTTGGCCATCTCGTTCATGAAGCTGATCTTGGTGGCCAGCATCGCATTGGCGGCATACTTGGTAAGCTCTGCCGAACGAATGTCCATGGTAATCATCTTGTCGTGGTTGCGGTTATAAGGCGCGTAGCAATCATGAAGCTTGCTGCGGACGGCTTCGGAGCCGGTGCCGATGATAATGCGCGCGGGTTTCATGAAATCTTCGACCGCGCTACCCTCCTTGAGGAACTCCGGATTCGAGCAGACGTCGAAGGTGTGGTCAGCACCGCGTGCCTTGATTTCCGCGGCTATCACGGCATGAACCATGTCCGCGGTGCCAACCGGAACAGTCGACTTGCCGACGACGATCTTATGGCCGTCAATATGCTCACCGATGGTCTTGGCGACGTCCAGCACATGCCTGAGATCAGCCGACCCGTCGCCATCGGGCGGTGTTCCGACTGCAATGAATATCAAATCGCCAAAACGAACGCCGGCTGCACCGTCGGTCGAGAAGGAGAGCCTCCCCGACCCGGAATTACGGATCACAAGCTCGGCAAGGCCCGGCTCGAATATCGGCACCTCGCCCCGTCTCAAGGAGTCGATCCTCTCGCGGTCGATATCGATGCACAGCACATCGTGACCTACATCCGCGAAGCAGGCCGCCGTAACCAGCCCGACATAGCCGGTGCCGAATACACATAGCTTCATGAAAATGTCTCCCTCAAACTGCAAGCAGCTAGAGCGGCGGAAGCTTTGCGAATCAGCGCTGCCGTCCTATCTCCTTGCTAGCCTGTCGCCTGGTGATGATTGCAATGTCTGTCGCACGGTCCTATCCGTCTCCTAGATACATATACTAGGTACGATTCGCCACTTGGCGTAGCAGCGCCGACCCGCGATGGAGTGCGACGGATGGGCGATGGTCGAAAAGCGATGAAAGTTCTGTTGACCGGGGCAGCCGGCTTCATCGGCTACCATGCAGCCGACCGGTTTCTTGCCCGTGGAGACAAGGTTGTCGGTGTCGACAGCTTGAATGACTACTACCCGGTCCACCTCAAGCACGATCGGCTGGCGCTTCTTCGCGCACGCGCGAATTTCAGATTCATGCAGCTCGACATTGCCCGGCCGGAGATTGTCGAAAGCCTCCGGGAAGACGCCGCTGACGCCGATGTCATCCTGCACCTGGCCGCGCAGGCGGGCGTCCGCTATTCAGTCAGCAACCCGTTCGCGTATGTGGACGCCAATGTCACCGGACAGGTCGCGATGTTCGAACTCGCCGCCAATCTGCCGAAGCGCCCGCCGGTGGTCTATGCCAGCTCGTCGTCCGTCTACGGCTCGGCCGAGACGGTGCCCTTCGCTGAAGATGCGCGCGCAGACAGCCCGGCTTCCGTCTACGCCGCGACCAAACGGGCCGGCGAATTGCTGGCGCATGCCTATGCCGACCTCTACGGAATTCGCTCCACCGGGCTTCGCTTCTTCACCGTCTATGGCCGCTACGGCCGCCCGGATATGGCGCCGTGGATCTTCACCGAGAAAATCCTGAAAGGTGAACCCATCTCTGTTTTCAATCACGGGGACATGCAGCGCGACTTCACCCACATAAGTGATATCATTACCGGCGTCGTGGCTGCCGCCGACCGGATTTTCGCTGTTCCGCAAGGCACGGCGCCGATCTACAATCTCGGCAACAATTCCCCAGTGATGCTGCTCGATTTCATCGCCGCCATCGAGAAAGCCGCCGGGCGCAAGGCGATCATGCAGATGAAACCGAAGCCATCCGGAGACGTGCCGCGCACATTTGCCGACATCACGCTTGCGGTGCGGGACCTCGGCTTCAAGCCAAGCGTTCGTCTTGAGGAGGGCATCGCCGACTTCGTGAATTGGTTCAGGGAGTATGCGGGTTGCGAAAGGCACCCGCCAGCCGCGACAGGAGAGGTTGCGCCGTCAGGCCGAGGCGGCGCCTGATGAGCCGCCTCGACAGTTTCATCCTCCGGGTCACCGCGCAGCGCGACGTTCTCAATCACATTGTTGCCGACGTGATGGGCATGGACGGTCCTGTCGTCGAGCTCGGGCTAGGCAACGGCCGAACCTTCGACCATCTGCGGGAACATCTGCCCGGGCGCCGCATCATCGTTTTCGACCGCGCACCCTCCGCTTACAAGAGTTCGATGCCCAAGGCCGAGGATCTCGTGATCGGAGAGATTCGCGAGACCGCTGCTGCCTTTCAAGGCATCGGGGCCGCACTTGTCCATGCCGATATCGGAACCGGCTATCCCGACAGGGATGCCGTCACTATCTCCTGGCTTCCAGGCATTACTGTAAAACTCTTGCGTCCCGGCGGCATCGCTGCAAGTGGACTGCCTCTCGACCACCCCGGCTTGCAACCCCTTCCGCTTCCATCTTCTGTAGCGGAAGGCCGATACTTTCTCTATGGCCGTGTGAATGGTGAATGGTGAATAGTGAGTAGTGAGTAGTGAGTAGATCGTATTCTGGAGAGAGGCCGCAGTCATAAAAAAAGCACGGTTGACGCCGCTGCTTATTTGGGAATCCTCATTTCACTACTCACTACTCACTACTACTCTACTACTTACTACTTACTACTCACTATTCACCATTCACGGAATCGTGTAGACAGGTATCTCCCGTTCGATTCCTCGCAAAGAGGCTTCATGGGACCTCGGCGTGAGTTCTTTCGACTGAAGCAAACCGGATGCCTTCACATCATCCACCACGGCGCCGGTCACGAAGATTGCCTGAGTTGAGGCGAGACCCTGCACCCGTGACGCTATGTTGACCGTCTGCCCAAAATAGTCCTGCCGCTCGTTCATCACTACCGCAATGCAGGGTCCGGCATGAACGCCGATCTTGAGAACGAGATCCTCGCGCCCGCTTTTCTCGTTGAGGTCGCGCATTGCTTCGCGCATTCGAAGCGCCGCGGCAAGCGCGCGGTCGGGTGTCGGGAACGTTGCCATGACGGCGTCCCCGATGGTCTTGACCACGGCGCCGGCCTCGGCGGCGACGATTTCGTGCAGCACCTGGAAGTGGGCGCGCACCATGTCGAAGGCCACCAGATCGCCTACGCGTTCGTAAAGCTCCGTCGACGCGCGCAAATCCGTGAAAAGGAAGGTCAGGCTGGTGATCTTCAGGCGCTGGTCGACGTCGAGCGTATCTGTCCGGTAGAGATCACGGAACGTCTGGTTGGTGAGCAGCCGCTTGGCTGTGAGGAACGGCCTTCGCCTGCCGAGCAGTTCGTGAAGCACGTCGCCTGCAATGCAGACCGACGGCACCGCCCGCGTGTCGGTCCTGTTTTCCAGCGATATACGCAGCGGGCCGGGATGCATTTCCAGCGTCTGGCTGAGCGTGTGGTCGCGGTCGAAAGCAAGCGAAAGGCTTTGGCGCTCACGCGTCGGCTCACCCTTCACATCGATAAACTGGGCGGAATGCGTTACAGGTTCGAAAATGATGATGAATTCGGCCGGAAGCTGGATCGAGAGGATAGCCTTCTCGCCAGGCGGCAGTTCGACGCTCTCGATCAGGAATTGATCGAGTGTTTCTTCATAATCGTCATCCGGAAGTTCGACGCCCGACCCCCAGTACATCTGCCGAAGGTATTCGGCTACCGGCAATTCGTGCGGCTGGTGGCCGGCAATCTTGCGCACCCGCGGGCTGACCGTAAACGTCACCTCGACCATTTCGTCGAGCGTCGGCGAATAGCCTTCCGCACACAGCGCGCAGACATACTCCTCCTTCTGTACGGTCTTCAACGTGGCGTTCGTGTCGAGAACGCCGCCACAGCCGGGACAAAGCACGTTCCATGAAATGTCGAACATGCCAATGCGGGCGGCGTGCAGGAAGGCGGCTATGACCCGCTCTTCGTCAAGGCCGTTTCTCGCGGCGAAGGCAAGCGCGTTGATCCTGCAAAGGTTGCGGTCGGCGCCCTCCGAAACCAGACGTTCGATGGCATCGACGCAGGTCGGGTCGGAGTGGGTCGCTTCCTTCAGAACCCGGAACAGATCTTGTGCATCGCTCATCGCACGAACTCCGAATGTGACACTTTCTGCTTGTAATCATGCCAACGCCCAAATGGTATACCCCGCCCGGATGGCCTGTCACGCGCGTCGGCCTGAGAATTGGAAGCGAGGCCATCACAACTGATGACGAGTCCGTGAAGCGGGCAAGCCTGGCTGAAGCGCGCAGGGGCATCGTTAGACTAGAAGGATGGGATTGGGTTTCGCCGCATGGCATCGGCGCGTTGGCGTGAGGCCTCCAGAGCATCGGACGCACCTATTCCATCGGTGCGTCCGTCGCTCTATCGGCGCGGGCTGCCGTCGGGCGGCCGCCGGCGCTACTGCTTCATGATCAGGCGCTGTTCATCGCGCTTTTCGGTAAAGGTAGCCTTGTCATAGGCCGCCGCCGCGTCAAGCTGCTCCTTGGTGAAGTTTGTGTAGAGATACTTCTTGCCGTCTTTGTCGGTCATGAACGCGAGATTGTCCATGCCGACGGCAACTTCCTTTTCACCGACACCGAGGAACCCGCCGACGTCGATGATCACCGAGTCGACCTTGCCGTCCGTAGAGAGCACCAGATCACCGATTTCGCCGATGTCTTCGTCATTGGCGCCATAGACCGTGGTGCCGACCAGCTCTTCCGAGCGGATTTCCGCGGTCGGGATCTCCATGAGCTGCGACTTGTCGATGGCAGCAGTCTGGGTCTCGTCGGCCGCCGCCGTGGGCTGGTCTGTCGTAGCCGGAGCCTCTGCGGTAGCAGGCTGGTCAGGCTCGGCGGTCGGAGCTGGAGCCGTCATATCGGTGGCTGTCGCAGGCGCGAGCTGTGGGTCATACGGCTTGCGGTCGAAAGCCGGAAGAGCGTTCAACTCGTCCTTCGTCGCGGCAACCACGATCCAACGATCGCCGTCCTTCTCGGCCCATTCGATCTTGTCGAATTCCAGTGCTACGTTTTTCTCACCCATGCCGAGAAAGCCGCCGACGCCGATGATGATGGATTCGACATCGCCTTCCTTCCCGACGACGAGATCGTTCACGTCGCCGATGTTTTCCGCGTCCTCGCCCGTGCCATTGTAGACCGTCTCGCCGATAAGGTTGGTGGCAAGGTGGCCTTCGGCTGGAACAACGGGGGCGGGTTGTTCGGTGGCCGGTGCAGCGGGGTCGGCCGGAGCCGGCTGCGTCTGGGCGTACGCGCCAGAGGCGAGCAGCGTCGCTACCGCCGTGGTAGCCAAGAGATTGCGGATCATTTACCTTCTCCTTTTGCGCATGATTTTGGTGCACAGCCGTGCCTTGGCGACCCGTCGGAGCGAGATCGGGCGCGGCTTCACATCTTCACAACGTCATGAGCGGATACTGGTTCCGAACTTAAAGAGCGTCGCGGCAAAACGGATTCATGTGACGCGCTTTAAGTTATTGTTTTTGTGCATGTCGTTTTCCCAAAACCGCTGCGCACTTTTGGGCGACATGCATTTCTGTGCATGTCGTTTTCCCAAAACCGCTGCGCACTTTTGGGCGACATGCATTTCTGTGCATGTCGTTTTCCCAAAACCGCTGCGCACTTTTGGGCGACATGCATTTGCTCCAGGAGCCTGACCCTTACCGCGGGTCGATATCCGTATCGCCTGGCCCACCTTTGCGGTTCTCCCGGTAGATCGCGTACGCTGCGATCGCAATGGCGGGCGCCAGGAACGTGGCAAGGCTGCCCTTCCCACGCAGGAGGGTCGGCAGCGCGGCAAGTGCGGCCGCCGTTGCGATTGCCGTCAACTCGCTCGATCGTTTGCGGGCAATGGATCGAGCACGCACCCGCGACGCAATGCGGTACGCAACCAGAATGAGAACGGCCAACAGAAAGAACCCGCCAGCGAAGGCAAGCGCGGCATTGATGGTGCCGAAACGGTTGGCCGCAGCCACATAAGCGGCCGCCACCAGAAAACCGAGCGCGACCAGCACCGCAATACCGGCGAGGAGGTATGCAATCGCTGCCCGGCGCATTTGCCGGACAGCGTGCGACGCCTCACCGGAGGCGAAAGCGGCAAGCAGTGATGCAAGCATATGGCGGCCGAAACGCGGTCTAGCGCCGCGTCATCAGCGCGAGAAGGAAGCCGATGCCGGCTGCAACGGCCAGCGCTGTCACCGGCTTTTCGCGAACGCTCGTCAACACCTGCTGCTCGATGTCCTTTGCACTGGCGCGCACCGTGTCGAGCGCGGCCTCGCCCTGCGAGAGAAGCTGATCAGCACTTTGGGTCGCGGCCCGGCGCACGGCGCCGTAGGAATGTTCGCCCGTGGCAGCCAACTGCTTGGCGAGCTTGGCGATATCCTCCCTCAACTGCTGGATGTCGGCTTCAAGGTTCGGCGCTACCACGCGCCCGCCGTTTTCGGGCACTTGGTTCTTGCTCACTGCTGTGGCCATGACAGGACTCTCCTTGCGACTATCGCCTTTAACGTCCAAGTCGGGCTCGAGGTTCCGCCGGGAGCGACCCTTACAGGTCGCCCGCAACCGCGCGGCCCTTCGGCAGTCTGGCAACCCTTCGCGATCATCACCCGATCACGCTTTAGGTGCACCTACAATAGCGGACGGCAGCCTTTCGGCAAACCCATCCACCCGGAGAGCGCCAGCAAGCCCGCAAAATCGAGCACTTCGCAACCGCGATCGCGCCACCTGACCAGTTTGCGATCGGCGAGCTTGCGGATCGTCTTGTTGGTGTGGACCAGCGACAGTCCCAGCGTATCGGCGACGTGCTGCTGCGTGATTGGAATTTCGACGGGTTTCTTCCGGGCGAGCCCGACCGAGGCGGAGCGCGCATCCAGGAAGGCAATCAGGTAGGCGGCCCGCTCGAGCGCACTGCGCCGTCCGATGCTCAGCAGGTTTTCATCCAACATTTGCTCTTCGCGGGAGGCTATCCATGTGATGTCATAGGCAAGCCCCGGATGGCAACGGTAGAGTTCGGGGAGCTTGTCACGATCGAACACGCACAGAAGCATCGGCGAAAGGGCCTCGATCGAATGCTGCATCTCACCCATCAGGCTGCCTTGCAGTCCGACCATGTCTCCGGGCATCACATAGTTCAGGATTTGCCGGCGTCCGTCGGGCAGCAGCTTGTAGCGGAACCCCCAGCCTGCAAGAACCGTAAAAAGATGCTTGCTACGCGAGCCTTCGGCGAGCACTGTTGCACCCTTGTCGACGTTGAGCTCGCCTCTCTTGAACGTGCTGACGAAGGCAAGTTCCTCATGTTCGAATGCGCGAAATGTCTCGAGCGGCCTCAGTGGGCACCTTTCGCAAGGAAAACGTTCCGTCCGCGTCGTCGCCACCGCACATCCCCGGTCGCCAGGCTGGATTCGCTCGGGCTCACGCGGTTTCATCCGCATGTCTTTTTTAAATGACAGCCTGAAGGCTGATCATCTAACACAAATGCCGCTGTGGAGCCCGCTCGTTGTCAAAATCACTAACAGGCGTTCGCGTTCTCCTCCTCGAGGACGAGTTTCTCATTGCCATGGATGTAGAGCAGCTCTGCCGGGACAACGGGGCCGAGCACGTAACCGTCATGTGCACACTCGATGAATTGGATGGTTCTCCTGAACCGCTTGCTTTCGACGTGGCGATCGTGGATCTGATGTTGGGCAGCGTCTCCACGCTGGACTTCGCCGCGCGCCTTTACGACAGTGGCGTGCCTTTCATCATTGCGTCAGGCCATGACGGCCTCGAAGAGATTGCCGGAAAATTTCCCGGTGTCTCCGTTGTGGGCAAGCCATATGGCGGGGAAGAATTGGTCAGCGCCGTCGTCGCTGCCGTGGCGAATGCGGGCTCCAAGGCATCAGACCCCGCCTAATTGGCAATTCCAGGAAAAGTGGCAACCGGTTTCCCCTCCGGTGTAGACGCCTGAGGTTGGAAGCAGCGCTCTTCACTTCGTCATCCTCGGGCTTGAGCCCCTAGGACCCATGCCGGACGCTCATCATGGACAAGGCGGTCGAGAATCTGGACCGCTGCCGCCAATCGCTGGCGCTTGTGATTGCCGAAGCCCTCCCCTCATCGTCATCCTCGGGCTTGACCCGAGGACCCATGCCGGAACGCTCATCGTGGGCGAGGCGGTCGAGAATTTGGACCGCCGCGCACTGCCTTCATGTTCAGGCATGGATCCCAGGGTCTACGCCTTCGCTGCGCTTCGGCTCCGCCCTGGGATGACGAAGAGACGGGCGTTTGGTGGAGACGGATGCCCTGAACACCCTCAAGCGACGGCAGACGATTTCAGCACTTGGGTGGCGATCGGATCCGGACCGAAATCGGACTCGCCGGAAATCTTTAGGATCTCCTGCAGTCTGGTCCTGGCGCGGCTCACGCGGCTCTTAATGGTGCCAACAGCGCAGCCGCAGATTTGAGCAGCCTCTTCGTAGGAAAAGCCGGAAGCCCCGATCAGTATGATGGCCTCGCGCTGGTCCTCCGGAAGAAGCTCCAGGGCGGCGCGGAAATCCTCAAGGTCAAGCATCCCATGCTGGCTCGGATGCGTCGCAAGCCGAGCGGTCATGATGCCATCGCTGTCCTGCACCTCGCGGCCCCGCTTGCGCATTTGCGAGTAGAACTCATTGCGCAGTATGGTGAAGAGCCATGCCTTGAGATTGGTGCCCGGCTGGAAGCTTGCCTGTTTGTCCCAGGCCTTCACCAGCGTCTCCTGCACTAGATCGTCTGCCTTGTCCGCGTTCTGCGCAAGCGAGACGGCGAAAGCGCGAAGGCTTGGAATGGCGCCGAGGAGATCGTCCTTGAACCCCGTAGAAACGGCCATGCCAGGTCAGTCCTTTTTCTGGGCGGATGCAGCTTCTTCAAGTTCGCTCAAGAGCCGGGCGAACCGGTCCGGCACTTCGTCCGACACGAGCTCATCGTAATACTGCTTGAGCTTGCGGCCGATTTCCGTGTTTGCACCCAAAAGTTCCGCTGACGTGGTCTGCCTCGATTTGGCGCGCGGCGCCTCGTGCTGGTCTTTGGTCATCCCGTACATTCGCCCCGATGCTCTCCTGGTTTTGGCCGTGCCCCTACGGGTATGCCCAAGCTACTTTGCCCGATTCTATCGGAAACGCCCGGCCGCAAAATTCGTTCCGCCGAGGGGAACTTTTTACCAATGCCCTCGTTAACGCGCTATTCACCCGTGTTGTGCGTCCTTTGAGGGAGGGTCGACCATGAGCTTATCCGCAACCATTGCACCGCATCTGCCGTTCCTGCGCCGCTTTGCTCGTGCCGTTTCGGGATCGCAGGCAAGCGGCGACGCACTCGTCGCGGCAATGCTTGAGGCAATGATCGAGGATGTAACTATTTTTCCACAAGCCACAAACGAGCGCATCGCGCTCTACAAGATTTTCGCCAAGCTGTTTACGTCCATCTCCATCCGAATTCCGCAGGAGACGCCTGCATCCGCCTGGGAGCAGAAGGCGGCTGCCAACCTCGCCTCGCTTGCGCCACGTCCGCGGCAGGCATTTCTTCTCGTCGCCGTGGAAGGCTTCACGGAAGAGGAAGCTGGCGAAATTCTAGACGTGTCGGACGATGAATTCGCGTCGCTGCTCTATCAGGCAAGCAATGAGATTTCGCGCCAGGTGGCGACCGAAATATTGATCATTGAGGACGAGCCATTGATCGCGATGGACATCGAGGAAATGGTCGAAAGCCTGGGTCATCGTGTTGTGGGAATCGCTCGGACACATGCCGAGGCGACGGCTCTTTTCACAGCGCACAACCCGAAGATGGTCCTCGCGGACATCCAATTGGCCGACGGCAGCTCCGGCATCGATGCGGTGAACGAAATACTGGCCTCGACGCCCTTGCCAGTCATCTTCATAACGGCCTTTCCAGAGCGGCTGCTGACTGGCGACCGACCCGAACCCGCATTTCTGGTAACGAAACCGTTCAATCCAGATATGGTAAAGGCGCTGATCAGCCAGGCGCTGTTCTTTGACCGGCAGGCAAAGGTGGCGGCGTGAATTCGTGAACCCGGGATGGCCGCATCGCAAGGGACGGCCTTTGTCGAACAGGAACGATTTGCACGTTCAAACGTTTTCAGGAAGTCATTTAGAGGAGTTGAACCATGCTTTACTGGGCTCTTGTGTTTCTGGTGGTGGCGATCATTGCGGGGGCGCTTGGGTTCGGCGGTATAGCTGGCACATCTGTCGGCATCGCCAAAATCCTGTTCTTCATTTTTCTGGCATTCCTCATTTTGTCGCTACTGGCGGGACTTTTCCGAAAAGCCCGATGACCTTGCATACCTGAAAACCGGTTTCCCTCAAGCGGTTTTCAGTCTCCGCCGGACCGCCCTCCCGACAGGGGATGTGCCGTCCGGCGGAAGCTGTTTGCGGAACCGAACCCGAATTCGACCGTTGATCGGGTCAAGCAGGCTCGAAGAACCATGGTCCCGGACCCACAATCACAAGAAGGAAGCGCCAGCAAGAGCCGTAGCGCCATGAACCTGCATGCTTGGGAACCCAGTCGTGAAGTCGCTCAGAGTCTGCTGCGCGCTCTGCACAATGCCGGCATTTCAGTCCTGTATCAGGACACCGACCTTCGAATAATCTGGGCTCAGAACGTACCCTCGGTTTGGACTCCTCGCGACCTCTATGGCATGACCGACAACGATTTCCTGCCCCCGCCGGAAGCCCAACGAATGGCGGCAGCCAAGAGAACCGTGCTGGAAACCGGCAGAAAGGAAAACCTTGAAATCTGCGTCCCGAACGACGACGGTGAGCGCTGGTTCGACGTCTGGATCGACGCCGACCTGGGAAGCGACGGCGTGATCCGAGGCGTGGTCACGACGGCGATCGAAGCGACCGATCAGAAAAGACGCGAGCACACCTTGCGTACATTGTTGCGCGAAGTCAGCCATCGCTCGAAAAACCTGCTCGCGATTATCCAGAGCGTGGCAACCCAGACCGGCCGTTATTCCGGGACGCTGGATGACTTCCTCAACCGCTTTCGAAGCCGGCTGCAATCGCTCGCATCCTCACAGGATCTGGTGACGATGTCGAACTGGCGTGGCGCCGATCTGCGCGAACTGGCGGTTGGCCAGGTTGGCCGCTTTTGCGCCGATCCTTCAAGAAACATCCGGTTCGAGGGTGTCAGTCCCTATCTCAATCCGAACGCAGCCCTGCATGTCGGGCTGGCGCTGCACGAACTGGCGGTCAATTCGGTCAGCTTTGGCGCATTGTCCAGGCCGGATGGCCGGGTCACGATCTCGGCGGACCATGCGGCGCAGACCAGTGACAGGGACTTCCTGACGCTGAGCTGGACCGAGGAAACTCCTGATAGGACAGACCTGCTAAGGGAAAAACGCTTCGGCCGCGTGGCTCTGGAGCGCGTCGTTCCATCATCCTTGAACGGCAAGGCCGTGCTGTCCACGAAGGGCGGCCGGCTCGAATACAGACTGACAGTGCCCAAGGCAAATTTCGAAATCAACTAGTGTCCTACAGGTCCCGATGCCGGCTTTCCTCGAGCGGCAGCCTTACCTGAGCCGTTGAGCGTTTTGCCCTGACGTTCCGGCATGGATCCCAGGGTCTGCGCCTTCGCTGCGCTTCGGGTCCGCCCTGGGATGACGAAGAGACGGTGCTAACGGGATCGCATTGGCATCCTACCGCGCGTTCTTTGGGGACGCAAAGGACCGCACCAGGTCCAAAAAAAGCCGGCCTTTCGGCCGGCTTGTGCAAATGTCGAAAGACGGAGGGGGATCGTCTTTCAATTGCGTCATAGACCGCTTGGGGGGTGGGGGGTTGGGCAGCGGCCCTTTGACGTCGCTATGATAACACGGATATGGCGGAAAGGTTGCATGCCGAAGAAAATAATCTTGGTCCAATCCTTGTCGCCGCTACGCCTCTCCGGAACCGTAAGCCGTGCTTCTTCGTTACATTGCGAATGGAGCGGTCATGGAGCACATTGCGGCACTTCTGCTGATAATCGGATGTTCGGCTGACCTTGGGGAATGCCGCGAATTGCCGGCGCCCGCGCCGCTTTTCGAGACTGTGGAAGAATGCGACGAGGCGCTGCCGGCGGGCCTTGGCTCCGCCAGCGGCGGATATCCCCGGCTTTTTGCGCAGTGCGTTTTTGTCGATCCCGCGTTGGAGGAAGAGGACGCGGAGCTTGTCTGGGATGTCAGGCCGGACGGCACGCTTGAAGCATCGATCAATTTCCCCGATGCTGCCAGCGCTTCGGGTGACGCACACACGCAAAACGTGCGGGCTGTGCAAGAGTAATTTGTTTGAGGCAAACGCCTTGTGGCGTGTTATTGGGACTGAAGGGACGTAGTCACAGGAGAGCAGAGCATGAGGAACGTTCTTTTCGCGCTTGCGGCAATGATTGCGGTGACGGGATGCACAACTGCCGAGAAGACAGCTGTAGTCGGCAGTGCTGCCGGCGCCGCGATCGGTGGCATCGCAGGCGGCTCATGGGAGGGTGCCGCGATCGGTGCGGCCGCAGGGGCGGTCGGTGGTTATCTGATCGGCAGGGTAGCGGATCGTCCCGGCTATTGCCGCTATCGCGACCGGTACTCGGGCCGCGTATACGTCGAACGCTGCTAGAGCAAGATGAGATTTTCGAGGAGCGACAGCGGATGCTGTCGCGAACCTCAAACCGGGAGCGCCTCTCGAGTGTCCATTCGGATAGCGGGGCGCTCTCGCAGCCAGACTAGGCCATGACTTAGCCGGCAAGCGGAATTTCTATTTCCACCCTAAGACCTTCCGCACGGTAGGCGCGCTCGATCTTGCCGCCCAGTTCGCGCGTGATGTTCATATCGATCAGCTTCGTGCCGAAGCTGATCCTGTCGGGTGCCGACAGTGCATCCTCGCTGGCCTCGGACCAGGTCAACACGAGTGTTTTCCAGGCGCGGCTCGCGCGGCGGATTTGCCAGTCGACTTTGAGCCCGCCCTTGCCGCGCCCCACATCGCCGTATTTGAGCGCGTTCGTTGCCAGTTCGTGAAACGTCAGTCCGAGCGCTTGCGTGGTTGTTTCGTCGAGTAGCACGGCCGGACCCGAGAGCGTCCCTGGTTCGAGGTTTTTGCCGAAGACCTGCTCAAGCTCGATCGTCAGCAATTCTTCCAGATCGGCCTTCTGCCAACGCGACCGGGTCAGCATGTCCTGGGAGGCGGCCATCGCCTGAAGGCGGGCGGCGAACGAAGTGGAGAAATCGTCGATGCTCTTCGAATGGCTTGCGGTCTGCCGCGCCATGGCCAGAACGCGGGCGATGGAATTCTTGATGCGATGCTTCATTTCCTGAAGCATGAGTTCCTTTTCAAGCAGGCTCTGTTCAGTAGCGCTCTGCAAGTTCTGGACCGCTGAATAGGCCCGGTACTGCCAGCGGGCGAGCAGCGCGATCGCAGCCGCCAGCGCCAGGCCGACAAGGCCGAATGTAATGGGCACGATCTTCGAGGACGGTGGCACGAAGGCGTCGGTCGGGCGGAACACCACAGTCCAAGGCTGACCGGCAACCACGAGGCTCCGCGTTACCAGATAAGACTGGGCCAACTCGGAATGGGGCTTTACACGCGAGCGAAAAAGCAGGTTTTCGGGTTCGGCATCGTCTTCGTAGACCTCCACATTTACAGGAAGCAGCGGCATCTGGCCGAGGGCCGCGCCAAAAAGCTCGTTCGCGCGAAAAGCGGCGTAGAGTACGCCCGCAACCGGCGCGGTCGATTCTTCGGCCAGGGACGAAGGCACCGCGTCGTTCAGGCGCAGGAACACAAGAAAACCGTCGTGGGGCTCGCCGCCGGTAACCTGACCGAGCCGGACGCGGCCCGTCGCACGCATGCCTCCGTCGCCGATCGCGGCGTCGAGCGCCGCCCTGCGCAGGGGATCGCTGTACATGTCGTAGCCGATGCCTTCGGGCCCTGCCATCGGCGCGAAAAGCACCACCGGCAGTCGCCGCGCCAGGCCGGTTTCAGGCCATATTTTCCGGGCAATGCCGTGTTGCTCCTGAATGTACCGTTCGATTGCCGCGCTGTCCGCCTTTCCGGCGAGGCGCATGAAGCCGATACCGCGCAAGCCGGTATATGTCTTGTCGATGTCCAGTGCATCGATGAACGATTGAAATTCGCTGCGGGAAACATGCCCTCCGCTAAGGTTGAAAAAGGCGTGAGTAGCACGTAACAGCGAAAGATGGAGGTCGATCCTTGCCTGGATGCGTGCAAGCGCGTCATCGGCGGAGGCGGCAAACTTGAAGCGACCCGCTTCCTCGCTCGCGAAATAGGCGAACCCGGCCATCGCCAGGCTCGCAAGAGCCAGCGAAAGGAAGACGGCGAATGGAAAAAGCTTCTTCAATGGCCGGCATCCTGACGCTGCTGAAACCAACCTAATATCATCTAGCTCTGGGGTGTGGTGAGATTCAGGTGATGCCAGCTTGCAAATGCCTATCCTCTGCGATTCTCACATACCCGAACGTTGCCCACTTTCGGGTCCGATGCTCTAATGCAATGCGACCGTGCGCCAGCCCGCGCGGAAGCTAGCCGGGATACGATGCTTGCTGTGCCATGGTGAATTCGGGTCAGGCTGTCAGATTTCGCGGATGGCGTATCCCGCGCCGCGGATTGTGCGGATAACATCGGGCATCTTGCCACTGTTGACCGCCTTGCGCAGACGGCCGACATGCACATCGACCGTCCGTTCGTCGATGTAGATGGTCTCGCCCCAGACATTGTCGAGCAATTGACTGCGGGAAAAAACGCGGCCGGGATGCTGCATCATGAATTCGAGCAGCCGGAACTCCGTGGGCCCGAGCCGGATCTCGCTCTTCTTGCGATAGACCCGGTGCGATTCGCGATCGAGCACAATGTCGCCTACCTTCAGCACGCTGGACAGCACCTCCGGTTTGGCGCGGCGCAGCAGCGCCCGCACGCGGGCAACGAATTCCGGCGTCGAGAACGGTTTGACCAGGTAGTCGTCCGCTCCCGTCGACAGGCCGCGCACGCGGTCGGTCTCCTCGCCGCGCGCCGTTAGCATGATGATCGGCAGACGCTCGGTTTGCGGCCGCATCCTCAGCCGCCGGCAGAGTTCGATGCCGGAAATCGCCGGCACCATCCAGTCGAGCACCAACAGGTCGGGCACATTCTCCTGAAGCCTGATTTCTGCTTCGTCGCCTCGCGTAATGACCTCGACCTGATATCCCTCGGCCTCGAGGTTGTAGCGCAGAAGAACGCAGAGCGGCTCTTCATCCTCCACGACCATGATTTTCGGAGCAATCATATGGCTGTCGTCCCTGCTAGAGCAATTCCAGGAAAAGTGGAAACCGGTTTTCCGTCCGGAATTGCGTGAAACAAAGAGTTAGCAATTCCAGGAAAAGTGGAAGCCGGTTTTCCGTCCGGAATTGCGTAAGAACAAAGAACAGGAGCGGTTCAACTATCCCGTCAGAATCGGAACCGTTCCAGACTAGTCGGCGAGCACCGTCATGCTGGTTTCGTCGAGCTTCGGCCGGTGAGGCGGCAGCTGCGTACCGGTCATCACGTAGTAGGCATTTTCAGCGATGTTCGTGACATGATCGCCGATGCGCTCGAGGTTTTTGGCGCAAAAAAGCAGATGCGTGCAAGCTGTGATATTGCGGGGGTCCTCCATCATGTAGGTGAGAAGTTCCCGGAACACGGCTGTGTACTGAATGTCGATCTTTTCGTCATCGGCCCTTAGCGGCTTCAGCCCCTCCGCGTCGCGTGCGACATACTTGTCGACGACGCCCTCTACTTGCACCTGTACGAGTGCGGCCATCGCATCGATGGAGTGCGACAGCGTTCTGGGCGCAGCGCTTTGCCCGACCGCGCCGACGCGTTTGGCGATGTTTTTCGCGAGATCGCCGATCCGCTCCAGGTCGGAGGCCATGCGTATCGCGCCCACGACCGCACGAAGATCCTGCGCCATTGGCTGGCGCTTCGCGATCAGCGTGATCGCACGCTCGTCGAGCTCGCGCTGCCTGGCGTCCATGATGGCATCGTCCGATATGACGCGCTGGGCAAGCGCATTGTCAGACGAAAGCAGCGACTGCGTCGCGGACTGGACCATCGTGTCGGCGAGATTGCCCATGTCGCGGATCAGCCGATCGATATTTTCGAGTTCCTCGTCGAAGGACGCGACGGTATGCTCGCGCATGGTTCTCTCCTCGTCGTGGGTTGCCGGATCAGCCGTACCGGCCGGTGATGTAATCCTGCGTCCGCTTGTCGTCCGGGTTGGTGAACATCTTGTCGGTGGCACCTTCCTCGACGAGGTAGCCGAGGTGGAACATCGCCGTGCGCTGCGACACACGCGCGGCCTGCTGCATGGAATGCGTGACGATGACAATCGTGTAGTTCTCGCGCAGTTCGTCGATCAGCTCCTCCACCTTGGCGGTGGCAATCGGGTCGAGCGCCGAGCAGGGCTCGTCCATCAGGATCACCTCTGGACTCACCGCTATCGCTCGCGCAATGCATAGACGCTGCTGCTGGCCGCCCGAAAGCCCGGTGCCCGGTTCGTGAAGGCGATCCTTGACCTCGTTGAAAAGCGCTGCTTTCTGAAGGCTTGATTCCACGATCTGGTCGAGATCGCTGCGGCCCTTCGCAAGTCCGTGGATGCGGGGGCCATAGGCGACATTCTCATAGATCGATTTCGGAAACGGATTCGGCTTCTGAAACACCATGCCCACGCGGGCGCGCAACTCGACGACGTCGATCTTCGGGTCGTAGATGTCTTCGCCGTCGAGCGCTATTTCGCCTTTGACGCGGGCGATTTCGATGGTGTCGTTCATGCGGTTGAGGCAGCGCAGAAAGGTCGACTTGCCGCAGCCCGAAGGGCCGATCAATGCCGTCACCTGACGCTCGCCAATATCGAGGTCCACATCATAGAGTGCCTGCTTCTCGCCATAGAACACACAGACCTTCCTGCCGCGCATCTTGACGTTGCGCTCGAGGTTGCCGCCCCTGATCGCATTTTCCACGGCCGTTTCGGTAAGCATGTTCATATCCTTGTATCCCGTTACCAGCGGCGTTCGAAGCGCTTACGCACGAGCACAGCCGCCGCGTTCATGACTATCAGGAATGCCAGAAGAATGAGAATCGCTGCCGCCGTTTTTTGCTGGAAGCCCGCTTCGGGAAAGTCGGCCCACATGAATATCTGCACCGGCAGGATCGTTGCCGGGTCGGTGAAACCGCCAGGGATGTCGACGATGAAGGCGACCATGCCGATCATCAGCAGGGGCGCTGTTTCGCCGAGCGCATGCGCCATGCCCAGGATGGTTCCGGTCATGACGCCAGGCATCGCCAGAGGCAGCACATGATGGAACACCATCTGCACCTTCGAGGCGCCGACCGCGAGCGCGGCCTCGCGGATCGACGGCGGCACCGCGCGCAGAGCGGCGCGCGAGGCAATGATGATGATCGGCAGCGTCATCAGCGCAAGAACCATGCCACCGACCAGAGGAGCCGAACGCGGCAGGCCGAAGAAGTTCAGGAAGACGGCGAGGCCGAGCAGGCCGAAGACGATCGACGGCACTGCAGCAAGATTGTTGATGTTGACCTCGATGAGATTGGTCCACCGGTTCTTTTTTGCGAACTCCTCCAGATAGATCGCCGCCGAGACACCGATCGGGAAGGAGAGGGAGAGCGTCACCAGCATCGTCAGGAAGGAGCCCACCACCGCGCCCCAGACACCTGCGAGTTCGGGTTCGCGGCTGGCGCCGGTGAAGAAGAACTGCGAATTGAAGCGGCTCTGGATAAGGCTCTGCTGTTTGAGCCCGTCGAGCCAGACGATCTGCCTGTCGGAGATCTTTCGAGCCCCCTCCGCAAGATCGATGATGCGAAGCGTTGACGTGCCGGGGGCGGCGGCGTTGGCGTTTTCCAGCGGCCGGTAGACGGCGCCCTTACCGACGGCGCCTCCGTTGGCGGCCGGCGCCACCTCATTGAGCTTCACGACGCCGCCGTCGATGCTGACCAGCAAGGAAGGCACACCGCTTGTCAGCTTCAGGACGCCGTTGCCGCCGTCGATTGCGCCGCTCCCCCTGGCCACGGCCAGGATGCCATCCTTGTCGAAGGTGATATCGATGTCGCCGGCTGCCGCCGAAGGCGTCAGCGTGGCGTCTATGGGGTGCGTGGAGCCTTTGCCGGCAAGCAATTGCTTCATGTAGAGATCGGAAAAATCGTCAAGAGGCAACGCATAGTTCACCGTGCCGCCGAGCGCCACATCGCCGTTGGCCACATCGTTGCGCAGCAAGGTACCGGCGCCCGTCGAGATGAGGCCGCGGACGAGCCGCCGGTCCTGACGGCCCTTCACCTCCGGGAAATTCGCCAGCAGCGCATCCTGGACGATCTTGTCATAGTCGGCTGCCGCCGCATCATTCGGATTGACCTTTGCCGGCGAAAGATCGAGTGGCAGCGTCAGATAGTTCATGCGCAGCGCCGGGATCGCCTGCACCACGATGGTCGACAGAAGCAGCACCAGGAAGATAGCCGAAACCGAGACTGCTGCCGCGCCCATCCATTTGAAACGTCGCTCCGCGGCATAGCGAGCCCTCAGCCGTTGCCGGGCAGCGTCGTTTGTATGGACGCTCGCGGCGCGAGCGGGAATGGCGAATGTGGCGGCTGTATCAGTCATATTGCTCACGATACTTTTGGACGACGCGCAGAGCGATGATGTTGAGCCCGAGCGTGATGCAGAAGAGGGCCAGCCCGAGTGCGAATGCGACGAGCGTCTTGGCGCTGTCGAACTCCTGATCGCCGACCAGCAGCGTGACGATCTGCACCGTCACCGTCGTCACCGCCTCGAGCGGATTGATCGTGAGATTCGCCGCCAACCCCGCCGCCATCACGACGATCATCGTCTCGCCGATGGCACGGCTGACGGCAAGCAGCATCGCCGAAACAATACCGGGGAGCGCGGCCGGCAGCACAACCTTGCGGATGGTCTCCGACTTGGTGGCGCCGAGACCGGCTGAGCCATCGCGCAACGATTGCGGTACGGCATTGATGACGTCGTCCGAAAGCGACGAGACGAACGGTATGATCATTATCCCCATGACGGTGCCCGCGGCGAGCGCGGATTCGGACGCCACGCCGAGCCCCAGGCTTTCACCGAGGCCGCGGAAGAACGGCGCCACCGTAAGCGCCGCGAAAAAGCCGTACACAACCGTCGGGATGCCTGCCAGGATTTCGAGCACCGGTTTGGCCACGGCGCGGACGCGCCGCGATGCATAGTCTGAAAGGTAGATGGCCGAAAGCAGGCCGACCGGCGCGGCGACAAGCATTGCGATCACGGTGATGAGCAGCGTACCGGCGAAAAGCGGTACCGCGCCAAAAATGTCGGCATTGACGGCGCCAGCCTCGCCGCCCGCGCCCGTGAAGGCGCTCTGTGGGCTCCAATGGGTGCCAAATAGAAACTTGTAGATCGGCACCTGCCTGAAGAAGCGCAGCGATTCGAAGATCAGGGATAGGATGATGCCGAGCGTGATGAGAATGGCGACGACCGAGCACAGGATCAGAAAAATCTTCACGATCCTCTCTACGACATGCCGCGCGCGAAAGGCCGGGGCGATCTTGCGGTAGCTCGCCAGGAAGCCGCCAACGGCAAGGATCGTCATGATCCCGAGGATGATCCAGACGCTCGTCGCATGAATCGAACGGTAGGCGGCCGCCGCCGCTTCCTTGGTTGCGTCGCTGAAGCCGACGACGCCTCCGAAGGCGATGGCGCGGGCGTCGCGAATGAACGCCTCGAGCTGCGGGAGGCCCAGTCCGGCCAACTCCGCTGCGAAACGGCTCTTGACCATCGATGCCTCGATACCCGGCGTGATGATGCCCCATGACAGCAGTGCAAGCAGCGGCGGCAGTACCGTCATCAGGGCGAGGAACATGCCATGCTGACCGGGCAGGGAATGCAGCCGGGCCACTTCGCCATTGACAACGGCACCGGCCCGCGCCCGGCCGACAAGGTAGGCGACAGCGAAAAGGCCGGCGAGAACGAGCAGGAGATAAACGAACATTTCTCTGGACCTCTAGAGCGGCGGACGCTTCGACGGAATCAGCGCTGCCACTCTATCTCCTTGTTGGAGCATCGGATTTTCCCGAAACCGGTGCCCACTTTCGGGTCCGATGCTCCAGCGGACCCGCATTTCGCTGCAGTGCTGAATGCTGCCAAGCCGAGGCGAAGCTGAATGCCGGTCCGGACCATAGGCGATCCGGACCGGCAGGGGTAGACGGTGCTTTAGTGCATGTCCCCCAAAAGTGTGCAGCGGTTTTGGGATAACGACATGCACAAAAACAATAGCCTAAAGCGCGTCGCATAAATCCGTTTCGCCCCGACGCGCTTTAGGAGCCGAGGCCCTTCAAGGCCTTTGCGTCTTCAGCAGACTTGGCGCGCTGGTCATCCGGCAGCGGAATGAGCCCCTTGTCAACGAGGTATCCGTCAGGGCCCCAGGCGGCGTCTGAAGTGTACTCCGCAATGAATTCTTCTATGCCGGGGATAACGCCGACATGCTCCTTCTTGGCGTAAATATACAGCGAACGCGAGACCTTATAGTCGCCGGAGGCGATATTTTCGAAAGTCGGCTCAACACCGTCGACCTTGTGGCCCTGAAGCTTGTCCGCGTTCTGATCGAGGAACGAGAAACCGAAGATGCCGAACGCGTTCGGGTTGGCCTCAAGCTTCTGTACGATCAGGTTGTCGTTCTCGCCGGCTTCCACATAGGCGCCGTCTTCGCGGATCTCGCCGCAGGCCTTCTCGTTGGCGGCCTTGACCTCTTCCTGGCAGGCTTCAGTCATGACGAGCTCGACGAAAGCATCGCGCGTGCCCGAGGTCGGCGGCGGACCGAGCACTTCGATCTTGGTGGCCGGGAGCGACGGGTCGATATCGGCCCAGTTCACATACGGGTTGGCGACCACCTTGCCGTCGACCGCGACATTCTTGGCAAGCGCCTTGAAAATCTGTTCCTTGGAAACATCGACAGCCGATCCGCTCTTCGAGTTGGCGAGCACGATGCCGTCGAAGCCCACTTTTATCTCGACGGGCGTCACGCCAGCCGCCTTGCACGACTCGAGCTCACTGTCCTTTATCGCACGCGAAGCGTTGGTGAAGTCCGGAGTGTTTTCGCCAACACCGCCGCAGAAAAGCTTCATGCCGCCACCCGTGCCGGTGGACTCCACCACCGGGGTCTTGAACTTGCCGCTCTGGCCGAGCTTCTCGGCTACGGCGGTGGTGAACGGAAACACGGTCGACGATCCGACGATCTGGATCTGGTCGCGCGCCGCCGCATAGCTTACCGACGCGGCGAGCGCGAGCGCGCCGGCCGACGTGGTGAGGAAAACTTTCTTCATTTGGCCTACTCCTGTCCGGAAATGGTCACGACGCCAAGTTGGCGCCCGGGAGAGGGCTTAAGCTTTGCATGTAACAGTTAGATGACAGTTTTATGTCGTGGAAATGAAGATGCCGAGGGCTCTTTTTCGGCTTCGCGTGACGAAGGCCAAAAGCCTCCGTATTTGTTCCGCAAAAAGGCCGGGACACATGGAAGGGGGCAGTTCTCTCGGCCCAAAAATGGTGCCCTGGAACAGGACGGCTGGAAGCCGACCGACACACCCTACCGCGAGGGTCGAGAAATTTACCTGAAGCAATGCAGCGATCAGCGCTAGTATGATGAAATGTCGTTATGTGAGGCGGGCGGGTGCGGGAGAGGACAGATGATCCTGGCGGCATTGAGTCATTTGCGCAACCTGCTCGTCGCGGCGTTCGCCTGCGTGCTTTGGACGGGCGCAGCGTCCGCCCAATCGACACAGGCTGGATGCGTGTTGCAGCAGGTTGCGGGCACTTCCCGACAGATACTTGTATGCGCGCAGCGGTTGACCATCACAGTGGAACGCGGCGCCAGCTACAGGGTGGTTGACCGCGACGGGGATGGAAACGCGGATGCGGTGGTCCTGCGGCAGAAGGCGCTGCTTGTGGATGCTCCTTCCGGCGGAGGCGGCTTCGAGGTCATCACGCCTCAAGCCATCGCCGCAGTGCGCGGAACGACATGGGCCGTCGACGTTGCCGCCGGCAAAACTTCCGTTTTCGTCGAAAAAGGGCGGGTTGACGTGCAAAGGTCGGCCGGCGGAAGAGGCGTGGTGCTTGGCCCCGGAGAAGGCGTGGACGTGGATCGAGGGACCGAGCCTCTGACCGTCAAGCGCTGGGGAGCCGCGCGGGTTGCGGCATTGATGGCGCGCCTCGGCCGGTGAAAGCCGATGGGCGGCCGGGCCCTCCAGACGTTAGCGGCAATCGGCCTGGCGGGCATTTGGGCCATCGGGCTGGGTACCGCACATATGCGCGGCGATATCAGGTTCGTCGATCGCCTCGAAGCGACCTTGACGGACATGCGGACGCTCGTGCGCGGACCGAAACGGCCGCCCGACCTAGTGACAATCGTTGCGATAGACGATGACATCGTGCGGCAGGAAGGAAGCTATCCGCTCAGACGTGCCACGCTGGCGCGGATCATTGACGCGATTGCCCGGCTGCAGCCTAAAGTCATTGCGGTCGATCTGCTGCTGGTTGAACCTGGTCCGGGTGACGGCGATCGAAGACTGGCGGAATCGCTCGACGGGCGCCCAAGCGTCATTGCAGCCGCCGCGATCTTTTCGAAGGGCAGACAGCGCGTGACGGCTGACGGCGAAGGGCCGCTTGCGCGCCTGCCGAATGCCGACCGCTTCCTGATGCCCATTCAAACATTCGCGGACGTGACTGCCGTGGGCGTGGTCAATGTGGAGACCGACCAGACAGGCACGCCGCGTTTGTTTCCAATGCTGGTGCGCTCCGGCGACAGGATCGAGGCGTCCCTGCCGCTTCGCGCGGTTTCCGTGGCGACCGGGGAAAGCCCAGGCATCGAGCAAGGCCGACTGGTGTTCGCAGAGAGGGAGATTCGGACAGACATCGGCAACGTTCTGCCACTCTCATTCTACGGTGCCCGCGGGACGATACCCACATTCAGCGCCAGCGAAGTACTCGCCGGCCGGCTGGACCCAGCGCGCGTTAAGGATCATATCGTGGTCATAGGGGCGACGGCGACTGGCGGCGGCGATGTGTTTCCCACGCCCTTTGACCCTGTGCTGCCGGGCGTGGAAGTGATTTCCACCGCCATCACTCATCTTATGTCGGGGGACGGGATAGTCCGGGACAGGTACGTTCGCTTCGCGGACGCAGGCATAGCGGTTTTGTTTGCCATGCTTCTGGTTGCGCTGCTCGCATGGCGCAGCAGTACTGCGGGCCTCGGCGCCATCATTGCCGTGATTCTGCTTTGGCTTGGAACCAACGTGACAGCATTTGCCCACGGCATCTGGCTGAGCGCGGCGCTGCCCATTGCAGCGGCGGCTCCGCCTGCAATTATTTTTGGAGCCGTTCAGCTTTGGCTGGGCCGGCGGCGGGCACAGTTTTTCGCAACGCAGAGCGCGTTGTTGCAACGCGTGCAGGCGCCGGGGCTCGGAGAATTCCTGGCGGAGCATCCCGATTTTCTGTCCGAACCGGTGCGAGAGGAAGTGGCTGTCGTTTTTATCGATCTCTCGGGGTTTACCGGAGCGAGCGAGATTCTGGGACCGTCCGCCATTCGTGAATTGCTGAATTCGTTTCACGCCGCGGTCGAGAAGACGGTCGTGACCTGCGGCGGGGTGGTCATCGGTTTCATGGGCGACGGCGCCATGATCGTGTTCGGCTTGCCGGAACCCACGCCGCTGGACACTGTCAACGCCGTCCGCTGCTGCGCTCACCTCGCCCGCCAGACCCGCCGCTGGCTCGCGTCACTGCCGGCCTCCACAGGTCGCCGGTTCGGCTTCAAGATCGGCGCGAATTTCGGGACTGTCGTGGTTTCAAGGCTTGGCGGCAAAAATCATCAGCACATCGCTGCCACGGGAGACACCGTCAACGTCGCCAGCCGGCTGATGGAAGTAGCGGCCAGGCACAACGCCGAAGTCGCGGTAAGCGACGACCTGCTGCGGGCCGCCGGCCGCGAGTGCGAACTGATCAAATCGGGCGTCCTCTCTGGCCCGATGGACTCGCAGATCCGCGGACGTTCCGGTTCGCTTCCGGTTTGGTTATGGCGTGAATGACCGGCTGCTACGCTGACCCTCGCAGGAAGAATGCCGCGCCATAGCCGACAGTAGCAGCCGGGGCCAATATCGGTAGCAAGCGGGAAGAAACCGTCCTCACGCTGATGGAGTTATCCGTCCGATAGGCGTAGTGCGCGCCGCGCGGAACAGCTTCACGGACTAGCGGTCTAAGCCTTCCAAATTGTTGTTCGGCGCCATGGAAAAACCCATTATCTCAACCGCTTGCACCGGCAAATAGAATTTCTCCGGTCTGTCTCTCGAGACAGGGCGGGCGGAACGCTCACCCGCCATTCGCTTCGCTCGCCGCAATCTTTTTAGACGGCGCCGAACGCGTGGGCGCCCCTCGCGATAAGCGAGTCTCTGCCTATGCCGCAGTGGCACATCGTCCGGTGCAGTTTCGTCCACCGATAGGCGTAGGCAGCGACTCCTCAATTGGATGATCCTCTTTCCCGCCCTAGCCATTGATGCGGACTGGCCGCGAGGCGTAATGTGCAGGTGCTTGCAGATCAAAAGACGGATCCTGGGTTTGGGCGGGAAATCCCGGATCGGCGTATCGCGAGCGGCGCGCGCAAGGAGGGTGCTAATCGAGTCTCCTCCTTTCGCGCGTGTTCGCGTTCAATCCCAGCGTCGCCGTTGCACAAATCTTCATCTTTGGACGAAAATACAACCGGGCGCTTGCGATTGCCTGGATCGCGGGCTTGAACTTCTGCGGGATGCCTACAAAATGCCGGTCGGGCAACAACCGGCGCGCCGTCCCATGTCTGAAATCGCTACCATCGCCGCCACGATCTTCAAACGTGCCGCAACCGCGAAGCGGTTCGTCGTCGCCATTGCCGGGCCTCCGGGCGCCGGCAAATCGACCATCGCCGAAGAACTCCGCGCGTTGCTGCCGGAGCGCTCCGCGGTCGTGGTTCCGATGGATGGCTTCCACTTTGACGACACGATCCTTGAAAGGCGCGCGCTGCGGAGCAGGAAGGGCGCGCCTGATACGTTCGATTTCGGCGGCTTCGAGAATTTGTTGAAGCGCATTCGATCGGGCGAGCCAGACATTGCCATTCCGGTTTTCGACCGCACTGTCGAACTTTCCCGCGCCGGCGCCGCGATCATAGAGGCCGATGTCAAGTTCGTGCTGGTCGAAGGGAACTACCTGCTGCTCGACGAAGAGCCGTGGTCGGCGCTCGCGCAGCTCTTCGATCTGTCGATCTTCCTCGACGTGCCGCGCGACGAGCTCGAGCGCAGGCTGCTGCAGCGCTGGCACAAACATGGCAGGTCCGACGCGGATGCCCGCGCCTGGGTCGCCTCCAATGACATGCCGAACGTCGACCGGGTTCTTCAGCGAAGACGAAAGGCGGACTTAACTTTGACCGTCTGACCGGAACACGCCTTTCGCTGATTCCGAAAAAGCGTCCGCCGCTCTAGTCGCCCGGATCGTTGACGACCTCCCAGCTATCGTCGGGATTAAAGGCGGTGATCTGAGCCGCCAGCGCTTGCGAATCCTCTCCCAGGTCCTTCTGGTAGACGGTGCCGTACTGGTTTACCAGAAACGTCATGATTCCGGTCCTGTCGTACCTGGCCGGCGTGGCGATTAAAGCGAAACCGCCGATCATGTTGCCGTTGACGACATAGTCATATTCGCCGCCGGCGATGTTGGCTCCCTGCCGGGTCAGGATCCAGTACCGATAGCCGAAATAGCCATCCTCGGCGGCCGTCTCCAGTTCCGCCTGGTCGATATTCGCTCCCACCGGGCTCTCCGGAACACCGTCGCCGGGTTCCCAGTAGAGGCCATCATATGTCTCAGGCGTGCTGATCAGCTTCTGTGCGTATTCGCTGACTCCATCCTCATCCCAGTCGGTCTCCTTATATTCTTCCTGCGCATCCACATAGGCGCGCATATTGGCAATCGTCGTCAGTTCGTTCTCGCCGATACGTCTGTTGATAACTTCCTCCAGTCCGGCAATCGTGTCGAACGCCCACTTGCCTTCCGTGTTCACGGCTGGAAACGGGAACGGCCAGACCTTGTCGCCAAGAACAAGCAAGCGGCGATCGGAGTCGACCTCCTGGACGGCTATCGACTTTGCTGCCGCTTCGCGGATCTCGCGGAAGCTGTCGTCGACTTCCTTGGATTTGAGCATTTCCGCCGGCGCCAACCCGAGGAGCGAGGCAACTGCTTCCTTGTCTCCTTTGGCAAGCGCGGCTCGGAAAGCGTCGACCAGTTCCTCCACGGTAGCAAAGGACTGCGGCTCCGGGCCGACGAACGACTCGAGTTCCTGTACAGTGCTTGTCTGAGACTCCTGGCCGCTGGCGGCCGAAAGTGCGGCAAGGCTCAGTGAAGTGACGATGGCTGCTGCTATGAGATGGCGGGTCATGGTCTTTTTCCCTGAAAGCGTCTCAATGGATCGGGTGCGGCACGGCAACCTTTTCGGGATCATGCTCTAGCGTCGCCTTCCTCCGCCGCCACCGCGCCCGCCACCGCCGCCGCGGCCGCCACCGCCTCTGTGCGCGCCGCCCCTGTTTCCGCCCCCGCGGCTTGCGGAGCCTCGGTTCGAATGGTTCTTTGCCACCCGGCCATTACCGGGATTGCCGATCGCAGAGGGTTTCCTCGGACGATTGTCAGCGCGCGCCGCTGGTTTCGGCCGTGAAGTATGCTTCTGAGCGACTTTTTTGGAAGCCGGTCTGTTTGCGGCAGCTTTCGGCTTTTTAAGCTGATTGCTGACACGGGTCGCGTCCGGTCGGTTGGTGCCGGGCTTCGGTAATTTGGCCTGAGGCCGGTCCTTCAGTCCCTCCGCGACATTCTTGCGCACGTCCTTGCCCTTGAGGTCGTGGGAGCGGGCCTGGAGGTTGCCGCGGTCCACGTCCTTTCCCGGACCCACGCGGTTCTTCGCCTTGTTGGCGATGTTGTTGGCGTCCCTGCTCTTCAGATTCTGCTTGAGCTTGTTGCGATCGATGTTCGCGTTCTTGAGGTCGATCTTGGAGCGGTCGATGTCCTTGAAATTCAGATTGTTCAGTTTGTTGACGTCGATCTTGTCGATATCGATCTTGTCGAAATCGAAATTGAGGCGGTCGCCGGCATCGACGTCAATGTCGATGTCGCCGCCCCATGTGCCCCAGTCGTCCCAGTCGACCATCGCTGCAAAGGCGGCGCCTGTAACCATGCCTGCCCAGTAGGGTGCGGTGGGGTAGTAGTAGGACGGATACGAATCGTAGACGATCGGATTGGCCGGCATGACGTAATTGGGCTCGTAGAGCATTTCGGGCGCATATTGCGGGACGTACACGCGCTGCGGGTCGGCGGATTTGATGATGATATTGTCGCCCTCGTTCGCGACCTGGACCTGAGGGGTCGACTTCAGCACATTCTTGGCGACAGCCTCATCGCGCAGTTGCTGGATGGCGACAAGCAGATCCTTCTGCTGGTTGACAGCCGCGTCACCCAGCTGCTCGGTCCAGTCAAGGTCGTCGTTCATCATTTTCAAGACGTCGGGATAGTTGAGCAGCGAGATGATGCTGCCGTCCCACTTGTCGCTAGGCTCCAGATCGGGTGTTTTCTTCTTGTCTTCAAGAAAACGAGCGGCCTGAACAATCTGCAAAGGGTAAAGTGAGGCCGCCACGCACAGCGCGACAAGATCGTCGGGGTAGAGCGCAATGCGCGCGGCCAGAATTTTCAGCTCATCAAGCGTGAGCGGCTCCGCGGCATCGGTCGCTGCCGTAGCATCTTGCTGGGACGCGTCTTGCGCCCAAACCGTCTCGACCGGCGAGCCGAAAAGCACCCAGATCGCGACTGGGAGCACGCGAAAAATTGCCGAACTGCGCTGGAACATCCCGGTACCTCCGCTTAGGCGCCTGTCGGCTGCAATGCGACTCGTGCCAGTCAATCTGCCCCCCTTGCCTGGCTGTCCGTCATCATTGCCGCGACTGTGCCGCGCCGCTTCTCCCAACACAAGCCCAAACTGGAATACGCCATGTGGGCCGCTGCGTGCTTTGCGCGTCCAGGGGGCTCGCGGCGCTGTAAGTCCGACGTTTTAGCCAAACCATGATAATCTTGAGAAAAATCCGAGACTGGGGCACAGTGACAATTCGCGTCGGAGGGTCGGCGTCGATGGATCAGGGGATTTTTCTTCTATTCGGCGCGGCGTCCGTGATCACGGCCCTTACCGTGGTCCTGGCGCGAAATCCGGTTCACAGCGCGTTGGCGCTGATGGCGTGTTTCCTGCAGATATCGGCAATATTCGTCCTGCTCGACGCGCCGCTGCTCGCGGTCATTCAGATCTTCGTCTATGTCGGCGCGATCATGGTCCTGTTCCTGTTCGTGATCATGATGATCGACGTGCGCGAAGCGGTGTTGGAGCGCTTCCTGCCGGGCGACAACCTGCCGGCTGTGGTACTGCTTGTCCTGCTTGGGGCCGAGATGCTCGTTCTGGTGTTGTGGAGCGACCGCTTCTCGGTCCTTGAGCCCGATGTCGTGCGGACTGGCGACGAGATCAGGCAGCTCAGCACGACGCTTTTTGCCGACTATCTCCTGCCTTTCGAAGCAGCGTCCGTCATTCTGCTGGCGGCCCTGGTCGGCGCCATCATGCTGGCGCGCAAGGAGCCAGGGTAATGGTGCCGCTCTGGTGGCATATCGTTCTCGCGGTGCTCCTTTTCGTGATCGGAGCGGCGGGCGTGCTGCTCAGGCGAAACATCCTGGTCGTGCTGATGTCGCTGGAACTGCTGCTCAATTCGGTCAACATCAATTTCATTGCTTTCGGGCACTACCACGACGACCTCCGGGGGCAGATATTCGCGATCTTCGTTATCGCCATCACCGCCGCGGAAGTTGCGATTGCCCTCGGCATCCTGGTCGCCCTCGTGAGGAACAAGTCCACCCTCAAGGTCGACGACGTGACCATGATGAAAGGATAGCGGCTTGGACCCGGTGATATCGATCCGGCCGCTGCTTGCCGTCGCGGTCGCGGCATTGGCGGCACTTGCAGTGCTGCTTTTAAACAAGCGCGAGAAACTCCGCGATGCGGTGTCGCCGTTCGCGGCGCTGGTCATGTTTGCAATTGTCGCCTCGATGGCGCCGACGGTGCTGGCGGGCGGGACGGTCGAATTGCGCCTGTTCGAGATTCTGCCGGGGATCGACTTCGCTTTCCGGGCCGATGCGCTCGGCATGGTGTTTGCCACCGTCTCGTCGCTGCTG
This sequence comes from uncultured Alphaproteobacteria bacterium, assembly GCA_963813315.1. GTDB lineage: Bacteria > Pseudomonadota > Alphaproteobacteria > Rhizobiales > Rhizobiaceae > CAWEYO01. The sequence continues at coordinate 174,391 of CAWEYO010000005.1, read as the reverse complement.
TGGATCGTGGCGGCCATCTATTCCATCGGCTACATGCGTCACCTGAAGGAACACGCGCAGACAAGGTTCTTCGCCTGCTTCGCCGCCAGTCTCGCGGCAGCCGTCGGGGGCGCATTCGCCGCCAATCTGTTCACGCTGGTGATCTTCTACGAGGTGCTCAGCCTCGTCACCTATCCGCTCGTCTACCATCATGAGGACGACGAGGCGTGGAAGGGCAGCCGCAAGTACCTCGTCTATTTGATGGGCGCTTCCAAAAGCGTGCTTCTCGCGGCGCTGGCGCTCACCTACCAGATTGCTGGGTCGCTCGACTTTCTAGCCGGGGGGCTGCTGGCAGGGGCCGATGCCCCGGCGGCGCTGCTGACTGTCGTCTATTTCTGCTACCTCTTCGGCTTCGCAAAGGCCGCGGTAATGCCGATGCATGCCTGGCTGCCTGCAGCGATGGTGGCGCCGACGCCGGTCAGCGCGCTCCTGCATGCAGTGGCTGTCGTCAAGATGGGCGTGTTCTGTGTGCTGCGGGTGGTGTTCCATGTCTTCGGCGTTGGCCTCGTGGACGGGCTGGGGCTCGGCATCGCCACTGCCTATCTGGTCTCGTTCACGATCCTGATGGCATCCATCTATGCCCTGACGCGGGACGACCTGAAGGCGAGGCTCGCCTACTCGACGGTCAGTCAGCTTTCCTACATCGTGCTCGGCGCGGTCCTGCTTTCGCCGGTGGCGATGGTCGGCGGTATCTTGCAAATTGCGGCTCATGCATTCTCCAAGATCACGCTCTTTTTCTGCGCCGGATCGATCTATTGCGCGTCCGGCAAGCGCAACATCAGCGACATGGCAGGCATCGGCCGCAAGCTGCCCTGGACGATGGGAGCTTTCTTCGTCGCGTCGCTCGGCATGATCGGAATCCCTCCGACCGCGGGCTTCGTCAGCAAGTGGTATCTGGCGGTGGGCTCGGTCGAGGCCGGGCAGATCGCATTCTTGATCGTGCTCCTGGTGAGTTCGATCCTGAACGCCGCCTATTTCCTGCCGGTCAGCTATGTCGCCTTTTTTGAGACCGAAGCCCCGGAGAGCCTGTCGACGGTCCGTGAAATTCCGATGGTGACGATCCCGCTGGTCGCGACCGCCGTCCTGTCGGTGACGATGGGCATCTTTCCCGGCTATTTTCTCGCCCTGGCGGAAGGAGTTGTCAGATGATCAAGCGCGTCGTCGATTTCTTTGGTGACGAGGAACATGCGGCTCAGCGCCGGCGGCTCTTCTATCTGGCGTTGGTTCTGACCGTTATCGCCGACTTTCTGGTTTACCGCGAACACGCCGAATATTTGTGGGACCGCCTGCCGGGCTGGTCGGCCGTCTACGGCTTCGTCTCCTGCGTGCTGCTGATTTTCGTCTCCAAGTTCCTCGGCCATCAGGGCGGGCTGATGCGGCGCGAGGACTATTATGACTGACTTCGTCCATCCCGCACTGCTGTTCATTGTCGGCGCCCTGCTGATCCCCTTCCTGAAAGGATCGATCCGCAAGGTCTACCTGCTCGCGATTCCGGCGCTGGCAATCCTCGCCGTGCTCACGATGGAGCCGGGCAGCTACGGCGCTGTACGATTCGTCGGACAGGAAATCCTTGTTGCCAGGGTCGACAAGCTCAGCATCGTCTTCGCCACCGTTTTCACCATCATGGCGCTGATCGGCATGGTCTACGCGCTGCACTTGACGCGCGCAGGCCAGCATGTGGCGGCGTTCGTCTACGTCGGCAGTGCGCTCGGCGTGGTGTTCGCCGGCGACTACCTGACGCTCTACCTGTTCTGGGAAGGCATGGCATTTGCCTCTGCCTATCTGGTCTTCGCGCAGCGCGGCGAGCCGGCGATCCGCGCCGGGTTCCGGTATCTCATGGTCCATATCACCGGTGGAGTGGCGCTGCTCGCCGGCATCATTCTCCACGGGCTCGCCACCGGCTCGCTGCTTTTCGGGCCGATCGAGGGCGGGATGGGCGTGTCCGCCGGCCTGATCCTTGCCGCGTTCATGCTCAATGCCGCGGTGCCGCCGCTCAATGCGTGGCTGACCGACGCCTACCCGGAGGCGACCGTCACCGGGGCGGTGTTCATGAGCGCCTTCACCACCAAGACCGCCGTCTATGTGTTGGCGCGGGCATTTCCGGGGACCGAGCTTCTGGTCTGGTTCGGCACGGCGATGGCGCTCTACGGCGTCGTCTACGCTGTACTGGAGAACGACTGCCGGCGACTGCTCGCCTATCACATCGTCAGCCAGGTGGGCTACATGGTGGCAGGCATCGGCATCGGCACCGAAATGGCGGTGAACGGGTCCTCCAGCCATGCCTTCGCGCATATTCTGTACAAGGCGCTTCTGTTCATGGGTGCGGGGGCGGTGATCCACGTCACCGGACGTCGCAAGCTCACCGAGCTCGGCGGTCTCTATAGAACCATGCCGCTGACCGTGGCGCTCTATATGGTGGGCGCCTTCGCGATCTCGGCATTTCCGTTCTTCTCGGGCTTCGTCACCAAGTCGATGGTGATCGCCGCCGCCGCACAGGACCACCGCGCGCTGGTGGTGCTGGCGCTGACGATGGCATCGTCGGGGACATTCCTGCACACCGGGCTCAAGCTCCCTTATTACATGTTCTTCGGCACGGACCGGAAGTTGGAGGCGCGGGAGCCGCCCCTCAACATGCTTGTAGCGATGGGCATGGCGGCGGTGCTCTGCATCGCGATCGGGGTGTTCCCTCAGCCGCTTTACGCGCTTTTGCCCTATCCGGTCGACTTCGAACCCTACACCGGCGTACATGTCGCCGAGAGCCTCGGCTTGCTTATGTTCACCGCATTGGGATTTGTCGTGTTTCTCCGGGCGCTCGACCCCGAGAACACGATCAGCATCGACACCGACTGGTTCTATCGCAAGGGCGCGCGGCTCTTCATGTGGCTCGCCGAAAAACCGCTGGCACGCTACGAGAAGGCTGTAAGCGACGTGTCCGAGACGGTGGCACTGCCTTTCCTGTACGGGACGGCACGGGCCGGACTGCGGATCGATCTCAATGGCGTGGACGCCGTCGTCAATGGCGTGGCCCGCGCGATCCTCTCCAGCGGCGGCAGGCTCCGGCTGCTCCAGACCGGTGTCGTGACGCACTACGCGCTGGCGATGATCACCGGCGTGATCGCAGCCACCGTCATCTTCGCCGTCGCGTGGCGGTAGCGATGGCGTTCCCGCTGCTTAGCCTTGTTGTGTTCGTGCCCGTCGGCGGGGCGGCGGTTCTGATGTTTCTGCGCAATGACGATGCGGTGCGGTGGACCGCCCTGGCTGTCACCGTCCTCGACCTGGCTCTCTGCATTCCGATGCTGGCCGGCTTTGACACCACGACCCACGCGATGCAGTTCACCGAGACACACCCATGGGTGCCGGCGCTCGGTATCACCTACGCGCTTGGCGTCGACGGGATCAGCGTGCTCTTCGTGTTCCTGACCGCGCTGTTGGGCTTGATCTGCGTGCTGGCCTCTTGGGTCGCGATCGATCGCAAGGTGAAGGAGTTCATGGTCAGCCTGCTCTTCATGCAGGCGCTGATGCTCGGGGTGTTCTGTGCGCTTGACCTGTTCCTTTTCTACGTCTTCTGGGAGGCGATGCTGATCCCGATGTACGTGATTATCGGCGTCTGGGGCGGCGAAGGCCGGGTCTATGCTGCGTTCAAGTTCTTCCTTTACACGCTGGCGGGAAGCCTCCTGTTCCTGATCGGTGTCATCGTGCTCTATTTCCACGGCGGCGAGACTTTCGACATGATCGCCCTGACGGCGAAGGATTTGCCGCTCCAGATCCAGTCCTGGCTGTTCTTTGCCTTCCTGATCGCCTTCGCCGTCAAGGTTCCGATGGTTCCGGTCCATACCTGGCTGCCCGACGCCCATGTCGAAGCGCCGACGGCAGGCAGCATCATCCTCGCCGGCGTGCTGTTGAAAATGGGCGCCTACGGGTTCCTGCGGTTCTCGCTGCCTATGCTGCCGGAGGCGTCGGTTCACTATTCGACACTGATGCTGGCCCTTTCCGCACTTGCCATTGTCTATGGCGGGCTGCTCGCGCTCGCGCAGGACGACCTGAAGAAGCTGGTGGCGTATTCCAGCATCAGCCACATGGGCTTCGTCACGCTGGGGATTTTCGCGCTGAACCAGCGCGGGCTCGAGGGTGCCGTCCTGCAAATGTTCAATCATGGCGTAACGACGGGCGCGTTGTTCCTTTTCGTAGGCCTGGTTTACGAGCGGACCCATACCCGCAGCATCGCGGAATATGGGGGGCTGATGAAGGCGGCGCCGGTCTATACGGCCTTTTTCGCGCTGTTCACCCTGTCGTCGATGGCGCTGCCGGGAACGAATTCGTTCGTGGGCGAGTTGCTGGTGCTGTCGGGCGGGTTTGCGGCCAACCTGGCCGTCGGCGCGGCCGCCGTTCTGGGGGCGTTGCTGGGCGCGGCCTATCTGCTTGGCATGTACGGGAAAGTCGCGCTTGGCCCGGCCAGCGTCGGCGCCCGGTTCAAGATCCACGACGTGAACGGCCGCGAGTTGGCCGCAATTCTGCCTCTCGCCGTTTTCGTGATCTGGGTCGGGCTCTATCCGAAACCCTTTCTTGCAATAATCGACGCCTCGGTGAAGCATCTGCTTTCACAAGTTCACGGCAAGGGCAGCCAATGACGCCCGCCGCACTTTTCCAGTCGATCCTCGCGAGCCTGCCCGAGATCGTGGTGGTCGCCGGGGCCTGCATTCTCTTGATCCTGGGACAAATTGTGCGGAAGGGGCGGGGAGCGTTCCTCGTCTGGGCTTCCATCGCGGTCGTGCTGATTGCCGCCGCGGGAACACTCATGCTGGCAGGTGAGACGCGGGCGGCCTATTCAGGCATGTTCATCGGTGACCGCTTCGCGGCCTTCTTCAAGGTCTTGTTCTACCTGGCCACGGTCCTGACATTCCTTCTTTCCCGGAAATACGCCGATATCGAAGAGATCGGGAGCAGCGAATACTACGTCCTGATGCTCTTATCGCTTTCGGGCATGATGATCATGGCATCGGCGACCGACCTTTTGTCGATCTATGTCGGTCTCGAACTGATGTCCTTCTGCACCTATGTGCTCACCGGCTTTCTGCGGCAGCAGCGGCGGTCGAACGAAGCGGCGCTGAAATACGTGATCCTTGGCGCAGTCTCGACCGGGATTTTTCTCTACGGCGTTTCACTTGTCTACGGGCTAACCGGCACAACCAGCCTAAGCGGGATGGCTGCTGCGGTAACCGGCGGTCCGCTTGATCCGGGATTGCTGCTGGCGGTGGTCTTCATCGTTGCCGGGCTGGTCTTCAAGGTCGGCGCGGTGCCGTTCCACATGTGGGTGCCGGACGTCTATGAAGGCGCGCCGACGACGATTACCGCCTTCATGTCGGTCGGCCCAAAGGCGGCGGGGTTCGCGGTGATCCTGCGCGTGTTCCTGAACCCGCTGGTAGCAGCCTCCGACGCCTGGATCATCGTCGCAGTCATTGCGGTGATGACGATGGCGCTCGGCAGTTTCGTGGCGCTCGTGCAGGATAATTTCAAGCGCCTCCTGGCCTATTCGAGCATCGCCCATGCCGGGTTCGCCATGTTCGGCGTGGTGGCCGGCGGCGCGGACGGAATCGCCGGCGTGATGCTCTACCTGCTGATCTACGCGTTCATGAACCTCGGCATCTTCGGCATCGTCATCATGATGCGGAACGGCGATTTCTCGGGCGAAATCATCGAGGACTACGCGGGTCTCGCCAAGTCGCATCGCGGCCTGGCGCTTCTGATGCTGCTCTATCTGTTCTCGCTGGCCGGCATCCCGCCGACAGCCGGGTTCTTCGCCAAGTTCTACGTTCTGGTCGCTCTCATCGAGCAGGGTTTCGTCCCGCTCGCGGTTATCGCAGTGCTGCTGAGCGCGGTCGCCGCCTACTTCTACATCCGCATCGTCATGGTGATCTACATGCGCGAACCGCAACGCACGTTCGATCCGGCACTGACGCCCTCGGTGCGAGCCGCGCTCGCCTTCACCGCTGCCGGGACTATCGGGATCGGTCTGTTTCCGGCATGGTTTCTGAGGCTTGCTCAACATTCCGTGTTTGGCGGTTGATCGATTGGATTTGCAATGATCCGGCCGACCTAATACTCTCGCGGTCGCACGAAAGGAATGCCCAAGTCGCTTCCCGGGGGGCCCGCGTCACCGTCCTGAAGTAGGTCGGTCGCGGCCTGAACGAAACACCCGGTAAGTGACCGGGGCAATGCGAACATGACTGGAATGGAGTTCGTACCGGTTCTTTTCATGGTCGCCGGAATTGTTCTGGTGGCGCTGGCCACGCTTTTTGTCTCCTCGCTCCTTCGCCCGTCCAATCCCTATCCCGCCAAGAACATGCCCTATGAATGCGGTATGGACCCGGTTGGCGAGGCGGCCGGGGGCCGCTTCAGGGTGCAGTTCTTCGTGCTGGCCATCCTGTTGGTGGTCTTTGATGTCGAGGCGATGTTCCTCTTTCCCTGGGCGGTCGTCCTGAAAGAGATCGGGCTGGTCGGCTATGTCGAGATGTTCGTCTTCATGCTGCTGCTACTTGTGGGCTTCGCCTACGCCTGGCTGAAGGGAGCGCTGGAATGGGAGGCGTAAACAACGCGATCCGTGACAGCGTGCTGTTCACTACCGCCGACAGCTTGATTAGTTGGAGCCGGAGGTCGGCGCTGTGGCCCGAAACCTTTGGCATTGCCTGCTGTGCCATCGAGATGATCTCGGCCGGTTGTGCGCGCTACGATCTCGACCGGTTCGGCGTGGTGTTCCGGCCCTCGCCGCGCCAGTCCGACGTGATGATTATCGCCGGCACCGTGACGCGGAAATTCGCGCCCGTCGTGCGCCGGCTCTACGACCAGATGCCGGAGCCGCGCTGGGTCATCGCAATGGGTACATGCGCGATCTCGGGCGGGGTCTACAACACGTATGCCGTGGTGCAGGGAGCGGAGACCTTCGTGCCGGTCGACGTGCATGTGCCCGGCTGCCCGCCGCGGCCCGAGGCGCTGATGCACGGCTTTCTTCTGCTTCAGGAGAAGATCAAGAAAACCCGGGCGCTGGCTGGGACCCCTCTGGACCGGGCCGCGGCGTCATGAGCAAGGGGTCGCCCCTCGACAGCGCCCTGATCGCAGAGCGTTTCGGCGGGGCAATCGAGGATCTCGGCTTCGCACACGGCGTTCATGCCTTCGCTGCTCGCCCTGAAATGATCGTCGAGCTTTGCCGGTTTCTGAAGGAGCATCCGGCGCTGCGGTTCGATTTCCTGTCCGACATCTGCGGCGTCGATTATTATCCCGAGACACCGCGCTACGAGGCTGTGTACCACCTCTATTCGCTGCCCAACAAATGGCGCGTTCGGATCAAATGCCGCCTCGGCGACCCGCCAGTCGTCCCGTCGGTGACCGGGGTATGGCGGACCGCCAACTGGCATGAGCGCGAGGCCTGGGACATGTACGGGATCAGGTTCGAGGGCCATCCCGACCTGCGGCGGATCTACATGTGGGAAGGGTTCGTCGGCTTTCCGCAGCGCAAGGACTTTCCGCTGCGCGGCTACAAGGACAATTTGAACCCGTTCGGCTCCGAAGGTCCGCCACCGACTGAGCCCGACCTCGCTACCAGGCGCATTCCATAGGGAGGCCGTTGCCCGCCGGAGGCTCGAGATGACCGAAGTCACGGAACTGAGCAGGCAGGAAGGCGAAGCGCCGGATACCAAGGAGGTGCTTCTCAACCTCGGGCCCCAACATCCCAGCACGCATGGGGTGCTGCGCCTGGTGCTTGAGTTGGAAGGCGAATATGTCGCGCGCGTGGACCCGCATATCGGCTACCTCCATCGCGGCACTGAAAAGCTGGCGGAGAGCTTCACCTACACCCAGATTTTTCCGCTGACCGACCGGCTGGACTACCTCTGCCCGCCGTCTAACAACCTTGCCTTCGCGCTGGCGGTGGAGAAGCTGCTCGGCATCGAAGCGCCGATCCGCGCGCAGTTTATCCGCGTGCTGATGGCCGAACTGGCGCGGATCTCCGGTCATCTCCTGATAACCGGCGCGCTGCCGATGGACCTGGGCGCCATGACCGCGCTGCTTTACGCCATGCGAGAGCGCGAAATGATCATGGACCTGTTGGAGATGGTCACCGGGGCGCGGATGCACACCTCGTTTTGCCGGGTCGGCGGTGTGCGCGAGGACCTGCCCGAGGGGTTCTTCCCCAAGATCAGGGAGTTCTGCGAGATATTTCCCAAACGCATCCGCGACTACGAACGGCTGATCGAGAACAACCGGGTGTTCCTGAAGCGGACGCAAGGGGTGGGCGTCATCACCGCCGAGGATGGCATCGACCTCGGCCTGAGCGGTCCGAACCTGCGGGCCTCGGGCGTCGACTGGGATATACGCCGCGACGAACCCTACGAGATCTACGACCGGCTCGACTTCAACGTCATCACCCGCGACGAAGGCGATTGCTACGCGCGCTGGCAATGTCGGGTCGAGGAGATGCGCGAGAGCGTGCGGATCATCGAACAATGCCTCGACCAGATGCCCGAGGGGCCGTTCCAGATCGACATGCCGACGGTCGCTTTCCCGGTGGACAAGGACAGGGTGCACTGCTCGATGGAGGCGCTGATCCAGCATTTCGACCTGTCGGCCTATGGCTTCAAGGTTCCAAAGGGCGAGGTCTATTCGGCGATCGAGGCGCCAAAGGGGGAACTCGGGTTTTACATCATCAGTGACGGGTCCGAAAAGCCATTCCGAATGAAGGTGCGGGCACCCTCTTTCGTCAACCTTCAGGGACTGTTCGGGGCCGGCAATGCGCGCTACCTCGCCGATATGATCGCCGTGCTGGGCAGCCTCGATCCGGTGATGGCCGAGGTGGACAAGTAGCGGAGGATTTGAACGCGATGAACATGCGCGAAAAAATCGAAGCGGCAGCGGAGCGCTATCCCGACCAGCGTTCGGCGATCATGCCCGCGCTTCTGATCGCGCAGAAGGAACATGGCCATCTGCCGGGCCCGGTGCTGGAAGAGGTCGCCGACATCCTTGGTGTCGAGCGCATCTGGGTCTACGAGCTGGCGACTTTCTACACGCTCTTCCATACCTCGCCGGTGGGCATGTTCCACCTGCAACTCTGCGACAATGTCTCCTGTATGCTGCGCGGATCGGAAGACCTGCTGAGCCATCTGGAGACCGTGCTGGGGATCGGCAAGGACGGCACGACGCCGGACGGGCTGTTCACCCTTTCGACAGTCGAATGCCTCGGCGCGTGCGAGATGGCTCCGGTCATGCAGGTCGGCGACGACTATCACGGCGACCTCGACATCGCGCGTCTCGAAGCGCTCCTCGGCACGCTGCGCGCGACGGTTGGCCAAGCGACCGGCGCCGGCCTCACCGTCGCGGAACCGCAGGGAGCATAGCACCATGTTCGAGCCGGTCCTTCTCAGGAACGTGGATGCGCCGGATGGCCATCTCATTGCAGCCTACGAGGCCGGCGGCGGCTATCAGGCGCTTGCGAAGGCGGTCCGCGAACACACGCCCGACGAGATTGTCGAACTCGTAAAGGAATCGAACCTGCGCGGTCGCGGCGGGGCCGGATTTCCGACAGGGCTGAAATGGAGCTTCGTGCCGAAGCGCTCCGGCAAGCCGAAATATTTGTGCTGCAATGCTGATGAGGGCGAGCCCGGCACCTTCAAGGACCGGATCATCATGGAGCGTGATCCGCACCAACTGATCGAGGGCATGGCTATCAGCGCCTACGCGATTGGCGCGGAAACCGCCTATGTCTATATCCGCGGGGAATACGTGCTGGCGATCCAGCGGCTGGAGCAGGCGATCGCCGAGGCCCATGCCAAGGGCTATCTGGGAAAGCGGATTCTGGGGTCGGACTTCAGCTTCGTCGTGCATGTCCATTGCGGCGCCGGCGCCTATATCTGCGGCGAGGAGACGGCGATGCTCGACTCGCTCGAAGGCAAACGGGCGCAGCCGCGCCTGAAACCGCCGTTTCCAGCGGCCGAAGGGCTCTATGCCAGCCCGACCGTGATCAACAACGTCGAGACGCTGGTCTGCGTGCCGCATATCGTGGCGCGAGGACCAGGCTGGTTTCGAAGCATCGGGCCGGACAAGAGTCCCGGCCCCAAGCTCTATTGCCTCAGCGGGCAGGTGCGCAAACCGGGCCTTTACGAGTTGCCGATGGGCATATCGCTGCGCGAACTGGTGGAGGATCACGCCGGCGGGCCGCCACCGGGGCGCAAGATCAAGGCAGTGATCCCCGGCGGGGTGTCGGCGCCGCTGATCCCTGAGCGCGGACTGGATGTCGGCATGGACTTCGACTCGCTGGCCGCCGCCGGCTCGATGCTCGGCTCAGCCGGGGTGATCGTGATCGACGACTCGGCCTGCATGGTCAAAGTCGCCACCCGGATCATCGAGTTCTTCCATCACGAATCCTGCGGCAAGTGCACCCCGTGCCGGGAAGGGCTGAACTGGGTCGTCAAGGTGCTGCGCCGGATCGAGGCTGGGCAGGGTGCGCCGGGCGATCTGGAACAGCTTGACGCGCTCTGCAAGGGCATTTTCGGCAACACGTTCTGTGCTCTGGGCGACGGCGCGGCCATGGGCCTGCGGGCCGCGCTGGTGCATTTCGAGGACGAATTCGTCACCCATATCGAGGAAGGCAAATGCCCGTTTCACTGATCAGAGCAGGATGAGCGAGACGGCCGCGAGGAAGCGATGGTCACCATCAAGATCAATGAACAAACGCTGGAAGTGGAGGCGGGCTCCACGGTGCTGCAGGCCGCCGAGCGCCTGGGCATCGAAATCCCGACCTTCTGCTATCTGAAGCGGCTTCCGGCGCTGGCCTCCTGCCGCATGTGCCTGGTGGAGATCGAAGGGCTGCGCCGGCTGCAGCCCTCCTGCGCTACCGCAGTTGCCGAGGGCATGGTGGTTCGCACGAACACGCCGCTGATCGACGAAACCCGCTCCTCCATGCTCGACATGCTGCTCGCCAACCACCCCCTCGACTGCCCGGTTTGCGACAAGGGCGGCGAGTGCGAGCTTCAGGACATGGTGATGGCATACGGGCCTCGCGAAAGCCGGTTCCGCGATGCCAAGCGTGTGTTCCACTCCGAGGACATCCGTCTCAGTCCCGTCATCATCATGAACGTCAATCGCTGCATACAGTGCCAGCGCTGCGTCCGGATGTGCGAGGAGGTTGTAGGCGCGGTCGCGCTCGGCACGGTCGAAAAGGGCATGGATACCGCCGTCACCGGCTTTGAGGGCAGTCTGGCGAGTTGCGACCAGTGCGGCAATTGCGTCGAGGTCTGCCCGGTCGGCGCGCTGATGAGCTTCCCCTATCGCTACAAGGCGCGGCCTTGGGATCTGGTGGAGACCGATACGATCTGCCCGCATTGCGGCACCGGTTGCCAGTTGACCGTCGGCGCGCGCAAGGGCGAGTTCATGCGGGTCCGCTCGAAGTGGGAGCATGGCGTCAACCGCGAAACGCTCTGCGCGCGGGGTCGCTTTGGCCTCGACTTCGTCGGGAGCCGGGACCGCATCAAGAGGCCGATGATCCGTCGTGACGGCGCACTCGTTCCAGTTTCCTGGGACGAAGCGGGGGGTTACCTGCGCCGGCGCCTGTCGGCAGTCGAGAGCAAAGCTGCGGGTGGCCTGGCCTCGCCGCGCCTGCCCAACGAGATGCTTTATCAATTCCAGAAGCTGATGCGGACGGTGTTGCGTACCAACAACATCGACTGTTCGTCGCGCTGGTCCACGCCCTTCGATGCGCTCGGCCCGTTGCTGGCGGCCTTCCACACCCGCGCGCCGCTGGAGGACGTGATAGGCAACGACTGCGTGTTTGTCGTCGGAGGCAACGTGACCGACGAAAACCCGGTCACCGAATACTTGCTGCGGGACGGGGCGCGGCGGCGGCGGGCCGGGTTGCTCATGCTCTCGGCGCGGCCATCCCGTCTTGATGCCGATGCCAGGGCGGTTGTTCGCGTTCGTCCTGGCAGCGAGGCGGCGAGCCTTGCCGAGGTGACAGCGGCAATCAAAGAGTTTGACCGCGATGACGGCTTTGGAAAAAGTCATCGCGCTCTGGCTGCCGCGCTGATCGAGGGCCGGAGCGTGACCGTGCTTGTCAGCGTCGACCTCCTGAGATCACCGGAAGCGCGCGCGACGCTGCAACAGCTCAACAATCTGATGCGGGTTCTCCATGCGCTCGGCAAAAGCGTGGCGATGCAGTTCCTTTTCGACCGAGCCAATCAAATGGGCGCCTGGGACATGGGGATTCTGCCGGCCGCGCTGCCGGGGCTGTCCGAGGTCGCCGATGATGCGGCGCGCGCGACTCTCGAACGGGCCTGGGGTTCGGCGATCCCGTCCGAACCCGGCGTGGACTTCCAGGCAATGCTGGAACTCTGTGACGAAGGTCGGATGGGCGCGCTCTATATTGTCGGTAGCGACCCACTGAATTCCAGTCCCGACCGGGCATTCGTCAAGCAGGCGCTTGGTGCGGCCGATCTCCTGATCGTGCAGGACGCGTTTCTCACGGATACGGCGGGTATGGCCGATGTCGTTCTGCCTGCGGCGGGTTACGGCGAGGAGACCGGCACGTTCACCAACAACGAGGGCCGGACCCAGATGGTGCGAAAGTTCCGCGAACCGGTCTTCGAGGCGCGAGGCAACCTGGCGATTTTCGACTTCATTGCAGAGCTGCGCAACCAGGTGCTGCGGCCATCGAGTCAAGGCGAAATCTTCGAGGAGATTGCCCTGCTCGTTCCTGCCTACCAAGGACTGAAGCAGGATAGGCTGGGCGCCGACGGCGCATTTACCAGAGCGACCGCGATGTCGCTGGCTGGCGGGTTCTTCGCACCGCCGCCGTTTGTCGATGCCGACGGCGGGCTTATGCTCGTCACGGGCAACTCACTGTTCCACAACGGATATCTTTCCGAACGCTCGGAAATACTGAACACGGTCGCCGATGACCCATTCGTCGAGATGAGCGCGCGGGATGCCGCACAGCTTGGCCTTTCGGAGCGTGATCAGGTGGTCGTGCGATCCGCCCAAAGCGAACTGACGGCACAGCTCAAGGTCAACAAGCGCTTCCCCACCGGGCTCGTGTTCGTTCCAGAAAACTACATAAGCTTGCGTCTCAACAGCCTGTTGCGGCGGGGCCAGTACCCATGTCCTGTGGAGGTCCAAAGGGCGCACACGGGCTTGGAGATCGCCACTGTCGCCGGGATTGGGGCCGGGCTGGAGCACCCGGGCTAGCAATTGGAATACGCGTTAGAAACGACGCGTAGAGAGCAACCGGAAACGGCACGGGCTACGCCCTTCGCGCGCCGCGCGTCCGTCAGTGATAGCCGGTCCCGGCAATGTAGTCGTGCAGCGCCTGCTCGGTGCGGATCGATTCGTCCAGCCGATGCTTGACCACGTCGCCGATGCTGACCACGCCGACAACGTCATTGCCATCCATGACCAGCACATGGCGCGTGCGACGCTTGGTCATGAGCGCCATCACTAGGGGCAGCCGGTCCTGTGCCGAACAGGTCGCCACGTTGCTGTTCATGATGTTGGCGACCCGCATCATCGGCGCCGCGGCGCCGTGTTCTGCCACAGCATTGCAGCAGTCCCGCTCAGACAGCGTGCCCAGATATTCGCCGGGCGAACGGCTGACAACCACAAAGCCGATATTGTTTTCCCGAAACAGCCGCAGGACTTCCACCATCGTCTGTCCCGGAGTGACAGAAATGACCTCGGAAGCCTTGAACCTCAAAATTTCGCCGACCAGCATCTGAGCCTCCTTTCCGAACGCTTCGGCTTTACGGCAGGCGCGTTCACGTTCGTCGAATATTGCGCCACCAGTCGTATCCCTCCGGATCGCTCGTCTCGACCCGTACATCCTTTTCGGTGTTCAGGCGCGCCGCGACTACGCCGCCGCCGGTCGCCGCCTTGCCCAGCTTGCCGAGAAGATCGTCACGTCCGACCACCAGGTCACGGGAAGAAAAACTTGAGAATTCGTACTCTTGGCCAAGCGCGATCGCGTCCGCCGGGCAGGCATCCTCGCACAGCCCGCAGAACAGGCACCGGGCCATGTCGATCTCGAATTTTGCCGGGCGCCGGTTGCCCTTCTCGTCTTCATAGGGGACCACTTCAATGCAGTCGCAGGGACAAATCCGGGCGCAGAGTTCGCAGGCCACGCACTTGATCTCGCCCTCTTCGTCGCGCTTTAGAAAGTGATGCCCGCGGTAGCGCGAATAGGGCAACCATTTTTCCTTGTCCGGATATTGCATGGTCACGGACCTGGCGAACATGTAGCCGAAGGTCAGCGACAGAGCCTTCGCCAAATCGGCGAAGAACATCCAGCCGATCCATGTTCCCATTCTGTCCAATGCGCGCGACATCGTCGCCTCGCTGTGGGCCAGCCACGGCCCTAGAGAAAAGCAATTCCAGTGACGATTATGTTCGCCAGCGAAAGTGGAAGCAAGACTTTCCACCCGATCGCCATCAGCTGGTCGTAGCGGTAGCGTGGGAAAGTGAAGCGGAACCACATGAACACGTAGATGAAGCAAGCCACCTTGAGCGCAAACCAGAGAAGCGGCGGCAACGGTATCAGCACGCCGTTCCAGCCGCCGAAGAACAGGATCACCGCCAGCACCGACACCAGGAGCATGATTGCGTATTCGCTGACCATGAAGAACGCAAAGCGGATGCCGCTGTATTCGGTATGGAAGCCGGCCCCCAGATCGCCTTCCGCTTCCGCAAGGTCGAAGGGAATGCGCTGTGCTTCGGCCAGCCCGGCGACGAAGAACACGAAAAACCCGACCGGCTGGTAGACGATGTTCCAGACATCGGCCTGCGCCCGCACGATGTCGAGCAGGCTCATCGATTGCGCCAGCATCACCACGCCGATGACCGCGAACCCCATTGGGATTTCGTAGCTGATCATCTGCGCGCAGGTTCTGAGGCTGCCGAGGACCGCGTATTTGCTGTTGGCGGCCCAACCGCCGAAGATGACGCCGTAAACCTCGATTCCGATCACCGCGAAGACGAAAAGGATCGCCACGTTCATATTCGAGACGTAGAGCGTGATCTCGGCCCCGAGGACCGAGACGGTTTCGCCGAAGGGAACCGCGACGAACACCACGAAAGGCGGGGCGAGCGCCAGGATCGGGGCCAGCTTGAACAGGAAGCGGTCGGCCTCGGCCGGGATATGGTCCTCCTTGGTCAATAGCTTGAGCCCGTCCGCGACCGGCTGCAGCAGCCCGTGCCACCCCACGCGCATCGGCCCCAACCGCTGCTGCATGTGCCCGGCGATCTTGCGCTCCACCCAGGTCAGCGGCAAGGGCAGCAGCAGCAGCATCGCAATCAGCAATGCGACCTTGAATGCGATCAAGCCAAGGGCGACGGCAAGTTCCATGTTCCGCAACCACCTGTTCTACGGGTTGAAACCCGCGACCGGATTGAGGGTGTGTTGAGATTCAGGTCAGGCCGAGCCGAAAATGGCGGTTTTCGAGAACCGGCACAAGAGCGTACGTTCTGGTACGTGAGTACCGGAAGCGGAGAAGACTGACATTTGCAGGCCAGCAACCTGAATATCAACACACCCTAGTCTACGGTCCGGCGATCAGTCGGCAGGCTGCGCGGCAACGGCAGTTTGCCAACGGCGACGCGCTTTGAGCATTGATATCACAGTCTTTCCGTGGCTGGCTACGAGTGTCTCGCTGGTACAAATCATGAATATCGGCAATTTGGCGCCGGGAATGTGCAGGTTCGCTCCCGCAAACGCGACTTCGCTATTTACGTGGACCGGCTTTGCGCGGAGTATTGTGTCGCGGGAGGAAGCTTCGGAAACATCTGGATAAATGCGCCTGAACAGCTTCCGACCGTCGGTTGCAAGGGAGGACAATCATGAGACATACATTTCCGCTCGCGGTATGCGCCGCGGCGTTTATGCTCGGCGTCCCATACGCCTTCGCACAGTCCGGCAGCGTCGAGAAAGCTGTCGGAGGATACGGTTTCGAGGACGCCGCAAAGGAGGCCCCCGAGACGAAAGACTTCCATTCGGCCGATGGCCATCTCACTTTCGCCATCGTGACACACACAGCCGGCAACGGCTTCTTTGATCCGGTTTATGTCGGGGCCACCGTCGCCGGCAACATGATCGGAGCCAAGATTCTGCTGCTCGGTTCGGAATCGCCCGTGGACGATCCTGCCCGCGAGATCGAAATCCTGAACCAGATCGTTCAGGATCCGACGATCGACGGAATTATCATGACCACTCCGCAGGTCGGCGCGTACAACGACATTGTTAAAGCCGCCGAGGCTGCCGGCATCCCGGTCGCCACAACCAACTCGTTCGACGGATCCATCCTGCACCGAAACGCGATCAGCCACACTGGCCAGGATGCGTCGGCTGCGGCAATCGGCGGCGAGGCGCTCGCAAACTGCGTGCTCTCCAGCGGCGCGACCGGAGGCTCGATCTTGCTGCCCTCCTCGACGGCGATGGGCAACATAGAGGTGAACAACCGCGTCACCTCCGCCTTCAACGCAATCGTCAAGACCCTGAAGGACGCCGGCAAGCTCGACGCCTTCAAGGTCGACGCCGGTCCGGAGAATGTCGGCATCGACACCAACCCGAACGATCCGGTCAACGCGCTTGTGTCGCTTTTCGAGTCGCGTGGTGATGCTGTCGGCGCCTTCACGGCCAACAACGTCTTCACGCCGCCGCTCGTCAAGGCGGTTGCCCAGATGGGAAAGACCGGCAAGTTCTGTGCGTTTGGTTTCGACCTCGGTCCGGCACAGCAGGAAGGCATCGCCGCCGGAAACCTTACTGGCTCGTTGGGACAGCAGCCCTTCCTTCAGGGCTTCTGGCCGGTCATGCAGCTTTATCTTCAGATCGACCGCGGCATAGCGGCCGCCAACCTCGACACGCGCGCGCAGCTCGTGACGAAGGATTCGGTCGCAAAAGTCGGTAAGCGCTTCGAAAATTGAGGCCACTCGAAACGTCTGAAATCGGTGCGGGAGGGCAGCGGCCCTCCCGCACCGTGACGGCGAGGATCGACCGGAAGGAACCTATGGCGCTCACCACGACGACATTGCCCGGCCGCGCGCCGCCTCAACTCGTCGCCGGCTGGGAGTCCGGACTCCTGATCTTCCTCGCCCTGCTCTACTTAGGCGGATTTCTCGTCAATCCGACTTTCTTCGGTTCAACGGAGGCGCTTCACGCTCTTCTCCGAGACACATCCCGTGTGGGCATCATCGCGGTCGGAATGACCTTCGTCATCGTCAACAGGGACCTCGATCTGTCCGTTGGCTCAGCCTATGGCCTGGTGGCAGTGGTCTTTGCTCGGCTGTTCGCACCGAGCTTCCTCGATTTCGGCGTCATAACATCGGTGATCCTCTGCGTGCTCCTGGGCACGGCTATCGGCCTCCTCAACGGCGTCCTCGTCACCGTCCTGAAGGTACCCGCGTTCATTGCTACGCTGACGATGCTTTTCATCGGCCGCGGATTCGTTCTTGCGCTCACGCACGGCCAGGCGATCTATTATTCCGACAAGGCGAAGGACCATCCGTTGTTCTTCCACCTCGGCGAGACGAACGTCTTCGGCTTCAATAATCAGATCGCGATCTTCGTCCTCGTCGCGGTAATCGGCGCCTATGTTCTCGCCAAGACCCGCTGGGGCTACGAGACCTTCGCCACCGGGGGCAACGAGCAGGCTGCCGTCTATGCCGGCATTCCGACGCGCTGGGTGCGTATTCGCGCTTACCTGATCTCATCGCTTTGCGCGACCCTTGCGGCGCTGATGTCGGTCGCGCAGGACAAGGGTGTGACCCCGCTCTACGGCGTAAGCTGGGAACTCACCGTTATCGCATCCGTCATCATTGGCGGTGCATCGATCCTAGGCGGTCGCGGCCGTGTGATTGGCTCGTGCCTTGGCGCCGCGCTGGTCGTTCTGATCGACAAGGTGCTGCGCGAAGGCTGGCCGATCACCCGCATCATCGTCATCGACGGTGAGAGTGTGCCGGTCAACGCCAAGTTCACCCTGCCAGCAGGCGCCGTCCTCGTGTTTCTTGGTCTCCTCCTCGTCATCGCCGTGCTCATCGAGCCCTACCTCATTCGCCGCCAGGTCGCGTCACGGTTCTGGGCCTGGCTTCGCGGCCGACCGCCTCCCCCGGCCCACGAGATCGGTGGCGTCGCGCTCGAGGGTGTCCAGACCAAAGGGGCGATGGCGACCGATTTGGCGCTCTCGGCAACCGGACTTCGGCAAGTTCCTTGCTCGACGCGACGCGCTCGCCATCATCCTGACCGTTCTGCTGTGGCTTACGGGTTTCGCTCTCCGGCCCGATTACTGGTGGAACCTGTCCAACACCTTCGCGATCATGCTCAACTACACCGAGCTGGCGTTGATCACCGTCGGGCTCTCCTATGTCATCGCTGCTGGCGACATAGACCTCTCGGTCGGAGCAGTCCTCGCCCTCGCTGGAAGCACGGCCGCCTACTTCCTCAAGGTTCTCGGCGCCGACCCTCTGACCGCCGTCACGATGGGCCTGCTCGCAGGCATGGCCGCCGGGCTCGTCAACGCCGTTGTTACGGTCGGCTTCAAGCTGCCAGCCTTCATCGCCACTCTTGGCATGTTCTACATCGCGCGCGGCCTGGCCGCCTGGTTCGTCGCAGGCCAGCAGCTGACCGGATGGCCCGAGGGCTACAACCTCCTCGGCCGCAAGGTAAACGATATCCTCCTGCATTTCGGTATTTCGCTGCCGGACGGACTTCCGCGCGCAATCGCCCAGGTAGTGAGCGTCCAGACCGTCTGGATGCTCCTCGTTGCACTGGTCGCCGGCGTCGTCCTCGCCTACATGCCATTTGGGCAGAAGGTCTATGCGACCGGCGGCAACATCCGCGCCGCTGCGTACGCCGGCATCAACACCAGCCGTGTGCGCTTCATTTCTCTCCTGCTGGCGGCCTTGTGCGCAAGCATGGCCGGGATCATCAACGTCGCCTATTTTCGCAGCTTCAACCCGGTCGCCGGCCAATTCCGCGAGCTTGACGCCATCGCCTCCGTGATCATCGGCGGCGGGTCGATCTTCGGCGGTCACGGCACCATGATCGGCGCGCTGGCGGGTGCTGCGGTGATAACTCTGGTGCGAGCGCTCCTGCAGCTCAACGTTCAGGGATTCAGCATGCCTCAACACTGGATCAACGTCTTCATTGGCGTCATCCTCATCGTCGCGGTGCTAATCGACATCTGGGTACGCCAGGCCAATATCTTCGGCCGCCTGTGGACCCATTTCGCGCGACGCGCTGAAAAACCGGAAACCGCCCATGCCTGACGCGACGCTCACTACACCGATCGTGGAGATGCGGGGCATCGAAAAAGCCTTCGGAGCGGTGCAGGCGCTCCGCAACGTCGATCTCGCGCTCTATCCGGGCGAGATCCTTGGCCTGGTCGGCGATAACTCGGCCGGCAAGTCGACGCTTATGAAGATCCTTACCGGCGCCTATCAGCGCGATGCCGGCGAAATCCTTGTTCAAGGACAGCCGGTGCACTTCAAGAGCCCGCATGAGAGCCGTGACGCCGGCATAGAGATGATTTACCAGGATTTTGCTCTCTGCGGAAATATGGACGTCGGCCAGAACATCTTTCTTGGCCGCTGGCCGCGCAGGGGGTTTTTCGTCGATCGGCGCAAGATGTACGTGCAAGCCGACAGCGTGCTGAAGCGGCTCAAGGTCGATGTCAATTCCGTCTATCAGAAGGTCGAGAGCCTGTCCGGCGGCCGTCAGCAATCTGTCGCCATTGCCCGCGCGATCTCCTTCGAGCCGCGGGTCGTCATCCTTGACGAACCGACCGCCAATCTCTCGGTGATGGCCACCGAACGGCTGCTGGAGACCATGCTCGAGCTGAAAAAGCAGGGCGTTGCCCAGATCATCATCTCGCATCGGCTCGTTGATATCTTCGCGGTCGGCGACCGGGTGATGGTGCTCAAGCGTGGCGAGAACGTTGGCGACCGCTACATCAAGAATACGGACGAGCACGAAGTACTGGAGATCATTGTGTCCGGCACGCGCGAGCATGCGCTTACCGCCGACGAGGCAATTGGAACCTGAAAAGCGTCCGCCACTCTATCAGGCCTCTACCAGCCGCAGGGTCCGGTCGAACACCCCCAGGACACGCGTGAGTTCATGGCCGCGCTTGAGGATAAGGCCGGTGGCTGCAACCACCGAGAAAGCCCCCTGCTTTCGGGCAAGCCTCGGATTTTTGACGATCTGGAAGAGGGGCGTTTCGCTGGTGCGGCGGAAAACCGAGAACACCGCGCGGTCGGACAGGTGGTCGATCGCGTAGTCGCGCCATTCATTGGCGGCGACCATCCGCCCATAGAGTTTGAGAATAAGATCGAGTTCCCGCCGGTCGAAGGTGACGAGAAGACTGTACCTTTCGCGTCTTGCCTCGTGGAGCGGGATCAATATTGCTGATTTGTCCCTATCCTCCCCTCCGGCACCGCGATCGGTCATGCGCCCACCCTTTCATGAAACTTGAGACGCCGGATAGTTTGCCCGTTCGCCTGCGAAATGCAAGACCGGGCCTTGGAGCAAGATGGGGTTAGGTCAAACCTAACCCCATCTTGCTCCATGTTACCGATTGTTACAGCCGATCTCACGAACCGGGACATAGTGTCGGAATTGGTGATGGGGTAGCCACATTTTTGCCACAAATAATCCCGGCTTTGGCCTCAATGTCTGACGAACATCCCTGTGTTGCCTGAGACGGTTCGGTCCGGCACCGGCTCCGTAAACCCCAAGCCCCCCGCCCACGGGGCCATGGCCGGATCGAACCAACCCAGGCTTTCCGTGTGGAAAGCCTGGTGCGACGATCCCAAATTCTCAAGACCGGTGTCAGCCAAGCTGGCGCCGGTCTTTTTGTTAATGCATGTCGCCCAAAAGTCTGCAGCAGTTTTGGGAAAACGACATGCACAAAAACAATAGCTTAAAGCGCGTCACATGAATCCGTTTTGCCGCGACGCGCTTTAGGCCGGGGCTTCGCCCAGTTTACGGGTCGGGGATTCGGACGACGGCCGCGCCGAGAATGGTGCCGGGAGCGCCGTCGCTTCCCGCGGACTGCAGCAGGACGGCGCAATTTGCGCCCTTCCTCGCCATATCGCTGACGGGCATTTCAAAGAGCGCTTCCTTGCCGCGCCACATACCGGCCGTCTGAATGCTCGTCACGGCGTTCCAGTAGACGACGGTCTTGCCGGCATTCTCGCCGCGCGTGATCTGCACCGGCTGGGCTGTATCATACGAAACCAGCACGACATGCGCCTCGCCAACCGGCTTGCTGGCTGCGGCGGTCCGAATGACAATGCTTTCATCGGACTGCGTAACGTCAATGTCGACCATGAGTTCGCTCCCGGCGCTCTTCTTCATGCCGTCCAGCGCCTGTGCAACCTCCGAGCGATGCGCGCCGTTGACGTGGGTGCGACCATTGATGACGGCTTGCGGCGTGTAAACCGAACGCGTGCGGAAAGACTTCATGTAGTCGTACTGGCGCCGCGTATTCTCGGCCGAACCCAGCGTGTCCTGCCAGCCGAGGTAGTCCCAATAGTCGACATGATAGGCCAGAGCGACCACTTCGCGCTGCTGCGCCAGGTCAGCAAGGACAGCGTCGGCCGGCGGGCACGAACTGCATCCCTGGCTGGTGAACAATTCCACAACCCCAAGCGGCCTCTGTTCGTCGCCTGCAATGGACGGCACGGTAAACGCCGACAGGGCCAGCGCTACTGCCGCCGGCCCAACAGTCGTGCCCCAACACATGAGTTCGTTCCAACCTTGCCCGGCGGCGCCGGCTTCTTGTTCTCGTTACGAAATGATTGACAGACGAAGGGCTCAACGGGAAGTCACGTTGCGGTGAAACCTTCCCGAATCACGCGGTGAAGGGTGCAATGCGCCCTACGACAAGGCTCCGGACAAAGGCAGGGCATTCCGTGTCCCCCTCACCCGGCTAGGGCTTCGCCCTCGCCACCCTCTCCCCGAGGGGAGAGGAGGTCGCCGGCCGCGCCGCCGCACCCTCTTCTCCCCAGCGGGGAGAAGGTGGCCGAGCAGAGCGAGGCCGGATGAGGGGGCAGTTACCCATATGCGATTGCCCTTGGAACAAAGGGGGGTACAAAATCGCGCCGATGTTCGGTCAGTTCATCACCCTGGAAGCGGCGGACATCACTTCATCTGGGGTCGGGGCGGTGAACATGTACCGGCCTTCTTCGGGGAATTCGGTAAAGGTCCAGCGTACGATGCCTTCACGGTCGAGCAGGAAATGGCCGACGAGTTGGCCATGCCCGGTTGCTATCATCTGCTGATCGGCGTCGGTCACCTGATACCCGTCCAGTTTGTCGAGGAATTGGGAAGCCGCGATTGGGTCCATCGGTTCGGGCAATTCGCCCGGTATGTCCACCCGCATGGACCTTGCTACGTCCATTCCTACCTTGCGTGGCCATTCCGTTTCGTTCTCGGTAAATTCGAGGTTGGGCAAGCCGAAGGCGCGGTGCGAGGCCCGTTCCGGGTCGGACGCGGCAAGCAGTGTCGGCATGGGGTGATAGCGGAAATAAAGGCGCGCCCGCTCGGTCGGCGTGTTCACCACGGCAAGGCTTTCGACCCCCATCTCGCGCAGCGCAGGGTCGAGTTGCGCCAGGGCTGTGATGTGGCGGCGGCAGAACGGGCAATGCAATCCACGGTACAAGCCGACCAGCACGGGCTTGTGGCCGCGAAAATCATCGATCGCCACCTTTCCGTCACGCGTGACCGCATCGAGCACCACATTGGGCGCGCGATCACCTGGCTGCAAGGGTCCTTCGGATTGGTGCGTGGACATCTCAACATCCTTTCCGTCTTAGGGTGTGTTGGTATTCAGGTGATGCCGGCCTGCAAATGGCGGTCTTCTGCGCTCCAAGGCAATACGAATTTCGGATTCGCCACACCAGAGCCGGACGCATCGATAGAATCGCTGCTGCTCTATCTCTTTGTTTGAGCATCGGATCTTTCCCGAAACCGGTTCCCACTTTCGGGTCCGATGCTCTAGTCGAGGAAAGGCAGCACGATCAGCGCTTCGGGGTCGAGCCCGTGCTCGGCACAGACATTCTGCGCCAAGGCAAAATAGCGTTCGGCCTCCTGCAGGTCGTCGAGGTCCAGATTCAGCGTGGCAAGTCCATCATAGCATGGAAAAAGCATCTGTGGCTCGCCCGTTTCCCGGGCCAGCTCCAGTGCATCCGTGTAATAGCGCGCCGCCAGCTCGGGCTGGCCGTGACATTGGTGAATCTGGCCGAGTACGATCAAGGGCACCGGCAGGTGCTCGCGTTGGTCAAGCGCGCGATCGAGCTCGATCGCCTTCTCGGCAGCCACCATGCCCTCGCCGGCGCAGCGGTCCGTGAAGGTGCAGCTTGCCACCGCAAGGTTGGCGAGGAGGCGTGCCTGGAACCCAATGTCGCCGATGCGATCCGCGACCTCCAGCCCGCGCCGGCAGACTTCCATTGCCTGTGCCGGATCGATCGTGGTGTAGAGTACGGCCAGATTGCTGTAGCCGCGGCAGACCGCGCCGAGCAGGCCGGCTTGGGCGGCAACCGTGACACTCTGCTCGACCTCGCGGAGCGCATCGCGGCCGCGTCCAAGCCGCGCCAGCGCGACACCCTTGGTGTTGAGCGCCTCGGCTATCGCGCGCGCTGCCTCCAGCGCAGCTTGCTGGTCGCCGTCCAGAGCTGCGGACCGAGCGTGGCTAAGCGCATCCTCGGCGAATCTCACCGCCGCCGCGTGATCGCCCATACGAAACGCCAGGCGGCCGCGTTCCTGCAGCAGGTGAGCCCGCTCGACGGGCGCATCGGTCCCTTCGAGCAGGGCCGCCGCATCGGCATAGCTCGCCTCCGCTCTGGCTCGCTTCCCCTCGTCCCACAACAGCCGCCCCAGCTTGCGCAATATCCGCGCGGCGGCCGCGCGGTCCCCGGCGGTGCGATGGGCGGCGAGCACGGTCTGGTAGTGCTCGCGCGCGGTATCGCGCCGGCCAGCCGGTCCGCACAGATCGGCAATGCGCTCGCCAAGGGCAAGCTTTTCCCGCTCTTGTCCGGCGCCGGTAGACAGCGCGGCGAGCGCCTGCTGGTAGAGCTGAAGCGCATCGTCGTTGGCGTAGATTGCGCGAGCCCGATCCCCGGCCGCCGCAAGATAACGCGCCCCTTTCGCCTTCTGCGCGCTGAGGCTGAAATGATGGCCCAGCGTCACCAGATCCTCCAGGAGATCGGGATCGCTGCCCCGCAAGCGCTCCAGGGCGGCGCCGATCAATCCGTGCATCTCGGTGCGCCGTTGCAGGAGAAGGTTCTGGTAGATCACATCCTGCAGCAAAGTCTGCGTGAAGCGATAGCATTGCGATGAGATCGAACCCGCTCCGGCGATCTCCTCGATGATCTCGACGTCGCACAGGAGTTCGAGGCCCGCTTCCAGATTGGCAGGATCAGGTGTGACAGCGTTGAGTACGGTCACGTCGAAGCGCGGGCCGATCACCGCCGCCTCTTGCGCCAGCTTGCGCACGTCTTGCGGCAGGCGGTCGACGCGGGCGAGCAGCATCGTCTGAATGCTGGTCGGAATGTCTGCTTCCGCCTCGCCGGACGTCGTTCGCCACTCAGCGCCGTCGCGTCTCAGGACACCTATGTCGATGAGACCGCGCACAATCTCCTCGACATAGAGGGGGTTGCCGCCCGCCCGCTTGAAAATCCGGTCGAGCAGACGCCCAGATGATCCGCTCCACGCTTCGCCGAAGAACGCAGCCAACAGCCGCCGTCCGTCCGAGGGGCTCAAGGGCGGCAGGCGCAACGCGATGTGGCCGACCCGGCTTGAGTTGAGCTGGTCGTTTTCGAGAACCGGCCGTTGCGTCACCAGCAACATGAGCCGGGTGCGTTCCAGCCGGTCCATAACGAAACGTAGCGCCTCGAGCGAGACGGCGTCGGCCCAATGGAGATCTTCGACGACGATCAGAAGCGTCGACAGCGCCAGGCGCCGCTCCATTATCGTACGGATCGCGTAGAGGATCTGGCGGCGCAATTGCTCGGGCTCGACATGCTGCAAGGTCGCGTCGGGATCGCCGACGCCGAGAACGTGAAACAGCAGCGGCGTCAAGCGGTCGGCCTCTTCGCCAAGCAGGCCGAGTTCCGTCAGCAGGGCGGCAAGCTTGGTTCGCGTCTCTCCCGGAGAAGCGTTCAGCCCCATACCGGCAGCACCGCGCACAACGGCCGCAAGCGTGCCATAGGACCGCTCGCCCAGCGGAGAGCAGACGACCTGCCGCACGGCAACGTCCGCGAAGCGGCCCTCGTCGCGCACTCGGGCTATGAACTCCCTGATCAATCGCGACTTGCCGATGCCCGCCTCCCCGACCAGCCGCACCAGTTGCGCCGAGCCGCCGCATGCCAGGTCCAGGCAGTCCAACATTCGAGCAAGTTCGGCGTCGCGGCCGATCAGCGGTGCGCTGAGGCCGAGCGCTTCGAGCCCGCGTGCCGCTCTTGGCGTTTCGAGCGGCCCTGACAGACGGTGGACGAGAACGCGGCCGGCCTTGCCGCGCAGCTCGACATCCCCAAGCGACTCGTAGGAGAAAGCATGCCGGGTCAGCCGATAAGTCAGCGGCCCGACAAGCACTTCGCCCGGCGAAGCCATCGACTGCAACCTCTGGGCGATGTTCACCGTGTCGCCCGTCACCGAATAGGACTTGGAGACGCCCGCGCCAAGACCGCCAGTCACGACCTGCCCGGTGTTGATGCCGACGTGCAGCTTGAGCGGCGCACCGGAATATGCTTCCGAAACTTTCCCCACCTGTTCCGCGCGCTCGATCATGTCGAGTGCTGCACGAAGCGCCCGCTCTGGATCGTCTTCGTGCGCGATCGGCGCGCCGAACAGCACGAGCAGCGCATCGCCGATGAACTTGTCGACGAAACCGCCGAAGTCCTGCGCCGCAGCCGTCAGTTCCTCGAACAGCTCATTCTGAAGGGACCGTACGACCTCCGGGTCAAGCTTTTCAGTCAGCGCGGTGAAACCGCTGAGATCCGCGAAGAGAATCGTGATCGTACGACGGTCGGCATCCGACTGAGGCGGATAGTCTATCGCGCGGGATGTCCTTCCAGGCGCCGCGGCCGGAGATGGCCCCTGCACTTGCGACCGCTCCGCGGGCGGAACGGAGGCAGGCGCGGGTTCCTTTCGATTGCGCGCCTGCGAGGCGCCGGTTTGAGCGCCGCATTTCGGGCAGAACGCGAAGTCCGGGGCACACTCATGGCCGCAGGCCGGGCACAGGTTGGGCTGCCTCGCGCCGCATTTCGGGCAGAAGGCAAAACCGCTCTGAACCTCAAAACCGCAACCGGTGCAGTGCATCGACTAAGATGTACCCGACATCTTGCCGGGTTCCTGTGAAAGCGACGACGCGGACAATGGACCCCGCAACAAGCACAGGCAAGCGGCACTTCCGGTTGATTGTTCGCAATCGGTAGACATTCTTTCCAGGCGGGCGACCTTTTCTTTCCGCGATGGACTGACGACATACAGCGGCAAAGACGGCATCATGCCCAACACACCCTGTAGGGAAAATCGCGAAGGAGTTCCCATGCTCGATCAGATAAAGGGTCTGCACCACGTCACCTCGATGGCGAGGGACGCACGTCAGAACAATGAGTTCTTCACCAGGAAGCTGGGTCTTCGCCGGGTCAAGAAGACCGTCAATTTCGACGCCCCCGACGTATACCATCTCTACTACGCCGACGAATTCGGCACGCCGGGTTCGGTCATGACCTACTTCCCGTTTCCGAACATCGCCAAAGGCCATCACGGTGTCGGCGAGGTCGGGACGACCGTCTTTTCCGTGCCGGAGGGTTCGCTTGGCTATTGGGAGAAACGGCTTGCCGATCAGGGCGTGACCGGCCTGAAGCACGAGGAAACCTTCGGCGAGAAACGCCTGCGCTTCGACGGGCCGGACGGCGACGGCTTCGCCTTCGTCGAGGACAGGACGGACAACCGCGCACCCTGGGCAAAAGGCGACGTGCCTGGCGATGAAGCGATCCGCGGCTTCCACTCGGTGGCGTTGCGGCTGAAGGATGCCGGCCGAACCGAGGAGCTTCTGAAATTCATGGGCTATCAGGAGGTCGACAGTTCAGGGCAGACGAAGCGGCTTGCCATCCGGAACGGAAATGGCGCCGATGTCGTCGACATCGAGACCTTGCCCGGCGCGCTCTTTGCCGACCTCGGCGCCGGTTCGGTTCACCATGTCGCGTTCTCGGTCGAGGACCGGGCGAAACAGCTCGAAGTGCGCAAGGCGTTGGTGGATACCGGCTATCAGGTGACGCCGGTGATCGACCGCGACTACTTCTGGGCGATCTATTTCCGCACGCCGGGCGGCGTGCTGTTCGAGGTGTCTACCAACGAGCCGGGCTTTGACCGGGACGAGGATACGGCTCATCTCGGGGAGGCATTGAAACTGCCGAAACAGCATGCCCATCTTCGCCCTTATCTGGAGCAGCATTTGCAACCGCTCGGCGACTGAGAGCGGGAAGCACGACGCAAGAGATCGACCCGGAGGAACGATGCCGAAGAATTCCTACGTCCACGTGATTGAACCCGGCGCACCGGACCAGCCACTGCTTTTTGCCTTCCACGGCACAGGCGGCAACGAAACGCAGCTCTTGCCGCTTGCCCGTCATGTTTTGCCGAATGCCACGATCATCTCGCCGCGCGGCGATGTCATGGAGAACGGGGCCGCTCGCTTTTTCCGCCGCACAGGCGAAGGGGTCTACGACATGGAAGACCTCGCGGAACGCACGGCAAGGATGGCCGCGTTTGTCCGCGCTCATGCGGCTGAGAGAAAGCCTCCCGCATCGATCGGCCTCGGCTATTCGAACGGGGCGAACATTCTCGCCTCTATGCTGTTCGCCGATGCCGGACTGTTCGATGCCGCAGTGCTGATGCACCCGCTGATACCCTTCAAGCCGGAGAGTTCGGCAAGTCTGTCCAACCTCAGCGTCCTTATCACGGCCGGCCGGCGCGACCCGATCTGTCCACCAGATTTAACGCTGCGGCTACAAGACTATCTGAAGGAGATGGGTGCAAACGTTGCCGTTCAATGGCACGATGGTGGCCACGAGTTACGCCAGATCGAAATAGATGCTGCGGCACAATTCCTTGCCGGCATCCTGCACTCCCGGCAAGCAATGGACAATCGGCAATGACAGGAGAACCGCCTGAAATCATGCGCGAGGAGGGCGGCTCCAAAGGCCGGTATTTTCTCAAGGGGCCTGACGGCGATGAAGCTGAAATGACCTTCACGAAGGCCGGCGAGCACCTCATTATCATCGATCATACCGAAGTGCCGGTCTTCTTTCGGGGGCAGGGCGCTGGTGTCAGGCTTGTTGCCCGCGCCGTCGAGGATGCGCGCGCCGCCGGCAAGAAGATCATCCCACTCTGCCCCTTCGCAAACGCACAGTTCCACCGCCACCGGGAGTGGGCAGACGTGCTGAAACAGTGAGCTTCCAGGTTCCCGTATTTTTTTCAATTTTCGCTACGCCGGTGTGATGTTTCTCACATCCGGCAAAAACAATGCACGCCTATGGTCTCTCCCAGCGGGAATGGACAATCGAGGCGGCATCAATGTTTCGCAAATCGAAGGCTCCAGAACTTGTCCGGGACTCTCGGCCTCCGGAAACGCGTGGCCGCTTCCCGCGTATTGCGCTCAGAGAGCGCAGCAACGATCATCCCATGGCCATGTTCGCGACCCTGGTGACCGCGGCGTTTCTTTCCATGGCCGTGATGGCCCCCGCAAATGCAATCCTGGCCGCACCGGATGCCGCGCCGTCGAAGCTCGCTGATCGAGTCAACGACTCCGGCAAGACCTCCCGGCTGCCGCCGCCCGCAAATGTCGGCCGCGCCTGCCATGGGCAGGCTTGGGGAGCGGAAACCGAGGACTGCCTGCTCGCCATTCTGAAGGGAAGCGGACGAAATGAAGCGCGCAGAATTCGGCTGGTCGCCAGTGCCGATCCGTTAAGGACCACTCCCAACATGTTTTGACCCGCGCTCTCCGTACCGTTCATCACCCCCTCGGTCCTCACCCGGATTCAGGCCATGGTAGATTTCAGCCAGGCTCCGGATCATCACGGATGTGGTCCTTCATATAGTCGCTTGTGTCCGTCAGCAGGCGTTGCATGGCGCTTCGGGCGCCCGCCGCGTCGCCATCCTTGATCGCTTCCATGACCTTCTTGTGCATAGGCAGGAACAGCGCGAAGGATTCACGCGAAAAGCGATGGCTGATCAGCAGGCCAACGCTGATCAGGTTGCCCATCTGCAAAAGGAGCGGATTTCGGCCTGCAGCGAGAATGCCACGGTGGAAACTGAGGTCGGCCTCGATCCCCGGCTGACTGGCCTGACTTGCTTCGGTCATTGCGAGGAAGGCCCGGCCGATCTCGGCGAGATCGGCTTCGGACGCGCGCATCGCGGCGAGCGCGGCCGCTTCCGGTTCGATCATCAGGCGCACCTCGAAAAGCTCGGCGAAAAATTGCACTGGCGGCATCGCGCTGTAGCGCCAGCTCAGCACTTCGGCGTCCAGCAGGTTCCAGTGCATCGGCGGCAGCACGCGGATGCCGGTTCGCGTGCGCAACTCTAGCAAGCCCTTGGCGGCAAGCGTCTTCACCGCCTCGCGCACGACGGAACGGCTGACTCCGAATTCAGTCTCCAGATCGGCTTCCTTTGGAAACGGCTGGTCAGGGTTCAGGTCGCCACGCACGATGCGCACGCCCAATTCCTCCACGACCTGCGCAAAAAGGTTGCGTTTGCGCACGGGACCTAATCCGATACCGGCAGACAATCGATTGTTCATGCGCAAGAGCCCAGCTTGACCTAATTATCATATAAAATTATAAATTCAGGACCGGCCGCAAGATATTTGTTGGGAGCTGTTTCGCGCTAGAGCAGCGGACGCATCGACGGCATCGGATTTTTCCCGAAACCGGTGCCCCACTTTCGGGTCCAATGCTTTAGAAGCAGCCGACGCATCGATGGAATCGCTGCTGCTGCTCTATCCTTTGTTTGAGCATCGGATTTTTCCCGAACCGGTGCCCACTTTCGGGTCCGAGCTCTAGCATCGAGGTGCCTTTGATGACCGCCAGTGCGCGCACGATATCCGTGGATCTCGATACACCCTGCGTGACGATCCTGCTCGATCGGCTCCAGCGCAACATTGCGCGCGGCCATGACGCGATCGCGGCCCGCGGGATGGCCAATCGCCCACACGTAAAGACCCACAAGATCCCGGCGATCGGGCGAATGCAGATGGCGGCCGGCGCCGTCGGGCTGACCTGCCAGAAGATCGGAGAAGCTGAAGTCTTCGTCGATGCCGGCGTGTCGGATGACCTGCTTATCACCTTCAACATCGTCGGCGAACGAAAGACCGGCCGGTTGATGGATATTGCCGAGCGCGTGAAGCGCCTCGCAGTCGTCGCCGACAGCGACATCGTGGCTGGCGGCCTTTCGGCCGCGGCCCGCAGTCGCGGGCGCGAGCTGCCCGTGCTGGTCGAATGCGACACCGGTTTCGGCCGCAACGGCGTGCAAACGCCGGCTGCAGCTCTCGATCTCGCCAGGACCATCCTGCAGCTTCCCAACCTAAGCTTCGAGGGCTTGCTGGTCTTCCCGAGCAATGCGCCACGAACGCGCGAATTCTTCGATGCGGCGGTTGCACTGTTTGCGGCGTCGGGCGTTGCGCTTCCCATCCTTTCCGGCGGCGGGACGCCTGCGCTTGGCAAACTTGCGGACTACCCGATGATGACCGAGCATCGCGCCGGCACCTATGTCTACAACGACGTCATGATGGTGCATTCGGGCGTGGCCGCATGGAACGACTGCGCCATGCATGTGCGCACCACCGTCGTCAGCCGCCCGACCGAAGATCGCGCAATCGTCGACGCCGGGTCCAAGGTGCTGACCCACGAGAAATATTATGCGCCGAATTTCGGGCATGTCGTGGAGTATCCCGAGGCCGTCGTTGCCCTTCTCTCGGAGGAACACGGCATGATCGACCTCTCGGCTTGTCCGGGAAAGCCGCGCGTCGGAGAGGTCATCAACATCATCCCCAACCATTGCTGTGTCGTTTCGAACATGGTCGATGAGGTCTATGGCCTGCGCGACGGGCGGGTAGAAGTCGTTTGGCCGGTCGCGGCACGCGGCAAAGTGCGCTGAGAACGCATCTTTCGAGATTGCGGTCTGCCGGACAAAAAAACGGAATGCGACTGCCCTACGCTGCGGCGGCCCGCCCGGCGCCGCCGTTCACTGGACCTGCGCTTCCGCACCGCTTTCGAGGATTTCGTCGAGGCCGGCTTTCCTGGTCGGCTCGTACCTTGGCTCAAGCACGCTGATCGGCGCGGACACCGTGGTCGCGGCAATCTTGCCGACAGCGTTTGCCGTGCCCATCAGCACTGCGCCGACACTCTCGCTGAGCCCGACATCGGTCGCCGTCAGGGTCTGGCCGGTGACGAGACGCGTGCCGATCAGCTGCACGATTTCCGGGCTCTCCGCAAACTTGCCGTGGCTCAGCCGGTCACCTGTTTTCAGCTTGGTGAGGTCCACGACGGTGATACCCGCATCTTCCAGCGCACTGCGATACGGCTCTTCCGCAGGATTGAGCGCGCCGACGCGCTTGACACCGCCGGAGATCAGACTTGACATCGCGAGGGCCTTGTCGTCCTGCGAGACGAAGATAGTGAATTTCGGACGTTTCGTGCCCATTTCCGTCCACTGCCGGGCGAACACATCGACGTCGAGATCCGGCGAAGCCAGGATCACGTTGTCGATCTTGGACGGGATGTTTCCGTCGCGAATGGCCATCTGCCTGAGTGCCTCGACCGTCACCCAGGTTCCCATCGAATGGGCAAGCACCGTAACATCCTTGACCGAAGGGTCGGAAGCCAGGGCATGGAGAGTCCGCTCCAGGGCGGTGCGGGAAAAATTGGCGCTCTCCTTGTCATAGACATAGTCAAAAATGCTGCCGCGCGACGGCCATGTGAACAGGATCGGGGCTACTTTCGCATTCGAGTCGTGCACGATCTGGGCAAAGCGGAATACTGCGTCCGCGAAGCGATTATTGAAGCCATGCACGAAAACCAGCACATGACCGCCACCCTCGTGCTCATGGAGCCATTGCTTTGCCTCGGGGATCGTCTTGGGGTGAACTCCGGTTACCGCGAAATCCCTCCGAGGGT
This sequence comes from uncultured Alphaproteobacteria bacterium, assembly GCA_963813315.1. GTDB lineage: Bacteria > Pseudomonadota > Alphaproteobacteria > Rhizobiales > Rhizobiaceae > CAWEYO01. The sequence continues at coordinate 142,156 of CAWEYO010000005.1, read as the reverse complement.
CGGGCGGCAACCTTTTCGGCCACTGCACCGTCCCTGATTTGCGCGCCGTTTCCGGTGGGATGGAGATTTCGATACTGGCAAGCGAGAGGATCGGGCTGCGTTCGCCCGAGAACAAGGTGCCGGGATTGCCCGTCGGCTTGCGGCTCGTCGCCACGAGCATCGCCAATTCCGATGCACCCGAAGGCACCGTTCCTTGAGCTACCGGTCTGAGCACCTCGACGGGAGCGCTGGCGCAGGCTGCGAAGGACAGAGGTAACAAAATGGCGGCCAGTCTACGCAGCACTCTAGTCAGCATGAACGAGCATCCCCTGGGCCGACCGACCGTATCCGACCATCCGCCCGGCAACAAACATTGTTTGAAACGCTTGCGCAAGTGGTCCGCGGCCGGCCTTCCAAGTCGGCAGCCGGTCTGGCGGAAGCTGCACGCGCCGCGAAAGCACGCCGACGTCATTGGTCAGCGACAGCACGAACGATGCAGCGAAACCCCAGGTGAGAGATCGACGTGTCGACGGGTTGCGCCATGCGCGCGGCTGGCCGGTAGCGCCGGCAGTAGTTCAGCGCGCAAAGATGCGAGCCACCCTTGGTGACCTTGCGCGGTATCTTCACGTCGGGCTGGCGCGGGTCGTGGCTTGCCTCACGTTCGCCGCCACGCGGATTGACCAGCGTGCAGCACGGGCTGCCGGCCTGTTCGTGCTCCTGATACCAGTCGGAAGTCCATTGCCAGACATTGCCGGCCATGTCATGGAGCCCGTAGCCGTTTGCGGGGAACGAACCCACGGGGGCGGTGTATTCGAACCCGTCCTCGGCCGTGTTCCTGTAAGGAAAGTCGCCCTGCCAGGTATTGGCCATGAAGATGCCGCCCGGCGTGAGTTCCTCCCCCCACACATATTCCGCCCCGTCCAGTCCTCCGCGTGCGGCAAACTCCCATTTGGCTTCGGTGGGCAGTTCCTTGCCAGCCCATCTGGCATAAGCCTCAGCGTCTTCGTAGGCCACGTGCACGACCGGATGATCCGCAAGCTTCTTGATGGAACTCGCTGGACCACGCGGATGACGCCAGTTGGCGCCGGCAACATAGACCCACCAATTGTAATGATTTCCGAGATCGACGGGACCCGGAGGTTTCCGGAACATGGTGGATGACGGTGCGAGACGATCTGGCAGCGCGCCCGGATAATCGTCCGGGTTCGCCGGTCTTTCAGCAAGCGTCACGTGGCCGGTCGCCGCGACGAACCGCTCGAAGTCGCGGTTCGTCACCGTGAACCGGTCCATCCAGAATCCCCCGACGCTCACGCGGTGGGCCGGCGCTTCTTCCGGATAGTGGCTGTCGGAGCCCATCGTGAATTCTCCGCCGGGTATCCACACCATATCCGGGTACCGCGGCTCGCCGGGAGACGCCGTTCCGTTGTTGGCCCGAGCCTGGTCGTTCATCCTTCCGCTCCCCAGCGTCCAGAGCGCCGAACGCACTGGCGGGATCTAGGGCGATCGGCGCCCCACGGCCGCATTGTTCCAGATATTCCATCGCTGCGCCATGGTGATGAGCAAACCTCCCCCGGGGTAGCATCGGACACAAGTGTCCAACCCCGGCGGACGGTTTTACGGAATTAGCGCTGCCGTTCCCACTTTCGGGTCCGATGCTCTAGCCAGCGAAGGCTCTCAGGCGGGCAAGATCAGCGTTGGTTGCCGGGCGTTCCACGATCGTGCGGCCTTGGGCGTTCTTCCTCTCGAAGCGGCCGTTCTCGATCTCTTCCTTGGTTCCGTCCGGGTGGACAACCTCGATGTTGTTGCCGTTGATCTCCACTTTCGCCCCCGTGGCGCGATTGACATGCTCATTGCGGTCGTCGTTGTCGTCGCCGAAGTCGTCGTCGTTTCCGCCTCGACCAGAGCCTGAATGATCGCCATCGTCACCGCCTCCGGACCCAGAATGGCCACCGCCGCCCGATCCGGAATGGTCACCACCGGAGTCGGAATGGTCACCACCGGAGCCGGAATGGCCGCCACCGGAGCCGGAGCTACCAGATCCGGAGTTGCCACCGCCCCCCGAATGGCCGTCCTTGGCATAGGCGCCGGCAGGCTCCGGGTGAGCGCCGTTCTGGTCAACGACGATGTGCCAGGGCGCGATGGCAAAGGTCATCGCGACCGAAGCTCGAAGCAGGGCCAACGGGACGCGGATGGATTTTTCTGCACGCATTTCCAGTCCTCCATTTTTCGGGGCGCGGGCCTTCTTGTCTGCGAAAGTCTGTGCGCGCTCGGGCCGGCATGGAAGGTCCCTACGACCCCTGCCGTGGGCGACCGGGCTCCTGTCTGAGGTCGCACCCGACTTTGGACCTGGCATGAAGCGACCTGTGGCAGGTCTCGGGCTTCAATTTGCCGGGCAATCGTCCGATTGTCGGCGATTTCGATGTTCGATAACGTCCTTCGATGCAGACCGCCGCGCATCGCTTTACGGAGGTTCTATCGCGTCCTGGCGGGTTAACGCTTTTGCAGCGCTTTGCCCTCACCGGCGGCGCAGTGATGATTGTTTCGATGTTGGTGATCGGAACATGGGTAACGTCGGCAATTTCCGGCCGCGTTGTCGAAAACACCGCTTCCGCCACCGCGCTCTTCATGGACAGTTTTATCGCTCCGCTCGCGCAGGAACTCGACAAGGCGAACGCACTGTCGATCGGCCCGACACGCGCGCTCGAGGAATTGCTGGCGGGAAGCGCCTTCGGACAGCGGGTCGTTTCCATCAAGATCTGGAAGCCGGGGGGTCTCATCGCCTATGCCGATGACAGCAACCTGATCGGCCAGCGGTACCAGCCTTCGCAGAGCCTGAACGAGGCTTTCGAGGGCAGGCTGGTTGCCGAGTTGAATGATCTCGACGACCCGGAAAGTGCCGCGGAAAAAAGCGTAGGGCTGCCTCTTCTGGAGGTGTACAGCCCGATCCGGCAGGCCTGGACCGGACGGGTGATCGCTGTAGCGGAATTCTACGAGGACGCAACCCGGCTCGGCGAGGCGCTTGCCGGCGCCCGACTGCAAAGCTGGGCTATCGTGGCTGGCGTGACGGGGTTGATCGGGCTTGCGCTGTTCGGGATTGTGCATCGCGGCAGCGCGATCATCGAAGATCAGAAGAGAGCGCTGCAGGCTCGCTTCGCGGAAGCGCAACGCATGTCGGAGCAAAACCGCCGGCTGCGGGTTCGCGCCGAGCGCGCGTCGAGCAAGCTCGCCGAGATGAACGAGTTGTTTCTGCGAAGGATCAGCGCCGAATTGCACGACGGTCCCGCCCAGCTCGTCAGTCTTGCGGCCCTGAGACTGAACAGCATCGGCAAGGCCGGGCGTGAGGAAGATCGGCAGCGCGAAATCCAGGTCGTGGACAGTGCGCTCGGTGAAGCGATCCGCGACATTCGCAACATCTGCAAGGGTCTGTCCTTGCCCGAGATCGAAGGCGCGCCGATCGGCAAAATCATAGAGCGGGTCGCGAAGGCGCATGAGATGCGGACCGCCACGGCAGTCGAGAGGCAGCTCGAACTTGATCAGATCGTACCGCACCCGATCGCAATCTGCGTCTTCCGTTTCGTCCAGGAGGGGCTCAACAATGCTTATCGGCATGCGGGAGGCGCCGGCCAGAGGTTAGAAGCCTCGATCGAAAACAACGTGCTTACTGTGAGCGTATCCAACCAGGTGCGGACCAGCCCGGAACTTCCCGAGCAAGCGTCCGTTCAAGGTCTCGGGCTCGCCGGGCTGCGCGAACGCATCGAGAGCCTTGGCGGACAGTTCCACTTTACGCTTGCTGAGGACCAAGGAGCCGAGATCACAATGACGATCAGGCTGGATGCCGAGGCATTTCATGGATGACGCGAATGCAATCGTGGTCGTCGACGACCATCCGCTTTATCGCAGCGGAGTGATCCGCACGCTCGCGGAGGACGGCAGGTTTCGGGTTGTCGGCGAAGGGGAGTCGGCCGATGACGCCGTAGCCCTGGTGGAAAAGCATCGCCCTGCAGTGGCGCTGCTCGACATTTCGATGCCCGGCAACGGACTGGAAGCAGTCAGGAGGATTCGTCAGGCAAGTCCGAAGACGCGGATTATCATCCTTACCGTTTCGGAAGCCGATGATGACATCATGCAGGCTCTCGATGCTGGGGCGTCCGGCTATGTGTTGAAGGGAGTCGGCGGACCGGAGCTGCTGGAGATCGTAGGCCGGGTGGCAGCCGGCGAGTCCTATGTTTCGCCAGGCCTCGCCGCCCGGCTGCTCGTAGCCATGAAATCCCGCGGCCAAGCGGCTCCGAGCGACGAGACTGTGCCGGCACTGACGGCGCGCGAGGAGCAAATCCTGAAACTGGTCGCCGAAGGCCTGAGCAACAAGGAGGTCGGGCGAAAACTCGACCTTCAGGAAAAGACCGTGAAATACTATATGTCGACCGTTTTCCAGAAACTCAACGTGCGCAACCGGGTCGAAGCGGCCTTGAAGGCGCGCGACTTATTCGGCAAACGGGACGCGCCCTGATCGTCGGCATCCCTCAACGTGAATGCTTCGCGCGCCGACGCTCGGCCGGCTCGTCGAGAACTCATGCCCGCTGATTTGCCTCGGTCCGGATAGACGACAGATTTTTGGCGAAAAGTTCGCAATATCAAAAAGATACATCAATCCTATGGTGGAGCTGAGGGGGATCGAACCCCTGACCTCGTCATTGCGAACGACGCGCTCTCCCAGCTGAGCTACAGCCCCATCCAGCGGATGCGGCGCATTTAGGGGCGGCCACCCCGAACTGTCAAGCAAGCACCGGGGGTTTTGCGCGCACTTGCCGCAACAAGGCGCAACCGCTACATGTCGCGGAATCCTATAGGAGACCGGCATGCTCGCTCTTTTCCAGACGTTGGTTCTGGCCCTCGACATCTATTGGTGGCTGATCATAGCTTCCGCCATCTTCTCGTGGCTTTACGCCTTCAATGTCGTCAATCCTCGCAACCAGTTCGTAATGACGATCGGCAATTCGCTGTTCCGGGTAACCGATCCGGCATTGAGGCCGATACGCCGCTTCATGCCGGATCTCGGCGGTATTGACGTATCGCCGATCATCCTGCTGCTGGTGATTTTCTTTATCCGCCAGTTCCTCATTACAACAGTTGCGCCGGCGTTCGTCTGAACGGACGGGCCAATACCTTCAAGGCGCGAGCCGACGGAGTTGACCTCGTCGTCCGGCTGACTCCAAAGTCGTTCGCCGACGCCGTCGAGGGGCTCGGCGTGTCAGCGGACGGACTATGCCACATCAAGGCGCGGGTGCGCGCCACGCCCGAAAAGGGCGCCGCCAATGAAGCGCTGGAAAAGCTCATCGCCAACTGGCTCGGCATGCCGCGGCGGAATGTCAAGCTGATCGCGGGCGGCACGTCGCGACAAAAGACCGTCAGGATTTCGGGCGATCCAGTTCGGATTGCCGCGGATATCGACACCTGCTTAGGCAAGTTGCGCCGGTGACCACCCCGATAGCGTGACAGACTGCCATTTGCAGGCCGGCATCACCTGAATACCAACACACCCTAACCCGGCGCGCCCGCAACCGAGCCGCGGACCACCAGATCCACCGGCCAAATCTCGCCGCGTACGCCCGTTTCCAGTCCCGATATCCGCGCCGCCAGCCGCTCCGCTATCCGCGCGCCGGCCGCCCGTATAGAGGAGCGCGTTGTCGAAAGCGGCACCGAGAAGTTCTCCGGCTTCAGCCAGGGGAAGACATCGTCATGCGCGATCAACGACACGTCGCCCGGTACGGTCAGGGCGAGATCGCGAATGGCCCGAACGACGCCCAGCGACATGATCAGGCTCGAACAAATGATCGCCGTCGGCGCCTCGCTGTGTTCGAGAAGCCGCCGCGTGGCGCGGTAGCCGTTTTCCTCGGTCATCGCGACCGAGTGCACCAGATGGCCCGGCAGCGCAAGATTGCTGGACGACAGTGCCCGGCGCAAGCCGCGCTCGCGATGGATCGCGAAGGTCTGGCTGTCGTCGCCGTTGATCAGCGCGATCCTTCTGTGGCCGAGCTGCACGAGCAGCCGGGCTGCTTCCTGGAAGGCGGCTTCGTTATCGATGTCCAGAAACGGATAGTCGAAATCCAGCCCCTCGGTCCGCCCGTGCACAATATAGGGGATATCGAGGTGGCTGAGCAGCGCCACGCGCCGATCCGCCACTCGCGGCGATGAGACGTAGACGGCGTCCACCTGCTTGTTGGCGACAATGCGCCGGTAGGTCATCTCCTCCTCGCCGGCCGCGGTGGGGCTCAGAACAAGGTCGAGGTCGTGGGAGCGCGCATAATCGCCGAGCCCCGACAGGAACTCCACGAAATGCGGGTCGATATCCACGCTTGCGCCGGTCGGCATGACGTAGCCGATCATCCCCGCCTTTCCGGTGGCCAGCCTTCGCGCGCTCGGGTTGGGCCGGTAGCCGTGCCGCTTGGCGGCGTCCATTACGCGTCGCCGCGTCTCCTCGTTGACCTCCGGATAGCCGTTCAGGGCGCGGCTTACCGTGGTTTGCGACAGTGACAGCATGTGCGAAAGTTGTTTCAGGTTCACGGCGATCGCTCCAAAGCGCTTTCAAACCGTAGGCAAATATGTGGTGAAGATAAGCCGTCAAATGCGTGTGGAAAAGGGGAAACCTATTCCGCATTGCCGAATACTGTGCTGCACTGCAGCAAGAAACACTAAAACAAATCGATTTAAGTAAGTTCGGGCTTGACTCTTTGTTGGATCAAGGGCGAATATGGTCGAGCCAAAGCGCTTTGGATTGTTTGCCGGAAGCCGTTGGCTGGGACGGGATGGAGGTCCCGTCCGGTGATAGGATTCAACAGGTTCCCACCGGGAGGATTTTCAATGAAAAAGACCCTGATGCTGGGCGTGGCGCTGTCGGCGCTTGCGCTCACCGCGCCGGCTTCGGCGGAGCTCAAATTCAAGCCGGGCGAAGACGCCCGCTTCAACTGGGCCAATCTGGACGAATTGAAGAAGGTCGACCTGAAGGGCGAGACGCTTACCATCTTCGGCCCATGGCGTGGCGAAGACGAGGCGCTCGTCAGAAGCGTTCTCGACTATTTCATCGAAGCGACGGGCGTTACCATCAACTACTCGTCTTCCGAAAACTACGAGCAGCAGATCGTCATCGATACGCAGGCAGGCAGCCCACCGAATATTGCGATCCTGCCGCAGCCCGGTCTCATCCAGGATCTTGCCTCGAAGGGATTGCTGACGCCGCTTGGCGACGAGACCGCCGCATGGGTCAAGGACAACTACGGCGCCGGCCAGTCCTGGGTCGAACTCGGCACGTTCAACGACAAGGACGGCAAGCCCGGCTTCTTCGGCTTTCCCTACAAAGCCGATGTGAAGTCGCTGGTCTGGTACTCCCCCGAGAATTTCGAGGAAGCCGGCTATGAAGTGCCGAAAACGCAGGAAGAACTGAAGGCTCTGGAGGAAAAAATCATTGCCGACGGCGGCAAGCCGTGGTGCATCGGGCTGGGTTCCGGTGGTGCCACCGGTTGGCCGGCAACCGACTGGATCGAGGACATCATGCTGCGCACGCAGCCGCCGGAGGTCTACGACAAGTGGGTGCGCAACGAGATTCCTTTCAACGACCCGGCAGTGGTCGGCGCGCTCGAGATTTTCGCCAAGATCACGACTGACGACAAATTTGTCGATGGCGGCGCTACGGCGGTCTCTGCGACGGACTTCCGCGACAGCCCCAAGGGTCTCTTTGCGCTGCCGCCGAAGTGCTATCTGCATCATCAGGCGTCGTTCATTCCTTCATTCTTCCCTGAAGGAACGAAGCTCGGCGAGGATGCGGACTTCTTCTACTATCCTGCCTATGAATCGAAGCCCGATCTCGGCAAGCCGGTGCTCGGCGCTGGCACATTTGCGATGATCACAAAGGACTCCAAGGCAGCGCGCGCCTTCATCGATTTCCTGAAGATGCCGCTGGCTCACGAAATCTGGATGGCCCAGTCAGGCTTCCTGACGCCGTTCAAGTCTGTCAACGTCGATGCATACGGCACGGATATCCTGAAGAAGGAAGGTGAGATCCTGACCTCGGCAACGACTTTCCGCTTCGATGGTTCGGACATGATGCCGGGCAAGATCGGCGCGGGTGCGTTCTGGACCGGCATGGTCGATCTGGCAGGCGGCAAACCGCCGGCCGATGTCGCGGCCGATATCCAGAAGAGCTGGGACGCGATCAAGTAGGGGTTCCGGCTGGCCATAGCGCAAGCCCGATCCGGGCCGTCAGGCCCGGGTCGATCGAAGGCGAAGCGCCGGCCAAAGTGTGACGCCCGGTCTAGAGCATGATCCCGAAAAGTGCGTAGCGGTTTTCGGGAAAGATCATGGGGAAATCAGAGAGCATGATCCCGAAAAGTGCGTAGCGGTTTTCGGAAAAGATCATGCGAAAATCAAAGAGTTAGAGCGCGGTGACGACTCCGGAAGAAACCATCGCGCTCTAGAGCATCGGACCCGATAGGTACCGGTTTCGGGGAAAATCCGATGCTCAAACAAAGAGATAGAGCGGCAGCCGATTCTATCGGTGCGTCGCCGCTCATGGCGCGTGCCCCGTACAGCGGAAAGCTGCTCGCGGGTTCGTGCGCGGATTTTGAAGTTGCGGAGCGGCAAGGCGCGGCGCTCCAAAGGGAGGAAGTCATGACGGCACAGCTTCTCTTTGCCGCTTTCACGATCCTGGTCGGCGTGTTCGGTTGCGTGGCCTATTTCTGGGGCGCGAACCGGCTGCTCGACATGATCTTTCCCTCGCACGGCGTCTCGGGCGCGGCGGCGATCGACAACCTGCGCTGGCAGGGCTTTATCCGGCCATGGCTGTTCATAGGCCCGGCGCTGCTCATCCTTACGGTCTATCTCATCTACCCAGTCGTGGCGACCGTGTGGCTGTCGTTCAACGGCCGCGCCGGCGACAATTTCGTCGGAATGGCCAACTATTCCTGGGCGTTCGGCGACCGGGAATTTCGCCAGTCGATCTTCAACAACATCCTGTGGCTTGCGGTGGTGCCGGCCGCCTGCACATTTCTCGGTCTGGTCATCGCGGTCCTCACCGACAAGATATGGTGGGGAACCATCGCCAAGAGCTTCATCTTCATGCCGCTCGCCATTTCCTTCGTCGGCGCCAGCGTGATCTGGAAATTCATTTACGAGTATCGTGGCGAAGGCCAGACGCAGATCGGCGTGCTCAACGCGATCGTCCAGTATTTCGGAGGCAACCCGCAGGTTTGGATATCCACGCCGTTCTGGAACAGTTTCTTCCTGATGGTGATCCTGATCTGGATCCAGACCGGGTTTGCCATGGTCATCCTGTCGTCGGCGCTGCGCGGCATTCCCGAGGAGACGCTGGAAGCGGCGGTGATCGACGGAGCCAATCCGTTCCAAATCTTCTGGAAGATCATGGTTCCCCAAATCTGGGGCACGATCGCCGTCGTCTGGACGACCATCACTATCCTCGTGCTGAAGGTCTTCGACATCGTGCTGACCATGACCAACGGCCAATGGAACACGAACACGCTTGCCAACCTGATGTTCGACTGGATGTTTCGCGGCGGCGGCGACTTCGGCCGGGGGGCAACGATTGCCATCATCATCATGCTGGCGGTCGTCCCGATCATGATCTGGAATATTCGGCACGCGAGCAGCGAAGGCGGAGGGCACTGACATGGCCGCTTCCAGGAGAAAACCGGTCCTCGGCCGCTGGGGCCTTCATCTGGCCGTTCTTGTCTTCGTGGCCCTATGGACAATCCCGACTCTCGGCATCCTCGTCAGTTCGCTGCGCGACAAGGACCAGATAGCCGTCTCCGGCTGGTGGACTGCCCTGACGACGTCGTCGCAGACGCAGGCCGGCCGCCTTCCGGCTGCCTCGGCGCAAACCGAGAAGGACGGAAAATTCGTCATCGAAGGCAGCCTTCTCGAGGATGGAGGCAGCAGCAAGATCAGCGCCTTCGGCACGCGTTCGCAGGAACCCGCCAAATATCCCGCCGGTACGGTGGCCGAACTCGACGACGGCGTCACGCTTCAGGTCAACGCCGACGGCTCCTTCATCATGACCTCGCCCAAGGCATTCGAGGGTGAGCGCGGCCGGCGCGTCTATTTCGCGGCGGCGGCGCCGCCGAAGTTCACCACGGAGAACTACAGAACAGTGCTGTTTTCCGAAGGTATCGGGCGCTCCTTCATCAACTCGCTGACGGTGACTATACCCGCCACGATCATCCCGATCCTGATTGCCGCCTTCGCTGCCTACGCGCTCGCCTGGATGCGCTTTCCGGGCCGTGCATTGCTGATTGCGGTCATCATCGGCCTGTTGGTGGTGCCCCTGCAGATGTCGCTGATCCCGCTTCTCCAATTCTACAACGGCGTGGGCGCGTTTTTCGGGGTGCCGGCCAAGACCTATCTCGGGATCTGGCTGGCGCATACGGGCTTTGGGCTACCCTTCGCGATTTACCTGCTGAGAAGCTACATTGCGGGTCTGCCACGCGAGATCATGGAATCAGCACGCATCGACGGCGCGAGCGACTTCGAGATTTTCGTGAAGATCGTGCTTCCCCTATCGTTTCCCGTGCTTGCCTCCTTCGCGATCTTCCAGTTCCTCTGGGTATGGAACGACCTTCTGGTCGCGATGGTGTTCCTGCGCACGGATGCGGATCAGATGGTGCTGACGGCAAAGCTCAACAATCTGCTAGGATCTCGCGGCGGCGACTGGGAGATACTCACGACGTCGGCCTTTATCACCATCATCGTGCCGCTGGCCGTCTTTTTCTCGCTGCAGCGTTATTTCGTCCGCGGTCTGCTTGCGGGCTCGGTCAAGGGTGGTTAGTCCGATGCAGCCCGCTGCCCGCACGATGGAAACGCCGGCGCTCGCGGCCGACCGTGATTGGTGGCGCGGGGCGGTCATCTACCAGATCTACCCGCGCAGCTACCAGGATTCCAATGGAGACGGCGTCGGCGATCTCAAAGGCATCATCGCCCGCCTGACGCATATTGCCTCGCTTGGGGCGGATGCGATCTGGATTTCGCCCTTTTTCAAATCTCCGATGAAGGATTTCGGCTACGACGTGTCGGACTACTGCGACGTCGATCCGATGTTCGGCACTTTGGCCGATTTCGACGCCCTGGTTGCCGAGGCGCACAGACTCGGCCTGAAGGTGATGATCGACCAGGTCATTTCTCATACGGCCGACGAGCATCCGTGGTTCAAGGAGAGCCGCAGTTCAAGGGACAGTTCGAAGGCCGATTGGTACGTCTGGGCGGACGCCCGGCCGGACGGTACGCCGCCCAACAACTGGCTGTCGATTTTCGGCGGTTCGGCTTGGGAGTGGGATTCGAGGCGGCGCCAATACTTTCTGCACAATTTTCTGACGACGCAGCCTGACCTGAACTTCCACTCGAAAGCGGTCCAGGACGCGGTGCTCGACGCGACGCGCTTCTGGCTGGAGCGCGGCGTCGACGGTTTCCGGCTCGACACGATCAATTTTTACTTCCACTCGGCCGGGCTGGAGGACAATCCGCCGCTGCCAGAGAACGAGCGCAACGATTCCATCGCGCCCTCCGTCAACCCCTACAACTATCAGGATCACCTCTTCGACAAGAGCCGGCCGGAAAATCTGGACTTCCTGGCGCGGTTCCGCGCCCTGCTCGACGAATATCCCGCCGCCGCGGCGGTGGGCGAAGTTGGCGATGCCCAGCGCGGGCTCGATATCGTTGCAGCCTATACCGCCGGCGATCGCGTGCAGATGTGCTATTCGTTCGACTTCCTCGGGCCTGAAAAAATCAGCGCTTCGAAGGTTCGTTCCGTGGTCGAAACGTTTGGCAAGGCGGCAAGCGACGGTTGGTCCTGCTGGGCCTTCTCCAACCACGATGTCGTGCGTCACGCCTCGCGCTGGGGCGCCGGCGAAGCCGACCGCGTGGCCTATCTCAAGGTCATCTCGGCGCTCTTGCTGTCGCTGCGGGGATCGGTCTGCATCTACCAGGGCGAGGAACTCGGCCTCAACGAAGCGGATATCGCTTTCGAAGACCTCCAGGACCCGTATGGGATCCGCTTCTGGCCGGAGTTCAAGGGTCGAGACGGCTGCCGCACGCCGATGGTCTGGGACAAGAACGCTCCAAACGGCGGCTTTTCGACGGGCAAGCCGTGGCTGCCTGTTCCGACCGAGCACCTTGCATTGGCCGTGAGCGCGCAGCAGGGCGACCGGAATTCCCTGCTGGAACATTACCGCCGCTTCCTTGCGTTTCGCCATGCGAATCCGGCATTTGCCAAGGGCGAGATCGAGTTTCTCGCCTCCGATGGCGATGCACTTGCCTTTGTGCGGCGGCAAGGCAATGACCAGATCGTGTGCGCTTTCAACCTTGGCCCAACGCCGGCCACGATCGAACTCGGCCGCAAGAGCGCCCCGATCCCGCTGGATGGTCACGGATTTTCGGGTTCCGCGGGCGCGGGCGTGATTGAGCTTGGCGCCTATGGCGCATGGTTTGGGCGTCTCGCCTGATCGTCAACAGAATTACACCGGGAGGAAAACCATGGCCGAACTTACGCTCAGGGATGTCCGCAAGGCCTACGGCAACATCGAGATTCTGCACGGCATCGACCTCGATATCAAATCGGGAGAGTTCATCGTTTTCGTCGGTCCCTCCGGCTGCGGGAAATCGACGCTGCTGCGGGCCATTGCCGGGCTCGAGGACATCACATCGGGAACGCTCCAGATAGCCGGCGAGATGGTGAACGACGTGCCGCCCTCGAAGCGCGGCATTGCCATGGTTTTCCAGTCCTATGCGCTCTATCCGCATATGACGGTCTACGACAACATGGCATTCGGCATGAAGATCGCGCGCGAGAACAAGACCGAGATCGACCGTCGCGTACGGCAGGCTGCGGGGATACTTCAGCTCACGAAATTCCTTGAGCGTTTGCCGAAGGCGCTCTCGGGAGGGCAGCGCCAGCGAGTGGCCATCGGCCGCGCCATTGTGCGTAACCCTAAAGTGTTCCTTTTCGACGAACCTCTGTCCAATCTCGACGCAGCGCTGCGCGTCGCAACCCGGATCGAAATTGCCAAGCTCAAGGAGAGCATGGCCAATACAACGATGATCTATGTCACGCATGACCAGGTCGAAGCCATGACGCTCGCAGATCGGATCGTCGTGCTGAAGGACGGTTATGTCGAGCAGGTCGGCACTCCGATGGACCTTTACAAAAATCCCGGCAACCTTTTCGTGGCGCAGTTCATCGGCTCCCCTTCGATGAACATCCTGCCGGGGACGATAGAAAAGACGGGCAAGACAACCGTCGTCAAGCATGTCGGCGGCCGAAACGCGAATGTCCCGATCGAGACACCTGCCGACGCGGCCGGCGCGGCGGTCAGCTTCGGCGTGCGGCCGGAAGATCTATCGATCGCCACAGGAGCCGACTATCTGTTCGAGGGTGTGATCGATTATGTCGAGCAGCTCGGCGAAGTCCAGCTCATCTATCTCGACATCGGGCGCGCCGACGAGCCGCTGGTCACCAAGCTGCCGGGAAATGCCGTAGTCGAGCGTGGTACGAAGCTGAAGCTTACGGCGGATGCCGGGGACCTTCACATCTTCGACGACAATGGACACTCCTTCGCAACCATGGTGGCCCCAGCCAAGGCGGCGTGAACCGCGCTACAGCAATTCCAGGAAAAGTGGGAACCGGTTTTACCGTCCGGAATTGCGCAAAAACAAAGAGTGAGTAGGCTGCGGAAAGAGCCGGAGGCTTATTCAGCGGCCTGCTACAGGAACTCCTTCAGGTTGATTGCCGAGTCGGCCGCGACAGCCTTCGGAACTATCGTGCGTTGAGCCAGGAGTTGACGGGCGAGCATGTGGTCGCCGGCGCTGTTGATGCTCTCCACAGCAATCAGCCTGTCGCCGCGATAGAGGAAGACGGAGAACTTTCCGCTACCGGGATCGCCGCGTAGCACGGTGTCGTCGTGACCGTTCGACAGGCCGGCGATCTGCAGACGGGCACTTCCCTGGTTTGACCAGAACCATGGGAGGCCATCGTAAGGCTTGTCGTCGCCCGTGAGCCGGGCAGCGATCGAGCGAGCTTGGTCCACCGCGTTCTGAACAGATTCCAGACGAGCCATGCCGCCGGTATGGACATTGGGATATGACACGCAATCGCCCATGGCGGAGATCGCGGGATCGCTGGTGAGCAGCCGAGCGTCCACGACGATGCCATTGTCCACCGCGAGGCCGGCTTCGGCCGCAAGTTGAGCATTCGCAACGACGCCGGCGGCGATGAGAATGGCGTCCGTGTCGATGTGACTGTCGTTCGACAGCCAAAGCCGGGCCGAAGCCGAACCGTGGCTCACCTCCCGCACCAGGGTTTCGCAGTGAAGGCGGGTTCCCATCTCCTCATGGAAAGATCGGAAAAAGGCCGACATGCGAGCGGACAGTACGCGCCCCATCAGCACGGGCGTGGCCTCCACAAGATCGACATCGACGCCCCGCGTGCGCAGCAGGCTGGCAACCTCCAGGCCGATGAACCCGCCGCCGACAATCGTCACATGACGCAAAGCCGAGAGCCGTGCGTTCAGCGCTCGTGCGTCCTTGAGCGTCCGCAATTCGAGGATCGAGCGGCGGTCGAGTCCGGGTATCGGAGGGATGCGGTTGCGTGCACCGGTAGCAAGCGCGAGATGATCGTAGCGCAGGCGCCCGCCGTCGCCGAGCACAACTTCCCGTCTTGCCCGGTCGATGTGCTGAGCGCCGACGCCGAGCCGGAGCGTGACCTCGTTGGCCGGGAAGAATGCCTCGCCCTTGAGCGGCAGACCGGCATCGTCGACGCTTTTCAGAAACTCCTTCGACAGCGGCGGGCGCTGGTAGGGCAGGTCCGGTTCTTCGCCGACGATCGTGATCGACCCGGCAAATCCTCGCTGTCGCAGCGAGGCGGCGAGTTCGATGCCCGCGTGTCCGCTTCCAACGATCACGATGTCTCTAGGCTCAGCCGTCACTTCCTGGACTCCGTTTATTGCAGCTTATTGCAGCGCCGCGCGTCCTTCGGGCGCGCTCGCGGAAAGTCGCATGCCACGCCAGCATACGGATTGTCACGCCGCGACAGTTTCATGTCGCGGGTTCAGGTGGCACAAATGGCGAGCTCAACACCGTTTCGTTGGCAGCCCCCGAGCTTCGGCGGTGGCCCTTGCCTTTGCAACCGATTGTCATCTGACGCATAGTCACCGGATGGGCAACCAAGCGATTCACAAGCCGGACTATGAACAGGCGCTGCGAAAGGCCGGCGTGCGGATCACGCGACCCCGCCGCATCATCCTGAGCATCCTTTTGGAAACGGAAGGGCATCCGGACGCGCTGGAAATCTTCCGGCGCGCGGTTGCCATCGACGCCAGCATTTCGCTCTCAACGGTCTACAGAACGATGAAACTTCTGGAAGGATTGGGGGCGATCCACAGGCACGCATTCGAAGGGGGGCCATCGCGCTTCGAGCAAGCCAGCGGCGATCACCACGATCACCTCATCGACGTCGAGACCGGCGACGTCATAGAATTCAAGTCGGACCGGATCGAACAGCTCCAGAACGAGATCGCACGCTCGCTGGGGTATGATATCGTTCACCACCGGCTTGAGCTTTACGGCCGCAAGCGCAGGGCGAAATCGTAACAGCCGATCGCCGTCAGCCGCGATACTCCGGCTCCTCTTCGTCTAGGATTGCCTTGAGTTCGGCAAGATGCCTTTCCGCCTGCTTCGGATAGCCGTCCAGCTCGCTCGCAGTCTTTTCGGCAATGGCATCGGACAGCACACGCAGCGGACGTCCGGTCCAGAGCGCCTTGATGTAGGTTTCACAGGCTCGCTCGAAGTAATAGAGGCGGTTGAACGCATCGGCGACAGAAACGCCGATGACGAGCACGCCGTGATTGCCCATGATCATCACCCTGACTTTCGGATCGCGGAGCAGGTGCGAGCAGCGTTCACCTTCCTCTTCAAATGCAAGTCCGCCGTACTGGCTGTCAATGACGTGGCGGTTGAAGAACATCGCCGAATTTTGATCGATCGGCGGCAAGGCGGAGTCGGCGAGCGACGCGAGCACGGTCGCATGTATCGAATGCACATGCATGACACAGCGCGCATGGCGGCAGTTGCGATGAACCGCACCGTGCAGGCCCCACGCGGTCGGATCGGGCGCGCCCGGCCGGTCCATTGTTTCAGGATCGTTGGCGTCGACCAGGAGCAGATCACTCGCCTTGACCCTCGAGAAATGCATCTGGTTCGGGTTCATGAGGAATTGCGTGCCCTCATCGTTGATGGCGAGCGAGAAATGGTTCGCCACCGCCTCGTGCATATTGAGCCTCGCCGTCCAGCGGAAAGCACAGGCAAGATCGACGCGCTCCTCGTAGAAAGGCAGGTTCGGGCGCGACGCGTCGGACAAGCGGGCGATGCTCATGGCCAATACCTCGTACAGGATCAATGAAGAATGCCGCTCACTTAGCGTTGGAGCAATCTTTCAATACGCTGATCCGATGTCGACCGCAAAGGCGGCTTTCTACTGTGATCGAGTTAACGGACGCCCGGCCCGGCTTGATGGATACTTGAAGGATAGCGAGCCCCAATCAAGCGGAGCGAGGGTCATGCGATCGGCTTCAATGAGTCCGGCAAGCAGGTTCCGGTTATGCGCCTGTATTCTAGCGCTGTCGCCGTGGGTCATATCCGTGGCATGGGCGCACGATTTTTACGACAAATTCTGCTGCCATGACCGTGATTGCAAGCCGGTGCCGGCTGCATCCATCCGCGAGAACCCGGACGGCTATCTTGTCCGGGAGACGGGAGAGGTCATCCCTTACAGGGACAGGAGAATTCATCCCTCCCCTGATAACGATTTCCATCGATGCTCGATCCGCGGCGAACCGGATGGCCAGACGCTGTGCATCTATGCTCCGCCAAGGAGTTTCTAAAGCGGCGGAAGCACCAATGCTGCCGCTCGCGCGACAGCACGCCCGACGGCCGAACTCTTCCAGAGCACGACTATGCCGCCGGGCGGCGGCGCCAGGAGTATTTCTCGCCCGCCGCCGCCGGCTTGGCGGTTGGCTGGTAGTAAAGCGGCAGCCCGCCGGTGCGGCCCGCTTCAAGGCGAGCAAGCAGGGTGGGATGCGAAACCTCGAATTCGCTGAAGCCGAGCCGCAGCATATGCGGCAGCTGGTCGATCAGCACCTGGCCGGTGGCGCGCATCGCGCCTCGAAAATCATAGCGGCTGCGCAGCAGTTCGGCCTTGGAGAAGGATGCGGCCGTCGTTGAAGGCGGGAAAGGCCAGCGCCACCAGCGGGAGCGTATCGAGCAAAGGCGCGATCTTTTCGACGGCGTCGCCCGGCAGCAGAAGCACGCCGAGCCGCTCCCTCGCCGACGTGCGCAGCTCCGGATCGAGGTCGAGAAACGCCTGCAGCGGCAGGATGAAACGTCCGTCCAACGCCTCCGCGCTCTCGGCATGGCGCCATTCGTCCTCGCGAAAGCCTTCCGGCGTCCACAGCCGCGTCACGATCTCCTGGGTCTGTTCGCTCATTCCTTATTCCTCATGCAGCAATCCTTCGGACAATATCCATAATACAAAAAACTTGGCGCGAGATGGCGATGCAACGGATAAGACCTAACATGAAGCGCCGGGCAGCGATTTTTCCAGTCCGGTCAGGTGAATGCCGCATTCGGTCTTGGCCTGCCCGGCCCAGCGGCCGCTGCGCGCATCCTCGCCCGGCTTGCACCGGCTGCGTGCAGGGGAAGCAGCCGATCGACAGATAGCCATAGGCGACCAGCGGATTCTCGCGCAGGCATGCGCGCGCATGTAGTCGGCAAGATCGGCCGTGGTCCAGCGCGCCAGCGGGTTGATGCGGACGCGCGGGCCGACCGCCTCGAACACCGGCAGCGCCGCTGCGCGTCGCCGCCTGGAAGCGCTTGCGCCCGGTGAACCAGGCGCGGAACGGCTCGACGCCGCGCGCCATCGGCTCGACCTTGCGGATGTCGCAGCAGGCGTCGGTGTCGCGTCTGGTGAAGCCTGCCGTCGGGATCGATCCCGGCTAAGCGCGGCCTCCAGTCGGGCGTGATCACGCGGACGTCGGTCAGGCCGAAATCGGCGGACCAGCGCATCGCGATAGTCCAGCGTCTCCTCGAAATGCTTGCCGGTGTCGAGGAAGATGCACCGGCAGGCGTGCGGTCGATCCCGGCGATCATGTGCAGCAGCACCGCCGAATCGGCGCCGAAGGACGACACCGCCGCGATTCCGCCGGCAAATTACCTGCTCGGCGGCCCGTTCGATGATCTCGCCGGCGCGAAGTGCGCCGTAGCGCGCTTCGAGGCAGTCGCGGCCTGCTCGGCCGTTGCCTCGGCTCGGCATCAGGCAGCCTTGGCTTCGCCACCATAGAGCGCCTCCTTGAACGGCGCGGCGCCGACGCCGGCGATAGGCGTCGAGGAATTTTTCCGAGCGGTCGGTGCGCAGGCGCAAGATAGGTCTCGACGATCGTCTCGATCGCGTCGGTGATCTCGTCCGGGCCGAAGCCGCGGCCGATGATCTCGCCGATCGAGGTGTTCTCGTCGCCCGAGCCGCCGAGCGTGACCTGGTAGAGCTCCGCGCCCTTCTTTTCGACGCCGAGAATGCCGATATGGCCGACATGGTGATGGCCGCAGGCGTTGATGCAGCCGGAAATCTTCAGCTTCAGCTCGCCGATGTCGCGCTGCCGCTCCAGCGAGGCGAAGCGCTTCGAGATGTTCTGCGCGACGATGATCGAGCGCGCATTGGCCAGCGCGCAATAGTCGAGGCCGGGGCAGGCGATGATGTCGGTGATCAGGTTCGGAATTGGCCGTCGCCAGCTCGATCTCGACCAGCGCGTCGTAGACGGCCTTCAGGTCGGCGCGCGCCACATGCGGCAGGATCAGGTTCTGCTCGTGGCTGACGCGGATCTCGTCGAAGGCATATTTCTCGGCGATGTCGGCGACCGCTTCCATCTGGCTGTCGCTGGCGTCGCCCGGCGCCTCGCCGATGCCCTTCAGCGAGATCGTCACCGCGGCATAGTCGGGATGGCGGTGCGTGGTGACGTTCTGGTCGAGCCATTCGGCGAAGCTCCTGGAGTCGAGCCGCGCCAGCTTGCACCGCCTCGTCGCCTTCGGGCCGCGCCGCCAGCGCCGGCGGCGCGAAATAGGCGTCGATGGCGCGGATGTCGGCCTCGGGCAGCTTCAGCTCGCTGTCCTTCAGCGCCGCCCATTCGGCCTCGACCTGGCGGGCGAACTCCTCGGCGCCGGTCTCGTGCACCAGGATCTTGATGCGCGCCTTGTACTTGTTGTCGCGGCGGCCGTAGAGGTTGTACACGCGCATGATCGCGGTGCGTGTAGGAGAGCAGGTGCTCCTCCGGCAGGAAGTCGCGGATCTTCTTGGCGATCATCGGCGTGCGGCCCTGCCCGCCGCCGACATAGACGGCAAAGCCCAGTTCGCCCTTGCTCGTTGCTTCTTCAGATGCAGGCCGATGTCGTGCACCTGGATCGCCGCGCGGTCGCGCTCGGCGCCGGTCACCGCGATCTTGAACTTGCGCGGCAGGTAGGAAAATTCCGGATGGACCGACGACCACTGCCGCAGGATTTCGGCATAGGGCCGCGGATCGGCGACCTCGTCGGCGGCCGCACCGGCGAAATGGTCGGCGGTGACGTTGCGGATGCAGTTGCCGCGAGGTCTGGATGGCATGCATCTCGACGCTGGCCAGGTCGGCGAGGATCGCCGGCATGTCGGACAGCGCCGGCCAGTTGTACTGGATGTTCTGGCGCGTCGTGAAATGGCCGTAGCCCTTGTCGTATTTGCGGGCGATGTGGCCGAGCATCCGCAGCTGCCGCGAGTTCAGCGTGCCGTAGGGGATGGCGACGCGCAGCATATAGGCGTGCAGCTGCAGATAGACGCCGTTCATCAGCCGCAGCGGCCGGAACTGGTCCTCGGTGATCTCGCCGGCAAGCCGCCGGTCCACCTGGTCGCTGAACTCGCGCGACGCGGGCATTCACGAAATCCTGGTCGAACTCATCGTAGCGGTACATTGTCGTCTTTCCGGCCGCCTGCGGCCGCGTTCGTCATGCCGGCGGCCGGCAGATCGCGGGACGGCGCCTGCTTGCCGAGATCGTTGCGGTTGGTGGGGCCGGCGGCGCGGATGCGCTCGCGCAAGCCGCGTCGGCACGATCTCGCCGTCGACCAGTTCCACGTCGATCAGGTTGACGTCGACCACCTCGTTGTTCGACGATAGGCGGCCTTGCCGATCGCCTCGAGCCGTTCCTCCGCAGCCTTGTCGCGCGCCATCTCGGCGCCGGCGATCGTCTCGGACCAGCGACGATCCGCGCGCGAACCAGACGGCCTCGCCGTCGGTCAGGCGATTGGCGGTGAGGACCTTCATGCAAGTGCTCCCTCGCGCTCCAGCGCGCGCGGCGGCCGGGTGCGACTGCGCCGCCAGCGGCTCGGACGTTCGAAAAATTGGCGCCGGCGACCGCATCGCCGATGATGGTCATGACCGGGCCGGTCAGGTCGTCGCGCGCCTCGAGCGACGGCAGGTCGGCGAGCGTGCCGTGGAACAGCCGGCGTCCGCCGAGGCTGGCATTTTCGACCACGGCGACCGCCGTATCGGGCGACAGGCCGGCCTCGATCAGGCGGGCGGCGACGTCGGCGGCGACCGAGCGGCCCATATAGACGGCGACGGTCGCGCCCGAAATCGCCAGCCTCGCCCAGTCGGGCAGCGTGCCGCCCTTCAGATCGTGGCCGGTGGTGAACACCATCGAGGAGGCGACGCCGCGCAGCGTCAGCGGCAGTTCGAAATCGGCGGCGGCGGCAAAGGCCGCGGTGACGCCCGGCACGACCTCGTAGGAGATGCCGGCATCGCGCAACGCCTGCATTTCCTCGCCGGCGCGGCCGAACACCAGCGGATCGCCCGACTTCAGCCGCACGACGCGCTTGCCTTCGCGGCCGAGCGCCACCAGCAGCGCGTTGATCTCGGCCTGGCTCTTGGAATGGCAGCCCTTGCGCTTGCCGACAGGCAGGCGCTCGGCGTCGCGGCGGCCCATGGCGACGACCGCCTCCGGCACCAGCGCGTCATGGACGATGACATCGGCCTCCATCAGCAGGCGCTGGGCGCGCAGCGTCAGCAGGTCTTCCGCGCCCGGTCCGGCGCCGACCAGCGCGACGTGGCCGCTCGGCCGCCTTTCCCCGCAGCAGGAGTTCGGCAGCCGCCTCGTGCGCTTCTCGGAACATGGCCGATTTCCATGGCGCGGGCCGGCGCGCCGTCGAAGAAATCGTTCCAGAACTGCCGGCGCACGTTTCCCTTCGGCAGCAGCCGCTCGGCGGCATCGCGAAAGGAAACTGGCAAGCGAGGCAAGCGCGCCGAGCGACGGCGACAGCAGCTGGTCGATCCTGGCGCGGATCATCTGCGCCGAGCACCGGCCCCGCGCCTTCCGTGCCGATCGCGACGCAGACCGGCGCGCGGTTGACGATCGCCGGCGTGAAGAAATCGCAGAGCTCCGGCCGGTCGACGGCGTTGACCGGAATGCCCAGGCTGCGCGCATCGTCGGAAACCCGGCGGTCGAGCCTTGCATCGCCGCTCGCCGCAAATACCAGCACGGCGCCCGTCAGGAGCTCGCTCCGGTAGGGCTCGGCGACATGCTCGGCATTGTTCGTGGAGATCCATGCGCCGAGGGCGGCTTCCGGCGCATCCGCTACGATGCCCAGTTCGGCGCTCGACTGGCCAAGCAGCCGCGCCTTGGCAAGCGCCTCGTCGCCATTGCCGACGATGATGACGGACGACCGCTCTACCCGCATGAAAACGGGAAATGCGTTGAGCTTGGCAGGCTGTTGCGGCATGCAAGGACAGTCTCCGGGAACCGACCGCATTTCTAGCTTCGGCCCGGTCGAAGCAGAAGGAATGCAGTCGCGTGGCCGAACAAGGCGCGCAATCGCTTTTCTGAGAACCCGGGATGAGAGAGAAAAAATTTCTCCGGCGGGCGAGGGCTGCCGCTGCCGCGCAATTCGCCTCCGTTTCGCTTAGTGCTAACCTGGGGTGGTTTAATCTCAAAAGCGTGTGCAATCTCAGGCTCGACAGCACGCGCAACGCTGGGACTCTGGTATCCATTTCGGGCAGGAAATGTCACACGTATCTGAACGCGGATGCCATGGACGCAGGCAATTCAGGCAGCGGCGGCGGGAACACCAGAAGAGAGATCGGCCCATGCCACTGAAGCTTTATTTTCATCCGCTTGCGTCGTTCTGCTGGAAGGCGCTCATCGCCTTGTACGAGAACGACATCCCCTTCGAGCCGGTGATCGTCGATCTGGGGGACGAGGCCTCGCGTGCTGCGTTCCTCAAGATCTGGCCGGTCGGCAAATTCCCGGTGCTGCGCGATGACGACCGGGACCAGACGGTTCCAGAATTCGACGATCATCATCGAATATCTGGCTCATCACTATCCGGGCCGGGTTCACCTGGTGCCGGCCGACCCGGACCTCGCGCTCCATACGCGCCTGCGCGACCGCTTCTACGATCGCTATGTCCATGAACCGATGCAGAAAATCGTCACGGACCGGCTGCGTCCACCGGGCAGGAACGATCCCCACGGCGTCGAGCTGGCGCGCGCGGAAATCATATCCTCCTACGGCGTGATCGATGACGAAATGGCGACGAGACGATGGGCGATCGGCGACGCGTTCACAATGGCGGATTGCGCCGCCTCGCCGGCACTCTTCTACGCGAACAAGGTGCAGCCTTTCGGCGGCCACGCGAACGTGGCCGCCTATTTTGCGCGTCTGATGGAACGCCCGTCCTTCGCCCGCGTCGTGGCCGAGGCGGAGCCCTATTTCCATCTCTTTCCGGTAAAGGACGACTATTAGGGTGCGTCGGGGTTCAGGTGATGCTCCACGATCCGGTCCAATTGAACCTGATGTTCCAGGCGCTCGCCGATCCCCTCGGCATGGCTGAACAGTGGATGTCCGAGCGACGGCAAAGCTCGGAGCGCCGCCTCGACCGGCTCGGCGACTATCTCCTCGAACATGCCGAAAAGCCGGTTGGCACGCCATGAAAGAAGGGAACTCTCGGAAACAACCGCAGCCCCGGCCTTCAGTGGAGGAACAGGTGATGAAACTCTATCAGGGCATCGGCCCCAACTCGTATCGCGTGCGCATTTTCATGGCCGAAAAGGGCATCGAATTACCGCTCGTGAATGTCGACCTGACCCAATGGGAACACCGGAAGCCTGAATTCCTTGCGCTCAATTCACTTGGCCAGATTCCCGTGCTTGTCCTCGACGACGGCACGGTGATTACCGAGAGCGTCGCTATCTGCCGGTACCTCGAGGAGCTGCATCCGGCGCCACCGCTATTCGGCACGGATGCCATCAGCCGTGGCACAATCGAGATGTGGAACCGGCGAATTGAGCTCCAGGTTTTTGGAACGATCGGAAATGTCGCGCTGCACGGCGAGCCGCTTTTCAAGGACCGGCTGGTCCAGTTCCCGGCTTTCGGCGAGACCCAGCGCAAGGCCGTGCCCGAGAAGTGGGCATGGCTGGACCGGGAGATGAATGACGGCCGCACATTCATCGCCGGCGAGGCATTCTCGGTTGCCGACATCACGGGCGCGGTCGCTTCGTGGTTGGGCGAATTCTTCGGGATGGAGATCCCGGCTTCCCTTTCAAATGTCCAGCGATGGAAAGAGCGTGTGAGAAGCCGCCCGAGCTGGAACGCATAAGGTCGTAAGATCAGTCGCGCTCTGCATGCCCGACGTCCGACCGTAAGTGCAATGCAGTCCACAACGGCCGCAGGCGGCGATTAACGCAGTATTTCCGGCTGACTCCAAACGTGTTTCCTTGCCTCGGGACCGCCTAGTCAGGGCCACATTTGGTGCCTCATTTAGTCCCTACGCACTCTGGATTGATATTTTCGGGGACATCCAGTCATGCATTCGAGATTCACTGCGATCGCCGCGGGTACGCTGGCGTCAGGCATGTTGCTTGCCGCTTCGGCCGGACCTGCTTCGGCTCAATGTGGCCGCGCCTCATGGTACGCGCTCACTTCCAGGACCGCCTCCGGCGAACGTATGAACCCGTCCGCGCTGACGGCCGCCCATCGCAGCCTTCCCTTCGGAACCAAGGTAAAGGTGACCAACAAGCGCAACGGCAAGGCCGTTGTCGTGCGAATCAATGACCGCGGACCCTTCGTCAAGAACCGTGTCATCGATGTTTCAAAGGCGGCGGCAAGCCAGCTCGGTTTTGTCGGCGCGGGCCACACAGCCGTCTGCATGGCCCGGATATAGAGCATCGGACCCGAAAGTGGGAATCGGTTTCGGGCAAAATCCGATGCTCAAACAAAGAGATAGAGCGGCAGTGCTGATTCCGAAAAAGCGTCCGCCGCTCTAAAGCAATTCATCGGACCCGGTCACGACCACAGCGCATGATCCCGAAAAACAGGCGTTTCGGCGTCAGGAACTCGCGGGAAAGCGGTTTGCCGCTGCGTCGGCCATCGCGCCGGGGAGGTCCAGGCCCCATTGCGACCGGCAATAGGCGCGGAAGTCGAAACAGGGCAGGCCCGGACAGACTTCGAATTCGATCAGATGCACGGTTCCGTCCGCCTCGACCCTCAGATCGAAGGAGAACACATCGCGCAGCCCGAGCCCTGTCATTAGGATTTCGGCGATGCGGCGTATTCTTCGATCCGCGGACGGCTGGGTCGTGCGCACCGGCCGCAGTTCCGGCTCGAAATAGAGGCCGCCGGCCTTGGCGTCAGCGCCGGTGACACCATAAAGCGCCATGCTGTCACCCATTGTCTGAAAATCCGCGCCCGACTCGACGAAGAAGACGCCGAGCGCGTCGGCTCCTGCTTCAGGATCAACCGCGAGAAAGCTTGCCCGCACATTCTGCCCGGCTACATAGGGCTGCACGATAGCATCGTCTCGATAAGCGGAAAAGATACGCCGGCTAAGCTCCAGCCCTTCCTCCGGCGAGCAGCAACGCGAATCCTCCCAGATGCCGACCTTGGCGCCGAGCCGGTTCGGCTTGACGAAGTAGCCGCTCGATGAAGACGGCACGGGCGCGATCCACTGGCCGTTGCGGGCAAGGCCGGCTTCCGGGGCCGGCAGCCCAAGCGCCCGCAGGACGGCGCCCGAACGAAACTTGTCCTGGCAGAGCGCGAAGAGCGAATCGTCCGAGCCGACTGTGCGAAGGCCATGCAGCCGCGCCAACGCGGCTGCTGTGCCTCCACGGAAATAGGCAATGCCGTCGGTGAGTGTCCAGACGAGTGAACGGGCCGGATTGGCTTGTGGCAGGAAAGCCGAGGCTTCGTCGAGGACCAGCGGTTGGAAGGACAGACGGCGCCGATCGCACGCGTCGGCAATCGCGTCAAATTCTGATGCCAGGTCGGTCGATTGCGCCAGATAGGACGAAATTTCCAGTGCATGCAGGTGCGTATGACCTTCCGCCAGCAAGCGTTCTTGGCAAGCGGCCTCCGGTTCGTAGATGAGCACGAGTTGGCGGTCCGATTGCGGCATTCGGGAAATCCTTGAGGAAATCAGCGGTGGCGCGGCAAGATACGGTGAACGACGATCGCGTCAAGAAGACGAGCCCATGAAGAACCGCCTGCTTCCACTCGGACAGGCGTTTACGGCCGGGCCTTCTCCAAGGGCAGATGTCTGCGCGCGGCATCAAGAAGCCCGGTGCGTACAGCCACCTCTGCATCCACCACCTTGACCGAGTAGCCGGCCGCAGCCAGCGCTTCGGCGTAGAGGTCGCCCAGCGCTCCGGATGCGACAAGGATGATCTCGGCTGGAGCGGGATGACTTCCTCCGGAGTCGTCACCGCGCTCCAGCTCTTTGATTTTCGCATGATCTTGTCCGAAAACCGCGAATTGCGCAGCCGCGGAAGCAATCTCGGTCCCGATCAGCAGCCCAGACAACGCGGCCCCGGCATCATTGGGCTGAAGGTCAAACAGAAGCCCGGCAGCGCGAACCCTGAAAAGCCGGGACATCATGTCGCCCGGCGCTGATAGCGCCTGTTCCAATGATGAGCGGAATATAGGGTCGCCCGGCGCTACGTCCGACGCTTCGCCGCCAACGGCGTGCCGGAGGATGGAGTGCTTCGTCAGCAGCGAGAAAAGCTCACCGGTCAGCCAGGTTCCGAATCCGGTGATGACGCTGTCTTCGACCACCACCCATTTGGAATGGGTGCCCGGCATGCAGACGACGTGGCGTCCTTCGGCCACAAATCCGGCAATGCCGGCAAGCTGTGTCTCCTCGCCGCGCATGACGTCCGGCGCATCCGGCCGGCGTTGCGCAACCCCCGGCATGATCCGTATCTCCCTGACGTTGCCGGGAGCACTGACGGCATGCTCCAGCACATCCGAAAGCGTCGCCGGCACGGCGACGTAGGGCACCTCGATCCAGCCTTGACGTGAACCTGCCATCCCGCAAATCATCGCCGGCAATGTGTCCGGCGCGTCCATCTCGCCGAGATGACGCTCGAGAATCGCCGCGAATTCTTTCGGGCCCGTGGCCAGCATGCCCTCGCCGCTGCGCCGCTCGGCGAGCACAATGCCCGCCGCATCGAGAAGCCATATCCTGAGATGCGACGTTCCCCAGTCGACGGCGGCAAACGCGGGAGTGGGAACCTCGCTCACAAATATCCCCCGTCAATGATTAACGTCTGCGCGGTCAGCATGCGCGAAGCATCCGACGCGAGGAACAGGCAGACGCCGACCAAATCGTCGGGCTGCATCGCTTCCTTGAGGCATTGCCTGTCGACGAAGGCGGCAAGTGCATCCTCCGTGGCCCAGAGTTGGCGCTGCCGCTCCGTTATGACCCAGCCGGGCGCCACCGCGTTGACCCGTATGCGGTCCTTGCCGAGACGGCCCGCCAGCCCCTTGGTCAGCCCGATGATGCCAGCCTTGGCCGCCGTGTAGGACGGCATGTCCGGATGGTTGATCAGGAATGACGTCGAGGTGAAATTGATGATCGCTCCGCCGCCGGCGGCTTTCATGCCCGGCGCGACAGCCTGCGCGGTGAAAAAATGCGGCCTGAGATTGATGGCCTGATTGTTGTCCCAGAATTCGACCGTGACTTCGTCGACTGCATGACGGCTGTCCAGCGCGGCGTTGTTGACGAGCACCGTCACCGGGCCATGAGCTTCGGCAGCCGTCGCCGAAGCCGCGCGCAAGGCTTCCACATCGCGCAAATCGGCGTTCAGGAACAATGGCCGTCTGCCCAAGGACGCCTCGAGGCGGTAACAGAGCGCATGACTCGGCTCGACTGCAATGTCGATGAACGCAACCTTGCTGCCCTGTCGGGCGAAACCTTCGGTCAAGGCGGCGCCGATGCCGGAACCACCCCCGGTTATCAGCACGGACACGCCATCGAGGTCGGGAAATATCGCAGACGGCATCATCGTATCGTTCTCCCGTCTTCCGGCTGGACCAGCCTGCCTGCCAATTCTAGTGTGGCGAATCCGAAATTCGTATTGCCTTGGAGCGAGGCTCGGATCGAATTTCGGATTCAAAGCCACACTAGCCACTTATTGAATCTCGTGTGGTTTACGGATTTGAAGTTCCTGAACGCGGATGCCATGGAAATGACAGGAACTTCAAATCCACCACACTAGCGGCAGACTACCCGGACACGCCCGGAGACCGACTTTTCGTTGCTGCACGACAGGGGACGCGTCGGGTCCGTGCGCACGAACGGCGCCTTCACGGCCGGTTTCCAGAGCTCGACCTGTGGCGGGGAGCTGGCTTTGACGGGAGCAGCCGGGTCGCGGGTCGGCTGCACCGCAGGCGTAACCGGCACGGAAGCGGGGGCGGCTTGCGAGGGTTGTGGGGTCTGCGCCCTGAAGACGCGAGGGAAGGACAATGGCCTTGCAAGCACGACGGAGCCATCGGATGTACGGGTGCAGCCTGAAGTCAATCCGCAGCATATTGCGGCCGCCATGAAGAATCCGAGCGGCCGGACCACTCCGTTGAAGCAGCGCGAGCACGATCTCGAAATGCTCACAGGCTTCTCGGGCAGGATGGTCCGTGAAAACAAGGATTTAGGGCAACATGGCGATTCCATGAAAAGCCTTTTCATTCTGCGGGTCGTCAGAGCTTTTCCTTCGGCCCTTCCTACAGCCCGACGGAAAATTCGCCAAGGCTTTCGCAGCCGCCCCGACGAATTTTCCAGTCAGTCACTTAAATATCAATTGGGGGTAAATTTCGACAAATTCTGACCTGCCCGATCAGGCAATCCGCATCTTGCGACTACTCTTCGTCCTCGCCCGACGACCAGGAATGCGGTTGAATACGTTTTTGCGTGTCGCTGTCGGTAAAGGTCCACCAGCCGGTATCGGCTTCATCCCATTCGCCGCCGGCAGTTTTCAGCCGCTCCAGCGAATGATATCTGGCCACGGATTCGTTCTCCTGGCCGTCGGCGTCGGTCCAGAAGACCTGGACTCTCCTGCCATCCTTCGGCGCTGTGTCGATGGGTTTCCTGTCTGCCATGATGCAGTCCTCCAAAGCATGTTTGCCGCGACGCGCTTTAGGATCCCCTGCGCTCCAGCGCGGTCGCCGACGTCAGCGATCGACCAGTTTCTGCATATGTTCCGGATACCGTGCCCCTTGCACGGCAATCCTTGAGACAGCGCCGTCGATATCCCGGAGATCGCCGGCCGTCAGCTCGACGGCAGCCGCTCCGATGTTTTCTTCAAGTCGATGCAGCTTTGTGGTGCCGGGGATCGGAACGATCCAGGGCTTCTGAGCCAAGAGCCACGCAAGCGCGATCTGCGCAGTCGTCACCTGTTTGCTCGCCGCGATTTCGCCGAGCAGATTGATCAGCGCCTGGTTCGCCTTTCGCGCTTCCGGCGCAAAGCGGGGAACGGTGTTGCGGATATCGGTGCTGTCGAATGTCGTGTTCTCGCTGATGGCGCCCGTGAGGAAACCCCTGCCCAGAGGGCTGAAGGGGACGAAGCCGATCCCAAGTTCCTCCAGCGTAGGCAGGATTTCCTCTTCGGGAGATCGCCACCACAACGAATATTCGCTCTGAAGAGCTGTGACCGGCTGTACTGCGTGAGCCCGCCGGATCGTCTGAGCGCCCGCTTCGGACAAGCCGAAGTGCTTGACCTTGCCTTCCTGGATCAGGTCCTTGACTGCTCCGGCAACGTCTTCGATGGGCACGTCGAGGTCGACGCGATGCTGGTAGAACAAGTCGATCACGTCCGTCCTCAGCCGCTTGAGCGAAGCCTCGGCCACCTGCTTGATATGCTCCGGCCGACTATCCAACCCGCGCTGCTGGCCCGTATTCGGATCGAAATCAAAGCCGAACTTGGTCGCGATCACGACCTTGTCGCGAACAGGTTCAAGAGCTTCGCCCACGAGCTCCTCGTTCGTGAAAGGGCCGTAGACTTCCGCGGTATCGAAGAAGGTGACACCGCGCTCGACCGCCGAGCGGATCAGCGAAATTCCCTTCTGTTTGTCGACCGCCGGGCCGTAGCCAGAGCTAAGTCCCATGCAGCCAAGTCCGAGGGCAGAAACTTCCAACCCGCCGCTGCCAAGGTTGCGCTTTCTCATGGTTGTTCTCCTTAGACCATACCTTACCTCATCTTGCTCTAGGCCCGATATTGCTCGTCGCTGACGTGCTCCAGCCAGTCTACGACCCTGCCTTCCAGCGCCTCCGCGATGGCGATATGGGTCATGGCCGTGGTCGCGGTGGCGCCATGCCAATGCTTCTCGCCGGGCTCGAACCAGACCACGTCGCCGGGGCGGATTTCCTCCACAGGGCCGCCCTCTCGTTGCGCCCAGCCGCAGCCTGATGTGACGATCAGCGTCTGACCCAATGGATGAGTATGCCATGCGGTGCGAGCGCCCGGCTCGAACGTGACGATCGCTCCGCCAACGCGCGCCGGCTCGCTTGCCCGGAACGGCGCGTCGATGCGCACCGTGCCAGTGAAATACTCGGCCGGCCCTCTGCCGGACGGTTGCGATCCGATTCGTTTGATCTCCATTGTCGGTCTCCCTCGGGTTTCGTGTAGCCGTCATCGACTGCCATCGATCATAGGGTGTCGGTATTCAGGTGATGCCGGCCTGCAACTGGCAGTCTTCTCCGCTTCCGGTACTCACGTACCCGAACGTACGCTCTAGTGCCGGTTCTCGAAAACCGCCATTTTCGGCTCGGCCTGACCTGAATCTCTACGCCCCTAACGAAGCAACGCCGCGGTCCACAACGGACATATGTTTATACGTCATCCCATTCGCCCCCGGAGGATTTCAGCCTCCCAAGAATTCATGTGCGCCGATATTTCTTGCCAACACCGCCTGCCTAAGCAATTCTATGCGCTGGGGGGAGGTAATTGGGATTTTGCAGGCAAGCGTCGTTTTAACGTTTTTTCGTGGGAGGCGTCCACCACCGTAGGCCGCGAAAAAATGCCGGGCTTCCCGGCAAGGAGGGCGCATGAAGAACCCGGTTAGTGCGATTGCGGGCATTGCGCTCGTCGTAGTCGTCGGCCAGTGGCTTTCCTTGTCCTCCGAAGCAGGCGAAGTTCTCGACAGGATCAAGAAAAAGGGCGCCATGGTTACTGCGACCGATCCGGAATGGCCCCCGTTTTCGTCGCGCAACGAAAAGGGGGAATTTGACGGCTTCGACATTGCGGTGGCGAAAGAACTGTCGCGACGTATGGGCGTCAGCCTCGGATATGCGACGCCGAGCTGGGAAGAGACGACCGCCGGCCACTGGAACGGGAAATGGGACATCTCGGTCGGCAGCATGACGCCGACTGCCAAACGCGCCGAGAACCTGGTATTCCCGGCCTGCTACTACTTCGGAATGGAGTCCCTCGCGGTCCACGCCGCGAATACCACGATAAATGCGCCTTCCGATGCCCGCGGCAAGCGCATCGGCGCTCTCAAGGCGTCGACCTATGAACAATATCTGAGGCGGGAACCCTTTGACATCGTCGGCATGCAACCGCTGACCTATCGTATCGATAATCCGGTGGTGGTTCCTTATGACAATGAGGAGGAGGCCTATGTTGCCTTGGCCAAGGGCGATGGCGTGGAACTCACCGGCGTCGTCGATAGTCTGCTCGCGCTGATGACCCTCATCAAAGAGGGCAAGCCGTTCAGGATTGTGGGCCACCCGCTGTTTCGTACCCCCCTGTGCGTGGCCATCGAGCCCGGAGACCCGGAGTTTTCGGAACTTGTGAAGCAAACCATCGAGCAAATGAAGAGCGATGGAACCTTGCAGAAACTTTCAATGAAGTGGTTCGAGTTCGATCTCACCCAGCCCTGACGCCGGGATCGTCACGGTAGCGCAAGTCGTCGATGCTCGAAACGCCGGCGCGTCCGCAGGAGAGGCTTGTGCGGTTCAATATGAGGAGCAACAGGCGGTTCTCCGGCGGCCCATCATTCCGTCTGCGTGAATTCCGCGGGTTTCCAGGCAGCATGCCAGTGCAGTTCACAGGAAACGAGGGTTGGGGACTCGTATGAGTTTGCGACGGCCCAGGGTGGGCGTCGGTCCGGCGCTGATGCTGGCAGTCGTCACGCTCAGCCTGTTGGTCGTTGGCAGCGGCACCATCGCAATTTTTTCGTTCAACGACTTCCACCGGAATTTCGAGCGGCTGGCGTCGACCCAGACGAGCACCCTGATCGCGGCCGCGAAATTGCAGCAGGAGAGCGAGGCCCTCGCCGGATACGCACCGAAGCTCCTGGCCAAGGGCCTCGATCAGACCGCGCTGATGGAATTTTCCGTCGAGGTCTACGCGAAACAGGACAAGCTGCAGTCCTTGATACAGGAACTCACCGGATATGTCGGCGAAACCGACAGCATCGCCACGATCAAGGAGACTTCCGCCGCCCTTTTCCAGAACATCGACACTTTGTCGACGGAAGTATTCTCCAAAGCGGCGGCCGAGGACGGCTTGAGGGCCGCCCTCGGCAGGATATCCGCCGTCTATTCCGATGCTGATAGCCTCGCCTCTGGGAATGGGGCCGCCGCTGTTGCGGCGTGGCTCGCGGAGGTCCATGCCGTCGATCCCGTCATTCTTGACTTGCTGACCACTCGGGAAAGCGGCGAGTTCCAGGCGCTCGAGCTTCGCGCCAGGAAGATTTTGGATCAAGCCGCGGGCGCGCCTACTGTCACGGCCGACGCAGTCAGCGGGCTAGAGAAACTCCACGATCGGCTCAGTTCGGCCATTCTCGGAAATCAGGGCGCATTCTACTACCAGCGGGCATTCGTCGAGGAAAACACCAGGATCAGGAGCCTTTTGGCGCAAAACCAGAAGACGGCGCAGGAAATGACCGCCGGGGCGGGCGCGCTGATGAATAAGGTTGACGCCGAAATCGCCGGCCAGAACAAAATACAGGGTGCGGCGATTTCGACACGCGGCCGACTGCTTAAGGCCATCATCCTGTTCGCCGTTTTTGGCGCTCTGGTGACGGCAGCCTACGTGCAGGTCCG
Organism: uncultured Alphaproteobacteria bacterium; assembly: GCA_963813315.1. Lineage (GTDB taxonomy): Bacteria > Pseudomonadota > Alphaproteobacteria > Rhizobiales > Rhizobiaceae > CAWEYO01. Next base: position 109,743 of record CAWEYO010000005.1, on the reverse strand, counting down.
GGTAATCCGGCGCCTCGGAAAACTGCGCCACGCCATGCGCAACGAAGAAGCGGCCGAAGGCGCCGCGCTCCTCGCCAAGGGGCGGGACGAAATCTCGGAAATGGCGCAAGCCTTCGTCCACTTCGCCCGGGAAATCAACCGCCGCGACGAGGAGGTCAGGCGGAGCCGGCAGCGGCTCACCAACGCGATTGAGAGCATCTCCGACGGCTTCGCGCTCTACGACGCAGACGACCGCCTTGTGATCTACAATTCACGCTACGGCGGCATGATGTATGCGGGCGTCGAAGAAAGGCTGCGCCCCGGCATGACCTTCGAGCAAATCGTGCGCCGGGCGCTCGATGAAGGACGCATTGCGCTGGGCGGCGCCGAAGCCGGAAGTTGGCTTGCGAACCGGCTCGCAAAGCACCGCAGCCCGGGCGAACCACATGTGCAAATGCGTACCGGCGGGCAATGGATCAGGATCAGCGAGCGCCGCACCGAGGACGGCGGCACCGTAGCGATTTATTCCGACATCACTGAACTCAAGCAGGCCGAGGAAGCGGCGGAGGCGGCCAACGAGGCCAAGAGCACCTTCCTCGCGACCATGAGCCATGAAATCCGCACGCCTATGAACGGCGTGATCGGCATGAGCAATCTGCTTCTCGATACCCGACTCGAAGATGAGCAGCGCGAAATCGCTGAAACCATCAACAACAGCGCAGAAGCGCTGCTCACCATCATCAACGACATTCTGGATTTCTCAAAGGTCGAGGCGGGCAGGCTCGAACTGGACCCAAGGCCGTTCGAATTGCGCGAATGCCTGGAAAGCGCAATTGACTTGATGGCTCCAAAGACCGCCGAGAAGGGTCTTGATCTCGGCTATATCGTGGAGCCCGGAACGCCGGAAGGAATTGTCTCCGACAGCACGCGCCTGCGGCAAGTCCTGCTCAATCTTCTGAACAATGCCGTCAAGTTCACCGACAAAGGTGAGATTGCCGTGTCTGTCTCGCAGGTGTCGAGCAGCGGAATGTCGGATCCGGGCGGTGAATGCACGTTGCTGTTTTCGGTGCGGGACACCGGGATCGGAATCCCTCGGGACCGCATGGACCGGCTGTTCAAATCGTTCAGTCAGGTCGATGCTTCAACCACGCGGCGCCACGGTGGAACGGGCCTTGGACTGGCCATCAGCAAGAGTCTGGTCGAGCTCATGGGTGGCGACATCTGGGTCGAGAGCATCGAAGGCAAAGGGGCGACATTCTCCTTCACCATTCGCGCTCCCGCCGCCCCGGCGCCAAGATATGCCCAGCTTTCGCTGACGAAAGCCGAGCTTGCCGGCAAGCATCTGCTGATCGTTGACGACAACGCCACCAACCGGCGCATCTTGATTCTGCAGGCACAATCCTGGGCGATGACCGCCGACGCGACGGAATCGCCTACAGAAGCACTCCGCCTCATGACATCCGGCGAGGCTTACGATGTCGCGGTTCTGGACATGCACATGCCCGAGATGGATGGCCTCGAACTCGCGCAGAAAATCCGCACCCTTGGCGCTCAAAAGAAACTTCCGCTGATTCTGCTCAGTTCGCTGGTTCCACTGAGCGTCCGGGCCAGGACGGATATCGAGAGCATCGGGTTCGCGGCCGTGCTTCCGAAGCCGATCAAGCCGTCACCGCTGTTGGCTGCCTTTATGAATATTTTCGCCGGCGCCCCTCTCCGTGCCCCCAGACCGGAGCACCGGAGAATGCGAGACGTCGACGGTACGATGGGCGCAAGGCTTCCGCTTCGCATCCTGCTCGTCGACGACAACGCAACGAACCGGAAGCTTGGCGCCAAGGTGCTCGAACGCCTGGGCTATATGGTCGACGTGGCCGTGGACGGACGCGCGGCGATAGCCTCATACAAGGGCGGGCGACATGACGTCATCCTGATGGACATCGAGATGCCGGACATGGATGGCATCGAGGCCACCAGGTTGATCCGCGCGTCGGACTTCGATGAAGGGAACAAGCCCTTTATCGTGGCTCTGACGGCCAATGCGATGGCCGGGGACCGGGAACGATATCTCGACGCTGGAATGGACGACTACGTCAGCAAGCCGCTCAGGGTGGAAGATCTCATTGCCTCACTCAGGAAGGCTGCGTCGACGCGCAGCCAAACGCCGGCCGACATGGAAACGTCGTCAGATTTCGCGGCGGAGGGCCCTTGATGACAATCGCACGCGAAGCACTCCACAGGCTCTTTGATGTAATCGGGGAGAACCCCGACTCGCTCGCAGAACTCATCGAGAGCTTCCTCGAGGAAGCACCCCTACTCCTCGTTCAGATGCAGGGGGCGGCCGATTCGAGGGACCGAGTGGTTCTGGGCCGCGCCGCGCACACCCTGAAGTCGAGCGCCAGGGATTTTGGCGCGGACCAGCTTTCCAGCCTATGCGAAACGCTGGAAAAAGCATGCCGGGAAAAGCTGCCCGACAAGGCCGCGGCCCATGTCGATGGCATCGCCGCCGCGTACGCGCCGGCCCGGCACGAACTTGATGGATACCTCGCGACATTGAAGCGGGGAGAATGGGCAAGATGAACCGGGAAGCAGCGGAAACGGTGCGCCGGGAACACGCCGGACGAGGAGCGCGCGTTCTCATTGTCGATGATCACAAGACCAACCTCTTGAAGATAAGTCTTGCGGTCAAGAAGCTTGGTCATGAACCAATCTGCAAACCGGATGGGCCTTCTGCGCTCGAAGAGCTTTCCAGGGGCGCAATCGACGTCGTGCTGCTTGATATCGTGATGCCCGGAATGTCAGGGTTTGAAGTGCTCCAGACCATGAAATCGAGCGTCCGTCTGAGGGACATCCCGGTCATAGTCATTTCGTCGTTGGATGACGACATGGACAGCGTGGTGCGCGGCATAGAACTGGGCGCGGAAGATTTTCTGCCAAAGGATTTTGATCCGGTTCTCCTCAAGGCGCGGCTTGGCGCGGGCATCGAGAAGAAACGTCTGCGCGATCTTGAACTCGAGTACCTGAATCAGGTCGAGCGTCTCAGCCTGGCGGCTGCGGTGCTGGAGGCCGGCAATTTCAATCCGTCCAAGCTCGACATCCAGGAGGTGTCCGGCCGCAGCGATGCGTTGGGCAAGCTCGCCAGGGTATTCCTGTCGATGGCGCAGCAGGTCTACGAGCGCGAGCGCGCTTTCCGGGCGAGGATTGCAACGCTTCGTGGCGGTTTCCTGCTCCTCGCCATCGGGGCTCTCTATGGCCTCCTCACGCCGCTTTCGCGCGTTGCCTCCTTCAGTGGCGCGCATCCCTGGGCGCTCTCGTTCTGGATGAACCTGCTGGGAGGTGCATTGCTGATCTCGATCGCACTCTCCAGAGGCAGGTTGAAGCGCGTCGCGCGAAAGGACCTGGTGTATCTGATAGTTCTTGGAGCGATCGGCTCACTGGCGGAAGTCCTGTTGTTCTGGGCGACAGCGAACTTGCCGGCGAGCACCGTCGCGATGATCCTGGCCATGGACAATTTCCTTGTCTTCTTCTTTGCATCGGCTACCGGTATCGAATTTGCCGATTTCAAGCGGCTTTTTGGCGTGTTTCTCGGAGTGGCAGCGGTCTGCATCATCGTCTACAGCGGTCATCAGGATTCCGGCGGTGGAACCTGGGTTTGGTATATGGCGGCACTGGCCGTTCCGGCCATCTATGCCTTGGTCTACATCCTCCTGGCAACGCGACTGCCGACTTACCTCGATCTCGAAGCCTCCTGGGGGATTGTCATGGCGATGTCGGCACTCACCACATTTCCGATCGTATGGCTGACAGGTGATTTTGCGACGACCCGTGACTTTGTCGGTGACCCGCAATTCATGTTGGTGATTTTGATGATGACGGGAATCGTCACGGTTGGCGGCGTACTGACAATCGTCCTGACGAAGTCGACGGGTTCAGTATTCGCGAGCCAGTGCTCGTATGCCATCACGTTTTTCGGCATAGTCTGGAGCGTCCTGTTGCTGCGCGAGTCCATATCGCTGTGGAATTGGGTTGGATTGGCGCTCATGGTTCTCGGCCTTGCCATCGTCGGGCCAAAGCAGGAGGCTGAGCTCGAACCTCCTGCCGAACTTCCTGCATGATGCATCGCGACTGAATGGGATTTGAGGAAGGCGCACCGCGCTGCGACCGCCTTCTCCCGTCGTTGCGGACGGTCCCCCGCGACAACGCCGAGCTGTTGCATCATGCCGGGCTCATCCCGTCTCACCTGGAGCGTCGCAGAAGGGCCAGATTTTTGCGTTGGAATTGGTTCAGTTTTTTAACAGGCGAAAAGGCAGGGAGGAACAGGCATGTCAACCATTCCGCAGTCCATCTGGAAAAAGGCCGCCGGCGCCGCCGCGGCTGGGGCGCTGCTGGTTGCAAACGCAGGGTCGCTCGCCGCGCAGGAACTCAATGCGCTGATCTGGTGCGACCATGCCGACCCGGCGCTTTTGGCGCCATTCGAGGAAGCAAATCACGTCAAGGTAAAAGTCAAGGAATTCGAAGGCACCGGCGCGGGCCTGGCGATTGTCGAACAGTCGCAGCCCGGCGATTGGGATGTCATGGTGATCGATTCGATCGATGTGCCGCGCGGTGTCGAGAAGGGACTTTTTGAGCCGCTGCCGGAGGACAAGCTTCCGCTTGCCGACCTTTTCCCCGAGGTGAGGATGGATGGGTCGACCGTGGTCGATGGCAAACGCTACGGAATCACCGAAAAATTCGGCTACAACACGATCAGCTTCAACAACACCAAGGTTGATCCAGCCGACATGCAGTCGTTGGCGTCGCTCACAGGCGACAAATATAAGGGCCGGATAGCAATATACGACTACTACCTGCCGGTGATCGGCATGGCCGCGCTGGCGGTCGGAAAGAAGACGTCGGAGCTGACGGAGGCTGACCTCCCGGCCATCAAGGACGTGCTCCTGAAGATGAAGGCGAATGCCAAGTTGGTCGGAGAGATTGTCGCCAGCCAGACCGCGTTGGCGACCGGCGAAGTGGATGTCATCGTCGGCGGCGGCGAATTTGTGACGGCCGGGCTGGCCAAGGAAAACCCTGCCATGGATTTCACGATTCCCAAGGAAGGAGCTGTCCTGTGGTCGCAATCTCTTGCGATGTTCAAGGATTCCAAAAACAAGGACCTCGCATTGAAGTTCATCCAGTACGTTCTGAGCCCCGAAGGACAGGCACGTCTGGCGACCTCGTCCTGTTATTGGGGGATGCCGGCGAACGCCAAGGCCGCGCTGACTGATGAGCAGAAGAAGACGTTGCGCTTCGACGAGCAGCCCGCCTTCCTCGCCCGCGCCCAGCCTTATCCCGCGCCCAACGCCGACCTCGACAAGAAGATGCAGGATGCCTGGACGGAGATGATGCAGGCGCAGTGAGCGGCTGCGCCGGTGCAACCAGGGTCCTCGCAACGCCTCCTGCCTTGGGCGCTGGTCACGCCGGCGCTGGGCTGGACGTTGGTCTTTTTCGTGCTCCCCTTCACCGCGATGGCCCTGGCGAGCCTGACCGAGCTTGGAGCCGGCGGATGGACAGTCAGCAACTATGGACAGTTCTTCGCTAACCCGGCCTACCGGCAGGCGATGGTGAACTCGCTGGAGGTCACGGCCATCGTAACCGTTGTGTCGGTGATACTCGCCTATCCGTTCGCCTGGATTCTCGCTGAGCAGGTGCCGGCGCGTTGGCAACGTCTGGCGCTGATGCTGGCCGTTCTGCCGTTTTGGACCTCCTATGTGGTTCGCTCCTATTCCTGGCTCCTCTTGCTTGCTCGCAACGGCGCGATCAACAATGCACTTGTTGGAGCCGGGCTTGTTTCCGAGCCGGTGCAACTCGCCAATACACGCTTTGCCACGGTCGTCGGCTTCGTCCATTTCTTCGTCATGTTGCTTACCCTGACAATCTTCGCCAATCTCAAGCAACTCGGCCCGAGTTACCGCAGGGCGGCCGCCGACCTGGGCGCAGGGCCGGTTCGAACCTTCCTCCATGTGGTGTTGCCGCTAACCTTGCCAGGCATCATGGTCGGCGCTTTCCTGACTTTCGTGCTCTGCATCGGCGACTACATCACCCCGCAGATCCTCGGCGGCAACAACGAGCTCCTGATGCCGCAGCTCATCATGATGCAGATCAGCAGGCGGGGCGACTTCCCGCTCGCTTCGGCGCTCTCGATCATCCTGATGGCAGTGGTCACGGTCGCATATTTGGCCTGCGCGCGCTGGCTGAAGATCGAGCGGGTCTGACAATGGGCGGCCTGTGGTCAAGATTGCGTCGGTCCTCTACGCGCTCGCCATATATGTGTTCATCTTCCTGCCGGTAGCGGTTCTGGTGCTCTTCTCCTTGCAGTCGACCGCATTCCCCATTCCGCCCTTTAGCGGCCCGTCCTTGCGGTGGTTTGAGGCCGTGCTGGGCGATGCGCGTCTGACCTCCGCGCTGGTCAACTCGGTCGTTGTTGCCCTGCTCTCTTCGCTTGCCGCAGTCACGTTGGGTTTTCTCGCGGCCTGGGGATTTGCGCGTTTTGCATTGCCCGGCTCGGCTTTTCTGCGTGGCATGATCACACTGCCGCTGATGGTGAGCTATCTGATCATCGGCATGGGTCTGTTGGTGCTGTTCAATGCCGTCGGTGTTCCTAAATCGCTACTGGCAGCCGGCATCGGGCACGTGGTGATAAACATGCCGCTCTGCTTCGCCATCGCCTACAGTCAGATGGGCGGCCATCAGATAAACATCGAGCGTGCGGCGCGCGACCTCGGCGCGCCCGAATGGAAGGTATTGACGCTTATAACTGTCCCCGTCATGGCGCCGGCGCTGTTCGCGGGTTTCTTCCTGTCGATGACGTTCTCGTGGGACGAGTTCGTAATCGCCTTCCTACTAACCCAATTCGAGACAACCCTGCCGGTGGAGATCTGGAACCTCCTGCGTTCCGGCCTCAACCCGAAGACCAATGCGGTTGGTTCACTGGTGTTCGCCGTTTCGATCTTGCTGGCCGTGCTGTTCGAGGTCTTGCTATTTCGCGGGAGGCAAAAGTGAGCTCGCCGCTAGTCGAGGTGCGCGGCGTTTCGCATCGGTTCGGCAATCATGCCGCATTGACGGGCATCGCTCTGACGGTCGAGGCCGGCAGCTACACAGTACTTCTTGGTCCATCCGGCTCGGGCAAGACAACGCTGCTTTCCATTCTGGGTGGCTTCCTGGTTCCAGGTGAGGGCAAGGTCTTCATTCGCGGAAAGGATTGCACGGCCCTGCCGCCCGCCAGACGCCCCACGACCACGGTTTTTCAGGACTACGCGCTGTTCCCGCACATGACCGTCGGCGGCAATGTCGGTTTCGGACTGCGTATGCAAGGCGTCGCCTCCGCAGTCCGCAGCGAGCGGACCCGCGCAGCGCTGGGGCTGGTCGGCCTTGAGGGCTCATTCGACAGGAAGCCGCACCAGCTTTCAGGGGGGCAGCGTCAACGCGTGGCGCTTGCCAGAGCGTTGGTTGTCCAGCCTGCGGTTCTCCTACTCGACGAGCCGTTGGGCGCGCTGGACCTTAAGCTGCGCCGCCAGATGCAAGACGAGCTGAAGGCGATCCAGAGACGGGTGGGCACCGCCTTCGTGCACGTCACCCATGATCAGGAAGAGGCCATGGCCTTGGCCGATCACTGCGTCGTCATGAACCAGGGGCGGATCGAAGATGAAGGTCCGCCGCAGAGGGTTTACGCGCGGCCGGCGACACGCTTTTCCGCTAGCTTCATGGGCGAGAGCACGATGCTCCGGGGGGAGGTGACAAGGACTACCGACCGGGCTGTCAGCGTGCGTACCTCCCTCGGCGAATTCAGCATCCCCATCGACGACGGCAGGCACGCTTCGCCGGTAGCCATGGCGATCCGTCCCGAGCATCTTTATCTCGGTTCAATCGATGGCGGGCTGCCGCTCGGTAGCGCCGTAGTGAAGGACGTGGTGTTCCAGGGCAGCTTCAAGCGCGTGCTGGCGGTCTCGCGGGTCGATCCGCAGGTCTGTTTCATTGCAAGGGTGGCTCCGGGAATGCAGGTCGTGCCGGAGGAAATGGTCGAGGTATTCTGCCGGCCAAAGGATGTCATTCTGCTCGAAAGGTAAGCTTGATGGGCGTTCTGCCGATCATTGGCTCCGACCAATGGTATGAGACGATTCGTTTGGCCGACGGGGTGACGCTGATCCATGAGCCCTGGATCAAGCCGTTCTTCCGCTGCAACATGTGGCACGTACGTGGACGCGACCGCGACCTTCTCCTCGATACCGGTCTCGGCCATTTCAGCCTGCGACGCCAGGTGACGCTGGTTGCCGAGCGTCAGCTGGTCTGCGTGGCTAGTCACACCCATTTCGATCACATCGGGTCTCATCATGAATTCCCACAACGATGCGTGCATCGGGCCGAAGCCGCCATCCTCGCCAACCCGACGAATGAGTCGACGGTCGCTGACCGATACGCGACCGACGACATGTTCGACGGCATCCCGGAAGGGTGGGACGCCAAGCGCTACCGCATCCGGTCCGCGCCGGCCGGACGACTGATCGAGGGAGGCGACGTGGTCGATCTCGGCGATCGCGCCTTCGAGGTCATCCATACGCCCGGGCACTCGCCAGGCGGCATCGCCCTCTACGAACGGAAGACCGGCATCCTCCTGTCCGGGGACATCGTCTATGACGGTCCCTTGATCGACGACCTCTATCACAGCCGGGTCGATGATTACGTCGGGACGCTGTATCGAATGCGCGCGCTTGCCGTCTCCGTCGTGCATGGCGGCCATTTTCCCAGCTTCGGTGCGACGCGTTACCGCCAGCTCATCGACGACTATGTCGCCGGCAAACGCCTACCGGGCTGCCACCTCTAAAGCATCGACCCGAACCGGTTCCCACTTTCGGGTCCGATGCTCTAGGATACGACCAACAACCTGGACTTCCTGAATAAGACGAAGCCGTCCTTCCGTGCAATGACTCATAGCCCAAGGTAATGTCATGCGGCTGCTCTCGAACCTGCTCGCAAAATTCATCCAGCATGGCACGCTGCATCTCACCGATGCGGATGGCGGCATCCATGAGTTCGGGGGCAAGGGCCCAGGTCCTGCAGTACGGGCGCGCCTTCACGACCGCGCTCTGCATATCAAGCTGTTTCTCAATCCCGAGCTTCATGCTGGCGAAGCCTACATGAACGGCACCTTCACGTTCGAGGACGGATCGAGCGTGGAGGACCTTTTGCTCCTGTTCTCGATCAATCGCGCCGGTCTTGGCGCACATGCCTCGCAGAAGTTGGTGCGACAGCTTTGGCGCGGCCTGAGGCGCTGGCATCAGGCCAATCCCGTCGGCGTGGCAGCGACTAAGGCTCGGTCGCACTACGACCTTTCGATCGATCTCTACCGCCTGTTCCTGGACGAGGGCCTCAACTATTCCTGCGCCATGTTCCTCGATCCCGAACGCGAGACGCTCGAGCAGGCCCAACGCAACAAACTCGTCCGCGCGACAGCCAAGCTGCGCTTGCAGCCCGGGATGAGCGTGGCCGAGATCGGCTCGGGTTGGGGCTCGCTCGCGATCCATATCGCGCAAACGACCGGGGCCCGTGTCGTCGCGATCAACGTCTCGCCCGAGCAGATCAGTATCGCACGCGATCGGGCCAAAGAGGCGGGTGTCGACCACCTCGTCGAATTCAGGGAACAAGATTATCGTGCTCTCCAAGGGAGTTTCGACCGCGTCGTCTCAGTTGGCATGATGGAACATGTCGGCATCGGGCACTTCGACGAGTATTTTCGCAAGATCCGCGAGCTTCTCACCGACGATGGCTATGCGTTCGTTCACTGCATCGGGCGCATGAGCCCTCCGGGCACGACCGGGCCATTCATTCGCAAGTACATCTTCCCGGGAGGTTATGTGCCGGCTTTGTCGGAGGTGTTTGCCGCAACCGAGCGCGCGGGCCTTTGGGTCGCGGATATGGAGGTTCTGCGGCTGCATTATTATTACACGCTTCGGCATTGGCGCGAGCGGTTCGCAGCCAACCGTGCACAGGCGGCGGCACTCTACGACGAGCGGTTCTGCCGCATGTGGGAGTTCTACCTCTGTGCGGCGGAACTCGGCTTTCTCCACGGCTCCAACATGGTTTTCCAACTCCTGATGTCGACGGCTCGCGATGCCGTGCCCATTGTCCGCGACTTCATGGTCGATGACGCCCGCGCTATGGCTCAACTTCGCGCCGAGCGGTCGCATGCAAGTACCGCACCTCGACCTACACAGACGACCAGCGAACCGGGCGGCTGATTTGCGTTGCGCTTCACCGCGACTGACGGATATCAAGGCAAAAGAGAATCGTTGTTGCCATTTCCTTGTACCTTCGACAAGCTGTTGGCGGTTGAGGGGGCGGTCGTGCTGCCGAAGCCTTAAGCCGTTTCCAAGACTCCACGCTAAGCTAGTCTGCAATAGTGACAAATTAGGGTGTGTTGGTATTCAGGTTATGCCGGTCTGCAAATGACAGTCTTCTCCGCTTCCGGTACTCACGTACCCGAACGTACGCTGCGTGCCGGTTCTCGAAAACCGCCATTTTCGCCTCGGCCTGACTTGAATACCAACACACCCTAGGCCATGGACGACTAAGCGCCTTGAAGGCGAGCGGATCAACGCTGTGCCGGGATCGCAAGGTCTTCGACCAGCTTTTCGCTCCGCATCGCCAATGGGGCCCAGCAGTTCCGCCACCTGACCAGGACGTTAGCACCGGGGGATATTCGGTCCATGGACAGAAATTCGCCAAGCCAGGTTCCGACCTCGTCCGCCATCGAGGACGTCATAGATCTTCGCGAGAGCAGCGCCTGGCGCCGAGTGGCTTCAAGTCAGGAATTCTGGATCACGATCGCAGTGCTCGTCATGGGCGCGATCGTGTCGCTGCTGGCGCCCAACTTCGCGACATACACAAACCTCAGCAACGTACTGCAGAATTTTTGCTATATCGGCATCCTTGCGATTGGCATGACGCCGATCCTCATATCGGGCGGCATCGACATCTCGGTCGGCGCCGTGCTCGGTCTATGCGGCGTCGTTCTCGGCCTTCTGCTTGAAGCCAATTGGCCGCTTTGGGCTGGAATTCTCGCAACTCTCTGTCTCGGCGCAGGTCTCGGCGCGATCAATGGCATCTTTATCGCTTATCTTCGCCTGCAGCCCTTTCTGGTGACTCTGGGCATGCTCAGCATTGCGCGGAGTATGGCTCTGATCGTTTCGAGTGGTGAGGTCGTCTACTCCTTCGGTCAGGCAGAACAGGCGATCCTCCAAATCGGCGGCGGCAGGACTTTCGGGGTGCCCAACGTGCTCTACGCGATGATCGTCAGCGCAATCGTCCTTCACTTCCTCATGACGATGACCAGGTGGGGTCGCTACGTGTTTGCGATCGGCGGCAACCAGCGCGCGGCGCGCTTGACCGGCTTGCCGGTCAAGCGGATAAAGATCTCGGTCTACATGTTCGGCGGCCTGATGGCCGGCATCACGTCAATTTTCCTGGTTGGCTGGCTTGGTTCCGTAACCAACGCGCTTGGACAGGGCGACGAGCTCAGGGTCATCGCAGGAACCGTGATCGGCGGGGCGAGCCTCGCTGGCGGATACGGTACCGCATACGGCGCGATGATCGGGTCACTACTGATCGAAGAGATCCGCAACGCGCTTCTTTTGGCCGGCGTCAATCCTTTCTGGCAGGGCAGCTTTGTCGGAGGGTTCATCATCATCGCGATCATCCTGCAGAGATTTCAGGTTCGAGAAGAAGAAGAGGAGTAGAAATGAAAGCTGGGAGTTGACACCGACACCACTGCCCTTGGCAGCAACGGGAGGATAGAAAGATGAAGTACTATCGACTGACTTTTCGCATTGCAGCCGCCGTCCTGGCGCTCGCGACCGCCACAGGGACCGCAGCGTCGGCCGACAAGACCATAGGGATGGTCTTCAAGGTTTTGAACAACGCCTTCACGCCACCACTTCAGGAGGGATGCGCCCAAGCGGCCAAGGACTTCAACGTTGACTGCGTCTTCGTGGGTCCGCCTGAATACAACGAGGCCCAGGAAGTCCAGATGCTGCAGGATATGATACAGCGCGGGGTCGATGGACTCGCCGTCTCCGCGGCCAACCCGAAGGCTATGGCGCGCGCGTTGAAACAGGCGAAGGATGCGGGCATTCCGGTCGTAATGTTCGATTCCGATGTCTTGCCTGAGGACCAGGGCGTCCGCCTCACTTTCATCGGCACCGACAACTATTCCTTCGGCGCGGAGCTCGCCAAGGCGGTGTTGAATGTCAAGAAGGGAGGCTCGGTCTGCATCCAATCAGGAGCGCCGGCCTCGCTGAATCTCAACGACCGCATACAAGGTATCCGCGACACGCTGGCGGGAGCTACCAAGGACAAGCCCGTCGAGCGCCTGACCGGCCAGAACGGATGGACCGAGCCCGACGGATGCCCAGTCTACAACAACGACGACATTCGACTGGCTGCGCAGCAGGTGCTCGACGTATTCACCGCCCAGCCGAAACTTGACGCCTTCGTCGCGGTCGGCGGGTGGGCCCAATATGCACCGGAGGCTTACAAACAGGCCGTTGAGCTGCAGAAGGACCGCGTCGCCTCGAAGGACCTGGTAATCTCCTTCGGCGACAACTTCCCACCGCAGATGCCGCTCCTGAAAGCCGGCCTCAGCCACTTCAACATCGGTCAGCGGCCGTACGACATGGCCTATACGGCAGTGAAGTCACTGACTGAGGTTTGGGCCGGCAAGACACTTCCGCCCATGATCGTTACGGGTGTGGAGATTTGCACGCCCGAGACGGCAGACACCTGCGGCAAACCCAAATAGTCGCCTATCGCCGCCATGCATACTGGGGAGTTCTAGAGCGGCGGACGCTTTGACGGAATCAGCGCTGCCGCTTTAGTCTAGAGCATCGGACGCGAAAGTGGGAACCGGTTTCGGGGAAAATCCGATGCTCAAACAAAGAGATAGAGCGGCAGCAGCGATTCCATCGATGCGTCCGCTGCTCTAGTGTGCCTCATCCCAATTGTCGGCCGCGCGGGCATCGACTTTCAGCGGCACCCTCATCGCAACGGCAGGCATCGCGGCGTTCTCCATCACCGTCTGGATGACCGGCAGCGTTCGCTCGACCTCTTCCTCGGCTGTCTCGAAGACGAGCTCGTCATGCACCTGCAGGAGCATGCGGGCCGAAAGACCGGCATCGGCGAGCGCGCCGTCCATGTGGATCATGGCGCGCCGAATGATGTCGGCAGCGGTGCCTTGCAGCCGCGCATTGATCGAAGCTCGCTCGTTGAAGGCGCGCACCTGGGGGTTCGACGACCGGATTTCGGGATAGTGGGCGCGGCGCCCGAATATCGTTTCGACATAGCCGTTCTCGCGGGCGAAGGCCTTGGTCTCGTCCATGTAGTCCTTGATGCCCGGAAAGCGTTCGAAGTAGCGCTTGATATAGTCGCTGGCTTCTTCGCGCGGGATTGAAAGCTGGTTGGCAAGGCCGAACGCGGAAATGCCGTAGATGATCCCGAAATTGATCGCCTTGGCGCGCCGGCGAACTTCGGTTGGCATGCCTTCCACGGGAACGCCGAACATTTCCGATGCGGTTATCGCATGGATATCGGCTCCATCGGCAAATGCCTGCCGCAGTTGTGGGATATTGGCGACATGCGCGAGCACCCTGAGTTCGATCTGGCTGTAGTCGGCCGAAACGAGCTTGCTGCCCTTTTCGGCAATGAAGGCTGCCCTGATCTTGCGGCCCTCGGCCGTGCGTATCGGAATATTCTGCAGATTGGGATCGGAAGATGACAGCCTTCCAGTCGTTGTGGAAGCAAGCGCATAGGACGTGTGGACCCGCCGGGTTTCAGGGTGGATGAAGCCCGGCAGTGCGTCGGTGTAAGTCGACTTCAGCTTGGTGAGCTGGCGCCAGTCGACAATCTTGCGCGGCAGTTCATGGCCAGCCGCCGCGAGGTCTTCCAGAACCTGTGCCGACGTCGACCACTGCCCGGTCTTGGTCTTGGAACCGCCCGGCAGGCCCATCCTGCCGAAAAGTATCTCACCGAGCTGCTTCGGGGAACCGATGGTAAAGCGTTCGCCGGCCAACTGGTAGATCTCGTCCTCCAGCCGCGCCGCGCCTTGCGCCAGCTCACCGGAAAGCCTGCTCAATATCTGCCGGTCAACCGAAATGCCGCGCTGCTCCATCCGGGCGAGCACCGGCACCAGCGGCCGTTCCAGCCGCTCATAGACCGAGACGAGACCTTTCGCAGCCAGCATCGGCTTCAGCGCCATCCAGAGCCGGAGCGTTACGTCGGCCTGCTCAGCCGCGTAACAGGTTGCCTGACCGATGTCGGCATTGTCGAACGTCGCTTGAGACCTGCCCGAACCTGCCAGCTGCTTTAAATCCATTGTCGCATGGCCCAGCCAACGCTCCGACAGCGCGTCGATTCCATGTGTGCCGCTGGTTCCGGCCTCAAGCACATAGGAGATCAGCATCGTGTCGTCATAGGGCGCGATTTCAATGCCGTGCCTGTTCATGACGACAAGGTCATGCTTCAGGTTCTGGACCACTTTCAGAACCGATTTGTCCTCCAGAAGCGGCTTCAGCAGCGTGAGCGCATCGCGGATTGCGATCTGGTTTTCGGCAAGGCCGCCGCCAAGCAGATCGCCGCGACCGGTCTGGTGGGCGAGCGGTACATAGGCGGCTTGTCCCGGACGGATGGCCAGCGAAAGGCCGCAAAGCGTTGATTGCATCGGGTCTGACGAGGTCGTCCGGGCAGCAAAAGCCACAAAGCCCGCCTCGGTTGCGGCAGCGATCCAGTCGCTGAGCGTTGCAACGTCGCGAATACAGACATAGGCGTTGACGTCGAACTTGGCTGCAATTGCCGCTTGCGCGCGCGCTGCCGCCAACGAGGCGGGTGTCCGCATTGCCTCGTCATTGGGCAGTCCGCCCGGTGGCGTGACCGCCCTGGCCGGCTCCTGCCGCTGCGCAGCGCCCTGCGCGGCAGCGGGGCTGCCGGCGCCCATGTCCGGACCATGCGCCTCCATACTGGTGTCCACCGCGACCGCCGCCGCTTCGACCTCCGAAGGATCGACTGCCGTGGCTTCGGCGACGCGGCGCGTCAGGCTTGAAAACTCCATACCCTTCAGAAAGGCGATCAGCTTGTGGCCGTTGGGCGGTTGCAGAACGAGGTCGTCGAGCGGCTCCGCCACCGGCACGTCGTCCTTGAGCCGTACGAGTTCACGCGAGATACGGGCTTTGTCAGCATTTTCGATGATCGACTGCCGCCGCTTCTCCTGTTTGATTTCGCCTGCGCGCTCAAGGAGCGTGTCGAGATCGCCGAACATCTCGAGCAACTGCGCGGCCGTCTTCGGCCCGATCCCCGGCACGCCGGGAACATTGTCCACGGAATCGCCGGTCAGCGCCTGCAGGTCGATCATTTTCTCCGGCGGCACGCCCCACTTCTCAATGACTTCCCCAATGCCGATCTGGCGGTCCTTCATCGGGTCGTACATGGATACGGCGGATCCGACCAACTGCATCAGATCCTTGTCGGAAGACACGATGGTGACATCGCCCTCCGCTTCCTTTGTCAGACGCACATAGGTTGCGATCAGGTCGTCGGCCTCATAGCCTTCCATTTCGAGGCACGGCAGGTCGAAAGCGCGCGTCGCCTCGCGAATCAGGCCGAATTGCGGGATCAGATCGTCCGGCGGCGCGGATCGGTTGGCCTTGTATTCGGCATAAAGCTCGTTGCGGAAGGTTCGCGACGAATAGTCGAAGATCACGGCAAAATGTGTCGGCGTGATGCCAACCGCCGTGTCCCTCGCTTCGCGCAGGAGCTTCCATACCATATTGCAGAAACCAAGCACCGCGCTCACCGGCAGTCCGTCGGACTTGCGGTTCAGCGGCGGCAAGGCGTGATAGGCCCGGAAGATGTAGCCGGAGCCATCGACAAGGAAGAGATGATCGCCTTTTTTCATGGGCGTAAGCCGTACAGTGGAGGGGCTGAACTGTCTATTGCAAACGGGAAAAGCGGCCGCTGTCGGCAGGCCCAGTGGATCACGCGTTTGTTACGAAGTTGTAATTTTAGTGCCCTTGAATTGCCGCGTTTACTTTCCACATAATCCCTATCGGCAATATTTTCGCCGAGTCCGGATGAAGGCCCGTCCCCCGCCTAACCCGGACAAAACTGCGGCAGCCTCATTCCCCTCTCCGGGCTGCCGCAATGTTTCGAGTAAGGCCGCCGTGGTTCCCCCTCCACCACGGCGGCATTTTTTTGGGCGCAGAAAGACGCTGTAGCGCTTTTAATCTCCGCATCGTGCTTTACGAAAATCGATTCCAATTTTCGGGCTGATGCGCTTAGGGTGACGCCCGCAGATTCGAAAAGGAAATGCAATGACCGTCCTTGCCCCGGTCCTCGATCGCCTCGACCGTGACCTCGGCACGAGCATCGATCGCTTGTTCGCGCTGTTGCGGATC
The DNA here is from genome assembly GCA_963813315.1 of uncultured Alphaproteobacteria bacterium. GTDB lineage: Bacteria > Pseudomonadota > Alphaproteobacteria > Rhizobiales > Rhizobiaceae > CAWEYO01. Next base: position 93,298 of record CAWEYO010000005.1, on the reverse strand, counting down.
AAGTCGATCTCTACCGATCCGGCCTACGGCGCGGAATGCAGGGCGGCCGCCGAATGGCTTGTCGCGGACCTGAAGACGATTGGTTTTGATGCGAGCCTGCGAGACACGCCGGGCCATCCGATTGTCGTTGCGCACCACGACGGCCCGGCGCCCGGCATGCCGCATGTGCTCTTCTACGGCCACTACGACGTCCAGCCGGTCGATCCGCTCGAACTCTGGAACACCGATCCGTTCGAGCCCTCCGTGGGACTGCTTGATGGTGCGAAGGTCATTACCGGCCGTGGCGCCTCCGACGACAAGGGACAGCTGATGCTGTTTGTCGAGGCCTGCCGTGCCTGGAAGGCGGAGCATGGCTCGATGCCGTGCAGGATCACATTGCTTTTCGAGGGCGAAGAGGAGTCCGGATCGCCGTCGCTCAAACCCTTTCTCGACGCCAATGCCGACGAACTGAAGGCCGATTTCGCCATGGTGTGCGACACGGGGATGTGGGATCGCGAGACGCCTGCCATCTGTGTGGGCCTGCGCGGGCTGGTGGGCGAGGAGATCAGGATCAAAGCGGCGGATCGCGACCTCCATTCGGGTGAATTCGGAGGTGCCGCCGCCAATCCGATCCGTATCCTGGCAAAGGTTCTGGCGGATATTCACGACGAAAACGGGCGTGTGACGATCCCCGGCTTTTACGACGGAGTTGAGGAAACCCCACCGCATATCCTGAAATCATGGGAAAGCCTGGACGAGACCGCGGAGAGCTTTCTCGGCGCGATCGGGCTTTCCCGCCCTGCTGGCGAAAAGGACCGCTCGGTGCTCGAAATGGTGTGGGCGAGGCCGACTGCCGAATTCAATGGCATCGCCGGGGGCTATGCCGGCAAGGGTTTCAAGACCGTGATCGCGGCTGAGGCGTCCGCCAAGGTTTCGTTCAGGCTGGTGCACAGCCAGGATCCGGACAAGATCCGCGCCGCCTTCCGAGAATTCGTTAGGGCGCGCATCCCGGTGGACTGTTCCGTCGAGTTCGAGAAACATGGCGGATCGCCGGCGATCCAGCTCAACTATGACTTGCCCATTCTTGCAAAGGCGAAGGCCGCCCTCTCCGATGAATGGAGCAAACCTGCCATCATGCTCGCCGTGGGAGGTTCCATTCCGATCGTCGGCGATTTTCAGAAGTTCCTCGGCATGGAGTTGCTCCTTGTCGGCTTCGCCCAACCTGACGACCGTATTCACTCGCCAAACGAGAAGTACGACCTTCAATCCTTCCACAAGGGCCAGCGCTCCTGGGCGCGTATCCTGCACGCGCTCACGCGATGAGAAAGGCAGGCAGATGACGATCCGGTTTCATAAGCAGGACCTTCCCGATCTGAGTTGCTACGACGTCGAGGCGGTGGCAATCGACACGGAGACGCTCGGCCTCAATCCGCATCGGGACCGGCTTTGTGTCGTACAGATATCGCCTGGTGACGGCAGCGCGGATGTCATCCAAATCGCGCCTGGCCAGCGCCACGCACCGAATCTAGTGACCCTGCTCAGGAACCCGGCGATCACCAAGCTGTTCCACTACGGCCGCTTTGACCTTGCGGTTCTCTACAATGCCTTCGGCGCAATGGCTGAGCCGGTATTCTGCACCAAGATCGCGTCACGCCTGACGCGCACCTATACGGATCGCCATGGCCTGAAGGACATCTGCGCGGAACTTCTCGGCATCAGTCTGTCCAAGGTCCAGCAGTCTTCGGACTGGGCTGCCGAAACGCTGGCGCCCGAGCAGTTGGAGTATGCCGCCTCCGATGTGCTGTATCTTCACCGGCTCCGCGAGGTCCTCTCCGCCAGGCTCGCTCGGGAAAACCGGGGTGAGGTAGCCGACGCCTGTTTCCGGTTCCTGCCAGCTCGAGCGAAGCTCGATCTTCTCGGTTGGAGTGAGGACGACATCTTCGCACATAGCTGAGGGCATGGGCGCGGAGCTTTCTGCTTGATCGTATTCCCGGACACCTATTAATGGCTGTTTACATTTTCTAATGATCCGCCTATAATATAGATAGGTAGAAACATATAAAAGACATACCGGTGGCTACAATTATCCCGCTTCGAGCCCTCCCGCCAAGGAAACTAACCAAGCCGCAATTCAAGGCCGAGGTCAAAAGGCTGGTCGAAATGGGCGCTTTCAAGGTGCACGTGCATCTGAAGCGGGACCATCCAGAGCGCGCAATTTCGCACGCTCAAATCGAAAAGTGTCTCCTGATGGGAACACTTCAATGCGACCCGTTTATAAACGGGCATGGGAACTGGCAGGCCGACATGTTCCGCCACATGGCCGGTCACGAACTGACGGTCGTGGCAGCGATCGAGTGGGAGGAGCAGGTCATCGTCATCACGGCGTACTGACTTGCGAGAAAGAGAGACAAAGATGAGCTATCACTACACAGAGTCCGGCCTCGACAATGTGTGGCTTGAGGATGGGTACACCTTCGAGGATCACAAGAGCTACGGCCCGCTAATTTCCATCATGAACCCTCGTGGGCTGCATGAAGCCATCGGGCGCTGGTTGGCTGGTCAACCTCGCGCGCTCAACGGAGCGGAGTTCCGCTACCTGCGCATTGAATTGGACATGTCGCAAAGGACGATCGCCGACATGCTCGGCGCGACCGAACAATCGGTAGCCAAGTGGGAAAAGGCGCGTGACAAGCCTGTGGCCAACAAGGCCGCAGAGCGCCTGCTTAGACTGGCGTACATAAACTACTTGGACGGCAAGCCCGAGTTTTCGGCCATCATAGACCGCCTCACGCAACTAGACTCAGAGATGGCGGAAATGGAACTTCGACTCAAAAAAGACGATGGACACTGGGCGCAAGCTGCCTAGCTCGGATTGCAACATAGTTCGACCCCTTGCCCTCGCGTCGGGGTTTTTACATTGTGCGAACTTCCATTGTTTTTCGCACTATCAGTATGCAACTTTTCGGGGGCACGCCTACGGCAATTTCAGGGCGGTTCCCGACACCTGGAGCGCAGAAGCGCAGAGCAGTACGCTCGCTTCCTCGTAGCGGAGCCCGGCCAGCGCGTTCGCGCCTTTGCTCGACGCTTGCTGTTTAAGGGCGTCGAGCGCCGCGTCCCAGCCGAGACGGCTGTCCCACAGCCGGTTGAGACAAGTCGTTGCGCTTACCTGCCCGAGGTCAACCGAGCCGGGCGGTCGATGCATCAATACAGCCACCACTGGAATGCCAGTGCTGGCAGACCCAATGCGGAGCGGCCCGAGCTGCCCGCAGCCCGAAGCCGCCAATCCGGCAAGAAGCGTTACCAATCCCCTCGCGTGCATACCGAGCCGCTCGAATCAGGTGCCATGATAGCAGGCCATCGGATCCCAAAACAGGAACCTGTTTCGAGATGCCTCCACCTTCCATCCCTTGAAGGCGACGCCTATGCCCCTGAGACGTCAGGATCGGCCTTAAAGCAGGCAAACTTAAACCCTCCTTAAATCGCCGCATTTAGTCTTCATCCCGACGCCGCACTACGGGGATACAGGGCGGACCTAATGGCAAGCCGTGACAGGAACAGACGGATCGAGCCGACCTTTGACGGAATGGCCGGACCGCGGGCGTCGTCCAGCTTTTCGGTAAGCGAGGAGGATCGTGTCGTGCCCTCCAATCGCAAGCCCCGCGGAAAGCGCAAACCCTCCAAATCGCGGGCCTCGAAGCGCCGCCGCAAGCACCCCGGCCTGCTGAGCTCGCTTGGACGACTCTCGTACTGGGCCTTTGTCCTGGCCATCTGGGCAGGCATCGCCGGCGGCGGCGTCATCGCCTATTACGGCGCGCAGATGCCGAGCGCCACCACGTGGACGATCCCCAATCGTCCGCCAAACGTGAAGATCGTTTCTGTGGAGGGCAAGCTGATCGCCAATCGTGGGCTGACCGGCGGGGAGGCACTCGGCTTGCACGAGATGTCGCCTTACATTCCACAGGCGGTCACTGCCATTGAGGACCGCCGGTTCTATTCACATTTCGGCGTCGATCCGCTCGGCCTCGCGCGCGCCGCGGTCGAGAACGTGATGCGGGGCCGGGTTTCCCAGGGCGGGTCGACGCTGACGCAGCAGCTTGCCAAGAACCTGTTCCTCAAACCCGAGCGCACCGTTGAGCGCAAAGTGCAGGAGGTGCTTCTCGCGCTGTGGCTCGAGCAAAAATACACCAAGGACCAGATTCTGGAGATGTATCTGAACCGCGTCTATTTCGGTTCAGGTTCCTACGGCGTGGAGGCGGCGTCGCGCCGCTATTTTGGAAAGTCCGCGCGCGATGTGACGCTTTCCGAAGCGGCGCTTCTGGCCGGGCTGCTCAAGGCGCCATCGCGGCTGTCGCCGGCGCGCGATCCCGAAGCGGCGGAGCGGCGCGCGCAACTTGTGCTGGCTGCCATGCGGGAGCAAAAGCTGATCGGCGACAAGGAGCTGACAACCGCAATGAGCGCACCGGCGACGCGAGCGTCTTCCTATTGGACCGGTTCGGAAAACTACGTCGCCGACCGCATCATGGACGAGCTGCCCGGCCTGATCGGGGAGGTGCGTGCGGACATCATCGTCGACACGACAGTCGACATGAACCTGCAGAAGCTTGCCGAGCAATCCATCCGGCGCCTGATCGGCGAGAAGGGGGAAAAGCTCAACGTCACGCAGGGCGCTTTGGTGTCGATCGACAATTCCGGCGCGATCAGAGCCATGGTTGGCGGCGCGGACTATGCCGACAGCCAGTTCGACCGGGCTTCGGAAGCGCGGCGGCAACCGGGTTCCGCCTTCAAGCCATTCGTATTCCTGGCGGCGCTCGAGCAAGGCCGCACCCCCGACAGCGTCCGCAACGACGCGCCGATCAGGATCGGCAAGTGGAGCCCGGAAAACTACCATGGCAAATATTACGGCAAGGTCACGCTGGCGACCGCACTTGCCAGGTCGCTGAACTCCGTTGCGGCCCAACTGGCGATGGAAGTCGGTCCCGATGCTGTGGTCGAAGTGGCGCACCGCATGGGAATCGAATCGAACCTTGAGGCCAACACGTCGATAGCGCTCGGGACCTCGGAAGTGACGCCGCTCGAACTGACGGCGGCCTACGTACCCCTCGCCAATGGCGGTTTCAGGCCGGAAGTGCATTTCGTGCAGCGGGTGACTACGGCTTCCGGCGAGATTCTCTACGAAAATGTGCCTGGCGGCTATGCGCGCGTCCTCGATCCGGAAGTCGTCGGCATGATGAACGCCATGATGGCTGAGACGATCGAGACAGGGACTGCCCGCAATGCCGCATTCGGGCGGCCGGCGGCCGGCAAGACGGGAACCACCCAGAATTCGCGCGACGCCTGGTTCGTCGGCTACACGGCCAACCTGACCACCGGCGTCTGGTTCGGCAATGACAATGCGCAGGCGACGAAGAACATCACCGGCGGTTCGCTGCCGGTGCTTGTCTGGCACGAGTTCATGGTTGCCGCGCATGAGGGTGTGCCGGTCGCAAGCCTGCCCGGCACCTGGGAGCGCCTGCCGCAGGGGAAGGCAAGCGCACCGGATCCGGCGATGAACGCAAGCAGCCCCGAGCCCGCGCGGCCGCTGGCGGTCCGCAGGCAGCAGCCCGCCGGGCAAGCAGAGGCCGGCATCGGGCCTGAGCAGCCGGACAACACAGCCTCGATTCGCCGCCCAGTGCCTCCCGCCGACGTGGGCGGGTCAAACGTCAAACGCCAAACGTCGATACTCGACGTGATACTGGGCAATGATTAGCGTGCATCGAGATTCAGGTCGGACCGGCATCGCCTGAAGGAACCGGTTTCGGGAAAAATCCGATGCTCAAACAAAGAGATGCAGCGGTAGCGCCGATTCCGTAAAAGTGTCCGCCGCTCCAGAGGAGACGCAACATGGACCGATTTACCGGCGGTTGCCTGTGCGGCAACGTCCGAATTGTGGCGTCGGGACTCCCATACCGGGTCGGCCTTTGCCACTGTCTCGACTGCCGCAAGCATCATGGGGCCCTATTTCACGCTTCCGCGGTGTTCCCTCAGGATGCGGTGACGATCAATGGCGAAACACGCGACTACGCCGGGCGGTTTTTCTGTCCCCGCTGCGGCTCGTCCATTTTCGCACGCAGCGCAGACGAAATCGAAGTGAACCTAGGATCCCTGGATGTCCCTGACCAACTGATGCCAACCTACGAAAGCTGGATCGTCCGTCGCGAGTCCTGGTTGCCGCCGTTTCCGCTCACGAGACGATACGACCGCGATCGTGACGCCACGGGTCGCTTTGAGGAGTAGGTCGCACGAACGGTGGGAAGACGAGCGCCTTGCTCAGTCGATGGCCGCTCATCCTTCGTACCCCCTGCGCATCCGCCGTTCCAACGCCCTCAGTCCCAACGACAGGCCGACGGTGAGGATCAAATAGATATAGGCAACGATAGAATACGTCTCGAAAAACCGAAACGATCCCGAGGCGTAGATCTTGCCCATCTGCGTAATGTCGGCGACACCGAGCACCGAGACCAAAGACGAATCCTTGACCATCGCGATGAAGTCGTTGCCGAGCGGCGGCAGGATTGTTCGGATAGCCTGCGGCCCGACAATGTGCCGGAAGCGGCGGTATCGGTTGAGACCGAGCGCCTTTGCGGCCTCTACCTGCCCGGGGTCAACCGCCTGGATGCCAGCGCGGAATACTTCCGATACGAAGGCAGAATAGCCGATCATCAGGGCGATGATCGCGCGCCAGAGCAGGGATACGTCGCGCACCTGAAATGGGCCCAGGTAGCCCGCCGACTGCAGCGGCGACGTAACCGCGTTCCAGGCCGTTACGATAGCGGGCGCACCCACGAATGCGATCCAGAATAGCAGCACCAGCATAGGAATGCCGCGTATGATCTCGACATAGAATCGCGCGATCTGGCGCAGCCACGCGAAATCGGAAAGTCCCATAAGGGCGATCGCGAGGCCGAGCGCCGACGCAAGCGCGAAGGCGACCAGCGTGACGAAAACCGTGATGCCGATCCCCTTTGCTACCACGGAGAAGACTTGTGCGTAGACATCGCTCGCAGCGATGAACAGCGCGACCGTCAGTGCAATCGCCACGGCGGCGGCCAGCCACCAGGGGAATTCCCTGTTTGCGACGGAGGCTGGGGACGGCGCCGGCATCAGGCGGCGGCAAGGCGAAACGCTGGGATATTCCGCGCCGCCCTGACCCTGCCCCTTGCAGCGGAAGCCGCTTTCGTCCCCTCCGCTCCCCCGGAACGACCCTTCCCGCAAGGGGATGGGTATTCGTCGCCGCCTGCCACTACTGTCCCATCTTGTAGTCGAGGAACCACTTCTTATTCAGCGCGTCGATGGTGCCGTCCGCCTTGAGCGCGGCAATTGCCGCGTTGATCGGCGCCACAAGATCGGAGCCCTTCTGGAAGATGAAGCCGAAGTCCTCGGTACCGAGCGGACCGCCGACGAGCTTCAGGCCGCCATTCGATGCATCGACATACCCTTTGCCGGCTGTACCATCGGTGAGCACCACATCCACATCACCGCTCTTCAGAGCCTGGACTGACGCACCGAATGTTTCGAAAAGCTTGATGCGCGGGTTCTGCTCGTTGCCGTCGAGCACGTTGTAAACGGCGACGTAGAAGGGTGTCGTGCCTGCCTGCGCGCCCACCAACCCCTCCTTGAATTCGGCGAAGCTCTTGGCGTCGGTGAAGCGGCTTTCATCACCGCGCACAAGCATGAACATTTCGGACCTCATGTAGGGGTCCGAGAAGTCGACCTTTTCCTTGCGTTCTTCCTTGATGGTAATGCCGGTCATACCGATCTGATACTGCCCGTCGGAGACCGCCTGGATCATCGCATCCCAGCTCGTATTCTGGTATTCGACCTTGAAATTCAGCCGCTTGGCGATTTCGTTCATCGCATCATATTCCCAGCCGATCTGCTTGCCGGTCTTGGGATCGACGAACTGCAGCGGCGGATACGCGTTCTCAGTGACCACCACCACCGCTTTTCCGCCGAGATCGGGCAGCGCCTGCGCAAATGCCGCGATCGGAATGAGGATGAACGCAAGGAGGCCGGCGAGCGAAAGCTTCAAACTGTTCATGAGGTGCTCCTGAGATTTGCTTTCCGGATGTCGGTATCGGAGCCGACTGTAGCGGTCTCCAACGCGCTTGCAAGCTGGAGCCACACCCGCGGGCGCCGCGCCTGTGCCGGACAGGCGAACGGCAGGCATCCGCCCCTGCCGGGTCGCTGATCGTAATGAATTGCGCGGGCTGACTCGCTCAGGTCACGGCCGCTTGCTGCTGAGAATCGTCAAAGAGAATGTTGATCTGGGTGACAACGCCGTTGAACGTCGCCACTTCCGAGAACGTGGTACCCGGACCGGTGCCGTCGGTATCGATGGATATCGTGGTGGTCGTTCCGTCGTTGGACAGGTTGATAACGGCGTCGGCTTCGCTGCCGGTCGTCGGCGCGCCGGGGATGAGCGAGGCGAGCACGTCCGAAATATCGATCGGGTCCTGGTCTTGCGTGTAGTCGGCGATCAGTTCGGTGATGTCGGCACCGAGGTTTTCCGCGCCGTCAGCGACAGCAGTGGCGTCTATCGCCAGACTGACGCCTATCCGCAACGGCATTGGCGTCTATCGCCAAACTGACGCCGTCTGCCACAGTGTCGGCAGATTGCTGGATTTTGCCCAGCGAAACCAACAGATCCGACAGGTCCGGCATACCCTGCTCCTGCACCAAGTCAGCGAGAAAGTCGCTTACTGCGGCTGCCGAAAGCATCAAGGGGCCGACGCCTCCGGTTTGGCCGCTGTCGGGCGGGTCGCTCGAATCCGCGTCGGCAGTCGAATTCGAGCGCGGTCGTGGCGGCAATGCCCGTCATGCCGTTTGTAGCCGGGCTCGAAGGCTCCCCGGCGTCGCTTCCGCCGACCGCGTTCGTAAGCACGGGATCGATGGCGCCGGCTTGACCGCCGTCGGGCACTGCTCCCGAATCCGAGCTGGAAGTCGATTCGAGCGCGGTCGTGGCGGCTATGCCGGTCATGCCGTTGGCAGCCGGGCTCGACGGCTCACCTGCATCGCTTGCGCCGACGGCATTCGCGAGCGAGGGATCGACGCCTCCGGTTTGGCCGCTGTCGGGCACTGCTCCCGAATCCGAGCTGGAAGTCGATTCGAGCGCGCTTGTGGCGACACCACTGGCAACCAAGCTCGAAGGCTCCGCTTGGCCGTCTGCAGTCAACATGCTGGCAATCGAAAAATCGGCGGCAGTTGTCTCGGCGGGAGTCGTCGCCGTAGGGTCAGGTGGCAGCGGCGGGTCCCCGGGCACCTCCGACGAGGGCGGCGGCGCCGGTGTCGAGAATCCCTGGGCGTTGTTGGTTACAACTATGTCCGATGCCGTGATCGCGTTGAGCTGCGCCAGCGTAGTGATGTTGTCGAAAGTAGCGATTTTCACCCGCGAGCCGACGTCGCTCCAGTTGGTATCGAACCAAATTTCACCGCGTTCGGTCGTCGAGTTGAACACGAAGACGTAGAGATTCGAACCATTGCCACCGATACCACCGGTGATCTGGTCAGTCGTCTGAGCCGCATTGATCCGGACAACCTGCTGATCATCGGCAGCTTGGATGTTTGTAATGGAGGTGCGCTCGTCAAAGTCGCTTGCGTTGAGAGTGTTTCCCGTCGAGTTGCCGTTGGTGTTGCCGAAATTGACGCTTCCGTTGTTGTTGTTACCCGTGTCGAGGAAGGCGATCTTGTCCACGTTGTCAGCATAGTCGGACACCCTGTCCGCGCCTGTGTTGGATCTCAGGCGGAACTGATCACTTCCTTCGCCGCCCACAAGGAGATCGTCGTCCGGACCTCCGACGAGGACGTCGTCGCCGCCGTAAGCGATCAGAACGTCTTTGCCCTCATACCCTATAAGTATGTCGTCGACGTTCCGGCCGATGAGGATGTCATCGAGACCTGTGCCATCTAGCTGCTGCTGGTTCTCTTGGTCGCGATTGACCAGAACGAAGCCGGGATCGGTCGCGGCCGGCAAGACCGTCGAGCCCTCATAAGCGAACGAGCCGCCGTTGTCGCTGGTGCTTCCATCGACAAAAGTCACATTGCCGTTGGCGAGGGTGACGGTGCCGCTGTCGGCAGGTCCTACCGCTGTCACGAAGACAGCCTGCCCGTCCGGATCACCGTCATTGTAGAGCAGAGCGAAAGTTGGAATGACGATGCTGGCGCCATCCCCGTTCACATTGGTAAGAACACGATCGTCCCGAACTACCGGCGGCAGGTCGAAATTACTAAGAACGAAGCCCAGAGTGCTGGACGCAACATCACCATCCCGGTCGGTCAGCTCGAAGCTGAACTGCGCAACCTGGCTCGACGTGATTTGAGCAGGAGGGGTAAATGTGTAGTTGCCGTTGTCCAGGTCTATGGCAAGGGTGCCTTGCGCGGCTGTGACAATTGTTAAAACATGATCGGCGTTGATTGAAGCTGTGGCCGATCCGGAACCCACCACCGAGATGGTGTTGGTCGCAGGGTTCCATAAAAATGTCTGAGTGCCGTAGGTGATCGACTGGACATGACCTCCATCGGCGCCGAAAGAGCTGGCGGGACTTCCTTCGGTGAGAATATTGCCGCTAGCGGGTTGAATGACTGAGCCCGCGAGCACTACGTCCAACTGGTCCAGGTCCGTTATGACTTCAGCGTCTCGGTTTGTGCCGGCACCCCTTCCGTCGTAGGCGAGCGGATTGAGCGCGCTAGGGCTTACGCCGCCACCCATGCCATACGCATAGGCGTTGATATCGTTGGAATTCACGAAGCTCGTCCAGCCAGCCTCCTCCCCAGGCGAAATGCCGCCGCCCTCAGTTGGCTCACCGTCGGAAAGGAAATAGAGAACGTTCTGTGCGCCGTCTATCTTGCCAGGAGTGCCGAAGGCCTGCTGGGCAGCCGCGATCGCTGCATCGTAGTCCGTGGCGCCGCCCTCGGTGAGTTGAAGAACGTAGGCTTTAGCCTGGGCGACAGTCATCCACGTTGAAGATGCTACCGTTGCATTGCTCGAGAATACAGCGATCTGAACCCTTACCTCTCCAACCGCATCATAGAGTTCGAGCAACTCGAAAACGGCGGCCTTCATCACATCCAGCCGGTCAAGACCCGTCAACCCCGATTGATCGCCCATGCTGCCGGACACGTCGAGGACCAGCAGAACATTGGTGTTGCCGCCCCCAGTCTCCGTGAGGGATTTCGCGACAGGGTTCGCAATCGGCGTGTCGTCGTCGACGTTGATTCGGTGGCCACGTAGTTGACCGTGAACTGGAGGTTGTCCTCCGTCCCCGCCAGCCGGGTGGTCGATCGCGGCAAGCTGGGTGACCGTGTAGGCGCCCGAGGTGGTGTCGGTCAGCTGGATCCGAAGAACCGCCGTACGCACCCTGGCTGATCGTCAGCGTCTGCCCGCCATTGCTCACCGCCGCCGTGAAGCCGGCCGGCAGGACATGCCCGCCGTCGTCAGCAGCGTCGTGCCGGCACCGTCGGCGCCATAGCTGTGCGCCAGCGTTCCGCTCGTGTTGGCGGTGTCGGGGGCGACGTCGCCAACGCCGCCGGCGATTGCCGCCCGTCAGCGCATCGTCGTCGAGCTGCACCAGTCAGGTTCGCCGACACCGTCGGCGTGTCGTCGTCGACGTCGATCGACAGCGAACCGGTCGCCGTGTCGCCGTCGCCGTCGGTGGCCACGTAGTTGACCGTGAACTGGAGGTTGTCCTCCGTCCCCGCCAGCCGGATGATCGATCGCGGCAAGCTGGGTGACCGTGTAGGCGCCCGAGGTGGTGTCGGTCGAGCTGGATCCGAAGAACCGCCGTCACGCACCCTGGCTGATCGTCAGCGTCTGCCCGCCATTGCTCACCGCCGCCGTGAAACCGGCCGGCAGGACATTGCCCGCCGTCGTCAGCAGCGTCGTGCCGGCACCGTCGGCGCCATAGCTGTGCGCCAGCGTCCCGCTCGTGTTGGCGGTGTCGGGGGTGACGTCGCCAGCGCCGCCGGCGTTGCCGCCCGTCAGCGCATCGTCGTCGAGCTGCACCAGCAGGTTCGCCGACACCGTCGGCGTGTCGTCGTCGACGTCGATCGACAGCGAACCGGTCGCCGTATCGCCGTCGCCGTCGGTGGCCACGTAGTTGACCGTGAACTGGAGGTTGTCCTCCGTCCCCGCCAGCGGATGATCGATCGCGGCAAGCTGGGTGACCGTGTAGGCGCCCGAGGTGGCGTCGGTCGAGCTGGATCAGAAGAACCGCCGTGCACCCTGGCTGATCGTCAGCGTCAGCCCGTCATCGCTCACCGCCGCCGTGAAACCGGCCGGCAGGACAGCCCGCCGCGTCAGCAGCGTCGTGCCGGCACCGTCGGCGCCATAGCTGTGCGCCAGCGTTCCGCTCGTGTTGGCGGTGTCGGGGGGACGTCGCCAACGCCGCCGGCGTTGCCGCCCGAGCGCATCGTCGTCGAGCTGCACCGTCGCGTTCGCCGACACCAACGGACCGTCATCCTCGAAGCTCAGGTTTTGACCGATGCTGAGGACCGCAGAGGCGCTGTCGCCGTCCCCGTCCGTGACCGTCCCCGTCAGCGTTATCAGATTGGCCGCAGACAGCGTCACCGCATCGTCCGGATTGGTCGTATCGGGATGCTCCACCGCACGTATCTGGTTGAGCGTCACAACACCCGGCGGCAGTGACCGAAACCGTGAACACGAGCGCGTCGGTGGTCTCCGTCCGCCCTTCGACCACCGTGCCGTTGAGGACCAGGTTCACCGCCTCGCCGGTCGCCGTGTCGACAAGACCCGACGGACCCGCAACCACGCCCAGCGCATAGCCGACCGTGCCGGCGCCGTCGGCGCCGAAGGACGGCGTGAATGCCGTCGCAAAGCCGGCGCTCGCATTGGCGACCAGATTGGTTTCGTCGACGATCAGCGTCGGGCTCGCCCCTGTCGTGCCGATCGTCGGCGTGTCGTCGTCGACGTCGATCGACAGCGAGCCGGTCGCCGTGTCGCCGTCGCCGTCGGTGGCCACGTAGTTGACCGTGAACTGGAGGTTGTCCTCCGTCCCCGCCACCGGATGATCGATCGCGGCAAGCTGGGTGACCGTGTAGGCGCCCGAGGTCGTGTTGGTGAGCTGGATCCGAAGAACCGCCGTCGCACCCTGGCTGATCGTCAGCGTCTGCCCGCCATTGCTGACCGCCGCCGTGAAACCGGCCGGCAGGACACTGCCCGCCGTCGTCAGCAGCGTCGTGCCGGCACCGTCGGCGCCATAGCTGTGCGCCAGCGTTCCGCTCGTGTTGGCGGTGTCGGGGTCAACGTCGCCAACGCCGCCGGCGTTGCCGCCCGGCAGCGCATCGTCGTCGAGCTGCACCAGCAGGTTCGCCGACACCGTCGGCGCGTCGTCGTCGAAGGTGATGGTCAGGGTGCTGCCGGTGGCCGGTCGAGCCGTCGGCGTCGGTGATCACATAGCCGAGGGTGACGACCGCATCGGTGGCTTCGTCATTCGGACCGTCGGCATGCAGCACGTTGTCGAGCAGCGTCACCGTGTAGGCGCCCGTCGCCTGATCGGTGATCTCGACCCTGAACAGCGCGCCCCGCGGACCCGTTGCCGTCAGCACATTGCCCACAACGCTGTAGGTCACCGTCTCAAGGCCGACCGTATCCTTCGTGCCATTGAGCGAGGGCGCAAACGCAAAGCCGTTGGCGCCTGGGCCGTCACCGCCGATGCTGCCGCCCAGCACGCCCGTGAACGTCGCCTCGCTGGTGTCGGCCGGGGCGTCGCCCGCGTTGGCATTGAGGTCGCCGATGATGCTCGCAGGGTTGCCACCCGAAAGCCCGTCGTCGTCCACCGCCGCCACCGCCGCGCCGGGGGTCGGGAAGTTCGCGTCCGTCACCCCGAAGACAAGGCGCGACATCGCCGTGTCGCCATCGCCGTCCGTCACCGTGAACGTCGCGGTTGCGAACTCGAAACCCAAGGTCGGGGTGCGGGCTATGAACACGTACGAGCCGTCCGCCTTCACCTGCAAGGAGGCGGGGCCGATATCGAGTTCCTGCGAATAGCCGTCCGCGCCGAACACCAGCAGCGTGCCGTTGATATGCGTCACGGACGCGCCGTCGGCGCCACCCTCAAAGTCCAGCGTCCCCGTGACCGTCGTCCCTTCCGGTATGGTCCGTGGCGGCTCTAGAGAGGCCGTCGGCGTGTCGTCATCAACCGTGACGGTGACGGCACCGGTCGCCGTCACCGTGTCGCCGTCGAAGTCGGTGGCCTGCACCAGGCCGCCGAAGTCGATGGTAAGGTCGTTCTCGGTGTTGTCGCCGGCCACTCCGTCAAGTGTCGGATGGTCGAGCGGCCGCAGCAGCGTGAACGTCCAGGCGCCGGTCGCCGCGTCGAGCGCCATCGTGAATACCGTCTGCCCGCCGGCCGTCCCTGTAATCAGGTTGGCCGCAATCGTGTAGCTCAGCGCAACCCCGCCCGACGTCAGTGCAGGCGGCGTACCGGCGGTGTTGAAGCCGAAGCTCAGTGGAGCGTCCGCGCCGGACTGGAACAGGCCCGCCACTGAGCCGGTCGCAACGGTCGCCTCGCCGGGACATCGCCGGTGCCGTCGGCAATGCCGCCCGGCAGCCCGTCTTCATCGACCGTGCCCGTGGAATTGCCGCCTACCGCAATCGGCGTGTCGTCATCAACCGTGACGGTGACGGCACCAGTCGCCGTCACTGTGTCGCCGTTGGCGTTGGTAGCCTGAACCAGGCCGCCGAAGTCGATCGTGAGGTCGTTCTCGCCGGCTCCCGGTGGATGGTCAAGCGGCCCCGACAGCGTGAACGTCCACGCCCCGGTCGCCGCATTGAGCGCCATAGTGAATACCGTCTGCCCGCCCGCCATCGCCGTGATCAGATTGGCTGCGATGGTGTAGCTCAGCGGGACTCCGCCCGATGTCAGAGCCGGAAGCAAGGCCCCGCCACCCGTGTTGAAGCCGTAGCTCAGCGGAGTGTCCGCACCTGACAGGAACAGGCCCGCCACCGATCCGATCGCAACCGTATCCGCGCCGGCAACGTCGCCGATACCGTCGGCAATGCCGCCCGCCAGCCCCTCGTCGTCAACGATGCCGGTCGAAATGCCAGCCACAGCTATCGGCGTGTCGTCGAGCGAATTCGCGGGTGGAGGTTCGGAACCGCCGGCGATCTCCGGGATCGGCTCCTGGATTTCGCGACGCTCAAATTGCGGGAAGGCCAATGCCGTCGGCGGAAGGAGTGCCGACAGATCGAACGGATCGCCGATTGAACCAGGCGGCTCGTGGAAGTCACCGCCGGAACTCTTGGTCTCCGGTGCCCGCTCCACGTAGAGCGTACCGTCGGGGCCGACGGCAATGTCAAAGTCGTTGGCCGCCAGGGCGGCAACAAGGGCAACGCGCGGCACTTCGACATCACCCAGCATTATGGTGGGGATATTTACAGCGCCATTCTTGATGACAATCAGCGACCCATCGACCTGCTCGAGAACGAGGTCTGAACCGCTGACCCGGATATTGGCGATCGACACCCCTGACGGAAGGTGGACAGTATTCGTGGCGTCAGCCACATATTCGCTATGCGCTGCCGTGGTCTGACCGTCGGGGGCTGGCGTGGGAACCATCTTTGGCTTTGTCAGTAGAAGCCTGGCGATCGCAATTGCCTGTTTCTGCCCTCCTGAAAGATTATTGCCACGCTCCCCGACATGCATGTCGTAGCCGCGTGGATGGCGGGACACGAATTCATCGACGCCATCTCGCACGTCGCAGCCATCTAAAATCTCTTCCATCCGTCGCGTCTATATTTGGCCATGTAGGAGGTTTTCCTTGACCGTTCCGGAAAACAAATCTCCCGCCTGCGCCTACCTAGAGCCCACCGCCGATTCGCACCTCGGCAGGGTGATATTGACGAACGTCTATTCCATCGATCAGCAATTCTCCCCGTCGTAGGAAGGAACAATCGAGCTGATCAGCCGACCCAGCGTAGTCTTGCCTGATCCTATGCGACCGATAATGCCAACGCGCTCGCCCGGCCTGCACTGAAAAATTCATTCCGTTGATTACCGGCCTGTCTGTGGCCCGGGTAGGCGAAAGTTTATATTCTCGCAAAGACAGGGCGCCCGAATTGGATAGCGCGATTGACGAAACCGACCGTGTCCGGAACATCCTCAGGCTGCGACATGATCGAGTTGCAGTATGCGAAGCGACATGATCGCCTGCCGCAGCCGCGCAATCGTCATTGCGACTTGGCCAAGCGGCGCCACGGCGCGGCTCGACAGCATTACGCACGCGACAATCGCTCCCGTGGAGACATTTCCCAATTCGTACGCGTATGCGCCTGCCACGACGATGGCAACTGTAACCAACTGCTGAATGAACAGCGTGACATTGGCCGCGCTGGCCGAAAGCTGCTTTATCCGTTCCGACGTGTAGGAAGCGTTCTTGGAATGCTCGCGCCATTTTCGTAGCAGAAATGCCTCTGCCTGAAGCGACTTGATTGTTTCCACTGTCGAAATGGATTCGACCAGCAGCGCCTGACGTTGTGCCGCCTCGTTCATCGATGCGGCTACCCTTTTGCCAATGCGCTGTTGCACTACAAATCCCAGCAGGATGCTGGCAGCGAACGCTATGCAAGGAATGAGTACCAACCAGCCGCCGATTGCGAAGATGACCGCAAGAAAGATGAAGACGAAGACGGTGTCGATGAACACACCAATTGTGTTGGATGTGAAGAATTCGCGCACAAATTAGTACTGAACGATTCGGTTGGCATATTCGCCTGTCGACATCGGTCGCGCGGAAAGCGACGTGTTCAGTACTTTCTCGAACAAAGGTAGGATATTCTAAGGTCTGCCTTTCGCCCCGCATAGTCGATCAAGCGGAGCGGGCCGTCCTCAGTATCAGGTCGAAAAACATGGCGGAAGCGACACCGATAGCCAGCACCCAAAGCGTTGCGACCGCCTTGTTTGGCAGTATCCGGTCGTAGACGTTCATCACGAAAATCGGCGAGGCGACACCGAGAAGGTTGATGAACGTGGCAGCAAGGGCAACCTTCATGTAGGATCACCAGAAAGCTCCCACGGTTCCCGCAAGCCAGTGTCGCTTCTCAATTTTCTCCGCGGTCCCAACCCGCATCTCTTCCGAGGCATTGCTGTAACTAAGTGAAAATGCGATGCCCACCATGCTTGCTTCGCGCTCGAGCTCAGCTCTTCCGATCTCGTTGCGACCGTCCAGCTGGACGCCGGTCACAAAGGAAGCGGCGCCGTTCTTCTCCGCGAGAAGGGCAACCGGCGGCTGATTTGGCCTGAAGATAATGGCAGGCAGGTCAAAGCTGTTTCGGAGAAAATCCCGGTGCGAGAAGGTCCGCGTATTGAGGCCAATCCGCTCCGCCATGTGGCGCACTTCGTCGATCTCCAGCGCACTGCCGGAAAGCGGAATCCTCGAAAACAGCACAGCATCCGCACCCGGCCGGCCAAGAAACGATGCAACCGCGGCGAAGCAGGACCGAAAGATATCGGTGTCTGCCCGCAACTTCGATTGCCTGTTCAGGGTCACATGCTTCAATCCATGTCAGGTCGTTGCCGACTTGAACCAGACCTTTTCTGCAGCCCCTCTTCTTACAGGATCGGCAAGGGCGCGCGCACCATCGGACATTACCTACGACTGGGCCGCCGTGGAAGAGCGACCCGCTTACTCATTCCGAAGGCGATCAACGAGCATGCAACTTGGAGTGGCCGTGTTGCAAATAGCGCGGGCCTTCGTTGTCCATGGCGACACGGCATGGTTGCAGGCCGCGCGACAGACGGCCGAGGGCGCGGACGCTTCTCGGCGGGATCGCAAGGCGCGGGGGGAGGGCGCGCTCCTGTAGCCTTTTTGCTACATCAGCTTCGGAATTTTCACGCATACACAACCTTTTGGTAGCAAAATGCTCTCGAAACCATGAACTTTTGATAGTTGCATACCCTAGGGGCACATCGACTTGATACACGGGCAGACGCGGGAAGGTGGCATGACGTCATCTCAATTTGCATTCTTAAGAAAGCACGCCGCGTCGCTCATGGCCGCAACGGTGCTGTTTTGCGGTAGCGCCGAGGCGCTTACGTTGAAGGAGGCGATCGCGGTTGCGGTCGAATTGAAATCCGGAAATCGGCCAGGCCATTGAAAACCGTGAAGCGATCGAATTCGAGCTTCGCCAGGCAAAGGGTCTTTATCTGCCGAGCGTTGACGTCGAAGCCGGGGTCGGCGTGGGGCAGCTCGACAGTCCGGGGCGGCGTGCCCTGTCCATTGAGGACGATACGCTTTATCCCACCGAAGCTCGCGTGGTCGTCACCCAGAAACTCTATGATCATGGGGGGCGGCGGGCGGAAGTGAACCGTCAGGCATCGCGGGTCGATGGCGCGTCGTTTCGCGTCCTTGAACGTTCCGAATTCATCGGCTTGACCGTGGTGCAGGACTATCTGGAGTATATCCTGCAGGCGCTGATCGTTTCGGAAGCGAAGAAAAACCTCGGATTCCATCAGGCTTTCCTCGTCGATATCCGCGAGGGCATCGAGGGCGGCGCGCTCACCGATGCCGATCAGCAGCAGACTCAGGAAAGGCTCTACGCGGCCGACGCGCGTCTGGAGGAGGCGTCCGAGGAACTGGAGGCGGCGCGGATCCGGTTCTTCAAGACGGTCGGCATACCGCTTACCGGGACGTCGAAGCCGGGATCGGTCGCGAAGGTGCTTCCGAGGTCGCTTGATGAGGCGATCGGGCTGGCCAGACGGAACAATCCCCGCGTCCACATGGCAAGCAGCGACATCGACGCCGCTGCCGCCCAGGTCGATGCCGCTCGCTCGAAATTCGGCCCCGAGATCGTCGCCGAAGGGGTCGCGCGTGCCGGCCAGGACGTCGATGTGGTGGAGGGCCGGACCGACGAATTCGAGGCCCGGGTCGTGCTCCGATGGAATCTTTATCGCGGCGGCATAGACAAGGCCAACGAGCAGGAGCAGATCCGCCGGACGAGCGAGCAGCGTCTGGTTCTGCATCAGGTTTATCGCGAGATCGAAGAGGCGGTGCGCATTTCATGGGAGCGTCGCTTCCGGCAAGCCGAGCTGGCCGCCACGCTTAGGCGGCAGTCGGCCACCAATGAGCTCCTGGTCGCCTCCTACAGGGAACAGTTCAAGGTCGGTCAGCGCTCGTTGCTTGACGTGCTGGATGCCCAGAACACGCGCTTCAACACCAAGGTCCTGGCCGACACGGCCGCCTATGCCTCCCTCTTCGCCGAGTATCGATTGCTGGCAGCGACCGGGCAGCTGCTGACGACGATGAATGTCGCGGCTCCCAGGCAGTCGAAGGCCTACGCGCGGACCGAGTTCAATAGCCCGGAAACACCGGCTACCGAGACCTACGCTCGAACACCATCGCAACAGCGCAATGATCTGCCCTTCGATATACTTGCGCCTGTAAGGAAGGAGTGACAGGAACTTCAAATACACCAACCAGAGCATCGGACCCGAAAGTGGGAACCGGTTTCCGGGAAAATCCGATGCTCAAACAAAGAAATAGAGCAGCGATTCCATGAATGCGTCCGCCGCTCTGGGGCGGTGGAAGGAATAGCGAAGCGGGGATTCCCAAATTCGAGCAAATTAGATTCTAAGGGTGGTTTTGGAGACCCCCCGCCGAGCGCCGGGCGCCTGCCTTGGCCCGGAAAGATCTTTGGCAGGCGGCTTTAGCTGCCGAGCGCTTCGCGAACGAGATCGATTGCCATGGCCGAGGTGGGAATGTAGTCGAAGCGGCCCTGACGTCCGATGGGCTCGATTCCGCGTGAATTGAGTTCATGTATGAGCGGATGCAGCGCCGCTTCGAAACCGTGACGGTAGACCGGATAGGCGTGGGCAAGCGTCATCGAACCCTCGAGCCTGAGATCACCGTCGAAAAGGCGCAGCTTGCGCACATGGCAGGCAAAGTCGTCGAACAACGAACCTACGGAGACATTCTCGGCTAGGTGGGTACACTCGACCGCGAAGTAGCTCCGCCCGTCAACAGGGCCGTAATATGCCGAGTGCATGGTCAGCCGCTTCCATATCCCCTCAGGGTGAAAGTTGTAGAGGACGGTTCCGCCGAACGAGGAAGGACCACCGTAGCTGCAGAAGAGCGTGGTTAGGTTCAGAGAAACGAGACTGTCGGCGACGGGTAGCCCGGCCCAGCGGGCCGTCATCGCAATTGGCATGGTGCTGATCAGCCGATTGCCGAAGAAGGGTCCTGCTTCGGTATGCACTACATGGCCGTGTTCCGCCGCGCCAATGGACCGGATGGAATTGGACAGACGTATGTCCACGCCCATCTTCGAGAGGCCCTCCGCGATTCGTCCATAGTAACGTTGGAAACCCTCACGGGGTCGGGCATAGGTGTTCAGCGCGGGAGGCGCGCCCCCTTCCAGTTGTACTCTCACTGCGAGCAGGCCGCGCGACAGCCAGTAGCCGGCTGATCCGTATTTGCGGAGCCATGCCATGCGGCGCTCCGCAAAGGCAACGCTCACCTCCTCTCCTGAGAGACCATAGAACCGATCAAGATAGGGGCGAAGGCCGGTCCGTTCGTACAGGTAGCTGCCCATGTGAAATCTTGCGAAGTCGGCGGCGGAGCGGATGTCGCGCTGCGAGAGCCGAGCCTTGATCAGGCTTCCGATGGACGTGGCCTGCTCGATCAGGCCTCGCTTCAGGATCTCGTCTCGGAGAGAGAATGGGTACCGGATGATATTGCCGGAGGGCGAAATTTTGAAGATCGAAAAGTCGAGTGGCACGCACATGTCGAGCAAACCCTTGAACATATCAAACTGGCAATTGTCGCTCCAGAAGAAGATCGCCCCGATGTCGTAGGTGTAACTGCCGATGGCCCGGGAGATATGATTTCCGCCCAGTTGATCGTAGGTGTCGATGATGCGGACCGACTGTCCCTGGCCCGCGAGGAAATAGGCTGCACTGAGACCGCTGATCCCGGCCCCGAGGATCAAGACATCGGATCTGCTCTCGTCCATTCGATACTCCCAGGACTGTTTGAGGCCATCGAGACGGGTCTTTTCCATTCCCTTGGCCACATGATTTGCGATCAGATTGAGCAGCTTGATCGCCGCCGGATCAGCCGCGAGCCGTGCCGGAACTGGCCCATAACAAACCCGAAGCGATGTCGGCTCGCAAGTTCACCTTGAAGTGGATACGGGTAGCCAATTTCACCCTGAGGGCTCGGTCACGGCACAAGGTAATGCGGCGGAAGCCGTCATATTTGGGCGCGTCTCGTCTCTGTCCGGCAAGTTCACGCTGTGAGTAGCTGCCGCTTGCGCCAGACGCTCAAAATGAGCGCCATGAGAAGCATTTTGCCGAGCCAATCGCTGGCATGGATGGCGCCGAGAGCGAGCGGCATGCCGTCGAAGATAACCGCGCCCGCCAGCTGGACCACATAAAACGCGACCCATAGGCCAAACGCGAGAGCGGCCGCGCCCTTCCAATTGTCGATACCGAGGCGTCCGAATAGCCAGGCCAACAGCCAGGCGGTGATCAGCTCGCGCAGCGGCGCCACGAAGAATTTCCAGACCGGCATCGCTGTCGCCTCCGCGCCCTTGGCTTCCATCCAGACGCTTCCGAATAGGAACGGGCTGTACCAGACGAGGCTGAAGGAGAAGGCCGTCAATCCGGCTACTATGATTGCGGCACAGTTGACCCGAGTAAGATGAGTATCCATCGGAGTTCTCCCTTCCTTCTGCATTCAGAATCGATTTCCGACCTCACGACTGAGACGGCGCGTAAAGCAGCGAGCCGGGCGTGGTGAGCAGTTCGCCGGTTTCCAGGAGCGTCTTCAGGCCGGAAAGGACCATCGGCCAGCCGCCGTAAAGCTCCGGATTGGCGTCTTCGGGCAAGCGGTCGTGGATGACCAAGAGCCGACAGGAATCGCCGACGGCAGTGATCTCCCAGGTGACGCGGGAGTAACCCGCGTCCTTGACCTCGTCGCTCCACAGCGCCCTGAATGTCTGCACCAGCTTCCGCGAAGGGTCGACCTCCAGATTCTCTCCCTCAGCGATGTCGATGCTGCCACCGGGAACGGAGGCGAGATAGCGGGAGCCGGGCGTCCAGTCCGAATGCGTTTCGACTCCGAAACTGTACTTCGCCCGCATCTTCGGGTCGGTAATCGCCTGCCAAAGGCGTTCGGGCGTCGTCTTGATGTAGATCTCGAACACCGCCATGGCGCCCTTGCCGTCCGGAGATGGCATAAGCGGCACCAGGTGCCGGACATTGATGGAATCCATCGGTTCCTCCTCGAGTTGTCGCTTCAAGGTTGTGAGTGCCACTGACCAGTACTCGGCGTACTTGCTCACCCACCGTTCGTAGATCAGCCTGATTGGCACCGGATTGAGAAAGTGGAGCTTCTCGCGTCCCTCTCGCCTGGTGACCACCAATCCTGCGTTCTCAAGCAATCGCAGATGCTTCATGACGCCGAAGCGCGTCATGGGAAGCCGTTCCTCAAGCGCGCTCAGTGTCTGGCCGTCCCTCTCGAACAGCGCGTCCAGAAGTTTGCGGCGTGTTGGATCGGAAAGCGCCTTGAAAACGTCATCATCCATTGCATCTTAATACGTGACTATATGGTCACATGTCAAGACCGAATGACTAACGACGGCTGAGGGATCCTCATTCTGGTTGTCTGGCGGCAGCCGTTGCTGCCAATTGACATGCAGGTATCTACCTGCATATTGTGTTCTCGCATACGAGTAGAGACCGATGCACGCTGATACGGTTTTCAAAGCGCTAGGCGACCCGACACGCAGAAAGCTGCTTGACCTTCTTTGCGAAAAGAACGGGCAGACGCTCGGTCAGCTTTGCGAAAACCTGGACATGACCCGGCAATCTGCCACGCAGCACATCGGGATATTGGAGGCGGCCAATCTGGTGAGCACGGTCAGGCGTGGCCGGGAAAAGCTTCACTTCATCAACCCCGTGCCGCTCCACGAGGTCTACGAACGGTGGGTGCGGAAATTCGAACATCGGCGGCTCAGCCTGCTGCACGATCTGAAGAAGGAACTCGAAGGAGAATAACAATGACCAGAGAGACAACCAGCTTTGTTTACGTGACCTATATTGTCTCGACGCCGGAAAAGGTGTTCGAGGCCATAACGAAACCGGACCTCGCGAGGCGCTACTGGGGCCACGAAAACGTCTCGGACTGGAATCCCGGATCGAAATGGGAACATATCCGTGCCAATGACGAACGGACTGTCGATCTCGTCGGCAAGGTCATTGAGGTTTCGCCTCCGACCCGTCTCGTCATCACCTGGGCGAACGCTTCACAGGCTTCCGATCCGGCAAGCTACAGCCGGGTGACGTTCGAGATTGAGGATTACGAGAACATGGTGCGGCTGACCGTCACCCATGACGAACTCGAAGCAGGCAGCGGCATGGCGAACGGCATTAAACAAGGTTGGCCGCTCGTCCTCTCCAGCCTGAAATCCTTCCTGGAAACCGGCCGCGGCGTCGACCTTTCCGCCAAGCCAAAATCGGCCTGATCCCTTGCAGCGTCAATCAAGTTAATTGCCAGCGGAGAATGACATGACCAAGCCCTATACCGGTGGATGTATGTGCGGCGCGATCCGTTATGAGACGAGCAGCACACCCATTGTCGAGAGCCATTGCCAATGCCGCGATTGCCAGAAAAGAAGTGGCACGGGGCATGGATCATATCTGACCTTCCCGCGGCGAGCCGATGTGACAATTGCCGGTGAAGCGAAAAACTGGCGGGTGAAGGGCGATAGCGGCAACGAGAAGGTCCACGCCTTTTGCCCGACCTGTGGAACGCCGGTCTACCTGACATTTGTCGCAATGCCGGACCTGATAGCGGTCCACACGGCCAGCCTTGACGACCCAAGCCAATTCAATCCGCAGATGGTCACATACAGCATCCACGGCCATGCTTGGGACACGATCGATTCCGCGCTGCAGAAATTCGAGCGAATGCCGCCCGGATAAATTTCGCTGGGATCACTACGAAACTGCCGACAATGTTAGCGGATTGGCCCGAAGCAGTCGTTAAGTGCTGCGGGACGCTGGCAGATGTGGCACATAGCGCTGAAAAGTACCATTGCGTCTGTTCGCGCTCGGTCGGGGCCGGCAGCGCAACAACGCGGCAGGTCCGGGGGGTTCAGCCTGTGGGTCGGCCCACAGCCGAGACCGCCAATCGGTTTTGCACGTTAAGCAAATCCTGCGCCGGGCGCCAGTGAACGTTTTGTGGCAAGACCGGGCGTGAACCAGGTTTTGATCACCCAGCCAGGACGTTCCGACCGTGCAATCATTTCCAGAATGGTCGGGTCTCTTCGAGGCCTCGCCACAAGGCTTGTGCCTTGTTCCAGCCCAATTCGGCGCGCGCCTGGCCGGCGCCGATCACCCAGCCAATTGCCCGTTGTGTCGCCCAATCACCGGCGCCGGGCACCTCCGCGCCCGCAAACATTTTCCGCACCGTCGCCGCGTCGTTGAGGTCGCCGAAGACCGTCTGCAGCTTTTTCAGGCCCTTCAGGAAGGGCACGACGCGCTTTGAAGGGAACAGCGGAACGAAAAATTCGACGGCGTAGCGCAGCTTCTTCAATTCCTTTCGCAAGGCGTGCCGCTGTTCGGCAGTCAGCGTTTCGAGACCCTGAGCCGCCTTTGAGACCTTCTTCCAGCGCCTGTTGAGCCCGCGATGCGCCAAATCGACGACAGGCACCGCAAGCCGCCCGGTCTGGCCAAAATCGCCCGGGACGAGCCAGCCCCGCGTTTCGACGAACTGCGCAAGGTCGATAAGGAACGCCTGAGCACGCGCCGCTATCAGGAGTGTGCGGACGTGATCGCGCCGTTCGCCGGCCTGTCGTGCCAGCGCTTGCGCGAGAGCCGACAGTCCCGGCTCGTCCGCATGGAGCGCAGCCTCCCGTCCGACGATGTCGTTGGCCACCACGTCCAGATCCCGCAGCCGCCCGGCCTCCTGGCCGAGCCATTTGGCTTCGCCGCTGAGCCGCGTCATTTCGGGGCTCGCGAGCGCGGACTTGTAGACGGAGAAGACGCTTCGCAGCCGCCTGAGGCCAATCCGCAGCTGATGCGGTCCCTCGATATCGTCCAGCTTGCGGACCACCACGAAATTGGCGGCGATCTGATCAAGGCAATCGCGAAGGATGTCGCGCGCCGCCTGTTCGGCGATCTGGTCCGGATCGACCGCAATCGTCCTGGCATTCTGGGCCGCCAAATGCGGTTCGATCCGCCCTTCCTCGGCCAGAAGATAGCCGCGCGCCGATTTGGAGAGCCGCGAGAACTGCAAACCACCCTCGGGAAATAATTTGTGCGCGATGTCGAACAATCCTGTCGGACTGCCTTCGAGCAGTTCGATCTCCGCTTCGCGCAGTTCAGCCGAGCGGCCCTCGGCGCGAATCTCTCCGACATCGATCGCCAATTCCGCGCGTGTGCCATCCTTGAGCGACAACTCGCTTGCGGAACGCTTGATGATGGTCTCGCAAACGGGCAACAGCGGGGCGCCATTCACGTGGCGAAGGATCTCCTCGCGGACCGATACATCCGCTATCGCTTCCAGACGCACGCGTCCACCAGGCGCAGGGTTCTCCACCTCGCCGACCTGCGACAGGCCGCCATGAATTTCTCCCTTGGTCTTGACGGTCTGGATCCAGCGCCGCCCGTCGCGCCTGAGGCGCAGCGCGATTCCCGCCTTCTTCAAGGCATGCTCGGTCGTGTCGAGATAGATGCTTCTAAGCGTTCTTCTTTTAGGGGCGCCGCTCGCCAGCTTCAACGCTTTCACGCGCAGTTGAAGCTCTCTCGACGAGGTCTCGTCGAGCAGGAATTTCAATTCGATTTCGCTCATGTGACAGTTTCGTGACGGTTTTGTTTTTTAGAGCTAGCTGATTTATTCTTTGCCCGCAATGGAGGCTGCGAGCAGCGTTCCCGTTGGAGGCATGGAGGTGGCCTTCAAGCTCGCTTCACTCAGAACCTGGATGCGGTTTAATAAGTTCTATCGCCTAGGGGCAGTCAGAGACGAACCAGAGTGCAACTTGCCCTCCCCGGCGGTCCGCTGTTAACGTCAACTGGGCGGCGGCCTCGGCAAGAAATTCCGGCGAACAGAATTTGCGCTCATCAACGCTAGACGTTCGATGGCCGACTACGATGTCAAGAGCAGCATCTAGCTCGCGTTCCAAGACGGAGACAGGATAGCTCCAACGATCATCTGCCACCCCTGTTTTGAAATCTGTCGCCTCGAGGCTTTGAGGACCCATGGCGTTTTGGGGGGCTGGGGGTGTGTGGGGGTCATTCCCAACAGCCACCTATAAATTTAGCCCTTTTTTTCACCTTTACCCTTTTTTTTGTTAGTGCCATTTTTTCGATATATGGTTTGCACTGACCCCCACACACCCCCCAGCCGCCCAAACGGGGTGTTATGATCGTCCCGTAGACAGCGCCTTTTAGTGTTTTTCACAAAATGCAAGTGGATAAAATCTCAGCCTTGGTGCCCACCTCGCGAATAGCCGCCCGCGCCGGAAGGCGCAGTCCCGGCCCAACTCAGCGTGATCAGTTTTGACGCTATTGCATGAGGCCGATCACTTGCCGCCCTCAACCTCGATGTAGATTTCGACTGGCTGGATGACGGTGTGGGCAGCCTCTGCAGCTTTGGCTTCCAACGAACTGAACATCGCTTTCATTTTTTCAAGGTCTACATTCTCCCAAACGATGGAAACGAGATTTGCGTCGCTGTGCCTGAAAATTCGATAACTCGAAGAGAAATTTGCAAACAGGGCTTTACGTTCATCTCCGCCACCAAGCCAAGTGTCCATGTTGCCCACCGCGTGGGTTGCGACCACTGCCGTCATCGCGCTTCTCCATTTTCCGTTGAGCCGAGAACCAGAACGGCCTTGGCTTTTGTCACGTTAGCACGAGAAATCCTAAGGTCTGCAACGCTTAAGCTGACACCGCGTCCGCCCCAATTCGAGTGTGAATTAGGCATCAAATGTCAGACTTTAGCCACTAGAATGGGTAGTCCTCCTCGGCATAGTCTCCCGCGACCTTGGGGTCCTCCCCGTTGTCGAGCGCATGAAGCGCCGCCCACATTTTTCCTCCGGCAGTGCGCGTGGGAGCATCCCCGCTGCACCGATCCATTCGACCGACCATGCGATGCCGAGCCGCTTGGTGTTGGGTTCATGCCCGTCAGATGGAAGCCGCTGCGCCGGGTGTCGCGGTTTTGTCGCAGCCAGTTGCCAAGTCTGTTCGGGTAGCTCGTTTAATTTGAACGTGATCTCGGAATGAACCCCTGCTCGCGTCTGGTTTTGTCGCCAGTCGGAAGCGCGAAGTACTTGCAACCTATCGAGCAACTCCTTGGCGATCTGCTCGACTGCCGAAAATGAGCGCCCACGCAAGGGCAAGGGGTACAACCAGATGAAGAGACTTATTATCGCATCGACGGCGTGCGCCGTCCTTGCAGGCTGCGCCACGCGTGCGGACAACATAGCGCCAGCCTACGTGTCGACGGTTGGCTATCAAGGACTGTCTTGCAAGCAGCTGGCCCTTGAAGCAACGGACATTTCGTCCAGAGCAGCCGCTGCCACGGGCATGCAGAACCAGAAGGCGACCGGCGATGCCGTCGCGATGGGCGTTGCCGTGGTCGTCTTCTGGCCCGCGCTTTTCCTGCTCAAGGACGACGGGGCATAGGCGGCGGAAGTCTCGCGGCTAAAGGGCGAGATGCAGGCAATCGAAACCACATCACGCCGCAGAGGTTGTGGTATTGTTTTCGATAGAAAGACGTCCTGACGAAAAACCCGGTCTAGCGCCGGGTTTTTTTATCTTGCTGCCGACCGCAAGGGCTCCCAAGCGAACAGCACCTGTTGGCGGGATGGCCGAGCTGGGTCACGTTCTGGCGATGCACCTCGCGAATGTAGGCGACGTCCGCCCTTAGGGCGGACGCGGCGGTCATGTTGCCTGATCCCACCGCCTTGGCCTTGCCCTAACGGTTCGATCACCGCGCCCGAGTGTCGATAGTGACGAATAGTTCCGCGACACAGCGCGTTCCCCGCTCAGAGTGTTGAGGCAACCTTGCGCGCCTTTCTGCGCCAGTCCCAGTTTCGAACCGGGCCGGTGTCCATATGGATGGAGCCGGAGGCGTAGACGCCGACGCCACCGATCTCCGGCAGGGTGCGGACAAAAGTGCGGAGGGCGTCCTTGCTGACGCTTGCGACGTAGATGTCCAGTGCATTGCAGGACATGTGGTAGGAGCCTTTGGCGCCTCTGACCTTGCGGTTATAGGCAGGGCTTCGGTATGCGCTGTCCACCACCACGGCCCGGCCGTATTTGGCGCGCACCTTCCGCAGCGCCGACATCAGCCGGGCATTCTTCGTGACGCAGCCCATGTCCTCGTTGCCGTCGGCGAGGACATAGAGACCCCTGAAGCTCCCCTCGGTCTTGCGTTCAGCCTCCTGCTTTTTCACCTCTTCGGAGCGCCGGACAAGATCACGCAGACCGCCAGGCGCCGAGACAGGCTGAACAGACCCGTCAGCGCGTGGCGACAGAGGTTTGGTGAAGGCTGGGCGAGCGGTCGGTTCAGTCTCACCGTATTTCGGCATGGTGACGGGACGGTCGACACGCGCATAGGCGGTCGTGATGGTATTCTTGACGACCGTTTCCTTGGCGATCACGGTTTCCGGCTCGCGCCTGCGCGGCCGTTCCGGCGCAGGTGACGGTAGGGGCACCGTTGGCTCAACAAGATGCGCAATGACCGCAAGGTCAGCTGGTAACGGATAAAAGCGCAGGCGTAGCGGCTGGATGCTGACAAGTGGCCGGTGGGCACGTTGCAGCCGGTCCCGCTTGCTGCGCAGGCGCGGACCTTTGGCGGCAATGACGCTGTTGATGGTCAGGGCTGGTTGAGTGGCGGAAGGTTGGCAAGGGTTCGCGACCCCAATGACGGCCGCACAGACGAATGACATCATTTAAGCATTCTCGGCGCTTGGAAATGGTTTTGTGGCGCATCACAAGCCCTGCCGATAGAACCGGCACTGCAATCCCGGGACCCCTGTCCCTTGTCGCAGTGCCGGGCTGAGTGGGAAGGCGGTTTCTTCTCAGCGGCCCCTGATACCGATCCGATCAGCAAACGTCTTGCTGCGTCATGACAAAGATTTGCGCTGAGATGCCACGAGGCATGCCGCACAGCAGCGAGCGACGACCACCTGCCATTGTCCTACGGCCAGCGCGCCTTCATTCAAAGAAATAGGAAATAGATCAGGCTTGCCCAGAAAATCCCGCCAAGCACAAACAGCACGCCGAGCGTGAAATAGGCTCTTAGCACCTGTTCGCGCGGGCTTGGTCGCCAAATGTATGAGCGGGCGGAAACGACTGCATCCCCCACACGGGCAAGACCAGAGCTTCCGCTGTCGCGAGATTGCGTCCTCATTCGTTTCACCCAGTGAACGATGCCCACTGATAGCCGACCTGATCAAGAAGTGTTTTGCTGCATTCTGACAAAGGTTTGCGCTGAGATGCCACAAGGCTCATAGTGCGATCGATCAAAGCCGAACAATCATATGGAGACTGCGGCGGTGCCAACATCGATCGGCCTGGCTGCTCACCTGGCGGTCACCCAGCTTGAACGCCACGGCATAGACCCCGCTCCCCTTCTTGCGCTCTCCGGCCTTTCTCAGGCGGCCGTCGCGAAACGCGAACGTGTCAGGGTCAAGTCCGTGATCGACTTTCTCGAACGTGTTTCCGACGCCGTCAAGGACGACTGGCTCGGGCTTACAATGGCGGCCGACTTCGATCTGCGCGAAATCGGCATGCTCTACTACGTGGCTGCATCATCTGAGCGATTTGGCGACGCCCTCAAACGCCTTGATCGGTACGAGCGCGTTGCCAATGAAGCGTTAGACCTGCGGATAGTCAAAGGTACGGACTGCCGTATCGCGCTTTCCTATAAGGGGGTGCCCCGGCACTCAGACCGACACCTGATGGAGGCGTTTGCGGTCGGGCTCCTGCGGCTCTGCCGCCAGCTTGTCGGAAAGAAAATCGTGCCCCTGGCGGCGAGTTTCGTGCACCATCGTCCAAACGGTCGAAAAATGGAGCGTATTTTGGGCTGCGACGTCAGCTTCGACGCTTATGAGGACGCAATGAGTTTCGACGCGAGCTTGATGGACCTGCCTCTGGTTGGCTATGACCCTTATCTCAACGAATTGATGGTGAAGAACTGCGAGGACGCCATTGCGGATCGCCTGTCCAACATCAGCCCATTTCGAACAGAGGTTGAGAACATCATCGCACCACTTTTGCCGCACGGTGAAGCGCGGGCGAAGACGGTCGCCCATCGGCTCGGCCTCAGCGAAAGGACTTTTGCGCGCCGGTTGGCATCTGAAGGGTTGAGCTTTGGAGATATCCTCGATCAACTGCGGCGCGATCTCGCCGTGCGCTATCTTCAAGAAGACCATCAAGCGTCACAGATCGGGTGGCTGCTCGGCTTTCAGCAGCCCAGCGCCTTCAGCCATGCGTACCGGCGCTGGACTGGCAAAAGCCCTTCGGAATTTCGGCGGTCTCGTGTGCCGAGCCTTAGTCCGGCCTAGTAGCGCTGCGGCAGGACTAGGGAAGGGATCCGATCCGGTAGTCGCCGTAGGCATTGTGGACCATGACGCCCATTGTGGGCCCAGCCGCTAGGTGGCTGCCGCGTGGTCGCTCCTCTGTGGCAACGGACACGA
This sequence comes from uncultured Alphaproteobacteria bacterium, assembly GCA_963813315.1. Classification (GTDB taxonomy): domain Bacteria; phylum Pseudomonadota; class Alphaproteobacteria; order Rhizobiales; family Rhizobiaceae; genus CAWEYO01. The sequence continues at coordinate 62,619 of CAWEYO010000005.1, read as the reverse complement.
GATCGCGCCCCACCCCCGGCCTAAACGGTCCCGCTGTTGTGGTGTTCGGCCCACCTCAGGGAGCTCCTTCTGCATACATTCGGTAGCCACCTTGAGCCTTACCATTTGGCTTCCGCAACTCATGGCAACGAGAGGTACGCCATTCCTATCACCACCCATCGGTCGCGCATCAGGGTCACCAGCTGGTCCACCAGTCGGAGAACCCAGGGGCTCACTGTGGGCTGAACCTGAGGGGGTCTAGGCGCGTGCCTCTTATCCGATCCCCCGCTCAAAAGTGCGGCTCCAAAATTCTGTCCAAATCGGGGGTATGATCCCGAGCCAAGGAGGTTAGGGCTATGTCTCGCGAATGCCTCAACGCTAAACTGGAATGTCCGTCCTGCAGGACGATCCTTCTCAACATTCCCGAGGACGCGGGGGAAGACACGCTCATCAGATGCGCCCAGTGCCAAAGCGGTCTAATTAGGTACTTGGGGCGAACTACGGGGCGAGTTCATCAGGCAGTTGGGCGAGGGTGTATTTGATGTCAATCACGGTCGGCTCAGGCGCATGGAGTGACCATGGCGCTACTATACTCCTAACGGGTGAAGGTCGCCTACGCGTGGACACCTTCACATTCCCGATAGGTTCCCTTACGTAACTTAACCCAACGGTTGGGCTACCGTTCAGGAGGGAGCCCAAGCCCCTTCGGCTCCCCTCCTGATCTTTCCTTGCCCCTCCATTTGATAAGACGCCCTACGCCTGTCAGGAAGATGGCGGTCCCGCTACGATGCGGCGCTGCCGAGCAGTCTTACGGTAGCGGCAGTGGGATCGCCCCACCCCCGCCCAAATGGTCCCGCTGCCTTCTTTCGGGTTGATGAAAGTGACATGGGGTTCCCGCTGTGCGCTTAAGCCGTGGGCCCAGCCGCTAGGTGGTTGCGCTGCTCCAAACGGATAACTGTCGCTAACGTGCGAAAACTTCACATTCCTGTCACGCAGCGTTGCCTAATGTACCCAAGCGGTCGGTATGCCGTTCACGGGGAGCTTGAAGCCCCCTTCGGCTCCTCCTGATCTTTCTTCCCCTGCGCTATTTGATGAACGCGTTACGCCTGCCGAAGCATTCTTGCGGTAGCGACAGCGGGAGCCTCTCAACCACCCGCCTAGAGTTCTCCCGCTGTCCTCCTTCTATGACTGCCGAGGCGATGGAGAAGAACGAGCGACGGTTGCAGCCGGTGCCCTACGCCATCAACAGGCTGTCGACCTGCACTTTTTGGTCGCCGTCGCTCGTCCAGTCGGGCCCTGCGGACCTGACCGATTGAAACACTAGGTCGGGCAGCGGTTATTTACCTATTGGGGTTTCCTCGGTAGGAGATATGGCTGCGGGATTAATCGCTACAACACTTGGTGGAGGTTACCACTCCAGCTCATCTTTGGGGCGAATGCTTCACCGCCCCCCAAAGCGCGACGCCCGCCAGAAGACTTCTCGCCTATGTCGGAGATGCGAGAGACCACCTCGTTGCAAGCGGGTTCACCTCGCGATAGCATCTGCGGGTTCCACGGAGGTCACTCAGTGGTAACGGACAGCGGGGTCACCCCCAAGCCCCCGCCCAACGATCCCGCTGTCTCGACGCTTTGCCCCTCAAGCGACGTTGGGGCTCGTCACTTGTTACATGCTGAACGCCTTCCCAATTGCCGCAGTCGCCACCTCAAGCCGCGCCTCGTCTCCCCCGTGGGGCCTCCCCCACGCCGCCCATGGTATGCCTCAAGATCATGTCTTGCTCGACCTTCGGCACCCCGGCCTTTCATAACCTGTCTTTCATGTTGTGTCGCAGTGAGTGGGTGGTCACCTTTGTTACCTTGGGGTCGCCTGCCGCTGCTCGTACGTGCTTCATCTGGGCCACCCGAGGCGGTGTCTGCTCTTCCCGGTCTGCCGTACGTGGGGAAAAGCATCGGGCATTTTCAGCGTTTCTAAGACTTCCTTAGCCGCCTCAAGAGCGTTACCCACTAGGGGTACTCTTCGGCGCTAGACGTCAGCTTGACCCGCCGCTCCTCGGTAGGGACTGAGCTGGAGCGGCAGCGGCCCGGATCTCCTGGATTGGCGGGCATAGGACTGAACCGTAGGAGCAGAACACGCAGCAATCGCCTTCCTCCACCGAGGTCGTTGCGACCAACGGCAGGTTCAAATACGCTTACCGAGATGACTTCGCCGAACAATCGGATGCCTTGGTGGACGTGGGTTTGGCCCGCCTTAGGCTGGGTTATCCTGATCGCTATGATGGCCTTCGGCGCTGGCGGCCCCCTGGTTGCGGTGGCGTGCGTGGCCCTTATAGCGACCGTTTTTGCTTCCGTTCACCACGCCGAGGTTGTCGCAGATCGAATTGGAGAGCCGTTTGGCACGCTTGTCCTGGCCGTCGCGGTGACGGTGATAGAGGTGGCGTTGATCGTTTCCGTGATGATGGGAGTTGGAACAGAAAAGGCTGGCCTGGCAAGAGACACGGTCTTCGCTGCGGTGATGATCGTGTGCAATGGCATAGTCGGCCTGTGCCTCCTCGCGGGTGGCGTGCGGCATCGGGAGCAAGGTTTCCAAGTCGAGGGCGCAAGCGCCGCGTTGGCAGTGCTGGCTGCGCTCACGACGCTCACTCTGATTCTCCCGAATGTCACGACCAGCGCGAAAGGCCCGGTATTCAGTACTTCGCAACTCGCCTTTGCGGGAACGGTTTCGCTCGTGCTCTACGGTTCCTTCGTCTTCGTCCAGACGGTGCGCCACCGCGAATATTTTCTCTCGCTCGAAGGCCAAAGCGAGGAAAGCCACACTGTGCCCTCAGCCAGCATGGCCGTCGTCAGCGCCGGTCTGCTGGTCGCCGGTCTTATTGCTGTTGTGGGTCTTGCGAAGGCTCTGACACCCGCATTGGAAGAAGGGGTCGCGTGGCTGGATGCGCCGAAAGCCGTCGTCGGAATAGTGATCGCGGCGTTGGTGCTAATGCCCGAATGTGTGGCGGCGCTGGCAGCAGCCCGGGCAAATCGACTACAGACCAGTTTGAACCTGGCTTTGGGGTCGGCCCTCGCCAGCATCGGCCTGACAATTCCAACTGTTGCGGTGGTGTCCATCGCGTTCGGACTGCCGCTTGAACTCGGGCTGGGCTTGAAGGAATCGGTACTGCTCGTGCTGACGCTCTTCGTTGGCGTGATCACATTGGGAACCGGCAGAACCACCGTGCTTCAGGGCATTGTCCACTTGGTCGTGTTTGCAGCGTTCCTGTTCCTCGCCATTGTACCCTAAACTTGTAGCACGGTTTGCGCTGGACAATCGCCTTCACTGCTTCGCCGTCGATCTTGTCGTCTCCGTGTCGACGGCGGCTTGGTCGGACGAAAGTTCGTTCCGTTCATTCGACAATCGGAGAATGGCTAGTACATCCGCTTGCGACGGCGTCGACCCGTCTCCAAGCTCGATGCACCGCTCCAAGAAACCATCCACGAGTTCCGCTTCTGCGAAGCGAGACGCCTGATCTGGCGGGCACCGATCCAGGGTGACACGGACCATTTCTGGCAAACCGTACAGTTCCGGGCGATATTTTGCAGCAAAACAGCTTTCAGCGACAAGCTTGGCAGAGCGTCCGTCTCGCCAATGACTAGGAGACCCGAGATACGGGATAACATCTTCAGGTCTTCTCATCGGCAGATGTAGCTGTGAAATCTCACGCATGGGCCCTGTCCTCTGGCGCGTCTTGACCAAGTTCTGGTTGCCCTTCGCGCATTTGTGTTGCTCCACACAGACATCCGGATGACCGAAGCCCTGCCTGTGAACGCCTCTTCGGCAGTGGTTTTTTCACGCCATCCTGCGCGTCCTCAGCAGTCTTGGCTGTCTCGTAATTGGGTCAAGCTCCTCCGAGAGGCCGAATCTTCACTTGGAACAGGTCGGCCAGCGGCGATGTCTCGGCCACCCGCGCCACCTCTGTCACTCCCGTCGCCGTAGAGGGTGGGGGGCACCCACGATCTATGCGTGAACTCCTATGGCTGCGAGTGACGCTAGCGAAGACAAGACGAGCATCGAGGTGACATTAGGCGGAAGGACCTAGAGATGTTCCTCGCGACGTCCGGCAGCCAAAAGCCCGCCGATAGCCAACGCTGTCGACGGGCTTTCTTTCAGGTCGTCAGTTGAACGTATGCACTTTGAGCTTCAGGCTGCCATCCGCCTGCTTTTCGAAGATGGTCGTCGCGGTGCCGGCCGACGGCTGATCTGCTCCGGCCGAGTCTTTACCGACAGCGGACCATTTGGCGGTCCCATAGATAATGTTGCCGTCGCCCGACGCATCGATGAGTTCGAGTTTGTGGCCCTTGGCGCCCATACCGAGGATCCCGGCAATGAACTTATCGACGCCATCCGGTCCCTTTATGACGTCGTGCGTCGGCGGCAGCAAGATTGCGTCATCGGTATAGAGAGCACACACACCCTTCGCGTCGCCGCTATTGAACGCCGCATCCCAAGCGGCGTAAGCAGCGGTGACATCGGCGGCCGGATCCGCCCTAGCGACCGATATGGCCGCAACGGCAAGGACTACTGCTGAACACAACAAGCTCAACAACTTGCTCAAGATATCCTCCCTCATGTAACGGCAAGCACTCCGACTTGCCGTGCAGTATCATGCGCCTCTTGTGCAAGAATGTCATGGGGATGGATTGATCTGCGCAAACAGGGTGTTGAAAAACTGTTCGTTCACGGAACGTATCGGAATCAGATCGGGCACAAACAAGATTCAAAACGGGTATCTCGGAGACTTTTTCATCAGCCTGCTGGCTCCGACCACTTAGCCCGACCGACATAAAAATCCACTATTTTTGGAAATGAAGGTGCGTCTTCGCGCCGCTCCCTGGGGGCGGAGGGGGCCAGGGGGGCGAGGGTCGGGGTTCACGGCGGATGGCACACTATGGACGCGACACCGCGACGATTAAGGATCCTGCTGGGTCTCTGCGAAGAGCAAAGACCCTCCTGCCTACCAGTCTCCATTCAATATCGATTAGATGTCTTAGATACGTTTTTCACAGGATTTCGGCTCCGAACGTGGCACGTTTCCGTGGCGCATTTGAGAGGCTTAGTGATAAGTTATTGAAAATATTGGCGCGCCCGACAGGATGAAACTGGGCACTCCTATGTAATTGTTTGTGCTATATAATTTCCACAGGCCCTGCAATGTGCAGAGCTGCCCCGGCCTCCTCTCCTGCATTGAGTTTGAGAAGTGCCCATTGCGCGGGTTGTACGAACCGCTGCGGCGGCAAAATGATCCAGCCGTCATCATCGCCGACCGCGATGAAATCACCCGTGGCGACACAGAGCGCCGATAGCGCGCAGATGAAGGCTGCACGGTCGTCATGATTGACGACGCCGGTCAGGTCATGCGCCAGCTGTCGGCCCGGAAGGCTGTGCTCGATAAGGGAGCGCAGGATGCCGATAGTTGCGAGGTGCTGGAAGAAGGTATCGGATCGATCACCTCTACGGGCCGCAAGGCGCGCCGGGTCGTCGATCATCATTCCAAGAAACGAACTTGGAAACGCTTCAACCAGCGCTTTCTGATCAATCGGCACTCCGTGTCGGGCGTGTAGTAAATCGGCATGGGTGACGAGATGGCGAACGCACTCATTGGCGTGGTGGTTCAGCAGCCGGCCGACGGGCGCGCTGGATTGCCCGGGCTTGCCGATCAGAGGACGAAGGCGGCGCGTCAGCATCCGCTCTGCCGTCCGATAACGGCCGATGATTTCAAAGCCCCGCCGAATGGGGCCATCAAAGGCCGCTGCGACTATCGGCCGGCCAGCTGCGACTTGCGCGATTGCGTTTTCACGTTCTGGTTCCACCGCCCGGAAGCGCACAATTTCCCACGAAATGGTCGAGGCCGACCAGTCAAGTCGACAGATCGCGCTTGACCGCCGCGTCGGCGAACATCCCACATCAATGCCTATGACCGAGCCGTCTTTCAATCCACTGAATACTTGAGAGCAAGGAAACAGGTCGCGTCGTGCCCATCGGAAGTCCAGCCTGGGTCACCAACTCTCAGAGGCCGGACCGAATTTCATGACCCGAGCCAATCGGTGCGGTGAGGAGCTGGCGGTCGGCTACGAGCCCGTGTCCCGCGAGGGGACGTCCTGAAAAGATAATGGAGTTAGGAACGCCACCTTCTACCAAAGGCACGGCATTGATCGAGGATCGCGCGTGCCACCTGTACGAAGAACCCAGCGGGTTTGGGAGCAGGAGTCTCTGCGTCGCGCAGGTCGCGTTCCCTTACGGCCGCAATTACATGCGGGGCCATAGCCGCAGCCCAGCGCACGCGGTTGCCGTCGATCCAATAGTGCGACTGGCATGGGAAACTCCAGTTCCCTACCGAGGATGCAACGAGACGGCGCCGCCCCTCTTGGTCAGGCGCCACTTGGCCGGATTGAGGGCGGCTTGAATACCTGTTCGGTTACACCTTTGCTGATGCCGACGGCAACGCGGCCTACCGGGCTGATTGGTCACTCTCGAGTGCGGAAGAAAATCAGGCATTCGGACGGTTTATCGATTTCGTCATGGATCGCCTTCACGCTTTCCAGAGCTGCACGCCTATCTCTTCGCCCATATGAGCCGGCCGCGCTCAAGCGTTTGATGGGCGATCTGAAGCCGGGAGGAGGAAATCGACTTCCTTCTGCGCTCCAAATGCTTTGTCGATCTATACGGCGTGGTGGGAATGGCCTGCGCGCGAGCGTTGAGAGCTATTCGATCAAAAAGCTGGAGCCTCTGTGCGGATTTTCGAGGGCAACCCCACTTTCCGAGGCGAACAAGGCGCTCACCAAGGTTCAGGCATGCCTTGAGCTCGGAGATATCGAATTTATCAACGAGGATGATCGCGATGTGGTTGTTGGTTACATCCGCGATGACGGCGTATCGACTTGGCGGTGCGAGATTGGCTGGAAACACGGCGTACCGCACTGATGAGAATTGGGGCACGGAACCGTTTTCAACGGCCCTTATTCGGCGTCACCAGAGGGGTGGTCGCCTGTAGTGAAGTCGCTCGGCTTGACTGGTCTTGTGACCGCAAGTCAATCTTCTGATTGATCAGGCTGCCACGAGCGACGTCCCCGCTGGCGTCGTAGATAGAACGGCCCGATAAGCACGCGCCGCCGGCTCTCGCGTCATAGCTTCATTCGGCAACCGCTGCAGGTCGAGCAAAGAGCGCATTGGTCGACTGACATGAATTCTCCGTCCTTCGCTTGACCGTCTGACCTTCTACAGAGTGACCTGCTCGACTTGTTGCCGTGGCCGCGAGTCTACTCGCGGACTCGTCCCCGTTGGCGATCTCGAGCGCGAGGGCCACGCCTCCTCGAGCGTCAGCTCTTCCTTTTTGGCATTTTCTTGGGGCGCCCATTGACGATAATCGTAATCGTTTTGGGCTCTTTTTCGCTTCAAGTCACTCATCTTTTCCGTGACAACGACGCCTGCCTGTTCCATTGCCTGATTGCGATTTCGCAACCAATTCGATAATATGATATTAGGAGCTAAATTGCAAGTTCGCAATTTGATTCGATTATCGCAACGGAGAGGTCATGACGGACAGGTTTGACAGCGAAGCATTCTACGCGGCCCTGAATGCCGCCCGGCTCAGCAGACAAAAGACGTGGAAGGAGGTCGCGGAGGAGGCAGGCGTTGCCGCTTCGACCTTGTCCCGGATCGGTGGCGGCGCGAAGCCCGATGTGAACGGTCTCGCCGCCCTGCTCGCGTGGTCAAATCTTAAGGCCGAGTCGTTTATTCCTGGCACAGAGGAAAAAGAGGCGGACCCGCTCGCAAAAATAACAGCCCTGCTAAGAGCCGATTCTCACTTATCGAAGCAAAACGCCAAGATCATCGAAGACATCGTCGTCAGTACTTATCACAAGCTCCGGAGAAGTTGAGTTGGGGTTTCGGCGCGGGTTCAAAACACAAGCCAATCGCATCGCCGTGAATATTCGCGGGCAGATGGGTTTGGAACCGACGGCGCCGATCGATCCGTTCGCGGTCTGCGAACGCTTTGACATCCGGGTGATCAGCCTCAGCGATCTGGACGATGCATCCCCTTTTCTCGGCAGAGGACAATCGGCCTTTTCCGCGGTGACTGTTCCCTGCGGCATAGACACGGCGATCGTGCACAACGATGCTCATCATCCCTACCGGCAGCGCAGCAACATCTGCCACGAGCTCGCGCACTGCTTTCTCGGCCACGAGTGCACTCCGCCGCTCACCGAAGCCGGAGAGCGCGCGCGTGACGGCACTATCGAGGCCGAGGCCAACTATCTCGCCGGCACCCTGCTCATGACCAACGAAGCAGCTCTGCATGTGGTGCGGACCGGGATCGTCGCGCAGACCCAGAATCTGTACGGCATCAGCGGCGCCATGCTCACCTACCGCCTGCGCGTCAGCGGCGCTCACACAATTTGCCAGCGGATGAGCGGTTTGCCCGCATAAGCCGTGGGCAAGGTCCTGCACCTCGTCCACGTTTGCACAGTCAGACGTTGAGACGCTTTGAAAATTTTCAAGAAGTGCAGCGATCTGGTTGAGGCTCACGATCCCTCACGGGCACGCGACGATACCGTCCTTCCGCCCGACGATATTCTCGGCGATACAAAGAAGCAGATTCTATCAGGACCCATCAAAACGCTCTCGGCTGAAACCGCAATCACGCTAATTCCCCCCGGAGCTAAAGTAAACCAACGACCCGGTTTGTAGCGATTGAACCCAGGCGGAAAAGCGTATTGCGCTGCGCCGATGCCTGCCGCCAGGAACGCGCAAGGTCAGAATCCCAGGGTGTGACGATCAATTCAAACGAGCCGTCCGCCAGCCGGCGAAACATGACGGCGGTGTCAGCATAGTCAAACCCGCCCTGTGCCGCGGTCGGCAGGTTCATGCGTTCCATGCGGTTGTTGCCATGCCAGGTGAGGCGCCGGTCGGTCCAGACACGGGCGCCGCTGCGAATAACAGGCTGTCCGATCGTCAGGTTGTCAGGATAATCATACTGATCGAACACGAAGCCGAAAAACCGGTGACCACCGCGCGGTAGCTCAAGCTGATTGCGTGAGCCGCCCTGAAGGGCTTCTCCTTGCACCCACATGGCATTGAAATTGGCGGGGTTTATCGCGCCATTCTCAATAGCCAGCCTGAAGAGCTGCGTGGCCGCCGCAACCGGCGGCGCGGGCGGGGCGACAGGTTCGGCTTCCTGTTGGATTTCAGGCGGCGGCGGCTGCACGACGCGCAAACCTTCGTAAGCTGCGAGAAGAGCCTCTGTCAGAGGCACGGTTTCAAAGCCGGCACTCGTGAAGGCCGCGTCGATCTGCCCGCGCGGAATATCGCGCTGCGCCCACGCGGCTTCCGTATTTACGCTGAAGCCGCGAGAAGTAAGATTGGCCGAACCGATAAGCGCGTTGCAGTGCTGAGCATCGGTACTGAAGGCGTAGAGCTTGGGATGAAACGCCCGCGCTGGCAAAAGAGAGCCTTGCAAGAGCCTTTGCGCGCCCGACACCCGCACCTCAGTATTCGGCAAGGCCTGCCACCGGCGCAGCGCCTGGGGCTCCGTAAGGCCAAAATCGAACGAGGTAATGAGGACTTTGGGCATCGCCGTGAAGGCGGCTTGGCCGGCCGCATTCACGAGTGCATCGAGCAAAATGTCCGATCCGCCCCGGCTCACATAGGCGGCCGCAACCTGCATCGAGATCGGGACCGGTGCGATCAAATCAACGATGGCATTGCGTATAGCCGCGGGCTCTGCCGCACTCTGAACGATCAGCAAGCCGGATCTCCTGTCGAATCCGGATCAAGATCGACTTCACCATCCACGGTTACGCCAAGAGCCGCTTCTGCCAGCCCTTCAAGCTCGGAAACCAGCGGTGACTTTGCCAAGAAGTCCCGCATCTTGCGTCGACGAGCCGTCAGCGCTTTGGTGGGATCGCACAAGTAGGGATCGGCCTGCGCCTGCGCCGTTGCTAGACCGGCAATTTCCTCGGCCAGCTCAGCGATACGCACATGATCGTCGTTTCCCGGGTCATAGACCGGCATCAGGCGATAAGGCAGGGTATGGATGTGCCGTTCGCTGAAATCGCCTTTGGGGTTGAAGGGCAGCGTTGCCACTGTAAGAGCGCGGCTGTTCAGCATCCCCACCTGAAACCACGCCTCCCCTTTGTCTTCGATGACCTTCCAATACAAGGTCTGGTCGACCACCAGGTCCTTTGCCTCCGACAAGGGCACGCAGGCCGCGCAGATATTCTTGCCGCCGGCGCCGGCGAGAGTGAGAAAGCCCTCGAACCCGAAAACCTGCTTTGCCAGCTTTCCGCGCTCGTCTACCCGCTCTTGCAAAGTTTTTCCTTTGCCTACGGCCTTCAGCTTTTTGTTAATGGCGGCAAAACGGCGGGCCGTTTGGGTAAAGCCGAGCTTGCGAATCTCAGCCTCATCAAGAACTGTCCACGTTCCCTTATCCGCCCGGATCGCGGGCAGGGCGAGCGGTGCCCGGTGACTGCCGAGAACATAAGGAAGAAGATTCTCCGACTGCGCCGTAATGAAGCGCGGCGCGGCATAGCCAGGGAACGTCTCCTTTGCCATTTCTTTGGCCGACTTCACCGTGAACCGCCAGGGCGACGCGGCCCCTGGTGTATCCACGCGGTACTCGGCACCCGTATCTTGCAAAATCTCAATGCAGACGGCCGTGCGCGGCATCAGGTCGGCCCCTTGCTGCGGCAGATCGGTCATCCCTCCGCCGGCCGCCGGGCCACCGCTTTTTTCCAGCACCCAGGCACTGCGCTTATCGCCCAATTTTCGAATGGAGAAATCGACTGCTTCAAGGCCCGTGGACGCCGCTAAAACGCCGGAAAAAGCAGGCAACGGTAACGAAGCCGTTGCTGACCTTTTATGGCCAATCAGTGCCGCGCCAGGGTACTTGAAGGTGCCCGGCGCCACTTGCCAGACCTCGGATATTTCAAACGGCACGGGGCGCTCGCTGCCAAGGAAGTCATGCCGGCGCAGCCGCTCATGATGGTTTCCATTCAGAATTGTGCCCGGTACAAGGCAGGCGACCGAAGCGTTAGGACCGAGATAGCGATCGATCGCGTGCAACAGATGCATCGTGCCCAATTCCAGATGAAGGAACGACTGGCCTGCCGGCTGGATGCCATAGAGCTTGGCGCGTCCTTTTAGCAATTCCTTATAGGGATTATCCGCAAGCCCGCTCATAGCCAGCCATGGCGGATTGGATACAAGGCCATTAAAATGCCCGGTGAGAAGGCCGGGCCGGTAGGTGTTGCGCAGGATGAACGCCCGGATGCCGTTTCTACCGGCAACCGCCAGCTCCGCCATCCGATGCGCGAGCGGGTACAGGGCCTCGGAAAGCCGCTTGTAGAGTTCCGGCGGCAGCGTGATCCCGAACGCGGCAATAGCGCCGTCAAGAAAGCCGTCCGCATCGCTCTTGGCGAAAGGCGCAACTGCGCCGCGCGCCTGCGCGTCTCTTGCCTCATCATAAGCCCAGTCGACGATGCGATCGAAAAATTCCCGGTATTCCGGCTGCACCAGCGCCGTAGGCAATTGCACGGTCATGCCGTCAAGTGAAACCGGGATGGTGTCGTCTTCTCCGACAAGCGGCACCGACGCTGAAACCGGCGTGACGGCGAAAAGTGAGTCGGCGTGATAGACCGGGATAACAATCGGCTTCGTAGCCGCCTTGATCTCTTCGGCAAGACTGACAACCCAGGTCGTCTTGGCGAGGCTGACGGCGAGCGGATCGATATCAAAGCCAGTGGCCACGTCGCCGAGCTTTTCGATATCGGTAAACCCGAACCGCACGCGCGTGGCTTTGATGATCTCTGCGAGCATGGTCCCCGAGCCGCAGCACATATCAACGAGGCGTGGTGCTTCTCCTGGAGGCAGGCCGTCAAGGCAGCGGTCGGCAAGAAGGCGCGCGAGCCAGTGCGGCGTCCATTCCTGCCCCAAAAGCTTGCGCTGGCTGCGGCGGGCAAGCTGCGCCATCAGGCGGCCGAACAAATCTTCCTCGGCCAGCCACCCAAAATCATAGGCGTATAAATCCCGCTGTAAGTCGCGGGCGATGACAACCAGATGGTCGATATGCGGGGCATTCAGAAGCCAGCCGAAATAGTCCTGCTCAACGACGTTTTCCAGCTGGTACTTATGACGAAAGAAGTCCCCGTTGAGTATCGTCCGCAGCTCATCGTCAGCGCTGAGCAGGGCCTTGCCCTGAAGCACATTGGCGCTCAAAAGACGCGCGAGCAACGTAACATACACCTCATCGACATAGGCCTGCGCGCGGAATATCCCGGATTGTCCTTCCAGATGGTCCACGAAATGCGACCACAGTTCGGTGGCAGAACTCGCCGAGGGGTAAGAGCCTCGACCGTCATCAACGAGCTTGGCCAGAGGCGCGGCGCTGCTCTTATATGTCAGCGACTCATGCCAAGATCAGATGCCAGGAAGTCTGCTCGCAGCGGCCGGGACTGCTCGCGAGCCAGATGCTTCAGTATGAACGCGGCCAGGCGCTCCGCCGAAACCTTGCCGTCGTCCAAAAGCTGCAACTCGTCAATCTGCACCAGCGAAATATCTTCCGCCGTGCATGACGCGCTATCCACGCCAGGCGCCAGAACCGCGTCATAGGCGTACCAATCCACCGTATCAGAAAGCACGCCTCTGACCGATGTCAGGGGCACTCCGCTACGGATCAGCCCTGCAGCCTGCTCGCGCACCTGAAGATAGCCGGTATCGCGTTTGGTCATGATCCGCAGATCACACTCGTACTCAATCGTCGTCGAGCCCACCAGATTATCGATGAAACGGGACGCGGCCTTGCCGGAAGCAACGCCCACCTTTGTGTGCGCCTCGGCGCCTTCTGTGTAGTTGTTAATCCAGCTCACGTGTGAAATCTCGGGGAACATAAGACGTAGCCGCCCCTGAAGCTCGCTGCGCAGCACAGCCTCCACATGACCCGCATCCCGCAGCATACGGCCCCGGGCGATCGCTTGACGAATATTGTCGATATCGGCGCTCATGACGCAATCCTTTGACGGGCGGAACAGGAGGCGCCGAGCTGCGCTTCAATATACCGGGCATTGACCTTTAGGGTGGCTTTGTTCGCTGACGGAAACGCGGCCGCGAGCACGAATTGGTCGATATCTGCGAGCACCGAAGGGCCAGCGTCTGCAAGGCGTTGCCCGAGCGCGCCGAGCGTCTGACAATCGGCATCTGAAAAAACCGGAACCGGAATCTGGCGGATATGTGTCGCCTCCAGCTTAAGCGCCCCGCCGCCGAGCGGCGTACCCAGAGCCTCCATACCGGCACGGCACCAGACGCTGCTGAACAACCCGTAGACGCCATGGTTTGTCCAGCGTGCGCCTTCCGGCCACAGGGTCGAAAAATTCGCATCGATCAGGATTGGCGGCAGATCATTCAATGAAGCCGCCGGTGTCCCGTGATTGATCCGCGGGATAAACATCGCTGGCAAATGCCGGGCGGAAAACGCTGGCAGCATGTACCAGAAACCGGGGATTTCATTGATGCTGCCTGGCCGTTTCACATTAGTGCGAACAGCCGATAGATCAGGAATAAGCCGTGACGGCGCGCCGGGATCAAGCGCAAGAACGGAGGCACGGCGCACAAAGGCGGCAAGCTCTGAGGGCATCTGCTGGGGGAGTGATCTGCCCTGTTTACAATATGCGCTCTCATGCTTCAGAACCGTTTCCTGATCTTCAGGCAGCACCCAGTGTGATAGATCAAGAACACGCGCACTTGGTATCTGGCCTCGTGCGAATCCCGGCATGTCTGTCTGCCGATGCAGTACAGGCCGCAAGGTCCCTTGCGGCACTTTAAGCCGCATTTTTTGAAAACTTTCCGACGCTTCAATAGTAGCCGTGCCGTCATTATTCTCGGCCAGCATTGTCACGTAGAAAAACCGGTTACAGCCCGTGCGTAATCCCTGACTGACCCTGATCTGCGCCTCTTCGAGTGTTTGCAGATCGGCCAGAGCGCTGTCTTCGGGCAACAGCGCGCGCAGCGGTTCTGGAACAGCCGCCATCCCATGACCTTGCGCGCGAACAACCGCGTGCGCGGTCATCCCTTCTGCTTTCTGGAACCAGGATTTACGTTGCAGGCGATGCTCCAGGGTTTTCCATTCATCTGCAAGGGCGAAGGCACGGTTGTCGATATTCGTAACAACGCGGCCGCCTGTCCTCGCCCATGACGCGAAGGCCGCATCGGGATGAGGGCCAGAAAACGCCGCGCCGACGAGCGATTCGGGGTTTGCTGCCGGCGGCGCAATCTGCAGCCATCGCGGATTTCCCCATGAGGTCCGCTCCGCGAGCGGCGCCGCCGTCTCGTCTGCTGTCAGGCGTCTTGTGACAATGAGGTTCGTGCGGACCAGCGCGTCCGAGAACCATCCCGGCTGCGTGTCGTCCACGATGAATTCAAGCGCGAAAAAGCGCAAAAGCAGATAGCGCACAACGTCGGCATAATCTCTGGAACGCCAAGTCGCCGGCGCCACGATCGCGAGACGGCCGCCGGGCCGCGTCAGGACAGCTGATAAAATCCACGCCGGCACGGAAAGATCAGCAAGGCCGGAATAGCCTGCGGTAAGAACCTGCCATAGCGCGCGCTCCGCCCCACTCGTCCGTTCGTCAATAATAGCGCGCAGACCCTCGCGGATCGCGGCGCTGCCGTGTTCATCGCCCTTCTGGGACTGGTATCTGACATAGGGCGGGTTGGTGATGACCAGATCATAACCTTGCGGCCTTAACTGCCGGATGACGCCAGGATCGAACGCGCTGCCCGCGATGATCGCGTCAGTCATATCTGCCGCGCGGCCCCGCAGCACATCCGCCCGCCGCCGGCAGTAGCCGGCGGTGATATCGTCGACTTCAATACCGTCGAGCCGCTCTACCGCGATGCCGCGCTCCTGCGCCGCGGTTGCGGCCGCGTCGAGCAGGTCGCCATTTCCGGCCATGGGATCGAGGACGGTGACGCTCTCCCCGCTGAGCGCGAGATGAGCCAGCAGTCGTCCTAACGGCAAGCCCGTAAAAAATTGCCCCAGGCGCTTGCGCTGTGCCAAAGGCAGATTTTCTTCGAATAGCCGCGCGGCCGTGCGGATGTCAGCAAGCGCATCACTCGCCCGCACTGATCAAAACTCCCCGCGGTGATTGCTCCGCAAACCAGCGGTAGAAGACATCCGCGTCGAGCGGCACCTGCTGCTGGCGGCTGAGGAAGTAATTCACAAAGCGCGAATAAAGACGTGGCGCGGTCGACTCTGCCGGATCACGGGCTGCAGAGGCCTCACTGTGTAAAGCTGCCGCAACGCTCCACACGTTTCCTACACCTTGGCTTTCACTGAGACGCCGCGGGCCCAGAAGGAGTACCGGATCGCCGCTGACGGCGCCCTTGGTCGTCACCTGCTTGAAGCTACCTTGCGTTTTGTTCAAAACGCCGGCGTGTTCCACGTCAAAGCCGGCATCCTGGTAAGCCCTCTGCAAAGCATTCCAAATCTCGGCCGACGCCGAGTGAAACACCATCGTCGCTTGCCCGGTTGGTTTCAAAATCCGGCGCGCTTCCCCGAAAGATCGGGTCAAAAGCTCGCGATACGAGTCGACTGACTTTTCCTGCTTGGGGCTGACGATGGCCTCGTCAGTCCTGTCGGTAAATTTCTTAAACCAGGCCTCGTTTATAAAATTCAGCTCCGCGTACGGAATGTTCGCGCCGAACGGCGGATCGGTAAAAACATAATCGATACTGCCGGACTGCAAATCGACATTGCAGCTTGAGCCGTTAACGACCTCGACCTTGCCGCTGCTGCCGTGGATCAACTCGAAAGCCTGCGCAATTGTTGAGAGTTTGCGCTTCAATCCCGCGAACAGATTTTTCTCAACGGGAAGGCCGCTGATATAGAGAACACCCGGCTGCGCGCTGGTTACAACGAGGTCTTTTTGGCCGGTTTTGGCCACCACGCGCGTCATGATGGTGCCGTGCGAGGCATTATAACTGAGAAGCCAGAACCGCAGTCCCTCGCGCAAGGCCCCCTTATAGGATTCAACCCGCTTCCACATACGCGCAAAGACGATGAGGTTGCGCCGGGTATAGAAGTGATGAACGTGCGAAACACCCAAATGATACCCTTTTCTATAAAGATCACCCCAGGGAATCAGGGCCTTGGGAACGCACGGCGGAAGCGGCTCGGCCGCGATCTTTTTCATCAGCGCCAAGTCGGATGCGTGAGGCGCGCGCGACCAGCGTTTTCCTCCTGTGGAGCCATAAATGCGGGCGGGTGTGCGGTGGCGCAGTTCCCGGTCTTCACCAAGAACATCGTCAGCTTCTTTCACAGTAACGCGTTGAGTTTCATCCAATTCGCAGGTGTGATTGCACTTGGGGCACGAAAACGTCGACGAGATTTCGGCCGGCTCAAGAGATACGCAGGCATCCCACAGAGCAACCACCTTCCGGCAGCCCGGGCACCGCAAACTGTCGCTCCATATCATATGACGAATGGACCCTTTAGCACCGGATGGATCACGCGCTTCATACATCCAGCCATCATGCTCTTCAGCCGCGGCAAGTACGTCTTCTGCCGCTTTCTTGAAGGCGGCGGGTTCAGGCGGATTGGTGAGCGTACGGCCTACGAAGGCTCCGAGCGCGCCCAGTTCATAAAGAACTGCGTTGCGCGCGCCCCATTTCACGTTCAGGCCCAACCGCTTCGCTTCTGCACGAAGCGCATCGCTCGGCCGCTCGCAAAGCAGGGCCGCAAGCCCCGTCGTACCGCTGCCGCCGAACCCGTCAAAGACGGTGTCGCTGGGACGGGTATGCGCGGCAATATAAAGAGCAATAGCATCAGGAGATATTTTGGTCGGATAGGGGAACGCGCCAAAAAGGGCGCCAGAACGGTTGGCAGCCAAGGGGCGTCGATAAAGCGCGTTGAGAGACGCTTCGGGAACGACCTTAGCAGACTTCCGCTGCTTGGAACTTAAGTCACGCATACGATTGATTTCCCCCGGGCATGTTATTTTATTTCAGGCACGTTCAGAGACAGATGGCCGCCGCACGGGCGCCGCTCTGCCGGGCGTCCGCTGTGGATCGCAGTGTCGCCGGAGATATTCGTCGATGGCGCGCCTCACGACCCATGAGACAGACACGTCGTCCCTTCCGGCAATAACATTGAGGATGTCATAGTCCCCGGCAGTGACGCTGACGGTGACGCGGGGACCGAACTTTTTTGTTTTTTCACTCATGGTGTTTCCGCTCGTGTTCTCGTATTGTTCACTATAAGCCCACGCGATTCACTTTGCAACAGATTGCATCACTTTAAGTCAGCCGTCGAGCGTTCGTCATGGATTATACCGCTTCATATTTTCGATAAATTGAGCGGAGCGATGAGCCTTCGCGCGCGGATGAGCCTTCGCGCGCGAAGGATCGTCACCCGCATGGGCCGAGACACCCCTGCGAAGCCTTGGCGCAGCAGGAGGCTCGGGGGGAAAGCCTAGAGCCTAACCCGCCGAAGCCCTCGCGTAGGTGGGACGCGGCTTATGCCTCTTTGAGAAACTGTTTTTTTGTGCACAGTGAGTACCCGTAAACGAGAATTCCCAAAGAAGAGACACGCCCTATCTCTCCCAGTCAAAATCATTCCGACGATTCCCCCGCCCGCGCTCTCTCGGCCGCGACGCCCGCGAGATTGGCTTGTCGGCAATCGCCCCTTCATCTCCGTTCCCTTCGCTGTCCCGCTTTTGCCGTCGCCCGCCGCGCGCGTGAACGCGTCGCGCACGTCTACACTTCTTCGACAACGGCGACTGCGACGCCAGCGCATCCTGCATCGCCTGCTGCAGAAAGCAATTAATGAACGTCGCTATCCGTGTCTGAGTGAGAAGGAACAAGACTTCTCAGCCTAGCGAGGACAGCCGTCGTCGGCTGCGATAAATCAACGGTCGCGAACCTGATCTCATGACCCTAAATCCTGACGCTCTCGTCGAGGTCACCGTCGACGGTCGGATGAAGGAACATCCCCGCTGCGGTCAGGGAAAGGGGATCGCCCGCCCGCTCCTGACTCCGCAGGTAGGTGTAAAGCTGGTAGAGGTACCCGCTCTTGAGTACGGCTTCCCTATGCTGCGAGCGCGCGAGGACGGAGGTGAACTTCGTGTCGATAACAATCCGTCGTGCGGGTTCGTCCTGCTCCAGGATGATATCGGATACCATACCGGGGAAAAGCGCCTGCGCGCCGGCCGTTAGGTACTCGACCTGCCAGGCGAGCGATCGTCCTTGATGAACGCGCCACCCGCGCAGCATCAGCTCCGTTCTAAAGAAGTTTCCAATCGCTTTCTCGAACAGATGGCGCACGAGCGTCTCATCTTTCCCGACTCCAGTCAGCGTGTGATCGCCTTCGTCCTCGGTCGGCAGCACGAGATCAAACACGAGCTTCGCAAGGCTGACCATCAGTAGATCGTCCGCATCGTGACGCCCCATCCGGTCCGCGCCCATCGCGGCGCGGGAGGGCATGATCCCGCCGACGCCAAGGCGCCCGAGATCACCGGCCAAGCGGGCGCATTCGTGACTCAAGAGCACATCGTCAACCCGGCCGGAGAGCGCATCGAGTGCCGCGCGCACCAGCCGGTTACGGGACGTGTCGAACGTGAACTCCTCGAACCGGCACGCAATCATCCCTTTGCTCAGGAGATCACCCGAGAAGGTCTTCAAGATGTCGATCCGCCCGCGCACGCGTGCCAGCACCGCCTCTTCCTGTTGGTAGCCCCGGCTGAGATTGCGGCGCAGGCGTCTGTCGACCGCATAGCAAAGAAGGCGGGCAATCAGCGATGGGAAGTCCGGGAACTCTTCCACTTCGGCGGAGAACTGCCCGTGAAAGCGCGCAAGGTTCGAGGCATCAAGAAACAGCAGCCAGATGTTGCGAACAGGAACGCGCCCGACAAGGCGCGCCTGCGTAGGCGGCGGGGCTGTGTTCTCAAGCAGCATCTATAGACCTTCCCGCAGTCTGCCTTCAGCCGCTGTCACCTTCTCTGCCGCATCGAACCAGTATTCTTGTAGAAGCGGAACAATCTCGGTGCGCACGACGTCAAGGAACCATGCCCGCGCATCGGCGATCGTCGTCCCTGCAACCGGCGTCACATAGCTGTGGCCGATCCGGTATTGCGGCCCGAGGGAGCGATCTTTGGCGATTTCCTCGTTGAGAGCCGCCATACGCTGCTCGATGAGAGCAACGACCTCGGCGTCAAGGCCGCGGTCCGCGCACCATTGGCGCCAGGCGCCGTTGAGCTGGGGCTCCAGCGTTACGAAGGCAAACCGGCGGCGCAAGGCAAGGTCGACCAGCGCCAGCGACCTGTCGGCAATGTTCATCGTGCCAATCACGTAGAGATTGCGCGGCACGTAGACCCGCTCGCCCGGCTCCCGCCGGTAGGCAAGCTCCATCGCTTCTTCGCGGCTTCGTTTCGAATCCTCCAGCAGCGTCAGAATCTCACCAAATATCTGCGCTGGATTTCCGCGGTTGATCTCTTCGATAACAAGCACAAAAGGCCGGTCCGGTTCAGCCTTCGCTGCCTCGACAATCTCCATACGCCGTCGACCAACGACAACTTGCCCTCGCCGGACGGACGCCAGCCGCGCACGAAGTCCTCATATGACAACGACGGATGAAACTGCATGACGCGCAATCGGTCGCGCGTGACGCGCGGGTCTTTCGAACCGATCAGCGCGTAGGCCAGCCGCTTTGCGAGCCACGTTTTGCCAGTTCCCGGCGGGCCCTGGAGGACGAGATTTCGCTTACTCTCGATACGGGCAAGAATGTCTTGAATGTCGCCCTGCGTCAGGAAGCAACCGTCCTTCAGGATATCATAAGCTGTGTAGGACGGCGCGGCGGTCTCGCCTTCGTCGGTCTCCGGTTCCTCACTTTCGAAAAAATCTTCAAGGGTTGCAGACAAGGTGGCTGCCCCGTACTTCTTGGCGAAGTACGGCACCTCCGTGATCCAGAATTTGTAGTCCTGCTTCGCGTCGGCGAATGCGAAAAGTATCAGCCGCCGGGCGAGTTCGTCGGAGCTGTCGGCTTCAACGACGGTCACGCGATAAGTATAGAAGAACCACTCGCGGGGCGGATCGAGCACCTGCCAATCAACCCTGACTGTTTTGCCGTCGCCCAGGTTTTCCGTGATGGTCCCAACGGCCTTGATCTTCATACACGACACAGTCTTCCCGCGATTATCGAAGGGCAGTCCGCGCTTGCGAGTGAAGGCGGCCTTGATAGCGATCCGATCTCCCGACTTCATCCGCATGATTTCGTCGGTGAACTTGTCATGAAGCCCGTTTTGCCAAATGCCTTCCTTTAAAAAGCGCGGAGACTGATCGTCTGTGCCGCCCCAGGATGCTCCGACAAACCAAAAGCTGCGGTTTGGATCGGAGAAGAGTTCGTGCCCGGCTACGACTTCCGGGGCAACCTCCTCGTCATCGGCAGATGATTTGAACTGTGAATAAATTTCCCGGAAGAGTTCGACTGATTCTTCGGAAGTCAGTGTGGTGCTTCGGCCCTCGGCCGTGAGCTTCCAGACGCCGCGCTGACTGCCATCGATCAGGCCAGCTTTGGCGAGATAGAACCGGGCCCAGCCAACTTTGTTTTCAAACTTTGACTGCCCTCCTTTAGTGAGGCCATTAATTTCCGCGTCGTTAACATCGCCGTGTTCTTTGATCCATTCGAAGACCGTCTCGGGCCCCGCGTGACCGCCCGAAGCTTGCAATGCCTCCAATACAGGACCGAAGTACTGAACGAACCGGGGACCGGCTGTGCCTTTCGCCGGTTCTGTATCTGCTTCAACACCGAGCTCTTCCGGAGCTCCCTTTGCCCACGCAAAGACCTTCTGTTGCTGGTTCTGAAGGAATGCCTGCGGATCATCAATGCTTACACCAAGCTTCCTGACCCCTGCCACAAAGCCCGCCAGAGAATCTCCTTCGAGCTTGCCGGATTCCAGGTTGTCTCTGCTGACGACAATCGCCGTGACCAGCGGCCAACCGCGTTCGTGGCAAATTTGTAAGAGCCGATCGAGATGAAGCGGCATAGGCCGCCGCGCTTTCTTCCAGTCCACATCGCTCGCTGTCGCCACCTCGCCATAGGTGATGAAATGTCCTTGCCGCGCAGCAGCCAGAATAGCCTTGTAGCTACTATTGATGTTTAGATTCATATGTCCCCCGCAGCGTTCATATTGCGTGGCTCGCAAATGATCAGCAAGGCGATAATATCCAGTTCATACTTTGCATAATCACGAACCATCCGCACTCATGTCCTTTTCAATCGCCGCCAGCGCCCTGACGCAATGCTTGCGCGCAAATCTCCACTGAACGACGCGTCATCCGGCAAGGCGCTCGCCCGCGCCACCGCGCCCGTCTCGCCGAACAAGGTCACTTCCGCATCCTCTGTCGCCACATGCGCCCGGCGCCAGCCATGCAGATACAGGTCGAGATGATGATACGGCGTCGCGACCCAACAATTCACCGGCGGAAAGCCGCAATCGCCGCCGCAACGCCCTCGCGGTAGCGCGGATCTTCCTGGGGTCTTACGAGCTCGTCGTCTTCGGGGAGGCCGCAATGACTGAGGAAAAGAAAGAACCGCCGAAAATAGCAATCCTCGCCTGGGGATCGCTCATCTGGGATGACAAGTACCCTGAGTTCGACAAACAACGTGGACAATGGGAGAAAGAGGGTCCGATCCTGCCCCTGGAGTTCTCGCGTGTCTCAAGTTCGCGCGACCAGGCACTGACCCTGGTCATAGACCCGGTCAACGGCAGTGATTGCAAGGTCATGTACGCCCTAAGCAAGCGCAGGAACCCGGCCGACGCCATCGCTGACCTGCGCGACCGTGAGGGCACTATCATGGATCACATGGGATTTTATTTCGCGAATGATTCCGAGCGGAAATGTGTACCGCCGATCCCGGACGCAATCCCTGCCTGGGCTGAGGCCATGAAAATCGACGTCGTCGTCTGGGCAGGCATGCCCTCCAACTTTCAAGACAAGAACGTGGTCAAAAAGGGCGAGAAGTTTTCGATAGACGCTGCCATTACCCACCTGCAGAAGATCACCGCCAAGGGAAAGGCAGCGGCGGCAGAGTACGTCTGGCGTGCTCCTGACCTCGTGGTAACCCCGCTTCGCACAAGACTGCAGGTCGAGCCCTGGTTTCCGGCACCAAAGGCGGAAGATGCCGCGGAGAAGAAAAAATAGCTACCTCTCCCTCCCACCATCATCATTCCTGCCACGCCCACGCCCGCGCTCACTACGCCGCGATGCTCGCGAGATCGGCTTCTCGGCAATCGCGCCGTCATCGCCGCTGCCGTGGCCGTCCCCGCTCTTGCCGTCATCGGCAGCGTGCGTGAACGCCTCGCGTACGTCAACAGCCTTCGATAGCGGCGACTGCGCCGCGAGCGCATCCTGCATCGCCTGCTGCAGGTCGATGGGCCGGCTCTGCTCTGCTTCTTCCACCCGCGGCTGCCGCTCTTCCGGCACACGCAGCGAATCCTTGTAACGGTTCTGCGCCTTGCGCACCGAAGCGCCGCGACCAACTGCGCCAAGCGCGTCAATTTTGGCGCCATCTACGGCATGGGTGCCGCCGGTCTGGTGAAAAGCGCCTGGGATGCCTACGGCACCGTGTTATCGCCGACGGAGGCAACTCGCTGGCTGGCGGCCTTCGCCGAAGCATACCCGATCTTCGATCGATGGAGGCGGGAACACGCCGACCGATGCGCCGATCGCCGGTACATTGTCATTGGAAAGGCCGCCGCCAATGGTATCGGTCGGCGCTATCCACTGTCGCGTCTGCCGGAAGGCAAGTCTTCCTACACTGTGTCCTGCAATCTCCCCGTCCAAGGAACCTGCGCCGATGCGTCCATGCTGGCGCTGGCGGCGATCGACGGCCTCCTATTCGAGCATGACATTTATGGCGGCCCGGTGGCGTGGTTGCACGACGAGATCGTCCTTGAGGTTCCGGCGAAGAACGCCGCAAAGGCCGCGGAACTTCTCGTCAAAGCCATGCTGGATGCCTTTGCCGAGACATTCCCCGGCGCCCCCCTCAACGGCCTCGTCGAAGCCAATTCCGGCCTGAACTGGGCCGCTGCGAAAGAGAAGAAAGCGGCATGAGCAAGCGATTCCGCAACAAGTTCGAACGAAGCGACCGCGATTTCTACGCGACACCGATTCAGTCTGTCGCGCCGCTAATCCCCCATCTCAAGGCGGCGGGCGTGCGCGCCTTCTGCGAATCCTGCGCCGGTAACGACGACTTGGTTCGCCACCTGGAATTATTCGGTCTGCGCTGCGTCTCCAGCGGCGACATTACGCGCGGTCAGGACGCGCTCCGGGTCGAGCGGTTCGATGCGCCGGTCATTACGAACCCGCCATTCAGCAGGAACCTCCTCCTGCCGCTGCTTGAGCACTTCGTTGCTACCGCGCCGTCGACATGGCTCCTCCTGCCTGCCGATTTCGCGCATGTCGCCTATGCCCGGCCCTACCTGTCGCGCTGTACGGCGATCGTCACGGCGCGCTGGGCGCGCTAGTTCGGCGGCAGCGGAACGAGAATGTTTCCTGGTTCCGGTTCACTCGCGATCACAGGGCCGGCCCTGTCTTCTACAACGGCGATCCAATCGCCTCGCGCATTACCGTCTGCGAGGAATGCGGCGTCGCCTTCCAGTCGTCCAGGACCGACGCAAAGACCTGTTCGGACCGTTGCCGGAAGCGCCTGCAACGGCGGCGTTCCTTTAACCGTGACGCATCCGTGACAGAGACGACTTGCGAAGTTTCCGGTCACGAAATGCAGGGAGAAGCGGCGTGACCGACGACGACGGGCCCAGCCGCTTCGATACCCTGAGCCACGCCCTGTCGAGGGCGAAGCGGCGGGCGATCCGAAGGTTCGGCTATGCCAACTGCGCTCACTGCGGGCACGAATTCATCAAGCACCGCCGCGACCAGCGCTTCTGCAACGATAAGTGCCGCTACAGGTCATATTCGACGTTGAACGGACGGCTCTCGACCGATCCGCGCTGGAAGCTCAAGCGCAAACGGCAGCCTCGGCTGGCGGCGATCCGGCAAAAAGACGCTCTAAACCGCGCGTTTCGCGAACAACGCAAGGAAATCAAGGGGTTAAGCCAACAAGTGCCGTCCGGCAAAAACCCGGTTGGTGCTAGGGTAGCGTCGAAAGGGACCGACATATTTTTCGATATGATCGAGGGTTTCCTTTTTCAGCATTGCTGGACGTCCTCCCTGCGAAGGCTTCCGGACGTCGAAAGTTCCCGACTTCTTATTAGATGTTCAACCTAGCAGTATCGGGTCCAAAGCGAAATTGGGCATTTTGCCTTTGTGGCCGCTGCAGAGGGGAACACCATCGGACTTTGAGGAACACTGCCACTAACCCTATTGATTTACTGGGATAACCCTGATGGACGTCGAGTTCTATCCATACTATTATTCAAATACATGGACGCAATCACGCCGAACCCAACGGAATACGATCTCGAGACGCAACTAGAGGTTGCCGATCTGATCGTGAGAAACCTCAATCTGGAGATGGAGCCGGGTGCAATCGATCCAGACGCGCCGTTGTATGACGAGGGCCTAGGGCTCGATTCCATCGATATCCTTGAGATTGCGCTGGTGGTCTCCAAGAAATACGGCCTGCAGTTGCGCGCTGACAGTGAGGAGAACCACGACATCTTCCGATCGCTCCGCAGCCTGACCGAATATATCATCGCCAAAAGATCGTCCTGATGTACGGCGGGGTTCGCTACACGTGGTGGGTCTCAATCATCTCGCTAAGCGCCGGCTATGCCCTTCTCGCCCATTACACCAACTCGGTTCCCGGCAACGCGACGCTGGGCGCGCTAGTCGCCATCGCGCCGATATTGCTGGCTCTCGTAACCATGGCCTGGAACGCTCAGCATCGCACGACGATGCTGTCGGCCATCGCCGTGGCCATCGTTGCAGCCGTAATTGCCTGGCATTCGCTTGAAAGCCACTTCACCTGGATCTACTGGATAGAGCATGCCGGCACGCAGCTCATCTTCTGCCTGTTGTTTGCACGCAGCTTGGCGCCAGGGCGAGAGCCTTTGTGCAGTCTCATTGCGCGGTTGGTACATGGGTCGCTGTCGTCGGCGATTCTCCGTTACACGCGGCAGATTACGGTCGCCTGGCTGATCTTCTTTGGCCTGATGTCGGCCACGTCGACGGTGCTGTTTTTCACAGCGCCCCTCAACATGTGGTCGGCCTTCGTGAACTTCTTCAGCGGGCCGCTGATTTGCCTGATGTTCGTCGTCGAATATGTCATTCGGCGCTTGATGTTCCCCGACGTCGAACACGTTCACTACATGGTCGCAGTTCGCGCCGTGCGAAAAATGTACGGCTGAGATGGCGGCGTTTCCTCTCCTCACGCATCCGGATGGCGACTGCGTCTTTGCCTGGCGCGATGGCCGACCGGTCAGCGCTGCGCGATTTCTGTTCGACGTCGCGCAATTGCGCGAAAAATTGCCACCCGGCATCCACATGCTCAATGCCTGCGGCGACCGCTATCGTTTCACCGTGGGGCTTGCCGCGGCCATGACTAGCGGACGCGTGAGCCTGCACCCATCCACCACTACATCGGAAACTATCCGCCATCTGGTGCAATTCGCGCCAGATGCGTTTTGCCTCACCGATAATCCGGAATGCTGGTTCGCGATGCCGTGCATGCAGTATCCTGAGCTTCCCGAGCCCACGCCGTCGGACCGAGTTGCGTTCGCGCCGCCGCTGATCGACGGCGATCAACTGGTCGCCAATGTGTTTACCTCCGGTTCAACTGGCTCGCCTTTGCCGCATCGCAAGAACTGGGGCGCCCTGGTCCGTAATGTCCAAACCGAAGCCCGGGCCTGTGGCTTGAGCGATGGCCGCCGTCACGCGGTCATCGGTACCGTTCCACCTCAACATATGTACGGATTTGAGTTCGACCGTGCTTATGGTCATGCAGAGCGGAAATGCAATTGTGACCGGGCCGACTTTTTTTCCCGCTGATATCGCCAAGACCGCCGCATCGGTTCCAGCGCCGCGCGTCTTGGTGGCGACGCCGGTGCATCTGCGGTCGCTGATCGGCTCGGATGTAGAGGTTCCGGCGCTTGACATGGTTATGTCGGCGAGCGCGCCGCTGTCGCCGGCGCTAGCCGAAGACGTCGAAGCCCGCTTTGGTACGCGGCTGCTGGAAATTTTCGGCAGCACCGAGACCGGTCAGATCGCCTTCCGCTGTTCGACGCAAACCGCGACTTGGACCTTGTTTCCCGACGTGCGATTGACCCATCGCGGTGATGAATGCTGGGCCAGTGGTGGCCATATCGAATATCCCTGCATAGTGCAGGACGTGATTGAGGTGATCGACGATGAGCACTTCCTGCTCCACGGGCGAACCGCGGACATGGTCAACATCGCCGGCAAACGCAATTCGCTGGCGTTTCTGAATTTTCAATTGAATGCTATTGCTGGCGTGTCCGACGGCGCCTTCGTCGTGCCCGATAAGGCCGGCGTCGAGGCTGTGGCGAGGCTCGCCGCCATCGTGGTTGCACCCGGCTTGAGTGCCGAGTTTATTACGGCTGCGTTGCGCGAGCGGGTCGATCCGGCGTTTCTGCCTCGGCCTCTGATTATGGTCGATAAACTTCCACGCAACGACACTGGTAAATTGCCGCGCGACGTGTTGCAGTCGCTGTTGTCGCGCGTTGGGACTGAGACAAGAAAGCCCCCGTCATCCGGCACTGCGTCGTTGCCAATCGCCGCCGACCATCCGGCTTTCGCGGGTCATTTCCCTGGCAACCCGATCGTCCCCGGCGTGGTGCTCCTCGATGAGGTGCTGTATGCAATCGGCAAGATGATCGGCCTGGACACATCGGTCTGTCAAATCAGCGCGATCAAATTCTTTAGCCCGGTGCGGCCCGGTGAAACAGTCAGCGTCGCCTATCAGGCGCAGCCCGGTGTCGCCTCCACGGACAGAATTCGATTCGAGATCAAGAGCAGTGAGTGCAAGATCGCAACAGGCAACATCGTTGTGCCCCGTGAATAGCGCGGAGACCGCCCCGATCGCAAGCAACGCGGCGAAATGGCACGCGAGGCCCGAACGCGGCAGCATGCTGATGCTGCGCGTGATCTCTTGGATCTCGCTGCGCCTAGGCCGGCCGGCGGGCCGCGTCTTCCTGCGTCTGATTGCTGGCTATTTCCTGCTGTTCGCGCCCGCGGCCCGGGCAGCGTCGCGCCTTTACCTTTCGCGAGTCCTTTCACGACCGGTGGGGTGGCGCAACATCTACAAGCATTTTTTCTGGTTCGCCTCGACGATTCACGACCGCATTTATTTATTGAACCAGCGCTTTGACCTGTTCGACATTCAGGTGCACGGCAAGGAACTGCTGCTGGATGCCTTGGACAACCAACAAGGCCTTCTGCTGTTTGGCGGCCACATCGGCAGCTTCGAAGTTATTCGCGCTGTAGGTCGCGCGAACCTCGACCTCAAGGTCGTGATGGCGATGTATGAGGAGAATGCGCGCAAGCTCAACCAAATACTGGCCGCCATCAATCCGACCGCGCAGCAGGATGTCGTCGGCCTCGGCAACATCGATTCGATGATGAGGCTCAACGGACTGCTCGATCAAGGCTCACTGGTCGGCGTCCTCGCAGACCGCACCTTGGGGGACGACATCATGGTTCCGGTGACGCTGTTCGGCGAACCGGCACATATGCCCGTTAGCGCATTCCGCATGGCCGCGGTGTTGCGCCGCCCAGTGCTGTTCATGGTGGGGCTTTATGCTGGCGGCAATCGCTACGAAATTCACTTCGAGCCCATCGTCGACTTCACAGCGACGCCGAGGCAGAACCGGCAGCATGAAATCACTCGGGGCGTGGCGGTCTTTGCCGCCTTAATCGAGAAACACTGCTGCCGCGCGCCGTATAACTGGTTTAATTTCTTCGATTTGTGGAACGCGGCGGAGTTGGATATCGGTCAGCTTGAAACGAGGCCGGATCCATGAATGTCGTTTCGGTCCTGACGCTGAGCCGAGCTGCCATGGCAGTCTTGGTACTGCTGTCCGTCGTGGGTATACCGGCGAGAGCCGCCGATTGGTCGATCGATGAGTTAATGCGGTCACTGGCTAAGACCAAGTCCGGCCGCGCCACCTTTATCGAAACCAAGCACATCGCCATGCTGGACCGGCCGCTAGTCTCCACCGGCATTTTGACCTTTGTCGCGCCGGACCAGTTCGAAAAAGTGACGGTTAAGCCCCAGGCAGATTCGATGAAGGTGGATGGCGATACGCTGGTGATCAAGCGCAAGAAGCAAACCTTGACGCTACGGCTTTCCGATTACCCGGAGGTGGCCGGTTTTGTTGACAGCATGCGCGGCACCTTATCGGGTGATCAAGATGCCCTGGAGCGCGTCTATAAGCTGAGACTGCAAGGCAGCAGGAAGCTATGGACGCTGGATCTGATCCCGAAAGAGTCAAGGATGGCTGCGGCGATTAGCGCAATTCGCGTCACCGGCAATAGTGGCAACCTGGCGAGCATTGCGATCACGCAGGCCGATGGCGATCGTTCGGTGATGGTCATCGATCGTACGCGCTAGACTGATTTCGAGCAACCGGCGAGCCGCCAAATGAACCCAGATTTCGCGCGGAGTCGCTCGCTCGCCATTGCCGCGTGGTCGATCGCCGCTGTACTCTGCACCGTTGTGGTGTGCCGCACGACCTTTGTCAGCGACCTGTCGGCCTTTCTGCCGCAGTCACCGACCCAAGAGCAGCGGGTGCTGCTCGACCAATTGCGCGATGGCGTCGTCTCAAGGCTGATCCTTATCGGCATCGAAGGTGCCGATGCGAAGACCCGTGCCACGCTGTCGAAGGAAACTGCCGGACGCCTGCGCGGCGATCCGGCCTTTGCCTCGGTCGCCAATGGCGAAGCGGTCAACGCCGTTCGCGATTTAACGTTTCTGTTCGAGAACCGTTATCTGCTCAGCCCGGCGATCGACGACGCGCACTTTGCGGTTGACGGGCTGCACGCTGCGATCGAGGACACCGTCAATACACTAGTCTCGCCCGCTGGGCCGTTGATTAAGCGTCTGCTGCCGCACGATCCGACCGGCGAAACGCTTCGCTTGCTGGAGCAATTGAACGGCGGCAACCGCCCGAATACTCAGCTCGGCGTCTGGTCTTCGAAGGATGGAGCGCGGGCGTTGCTGCTGGCGCAAACGCGCGCGGCGGGTGTCGACATCGACGGGCAGCAACACGCCATGCAGCAGATCGAGCAGGCCTTCGCCCTGGCCAAGCAGAAGCAGGACGTTCGCGACCCCGCGATCAAGCTCGGCATGGCCGGCCCGGGCGTATTCTCGGTGCTATCGCGCGACACCATCAAGGACGAGGTGTCGCGGCTTGCCATCCTCAGCACCCTCATCATCGTCTCGTTTCTGCTGCTGGTGTACCGCTCGGTGACGGCGCTGGTGCTCGGCCTGTTTCCTGTGATGTCCGGCGCGCTGGTCGGCATCGCCACAGTCAGTCTTTTTTTTGGCAATGTGCACGGGCTGACGCTCGGCTTCGGCACGACATTGATCGGAGAGTTGATCGACTACTCGATCTATCTGTTTGTGCAGTCGCGCCGCGCAGGCGATTCCGACGCGTCGGGCAACTGGGTGGCACGCTTCTGGCCGACTATTCGGCTGGGCGTGCTGACCTCAGTCGTGGGTTTTTCAACGTTGCTGTTGTCGAGCTTCCCGGGGCTGGCGCAACTCGGGCTCTTCACGATCGCGGGCTTGATCACCGCGGCGGCGGTAACCCGCTTCGTGCTGCCGCAACTGCTGCCGGAAGGCTTCGTGATCCGTGACGTCACGGCGGTCGGCGAGCGGATTGCCGCGTTGTCGCGCCACGCCGCGAAATTGCGCTGGCCAGTAATACTGCTGCTCGTGATGGCGGCGGCGGCTTTGGTCGGCTATCGTACTGCGATGTGGAATCCGGAACTGGCCGTTCTCAGCCCAGTGCCTGCCGCGGACCAGGCGCGCGATGCGAGCTTGCGCGCCGATCTTGGTGCCCCCGACAGCCGCTACATGATTGTCATTTCCAGCCTCGATCAAGAGTTTGCGTTGCAATCGTCGGAACGGATCGCTTCGCAACTACAGCCGCTGGTGGGCGAGGGCGTGCTTGCCGGCTTTGAGACGCCGTCGCGTTATCTGCCAAGCGTTGCGACGCAGCAGGCGCGTCAAGCCAGTCTGCCGGTTGACGCGTTGCCAGAGCGACTGACCCAGGCGGTCGAACGCCTGGCGGTGCAGGCCAAATTGTTTGCGCCGTTTCTGGTCGATATCGCCACTGCCAAAGCACGGCCGCCGTTGCAACGCAGCGATCTTGCCAACACGTCGTTCGCCCTTGCGCTCGACTCGCTGTTGACGGAACGCGGCTCGCGCTGGACCGCGATTCTGCCGCTGGCGACGGCGGTCAAAGCCGGTGTCCCGACCGAAGTCCCCGTTGCCGCAGTGCGACGTGCACTGACGGCGGCCGGGCAGTCCAATGCTTTGCTTGTCGATCTAAAGGCGGAATCCGATAATCTCTACGGCGGCTATCTGCATGAAGCGGTGTTGCTATCGATGGGCGGGTTGATCGGGATCATTGTACTGTTGCTGGTGGCGCTGCGCTCGCCGCTGCGGGTGGCGCGCGTAGTGCTGCCATTGCTGGGTGCGGTGATTCTGGTCGCAGCCGTCCTAGTAGTGTGCGGCCACAGCCTTACCATCCTGCATTTGGTCGGCTTGTTGTTGATTGTCGCAGTCGGGTCCAACTATGCGCTGTTCTTCAACCCGGAGCGATCGACCGAACCGGATGCGCAAACGGTGGAAGGAATTTCGCCACGAACGTTAGCGTCGCTAGTCTTTGCCAATCTGACGACGGTGGCCGGATTCGGCTTGCTTGGCATTTCCCAGGTGCCGGTGCTGCAAGCGATAGGCGTCACGGTCGGACCGGGCGCAGTGCTGGCGCTGCTTCTATCGGCGATCTTTGCGCGCGGCGTATCGCGGGAGGCAGCGTGATCGCGGTCGCCATCCGAACCCGTTGGAGGCCGTCGCGGCTCATTATCGCTAGCTTGATTTTGCACGGCCTGTTGCTGGGAGCGCTGGTACTTGATCCTCGGGCCTGGCCTTGGATCCTGCTAGTGTTCGCTGTCAACCATGTGATCCTAAGCGCCATCGGACTATGGCCGCGTAGCGCCTGGCTCGGCGCCAACATCACCACCTTGCCGCCGGCCGCCACGGCGCGCAACGAAATCGCACTGACCATCGACGACGGGCCCGATCCCGGGGTGACACCGGCGGTACTGAAGCTGCTCGATCAATACGCCATCAAGGCGAGCTTCTTCTGCATCGGCGCTGCTGCGGCGCGATATCCCGATTTGTGCCGGTCCATTCTCGAACGTGGCCATATCATCGAGAACCATACCCAGCATCACTGGCATTACTTCTCGTTTCTCGGCTTAAGAGGACTGACACGCGAGATCGCCGCCGCGCAGACCACGCTCGGCGGCATCACAGGCCGTCCGCCGCGATTTTTCCGCGCCCCCGCGGGCCTGCGCAGCCCGTTACTGGATCCTGTGCTGACGAAGCTGGGGCTGCGGCTCGCGGCTTGGACGAGACGCGGCTTCGACACCTGCATAGCCGATCCCGCCGTCGTTAGCCGGCGCCTGCTGAAAGGCTTGAGACCGGGCTCGATCTTACTGTTGCACGACGGCAATGCCGCGCGTTCGGCGGCTGGCGTGCCGGTGATCCTCGCTGTCTTGCCCGCGTTGGCCGAAGCTGCCGCCGCTGCCAAACTCCATTTTGTCACGCTGGACCACGCCGTCGAACATGAACAATAGAACCTCCCAGTTTATCGCGGCGCTGGTCGAGCGTGCTGCCGAACGGTATCGGCCGAGCGGTCGTTTCGCCTGGCACTTCGCGCGCGGCAAACTCGGCCGCGACCCGGTCTTTGCCGGCCTGCTGCGGCACGGCCTGATCCCGGATCAGGCTCGCATCCTGGATATCGGCTGCGGGCAAGGTCTGTTGGCCTCGTGGCTGTTGTCCGCCCATGCCATGTACGAGCGCCGCAACGAGGCCATCGCGTGGCCGGAGGAGTGGCCGCCGGCGCCGGCCACCCGTTCCATTCATGGCATCGAGCTGATGGCGCGGGACGTCGAGTGGGCGCGATACGCGCTTGGCGCCTCGGCGAGTTTTGCCGTCGGCGACATACGCACCGAGCCCTTCGGCAGCGTCAATGCCGTCGTCATCCTCGATGTGCTGCATTATGTCGATTTCGCCGCGCAAGACGATATTCTGCGTCGCGTCCGCGACGCCTTGGCGCCGGAGGGAACACTGATACTGCGGATCGGCGACGCCGCTGGCGGGTGGCCATTTACCGTCAGCGTCTGGGTTGATCATGTCGTGACCTTCGTTCGAGGGCACCGCAACTGCCGCTTCTATTGCCGCTCCGTGGCCGACTGGAAAAAGGCGCTGACGGCGCTCGGCTTCGTTGTCGAAACACTGCCGATGAATAAGGGCACGCCGTTCAGCAATGTTTTATTGGTTGCCAGACTTGGCATAAAATCGGTACGCTACCCACGACCGAAGGGTAAATCCGCACATTGAACCCGCTTTACCTGTCTCATTTTACGGCCACCAGTTGCATTGGCCGCGGGTTGTCGCAGACCCTCGATGCCATTCGACACCGCAAAGGCGGCCTCGCACCCTGTCATTTTGATACCGTCGATATCGACACCTATCTGGGTGAGGTGAGCGCGATCGACGACACTGTGATCAGATCCGATCTGAAGTCCTTTGACTGCCGCAATAACCGCTTACTACAACTGACACTGGAGCAAGACGGGTTTGCCGATCGGGTCAATGCGGCGATCGAGAAATACGGACGCGACCGCGTCGGCGTTTTTCTCGGCACCAGCACCTCCGGCATGTTGCAGACCGAGATTGCCTACCGTCACCGCAACCCCGAGAACGGCACGCTGCCGCCGGATTTTAACTACGCCAACACCCACAATGCGTTTTCGCTGACCGACTTTGCACATCGCTATTTCGGCCTGAGCGGCCCGGCGGCATCGGTGGCTTCGGCCTGTTCGTCCAGCGCCAAAGTTTTCGCCTCCGCCCGACGCATGATCGAGGCTGGTGTGATCGATGCTGCGATCATCGGCGGCGTCGACTCGCTGTGCCTGACAACGCTATACGGCTTCGAGTTCATTGGAATTAATCTCGCCAATGCCATGCCGGCCTTTTGATGTGGCGCGCGTCGGAATTTCCATCGGCGAAGCGGCAGCCGTGCTGCTGATAGAGCGCATGTCAGAGCATCTCGATGCCGATGCGACGTTGTTGCTCGGCATCGGCGAATCGAGCGACG
This sequence comes from uncultured Alphaproteobacteria bacterium, assembly GCA_963813315.1. Classification (GTDB taxonomy): domain Bacteria; phylum Pseudomonadota; class Alphaproteobacteria; order Rhizobiales; family Rhizobiaceae; genus CAWEYO01. The sequence continues at coordinate 29,247 of CAWEYO010000005.1, read as the reverse complement.
CATATCATATGTCGTCACCGCATCCCGACGGTCTCGGTGCCAAAATGGCGATGCAGGATGCTCTGGCGATGGCCGGGCTCAAGCCGGAGCAAATCGACTACATCAATCTGCATGGGACTGGCACCGTGAGTAACGACGTTGCCGAAGGCAAAGCTGTCGCGGCCTTGTTCGGCTCGTCAACTGCGTGCAGCTCAACAAAGGGCGCCACGGGCCACACCTTGGGCGCGGCCGGCGGACTGGAAGCGGTGATTTGCGCGCTGGCGATACAGAACGATGTTGCGCCCGGCGGGCTCAACACCACCGAAGTCGATCCGCAAATCCCGCTGCATTATTTGTTGGATAATTCGGGGCAGCGCGTCCGTTACGTGATGAGCAATTCATTTGGCTTTGGCGGTACAAATTGTAGCCTTGTGTTGGGCAGAGCCGACTAGGATGAAACCTCTCGAGGCCTACATCGACGGCGTCGGCATCATCGGCCCGGGGATCAATGATTGGTCGTCGGCGCGCGACATTCTGACCGGTCACACGGCGTATCAGTACCAGCCGACGGTGCTGCCTTCGCCGACGGTGCTGCCGCCGGCCGAGCGGCGGCGCTGCGGCCCGGTCGTCAAGCTGACGCTTGCGGTTGGGTTTGATGCCGCTGCCGCGGCGGCTGTCGACGTCAAGACTTTGCCAACGGTGTTTTCTGCTTCCAGCGGCAACGGAAAGGTCATCCATGACATTTGCGAAGTGCTGGCCTCCGACGACCGACGGATTTCACCGACACAGTTTCATATGTCGGTTCATAACGCCGCATCCGGTTTCTGGAGCATTGCCACCGGCGCAATGGCGCCATCGTCCGTGCTATGCGCCGATGAAGCTAGCTTCGGTGCCGGATTGCTTGAGGCTATCACGCATTCGGTCGTTGATGACGCCGCGGTGATGTTACTAGCCTATGACACGCCGTATCCGGAGCCGTTGCACAGCGTTAGGAGTATCTCGGAAGAATTCGGTATCGCGCTGGTATTGTGCAAAGCGCGTAGCGGGCGATCCTTAGCCAAGATCGGCATTGCCTTGACCCAAGATTTGGCCGACCGGATGGCCGATCCTGCGCTGGAGGAATTACGACTTACAGCTCCATCCGCGCGCGCGCTACCGCTGCTTTCGGCCTTGGCCCAATGCAAAGCCGCTTCGCTGGTGCTCGACTATCTCGAGAACATCCGGCTTTCGGTAAGTCTGTCGCCATGCCGCTAGATCGTGCCTGGATAACGGCCCGCATCCCGCATCAGGGCATGATGTGCCTGCTCGATCGCGTCCATAGCTGGGATGCGCAGCGGATACGTTGCTTCGCTAGCAGCCATCGTGCTGCGGACAATCCACTTCGCGCCCATGACCGCCTAGCCTCTGCCTGCGGCTTCGAATATGCTGTCCAGGCAATGGCGGTGCATGGCGCGCTGTTGGCGCTCGGGGACGACCCGCGGCGCTCGGGCTTTCTGGCCAGTATTCGGAACGCGACGCTGTATGTTGGCCGGCTCGACGATATAGCGGAAGACCTGACGGTCGAGGCCGAACTGGTCAGCCCGGACGGCAACGTCGTGTTATATGATTTCGCTGTGCGGGCCGGCGTCCGGGCCTTGCTCGAAGGTCGGGCCGCGGTGGTCTTGGATGCCAGCATGCTTGAGACGAAGTCATGAAACGTGCGCTTGTCACCGGCGGCAGCGGCGCCATCGGCGCGGCCGTCTGCCTGACTCTGGCAGCCGACGGCCATCAGGTTCTGATCCATGCCAACAGCCGGCCGGACGCTGCGCAGAAGGTAGCAGCCGCCGTTGCCATGGCGGGCGGTAGCGCCCAGGTCCTGGTGTTCGACGTCACCGACGCAGGTGCGGTCGCGGCAGTGCTGGAGCCGTTGGTTGCCGACGAGCCCATTCAAATTCTGATAAACAATGCCGGCATTCATGACGACGCCGTTTTCCTTGGCATGCAGGCGGACCAATGGCGTCGCGTCATCGACGTGTCGTTGAACGGCTTCTATCACGTCACCCAGGCGCTGATTATGCCCATGATCCGCAGCCGCTGGGGTCGCATCATTAACATGTCGTCGGTCGCGGCGCTTACCGGCAACCGCGGCCAAGTCAATTATTCCGCCGCCAAAGGCGCGCTCAATGCGGCGACCAAGTCTTTGGCCTTGGAGATCGCAAGCCGCGGCATCACCGTAAATGCGATTGCGCCCGGCATCATCGAAAGCGACATGAGCGCCGGCGTCTTCGACAAAAGCGCCATCGAACGCTTGGTGCCGGCGAAGCGCGCCGGCAAGCCGGAAGAGGTGGCCGACTTAGTCAGTTTTCTGGCGTCACCGCGGGCCGCCTATATCACCGGGCAAATCATCTCCATCAATGGCGGCCTAATCTGACCACTGTGTTACCCGCGCATTTTGCGCAGCACCAGGATCGGCAAGCGCAAGATGAAGCCGAAAAACAACCTCGCGTGCATCCAGGTCAGCAGCACGTTGTCCCGGCCGTAGCGGAAATGCGACACGCCGCCTTGTGCCGCGGTGAAGTACAGCACGGGCGCCGGTATACTAATCGGCTTGACACCGCGCCAGCACAGCCGCACCACGGCCTCGGCATCGAAGTCGAAGCGCCGCATCCAGATCTGCCGATGCATAACCGCGCGCAAAGCGTCGATCGGATAGACGCGAAAGCCGAACAGAGAATCACCGATGCCGGACCACAGCGTCTCGAGGTTTGCCCACCAGTTTGAGACCTTGCGGCCTTTAACACGCAGACTGGGCGCGCTGGCGTCGAACACCGGCATACCGAGAATCATGCTGTTGGGATGGCGCATCGATTCCGACATGAAGGCGCCGATTAATTCGGCCGGATGCTGACCGTCCGAAATCCATGATCAGCGCATGCGTGAAGCCCGCGGCCGCCGCCCGGTCGAGGCCATGCAACACCGCTGCGCCTTTGCCGGCATTGGCCGGCAGCTTGATGACGTTGAGGCCGGAGTCTTCAACTGCCAACGTTTGCAACAAGTCTGGGGTGCCGTCGGTGCTGCCGTCGGTAACGACCCAGACCGGGTTCCAATGTGCGCGCGCGGCATGCACGGTCTCCACCACCTTGGAGCCGGGATTGTAACTTGGGATAAGGATCAGGTGGGTCGCGGAAGGCGATGTCATTGGTGCGCCGAGTGTCCTTCTTGCGAGGGCTGCACGGCGCGTACCCGGCCGCCGAGTTCGTTGACAAAATACTTTTCCAACTCGGAGACAAATAGCCGAGCGTTGGTCGGTGGCAGAAACCGTTTGCCGAGACGAATACGATAGGATATCGGCAAGATTGGTGGCTTCAACAGCGGCCAGTGTTTCGTCAGAAACGCCAACTCTGTTTCGATGAATACGGTTTGTACCGGGACTTCGGCTTGGCGCGCAATGATGCCAATGCTGGCGGTCAAGCGGTTGATCGGTTGACGCACTGTGCGAGTGCCTTCCGGAAACATGAGCAGCATGCTGCCGCTCCTCAATTCCTCGATGGCGCGTCGGATCATCTTGTGAGTGGATTCATTGGAGACGAAACCGGCGAGCTTGGCGCCGCCGCCCAAGAACATGTTGTTGGCGGCTTCGGCCTTAATGATACAGGCGACATCGGGGATCCTCGATATTATCATCACCACGTCCCACAGGGACGGATGATTGGCGGCGATGATCAGCGGACCGTCGTCGCGGAGCGCATCCAGTTCGTTAAGGTCGAAATGGACTCGACGACTCCGCGACACTAAGGCCAGCAAAGTGCGAAAGCAGTACATGTTGGCCGAGCGACCGAAAGAACGCGCCGCACGGGCCGGCAAAAATAGGCGTATCGGCACCGCGAGAATCGACCACGCAAGAAAACTAGCAGCGAACATCCCAGCGGCGACTACGCAGATCAGATAGTCATAGCTTTGCAGTAGGAAACGTCGCGCAGCCGAAACTGCGGGCGTTATGGACCTACCCGTCGAGATTGGCATGACTTCGTGCCTAAGTGCTCGCCTTTCAACTGGTCAGCCCATCAATCTTAACGTCGCGGATGTTAATCTTACGAGTACGCCACCCGCTGATGGTGCGCGGCAAGTTGAGCAACGCGGTGATATAGTACAGAGCCTTGAATACGAGCAGCGACGGCCCGATCGGCGAGCCGCCGAACACGTCGCCCGCCAGCACCGACAAAACGGCCCTTTTGGTCGAAAGGAAATTTCGTGGCGCCATGAACATTGATCGCATGGTGGGGCCGGACACGCGCAACTTCATCTTGAGACGCGTCCCCAGGAAGGTGTCGCGGCCGGAGGCATCAAGCAGAAAGCGGGCGCGCCAGGTTTGCTCGGTGCCGTCATCGAATATGGCGCGGGCGACGACACCTTCTTCATTGGGCAGGAAGGTAACATCGTTGACGCGGCAGCCTTCGATCGTATTTGCGCCCTTGCGCGCCGCGTTGCGGAACAGGATTTCGTCGAACTCCGCGCGTTGCACTTGATACGAATAGGGCATCGACGGCGATTCGAATTCGGCGGCCCACTTCACCATACCGATGTTGCGTTTCGGCGACGCCGAGCGCTTCGAACAGTGGCAGGTTGGCAGGCAGCAGCAATTCGCCGATGTGGAAGCGGGGGTGGTGGGTCTTTTCCAGGACCGTGACGCGGTGGCCCCGCTGCGCCAATACAGTGGCGGCAGTCGAGCCGGCAGGGCCGCCGCCAATTACCAGGACATCACATTCCTTAGCGCTTTCGGGCGCGCTCGTGTTCACCATCGATGTTTCCGACCTTGCCTTTACGAGCCAGTCATCTAACAAGTTTTTTACGACCGGGGGTAGTGCATAAGCGCAAATTTCTGCCAGGATCGCGCCGCTATTGATTTCCAACGTTCGATGATGTGTGGGATGGTTGATTTGGCCCGAGGGAAGATAATGTCCGAAGACGATGTCGTTCGCGCTCCGCACGTGCCTCTAACGGATTATTATCGCACCGAACAAGAGCGGCCCGCCTGGCTGCGGCAGATGTTTGACAGCACGGCGCCGGACTACAACCTCATTGAGAAAATCCTCGGCCTTGGCACCGGCCCTTGGTATCGCCGCCAGGCTTTGCTGCGCGCCGGCCTCAAGTCGGGGATGAATGTGGTCGACGTCGGCGCCGGAACGGGACTGGTGGCGGCTCAGGCAGCGGCTATCGTCGGTAGCATCGGTGCCGTGACGGGGGTCGATCCGAGCCCGGGCATGCTGCGAAACGCTCAGGTGCCAGTCAGCGTCAAATTAATCGAGGGCAGCGCCGAGAGCATACCCTTCCCGGACAATAGTTTCGACTTCTTGAGTATGGGCTACGCACTGCGCCACATCGGCGACCTGTCGCGAGCATTCGTCGAATTCCGCCGCGTCCTAAAGCCGGGCGGACGGCTGTGCATCCTGGAAATAACTAGTCCTGAAAGCACCGTGCAGAAGGCTTTTTTGAAAATCTATCTTCGCGGCGTGGTGCCGGCGCTGGCGCGGCTCATCGTGCGCAACGGCGATACGTCGGTGCTGTGGCGTTATTACTGGGATAGCATCGAGGCCTGCGCTCCGCCGGCGGACGTGTTGCGCACCTTGTCTTCGGCCGGTTTGACCGATGCCAACCACCTCGTCATTTTGGGTATGTTCTCGGAATACCGTGCGTTCAAAACGGCAGTCCAATGACGGATTAGATCTGCGTACTCGATGGCTCCCCGTCGCTCATAAGAGCATTTCCAACTTGGAACGCCCGCAGCATGTTCGCCCACATCAAACCGGTCTCCCGTGCCGAGCCCACAGGCTTACATACGACAGCGAACCTTCGCTTGAGCGATTGTCGCGCGAGGCCATGCTGCTCGCCCTAGGGCATGCGATCTTGCGGATGGCAATCCGCAACGGCAAAACTGTCAGGCGGCGATCATAGAGGTCGCGTACGAACTTCTGAGGACTGGGCAGGTATTGTGGATTGGATAACGGCGGCTCGGTCGAAAACCGGAACCGCCGGACGGCCGAACGTTGCCTGTAGCCGAGCAGCCCGTCACTCCGCGGAGCTAGAGCATTCAGCGGTCGCTTCTCGACGCTCGGAAGTCACGTAATCGCGGGAGTATGGGTGGCTCAATAGCGGATAGGTAACCTTCCAGCCTAGCAGTCTTTTCTAGCAAGCTGGTCGGCGCTCTGCGGTCATGCTGCCTAGTGGCGAACCAAGCGCCTCACAAATGGACGCACTCGCATAGGCGAACTAGGTGATTGACTCAAATTTGGTTGGGGACCAGTGATGGCAAGTGGAAACGCTAACGATAGCGATCTCATTGCCTTGCTGTCTGATTGCTATCCGGTTGACATAACATCCCCGGCCGCGGAGGTTGGCGAACGACCTCTGATGGTAAGTCGTCGCTGCTCAACAGTGCGCCGGCACTCGTCTGCGTCAGCGTACAGGAGTGCACGGTCGAGCCGATGGCCGAAGTCGAGGCATAAGTACAACATTTTTCAGGACATCGAGCTCTCGCCTGATCTCTAAGAGATGCAGCAGTTCATCGATGCCTTACCGAATGTACTGTGTGATCGACTGCCGAAGGGCCGCATCGCCCGCATCTCGGTCGCGGTAACGCTAGGTCTAGTCAATGTCCGATCCAATCCAGTTCACACTTGCTGCTCTTTTACTTCTTGCAACACCTGGACCAACGAACACAGTCATGGCCACGGCCGGGGCAGTCAACCGTAGCGAGAGTCCGTGGCTTTTCATGCTGGCCGAGCTATGCGGGTACCTCGCCATCATCATGCTAGCGCGGCTCGCACTTTTGCCCTTAATCAACACCTATCCGTGGATTGGAATCGTCCTAAAAGGGTGCATCGTTGCCTTTCTCTTGTATACCGCGATCAAACTCTGGCATACCCATTCTCCAACAGAAGGGGCGCCTGATCACATTAGCGCCCGTATCGTCTTTCTCACGACTTTCCTCAATCCCAAGGGGCTGATTTTCGCGATCGCAATCATTCCTCACCGACATGCGATGCTTTTCGGTTTCTTCGCAGGGTTTGCGCTTTTGGTTCTCGCGGTGGGCGGCTGCTGGTTCATCGCAGGACGTACACTTGGCGTCCTGGCCGGACCACGCGCTCGAATCTTGCCGAGGATCGGCTCGTTGGCGCTATTTGGCTTCGCAGGGTATTTGGCAACGAGCGTCGCATTGTCTTAGTGAACCAGCGGAGTGTCGCTTGAGGTACTAAAGGGCAAGGGCGGAGTCGGGAAAAGCAGGCCAGTCCTTCACCGAATGGCAAGGCAGCTACCGTAGACGCCTCTTCTCTACGGTATTATATTACCACTATGCCTCTGAACACCAAACAGGAACGCTTCGCCCAGAACCTTGTCGCCCAAGGTATGAACGCTACTGCCGCCTATAAGGCGGCCGGCTATACCGGAAAGACAGAGGCGACAGCCAGGGCAGGTGCTTCGGAACTCCTGACAAATCCTAACGTTGCTGCCCGCATTTCGAAGTTGCAGCAACTGGCCGCCAAACGGCATACGAAAACCGTCGACACCCTCATCGCCGACCTGGATCAACTGCGCGATCTTGCAATCGAGAACGGACAGACGGCAGCCGGTGTGGCTGCAGTGATGGGCGCGGCCAAGATCCTCGGCTTCGTCACCGATCGCCAGCAGATCGAGGCCGTGGTCCACCGACCGGCACCGGGACCGGACATGGAGAAGGGCCTGATCCTGTCCGAGGTGGAATGGGAGCAGCAAGTGCGGAGGCCGTAACATGCCGGTCGAGATCCGCATTGTCCCCACCAAGCGGCAGTGGGACTTCATCACCTGCCCGGCCGACATCATCCTGTTCGGCGGCGCGCGGGGCGGTGCCAAGACCGTCGGCGCGCTGCTTGACTTCTGGTACCACGCCATCGAGCACGGACCGAACGCGCTCGGTCTAATGGTCCGCCGTCAGCGCACCGATCTCAAGGAAACCCAGCTGGCGGCGATGAACATCTATGGCAACGCCGCCGACTGGAAGGAGCATGGCAGCTACTTCCAGTTCGCCAACGGTGCCCGGCTGTGGTTCGCCTATCTCGAGAGTGAGAAGGATGCGATGGCCTATCAGGGCTTCAGCCTGACCCGCGTCTATATCGAGGAGGTCCGGCAGTTTCCGTCGCTCGATCCGATGTGGAAGCTGATGGCAACGCTGCGCTCGGCCGCAGGGGTGAAGTGCCAGATGCGGATGACCGCCAATCCCGGCGGTCCGTCGCATTTCGCGCTGAAGTCCTATTTCGTCGACAACGGCCCCGACAGGATCGTCCGCGATCCCGACACCGGCCTGACGCGCTGTTTCATCCCCTCCAAGATAATCGACAATCCGCATCTCCTGGCGGCCGACCCGAACTACATCAACCGCCTGCGCCTCCGGCAGTCCCGAGCTGCAGCGCATGTGGATCGAGGGCGACTGGGATGCCGGGCTCGAAGGGCAGTTCTTCACCGAATGGAGCCGGGCGAAACACGTCATCGAGCCGTTCGAAATCCCGTCGCACTGGACCCGCATCCGCAGTGGCGACTGGGGCAGCGCGAGGCCGTTCGCGTTTCATTGGGCGGCGGTCGTCCAGGACACCTTCCCGCATGATGGCAAAACCTTGCCGCGCGGGGCGCTGATCATCTACCGCGAATACTACGGCATGCAGCCCGGCAAGCCGAACGTCGGCGTGAAGCTGCCGGCCGAGGAAGTCGCCCGCGAGATCGTCAGGCGCGAGACTGACGCGAACACCGGCAGGCGAGAGGACGTCACCTTCGGCGTTCTGGATCCGGCGGCATTCGCGGTCATCAGCGGACCCAGCATTGCCGAGACCTTGATGCGCAATGGCGCAGTCTTTCGGCGGGCCGACAACAGCCGTGTCTCAATCCCCAAGAAGATGGGCGGCTGGTCGGAACTGCGCTCGCGCCTCAAGGGCGACGAGGACGGCAACCCGATGCTCGTCGTTTTCTTGACCTGTCGTGAACTGATCCGCACCCTTCCGATGATGCTGCATGATCCGACGCATCCTGAAGATCTGGATACCGACCTCGAGGACCACGCGGTCGACAGCTGCCGGTATCTCGTCATGAGCCGTCCGTATCGCACCCGAGAACAGCAAGCCGAAATCGAAAATGCGCGCTCGCCATGGCTCGTAGCAAATGCATTCAGGCTCAATGATCTTAGAGATTGACCCTTAGACGCCGGACTCCGCAAGCCTGGCTGCCGACCCTTTGCGGGCTGCTAGCGACGCTATCGCAAGACGCATCGCCGCGGCGATGGGTCCAAAGCCATGAACCTGGACGACGCATCTCGGCAAAGCCAGCGCTCTCGCGAAAGGCTTTGCGGAGGCCTTGGCCAAGGGCGCGGACGCGGTGATCACGCTGGATGGCGACAGTCAGCACCGGCCGGAGGAAATTCCGCTGTTCCTTGAGGCGCACGGCGCCAAGCCGGGGCATGTGATCGTCGGCTCCCGCCTCTGGAACAAGAAGGCTATTCCCATCGTTCGATATTGCTCGAACCGGGTCGCCAATTTTTGGATTTCCTGGGCCAGCGGCGTGTATCTGGAAGATACCCAATCCGGATTCCGGCTCTACCCGCGAAAGATCCTGGAATTTGTCGCCGCCGGCAACAGTCCCAAGCACGGTTTCGTCTTCGAGAGCGAGTTCCTCATCAACACGGTGCGCGCTGGCTACGGCGTGTCCTATGTGCCGATCGTCGTCCACTACCCGGACAATCACTGGCAGCAAACCCGCTTCAATCATGTACGCGACATCAGCCGGATCACCAAGATGGTGGCGGGCAAGCTCATCCCCAGCGGGATGGACCCCTTGGCACTGCTCCGCTCGCTAAAGCCGCGAAACCGCGGGTCTTAAGACAGGGATTCTCTAACGGCGCGCACGGGCCGCCGCAAGCCGCGGTTCCGATTGCCGCACATCGGGCCGCAATCCCGCACCTCGCAGCACGCCAGCCGCATAGTCGCGTCCGACAATGAACCGATCGGAACCGTAGATGGGATAATTCACCTGGTCCCGTTCGGGCGTGAAGTTGACGGTGATGACATTAGCGCCGGCGGCAAACCCCAAGGCCTGCGCTCCCGGCGCCTGCTTCTGCAGTGCGCTGACGCTGGGGATCAGCGCGTTCGGCATGATCAGCCGCATGATCGCAAGCGCATTCAATGTCGTGTCCACATCGCCGGGTTCGGCCTCGGCAAGCGGCGTTCCGGCTGCCGGCACGAAGGGCGAAGCACTGCACATATGCACTCCAAGCGACTGGGCCAGCAGGATGTCCTCCGCCAGAATCTCCAGCGTCTGGCCGGGCAATCCCACGATCGTTCCGCTGCCCACGCGATAGCCGAGCGAAAGGAGGTCCTCGAGATGCAACAGCCGTTCCTCCAGCGGATAGAAACGATGCCGCTGGTGGAGCTGCGCATCCGCCGTCTCATGCTTCAGGATGTAGCTCGTGGCCCCCTGTTCCCGCAGATAGGCGTATTCCTCCCGGCTCTTGTCCCCAAGGACCAGCAGGATATCCACGTCGCCGCTGAACAGCTGACGGATCTCCGGGATCGCCTCGCCGACTGTCTGGGTGGTCCGCGGAATGTCGCCCGCCTGCAGCGAGACCGTTCGGATGCCGGCATCATGGACATGGCGCACGAGCTCGACGATGCGTACCGCCCGGTAAATGTAGCGCGACATCCGGTTGTCGGTCCGCATGGGGCAGTAGCTGCAGTTCTGCACGCAAGCGCTGGCGACCTCGATCACCCCGCGCATCACGGCGCCGTCACCGAAGCTCCGGCGGCGGACGGCTCTGGCGCGCTGGAAGAGCTCCTGCTGGGCTTCACCCCTTACCCCCAGCAGTTCAACGACCTCGGATCGAATCATGGCGGCAGTCTACAGAGACTCGGACTTAGATAAAGTCGAAATCCACCATGGGCTAACACGGCTTTTCTGACCGTGGAAGAAATCCGCTGGCTCAGGTAGAATTCGCCTGCGACAAAGAATCGGGATGGCCCACCATTCCGGAACGGGGATAGCCACAGCACGGACATGGGGACCCGATGATGCAGACAGCCGAATCGCGCCCAGAAACCTGCGATGTACTCGTGGTCGGGGGAGGCCCCGCAGGCTCGACCGTTTCCACCTTCCTGCGGCGCGAGGGATGGCATGTCGTTCTTCTGGAGAAGGATGAGCACCCGCGCTTTCACATCGGCGAATCCCTATTGCCGCGCAATCTGCCGATCTTCGACGAGCTGGGTGTGGCAGAAAAGGTCCGCTCCATTGGCGTCCTGAAGCGGGGCGCCGATTTTACGCTGCCAGGAGAAACCACGCACGTTGTGGCTGACTTCTCCCGGGCGTTGGAGCCGTCGCCGCCGACCGCCTATCAGGTGAAGCGGGCCGAGTTCGACGAACTGCTGTTGCGCCACGCCGAACAGGCGGGCGTCATCGTCCATGAGCGGACCAAGGCCACGTCCGTTCAGTTCGACGGCGACAACGTCGCCACTGTCGAAAGCCGGAACGACAAGGGGGAGACGAAGACCTGGCAGGCCCGTTTCCTCGTCGATGCCTCGGGCCGCGACACGTTCCTGGGCAACCGGCTGAACCTGAAAGTTAAGAATCCCGAGCACGAAAGTGCGGCGATCTTCGCCCATTTCGACAACGTATCCCGCCGCGAGGGCGAAGAAGCGGGCAACATCAGCATGTATTTCTTCGATTACGGCTGGTACTGGTTCATCCCCCTGCGCGATGGCCGGATGAGCATCGGCGCCGTGTGCCGGCCGACCTATCTCAAGTCCCGCAAGGTGCCGATCAAGCAGTTCCTCATCGATACGCTGGCGCTGTGTCCTGAATTGGCCCATCGGGTAGGCGATGCGGTGATTGCCAGCGAGGTCTGGACGGCGGGCAATTTCTCCTATGCGTCGAAGCGGATGTTCGACAAGAATTACCTGCTGATCGGCGACGCCTATGCCTTCATCGACCCGGTCTTCTCCACCGGGGTGTTCCTGGCCATGTCCGGCGCGCGCTCCGGCGCGAAGGCAATTACCGCCTGCCTTAAGGAGCCGAGCGGCCGAGCCCGCCTCATGGCCGAGCATGAGCGGCGCGTGCGCCGGTGGCTGCGGGTCTATAGCTGGTTCATTTACCGGTTCACCAGCCCGGGCATGAAGCGCCTGATCACCACCGAGGGAAACCCGTTCCGGCTGAAATCCGCAGCCATATCGATCCTCTCGGGGGACACCACCCCCTCATTTTCGCGCGCCATTCGGATTATGGCTTTCAAAGCGATCTACTATATCTTCAGCCTCCAGGCCTGGGAGCAATCGCGCCAATGGCGCCGCCATGTCCAGGTCTTAAAGGGGGTTGAGAGCGCAGCCGAGTAACAGGCCAATATGACAACAGAAATCACCAAAATACCCCACACTGAAATTGCCGAGTTGATCGTTTCCGCCCTCAACCTGGACGTGGCGCCCGCGACCATCGTGCCGGACGATCCGTTGTTCGGCAATGGGCTCGGTCTCGGCTCGATCGACGCGCTGGAGCTGGCGATGGAGATCTCCCGCCGCTACGGGATCGAGATCGAAGCGGACAATCCGGAAACGCCAAAGATTTTCGCCTCTCTGCGAGGACCGTTACAACTTCATGGTGGCCCCTTTGCTGCCGCCGTCGTCCGCGGCCAGACCAGCTTGTTCCGGCACGCCGGCGGTCGGATCACTCGAAGCGCTCGCCGCCGACTACGCTTCGCCCTATGTCATTTTTGACGGCGCAGAGCCCCCCGTCGGCATGCCGGTGCATCTGTTTCGCTGCGCCGGCGGAAATCGAGCCACTCTGCTGGATCTGCCCAAGGTGGAGCCCGATCGCATCGTCCTCCATGCCTTCAGCCCCGGCAGCACGGGCACGCCTCAGGTGACGCGGAAATCCTGGAAGGCGCTGATCGCGGGCGCCGACGCCCTCGCCCGCCGCGCGGGATGGCAGGACGGCCAAGCCATGACGATGATCGCCACGGTGCCGTCAGGCCACAGCTACGGCTATGAAACCACCATTGCGCCGCAGCTGTTCGGCGGTGCTGCCACGGAGGCGAGCCTGCCACTATTCCCAGCCGATGTCCGCGCTGTGCTGGCAAAGACGCCGGCGCCGCGCTGTCTAGTCACCACGCCAGTGCATTTGCGAGCACTGGTTCTTTCGTCGACGGAATTCCCGCCGGTCGATCTCATCATGTGCGCGACGGCGCCCGCCAACGCGTTCGGACTCAATGAACTTTCTTGATCAACAAGCGTGGCATACAGCAGAACGCTTCTTACCGGTTAACCAATCCCTCGGTCATTAAAAGATCGATCCTTGTGTGGGAGGGTCGCGTGGGAACTTTCGCTCACTTGTGCGCTAACATATTGAATTTGTTGGCGCACCCGACAGGATTCGAACCTGTGACCTCTGCCTTCGGAGGGTGGGCCTCTAATCAACCATAAGAGACCATCGGCGAACGAATTAAACCAGCAACTTGCTGTTTTCGCTTTTCTTTTCTGCTATAATCAGCGAGAAGAGGAACGGAAGGGACCTTTCGCAACCGCCCAAAGCGTCGCAGAAAGACCCCCTAAAGACCCCTCAAGCCGCTAGGAAGCAGCACCGTTAATGCCGTCGAAAAATCTCACCACCGTAGCTATTGAAAAGATCGCCCGTCCGGCCACTGGCCCCCGGGTAGAAGTCTCAGACGTTGAAAAGGGACTTTTCCTTCATGTCTCAGCCAGTGGTTCAAAATCGCTTCATCGTGATCTACCGAATGCCGGGTGCGGAAGGTAAGGCTGGCCCACGCGAGAAGATCGTAGCTCGGCGCATTCCCCGGCGCTCGGCATTGCAGAAGCCAGAGCCAAGGCGCGGGAAATCGCGGCCACTGGTCAAAGGCGGCAAGGATCCCAAGACCGTCAACGCCGAGAAGGCGAACAGACCGAGCGTGCCGAGAGCTCTTCGGCGCTGTGGCCTCAGCGTTCGTCGCTCGCCATGAGAGGCGAACAAGCTGACAGGCGGCAGGGCGAGGCCAGTGACCGTCGCGACCGCAACAGGCACGCGAGAGCAAAGCTGAAGACCTACATTTTGCCTGTGTTGGGGACCATGCCGCTCAGCGTCATTGATTTATTGGGAAGGTCATTGGTCGGCTGTTGACCGCTATCGAGGCAAAGGGCGGTCCTGTGGACGAGACGTCTGAAGGTGATCCGGTTGGTGTTCTCGTTCGCCGCCTCAAGAGCGATGTGGACAGGTTTGCCGCCGACCAGCGGCATGCGTAAGCGCCAGCCCAAGAGTGAGAAGGCGCGCGCCTCTGACCGACACTGAATTGGCAGCTTTGTGGAAGGCGGCGGAAACCTATGGCTATCGTTTGGGCAGTGTATCCGACTGCTAACCCTGACCGGGCAACGTCGCGACGAAATCGGCGAAGCACGCCTGGGATTGGGTCGATTGGGATCGCAAGATTTTGACCGTCCCCGGCTCCCATACCAAGAACCGCAAGGGCGATCATGAGGTTTGCTCCTGTCGGACGCCGCATTGGCAGTGTTGACCGAAGCAAAAACGGCGTACCTCGCGCTCGGTCTGAACCCTCTGGTTTCATCTTCACCTTCTGGTGCCGGAACCACCGCGATCTCTGGATGGGCAAAGGTGGTGTTGGCACTCGATGGCGAGATGCGTGGCTGTTTAGCCGGCATACCAGAGAGCGAGATGCGCATCGTGTTCTCGAAGGGCGCACAGGGCGAAGTTGCTCGGGTGAAGAAAGCCGAAGTGCATGAAAAACTGAAAGCGGTCGATCTGAAGCCGTGGAGGGTGCACGATCTCCGGCACAGCGTCGTCACCCGGTTGCGTGCCGGGGAAGAAAATGCTCATGGCGAGGTGACATGGGCACCGGCTCTCGACGTTGTTCAAGCTGTGGTCGGGCACGAGATTACCAGCGGTGTAACAAAGACCTACGATCACTCCGATCTTCAGCGTCGCTATCGACTGCAGAAGCGGCATGCACTCGACTGGTGGGCCAGACGCACTTGCACTGGATCGTTTCTGGGGAAACCTCCGGTGCCGAGATCGTGCCAATCCGGACCCTTGGGTGAGGGCGATGGCGACCAAACTGTCCGAAGGCGACACGATCACCATGACCGGCGAAGTCACGCTTGTTCACGATGACGGCACCGTCACCGTCCGCTTCATGGCTACGACGTGCCGCTGACGACGCGCGGTGAACACCTGTCGCTGGTCGCCAGCTGCGCGTCGGAACGGCATATCGTCGGCTCTCAGGAGCCGGCATATGGGAAATATCGATTAGTTGTGAACTGCTTCACATCGAGAGACCGCTAGGCTCCGATATATCCTTCGTTGTCTCGAACAGGCCATTTGCACCTGTCAGAACCAATGGAGTATTCGGAACATGAAGCGCTTTCTTTCGACCGTTCTTTTCACCATGATCCTCGCCAGCCCAACGCTGGCCGACCCGACCACGACGACGGGTGGCGGTCCTAATCTGCCCACCAAAGTAGCAACGGCCCCGGAACACTTAGGGATACGACACAGCATACTGCGCACGGCAATGGCGTGGTGATCTCGACATCAACCGGCAGTGATGGGGAACCGAACGGCGGTAGCGGTGGCGGTGGTAACGGTGCGGTGGCGGCACTGCCGGTAACAATGGCGGCACTGCCGGTGGCGGCGCTGGCGAGAGCAAAGAGGGCCCCTAGAAATGGCGACGGATAAACAAGGCTGAAGCAAGGCTGCAAAAACGGCCCGGTAGCGAACGCGCCGGGCCACATTCTTGCTTGGAGAGCACTATTCTACTCCAAAACGCTCCGTGCCACTCAGGCCGCTCGCCGCGGGGTGGAGAATGGGAAAAGAATGGCCGTGCTAGTCGTGATCTTGCTCGGTCCTGATCCGTGCCGCTTTCCCAGCAGCTTGATCAAGTACTGGCCAACTCAAAGGCAATGGTGTCCAAGTCCGTCAAGGTGAGGCTGGACCGCGATAACAGATCGCGCAGCGAACGGGTAGTGGAGCGCAGAACGTTGTAGACAAGAGGTTGCGGGTGCGGGGTACGGACGGTCATGGTGCTCAATTGACTTTGATGCTTCGCTTGATGGCCACTGCTGGACCGTCGGATTTGGCTTAGTGATCAATCGGATCGTCCAACAGCGAGAGCACACCAGCTTCCTGGGCCTTGATGCGGTCGCGTTGGATAGCAACATCCCGCAGCGATTTTGAATAATTCCCTAGCCCGAGCGAACGTCTCATCTTCACGACCGAAGCCAATGCGCTGTTGATGATGGCGTAACGCGGATTGGGCTTCACCCCTGATGGCGAATGCACGATTGCGCCTTCGGCGGTCAGCAGGTTCTGTTGCTCGGCGACCATGGTTAAGGTCTTAGCCACCACAACCAGCAGTTCGATCTTGTGCGGTGATATCTCTTCCAGCGCAAATTCACTCGCCAGATTGTCAAAGGTCTTGCGCTCGTCCTTCGACATCTGCACCCCCGCTGGAGGGGTGATGGATGCCTTGCGGATCGCATTGCGTGCGATCTGGTTCCGTCCGCTGTCAGAGTTGGTTCTGCCGGTCATGAGACTGGGGTCCCTTTGAAGTTTTCAATGCAACAGATGTGCCGGGCCGGTCATCGCGGCCAATGGCTTTCGGACGCTGCCTACCCCCCACCGTACCCTCCCCCCATCTCGGACGGAGGTGGCCGAGCCGGCGGTCGGCCATGGAGCGAGCCGTCATTGCACTGCTCCACTACCACGCCCGACGTCATAGCCAGCGGACTGTGCCAAGTGGATCTCAAGCTCAGTGCCGAGAGCTTCCAAGCCGCTTGATGCGCGCTCTCCAGCTTCTCAAGATGAACGCAGCCTTGCCTCGATGCGGTCTTCAAGCTGCTTGAGCGAACCGAGCTTGGCTAACTCTAGAGCTCAACGAGTTGAGCCTGATGTTGAGCGGCACCAGCCTCTGTTCCAATGCTGCCTTCACGATTGCCGCCAGTTGCTCTGCCGATCTGTTCATCATCCATTGTCATGGTGCGCTCCATGCAATGCCGGTCAGCAATGCGACGCCTCCGGCAGCAGCCGGCCATGTCACCCATCGCGGTCATGCCGAGCGCGATGGAGTTCTCCTGCCACAGGCTGACCATGCTGGGCGCGCCTGCACCGGTCACGGCGTTCGGCAGCGTGGGAGCAGTGTCCATGTTCAGTGTTGCCTGATCCGTGGCTTCCAGCCCGAAGCCTTGAACGTCGCCAGCGACCTGATCCCCGTTGATCAGGGCCAGTGTTCCGGCCAGCATCCCTGAGCTCACAAACAACGGCAGACCGTAAGCTTCGGAGACGCCTGTGGGCGACGTTCCGCCCCTCGTGTTGGAGATGGCCAGCCTGTTGGCAACATCCGGTGCAGCGAGCCAAGCCAGACGGCCAGCCCCCTTGTTGACAGCGTTCAACAGCTTCTCGATGTCGGCGGCTTGGCTGGCTGCCAGCGGTGATTGGCGTCACGCCTGTGAGCAAGTGGTCGATCAAAACCGCGTCGATTGGCTTGCAGCGACCGCGATCCTGAATTGCCGAGAGATAAAGGCTTGGCCAGCGGTTCCCGCTTCGGTGATCACTTCCTTCGTCACGCACAACTGTCGCTTGAACCTTTTGCGGGACCAAACGCGCAATGCCGAGTGTCATCTTTGAAATCGGTCTTGGCAAGCCTTCACCAACGAGTGTGGCTGTCGCACCTTCCGCAACGGTGATCAGCGGAACGTTGAACGGTCCCCGGCTGACGATACCCATGTCGAGCATGGCGACTGCCGCTGACCTTCCGTCCAAGCCGGCTGAGGAAATCGTTGCTGGCTGCATTCATGTCCGCGAGCGATCCGGCCCACTGGACGTTGGCCAATGTTCCCGCGCCGACCGCTGCCTTGAGAATTCGCTGCGCCGGTTCGGACAATCGAGTGTCTCGGCTTCGGCGCTGGATCGACCATAAAGGCGACGGAACGCTAACCCTTTGAGAACGTCAGGAATGACGCCAGCGTTTGGTTGCAATGAGATCGGCATAGCTGTGTGTCCCAAGAGGCAGCGAGGTCGCTGGGCTGTCCGGAAGGAGAAGAAACCGGATCACCCAGCGACCTCGCCACAGGAGGTTGATCGCACGATGTCGATCGAACGCCATAGTTGCAGCTATGAAAAGGCTATGACGGGCTGTTGGCGGGCTGTTCACGTCGGATTTTCTTCAGTTAGCTCGATCGAGCTAACTGCTCCTCTATTCGCCATGAACGCTGCCAGATCACTCAACGCATACCATCTGTGTCGCCCGATCAGCTGCGCTGGCAGCGGTCGATGCTGGTACCACCAATTGCGCACTGTCTTTGGTGCACGGTTCAGCAACAATGCGGCGTCGTGTTCGGAAACACATTCACCGGCCAGACCAACGAGCCTGATATGCATGCCGTGTTGGCGAGCAAGGGTGGCCAATTGTGCTGTTGGGTCGTCGGGTGTGTTTGGGTTTTCTGAGAACCCGAGCTGCGCCGCTTCCAGCTGCGCGAGACGCTGTTCGAGTGCCGCAAGTTGCGCCTTGATATCGGCGAATGACGAATTAATCACCGGGCCGCTCCCACCTCGGGCGTACCCCTAAAAGCGGGTCAACACCATGCAGCGTAAGGGATTGCGGGTATCCGCTCCCACCGACGCACCAAAATTGTATAAGGGGACTATATACCCCCCTCTTATTCCTTCTTATTTCTCTCATTAAAAAGATAGTAAGAGCGGTAAGAGCGCCCCAAGTAAAGCCTTGTGTTGCATGGGGTTGCGCCGCTCCCGGAAGCAGGAGCGAGGTGGGAGCGGCAACCATCAGGTCAGAGCGCCGGTTCGGCATATTCAGCCCTCCAGACGCTAGAACCTTCCCTGATTGTTTCCTTGACGGTGTTCCCGGCAATGTCAGTGTAGGAGCGGGAGGTATCGTGGAGTTCTTGTTTTGCGATGATTAAAACTTCACGCTGTTTGGCGTCCCCTCGACAGAAACCAGACTGTGCCCATGTTTCACCAAATCGGAACTTGCCCATACGCCAGCCCAGTGCTTCCATCGCCCGGTTGACGCGCTCGGCGTCAGCCTGATTGCGTCGTGACTCTGACATTCCCACCAAGCGCCACACGTCATTGGTGCTGATTTTGCCATTCATATCGCCAAACTTTTCGTCGCAACAGTTCAACCCACCCATCCCTGATCAGCCGTAGTGATTGCTCTTCAGCGGCTGTCGTCCAGAGCCTGCTTGGCAACCGGACTTCGCCTGTCCAGCTGGCTTCCAGCGTGGCCGCTTGGCCCATAGCTGGTGAATGATTACCTTGAACTCCTCCAGCTCGAAGCGTTAGAATTCGGGATCGGCAGAAAGCGCCGATTGCCCGACATGTCGCGCAGATAGGTCAGGTTGTTGGTGGTGGCGAAGAACACGCACTGGCGCGGATGGGTCTCTGCCCTACGCCCATAGCTCATACGCGCACGGTCGCGCTTGCGGCTAGTGGCGGCTTTTGTCTGTTCGACCTCTGCCTTACGCATTCCGGCCAATTCCCCGATTTCGACGATCCACACGCCGTCGAGAATTTCCATCCGCTCTTTGGTGTTCTTGCCGAGAATGCTTTCGTCAGTGGACCAGTCAGGATTGACAGCCAACATTTCAATTGCATTGGATTTGTCGGTGCCGGTGGCGCTTTCCAGCACTACGACTTCATCCCACTTGCTGCCCGGTTGGCGGACACGTCGCACAGCCGCAATCAGCACCAGCTTAGAGACAGTGCGGACCAGCGTAGTGTCCGGCGCACCGGCATAGTCAATCAGCCATGTTTCCAGCCTTGAGACCTTATCCCATGTCGGCTGCACTTCATTCAGATAGTCGCGCACCGGATGGAACCGATTGCGGTAAGCCGCCTCCATCAGCACTTCATCAAAGCGGTCCTTGTTGACTCGCAGTCGGTTGACCTCCTCGGACACGATGCGCAGACGGCGAACCTTGTGATCGTCTAACTCCTCCCAGCCTAGAGTATCCTCCCAACCCTTGATCATGGGTCGATGAGTGAATTCATCATAGCCAACGATGCAGTCTTGCTTGCGGATGCTCAGCCGAATGTTGGCAGGAGTGTCGAGCGGCGGACCAACCGGGTTGCCGTGGTCATCGATCTTGCGATCAAATTTTTCCTTGTGATCGTCCTTCCACTGGCGGAGGTCAAACTCGTCGTTGATTGCGGCAACGTCTTTGCCCAATGCCAGAAATGCATCCTTGTCATTCCCCGGCAGCTTCAGCCAATCGCTAATGTCACCATGAAGCGGTAGTCCCGGCAGCGTGAGAATGCCCACCGTCACCTTATGCTCAAGCTGCGAGAGTGCGACTTTGGCGGCATGCTTGATACCGATGGGGTCGTTGTCATGGATGATGACGACCTTGACACCCAACGCGGCCAGCGTTTCCGAATACTGGTCTAGCCATTTCAGCGCACCGTCAGGGTTGCAGGTGACGATGAAGCCGAGTGCCCTGAGATTGTCGGTGTCCTTTTCGCCTTCCACGATGAAGACAATGTCTCCGGGCTGCGCCTTCAACAGTTCCGGCAATCGATAGAGTAGCGGTCCGGTTTCGCCATAGCCTTTGCGAATGACAAGGTTCCAGATGGTACCGCTGTCATCCCAATCGACCTCTTGGTGCTGGATCAGGAAGCGTTTCTCATTGAAGACAGCGTGCCAGCCACGGCGTTTGAAGAAGGCCGGGAGCCCATCCCTGCCGCGATATTCATAGCGATGGGTTTCAACGGTGTACCGGTCCCATCCATATTCACTGGCGCTGTCATCCCAACTATTGCCAGAGCCACTAGCACCACCGTTGTTGTTGGTACGCGCGTCCATGATAACAACGTCCCCTTCAACCCATGCACAAGTAAAATTGCACATGCTGACAAAGTGATCAGAGTTGAAGAGAGCGCGGGTTACATTTGTTATCAGCGACCAACCCGAGCGCTGCGAGGGCAGATTTGGCTCTCAGCTTTAACGACGGCCAACGAAGCTTTAGTATTGCTCTCTTTCTTGGTTAAGAAAAGTACTTTTCTTCACATTCCGAAAAAAGGCATATTATCCTATGGGAGTTGCGGTCCAACCCCCGCCAACTTCCTTATGGCCACAGGTTTCGAATTTGCTGCGGGATGGCTCTCAAATCATTTTACGAGCCTGTGGCCGCACTGAAGGACCATCTCCTTCGTTCATGACACAAAGCTCTTTTCCTTTCTTGTCAGCACAGTGATCAGCGACCCTCCGAAACTCCACCGGAGGGTCGCTTTTTCGTTCTTCACGATTTCAAAGATCCCAAGGATGCTCAATGCCAGAGCAAGATGGTCAGTTGTTTTTCTGATCTAGCAACGACGAAGAATTCTGCAGCATTAGCCGCAATTCAGCAGCCTTGTCTTTTCTCCGGGCAACGCCTGTTCCCATGCATCGACATGCTCTAGGCAGGTTTGAATATGCTCGCTGTAGGATTTGTAGAGTTGGTCACGATGTGAAGTCATAACCGGGATTGGTCTTTGGTGCCCAACCCTCAACAACCCTATCAACGTTCAAACAGCTTTCAGGTATCAGAGTTTCTGCGTGCACTGCCGTAGCCATGATCGAGATGGCAATCGCCGTAATCAGTACTTTCATTTTGTCTCCTCGATCAGCTTGATAATTTCTTCCGAACTCTCAACAACAAAAATGTCGAACAGATCTTGTTCTTGCTGCTCACTGTCACGATCATAACTGCTAATTGTCCCAGTAGTAGTGACTGCGGTGCAACTGTGACCAGACACATAGCGATGCGCAAAACAGTGACATTATCGATATTGATATAAACAGCTGAGCCAGTTACTTCGAGCGTAGCTTCGCCTTTGGAATAGCGTTGTTGCATTCTTTGATAACTTGATGGACTTTCCCACTCTCACTCCTCCCCACGCGCCTGTTTGATACGAGCCTGTATCCAAGCGCTCCACCTCTAACTCAAGCCATGCCATCGCACGACCGCCATCGGTGATCTTGATCGGCTGCGGGAAAATGCCGGCCAGCCGCATCTCGGTGAGTCTTGGTTTCCCGCCCCCGATGCGATCCATCACCGCCTCTTTTCTCAGCAAGCGATCCCCATCACTGGCCATTGGTACCTCCTTCGGGAAGCCTTGTTACACCTCGCCTATCTTCGCCGGTTTTCAAGTTGGTGACAAGGAAAAGTTGCTTGCACAGGTTTATTTGGTAACATCAGAAAACTCCGAGGGTTCTAAAAGTCTGATGTTCCATAAAAGAACTTTTCTTTAATGCTGCACGGCCAGCTACCACAAATTGCACTATGCTTGAGCGATGCAACTGCATGGCAAATAAACCTTCAACTGCGATAAAAACTAATCCATGTTAGGGAAACACTTCCCCAATGCTGTTGCACTGAAAAACGGTCGAGTGCATCAGCGTCTCTCCCATCGCTGCCGCGCTTGGTACCAAGTCTAAAAATGGGAGGTACTGTGAAATGCAGTTGAAAATTCAGCGCGATGTAAAGCCTTGCGGTTGCAGGGCTATGCTGAGTGCGAGCTACAAAATAAGCCAACAGTGATGTGGTCTCATTGACGATCGTCGCCCATCACGGCAACGCTTACGGCGTCACCAGCCATAAGCACGACATCCGGCTTGAAGATATGACCGAACTCGTAGGCGAGCTTGAGGCAATGCTGGTTGTCGTTCGCGAATGGGAGGAAGTGTGCGCAACAGAGCGACGTTCATACCCTCGCAGCTATTGCGAAGGCTGAAGCTGAAGGGGTTTCAGTGAATCACTGACACCGGAGAGATCGCCTCCGCTTAATACGCGACATTCGCGTTGTCAATTACTTCCTGCCGCATGGGGACAACCTGCGCGGACGTTTTCTGTGTCGTACAGAAGCATTCCCAATCCCGCATCAGCGCAATTCTTTTTTCGAGCAAGTCACCGCGTCTGTAGGCACTTTCAACGGCGTTCTTGATGGTGTGCGCCAAAGCCTGTCTCGACCGCCTCGCCGGAGTGGCCTGTCAGTTCGCTCGCCCAATCCCTGAACGATGATCTGAAACCGTGAACCGTAACGCTGTCCCCAACGATGCGCTTCAGCACGTGGCTCATGCCTTGCGGACCAAGCGGCCTGTTGGCCTTTGAACCGGGGAACACGAAGTCACCTTCACGTGGCAGACCTCGCAGGAGCGCCACGGCTCTGGTGCTGAGGGCCACCCGGTGCTCCTTGCCGGCTTTCATGCGACCGGCAGGAATGGTCCAGACTGCCTTGGCCAGATCGAACTCGTCCCAAGTGGCACCGATCACCTCGCCAGTACGGGCAGCAGTCAGGATCAAGAATTCTAGTGCTCTGGCCGGCACACCTTCACGATCCGCCAATGTGGTCATGAAACCGGGAACCTCATGCACCGGCATGGCCGGATGATGGACGACCCTTTGCACCTTGCCCTTGGCCGGCAATGCAGCCTTCAAATGGCCACTCCATCTGGCAGGATTTTCGCTGGCTCTCAGACCGCGCACAGCCGCCCAAGAAAGAATGGCTTCGATCCTCGCACGGACCCGGCTGGCAGTTGTGGGCATGACCAGCCAAATTTTCTCAGCACCGCCAGCACAGCGGCAGTGTCAACGTCGGCGACCGGCAAATTGCCGATGATTTTGAGTGCGTGAGCCTCCAAGGATGACTATGAATTGCTCTTGTGGACCTCGTTCGCCACTGTGTCTCATGCAACTCATGATATTTCTTCGCAGCCTCACGTGAAGCTCATGGTCTTGATAGCGGCCAGCGTTGCTGCGGACTTCTGTGACTTGCGTTCTGCCAGCGGATCAATGCCATTGGCCAACTGTTGCCGAGCCAGCCGTGCACGTTCGCGTGCTTCCTCCAAATTGAAGGTGGCGAACGGACCAAGACCCATCAGATGTTCCCTGCCGTCGCGCACATAGCGCAGGATCCAGCTCTTGCAGCCGGTCCTTGTGATCTGCAGATAGAGGTTGTTGCCGTCCCCATAGCGACCAGCCTTCTTGAGCCGTTCTGTCTGTCTAATTGTCAATGCCATGTCTTGCCCCTTGTTAACATCGACACCCCTGCCGACACCCGTATGGCGCGAATAAAACTCCCGCGCCACTTCGAGTAGTATCGCTTTTTTTCGGGGAGAAGAAAAGGGCAAAAACGCTCAAGTTATTGTTTTGTCGCCAAATTGCCGAGCCGCTTCGGGTCGCTTCGTTGCATTCCGAGGGAACAGAACGCGGTGATGATGTCCTCGGTGATTCCGTCCGAGAAATACTCCTGCTCCGGATCGCCACTCATGTTCTGGAATGGCAGGACGGCAATCGACGGCTTGTCGGGCAATTTGGGTGGTTTCTGCGACGACTGATCAGGTTGAGCCGATCCCGGAATCTGCAGGGTTACGCGGAAGCAGGATATCGGCTCCGCGATATTCTTAACTCGTTGCTCGCCCATGGGTTCGAAGCCGAACGCAAGCTTCTTCTCGACTTCCCTCGATACCTTCTCCGAGACACAGATGCCACCGGGCTCGGCGAGTTGCTGCAGACGCGCTGCCACATTGACGCCTTCGCCGTAGCGATCGTCTCCCTCGACGATCACTTCTCCGAGGTTGATCCCGATGCGAACCTCGAACCGCCTGTCTTCGGAGATGCTGGCGTTGCGCTCGGCAAGCCCGCGCTGCAAGGCGACCGCGCATTCAACCGCATCGACCACCGAACCGAATTCGGCCAGCATGCCGTCGCCCATCAGCTTGAAGATGTGGCCGTGGTGGCGGGCAATCTCCGGCTCGAACAGTTCCTTGCGTCCGGCACGAAGGCGCTCGAAGGTGCCAGCCTCGTCGCGTTCCATCAGGGCGGAATAGCCCACGACGTCAGCAGCAAGAATGGCGGAGAGCTTGCGGTCCATTGGTTCTGCCAGGCCCCACACTCATTGTACGGTGTTTCCATCGAAATAAAACGGGCCTTTACCTCGGCGAATGGGTTTTGCGACGCAGTCTGGCAAGAACGCGGAATGTCCTGCATGAGGGCGAGCAACGCGCTTTGAAGTACTACAAAGCGAATGGGCCAAGGGCATCAAGCGCGAGGCCAAACGGGCGCTGACTTCGCCAACCGCCTACCTCTCGGGCAGGACATCAGCGAAGCCCTGGCCGACAACTTGAAATAAAGCCGAAGGACGCAGGGGCATCCTCCGGCTAACAACCAGCCCGCGCATGGGGGTTTGGGGGTGGGGTAAGCCACGGGCTGAACGGCGACACTGCCCGCGCAGCCCGGCATAGTCCAATCACGTATCCCGAAATCGTGTTATGATCGACGTCATGCCCAAGACGAAAGACCGCAAGAAAGGCCCCGTGCTGTCGGAGAAGCGGGCGCGGCTGATGCGGCTGATCTGTACCGGCACGGAAGAAGAGCTGGCGCATTTTCTGTTCGAGGAGCTGTCCGACGAGGAGTTCGATCCCGTTGTGCTGCCGATGATACGCATGGGGGCTGAAGTTTATCCGTGACATGAGCGGTGGCGACCTTAGCGACGCGGCGAAGAAAAACCTTGCTGCCGTCGAAAGGATCGTGAACGTCCACTAGGCCGTCACGTCTCCAGCCAGAAGCTCATCACCGTTGCGTGCCTGAGCCCGCTGCTGCCCCAGAGATAGCGGACCGACCGACCAGGCCGGGCTTCAGCCAACGCCGTTGTCGTCGGCCTTGTTTGATCTGCGTCGCAGTCTGTCTCCTGAGCACGACGGGCCGATCGGACTCGAGCCAGCGGCGCTCGCCATCACCGCTGCCCGGCGAGGTCATAACCGGCTTGCTATTTGTCCATTGGCAGCGCGCACGGCAGCCCCAAAAGGCAACGAATGCACGGTCAAGCCGGCAAGCCGGCAAAGCGCAAGCCCTCGCGAAGGCGCTAACATCCTCCGGTTGCCGCAGGAAAGACACATCAACGATCCAATCCACATAGTCGGCGGGACCCGCTCGTCGGTCACCGCGCCACAGCTTCGGAGCGTGGACAAGCACCTCGCCGCACTGCTGCGCCTCCTCGGTTCGGCCAAGATGACCGTACGCTGCCGCGCGCCATGCCAGGTCCCGTAGGTCCCTTCATGGGCGTTCGAAGTTTTTCTGTTCAAGAAGAGCGGTGGCCTCACGGTAACGGCCGAGCTGAAAGAGGATGCGCGCGAGCAGGTTGTTGTAGAAAGGCGGATGGCGCGGATTGAGCTTGAAGGCGATTTCAGCCGCAGGTAGCGCTACGCTCCGGCCTGCCAATACACGCTTGCAACCAAGCCCAGTACCATCTGGATGATCGGATCGTTCGGGTTCATGCCCCTGGCAAGTCCAAGTGGTGTTCGGCCCGGTCGAACTCGTGCAGGATCAAACATATGTACCCAAGTGTGTATTGCACCCTCGGATCATTTGGATCAAGCGCCAGGGCTTCTTCCGCCAAGCGAAGCGCCGCCAGGCGGTTTTCGTCCGTTCCTAGGGGGCCCACATTCATCGATCCAGTCTCAGGTGCACGAAGGCGAGGCCCGTATAGGCACGGGCAAAGGTGGGATCGATCTGGCGCGCCTGTTCGAGCAGCGCCTGAGCGCGCTCTGCGCCTCCGGCGTGAACACATCGGAAAGCCGCTGGGCTTGAAGGAACAGATCGTAGGCGCGGATGTCTTCTGGGGGTCGGCGCCGTGCGGCAAGCTCGCAATCCTCCCGGACGCGCTGGGCAACCGTCGCGACGATGCTCTGCGCAATCTCTTCCTGGATAGCGAATACGTCTTCAACGGCGCGGTCGTATCTCTCCGCCCAGAGATGAACCCCGTTTGCGGCATCGACGAGCTGCGCTGTGATGCGGACACGATCCCCGGCCCGGCGCACGCTGCCCTCAACGACGTATTCGGCGCCGAGCGCGCGGCCAACGTCGCGCACGTCCACGCTTTGCCCGCGGAACGTGAACGTCGAGTTGCGAGCGATCACCGTAAGTTCTCTGAAACGGGAGAGCTCTGTGATCACGTCCTCTGTCATGCCATCGCTGAAATAGGTCTGCTCGGGATCGCCGCTCATGTTCTCAAATGGCAGAACCGCAACGGCGGGCCTGTCGGCACGGAAGCTCGGGGGCAACGGGGACGGAGAGCCAGCGAGAACCATTTGGTAGGTTCTGACAGGGCGCGCGATGTTCTTGAGCCGCTGCTCGCCCGCATACTCGAAACGGACATCGAGTTTGCCCGAGAGATGGTCGTGGGCCGAGCCCGAGATCAATACGCCGCCTGGCGGGCAGAGTTGCTCCAAACGGGCCGCGACGTTGACACCATCACCAAGCAGATCGTCGTCGTCGACCACGACATCGCCCAGGTTGACACCGATGCGCAGGGCGATCCGGCGCTCGGAGGTCATCTTTCCTGCCAACCGGCTACCTGGGTCTGCAAGCCGCAGCGCAGGCCACCGCGCCAACGACAGACCCGAACTCGGCGATGACGCCGTCGCCCATCAGCTTGACGATGCGGCCGCGATGTTCGACCAGCAGCGGCTTCAGCAGGCGTGTCCCGCAGATTCTTTACGGCGGCGAGGGTCCCGGCTTCGTCCGCCTCGACGAGCCGCGAGTAGCCGACCACATCGGCAACCAGGATGGCGGCCAGCCTGCGCTCTGCCTGAGGCAATGTCATCTCCGCCCTGCGCTGCTGTCGGTGCTCATGGACAATCAATCTCGTGAACACGGAAAGAATAGTCCAGTAGCAGCAACGACTGAAATCGCATGAGTACGAATTCGACGCCGGACCGTCGGCCTAAAGCAATGAGTTCCAGACTTGTCAGGCTTCTCTGGCCATTCCCTCCGATCTGACCGCCGCCTCGCGACCTATGAGCGGCCAGCGTTCAGAAGCGAGCCTGTCGCGCTATTTCCGCGACGTCGATCTATTCGCTGACGGCGCAGCAGCAAGAGTTCTGTGAGATTTCTGCCTAATTGAGCAATTCAGCCGACGAGAACGCCCAAGCGGTTGCCCGCAATGGCTGCCGTCTGACCGGGCATGGTCCTGCCGAGGCGCTGGCGCTCAAGAAGAGCGGTGGTCAGGTTGATGACGCGACGGGCAAAAAGGCGTGAAAGAAATCTCATGACACATCTCCATTCACGCATTGATGTGGGGACTGCCCCTGCGGCAGCAAGGCCAGCAACTTGCGCTGCGATGCCATGCTTGCTCTGGGCCGCCAAGGTTATTTCGCTTCGAGCGGTTTCATTACGAAAAGGTCTCGCTCGAAGGCTGCGGCTGCGCGGAATATGTCATCACCCGCCTGCGCGATCTCGACGGGCTCGCCGTCAAGGCTGAGGCGCGCGGCATCGCCTGGTCGGCACCGGAGCGTCTGGGTACGGCTGGCGGACAGGATAAGGAAGGTGGCCGAGAGGGCAAACTGGCGGCCACAGCCCGTTTCATGGTTCATCAATGGTCTCCGGCAGCGGCTTCTCCCTTTGGCTGTCATCGTCGGGGTTTGACCCGGTCTTTCCCGAACATCACGGACAGGCCGATTGGGTTGGTCTAACTCGTCCGGTTTCCGCTTTCGTGATTTATCGTGCTTTTCTCTCTGTGCCATTATCACCTCCTTCTTATGCGGGTTCCTTGCCCTCATCAGCGCCTCTCACGTCTCCAGCCAGGAGCTCATGACCGTCGCATGGCGAAGCCCGCTGCTCCCTGAAAGATAGCGCACGCGACCGACCAGGCCGGGCTTCAGCCAGGTGGTCTTGCCCTCGCGCCGCTTCGTATCGGTCCAGGAGTGCGACCGCCTGCCAGAACAGGTCGTGGGTGAGCTTGGTCAGCACCACGGCGGCAGAGCAGACGAAGTTGCGCTCGTCCTTGGCTTCCGAGGAGCACCATTGTCGGTTTTCCGGCTTCTTGGACCATGCCGAGGATGGCGAGTTCGAGTTCGCTGTAGTTCTTGGTCTTGAGCCAGTTCCTCCACGGGCCGGATTTATACGCCGCCGAGAAGTCAGACACCCCGTCCTTGTCCATGACCCCATTCTCGCCGTCGAGGATGGCGCTGGGCACCGCATTTGCATAGCTGCCGCCCTGATCAAGCCCGGATAGCGGTTGGTCCAGTCGAGCCCGCGCCGGCTGTAGGCCCTGATTTTGCGGGGCTCGATGACCAGCTGGGTCCGGTAGCCGTCGAACTTGACCTCGTGAATCCAGTCGTCACCCTCCGGCGGCTCACTGACCGCGGTGGGGACGGCTCCTCGAACGGAATAAAACGCAAACGAGAAACAGGGGCGTCCATGCGCGAAAAGATAGGTGCCGCAGCGGCAATCGCCA
>CAWEYO010000004.1:0-207396 GCA_963813315.1 uncultured Alphaproteobacteria bacterium | reverse complement strand
TCAGGGACCAACTGTCTCCTCGGACATGTCAGCACCTACTCGACACCGTACCGGTACGCGGCAGAGAACGTGCGCCATGGCTTATCATTCTCCAATGGATACTTTAGAAAACTTCGGGCACGAAGGCATCGCCACGGAAGCCGCGGTCCGCGCCGCGCTCGACATGCTGCCCGACACACTCAAGAGCCATGCAAGCGCCTACATCGACGAAACAAAGGACATCGGCAATCTGATACAACAACTGAAAAACAGACGACGCGGACGGCATTGCATCCTCGATGGAGCGCATCACATTCAAACACATTTTTATTGAATGACGTCTTGGATATGTTCGAAGACGCCGCACGTATCTACAAAGCTGCGTCGCACTCTGTGCGAAAAAAGTTTTGTGAGTATGTCGACCCTTTACCTTAAACAACAAAGACATAACGGTTACTTCTCAACGATCTTTTCCAGTGGAATCTTTCAAGCTATCACCAGCATGGGAGAGTGAGATGACCGTAGCTAGGAATGCGACCGTCCAGACCGATTTCATTTTCCCGGAAGACCTTTCGTCCCGCGTCGGCATTTCTGTTCAGACGCTCGCCAGGTGGCGCTGTGAGGGTCGCGGACCGGGATACATCAAGATTGGCAGCAGAAGAGTAGCGTATCCAACAGAAGCCGTGGACGCGTGGTTGGAAGACTGCAAGGCCGCCGCTCTGAACAGGCATCGAATAATCGGCGACGATTGGGAGTAGGATACTCTATATTATTAGGGTATCTAACACATTGAAATCGTTAGCGTTTCCTGTCCAAAATCCGTCGGATGGGATGGTTTTTGTTCCGAACTCGGAACAAAAACCCTTGAAAGGTACGGATTTCGTTCCCTATGCCGCGCCGCAGAAGAAAAGATTTGGAACCGACGGTTTGGCTCAACCGCCATCCCCTACAATCCGCTGTAAACAGGCAACTGCGCGGCTAATACAAGACGATGACGAGGTCATAATTCGAAAAAAATATCGAATAGTCTCCAGCGATGACCTATATATTACTATATATCATGTGAATCTTAAGTACTGTACAGAGTTATGGAGTTAGAAAAGATAAATAAAAGGGTTTTAGATGACTTTCGGTATGATGTATTTTTTAAACTTATATCGTTGATCGAAATCTCAAAAGTAGATAGGATATATAGAGAAGACGACGAAGATGAAGAACAAGAATATATATATAGGATGCCTTTTAAGATGGTAATAGTTGGGTGTCGGGTTCAGCACGAGGGAATATCCAAACTTGCAGAAAAAATAAACGTTTCGAAGTCGGTCCTTGAAAAGCAACTAGCCT
This sequence comes from uncultured Alphaproteobacteria bacterium, assembly GCA_963813315.1. Lineage (GTDB taxonomy): Bacteria > Pseudomonadota > Alphaproteobacteria > Rhizobiales > Rhizobiaceae > CAWEYO01. Next base: position 206,073 of record CAWEYO010000004.1, on the reverse strand, counting down.
CTATCATCAGGTCAAATTGGTACGCAACTCCGCGAATGCTACATCAACTCGGCGAGGCTTCATTGAATTCGACGCAAGCGTTGTTTGGCGAGGAAGATTAGAGCACCATCATGCTTACCTTGAAGTCCAGCGAGCTTCCTCCGAACCTCTGGTGAAGATAGGGCCTATTGGGGAAAAATAGATGTGAACCGCTATCGTTCCTAAACTTCAATGCCTAATGTTGTGTGGCGGGGAAAGTACGCGTCACTGGAGGTCTTACCGAAAAATCCATAAACTGGAGGCACGAGATCCGAAGCAACTTCCGTTGATAGGAATAGTGAAAAGGTAAATGGCGTAATGACAGGAGATCGATAGAGATACCGCGCCGCATCGCCGCAGTGAAGCGAGCTAGTATTGTGACCCTTTGAATACCCTTTCGAGCCAACAGCCATTCAAATATAACTTCCGATATCCAAATACTGATAGAAGTCTTTACTAAACGCCATATGGATACCTATCGATTCGTAATAACCGTCCTTTAATTCTTCAGGAATCCTCTGACGCTTGGTGCCCACAATCGGAGGCGTGTTTTGAATAGCGCCTTTGTTGGCGATTGCCCATAAGCACTGATCGCCAGCAAATGATACCTGGCAGCGTGTGCCAACCGAGCTAAGTGGTGAAATCTAACGCTTAGTCCCGACACGGAAGTCTGCCATTGGGGGTGGAAACCGCCGTTCAGTGTGGTTATCGAGACGGACGAGTTGCGCCATATGTGGACCTCCGCCAACGCTACGAGGAAGGTCTTCTGCTAGGCAGAAAGAGGACTTGGCAGGTAGTCAGCTGCACGCAGCAACCTACGCGAATCCTGAGCTTAACCACACGCTACCGGCCGTGTAGGATGCCAGAAGGTCCTGGCATCAACCTTGGCAAAATTGCAATGGGACGTCGCCTCGCAGCCATCATGGCCGCCGACATGGCAGGCTACAGCCGCCTGATGGAAAGAGACGAGGACGGCGTAGTCGCGCGCCAGAAGGTCCACCGCAGAGAACTGATCGATCCCGAAATTGCCAATCGCGGCGGAAGCATAGTCAAGACGACGGGCGATGGGATGCTGGTCGAATTCGCCTCGGTGCAGGAGGCTGTCCGCTGCGCCGTCGACATTCAGACCGCGATGGCGGGCCGCGAAGGGGAAGTCCCGTTTGACCGGCGGATCATCTATCGGATCGGGATCAATCTCTGCGACGTCATCTTCGAGGAGGGCGATGTCTTCGGTGACGGCGTGAACGTGGCCGCGCGTCTTGAGGGGTTGGCCGAGCCTGGCGGCGTGTGCGTTTCGGACATCGTGCATCAAACGATTGGGGACCGGATCGGGGGACCGTTTCGGGACATCGGCAGCCAGCGGGTGAAAAACATCTCCCGGCGCATCCGGGTCTGGCAGTGGACGCCCGACGCACCGCCCCAAGTTGAAGAAACCCTGGACGCAGCGTTGCAACAGCGGGTGCAGTTCGTCACAGCATCCGACGGGGTTCAGATCGCCTGGGCCGGCATCGGTGTTGGAGCGCCCGTGCTGAAAGCCCCGAACTGGATGAACCACATCGAGTATCAATGGCGCAGTCCGATGGAGCGCGATTTCTACGCCAGGTTTGCGAGACTTTGCCGGTTCGTTTATTTCGACCAACGCGGAAACGGGCTGTCGGATTGGGAAGCCGAAAACCTCTCCGAAGAAGCCGTCGCTGGGGATATGCACCAGGTTGCGACGGCTGCGGGGTTGGAAAAGTTCGCAGTCTTTGGCATGTCACAAGGCTGTGCCTATGCGATCCGCTACGCTGTCGAGCACCCTGAGCGGGTAACGTGCCTGGTCCTGTTGGGCGGATATCTGCGCGGCCGTCTGAAGCGGCCGGATCCGGACCAGAAAAAACTCCACGAAGCCGGAAGGCTGATGATCCGCGACGGCTGGGGCTCCAACAATCCCGTTTTCAGGCACTTCTTTACGACGACGTTCATGCCCGACGTTCCGTCTGGAATCGCGGCGAGATTCGACGAACTGCAGCGCGTCGCCACAAGTCCAGAAACCGCGCTGCGGCTCTGGGAAATGATGGGCCAAATAGACGTCACGCACCTCGCCCGAAAAGTCCATGTTCCGACCTTGGTCCTGCATTGTGAGGGTGACCGCGTCGTGCCGATCGAAGAGGGCCGCCTGATCGCCAGGTTCATCTCTGGGGCGACGTTCGTCGAACTACCAGGAAACAACCATATCCTCATTGAGGGCACACCGGCTTTCGACCGGTTCTTCGAGGAGGCCGCCACCTTCCTTGCCGTTCACAATGGCTGAGCCGGCGCAGCCGGGTGGTTCCGAGTGAGTTTCACTGCCGCGTTCGAAAGTCGGCTTTTCCTTGCCGCTCGGACATCTAGGCGCTTCGCTGGCAGGTCCGTCATGGCTGGGGTCAAGTCCAAGAGCGACTCAGCCGCCAAGGGATCACAGCGGTAGACCGTGCCCGGCACCTTCGCAACGAAAACCCGGCTTCCGGTTTACCGCCGCTCAACCCGAAACAGCGAGCATGTGAGAGGAGCCGCGTCGCGGATCAATTCGCGGCCCGCAGAGGAGATATGCTCGAAACCTCTCTGTACAGCCCGGTCAAAAGCTTTCTCGAAGGCCTGAACTTTGTCGTGAAGGGCGAGATCGGCGGCTGCGATCTGCTGGCGCTCAGCGGCGACTTGCCGCCCATCGTCGTCATCTGCGAGCTGAAACTGCGGTTCAATCTGGAACTTGTGCTGCAAGGTGTCGACCGCATGGCGGTCAGCGACGAGGTTTGGCTCGCCGCCGCGATATCGGCCCGTGGCAAGGGCCGCGAAAGCGACAGGCGGTTTCGGAACCTTTGCCGGCGCCTTGGTTTCGGTCTGCTCGGCATTCTCCCTGGCGGCGAGGTTCAGATCCTGCTCAACCCGACGGCATTGGCGCCGCGCCGAGATCCCCGACGGCGTTCACGATTGATCGAGGAGCATCGGCGCCGGCAGGGCGATCCAGCCGTCGGCGGCGGTTCGCGCAGACCAATCATGACAGCTTATCGGCAAGAGGCCCTATCCTGTGCCGCGGCGCTCGCCGATGGCCCCAAACGGCCGCGCGACCTGAAGGCGCTGAGGCCCAACGCACCCAGAATGTTGCTCAACAATGTGTATGGCTGGTTCGTCCGGCTCGATCGGGGCGTCTACGACCTGACCGATACCGGCCGCGAAGCCTTGAGGCGCTGGCCGCAATGGCAATGAACCGTCAAAGTGACAACTGCCCGGTCGCGGCATAGGCGGACATTCATTTCGGCGGGATCGACGGCAGTGCGCCTTGATCGGTCGTTCAATTGACAACGTGCACGGCCGAAGTCGGTCATCTCCAGACCTGCGTGGAAATGCACGCACTAGGAGGTAAACTGACCGGACGGCCGAGATCATTCCTCCCCAAGGTCAGCCTTGCGTCCCGCACCGCCCCCCGGACATCCCCGGTCTGAGGCGGCCATTGGGTTCGGGAGGATTGACGCCATTTCAGTTTCGGTCACACATTAGCTATCACCGAGCATCAACGGAGGTCGTGATGTCGGAGAATCATACCAACAGGCTCGCTGCGATTCATCGAGAGTTACACAGCCATCTCCCATCTGAGCCAGCGCTGCGGGTGAAGGCGCTCGAAAGCCTCCTTGTCGAGAAGGGACTGCTTGATCCCAGGACCGTCGATGCCTGGATCGAGGTCTACACTGAGGAGATCGGGCCCAAGCGTGGCGCAGAGGTTGTCGCACGGGCCTGGACCGATCCACCCTTCCGCGACAGGCTCCTCGCCGATGGAACCGCAGTGATTACCGAGATTGGCTTTGAGGGCTGGGCCGGCGGCCACCTCAGGGTCGTTGAAAACACTCCGGCGGTTCACAACCTCGTCGTCTGCACGCTGTGCTCGTGTTATCCGCATGCTGTCCTCGGCATCCCGCCCAACTGGTATAAGACTGCCGCCTACCGTTCACGTGCGGTGCGCGACCCGCGCGGTGTGATCGCCGAGTTCGGAGAAGTCATTTCCGACGACCTGGAGGTTCGTGTCTGGGACTCGACGGCCGAAGTCCGCTACCTCGTACTGCCCGAGCGGCCCGCCGGCACCGAGGACTGGGACATCGCTCGTCTCGCCGACCTCGTCACTCGTGACTCCATGATCGGCACCGAGCGTGACCTCGGGCGACGCCTCGAGGCAGGGTGATGGACGGCATCCACGACCTTGGCGGCAGACAGGGCCATGGGCCTATTGACGTCAACGAGCCGCCCCAACCGTTTCATTCAGCTTGGGAGGCGCGCCTCTTCGGTATCGTCCGCGCCTACACCCGGCCGGCGACGTTCAGTATCGACTTGTTCCGCCACGTCCGAGAGTGCATCGATCCCGCCGACTATCTGACCCGTCGCTACTATGACCAGTGGCTCGAAGCTTACGCCACGATGCTGGTTGACGCCGGCGCCGTGACCGTCGAGGAACTCGCGACCGGCAAGTCGGCAAGGCCCATTCACGGGATGCCTCCGCCCATGCCGCCCGAACAGGTGGCGGAGGCCACGAGGGTCATGAGCCGCTACGACCGAGAGTTGGATATGCGTCCAGCGTTCGCCCGTGGCGACAGGGTGCGGACTATGGCGTCCGGCTCCCTCGGACACACTCGGCTGCCGCAGTATGCGCGTGGCCGCGACGGGCAAATCGAGATGTTCCACGGCTGTCATATCCTTCCCGACACCAACATGGCTGGCGACGGACCCGCCGAGCCGCTCTACACGGTGTCATTTCTCGCCGCAGAACTTTGGCCTGAAGCGGCGGGCCGCAAGGACCGGGTCTACCTCGATCTCTGGGAGAGCTATCTTGAGAGCGCCTGAGTCAGCGCTACTGCCGCGTGAACCGTCGCCGGACGCGCCGGTATTTGCCGTACCGTGGCACGCAGAGGTCCTAGGCATCGCCAATGCTCTGATGCGAAACGGAATGTTCTCCGCCGTTGAATGGGCGGAAACCCTCGGCGCCGAAATTCGCCTCGCCACATCGGGAGAACCGGACACCGAGGATACTTACTATCGGGCGGCGCTCACTGCTCTGGAGCGCTTGGTTGGCGAGAAGTCGCCGGAGACTGGCGGATCGCTTGTCGACCGCGTGGAAGCTTGGCGGCGGGCATACCTCAACACGCCGCATGGCCAGCCCGTAACTCTCGCTGCGGCCGCTGGTCCTGTCGATCACGAGCCCGACGACCATGATGACCACGACCACGCTCACTAGTCCCGCGGTTTGAGTGCGCCCTCGCGCCAGGAACGGTTATCCTTGGCTCCCGCCGCTAGCGTCTTCTTTGGGGCCGGAAGCAGTCTGTCAGCTTTCGGGTCGATCGTGCGGAAAGCTGACGTTCGAGTGCCAGCCGGTCGTGACTTCGAGGGGATCGCCGACCCCTAATGGAGCGACCGCGTGGTTGAAGGACGGGCGGTGGTCTAGGCGATGAGCTGATCGTCACTCGCCTGGACCGCATTGGCCGCGACACGCGCGACGTCCTGAAATCAGAATCTCGCTCAAAAGCCTCGTCACTAGGCCGCTGATAGTGACTGCAGCGCGACGTTCATCGGCCACTACGTGCCCCGGCCGAGGGAGTAGTCACGCGAGCACGACGTCACCTTCGGCGACCACTACGTTCCCCATGACGGAGACAGGGACAGCCTGTGGCTTGAGAAAGGAACGATGAGTGGGCGTCATCGAGGGGCTGGGCTTCCGTTCCAGCGTCGGGGAGCGTCTCAAGACTAAGCGGGGCAATCGCCTCGGCCGCAGTAACTCGTGGCGATCGAGAACGAGCCCATTCTACCCGCAGAATCCGATTCACCGTTCCCGCTTACCCAATTGTGACGGCAAGGCCGGCGTACGAGCACGGCCCCTAGCAAGAGCGGGCTTAGTTTGCGCCTACATTCACCAGCTGCACGATCATCACCATGCCGGCCGGCGAGCCGATGAAGCAGCTGCACGATCGCCAGCCGGTGATCCTCGACGACGCGGCCTATGACGCTTGGCTGGATCCGGCGACGCCCGCTACCCTCCCAGTCTCTCAAAGACGCGAATCTAAGGATGTCGCGAGGCTCACGCGCCGAGCGAGGATTGCTCGGCACAGATCCTGTCGTAGAGCGGGTCGAGTTCGTGCGGCTCGGGATTGTTGCCGGCGAGGCGCTTCTTCAAATACCTCACCGGCTCGGCGAGGATAATGTCGAGGTCCTCCGCGCAAGTGAATTTGCCGGCGACACGCTTGACTTTGCTGTTGTCGAACAGTGCGGTCCAGGTCTTGTCGCCGACCAACGGACCTTCCCAGTCGCGGCGGTAGCGCACAAGTGTGTCGGTGGGCACGTGGACGATCTTCACCTCGACGCCGAGGCCCTTGGCGATCGCATGGTAGATATCGTTCCAGGTGAAGCCCTTGTCACCGGTGATGTGGAAGACCTCGCCGAGCGCCTTGCTGTTGCCGAGGAGGTTGGTGAAGGGGGCCGCGAGGTCCTCGGATCGCGTGAGCGTCCACGGATTCGTGCCGTCGCCGCAGATGATCACGGGCTTGCCGGCGAGCATGCGGTGGGCAACCATGTCGCCCTCGTTCATCATCGTCGGAAGCCCGGAGCGCACGGTGTGGCTCGGGCGCACGATCGTCCAGGGTAGCTTCTTCTGCTTTCTGAGCAACTCCTCGCACGCGATCTTGTCTTGGCTGTAGGGCCAGTATGGATTCACCGCTGGCGTCTTCTCGGTGATGACATAGTGGCGAGCCGGCTTCTCGTAGACCGAGGCCGACGAGATGAAGACGTACTGACCGACGCTGCCGGTGAAGGTGTCTATGTCGAGCTGCATCTGCTCGGGCCTGAACACCATGAACTGGCAGACGACGTCCCACCTTGTCCTGCCGAGTCTGCGGTAGGCCTTCTCGTCCTTCATATCACCGGCGATGACCTTGACCTTTCTAGGTAGCTTCTCGTCGCGGATGCCGCGGTTGAAGACCGACACCTTGTGACCGGCCTTCACGGCGAGTTCCACGCAGGGCAGCGAGATCTGCCCGGTGCCGCCGATGAAAAGGACGTCGAGTGCCATGATCGTCGCTCCTTCGAGAAGCGACAGTGATGACGGGACTTGGCGCCATATGCAACCGGTTGTGCGCCAGAGCTGCCGGTCTGTAGGCGGCTTGTCGGTGAATACTAAGGCAAGTGCCTTAATCTCCTTGACCGAAGCCGCTACTCACTTTACTAAGGCATATGCCTTACCATTCGACCCCCCTCGACCTCGCCTTTCACGCTCTCAGCGATCCGACCCGCCGCGCGGTGGTGTCGCGGCTGGCCGAGGGCGAGGTGCCGGTCAGCGCCCTGGCCGAGCCTTTCGACATGGCGCTGCCCTCCTTCGCCCAGCATCTCAAGGTGCTGGAAGATTGCGGGCTGATCGTCAGCGAAAAGCGTGGGCGCAGCCGCTGGTGCCGGCTGGTGCCGGCGCGCTTCGACGAGGCGGCGGACTGGATGGAAGCGGAGCGCCGGCGCTGGGCCGAGCGGTTGGATCGGCTGGAAGTCTACTTGGACAAGACGGAAGAGGATGATGAAGGACATGGCAAAGCTGTTTGAGACCTGGTCGCTCGATCGCGAGATCGTGCTGGTGAAGCTGCTCAACCACCCACGCGACAAGGTCTTTGCCGCCTGGATGGACCCCAAGGCGCTGGCCGAATGGTACGGCCCGGCCGGCCTCAGCATCGAGAACCACGAGGCCGATATTCGCGAGGGCGGGATCTGGCGGTTCGACATGGTGGGTGTGTTCGAGGGCCAGGAGCAGCGCTTCCCGAACCTCATGCGCTTTCTGGAGATCGTGGCGAACGAGCGGATCGTGATGGACTATGGCACGCCCGATCCCGACGACCCCGACCGTTTCCGCGTCACGGTGACGTTCGATGAGCAGACCGACGGCAAGACGGTGCTGACCATGCGCCAGCTCCACCCCAGTCGCGAGCGGCGTCAGGTGGTCATCGGCTTCGGCGCGGTGGAATACGGGATGCAGACGCTGGACGGCCTCGCCGCCTGGCTGGACAGCTGAGCCCTTGGCCGCTCGGTGCCGCGCGCGCCAGTTGGCGATGGCCGATGCGGGGTGCAGATCGAACTGCGCTTGATCGCGCAGGTCAGAGCTTGGCCACACACGATGTCTGTTTTCAGGCGGCCGCTATCTTGATCTGTACGACAGCATAGAGGCGCATTGCGGTCCGGCAGTCTTGGAGCCGACAGCGGACCGGCAGTTTCTGGCGACAACCTGGTGAAAGCAGACGTTCAGATCACGGCGACGAATGGCGGCTTTTTAGCTGGAACGCAGGCCTAACTAGTCTAATTGCCGTCGATCGCCGCGCCGATGCGGGCGATCGCCTGCTGATAGACACTCGCGGAGTTCCAGCCAGCGATGGCGCCCATGTTGCCCTGATAGCCCCCGCCGGCCCGCCAGCCGTGCGCCCTAAGGAAGTTGGCCGTGGACATCAGCGCGGTACTCTTGTCGCGCAGGTTCCTGCTGCCGACGCCGTATTTCAGGACGTTCCCGGGCAGGAACCCGGTTTGGCCGATCTCGCCGTGCATGGCGCCGACCGAGCCGGCACTCAGCGCGCCGCTGTCGACCAGCTTGAGCGCCGCGATGGCATGCGGCGCGAAGAATTGCGGGCGGCGGCAATCGTAGGCGAGGGTCACGATTGCCGAAACAGTGTTCTGCTTGCCCATGGAGGCGCCGAAGCCGGTCTCCATGCCCCAGATGGCGAGCAGCACCCCGGAGGGCACGCCGTAGTTACGCTCGATCTTGTCGAAGAGTGCTGCGTTCGCCTTCTTGAGCGAACGGCCCTTGGAAATAATCGCGGACCCACCGCGTCGTCTCATAAAGGCGTCGACCGAGCCGCTGAAAGCCTTCTTGGCGGCGCGGTCGGCCCGGATGGTCCCTGCGGCGTATTTCGCGCCGGCAAGCGCTGCAAGACCCTTCCTCTTGACGCCGGCGGCCTTTGCCGTCTCGGCAAACTCCACTTTCCACTGTTCAAACCCGGCAGCGCTGTTGCCGCATGAGGCGGCCTGAGCAACGCACGTCAGAAGGCATGAGGCGACGGCGATGGCCGCAGCAATCAACTTTCCTTTAGCAAAGAATGCCATGTCGCTCTCCTAATGGTCTGCTTCGCGGCGCCGGGGAGCGTTACCGCAGTACAATCCTCGATGCGGACTGGCTTAAGCAGCGCGGCATTCATTTCAGCATACTGAGCAGGACATCGAAAGGTTCCTGCAAAACTGGGTCGATGAGCTAAGGCAGCTCGGTTAACCAGAAACGCATTCACAAATCTGGAACTTCGCAAAAATCCAAAGTGTCCGCAGTGACTTGAGTCGGGACATTCTCGCGGCGGTGCCGTGCGTCCATGTTTGGCGCAACCGCGCCCCCAACCAGCGTGCGGCTCTACCAGGCCAAAACTAGGCCGAAAACCTCACGCTCACGCCGCGCTGCCGAAAATAAGCCTGCATAAGCTTGCGGCCCGAACGGTTGTTCTGCGCCAACTTGGTCGGATCGAACACCGCCTGTTCTAACCCCTCTCGTGTCAACGCTGCCCTGAGCGTCGCGATATGTGCGTCGATATCGGCATTGTTCGCCCGGAGCGAGGCATAGATGCTGTCGGTCGCCTCGGCCACGGTCACCTCGCTCACGGGTCTACTCCTTTGGCTGTTCGGGCGGCGACTTAGCACAGACTAGGCGGCTGCGCCGATACCGGCAAGACGGCTAGTGAGGGCCCCGCCGGTTGGTAAGCAACGAGGCGCATTGATGCTCGTCTGCCTTTGGGCCGATAGCGAGACGGCTTCTGGAATCAGCAAGCGATTAGCGGATGTTCAAGTCGGCGCAGGGCCGGTGAGGAAGGGCATGATGTCTACGCCGTCTCCCGGGAAGACCGTGAAATGCGGGTGGTCCTCGAACAGGCGGGCGGCAGCATCGATGGTATCGGCCTCGACGACAATGTAGCCGCAGAAGGGGTTCACGGCGTCGGCGATGCCGTCCTTGGTAACGCGCGTCGTCCTACCGACCATGCCGCCGCGATCGGGAAAAAATGCGGCATTTCTCTCCTCCCAGTCCGCCCACTGCTGTAAGCCGACGGCATCAATCGCATCCTGCTCGGGCTTAGGCAGGCTGCGAAAGCGGGCGAGGTCTTCGGGCTTCATGGTGTAGACGGCAAGAAAGCGGGGCATGCGGCGGTCTTCGTGCTGGCAGAAGGCATGCGATAGACTCCTGGGCGGCCGAAGTCACTGCGCGTTGCCACCCTCTAAGTGCCCGCCGCCTATTTGCGTCAGTTCGGGAAGTCTGCTTCTTGCTTGAGCGGCCCCAAGGGCGTCAATAAACGATGGCCGCTTACAGGATGCGGACGTGGTCAGCGCAATGACCGAGATTGCGGCGCAGAGCTGTCATTCACGCGCGCCAAGTGCAAGTCGGTCAATTCGCGACCAAGGGCTTCGTTGGAGCAGCATGCAGTTAGAATTACAGGCAATACTTCGACAGTTCGCCGATGGGGCTTCTTGAGCTTACCGGCATCCTGGACCCCGAGGGGCGCCGACGGCATCGCACACGCACTTGACAATCGGCCATGCGTGTTCTCTTTATGTTCTATCGATTGAGAACCTTCTCAAAAACAAACTGCGGCCAGTCGTTTTCGAAATGCCGCGGGTGAACGGTCGGGATGGAAACGACAGCCACCATCCTCCACGCGGACCTGGATGCCTTCTACGCATCGGTGGAGCAGCTGCTCGAGCCATCCTTGAGCGGCAAACCGATTGCCGTCGGCGGCGGGGTTGTGCTTGCCGCTTCCTACGAGGCGAGGGCCTTCGGCGTCCACGGCGGCATGCCGGGACGTCGCGCGAGCGAACTCTGTCCGCAACTCATCTTTGTCGGCGGCCATTTCAAGGATTACCAACGGTTCGGCGATGCCGCCATCAAGGTGATCAACGATTTCACGCCCCTTGTCGAACGGATTTCCATCGACGAGGCCTTTGCCGACGTCGCCGGCTGCACCCACCTCTTCGGCCCGCCGGCCGAGATTGCAAGGGCGATCCGACGCCGTGTGCGGGCGGAGCTTGGCCTTCCGATCTCGGTCGGCGTGGCGCGCACCAAGCATCTGGCGAAAATTGCCTCGCAAGTGGCGAAGCCCGACGGACTGGTGGTTGTCGACCCCGATACCGAGCTGGAGTTCCTGCGCGACCTGCCCGTCGAGCTGATGTGGGGCGTGGGCCCGGCCACCAAGGCGCGGCTGGCCGACATCGGTGTACTTACCATTGGGCAGTTGGCGAAGACACCTGGATGGTCGCTCAAGGAGTTGCTCGGTTCAGCGGCGGGAGACAAGCTCACGGCGCTGGCCTGGAATCGCGATCCAAGGGAAATCAAGACGCATCGTCGGGCGCGATCGGCCGGAGCCCAGTCGGCGCTCGGCAGGAAGCCCGCTGACGAGTACGTTTTCCGGCCCACACTGCTTCATCTTGCGGACAGGGTCGCCAGCCGGCTGCGCGCAAAATCCCGGCCCGGGCGTACCGTGACGGTCCGCGTTCGGTTTGCCGACCTCCGCTCGGTCACTCGCTCCGTGACGCTCGACGCGCCGATCTCAGCCACCGCGATGCTTGCCGAGGTCGCTGAGGAGCTGGTGCGCACGGTTCTTGCCCGTCACCCTCATGAGAGAACGATCTCGCTCCTGGCGATCTCCGTGTCGCGTCTTGAGGAATGCGCGCAAGTGCAGCTGGAGCTCCCGCTTGGGCTTGAGGATGAGAGGCGCCGCCCCGGCACCAAAAGAGGCATGGCGCGCTGGGTGGCCGACCGAGCCGTCGATGCGATCCGCGCGCGCTTCGGATGGGAAGCGGTTGGATATGCGTCGGTCGCATTGGGACTATCCCGTTCCGTTCCCGACGAGTTTCGCGAACTTGCCGAAAAGGACCTGTGACCTCATGGTAGCCGGGAACGTGTTGATCGGCGCGTCCAGACGACACGTACGTCAACAACGCCGCGTTCAGGATCAAAGGGAGCGGCAGGTCGTGCCCGGCGGCGTGTGGAGTGCGATCAACCTGGACGCGTATGACCTTCGCCCAAGCTTCACCGGGCATGGATCCGGGGACATCGCCTGTCCGCCCTTTCAACCCCGTGGACAGCGCGTGGGTCACCACCGCCGCTTTCCCCGGTCCTATCTTCACATGACCGATGCGCCCTATCTTGGGCTTGGTCGAGAAGAGGATTCCCATGCCGTCAGCCCACGTCGAGAGTGCCCGCCACCATGTGGTCGTGGTGGGAGCCGGTTTCGGCGGTCTGGAAACGGTCCACCGTCTTGCAGGGGCGCCGGTCCGCATCACTGTCGTCGACCAGCGCAACCATCATCTGTTCCAGCCGCTGCTCTATCAGGTGGCGACCGCCTCGCTTGCGCCGTCGGAAATCGCATGGCCGATCCGGCATCTGCTGCGCAGCCGCCCGGACGTCACGACGCTTCTGGCCACGGTCGTCGGCGTCGATGCCAAGGCGCAGCGCGTCCTGTTGGAGGACGGGTCCTCCCTTTCCTACGATACGCTGGTGCTCGCCACCGGCGCGCGTCACGCCTATTTCGGCCATGACGACTGGGAGCCCTTCGCGCCGGGGCTGAAGACGCTCGAGGACGCCACGACCATCCGACGCCGCATCCTGCTGGCTTTCGAGAAGGCCGAACGCGAGAGCGATGCGGAGCGGCAGGCAGTGCTGCTCACCTTCGTCGTCATCGGCGCCGGCCCGACAGGCGTCGAGCTTGCCGGCACCATTGCCGAACTCGCGCGGGACACGCTGGCGCGAGACTTCCGCAACATCGACACGCGCAGGGCGCGGGTCGTGCTGATCGAGGCCGGACCCCGCGTGCTTGCCGGCTTTGCCGAGGATCTTTCGGCCTATGCGCAGCGTTCGCTGGAAGCGCTGGGCGTCGAGGTCGAGCTCGGGCGTCCCGTTTCCGAATGCACTGCCGACGGCGTCGTCTATGGGGGAAAGTGGCTCCCGGCCGGAACCGTCATCTGGGCGGCCGGCGTGCAGGCTTCGCCAGCCGCCGAATGGCTCGGCGCTCCGGCCGACCGCGCAGGCCGCCTGATGGTCGAGCCCGACCTCACCGTTCCAGGACATCCCGAAATCTTCGCCATCGGCGACACGGTGTCGATCGCAGGTCCCGACGGAAAGCCGGTTCCCGGCATCGCGCCTGCCGCAAAGCAGCAGGGTGGCCATGTCGCCAGGGCGATCAGGGCGCGGCTGCGCGGAGAAGCTTCACCGGCCTTCCGCTACAAGCATGACGGCAGCCTGGCGACCATCGGCAAACGGCTGGCCGTGATCGACTTCGGGTGGATCAGGCTGCGTGGCGCGCTTGCCTGGTGGATATGGGGCCTCGCCCACATCTATTTCCTGATCGGCGTGCGCAACCGGCTGAGCGTGGCGCTCAACTGGCTGTGGATCTACACGCGCGACCAAAGGAGCGCCCGGCTTATTACCCAGGGCAACGAGGCTTCGGCCAACGGCGATGACGACGCCGCCAACTTAGGCGCCGGGAACGCTGTGTGATCCGCCTCTCGGACAAGGAAATGAACCTGCTGCATAATCTGCGCGACGAAGGGAAAATCGTTCGTTCGATGCCAGCAGGCCATCCATGTCGGCGTCGTTCGGTGCCGCGAGCCACCTGTCGTCGATGAGGAAGACCATGATCCGCAAGGTGGACCCCGTTCACTTCTTCAACGCCATGGGGGAGTCGTTGCTCACTATGGGACACCAGGGCGAGATCATTGACCGGCTGCTTGAGGAAAATGCGGAACTCAAGCGTCTGCTGAAGGCCGCGCTGCTGAGGCTCGGCGCGAGCACCAACGAGCCGGCTCACGAAGACACGATCAACTGAACTCTTCGACTTCGGAAACGAGACGTGGCACGTCGCGAGTTGTGCCCGTTCGATTTGTCTACCGATGCAACTCCACCTAACGCGACGCTAGCCCGGTCACACCGGGTCGTTTTGTCTCTGGTCCGTCCGGCTCTCCGATGTTGTCGGTCGGACAAAACGGGATTTGTCCGGACTTGTCCTCTTTGTCCGGTACGGATCGATACAGCTTGCAGCGCCACTGACCATACTACCCTGGGTGTTGAGCCTTCCCGGATGTCGCGGCTCGCTATCCGAATGCCAATGTCGCCTCGTGCCTCAGCGGAAATACGGCAAGTCCGGACCTAGGGGGACGATTCCGGTAGGGTTGAGAAACGGGATCGAATAGTAGCCGCGCTTGATGTGTTCGATACTGACCGTATCCCGGATGCCCGGGACATCCAGCACACGGGAAAGGTAGGCGCTTAAAGCAGGATGGTCGACGATGCGCCGCAGGTTGCATTTGAAGAGGCCGTGGTAGGCCGCATCGAAACGGACAAGCGTTACGAACAGCCGAATGTCGGCTTCCGTGAACCGATCCCCGAACAGGAACGGGCCGCCGTCGGCCAACAGGTCTTCCAGCTCCGCGAGCATTCCGAATACGTCAGTGAAAGCTTCCTCATATGCCCCTTGGGTTTTGGCGAAGCCAGCACGGTAGACTCCGTTGTTGAGGCGGGGATACATCCGGTCGTTGAGAGCATTGATCTGATCCCTGAGGTCATGCGGATAGAGATCGATCGTCGGATCTGCCATGTCGCCGAAGCCGGAGTTGAAAATGCGCAGGATGTCGGCGGATTTATTGTTGACGATCGTTTCGCGCGACTTGTCCCACAGGACGGGCACTGTCACGCGACCCGTGTAGTGCGGATCGGCGCGCCTATAGGCTTCATGAAGGTAGTTGAAGCTGGTGGCGTCGGCGAAGTGCCAGCCCTCAGCGCCCATCGCCGGCTCGGCAATCGCGACGGAGACAATCTTCTCCAGGCCCTTGAGCTTGCGCGCGATCAGCGTTCGCGAAGCCCACGGACAGGACAAGGAAACCAAGAGTTGGTAGCGGCCAGGCTCCGCCGGGAATCCACCCTGGCCGGTCGGCCCGCCGTCGCCATGCGGAGTGATCCAGTTGCGGAAGCTGGAGTCCTGCCGGACGAACCGGCCGTCTTTATCCGTAGCCGGCGTACTCAGCCTGTCCTCGGACCATTGACCCTCGATGAGCATTTTTCAGCCTCCTGTGGCAGCTCCGCTTCGAACTCAGGCGCTTCGGTAAACATCGCTTAGTGCGCCTCCTGAGGTATGCGAGCCCTTAGCCCGCACATGATCCGTTTCCACTGCCTAGGGATGTAACGCGATCAGTTAAACAGCCTGAGTAGGCTAGTCCTACGATTGTTCCTGATGTGCCTTAGCTAAGTCGGCCATATTGTTGAAACGAAAGTCGTATTTCGGCATCAGACCCGGGTCCATGGTTGCTCCGAATCCCTCCTGATCATGGCGACGGTATATCCAGCAGGAGGCAAGGCCATGTCTGTTGGCAGGGCCATGATCGTGAAACATGCTTTCTGCTGTGTGCAGGATCTCATGCTTCTGGACGCCAAGCGTCTCCAGCTTTGCAAGCATGTAGTCGAAATTGCGGTCCGACGGCTTGTAGGAGCCAATGTCCTCGGCCGTGTAGACCGCGTCGAAATCTACGGCCAGCTTTTCGTTGCTTGCGGCAAAGCTCTCGTTGTCCACATTCGAAAGGATTACCAGCTTGTAGTGCCGCTTCAAATATTGAAGTGCGCTGAGGGAATCGGAGAAGGCGGGCCAATGCTTGACGGAGCGCCCGTAGGCGACACACTCGCTCCAGTCGACGACGATGCCCCATTCCTCGGCGAGGCGGCGATACACAACCGCCAACAGATCGCGATAGAGTTTCGCCGGTGTTTGGACCTGCTGCGAGGATTCATGGCGCGCGTGCGCTGTGAGGATCTCGTTGCGCGAGAGCGTCTGACCGACCTTCCTGGTCAGCGGCTTGAGCGCCTCGATCATGCCCGTTTCCCAGTCAATGAGCGTACCGTAGCAGTCGAAGGTCAGGGCCTTGAAATCGGTAAGCTTCATGGACGCATCTCCTTGATCTCGAGGAAGCCATCGATCCAGGCTTCTAAGCCGTGCCAGAACGTTCGGACCGGATTCCGCGCCGGGCGCTTCAACCCTTCTGCTGTCGAAGAACGATACACCAACCAGCCAATTGTCGCTCAACTGGAATGTCGCTGAAGGTTACGATTTCGCGTTGAGCAATGACGCGATCGCGCCCCAGCACCGAGTTATTGAACGTCTTGAATGGGGCCGATAGCGGACTGGCAGCTGCTGGCGGCCGGAACGCAATAGCAGACATTCAGCAAGGTGCGATCAACGCCTCTAACTGATCCGACCCGGTCATTCGCATATCTCACGGCCAATGGCAGCAAGTGACCACAAGGCCGACATCGCGTCGGAAATAGGCCCAGTTCAGCATTTTCCGCGGGTACCCGCTGCTGGAGTTACTTCAACGTCCCCTTGTCGTACGCGTTGGTGAACCAGCGCGGCGGCGGTGTCTTGACTTTCCACGCCTTGGGATCGTTTCCAGACACGGCCGCGGCGAGCACCTCACTCTCTTTCCGCCACCTCCCGAACATCAGCACTTCGTGACGCGCGGCGGTTAGATTCTCCCCGTCAGGACCATAAGTCAGCCAATAGGAATTCGGATGAATCCACATCCACGACGGCTCCTTGCCTGCTTGCGGCTGAATGTCGCCCTTCTTGTCGCGATGGAAAAACAGGGTCCCCGCTTCGCTATTCTCATTGATCCTCTTCGCACAGGTGCAGTGCACCCCGAATACTTTCGCTATTTCTCTGGCGATCCCCGGCTTCGCCTGTCCCGCTGGGCCAGCCCCCGGCTGCTCGGTCATCTTCGTCTGCAGCTGACTTCGATACACCCGCGTCAGCTCGGCATAGCTCGATCCGAGCAGGTAGTCCGCTTCGGCTGTCCCAGAATAGCAGTTCCAGAGGTGATAGTAGGCACCCTTCGCCAGGCGCCCGCGAATTCCCGCAGAGTTGCGCTTCGGCAATCGAGAGTCCAGCAGCCGTTCTCGCTTCGAAACTCGGCTTCTTCGCCAAGTGCTCTCGACCGTAGCGGCTCAAGCGGCCCGCAACGAGACCGTCCTCGCGGGCCAGCGCCCGATCGACTTTTGCCGTGTCTCCATACATCGCCGAATTCGGCGAAGTACATCGCGGCATGCACGTTCAGACGTTTGGAGGTGTGGTTGGGAAATTTGTACGCGAGGGACAGCCCGCTCGACGCGCCGTGGGAAAAGACGTGCACTTGCTGGATGGTATCCGCGCTACCGGCAAGCACGTTGAGCATCGCCTCGTGAGTCCAGGCCGCCCCAAGGACAACGTTCCAGGCGGGCCACGTTCGCCGGATTGCCACAGCCAGTGTCTCGGCCGCTCGCTGGTAGCTCCTGTTCGAGTCGGCAGAGTAGAAGCTCTGGACGTCGGCGTTCCAGATATCTTCGTCGGCCGGCGGATCGCGCGTAAGCTTGTCTCCGCTCGAACCGTACAGGATGTACGCCGCATCGCCCATGGTCAGGAAGGTGGCGTGAGCTTCTTGGCCAGCGCCGTAAGGACCGAGACAACTCCGTCGCGCAGCGGCGCGATCTCCGTCCAGAGCGCGTCGGGCGTGAAGGACGGCTCGAGGAAATCCCCTTCGGCCGGTGCCGTCTCACCGACCTTAATGTCGAGCGCACTGGTCGGCGTGTATTCGTACCACGAGGCGATCTCGATCCCCTCGGCGGCCTGAGTTGCCGCATCGGGATCGATCTGGTCGGGATTCGCGGGCACGATGCCCGGGTAGTTTGTCTGCGCGAAATTTTCGATTTCTTCGGCGATGGTCATGTAGGGGTGCGTATCCGGCAGGGTCGCCGACAGCGATGCGGTGGCAAGAAACGTTAGAAACGCGCGCTCCCATTCCCGCCGGATGGGCAGGACGACGCGCGCCGCGCCGGAACGGAGAAACGCCTCGTGGATCGGATCGCTGTGACGCAGGCGCAGCCGAAGATCCCACGACGCTTTCGTCGTCCAGAAGTACGGGTACATGAAGTAGTTGATGTTCTCCCACTCGATCGCCTGGTGCAGGAACGACACCACCTTCCCGTGCGACAGCACCGTGTTCTGGACAGCCTTGCTCGAGACGGCGCCTTCCGGATCGAAGTAGCTGCCGGCCACCGGTGGCGCGAAGTCGAAGCCCGGGCCGAACAGCCACCGCAGCACGCCCTTCATGAGCTCTTCGCGTTCGAGCTTACGGAGCGTCAGCGCATCGGTGTCCGACAGCTCGGCCAGAATCCTGGCCCTCCGCTGCTCGATAATCTGGCGGTGTTCGAGATATGCCTTGTTCGCCGCCTCGCGAACGGCGTTGCTGGCTGCGAGCTCCCATTTGTCTTCGAGTTCGGGTAGCAGCTCGAACCAGACGCGCACCATCGCGAACCCGTTGCGGACGCTGTCGGTGTACACACCAAACGCTATCTCCTCGGTGACCTCGGGATGCTTCGAGATTGTCTTGTAGACAGTGATGCCGGGGAACAGATCCTCTGTGTTGCGATAGTAATAGTGGCTGCCGGTTTTCCGTTCGAGGTAGCGGTAGCCCTCCGGCGTGGCCACCCGGAGTTCGTCATGATGGTCGTCGTCAGGGTCATCGTCTGCATATGGGCCTAGCACCTTCAACGCCTGAACCGACCGGACGAGCGGCGGCGGCGCCTCGATGGCGGCTCCGTATCGCTCGGCCATTTCTCGCCAGTTGAAGCGATTGACCGAGCCTGGGGGCAGATGGAGGTCGAATCCCTTTTCGAGCTCGTCTTCCAGGCGGCGGAGCTCCGCATACACTGCCAGAAGATCGATCGCCGGCTCGGGAATGGTGAGGTCGTAAGTGAGCCGGACGTCGTACCGAAACAGGTCCACCCGCCATCGGCGGAGGAGCTGAAAGAAATCGAAGCGCACAGCGTGAAACGGATCCGGATTCTTGATCCGCCTGACTGTTTGATCTTCGACGTGCGTCTTCTTGGCCAGCTTGAAGCTGGTTCGATGCTCCTTGCGCGTCCGAGCCGAGGCCTTCTTCGTGATCGTTTGCGACTCGTTGATCGACGTGCTTCGTGAGGCACTCGACGCGCTCTGAGCGGAGAAGCTCGTCGAGGCGCTCAGGCTCACCGGCCCGAAGCCGCCGCTGGCTGCCACCGCGACGTTGAACGAGGTGGAATGCGAACGCTGCGCGGTTGTCGCCTCCGCCATGTCCACCTTGTCCACGACGCCCCGTTCCGAATAGTCCTCGAACTGATCGGCGACAAGCTTCGTGAACTCCTCGCTGGTGTTGGCCCATTCCTTGTGAACCAGGGCGACCTCCTCGCCGGGCGCGAGGGGGAGCGAGTAGACGAGCTCTCCATGCTCGATGCCGTCGGGGGAATAATTTAGCCTTTCGAGATGAAGGTACCCGATCGGCGACGTCATCGACGGCCGGCCCTTGTCGCGAATGATCGCGCCGAGGTTCTCCTTCAAGGCAGTGAAGGCCAGCTGGCTCGTGCCGAGAGCCTGCGCAGACTCCTGAAGAGACAGCTTGATTGAGGCCGGAACGACCGCTGAAGAGAGGACGAAGGCCACGCGATCGGTGAGTACCTTGTCGGTAAACCGGCTCCGCTTCTGAAGCCCACTGCGCAGCCGGTCGTTCAGGATGGCGGTCTCCGCTTCATCCGGAACCGCGTCTGGAATCTCGGGTAGCTCGAGCCGCGCTTCGATCGTGTTCACGAGCTCGGGCACGGCGCCCGTCGAACCGTCGCGCGTGAGCTCTCCGAGCCGCGCACCTTCTGCCGGCGTCGCATAGCGCATCGCACGGTCGACGCGAGCGATCGCGCGATCCTCCTCGGCGTCTCGAGCGACCAGCTCGTGCACCGTCGTCGAGGCGATCGACGTCAGCCACTCGTCTTCTGCTTGCAGCACCTGTCGTTCGACTTTTTTTTCGACGTCTACTAGTCGTGACAGCCGGGCTTCGGCCAGCGCGACGGTCAGCTTCCGGGCAACGTCCTCGGACTCTTGGCCCAGCGCCGCGAGCGCGTCGCCGAGCGCCTCGGTTTCGCTGGCCACCACTGCGTCGAGCACCGCCCATTCGCGGCTGTCACCAACTGTTGAACGTACCTGGCGGATGTCGGCGTCGGCCGCACCCACGGCGCGCATCTGAGCAACCAGCTCAACGACCGGGGTGCCGGGGTCACTGAGACGGCGGCCGTCGGGCGCAGCGCGGCGGATGTCAATCGGGCTCAGCGTAGCCCTCAGGTGAACCCGCTTTGCGTGCGTCAGCGCCATGGTCCGCGCTCAGATAGCTGCCAGTTAACTATGATCTCGTTCTAGTAGTTTGGAAAGCTGAAATCGTACAACTAGCGCAAGAACATCCCCCTGCGCTAAGTCGAGCCAAACGAGTGCTTGGAAAAATCCAACAGAAGTTGAAGACCGTCGACGTCATCGAAGCCGCACGGATAGCGGGCTGTGCGCTCGGCCACTCTTCATACGGATGGAGCAGGTGGAAGAGCGCCACCTTGAACAAGCAGATCGCGTTCGATCTCGGGGTGGTGGAAAAGACCGTCAAAGTGCATCGCAGGCGGATGTGGGAAAGCTGAATGTCCGCACGCTAGTTCACCTGGTCCGAAGCGTTGAGAGGTTTCGAGCCGACGGATAGTCGTGGATCAACGGCAGTTGTCTAACGGCGACAAAATCGACGACCTTCGCGACCGCAATCGCGACTTTGGATTGGCCGAACTCGATGTCGTGAAAATGGCGCAACCGCGACCTCCAGCGTAGTCACCTTTATGTCCGCTTTCTGGGTCGAAGCGGGCCTTGTCTCTACGGCCGGCATGCGGCGCGAGGCTGACGAGCGACACCTTCGGCCCGATTTCAGGTTACGGCGCCGAGCGGCAGCTATTTCAAACCGGCATCGAACTCAAAAATCCGATTACAATGATCCACCTTGCGACCAGCATGATCGCCGATTTCTTGGGCTGTCCCGTTGGCGCTACTGGCGCTTCGCCGCCGGCCTTGCCTGTTTTCGGGGGTACGCCTAGCCTGCTTCGAGGCGGTTGATGAGACTTTCGACTTTTCATGGTTGCCATGTCTGCTCCTGACAAGACTGCACGCAAACTGATGGTGCGCCCGCTCAGTCTTGATGCAGGCTTGGCGGGCAGCGTTGGCAAGCCGCATTATGCCATTGTCGACATCGGCTCCAATTCAGTGCGTATGGTCGTCTATGACCAGCTCGGCCGTGCACCGCTGCCTCGTTACATCGAGAAGTCGTTGTGCCGTCTCGGTGATGCCTTGGCTGAGACCGGTGCAATCTCAGCGGATGGGTTCCGCCGCACCGTCGAGGCCCTACGCAGGTTTCGCGCAATCGCCGATGCCATGGGCGTTGCCCGCATCGACGTGACGGCCACCGAGGCCATCCGGCGGGCCAGCAATGGGTCGGAATTGGCGCTAGCGATAAGGGATGCATCGGGGCTGGCGGTGCGCATTCTGCAAGGAATGGAGGAGGCGCGCTATTCAGCACTTGGCGTGGTTTCGGGTTTTTTCCGCCCTGTCGGTCTGGTTGGCGATATGGGAGGCGGCAGCCTCGAGATCGCCGAGGCCCTCGACGACCATGTGGGCGAACACTGGACAAGCCTGCCGCTAGGAGCGCTGCCAGTTGAAGCGCTGCTGAAGAGCGGCGTTTCCGAGGCCAAGCGGCAGATTGACAAATTGCTGCAGGACACCCTGCGACCATCGCTTGGAATGCCGGTCCTCTACACCGTGGGCGGTGGTTGGCGGACTCTGGCAAAAGTGCATATGGCGATGGAGAAGGTTCCAGTGCCGGTGGTGCACGGCTATACCTGCAATACCCGGGCGATTAGGGACTTTGCCAAATATCTCGTGCGGCTGCCTACCGCCAAGCTCTCGGCACTTCCCGGCATGTCCGAGCGGCGGGTCCGCACGACGGCCGCCGCAGCACTGGTGCTTGACCGCCTATTGAAGCGGCTCCAACCTGAACGTGTCGTTTTTTCAGCCCTTGGTTTGCGAGAAGGCTGGCTCTATTCGCAATTGACCGAGGCCGAGCGATACCTCGACCCGATCGTCGAAGGGGCTCGGCTGATTGGACTGCCGCACGCACGCGTGCCGCAATTTGCCCCGGCTCTGGTTCCTTGGACCGCCACACTGTTTCCGGGGGAAACGCCTGCTGAGACCCGATTGCGGATTGCCGTCTGTGCGTTGGCAGGCGATCGACCTGCGCTTTGCCTTCGAGCTGGCCGGTGTGATGGTGCGCAAGCACGACGAGGAACGGCAGCTTGATCGTGAAGGATCCATCATCGAAGGGAAGACCAACCCGAGGGCGGCCATCGTGCAGCAGCTCTCCCGCCGCGCCATCTGGCTGTCGGTCTATTTGCGCGTCCATCCTGCCAGCGAAGGCCGCGATCCGGGCATCACACGCAGCGGACGCAGCGCCGAGCGCGAGGTGCGCGACACGGTGGGGAAACTGGATCCGGGCGGGTTCTTGCCGCGGCAGTGACGTTCGGTCGGTTTCTCGCGTTTACTACCACGGTAGAAAACGCTGAAACCATACCCTCCAGCCTATCAGAGGGTCGGTTCCGCGCCTTCGCTACAAATGTAGCAAACGCTGAAAACGTACTCAAAGCCCGTGTAATATCAACGACTTCTGCTTTTTTTCGCGCAAAGAGCGAAATTTGGTTGTTCGCGGGGGGGCGCCATCCGTTTTGTCCATGCAAGCTCCCAGTAGCGGGGCGCCATGGTCACGCGAAGTTCGGCACGGGTAAGTTTGGGGTGCTTTGTAAACAACTGCGGACAACAGTCGGTTGCGGCGGGGACTTTCCGCGTCAGTGCCCGTTAATTGTCGACGCCGCGCCCGCTCCCGCACTGATTGCATGGATTTTTGACCCTCGCCCCCTCCCGCCTGACTACGGGCTGGCGCCCACCGTCGCCGGTACTCGTCGGCCGACGCGACGGCGGGTCACCCGGTGCGCAGCCGGGACATCGAATTGCTGGAGCCAGCCCGGCCGTGGCTCGATGAAAACATACACCACCTCACCCTCGCGGCTCGCCCGGTCCACCAACTGTGCGCAACGTCGCCTAGATCCGCGAGCACGTGAATATGAGTCACGGGATCCCGCTTGCCGTTGGGTTGGTTGCCGAAGAGTCGGATGGTCAGGCGCCAGCTCATGGAGCCAATGTCCACTGTGTAGCCGGGCTTCTTGATACCATAGAGCTTCTTAAGCTTCGTGATTGAAGCACGCGCGGTGCGTGCTTCGGCTTTTGCTTCGATGAGCTCTCTTGCTGACGCCGCCAAGCGCCAAGGCGGGGCCGTACGCAGGTATGGATCTTCGCGTTTAAGCTGCATTTCTAGTGGCTGTCTCCACCCTTTCTAATTGACGCATCACCCTTTGAAACATCGGGAGTCCGTCTCCGTCCTCGAAGCGATCCAGAAAGGGTTTCGTAACGATGGGGATGACAGCATCCTTGCCCAACACAAGCTTGGTGGCTCTATTCATTGCAGCGCGTAGACGGACCTCCGTTTCGTCGATTTCCGATTCCGCGCATTCAGCCAGGACGGCATCATGAACTGGAGCGCAGATCGTCAGTCCGTCTTCCACCGCGAAACAAACACCGAGCCGCAAGAGATCGGCGCCGCCGGCCTGACCCTTGAAATTCTTCGCGGTGGGAGCCTTCGGCCGATAGATTTTGACGGACGTGTGGAGCGTCCAGCCAAACCGGGAAACCAGCGGGATTCCATTTCTGGCTTCGGCGACGGCTTCCTCCGACCACGCGGTGAAATCCGGGTATAGCGCTGCCCGCTTCCTGATAAGGCTTAGCGCCTGCTCTTCCGTGATCTGCGCCTGGCGAGCGAGCCGCTGGTATCCCATCCCATAGTTCAGCCCGAGCGTCAGGATCTTGCAGATTCCGCGTTCTCGCCGATGGGTTTTGTCTGTCCCGTCGGGTGGAATCAGACCGATCTGCTTACCAAAAGCCAGGTAGGCATCGCCGCTGGCGACGGCTTCCAACAGCCGCTTGTCGCCGCTCAGGTGAGCGGCAACGAACATTTCCTGCGAAGTCCAGTCCGCATAGATCAACGCCCGCCCCGGCGGCGGCGCGATCTCGAAACGTCGCCACTTCGCGGCGCCAAAGATGAATTGCCGCGGAGCATTCCTGCCGGTCTTGGTGGCATACGGCGACAACATGGTCCGCGCCCGGCCGTCGCTGCCGATCGGAAACAATGCTTCCTTCTTCTTCGCCGCGAGCTGGCGCTTGGTTTTCATGAGCTGCCGAAGCTCGGGCAGATCCGGGTGAAGGTGCTCGAAATCCTTGAACGTCTCTTCGCTTGTCGAAGGCATCCCGGAGTCCAGGTAGCTCCAGTCGATTCCTTCCCGCTGCAGCCATTCCCTGAAGAGCCGAAGGTTGAAAGCGTCCTTCTTGAACACGCCGAATCCGGCGTCCACCTCATCGATCAGCCCGTGGAGTATCTGCCCCTTGTGCTGCTCGATGCGCTCATGCAGTGCCGTATCGATCGGAATCCCGACATTCTCGATGCGTCCTGCCGCAACCATGAATCGTCCGTAGAGCAGGGCTGTGAAAAGATGGCGGTCCCGCAACAGCCAGTCCTCGTATTTTCGCAACAGGGGCGGCAGGACGCGAACGTCGCCGGCGTTGTAGTCGAGGATCCTTTGCCGATCTTCCGGGCCAAAAGGACCGCCCGCCGCGATCCACTCCTGCATTGCCTTCTTGTCTTCGGGCGCGATCGAGCCAAGCCCGCGCCGCACCAGCACCGCCGGCAATGAATTACGACTCTCATTTTTCGTGGCTGGCGGTATCTTGCCGTTCGATTCCAGCCGGTGCAGGACGAAGGTATCGAGCACGTAAAGGGGTTGCGGCCAGCCGAGCACGTCGAAACAACGGACTTCCGCGCTTGCCAGGTGCGCGCAAAAGACGGATTCCTTGTCGAAGACGATCGGCGGCTCGCCATGCCGCATCTCGTCTTGCCACAGCTGGACGAGCTGGCCGCTTCGCTCCTCGAAAAGGTCGCGCAGAGCGGCACGGGGCGGTTTCCGGTATTGCCTTCGGTAAACTCGAAATCCCCGTGCCAGATCCGCTTGAACGGCAAGCGGCTCGACACCACTTCACTTGCTCCCGCGAAGCCGGTCGACTGCCTCATGTTCAAGACTGGTAACTGTCCGGCCCTTGAATCCGACTTCGAGGAAATCACGGGGCTGGAGGTCCGGCCAGTCGGGATCTTCAAGTGGCGCCCGTGCCCGGATGATTCGGTAAAGGCCTTCGCCCGTGTCCGGCACGATGCGAATCCAGCGCTGCCGCGCTGCCTCCACCGCCTGGCGCGCAGACTTGTGCCAATCCATTTCGGAGTTGCGCGGAATATTCCACAGGTAGAAAGCACCGTCGCGATCGATGAACAGGAACACGTCGACCGCGGTCAGATCCTCTTCGAGGTCCGCCCACAGGGCCGGAACGACGTTGTAGACGTCCTCCTTGTCCTCGAAGCGCAGAAGGTTGGTCTTGAATCGAAAATAGCCCGGATCCGCCGCACGGACGAAAACAGTTTGGTGCGGGCGGCGAAGCTTGACTTTCAGCTTGCGCTCGCCCGCCGGCGCGGCTTCCGCCTCATCCACATCGTAGTTTTTAGGGTCGTAGATATCAAAACTGTAGTCTAACTGCTTGCTTTCATCATCCGGATCCTTGATGAAGACTCACGATCTTCTTATCTGTATTTTCACCCATAGTTACTCTCCTTCAAACGGGCCGGCTGACACCGGACCCACCGCGTGCATTTCTCTGAAATCAGAATTGCCTCCAGCTCCCAGCCTTCGCCCGGCGGGGGCTGGATCTTCGTGCCGATGACGATGTGGTCGAGCATGGCGGGCGCGTTCGGAACCACCACCAACTCAAACACCATCCACGCCGGTCTCATGAGTGCGCCTCGCGATTGAGCAGTTTCAGCGCATGCTTTGCGTCACCATTTTCGAGCGCGCGGACGACCTGATCGAAGATCGCCCAGGGGATATGCAGGCACATTTGCCGATAGTGGGCTTGCGACTTCGATTCGGCCTCGAAGGCCAGAGCTTCCGCCTGCCAGCGCTCTACGTCGGCTTGTGCCGTCTGCAGTCGCTCGCGCAGATCGACGTTGACGTTGTGCTGCTCGTCGATCACGCGCTTTAGCCCTGCGATGATTCTGTCGGGCTCGGTCATGTCACCCCCAACTGGTCACTGACCGTTCCGGCAGCCGTCCAGCCGAACTGTGCGGCGCGTGCGAACAGCTCAAGCTTCCGTGTATCGGGACCAAACAGGCGTCCGATCCGATCGTAGGTTTCGTCCGGTTTTTGCGAATGTTTGCGGCGCGGCGCCAAGATGACCTGACGCACCCTCCTATCCATCCGCTTTAGCGGCTTGCCGCGGACAGCTAAGAGACAGGGTTCACTATTGGCGCGAGTGTAGTAGCCGGTGCCGATCGCCGGCTCGCCGTTCCTTGTCAGCTTTATCCAGTCGAAGCCGCCAGTGCGTCCGGTGAATCCCCACGCGCCAAGAACCTTGTGGATGTCGCCCCTGGCGAGCAGCGGCCAGGTGACCCAGAGAAACAGCGTGCAGTTCGGAGCCGCAAGCGGCTGAATGCGCGGTCCAAGCGCACAGATTTCAGGGAGTTCCATTGTCGGGTAATGACGATCCGCGCCGCGGCCGAGACCCGCCTCCGAGAAAGTCCGAAGCGCGAGACGTTTCCCGCATCGGTGAGGTCGTGACGATCGAAGAGGCTCATTTCGCCTCCTCGTCAGGACTGCGGGGCTTACGCTGCAGTTCCGCGAACGGCAGCCACGGCTGGCCCTTGAGCGGTTTCGACGGCTGCAGCGAGCCCGGCTTGGGCATCCTGAACGGCGCCGGAGGTTTCCAGCGCTTGAAGACGAGCTTCTTCGGAGCGAACCTGCGCATCGCTAGAAGCCCACCCTCCGGCCGACCTGCTCCTCGATCTCCGCGAAGTCGCGCTTGCGGGCGAGTTTCTGGATCATGCGAAGAAATTCGGGATCGCCGCCCTCTTCAAGTCGCTCCTCGAGATGGGCGATCTCGTCCTCCAGCCGCCCAACCTCGTCTTCGAGCCTGGAGATCTTGCGCACGGCCTGGTCGAGACGCATCAGGGCGTCGTCCCGTTCGCTGCGCAGAATGTCTTCTTCGATGGTCATGTAGTCTGTTGCTTCCATCCAAAGAGAAGGGCGACCCCGTGAGAGGCCGCCCTTGATGTTTGCTATTCCTCGTTGGCGGCGGCGGAGGCCGCGCCTTGCCGCTCCATGGTGTGACGCAGGGACGCTGCCCGGCGGCGGAAGTTGTCGGGGACACTGACATTTTCGAGGTCGCTTTGGGCGCTATCAATCAGCGAACAAAGTTCGTCGAGTTCGCTGGACGCGCCTTCGTTATCCTCGGCGGCAGCATCACGGGCCTCTTCGCAGACAGCGAACAGGTTCTCCATAGCCTCCTGAGCGGCGGCTATGGCTTGATCGGCCTCATCGATTGCGGAGTCGAGATTGTCGTATTTTTCGGCATAGGCGGTCAGTTCCGCGAGCCGGGCGCTGTAGTCAGGTTGATAGGGGGTGTTCATTGGAGTTCTCCGTGTTGCGAAAGAGAAGGGCGGCCGCAAAGGACCGCCCCGTGAAGGTTCAGGCTGGTTCAGTCTCGTCTTCGAGTTCGACGAGCTCGTCGAACTCGGCAAAGACCGCTTCGTAGTCGAGATGGTCGTCGCGCTTTAATTCGATCTCTTCGGTCTGACCGATCTCGAGAAATTCCATGGCGGATGCCGAATCCGGATCCTCTCCGTCTTCATTCATTCGCCCGGCAATTTCGGCAAAGAACCGGTTGGCATCATCCGCGGCGTCGTTGAACTGACCGACAGCCCGGTCACGTTCCTCGATCGCATCCTGGATCGTGTTGCTGGCGTCCTCGATCTGTTCGTCGAGGCCACGCAGAGTTTCGAGGAGATCGTCACGGCGGACCGTCTCGGCTCGTGTCAGTTGAAAAGCGGACATGGGACTACCCTTTCATCGGTAGGCCCAGGACCCTTGAAGTCGCGCCGTTTTCGCGTACTTTCCCCGAGGACTTTCCACAGATCCTCAGGTAACGCCGCCGCCGGGCCGACTTCAGGTCCGGGGCGGTTGCTATTCGGCGGCGATAGGCGGTTCGGGATTCTTGCGCGGGCGGCCTCTGAACGACTTGCCGCCCAGCTGCATGACGCGGCGCTTGTAGGCGTCGGCTTCTTCAGTAATCACGAAGCTTGAAGCGCCCTGCTTGATGAGCCGGGGCATGGGCGGATCAACGTCGCCCTGGTGGTCCTTGAAATACTGAAGGCTGCGGCCGATGTCGTAGAGGAAATCGGGCAACGGCGTGAAGGTGGGTGCGGGTCTTTCCATGACCGGGTTTCTCCGTGGCGGTGAAAACTCGGTCGATTCAATAGGCGCACGTTAGCGCCGCGAGCAACAAGAGATTACTGTAGATTACTGTAGTAGCCGGGCGTCAGTCCTGAAATTGCCATCCGCATTTGACCATCTGCTGTCGCAGCCGGCGCCGCTCCTCCTACAGACGAGGCCGGTCAGGGTGGTCGGCAGGGATCGCGCTCAAACAGTTCTCGCGCAGTCCCAGCAAGTTACCTAGCAATGCCTCGGCGTTGCCGTAGGCCTCGGCCCCGGCCATGACCGACCCAGTAAGGCTGATCAAGCGGCTTCGCGACGATCCCGTCGAGTTCCTCTGCCCTCGGCCAGCCAGCGCCGTGCGGTGAAGGTCTGGACAGTGCGAAGAGTGATCTGGCGGGATGAGCGATGACAGCGATTTCATCAACGCGCAGCGTCGCTCTGTCCGGAATCGATGGTGGGCTCAACGGGTGGACGCAACACTCTAATCTTTGAGGAAAGATGGAGTGTCAGCAATGAAGTATCGTCGCCGGATCTACTATTCATCCGTTCAGCGGGCTGAGATTTGGGATCGCTGGCAGCGCGGCGAGTTGATGAGTTCAATTGGTCGGCGGTTTGATCGAGAGTTGTCCTCCGTATTTTCAGTGATCTCTCCGACTGGGGGCATTCGTCCCGCAGAGCGAACCCGCTGCACCCGGGCTCTCAACCTCGGCGAGCGGGAGGAGATATCCAGAGGGCTCAGCGTCAGGCGGTCTTTGCGTGCGATCGCGCGGCAGCTTGGTCGTGCGCCATCCACGATCAGCCGGGAAGTCAAACGCAATGGCGGGTCCGACTGGTATCGGGCGGCAGCCTCGGATCAGGCCTCTTGGGATCGTGCCTTGCGCCCCAAACCGTGCAAGCTGGCTTGTTACCCGGCCCTCAGCCGCACAGTATCCATGAAACTACAGCGAAAGTGGTCGCCGGAGCAGGTCGCGGGCTGGCTCAAGCGTGCGTTTCCGGGAGAGGCGCAATACCAAGTGTCACACGAGACGATCTATCGGAGCCTGTATATCCAGGCACGCGGCGCTCTGAAGAAGGAACTGCTGGAACACCTGCGCGCCAAACGCACGATCCGCCGCTCCAGACACGCCAGCCTCAAACGCAATGGCCTGGGTCAGATCAAGGATGCGGTCTCGATCCGTGAAAGACCCGCCTCGGCTGAGGATCGCGCCATTCCGGGACACTGGGAGGGTGACCTGATCGGCGGTTCGAACAACAGCTACATCGCCACGCTGGTCGAGCGCCATTCTCGCTACGTGATGCTGGTCAAGGTCGCGAACAAGGACACCGAAAGCGTCATCTCAGCGTTGATCAAACAGTCACAGAGGCTGCCGCGCGAACTCTACAAATCCCTCACCTGGGATCGAGGCAAGGAACTGGCCGATCATCCTCGCCTTGCACTGGAGACCGCCGTGGAAGTCTATTTTTGCGATCCTCACGCCCCTTGGCAGCGTGGATCAAACGAAAACACCAACCGCTTGCTCAGGCAATATCTGCCGAGAGGCACTGATCTCTCAAGCCATTCCCAGGCGAAGTTGAGTGCGATTGCGCGCCAGCTCAACGAACGGCCGCGCAAGACCTTGCAATACCAGACGCCAGCGCAGAAGTTCGCAGAATGTGTTGCGGCGATCAGTTGAATCCACCATGCTTTGCGGAAGTTCGTTTCCCCGCGGCCGAATTCACGGCATGACCCAAAACGGACTTCGCCTGGTTCCAATTGGCCGAGACCGCTATCCGAACATTCTGCGGCTGATCGCGAAACTGCGGGCCGCCAGCTATCGCGCCCTTTCGCATGGCGTAGGGGGACCAGCCTTGCCAACAAAGCCTATGAAGTTCAATACTGACGTTCGATACCAGTTCATCGGGGAATGTCTGATCGCTGGAGGAGAAATTATCATGCATGGTCTTCCACGCCGCGAATTCATCGTTCAAGGCGGCGCGGCTCTCGCTGGGCTGGCGGTTTTCCATTCGCGGGTTGCTCAGGCCTTTCCAAGCCGGGCGGGTGAGACCGTGATCCCGTGGCTTGATCAGCCACCGCCCAATGCCGCTCCCGACGCACTCAAGGATCTGCTTGCCTGGGACGATCTGGATTCCTGGATAACTCCGAATGACAAGTTCTTCGGCGCTAATCATTTCGAGTGGCCAGTCATTGACGCCAGCACATGGAAACTCGACATCGATGGCCTGGTCAAAAAGCCCATGACCCTGACGCTTGCCGATATCAAGGCCAAGCCTCGCCAGGAGGTCATTTTCACTCTCGAATGCTCCGGCAATCACGGCTTCCCGTTTTTCGTCGGTGGCATCGGCAATGCGCGCTGGGCTGGCACACCGCTGGCCGCCATCCTTGAAGAGGCGGGCGTCATGGACTCCGGCATCGAAGTGGTGTTTTGGGGCACCGATGCCGGTGACGTCGCACTAAAAGACGATATCCGCGATGTCAAGATGCACCAGAACTTTGCCCGCAGCATGTCGCTCGCCGACGCGATGAGCCCCCACAATATCCTATGCTACGAGATGAATGGGACAGCCTTGCCGGCCAAGAACGGTTTCCCGCTGCGGCTGATCGCGCCCGGCTGGTATGGTATCGCCAACGCCAAATGGCTGAAGCGCATCGAAGTGCGCGACCGGCGCTTCATGGGCAAGTTCATGGGGCGAGACTATGTGACAATCCGCGAGGAGGAGCGCAATGGCGAGACGGTCTGGACTGAGACTTCGGTTGGCCGCACGCGGTTGAAGTCGGCGCCCGCGAGGGTCACTCGCAACGACTCCGGTTACCGTATTACCGGTGCCGCATGGGGAGCCCCCATCGCCAAGGTTGAAGTGAAGATTGACGATGGGCCGTGGCTCGAAGCTGCTCTCGACCATGGTGATGAGGCCGAATTCGCCTGGATGATCTGGTATCTGGATTGGCAAAACCCAACACCTGGCGAGCACAGCGTCACGTCACGGGCGATTGACGCAGCGGGGAATGTGCAACCCGCCATGGACGATCCCTTTATCGCCAAGAAACATACCTACTGGGAAAGCAACGGTCAGATCACGCGCCGCATCAGCATTGCTTGAGAGATCAGCCGTTCAAGGGCCGAGCACAGAGGACCACCCGGCGCAACTTCGCCTCTCCAGCTTGCGCGCCAAGCCCAAGGCCGACTTCCTGTGAAGAGACGCGGGCGTGCAGACGAAGGTGGAAGCGGCATAGTTCGGACTTCAGAGGCTCGACGGATGATCGCGACCGAGCCTTGTATTCTGAATCTTGCGGCTCATGTCAAAAGCGGCAATGACATGCTTCTGGTGGTATCTTCCTGTTCGACAACCGGAACAGATGACCCCAAGCGGACTTTGCGGAGCAGACTATCGGACCAGCCTTCACATACTACTTGGCAACCTTGAGCATGGCGTAGCAATTCTCTCCTCCGGCCGAGGCCTGTTCGTAAGCCTTTTGCACCGCCTGAAGCCATTCGCGGTGCGTTTCGTATTTGGCCTCGACAGCATGTATCGGCTTTAGCGAGAGGAATTTCGGGCCCTGACTCAAGAACCAACAGGCGCGCCCGACGAGGCGCCGACTGCGGTCGCGGAGCCAAGCGTAGTCCCACAGCACATCTAGTACCTCGCGCTTGACGCCGCTGGCAAGACCAGCGTCAGACATGCTCTCGTCGGGCTTGCGAGCGCCGAGGACGGCCCGCAGGTCACCATTGTCCTGGCGAAGCTGCTCCGTCGCGTACTGCAGGTCCGCCTCGTCCTTGACCATGCTGAACCAGAGGTTGGGGTCGATTTGGTTCACTAACGGCGACGATTGGAAATCATTTGAGAACTGCATTGCAGCAAAATCATCGAGATTGATCTCCCGCTGGAGCAACCCAATGGCCTCGACCTGTTTGGCGAGGTCCTGGCCGGTTGCCGTGACGGCTCGGTTCGACCCGCCGTCTTCGGGGTTAATATACGCGCCCCCATCGTCAAGCACCGGATCGATCTCGGCGACGAACTCAAGAAGCGGCGCCGCGCGGCTTAGCCTTACGCCAAGCTTCGCCAAAAGCTCCTGCGTTTGTGAATTCTGTCTCTGCCGATCTAGGTAGCTCTGCTGAAAGAAGAAAATGAACATCGAAACCCCGATCCCCAAAAGGATCACGCCAAGCTGTGAAAGCGTATTGCGATAATATTCAAGTTGCTTCTCCTTGTGTCGCTCGTCGCGCTGCGTGTAATGCGCGACTTGATTGTTTATGAACACCGACACAATAAGCAGCAACGCACCAAACAACGCGAGCATGGCGATCAGGATATGGCTGCCGCCGAACATTCAGTCGAGCCCCATCGCCCAGCATCCTCTTTTCTGCAAGAGGGTAGCAGTCCGTGGCTTTCCTGGCCATAACAGCGGATCTTGTGGCGAGCGGAAAGTTGCCGAGATTTGGCTATGTCGCGGAGAAGCCAATGCAAGGCAAAGGAGCCCCGGCCAACGTCCGGTTTCGGACGATAGGATCGTCTCAGGAAGCTCTGGATTGGATCATTTCGCGACCAGAAGGTCCCTTCTTAGAGCTTCGCAAAACATGAATTCCAGGCCACTATCGCCAATTATACTTGTACTCCGGACGTTGCGGGGACTGCTGTGTAGCTCAAACGCGCTCCGTCAACCTCCGGACAAGCGGCGAGGCAAGATTGAGGAAATAGGCGTACATCGCGCTATCTGGGCTGTAGAAGCCGATTACTACCGAGAGAATAGCCGAAGCGATCAGAACGCCGTATTCGAGACGGCCGCTTGGGACCAGCCGGCGCTGGATATCGCGCTCGATCACGAGCGTGATGCCGATTGCCGTCAAGGCCAGGAGCACCATGTTGGCTCCATAGACGCATATCGCCGGCGCGAGATCGTAGCGGCCAACAACAACCATCGAGAAGGGCAGGAGGGTGACGAAGAACAGATGAAAGAGCACCGACCAAGCGTAAGCGCCGCTTGCCCTTTCCGGCTCCTCCTTGGTGTGCGCGCCCCGAGCCAGAAGGTTGCGAGCACCAGGAAGGTGACGACGTAGGCGATGAACGTGCCGTCGAGGCCGAGAAGATCGGAAATCAGCTCCGCGGCGGATTTGGGATGGAAGTCTTCCGGCAGATCGAATTTGACGACTAGAAGCGTCATCGCGAAGGCGAAAACGCCGTCGGTCAGGGCATCGAGCCGGCCCTTCGAAATAAACTCCTTTGGCTCAGCCATGATCCTCTCCGGTCGGGTGGGGGGCCTCGTTTCTCCAAGTCGTCAGCCATCGGTTATCTCCTGAGTTCCCCAGATAATGTGCCCACTTAGGCAAATACCCCAGCAAAACGCTAAGATGCCCCTCAAAAACACTCTTGAGGTGCCCGTAGAACGTAGAACGCCAAGGCGCCCAAGGCGCCCTTCTCAATATTGACTGGAGGGGCTCCCCTCAAAGCACCTTGCTCGCAGCCCGGGGGGTACCGAATGCATCGATGCGCGATGGGTCACGCTCCTATGGCCTTGGCAGGGGCCTGTTGAAGCGGCTATTCGATAGTTGGTAGCGTTCTACGACCAACCTCGCATAAGAGGCCGCATTCATGAACCGACCGCACGGCGGGCGCGAAACCGTATCGCGTTTCGTCCGGCAAGAATGGTTCCTCGG
This sequence comes from uncultured Alphaproteobacteria bacterium, assembly GCA_963813315.1. GTDB lineage: Bacteria > Pseudomonadota > Alphaproteobacteria > Rhizobiales > Rhizobiaceae > CAWEYO01. Next base: position 172,038 of record CAWEYO010000004.1, on the reverse strand, counting down.
CGTTGCCGCTGCGACGAGCGTGATCTTCATGGTCTTCGAGGATCAGATGTTCGCTGGGCTAGAGAACCGCGCTTGGCTGGTTACCCTGTTTGTATGGCTGTTCGCCGTGGTGCTGGGTTCGGCGCTCGGCGTCGTGCGTCATGCCGAACACCTGTCTGAGCGGTTGGGAGAGCCTTTCGGCACGCTTGTACTGACGCTTTCCATCACTGCAATCGAAGTGATGAGCATTACGGCGGTGATGACGCACGGCGCAAACAATCCAACGCTTGTTCGCGACACGTTGTTCGCGGTGGTGATGATCGTGCTCGGCGGCATGGTTGGCGTATCCTTGCTGCTCGGCGCGCTGCGCCACCACGAACAACTTCACAACCTGCAGGGCGCCAACGCCTATCTCGGCGTGATCGTACCGCTTGCCGTTTTCAGCCTCGTCATGCCCAATTTTACTGTCACGACACCCGGTCCGCTGCTGTCGGGAATGCAGCAGGCGGCGCTGGCTCTGATGTCAGTGGCGCTCTACGCCACCTTTCTCGTGCTGCAGACGGGCCGGCACCGCGGCTATTTCAACATTGCGGGTGAAGAGGAGGTTGACCACGAACGCCCGTCCGGCGCTGACTTGCCGGTCATGCAGCACGCCGCGCTACTGCTGATCTTCATGGCGCCTGTCGTGTTCCTGGTCGAGCATCTGGCCAAGCCGATCGACTTCGTGATCGAGACCTTGCGGGCTCCTGTCGCGCTCGGCGGCGTAACTATGGCGGTTCTGGTCGCCACACCCGAGGCGATCGGGGCCGTACGAGCGGCCCTCGACAACCGCCTGCAGCGTTCGGTGAATATTTTTCTCGGCGGCGTGCTTTCCACCATCGGTCTCACGGTGCCGGCAATGCTTGTCGTCGGCTGGCTTGCCGGGCATGAGATCATATTGGGCCTGGAACACACAGACCTTGTCTTGCTGACCCTGACGCTTGCCGTCAGCGTGATCACCTTTTCCAGCGGCCGCACGAATCTCCTGCAGGGCGCGGTGCACGTGCTCTTGTTCGTGGCTTTCGTACTCTTGATGTTCGAAGGGTGACGGCGGAGAGCGCGGCCTTCCGACACCCCAGACCAGGCAGAAAAAAGCGTGCTTTCCCGACTCCTGCAGTAGCTTGCCTATAATCCCGAGCAGGTCAGAGTTGCCGCCGAGCTTCTCAATTTGCGGCGTAGAGCTCGAAATTTGTGTAGCGGCGACGGAAAGCCGGAAGCGTTGAATCTCTGTCAGCGGAAGGAGTTTGCGACTGCTTTTGGAGCCTGGGGCACCCCGCCCAATTCAATTAGATTCCAGTTCTCATAGAAGCGAAAACTGTCGCCGCCCATGGTGCGGACCTGTCTGGTGTCGCCCCAAAGATGGACGATGTGGCCATCCCGAAGACCAAAGGGCGCCTGGAATCCCTTTGACGTCCAGCCTATTGCCTCGCCGCCGGAGCGAAGGAAACATCGTGCCGCTGCAAGCAGGAACTTCCAACCGTCGTCGCCATCGGCAACATTGCAACCGCCAAACAAGATACGAGTGTTGAGCCCAGGAAAAAGTTTGGAATAGTCAACTGGATCAACCATCATCACGTAGAGGTCCGAATAGAACAACCCCTTCCCACCAAAGGAGATCACGCCTTTGTTTCCATGAGTTGAAAACACCGCGGCATCGAAGGTCGTGTTTGAGGCGACCAAAGAACGGAGCACCTCTACGAGTTTGCCGACCGAGTTAATATCGTACGCAAGTTGTTTATCTCCAGTATCGCGCCAAGCGCCCAACACACGATCCGCCCAGCCGATATCATTAATCAATAGCGTTCGGTAATGCTTTGCCACGGAAATGTCTCCTAGGCTGATGGGCCGGGCGGACCGGCCATTACCCAACGTTAGCACTGAGCGATATGCCCAACAATGGCGGAGGCAAAGACGTTTAAGGGGGCCCGCCGCCATAGCGGTGCTCGTCGCGGGTGCGACATATTTCATTTGGAGCGAACGACCGCTGCTGGCACGCTGCTGACCGAGAACCTGACCAAGGCTGGTCTTGCAGCGACGCGCCAAGGGCATGCGCAAGGCCCGGTTTTTGCGTCCCCAAATGCGGGGTTGAATACGAAAAAATGAACCCCATGCGGGTTTCTTATTTGCTAAATTATTGAAAACATTACTGACTCTGATATTAGACGAAAGTCATAATCCCAAAGCATCGCTGCCGTTTCGGACGCGATTCTGTCATGAATCCCTTTGGCGATTCGCGTAGCAGCGAGCTGGAGAGCTCGACTGGAGGCAGGCGCTGGCGCATCTGGACTATCCAAAGGGAGGAATAATCACATGGCAGTCGTAACAACAGCCGATGCCCGACGGCGCGGCATGACGCGGGAGGAAAAGAAGGTCATCTTCGCTTCCTCGCTCGGCACCGTCTTTGAGTGGTATGACTTCTATCTGTACGGCTCCCTCGCGGTATTCATCGGCGCGACGTTCTTCAGCCAGTATCCGGAAGCCACGCGCAACATCTTCGCGCTGCTGGCTTTCGCGGCCGGCTTCCTGGTGCGCCCGTTCGGTGCGCTGGTGTTTGGCCGGATCGGCGATCTCGTCGGCCGCAAATACACGTTCCTTGTCACCATCCTGATCATGGGTCTGTCCACCTTCCTCGTCGGCCTTCTGCCCGGTTCGGCAAGCATCGGCATTGCAGCTCCGGTCATCCTGATTGGCCTGAGGATGCTGCAGGGCCTGGCGCTCGGCGGCGAATATGGCGGTGCCGCGACCTACGTTGCCGAACACGCACCGGATGACAGACGCGGCTACTACACGTCCTGGATACAGACCACGGCGACGCTCGGCCTGTTCCTGTCGCTCATTGTCATCCTGCTGGTTCAGACCTGGCTCGGCAAGGAGGCCTTTGCCGAATGGGGCTGGCGCGTGCCGTTCCTGGTTTCCTGCGTCCTGCTTGGCATATCGGTCTGGATTCGCTTGTCGCTGAACGAGTCGCCGGCCTTCCAGCGCATGAAAGAAGAGGGCAAAGGCTCGAAGGCGCCCCTTTCGGAAGCCTTCGGGCAGTGGAAGAATGCCAAAATCGCGATCCTCGCGCTGCTCGGCCTCACCGCCGGCCAGGCGGTGGTCTGGTATTCCGGCCAGTTCTACGCGCTGTTCTTCCTGCAGAACGTCCTCAAGGTCGATGGGCAGTCGGTCAACATCATGATCGCGATCTCTCTCGCGCTCGGCACGGGCTTCTTCGTCTTCTTCGGCTGGCTGTCCGACAGGATCGGCCGCAAGCCGATCATCATGGCCGGGCTCGCGCTTGCGATCGTCACTTATTTCCCGCTGTTCAAGGCGCTGACCTCGGCCGCCAATCCGGCGCTCGCTGCCGCACAGGAGAATGTTCGCGCGACGGTCACCGCCGCACCGGGCGATTGCAGGTTCCAGTTCAACCCGGTTGGAACGGCGAAATTCACGACATCTTGCGACATCGCGACTTCGTTTCTGACGAAGAACTCGGTACCGTATGACGTTGTGCCGGGTGCGGCAGGTACCGCCGCGACCGTGAAGATTGGCGAGACCACCATTGAGTCCTTTGACGCGGTCGCGGCTGGCGACCAGGCCAAGGCAAAGGAAGCGGCGTTCGGCAAGGCGGTGAGCACGGCGCTTCACGCCGCCGGTTATCCGCTGGTTCGCGAACCGGCCAAGGTTGCCGATCAGAAGCTCGACGCGTTCGTTGCGGCCAATCCTGAACTCAACCTTGATGCCGCTGCGATCCGGGGCGGTGAAAAGACCATGGTTCCCATCGACAAGGCCATCAGCGACAAACTGCTGACAGCTGAGGAGGCTGCAGGTGCGACCGAAGTGGCGGTCTTTGCTGTGCCAGGCGCCGGCGCCTTCAAGATGGTAGCCGACCCGGCGGCGGTAAACTGGACGAAGATCATTGCGATCCTGACCGTGCTCGTCATCTACGTGACGATGGTATACGGCCCGATTGCCGCGATCCTGGTCGAGATGTTCCCGACCCGCATCCGCTACACCGGCATGTCGCTGCCCTATCACATCGGCAACGGCTGGTTCGGCGGCCTCCTGCCAGCGACGGCCTTCGCAATGAGTGCTGCCGCCGGCGATATCTACTACGGCCTGTGGTATCCGATTGCGATTGCCGCCATGTCTCTGGTCATCGGCACGCTTTTCGTGAAGGACACGCTTGGGACAGACCTTAACGCCAAGGACTGACCCTGGCTATTACTGGCGATTGGAGCCCGGCGCGGCATACCGCGCCGGGCTTTTTCTTACCCTAACAAAAAACCCCGGCTGCACCGCAGCCGGGGTTCCATTGTTCGGACGTGAGGATCGATCAGACCGAATAGTACATGTCGTATTCGACTGGGTGCGGCGTCATCTCGAAGCGCATGACCTCGGCCATCTTCAGTTCGATGTAAGCGTCGATCTGGTCGTCGTCGAAGACGCCACCGGCCTTCAGGAAGCCGCGGTCCTTGTCGAGGCTCTGCAGCGCTTCGCGGAGCGAGCCGCAGACGGTCGGGATACGCTTGAGCTCCTTCGGCGGAAGATCATAGAGGTCCTTGTCCATCGGCTGGCCGGGGTGGATCTTGTTCTTGATGCCGTCGAGACCGGCCATCAGCATCGCCGCAAAGCCGAGATAGGGATTCGCGCCCGGGTCGGGGAAGCGGACCTCGACGCGCTTCGACTTTGGCGACGAACCGAACGGGATGCGGCAGGCGGCCGAGCGGTTGCGCGCCGAGTAGGCGAGCAGTACCGGCGCTTCATAACCCGGCACCAGACGCTTGTATGAGTTGGTCAGCGGGTTGGTGAAGGCATTGATTGCCTTGGCGTGCTTGATGATGCCGCCGATATAGTAGAGGCAGCTCTCGGACAGCCCGGAATATTCGTTGCCGGCAAAAGTCGGCTTGCCGTCCTTCCAGATCGACTGGTGAACGTGCATGCCGGAGCCGTTGTCGCCGAAGACCGGCTTCGGCATGAAGGTCGCGGTCTTGCCGTAGGCATTGGCGACCTGGTGCACGACATATTTGTAGATCAGCATCTTGTCGGCGTTACGGGTCAGCGTATCGAACTTGAGGCCGAGTTCGTGCTGCGCGGCGGCGACCTCATGGTGATGCTTTTCGGTGCGCACGCCCATTTCAGTCAGGACGGTCAGCATCTCGGATCGCATGTCCTGCGCCGCATCGACCGGCGGCACCGGGAAATAGCCGCCCTTGATGCGGGGACGGTGACCCATGTTGCCTGTCTCGTAGTCGGTGTCGTCATTCGACGGCAGTTCGGTCGAGTCCAGCTTGAAGCCCGTATTGTACGGGTCGGCCTTGTACTTGACGTCGTCGAATACGAAGAACTCCGCCTCCGGGCCGACAAAGATCGTGTCGCCGATGCCTTCCGACTTCATGTAGGCTTCCGCCTTCTTGGCGGTACCGCGCGGGTCGCGGTTGTAGGCTTCTCCGGAGACCGGATCGAGAATGTCGCACAGGATGACCATGGTCGACTGAGCGAAAAACGGGTCCATGTGAACCGTATCGGTGTCCGGCATCAATACCATGTCGGATTCATTGATCGCCTTCCACCCGGCGATGGAGGAACCGTCGAACATGACGCCGTCCGCGAACATGTCTTCATCGACTTCAGCAATATCCATCGTGAGGTGCTGAAGCTTGCCCTTCGGATCGGTAAAGCGCAGATCGACGAATTTCACGTCATTGTCCTTGATCTGCTTCAAAATTTCATTGGCTGTCGTCATGTCGTGTTTCCCTGTGTGATGACGCTAAAAAATATTTCGGCGGCCCGGATCAGATGGCGTCCACGCCGGTTTCACCCGTACGGATGCGAACGACTTCCTCGATATTGGAGACAAAGATCTTGCCGTCGCCAATGCGCCCCGTCTGGGCGGCCTTGCGGATCGCCTCGATCGCGCTTTCGACCCCATCGTCGGCAAGCACGACCTCGATTTTCACTTTCGGCAGAAAGTCGACCACATATTCCGCGCCGCGATAGAGCTCGGTGTGACCTTTTTGGCGGCCAAAACCCTTCGCCTCGGTGACGGTGATGCCTTGCAGCCCCGCCTCCTGCAGGGCTTCCTTCACCTCATCAAGCTTGAACGGTTTGATGATCGCTTCGATTTTTTTCATCCAAATTGCCTCCGCTGGACAAAACGGAGTGCGAAAACCCCGCTTCGCGCTCCCTCAAGCAGGAAGTGTGCCAGTTTGGGTTGTCAGCAGCCGGAAGCGGGATTCCTGGATCAGAGCCGGTGCTCGGAGCAGATTCGCGTCATCGGCTGTGCCGGTTGCGCCATTGGCCCTCCCTTGCCCTCACGATCATCAGATCGACATGCCTAAAAAATCAGCACACAGCGCGTTTTGTGGGCGTCGAGCGATTTGCGCCGAGCGCCGAAACGGCGCTAGAGCGGCGGACGCTTTTTCGGAATCAGCGCTGCTGCTCTATCTCTTTCTTTGAGCATCGGATTTTTTCCGAAACCGGTTCCCACTTTCGGGCCCGATGCTCTAAGTTCGGAGAAAGGCGGTAGACACTTGGCGCACGAAATTCTCACTCCTTCCGAAATGGCGGAAGCTGACCGGGCGGCGATTGCGGCGGGGCCGTTCGACGGCTTTGCCCTCATGCGCAATGCCAGCGCGGCTGTGGCCAAGGTCGTGCTTGAACGGTTTGCGGCCACAGGCCGGGTGGATGTCCTCTGCGGTCCGGGAAACAATGGCGGTGACGGCTACGTTGTGGCGTCCTTGCTCAGGAATTCGGGCCTTGAGGTGCGCGTGTGGCGCTCAGAACCGCCTAAGGCTGGGACGGATGCAGGCCGGGCGGCGAGGGAGTGCGAGATTAGGCCAGGACCGCTTGCGGATTTCCGGGCCAACCGCGACAGCTTGATCGTCGACGCGCTTTTCGGGGCAGGCCTCGCGAAACCGTTGCGTGACGACTATGCCCGCGCGGTGGAGATGGTCGAGGCTGCGGATGTCCCGGTGGTCGCGGTTGATCTGCCGTCCGGCATCTCCGGCGAAAGCGGCAAGGCTCTCGGACCTTCGATGTCCGCCGATGTCACGGTCACGTTCTTCCGGAAAAAGCCGGGGCACCTGCTCTTCCCAGGCAGAGCGCATTGCGGCGAGGTGATCGTCGCGGATATCGGGATCGGCGGCGCGGTGCTGGAGAGGTTGCGCCCTTCCTGTTTCGAAAACACGCCTGTCCTGTGGGCGAGCGAGATTCCGGCGCCGGATCCCGCGTCGCACAAATACTCGCGCGGGCATGTCGGGGTATTTTCCGGCGGCCCGGCTTCAACCGGGGCCGCGCGGCTCGCGGCCATGGCTGCGGCAAGAGCAGGCGCGGGCGCGGTCACCATGTGCTCGCAGTCGAGCGCTCTTTATGTGAATGCGGCGCATCTGACATCCGTCATCCTGCGGAAAACGGATTCCTTTGAGGAGGTCGAAGAATTCCTGCAACACAGGAAGCCGGCGGCGCTGGTCTTCGGGCCAGGCCTCGGAACCGCACCGAAGGTCGGCGAGGTGGCCCTGCAACTTGTCGCGGCCGGCAGCGGTATCGTTCGCGGGATCGTATTCGATGCCGACGCGATCACTGCCTTCGCAAGGAACCCCCAGGCATTGTTCGAGGCGGCGCGCGCGAATGGTGCGCCAGCGCTCGTGCTTACGCCTCACGAGGGTGAGTTCGGCAGGCTGTTCCCGGACATTCAGGCGGAGGAGACGCTGTCGAAACTCGACATGGCTCGCGCGGCGGCGAAGCGGTGCAATGGCACCATTGTATACAAGGGACCGGACACCGTGATCGCCGTGCCGGACGGCCGAGCAGCGATCAACGCCAACGGCACACCGCTTCTGGCGACGGCCGGTTCTGGCGACGTGCTGTCGGGGATCATTGCCAGCTTCGTCGCGCAAGGCATGCCAGCTTTCGAAGGCGCCTGCGCGGCGGTATGGGTCCATGCTGAAGCCGCGCGGCGCTTCGGCCCCGGCCTGATCGCGGAGGACTTGCCGCTGGCAATGGTGTCCGTTCTACGGGAACTTGCCGAAGAGGAAAGGCCGGGGGGGCAGAAGTGATGACGCGTTCCGATGCTCTATAGCCGCTCTATGAAGGCCATGGCGCCATGCGGCGCGCGGACCTTTCCGGAACTGATGAAGTAGACGAACACGTCCCGCGGCATTGCTGGCGCGTCACTTGAAGGATCGACGCGCGGAAGATCGTCCGGTGCGCCGCCGGTCGCCCAAGCGTTGGCGCGCGTCGCCCACTGATCCAGCGCTTTCGGTGGGTAACAGGTCGGAACGTCGTCCTCGCCTGTCTGTAGCCGCGCATAGACGAAGTCGCCGGTGACGTCGGGAATTGCGGGATAGCTGGCGTGGTCGGCGAAGACGGCCGCTACCTTGTGCTTCCTAAGCAATGCGACGAACTCCGGCACGACGAAGCTTTGGTGGCGCACCTCCAGAGCATGCCTTAGCTTTGCCCCGTCCTGCTTTTCGGGAAGAAGCGTGAGGAAGGCTTCAATATCATCGGCGTCGAATTTCTTGGTCGCCGCGAGCTGCCAGAGGATGGGTCCCAACTTCTCGCCAAGTTCCACGATACCCTGCTTCAGGAAGAATGCGACCAACTCACCGGCTTCCGCGAGAACCTTGCGGTTCGTCACAAACCGGTGGCCCTTCAGCGAGAAAACAAACTCTTCCGGCGTTTCGCTCGACCATTTGGCAAAGGTCGCGGGCTTGAACGTTGAATAGAAGGTGCCGTTGACTTCGATAGTGGGAACCTGGCGGCTCGCATACTGCAGCTGCTTGGCCTTAGCGAGTTTCTCCGGATAGAACGACGTGTCCCAGGGTTCGAAAGTCCAGCCGCCCATACCGGCACGAATTTTTCCGGTGGTGAGGGTCATACGGTTTTCCACTTGTCTTACTCCGCCGCTTCCCGCTTCCCCTTCGGCCGCCGCTCCAGCAGCTCCTTGAGGAACTGCCCCGTATAGCTGCGCGGCTCGTGCATGATGTCCTCCGGCCTGCCTGCCGCCACCACCTCGCCGCCGCCGTCGCCGCCCTCGGGCCCAAGATCGAGAACCCAGTCGGCGGTTTTGACGACCTCCAGATTGTGCTCAATGACGACAACCGTATTGCCCTGGTCGACAAGCTCATGCAGAACTTCAAGAAGCTTGGCCACATCATGGAAATGCAACCCGGTCGTCGGTTCGTCGAGGATGTAAAGCGTCTTGCCGGTCGCCCGGCGGGAAAGCTCCTTAGCGAGCTTGATGCGTTGCGCCTCGCCGCCCGAAAGGGTCGTCGCCTGCTGTCCGATATGGATGTAGCCGAGGCCGACCTGATTCAGCGTTATCAGCTTGTCGCGCACGGCGGGAACAGCGGCGAAGAACTCGACGCCTTCCTCGACCGTCATATCGAGCACATCGGCGATCGATCTGCCCTTGAAGGTGACGTCGAGCGTCTCGCGGTTGTAACGCTTGCCGTGACAGACGTCGCAGGTGACGTAGACATCGGGCAGGAAGTGCATCTCGATCTTGATAACACCGTCGCCCTGGCAGGCCTCGCAGCGTCCGCCCTTAACGTTGAAGGAGAAGCGGCCAGGCTGATAGCCGCGCGCCTTGGCTTCCGGTAGTCCCGCGAACCAGTCGCGGATCGGCGTGAAGGCGCCGGTGTAGGTCGCCGGGTTCGAGCGCGGCGTGCGCCCGATCGGGGACTGGTCGATGTCGATGACCTTGTCGATGAATTCAAGTCCCTCGATTCGGTCGTGGTCGGCCGGGTGCTCGCGCGAGCCCATGATCCGGCGGGAGGCGGCTTTGAACAGCGTCTCGATCAGGAATGTCGACTTGCCGCCGCCGGAAACGCCGGTGACGCAGGTGAACGTGCCGATCGGGATTTCGGCCGTGACGTTGCGCAGATTGTTGCCGCGCGCGCCAACCACCCGGATACGCCGCGACTTCTTAAGCTCGCGGCGAGAGGACGGCGTCGGGATTTCGAGTTCGCCGGACAGATATTTGCCGGTGATCGAGGCCGGATTGGCCATGATCTCGCGCGGTGCGCCCACCGCGATCACGTGGCCGCCATGGATGCCGGCAGCTGGACCGATGTCGACCACGTAGTCCGCATGGAGGATCGCGTCCTCGTCATGCTCTACGACGATGACCGTGTTGCCGAGGTCGCGCAGGTGTTTCAGCGTATCGAGCAGTCGGGAATTATCTCGCTGGTGGAGGCCGATCGAGGGCTCGTCCAACACGTAAAGAACACCGGTGAGGCCGGAGCCGATCTGCGAGGCGAGCCTGATGCGCTCGACTCTCGCCGCCGGAAAGGCTGCCGGAATTGCGTGACAGTGTCAGATAGTCGAGACCGACATCGTTCAGAAAACGCAGCCGCTCGCGGATTTCCTTGAGGATGCGTAAGGCGATCTCGTTCTGCTTGGCATTCAGTGAGCCGGGCAGTTCCTCGAACCACACATTGGCGCTTCGGATCGAGAGTTCCGTCACCTCGCCGATATGCTTTCCCGCGATCTTGACGGCCAGTGTCTCGGGCTTCAGGCGATAGCCATTGCAGGCAGGGCAGGGCGTCGCCGACATAAAGCGCTCGATCTCCTCCCGCATCCACGCGGATTCGGTCTCCTTCCAGCGACGTTCGAGATTGGGGATCACACCCTCGAAGGTCTTTGTCGTGTTGTAGGAACGCAGGCCGTCGTCATAGTGGAAGGTGACCTCGCGCTCGCCGGTGCCATAGAGAATTGCTTGCTTCGCCTCTGCCGTCAGGTCCCTGAAGCGGTCGCCAAGCTTGAAGCCATAGGCCTTTCCGAGTGCGTCCAGCGTCTGCGCGTAATAGGGCGAAGTGGATTTGGCCCAGGGGCTCACGGCGCCGTCGCGCAGGGAAATGCTTTCGTCAGGAACAATCAGGCTGGCATCAATGGCGCGCTGGTTGCCGAGGCCGTCGCAGGAGGGACATGCGCCGAACGGATTGTTGAAAGAGAAGAGCCTGGGTTCGATCTCGGAAATGGTGAAGCCGGAAACCGGGCAGGCGAACTTTTCGGAAAACAAAATCCGCTCATGCGTTTCATTCTTCGACTTGTTGGCGGATTCTTCGGCCGTTTCCTCCGCCGGCAGCGGCCTGTCGGCAAACTCCGCGACCGCAAGACCTTCCGCCAGCTTCAAGGCCGTCTCGATGGAATCCGCAAGGCGCGCGCCAAGGTCGGGACGCACGACAACGCGATCGACGACCACGTCGATATCATGCTTGTATTTCTTGTCCAGCGTCGGCACATCGGCGATTTCATGGAAGACGCCGTCGACCTTGACGCGCTGAAAGCCCTTCTTCTGAAGCTCGGCGAGTTCCTTGCGGTATTCGCCCTTGCGGCCGCGCACGATCGGCGCCGTGATGTAGAGACGCGTGCCCTCGTTGAGCCCCAGCACCCTGTCCACCATCTGGCTGACGGTCTGGCTTTCGATCGGAAGGCCGGTGGCGGGCGAATAGGGAACACCCACGCGCGCAAAAAGAAGGCGCATGTAGTCATAGATTTCGGTGACGGTGCCGACCGTCGAGCGCGGATTGCGAGACGTCGTCTTCTGTTCGATGGAGATGGCAGGCGAGAGGCCGTCGATCTGATCGACGTCCGGCTTCTGCATCATTTCCAGGAATTGCCGCGCATAGGCTGAAAGGCTCTCGACATAGCGCCGCTGGCCCTCGGCATAGATCGTATCGAAGGCGAGCGACGACTTGCCGGAGCCGGACAGGCCGGTCATGACGATCAGGCTGTCGCGCGGCAGATCGAGATCGACATTCTTCAAATTGTGTTCGCGGGCGCCGCGAATGGAAATGTATTTGTGATCGGCCATGCCGGTCCGCCGCCTTTGGTAGTTTGCTCGGATTGGCGGGCTTGCCCGGCCATCCCCTCATGTAGGTATTCTTGCCGCTCCGTCGAGAGAGTTTGCACACCCGCCGCATGCCCTTTAACCGCCTTTCGTGCAAGGGGGCAAGCAAAAAGAACAAAGACCGAACACGCTCCTGACAATATGGGTGTGGAAAACTCCCCGCACACAGCGCTCTGTCGATCACATTTTTCCTTGAAGCAGGCAAAGTGGTTGACGCGAAGGGTGTGCCGGATGCAAGATCACCGCCTCTTCGGAGCTGAATTCGTGAACACGCAAGTCGGGTTTGCGAGACGCCGCAAACGCGCGGACGAGGCAACCGAGAGATATTCGGAGCAACGATCCGAGGAGGGAGGCATGACCCCACCGGACTGTTCTAATTGGCTCCCCATGAAAACGGAGCCACGGCAGGCGTGACGCTCGCCGAGGCAGCAATTGCTCCTGTCGAATCACCTTACAATCAGAGACCATTAGTCGGATCATTCGGCTGCGTGCCGATGAGGCGTCCGAGAGAGTAAAGCCGGTAAAACACTCCCGGCATTTAGGGGTTTAGCCCCAACAAGGCCCCGTGCGCTCAAGATGACAGCGGCGGGGCCGTTTCTTTAGGCAGAGTTTGACCCGCTTGCACCTCCGTGGAGATTGTACTAGAACAAACAAGGAACAAACAATTTTGTGGAAAGCGCGCTTTTTTTTGGCGATAGAGCCGCGCGCCCGGAACGCGTCGGATAAGGTGCGCCATAGTTTCTGTCTGGTTTCGGATGAGCGCGGAGAAGTGTGATGGCAGGTAGCGTGAACAAGGTCATTCTGGTGGGCAATCTGGGCGCCGATCCGGAAATCCGCCGGCTGAATTCCGGTGATCCGGTCGTCAATCTCAGGATCGCAACGTCCGAGAGCTGGCGCGACAAGAACTCCGGTGACCGCAAGGAAAAGACCGAGTGGCACAGTGTCGTCATCTTCAACGACAACTTGGCCAAGGTGGCGGAGCAATATCTCAAGAAGGGCATGAAGGTATACGTCGAAGGCCAGTTGCAGACCCGCAAATGGCAGGACCAAAGCGGGCAGGACCGGTATACGACGGAAATTGTTTTGCAGAAGTTCCGCGGCGAGCTGCAGATGCTCGATGCGCGTGGGCAGGGCGGCGAAGGCGGTCAGGTCGGTTACGGCGGTGGCGCACGCGGTTCGGACTTCGGCCAGTCCGGGCCAAATGACGAGCGCGGCGGCGGCAGTCGCGGCGGCTCTGGAGGCGGCGGCGGTTCACGCGACCTCGATGATGAGATTCCTTTTTGACACATTGGTCATGTGGGCAACAGCTGGTGGCCCACATCGATCCATTTGGCGTTAGCGAGTTCGGCGATGCGTTCGGGCGTGATGCGAAGGGCGGCGTTGGTTGCGCCGGCGGCGGGGACCACCTCTTTGAAGGCGCGAAGGGAAACGTCGCAGTAGACAGGCAGTGGTGATGGCAGACCGAAAGGGCATACGCCTCCTACCGGATGGCTTGTGGACGCCAGAACCTGCTCTGCATCCAGCATGCGCGGCTTGGCGCCGAACGTGTCCTTGAATTTCCTGTTGTCCAGCCGCGCTGTGCCGCTGGTGACGATGAGGATGGTTTCGGTGCCGACGCGCAGGCATATTGTCTTTGCGATTTGTGCCGGCGTGACTCCATGCGCCTCGGCGGCGAGTGAAACGGTGGCGGAACTGGACGCAGTTTCAATGACCGCCAGATCCGGGGCGTGCTCGGCAAGGAAGGCGCGTACAGACTCAAGGCTCATGGGTCATCCGATGTGGCTCGTAGTCAGGGGTTCCCGCTCTATCACCCTCGGCTAACGGCCGCTATGGGCGGCGGAGTCATCAATGGAATCATGGATCGGTGTTGCCGCTCTCTTTGTATAAGCATCGGATTGATTGAGCATCGGATTTTCCGGAAACTGGTACCCCCTCTCGGGTCCGATGCTCCAGTTTAGAGCAAGATGAGGTTGCAACGTTGGAGGTCGGCGAAACCAATCGCCATCGGGTCCGATGCTCTATGGGCGCGACGCGGCCTGGCGCCGATATCCGATCTGGTGCCGCACCGGCTCGCATCGAGAAATCGCGCACGGCAACGCTATGCTGCGATCAGTTCCTTGACGCCATCGGCGACGAATTGCACGGCGAGGGCAGCGAGAATCACTCCGAGGAGCCGCGTGAGGATCGAGCGACCCGTATGGCCGAGGATACCGTCGATGCGCTCTGCAAGAATGAAGACGAAATAAGTAATCATCAGACATGCCAAAATGATGCCGACCAGGGCGGCCTGCGCGGGCCAGCCCCGGAAGGCGCCCGAGAGCAGCACGGTCGCCGAAATGGCGCCAGGGCCAGCAATCAACGGGATCGCCAGCGGAAACGCGGCAATATGATGGACCATGTCCTTTGTTACCGCGACATCCGAGATCTTTTCCTTACGATCCTGGCGCTTTTCGAAGACCATCTCGAACGCGATGAAAAAGAGCAAGAAGCCGCCGGCCACGCGGAACGCCGGAAGCGTGATCCCGAAGACGGCCAGAATCGAGGCGCCGGCGAGGGCAAAAAGCGCGAGCACTCCGAACCCTATGATGCTGGCACGGATAGAGACTTGCCGGCGTTCGTCGCGGCTCATGCCGCGCGTGATAGCTAGGAACAGCGGCGCCAGCCCAGGCGGGTCGATCGTCACCAGCAAGGTCACGAAGGCATTGAAAAGACTATCATAGCTTGGCATCGGCAAATCCCCTCGACATCAGGCTAGAGCATCGGACCCGAAAGTGGAAACCCGGTTTCGGGGAAAATCCGATGCTCAAACAAAGAGATAGAGCAGCAGCACCGATTCCATCGGTGCGTCCGCTGCTCTAGCCCGATTGAGAAAGGCGCGCCAGCCGCACTGAAGGGCCACAGCACGGTTGAACAGCAGCCAATACGCCTTTATCTCCGCTTCGCGTGCGTCGGACCGATGATGGAGAACGAAATGAACCGCACGAATGGGTTACAGCTCTCCCTTTCCCGCGCGGCATTGCTCTCGACCGGACACGCTGTCGCAGGCTGGCGCAGGGCTCGTACCCTTTTGAATTCGTGGACGAAATTAGGTCGGGAAAACGCCGCTCGGCATTGGAGAATTGCGGGCTTCTCCTATATAAGATGAGCGTGATTCCTATATTGATCGTGATCCGTTTTGACTGACCAGAAGACACCGCGCGGCCCCGATGGCGGCCCTTCCGGCATCGAGCCGATTTCCATTGTCGAGGAGATGCAGCGTTCTTATCTCGATTACGCGATGAGCGTCATCGTGAGCCGTGCGCTGCCCGATGTGCGCGACGGCCTGAAGCCGGTGCATCGGCGCATCCTTTATGCGGCTTTCGAGAGCGGCTACCACTGGAACCGCAAATATGTGAAGTCTGCCCGGCCTGTCGCCGACGTGATGGGCAAATACCATCCGCACGGAGACGCCTCGATCTATGATGCGCTGGTACGCATGGCGCAGGATTGGTCAATGCGCGTGCCGCTGATCGACGGCCAGGGAAATTTCGGCTCGATCGATGGCGATCCTCCGGCAGCGATGCGCTACACGGAAACCCGCCTCGCCAAGGTGGCGCACGAGTTGCTTGAGGACATCGACAAGGACACCGTCGATTTCCAGGCCAACTACGACGCCTCCGGCGAGGAGCCGCGCGTGTTGCCGGCACGGTTCCCCAATCTGCTCGTCAACGGCTCCGGCGGTATCGCGGTCGGCATGGCGACGAACATTCCGCCGCACAATCTGGGGGAAATCATCAATGGCGCGATCGCGCTGATCGACAATCCGGCCATGGGGCTGCCGGAGCTGATGGAGATTATTCCGGGACCGGATTTTCCCACCGGCGGCATCATTCTTGGCCGATCCGGAATCTACAGCGCTTATTCCACCGGGCGCGGCTCGATCCTGATGCGTGGCAAGGTCGGCATTGAAACGATTCGCGGCGACCGCGAGGCGATCATTATCACCGAAGTGCCTTACCAGGTGAACAAGGCGGCGATGATCGAGAAAATGGCGGATTTGGTGCGCGAAAAGCGCATCGAAGGCATTTCCGATATCCGCGACGAAAGCGACCGGCAGGGCTATCGCGTGGTGATTGAGCTGCGTAGGGACGCCGTTGCCGACGTGGTGCTCAACCAACTCTATCGCTACACGCCCCTGCAAACCACTTTTGGCGCCAATGTGGTGGCGTTGAACGGCGGCAAGCCGGAAGTGCTGACCCTGATCGACATGCTGAGGGCCTTCATCGCGTTCCGCGAGGAGGTGATCAGCCGCCGCACGAAGTTCCTCCTGAGGAAGGTGCGCGACCGGGCGCACGTGTTGGTGGGCCTCGCAATCGCCGTCGCCAACATAGATGAAGTCATCAAGCTGATCCGCAGCGCGCCAGACCCGCAAACAGCGCGCGTGCAGCTGATGGAGCGCCACTGGGCGGCTTCCGACGTCGAATCACTGATCCTTCTGATCGACGATCCGCGGCACCGGATCAATGAGGACGGCACCTACAATCTTTCAGAAGAGCAGGCGCGGGCAATCCTTGAACTGAGGCTGCAGCGACTGACCGCGCTCGGCCGCGACGAGATTGCCGACGAGTTGAACACCATAGGCGCCGAAATCACGGATTACCTGGACATCCTGTCGTCGCGCGTCCGGATCGAGCAGATCGTCAAGGACGAACTCGCCGCCGTGCGCGACGAATTCGGGACGCCGCGCCGTACCGAGATCGCCGAGGGCGGCGCGGACATGGAGGACGAAGACCTCATACAGCGCGAGGACATGGTCGTCACCGTCACTCACGAGGGCTACATAAAGCGCGTGCCCTTGTCGATCTATCGCGCGCAGGCCCGCGGCGGCAAGGGCCGTTCCGGCATGTCGACCAAAGACACGGATTTCGTCACGCGGCTGTTCGTCGCGAATACGCACTCGCCCGTGCTTTTCTTCTCCTCGCGCGGCATCGTCTACAAGGAAAAAGTCTGGCGCCTACCGGTCGGCAGTCCCCAGTCACGCGGCAAAGCCCTTATCAATCTCCTGCCGCTGGAGCAGGGCGAGCGCATCACCACCATCATGCCGCTGCCGGAGGATGAGGCGAGTTGGAGCGCGCTCGACGTCATGTTCGCGACGACTCGCGGGACCGTGCGCCGCAACAAGCTGTCGGACTTCGTGCAGGTCAACCGCAACGGCAAGATCGCCATGAAGCTTGACGAGGTCGGCGACGAGATCCTGGGCGTGGAGACATGCACTGAAAACGATGATGTGCTGCTTACCGCTGCATCCGGCCAGTGTATCCGGTTTCCCGCGAGCGACGTTCGCGTATTTGCCGGCCGCAATTCAGTTGGTGTGCGCGGCATTTCCATGAGCGAAAACGACCGGACGATTTCGATGGCGATCCTCGAGCACGTGGATGCGGACGCGCCCGAGCGCGCTGCCTATCTGAAACGCTCGGTCGCGGAACGCCGTCTGACGAGCGGCGAGGACGAGGAAATCGCGCTCACCAATGAAGAGGTGGGCGAAGAGACCGACCTTTCGGACGAGCGTTACGAATTCCTCAAGCAGCACGAGCAGTTCGTTCTCACCGTCACGGAATATGGCTATGGCAAGCGCTCGTCGTCATACGACTTCCGGCTTACCGGACGCGGCGGCAAGGGCATACGCGCGACCGATGTTTCGAAAACGGGCGAAATCGGGCGCCTGGTCGCGACTTTCCCTGTCGCCAACGAAGATCAGATCATGCTGGTATCTGACGGCGGGCAGGTGATCCGCGTTCCGGTCAACGGAATCCGCGTTGCGAGCCGGGCAACGAAGGGCGTTACCATCTTCAATACTGCCGAAAGCGAGAAGGTTGTTTCGGTCGAGCGTATCTCCGAGCCGCAGGGTGAGGAGGTTGGAAATGGGGAAACACAATCCGCCAGCGACGGCCAGGGCGACAACGCGAGCTGATCAGAACCACCATTTTCGACGCGCCCTGACGAGTTGGGTCAGGCTCGGATGCGGTGTCGCGGTAGTCCCGCCGTCTCGTTCTCAGCTCCGGCCAAACGGGCTAGTGCGGTCATTGCCGTCGTCCATGCGGACGCGTTGTGCCTCGTAGTGGATGACCACTCCTGTTGCTATCAGCATGGCAACGGTCATTGCGACGGCAAGCATGAAAATCATCATGGCTTCATTCTCCTCTCGCAATAACGAATAAAGCGCAGTTGGGTTTCATCGTCTGTGACTTTGCGCACATCGGCCGGCCAAGCCGATCCCGAATTGCCTTTGGCAGCGAGGGCCGCTAGAACCGCGTTCCATGACAGAGCGCATCGCCATCTATGCCGGTTCCTTCGACCCGCTTACCAACGGGCACCTCGACGTGCTCAAGGCTTCGCTGGCCGTGGCTGATGTCGTGTTCGCGGCAGTCGGAGTTCAGCCAAGCAAGACGCCGCTATTTTCGTTTGAGGAGCGCGCGGCACTCATAAAGAAGGCCGCGGCGGAGGAATTCGGCGACGACGGAAAGCGCATTCGCGTCGTCTCGTTTGCGGGATTGGTCGTCGACGCGGCGAGGAAGCATGGTGCCTCGATCATGATTCGAGGCCTGCGGGACGGTACGGATCTCGACTACGAGATGCAGATGGCCGGAATGAACGAGACGTTGGCGCCGGAACTGCAGACCGTGTTCCTGCCGGCAAGTCCATCGGTGCGCACGATTACCGCGACACTTGTGCGCCAGATTGCCTCGATGGGCGGCGATATTCGGCCCTTTGTGCCGAAATCGGTTGCTGACGCGCTGAACGCCAAATTCGCAAAGTAAGCCCTGGAGAAGTCTCATGCAGCTTGGAAAGCTTGCTTCATTTCTTGTCGTCCTTGCCGGGCTGGTGGCCGGCGCCGGAGCAGCACTCGCGGCCGACCCAGAGAACACCATGATCATAACGCTGAAGGACGGCGACGTGACGATCGCACTCAGGCCCGACCTCGCGCCCAAGCATGTCGAGCAGATAAAGGCACTGGTCAGGGAGGGCGCCTACGACAACGTGGCCTTCCACCGCGTGATCGACGGTTTCATGGCGCAGACGGGGGATGTTCAGTTCGGCGACTTGAATGACGGCTACAGTGCCGAGCGCGTCGGAACCGGGGGCTCCGAGCGGCCAAACCTCCCGGCTGAATTCTCGCAGGAGCACTATGTGCGCGGAACTCTCGGCATGGCGCGCTCGCAGGACCCGAACTCGGCCAACGCGCAGTTCTTCATCATGTTTGCGCCAGCGCCTCCGCTCGAGGGGCAATATACGGTTGTTGGCAATGTCGAAAGCGGCATGGAACTGGTCGACAAGATCAAGAAGGGTGATCAGGCAAATAACGGCGCTGTCACCGACCCCGACCGCATGATCAAGGTCCGCATAGCGGCGGACGGCAAATAGCACGAAAGGAATTGGCTGATGGCCGAGATCAACGACCCCGAGAATACAATCGTAATGGAAACCACCAAAGGAAAGATCGTCATCGAGCTCTTACCGCAACTGGCGCCCGGTCATGTCGGGCGGATCAAAGAACTGACCCGCGAGGGAGCCTATGATGGCGTGGTCTTCCACCGCGTGATCGACGGTTTCATGGCGCAGACCGGGGACGTGAAGTTCGGCAAGTCGACCGGACCCTCGTTCAACCCGTCGCGCGCCGGGATGGGCGGATCGGATAAGCCGGATTTGAAGGCCGAGTTCTCCAACGTCAATCATGCACGCGGCACCTGCTCAATGGCGCGCGCCCAGAATCCAAACTCGGCGAACTCGCAGTTTTTCATCTGCTTCGACGACGCGGGATTTCTCAACCGCCAGTATACGGTGTGGGGCCAGGTCATTCAGGGCATGGAGAATGTTGACAAGATCAAGCGCGGCGAGCCGGTCCAGGACCCCGACAAGATCGTGTCGATGAAGGTTGCGGCGGACGCCGCCTGAACAGGAAGGGCGGAAGCTGCAGCCACTTCGCTTTCCGGTGCGCGGGGAGCGGGGCACAAAACCATGCGCGTAGACCTGTTTGATTTCGAACTTCCGGAAAACCGCATCGCGCTTCGCCCTGCCGAACCGCGTGACGCGGCACGGCTGTTGTTTGTGCGGCCCGGCGTCCCGTTCGCGGATCGGGCCGTGCGCGATCTACCGGAACTGCTCCAGCCGGGCGATGTGCTGGTATTCAACGATACGAAAGTAATCCCCGCCCAGCTCAAGGGCATCAGGCAGCGTGGCGAGGCGGCCGCGCATGTGGATGCGACATTGCACATGCGTGTCGCGCCGGACCGCTGGCTCGCGTTCCTACGGCCGGCGAAACGGGTGATGGCCGGAGATCGCATTCGCTTCGGGCATGATGGCCGCGCGTGCTTTCTCGGCGCGCTCGACGCTGCGGTGGTGGAGAAGGGGGAGGCGGGAGAGGCGCTGCTTGCGTTCGACCTTTCAGGGTCGGTGCTCGACGAGGCGCTGCACGCGGTTGGGCATATTCCCCTGCCGCCCTATATCTCCTCGAAGCGTCCGGACGACGAACGCGACCGGACGGACTACCAGACAGTCTACGCGCGCGATGAAGGTGCGGTCGCGGCGCCCACGGCGGGACTGCATTTCACGCCGGACCTTTTTGCGACGCTCGACAGACGCGGCATCGAAAGGCGCTTCGTGACGCTGCATGTCGGTGCGGGGACCTTCCTGCCCGTTAAAGCCGAAGATACCAAAGACCACAGGATGCATGCCGAGATCGGGCATATTTCGCAGGAAACCGCCGCGGCGCTCAATGCCGCGCGGGCGCGCGGCGCGCGTATCGTCGCGGTCGGCACGACCTCGCTCAGGCTGCTGGAGAGCGCAGCGCGAGAGGATGGCGCCATCGAAGCATGGTCCGGCCCGACCGACATCTTCATTACGCCGGGCTATCGCTTCAGGACGGCAGATGCTCTGATGACCAACTTTCACCTACCGCGCTCGACGCTTTTCATGCTCGTCTCGGCGTTTGCCGGAATGGAGACCATGGGCGCGGCCTATCGGCACGCCATAGAACACGGTTACAGGTTCTACTCCTACGGCGATGCCAGCCTGCTTTTCAGGAATGACTATTGATGACGACCGAGTTTTTGTTCCGCCTGCTTGCGACCGAGGGCAGGGCGCGGCGCGGTGAAATCACGATGCCGAGGGGAACCATCCGCACGCCGGCTTTCATGCCGGTGGGCACGGGCGGCACGGTCAAAACCATGTATATGGACCAGGTCCGCGCGCTCGGCTCCGATATCATTCTGGGCAATACTTACCATCTGATGCTTCGGCCGGGCGCGGAACGCGTGGCAAGCCTTGGTGGCCTGCATGAATTTGCGCGCTGGCCCTATCCGATTCTCACCGACAGCGGCGGGTTCCAGGTCATGTCGCTGGCTCAACTGCGCAAGCTAAACGAGAAGGGCGTTACCTTTCGCTCGCATATTGACGGCGCGGCGTACGAAATGTCTCCGGAACGCTCTATCGAGATCCAGGGCCTTTTGGACGCCGACATTCAGATGCAGCTCGACGAATGCACGGCGCTGCCGGCCAAGGAGGCTGAAATCGAGCGCGCGATGGAGCTTTCGCTGCGCTGGGCGGAACGCTGCAAGACTGCGTTTGGAAACCAACCGGGCAAGGCGATGTTCGGCATCGTGCAGGGCGGCGATGATGCCAAACTGCGGGTGCGGTCGGCCGCGACACTTGCTGCCATGGACTTGAAGGGTTACGCCGTGGGCGGGCTTGCGGTTGGGGAGCCACAGGAGGTGATGCTCGAAATGCTCGACATCGCCTGTCCCGAACTGCCGGCTGACCGGCCGCGCTACCTTATGGGCGTCGGTACGCCAGACGACATATTGAAGTCGGTGGCGCGCGGCATCGACATGTTCGACTGCGTAATGCCGACCAGGGCTGGGCGCCACGGTCTCGCCTATACGCGGCGCGGCAAGGTCAATCTCCGAAACGCCCGCCATGCCGACGATGCGCGCCCGCTCGACGAAGAAAGCGATTGTCCGGCGTCGCGCGACTATTCCCGCGCCTACCTCCACCATCTGGTGAAGTCTGGCGAGGCGCTGGGCGGGATGCTGCTCACCTGGAACAATCTCGCCTATTACCAAAGGCTGATGCAGGATATCCGCAACGCGATCGAGGCTGGGGCATTTGCGGAGCGCGCTGCGGTGATTGCCGAGGGCTGGGCGAGAGGCGATCTGGCTGCGCTGTGAGTTGGTTGGGTACTAATGCATGTCGCCCAAAAGTGCGCAGCGGTTTTGGGATAACGACATGCACAGAAACCATAGCCTAAAGCGCGTCGCATGAATCTGTTTTGCCGCGACGCGCTTTGGCGTGCCATCCTTTCGAAGTCATTGCGGCCGGCAGCCGCGTTGCGGCGAGAGTTCATATCCGCTAAGCAGGCTCGGATTTCATTTGGAGGCGGTTCTTGAATGAGCCTCGCTGATAGCATTCGCAACACCTTGGTCCCGGTCCACCGTGAAGGCTGGCCTTTCATCGCTGCTTTTGCCGGCGTGACAGTGATAGTCGGTCTCTTCTCGTCGGTCCTGTTTTGGATCGGCCTTATTCTAACGGCGTGGTGCGCCTACTTCTTCCGAGATCCGGAGCGGGTAACACCCGTCGACGATCGCCTCGTGATCAGCCCGGCCGATGGTTTGGTATCGTCGGTGGGGCCGGCGGTGCCTCCGCGCGAGCTTGGCCTTGGAACCGGGGAAATGACGCGCGTCTCGGTCTTCATGAACGTCTTCTCATGCCATGTGAACCGTTCGCCCGTGCGCGGACGCATCGCGAAGATCGAGCATCGTCCGGGCAAGTTCCTGAATGCGGAACTTGACAAGGCAAGCGACGAGAATGAGCGCAACGGTCTGGTGATCGAAAGCCCGAACGGGACGGTAGCACTGGTCCAGATCGCGGGGCTGGTGGCGCGCCGTATCGTCTGCTTCGTGGAAGCAAAGTCGAATATCGGTGTGGGGGAGCGGATCGGCCTGATCCGATTCGGTTCGCGCGTCGACATATTCCTGCCGAAGGACGCGGCTCCCAGGGTGGCTGTCGGCCAAACCTCGGTCGCCGGCGAGACGGTTATCGCGGAATTCGGCGGCAGTGCAGCAACGCCGCTGGTTCGCATTTCGTAGGCTTACATGGCCGGGTTCTTTCATCGATTTCGAACCACACGGCCGGGGCGGCCCACGCATCCGGGAAATTCCGGTGCGGCTGCTCATTCCCAATCTCATAACGGTGCTGGCGATCTGTGCCGGACTGTCGGGCATTCGTCTCGCCTTCGAGCACCGTTTCGAGATCGCGGTCGTGATGGTGCTTGTCGCGGCGTTCCTGGACGGCATCGACGGGCGCATTGCGCGACGGCTTAAAGCTTCGTCGAAATTCGGCGCCCAGATGGATTCGCTCGCCGATATCGTCAATTTCGGCGTGGCGCCGTCGCTGGTGCTCTATGCCTACCTGCTCGATCGCGCCGGATCGATCGGCTGGATCGCCGCGTTGCTCTTCGCGATAGCCTGCGGATTGAGGCTTGCGCGCTTCAACGTGCTCGATGAAGACCTCGACCGGCCGGCGTGGCAGGCCGACTACTTCGTCGGGGTGCCTGCGCCGGCGGGGGCAGCGCTGGTGCTTCTGCCGGTCTATCTCGGCTTCATCGGGGTGGCGCCCAGCATCATGTTCGCCTATGTGAGTTCCGGCTTTGCGATCGTCGTTGCGCTGCTGCTGGTCAGCCGCCTGCCGGTTTATTCGGGCAAGACCGCGGGCGCGCGCATACCAGGCGACAAGGTCATGCCGCTGATCCTAGCCGTTGTCTCTTACGTGCTGCTGCTTGCGACCTATACATGGCAGACGCTGACGGCATCGGCGATCGCTTATTTCCTCTTCCTTCCGTTGAGTGCAGCAGCGTATGCGCGCCGCGCGCGTCAGGTTGAAGCGGGAGGTGTCACGGATGGGAAGAGCACGCCGCCCTAAAGCGCGGCGCGGCGAAACGGACTCATGCGACGCGCTTTAGGCTATTGTTTCTGTGCATGTCGTTATCCCAAAACCGCTGCGCACTTTTTGGGCGACATGCATTAACCGGCCCGGATGCCTGACTTTCAGGCCGCTGCATCCAGCCCAAGCCTCTCAAAGGCAATGCGCCGGGCCGATACATAGTCTGTCTTGCCGGAACCGAGCACCGGTATCTCGGGTACCTTTATGATTTCAGCGGGAACCATCAGTTCATTGGCCCCCGACTTTTTGCCGAACTGACGCAGTTCCAATGAGTCCGCCTTGTCGGCAGTCGTAACCAGAACGATCCGTTCGCCCTTGCGTTTGTCGGGCACCGCTACGACCGCATGGTTTTCCTCCGGCCACAGCGCCTGCACCATTATCTCGACTGCACCCAGCGAAACCATCTCGCCGGCAATCTTGGCAAAGCGCTTCGCACGGCCTCGGATCGAGATGAAACCTTCGCGATCCACGGAGATGATGTCCCCCGTGTCGTACCATTCGCCGGGTAGGGGCTCAAGTTCGCCCGGCAGCTCAGCCCTCATGTAGCCCATCATGACGTTGGGACCGGCGATGAAAAGCCGGCCGCCATCCGCGATGCCTTCGACCGGTTCAAGCCTCATCCGCATTCCGGGGAGGAGGCGGCCGACGGTGCCGTCGCGGCCATGTGTGGCCGTGTTCACGGCAACGACCGGCGACGCCTCGGTCAGGCCGAAACCTTCAACAATCTCGGCGCCGAAACGTTCTCGCCAGACCCGGCGCGTTTCCGGCTTCACCGTCTCGGCGCCGGCAACGACAAGCCTCAGGCTGGCAAAATCGCTGTCCTTGGCCGTACGGGCGTAGCCGTTGAGAAAGGTATCCGTGCCAACGAGGATCGTTGGCTTCACTTTGGCGGCGATCTCGGGGATGAGCTTGTAGTGGAGCGGGGATGGGTAGAGGAACAGGCGAACGCCGATGAGCAGCGGAAGGATCGTTCCCGCCATTAGGCCAAAGGAATGAAACACCGGGAGGACGTTGAGCAGCGTGTCTTGCGGGCTGAACGTCAATCGCGCTTCGGCCTGCAACGCGTTCACGATCAGGTTCCTGTGCGAGAGCACGACGCCTTTTGGAACGCCTTCGGAGCCTGACGTAAAGAGAATGGCCGCAGGCTTGGTGGCGTCCTGGGTGGCCAATGGAAAACGCCATAGCAGGCTGGCCAGGACCTTTTCGGGCACTGTGACCGTCTGGCGCAGTTCCTCCAGCCATATGATCTTGGCACCGGCCTGTTCGACCGCCTCCACGACGGCACCGAGGTCCGCTTTATTAACGAAAGCGCGAGAGGAGATCACCGTGCGGACGCCGGCAGTTTGAATTGCCGCCGAAACACTGGCCGTGCCCGCGGTGTAGTTGATCATCGCCGCGACCCGCCCCGCCGACTGGAGGGCCAGGAACGAGATAGCCACGCCATTTGCGTTGGGCAGCATCAGCCCGACCGCTTCCCCAGGCCGGCCTATGCGTGAGAATCGCCTTGCAAGGACCCGGACCGCGATGAAAAGACGTCTGTAGGTCATGGCCCCGGTCACCACGTCCTCGATAATGGTGCGTGATGGCCCGAAGCGGCCAGCAGCGTCCCGGATTGCGAGGAACAGCGTGCGGGAGGGATCGGCTGCGGCAACACGCGCTTCCGCGACACGATCGAACAACGCATTCGAGGCGGTGGTATACGCTCCGGCGCGTTCCATCAGTTCGTTCACGGTCATCGGTTCGAGCACGCTGATTTGAAGTTTAGGAAACCAGCGGCGTGGCGCCGCTTCAGGCGGTGTCAGGGACAGCGGCGAATGGCGCGCCGCGCCGACCACGATCGGCACAATTCTGGCATCGGCCTTCATGGCAATGCGTGCGACGGCGCGAAAGAGCCGGAACGCCTTCATATCGGGCTCCACCGCGTCCGGAAAGTAGACGGCCAGACGCCCCTTGCCGCGCAGATAGCGGACGAGGCGCCGGCTGACAAAGACGTGCTCAGCGTTGAAGGCGATGGTGCGGGCAAGTTCGCGCCACGGTTCCAGCCAGACTGACCTTGCCGAGTCTTCATCGAGTATGTGCAGCGTTTGCTCGGGCAGCAGCGCCAGCATCAGCGCTGGATCGAGCTTCGACTGGTGCGAGATCGCGTAGATGACAGGCGCATCGGCATCGCGCGCGATCCCGATGCGTTCGTCGGCAATGCGCCAGACGAGTTTCGGGAACGCATAAAGCAAAGCCTGGGTGAAACTCGAGCCTGTTTGAACCTTGAGGACGGCAGCAACCGTCAACAACGCTGCCACGACCGCAAGGAGCATAGCACCGGTTAGTATCACGCCGCACCTCCCAGCCTGTCCGTTAGCTGCGTCTCCTGAAGGTCCGCTTTGAACATAAGGGTAGCGGAAGCAACGCCAACGTCAATTGGGAAGCTCGGTGCACGCGTTTCGATGGCGAATGGCGAAACCCAAAGCGTCGGCTGATCCCCCGCAAGGGGGGAGATTGGCTGTCATCGATGACTCGCTAGCCGTGCAACGTTGGCAATTAGGCGAAACCCCGGCTGCCGAGGGGATCATGTGTCCGAGCCCCTCACACCACCACGAAATCCGCGTTGGTGAGCGCCAGCCCCTTGGCGAGCGTGGCGAACTGCACCGCACCGCCGGCGGCGTTGCCGTTGGAATCGTAGGTCAGCGCGCCGGTCGTCTTGTTGTAGATGATGCGGTCGCTGGCATCGTGTGCGGCCGCGCCGACATAAAAGGCGGCCGAGGCCAAAGTGCCGGTCGCCTTCAGCGCGGCGAACACCGCGTTTTCCAGCCGCACCGTGTCGTCAGCAACCGAGAAATCGTTGATCTTGTCGCTGTTGGCCGTGCTCAATGCGGCGTTGAAGAAGAACGTATCCTTGCCCACCCCGCCGGTGAGCGTATCCTTGCCAGTCCCGCCGTTCAGCGTGTCATTGCCGGTGCCGCCGTTGAGCGCATCGGCGCCTGCGCCGCCATCAAGCGCATTGGCGCCCACGTTGCCGGTCAGAGTGTTGTTGTAGGTGTTGCCCGTGCCCTTGATGTTGCCGGTGCCTGTCAGCGTCAGGGTCTCGACAACACCGGCACCCGCCAGGCTGAAAGTGATCGCGGATTGTACGCTGTCGAGACCGCCCGACGTGCTCTCAATGACCTTGTCGCCGGTGCTATCGACGACATAGACGTCGTTGCCAGCGCCACCGCTCATCGTGTCGGCGCCGGTACCGCCGGTGATCGTGTCGTTGCCGGCACCGCCATAGATAGTGTCATTGCCGGCGCCGCCATCAAGCACGTTGGAGCCCGTGTTGCCGGTCAGAGTGTTGTTGTAGGTGTTGCCCGTGCCCTTGGTGCTGCCGGTGCCTGTCAGCGTCAGGGTCTCGACAGCGCCGGCATTCAGCAGGCTGAAAGTGATCGCGGATTGTACGCTGTCGAGACCGCCCGACGCGCTCTCAATGATCTTGTCGCCGGTGCTATCGACAACATAGACGTCGTTGCCAGCGCCACCGCTCATCGTGTCGGCACCCGCCCCGCCGGTAATGGTGTCGTTACCGGCACCGCCGGTGAGTGCATTGGCGTTGGCATCGCCCGTTAGGCTGACGGCCGCGCTCGACGTGGACACATCCACATTCTCAAAGCCGGTGACATTCGCCATGTCGAGGGAAGCCTGGTCCAACGAAGAACTCAGGTCGATCGTTGTAGCTCCAGTCACGATCAAAGTGTCGATGCCCGCCCCACCGGCAATCGAAACATCCGAGCCGTCGAAGGTGATCGTGTCGTCGCCGTCACCGCCGTCGAGCGAGTCGGCGCCCGCGCCGCCAATGAGCACATTGCCGTTGGCATCGCCCGTCAGGCTGACGGCCGCGCTCGACGTGGACGCATCCACATTCTCAAGGCCGGTGACCGTGCCGACCGACAGCGTGATCGTTGCAGCTCCTTTCACGATCAAAGTGTCGATGCCCACTCCGCCGGCAATCGAAACATCCAAGCCGTCGAAGGTGATCGTGTCGTTGCCGCCGCCGCCGTCGAGCGTGTCGGCGCCCGCGCCGCCGGTGATCGTGTCGTCGCCGCCGCCGCCGTCGAGCGTGTCGGCGCCGGAGCCGCCAATGAGCACATTGCCGTTGGCATCGCCCGTCAGGCTGACGGCCGCGCTCGACGTGGACGCATCCACATTCTCAAAGCCGGTGACCGTGCCGACCGACAGCGTGATCGTTGCAGCTCCTTTCACGATCAAAGTGTCGATGCCCACTCCGCCGGCAATCGAAACATCCGAGCCGTCGAAGGTGATCGTGTCGTTGCCGCCGCCGCCGTTGATCGTGTCGGTGCCTTGGCCGCCAATGAGCACATTGCCGTTGGCATCGCCCGTCAGGCTGACGGCCGCGCTCGACGTGGATGCATCCACATTCTCAAAGCCGGTGACAGTCGCCGTCTCGAGGGAAGCCTGGTCCAACGAAGAACTCAGGTCGATCTCTGCGGCCCCGGTCACTTTCAATGTGTCGTCGCCTGCACCGCCGGCAATCAAAATTTCCGAGCCGTCGAACGTGATCGTGTCGTCGCCGGCCCCGCCGTCGATCGTGTCGCCACCCGAGCCGCCGCCGATCGTGTCGTTGCCTGTGCCGCCGACGAGCCAGTCGCTACCGGCGCTGCCGGTGATCGAGAAGGCTTCCGTCTGCGCACTCAGGTTTATCGTCGAGCCGGGTGTTGTTGCGCCGGCGGCCGAGATTATCTCGACGTTCTGGATCGACGTATCCATTGCCCCCAG
Source organism: uncultured Alphaproteobacteria bacterium (assembly GCA_963813315.1). Taxonomy (GTDB): domain Bacteria; phylum Pseudomonadota; class Alphaproteobacteria; order Rhizobiales; family Rhizobiaceae; genus CAWEYO01. Next base: position 143,450 of record CAWEYO010000004.1, on the reverse strand, counting down.
CGTGTTAAGGTCTTCCGAGTTCGAGGTCAGGTAGAGCGCATCGCTGCCGGCGCCGAGATTGATCGTGCCCGCGCCGATGATGATGGCGTCGAGCTGGGCGCCGGTGAGGTTCAGCGAGTCGCTGCCGGACGTGCCGGTAAGATTGCCATTCCCCCCGACGCTGATATACGCCGGCGGGAAGGGCGTGACCTGGGAAATGTCATGGCTTCCGCTGACGTTGACGTTCAGCACGTCCGTGCCGACGCCGAGCATGATGTATTCGATGAACCCCGCCCATTGCTCAGCAGTCATCGTTACGGTGTCGTTGTCGTCGCTGCCTTCGAACCGTTCAACGCTGGAGATCGTGGTCGTGGCGTCGGTGAAGTCGATCGTGGTCGATTCCGTTAGCTTGATCCCGTCGCTGCCGTCACCGCCATCAATGGACTCGCCGGAGACGAAATCGCCATTGGCAAGGTTGAAACCGTCGGCGCCAGCCCCGCCATTCATCGAGTTCGGCACCGTCACCGCCGTTCATGGAGTTGTCGCCGCCGCCGCCGCCGATATAGTCGTCGCCGGCGCCGGCATTGAAAGTGTCGCCGTATCTCGTCACTAAAGTCGGCCACCGTACCGCCGGTAAACCCGGTCAGCGTTCCGCTTGTTATGTCTACACTATCATTGTCGCCAGTGCCGGTGAACATCGTCATGACCCCGGCGTAGGCCGCCATGCCTTCGGCTGTGAGCGGCGAAGGGGCCAAGGGCGCGCCTGGGGCGAGCGTCCACGCCATCGGACTCCGCCGGGTGAGGCCAAGGTTGCATTCGGTCGCGGGCTGGACGAGATCGATGATGAACGTGGTCATTCTAACGAACTACTCCGTGCTTGCATCGAGCCGGGCAACGTTCTGTTGAAGCCGCCATCCCGCCTGGATTCTAATTTTGCACATGTCTTGTCAGATAAGCCTGCAAACTTTCTCTGATGTCGCATGCAACTCTTTGGCGCGCCGACCCTCGGCTTAGAATCATGCTCCAGTCTTTAGGCTGCATATGGTCTCGTGCAAAAGGTCCAACTTCCTGGGATCATGCGGGGGCCGTGGCATGACACCGACAAACCTCAGCGCGCCGACAACAATCGGCGCACGAACAGCTCCGCCGCAAACCTCGTTTGTGACTGGTAAGCAATGGAATGCTGCAAGCTCAGCCCCGGCGCCCGTTTATGGGGCTTCTTCAATCGGCCCGTGACCGTCATATTTACCAAATTAGCGAAGCGAAATGCGATGGCGCTCCGTGCACATTTGTTGGCGTTGGGCGCATTTGCCGACGCGTTGGGTTGCGACAGTCGCCACGGTTGCAGGAGTGTTGGAGACGACGAAGCGAAGGCGCCCGCCCGAAAACCCTGCCCGCTGGGTTGCCTCTGGCAAACCAACAATCAGACAAACCCTGCCGGTCGAACTTATCCTGTTTCGCAGTAACAGGGTCCGACCGGTGAGCCGGAAGAATGACCAAACCTGATCTCATCTCGCTCTAAAGGCGTGCAACCGGCCGCTCCGCATTCACCTTTACGGAAAGCTCCGGCCGGACATTGATCGTCTGGAACACGACGCAATATCGCTCCGTCAGCTTCACGAGCGAATCGATGCGCTCTTCGATCTCGTCGGTTTTGATGTCGAACGTGAGCCTTATCGCCCGGAAACCGACCGGCGCATCCTTTGCGACTCCCAGCGTTCCACGGAAGTCAAGATCGCCTTCCGCCTCTACGGAAGCGCCCTCCAGCCGGAATTCCAGTGCAGTCGCGACGGCTTTGAGAGTGACGCCGGCGCAGGCCACCAGTGCTTCCAACAGCATGTCTCCCGAGCAAAGCTCAAGTCCGGTTCCGCCGGTCGCGTGGTGCAGACCGGCGAGGGCGACCGTCCTGCCGGTCTCGACCTTGCAGGCGATGGACTGATCGTCGACCGAGCCCTTTGCGCGGAGCGTGATCACGGCCTTGCTCGCGTCCTTTCGGTACGCCGCCTTGAGAGGCGCTTGCATCGCCTTGAGTTCGGCGGCGTCCATCGCTCATTCTCCAGCCAATGCCCGGATGTTGCCTGTGTGCACGGCATATCATCGGCGGCGCAGCGGGAATTGTCACGGGCCCGGCTGGAAAATCACACGCAGTCGTGACTCGCTGTCGGCCGCCGCCGGCCTTACTCTTCGATCGGCGGGCGCGCAAACGGAGGAAGCATATGAAACGCGCGACGATACTGATGGCCGCGCTGCTTACTGCGGGAACAATTGCCGCACAGGCCCAGGACATCACCATGAGCTTTTTCGTCACCAGCGCAGGTCCCGGTAATGGCGCCGATCTGGGCGGACTTGAAGGCGCTGACGCGCATTGCCAGAAGCTCGCCGAAGGGGCTGGTGTTACTGGTCCGAAGACATGGCGTGCCTATCTGTCCACGAACGAGGTCAGCGCGAAGGATCGCATCGGCAGCGGCCCGTGGCACAACGCCAAGGGCGAGAAGATTGCCGACGACGTCGCCTCGCTGCACAGCGACGCCAACGGTATCAGCAAGCAGACCGCGCTCGACGAGAAGGGCAACATCGTCAACGGTCGCGGTGATAAGCCGAACCGGCACGACATCCTGACTGGCACCATGCCGGACGGGACGGCCGCCAAGGAGACCTGCGAGAACTGGACCAGCAGCGGCGCAGAAGGTGCCGCCATGGTGGGCCATCATGACCGCATGGGGCTCGACGACTCGGCTGCGGCGAAATCCTGGAATTCCTCGCACGCGACACGCGGCGGCTGCGGCCAGGAAGCGCTCCGCGGCACCGGCGGCGACGGTCTCTTCTATTGCTTTGCCGCGCAATGATCGCTCACGGTTCCGTTCGCGCTTCGGAGATGCCGATGCTCTGAAAGCCTCATCCGCCTTTAGAGCATCGCCTCCCCTTCTCCCACAAGGGGGTAGAGAGCTGCAGGGATCCCATCGATGCGTCCGCCCCTCGGAACGGCGCTCAATCCGGGCTGCGGTGGTGAAGAAACCGCCCTTGGCGGGCGTCGAAGATCATGCCTGTTTCAGTCAGCGAGGGGCTTGCGAGGGAGATGATTTTCGACGCCACGTCGGCCGGAGCAGGAAGCGTGTCGGGGTCTTCGCCGGGAAAGGCCTGAGCACGCATTGCGGTGCGCGTGCCACCTGGATCTACCAGATTGACGCGGAGCGGAAAGTTCCTGGTTTCATCGGCCCAGGAGCGGGCCAGCGCCTCGACCGCCGCCTTGGACGCGGCGTAGGGCGCCCAGAACGCCCTTGCCGAGTGGGCAACGTCGGATGAAAGAATGATCGCGCGCCCGGCGTCGGAAAGCCGCAGCAGCGGATCGACGGAACGGATGAGCCGCCAGGTGCCGGTGACGTTGACGGCCATCACCCTCTCGAACACCTTTGCTTCCACGTGGCCGATGGGGGCAATGACGCCGAGAATGGCTGCGTTGGCCACCAGTATATCGAGCTTGCCCCAGCGTTCATGGATAGCGCCGCCAAGCCTGTCGATGCCCGGCATGTCGGTCAGGTCGAGCGGCACCAGAGTGGCTTCGCCCTTGCCGGACCTCGCGCGCTCGGCCTTGATCTCGTCGTCGAGTTCTTCCAGCCCGCCGACGGTGCGGGCCACAGCGACCACGTGGGCGCCAGCGGCTGCCATCTGCTTGGCAATGTGGTAGCCGATGCCGCGAGAAGCGCCGGTCACGAGAGCAAGGCGTCCGGAAAGGTCAGGAGAGAAGGGCATGGAAATGCTTTCGGATGCACTTGTGCTGGCAGAGGGGGGTGCTGAAAAAGGCAAGTTCTACTGCCCCCCGGTGGCAAGGAGCGACAGGGTCCGCACATTGTCGGCGCCCTCATGGTCGAGCAGGCGCGTAGGGTACTCGCCGGTAAAGCAGGCGTCGCAGTATTGCGGTTGTTCGTTCGTTCGGCCCGCTTCGCCCACGGCCCGGTAGAGGCCGTCGATGGACAGGAAGCCCAACGAGTTGACGCGAATGAATTCGGCCATCTCCTCGACCGACATGCGAGAGGCGAGCAGCTTGGCCTTTTCCGGCGTGTCGACGCCATAAAAGCAGGAGGCGCGCGTCGGCGGCGAGGCGATGCGCATGTGGACCTCCCTGGCGCCGGCCTCCCGCACCATCTGCACGATTTTCTGGCTGGTGGTGCCACGGACGATGGAATCATCGACAAGGACGACGCGCTTGCCCTCGATCATGCGACGATTGGCGTTGTGTTTCAGCTTCACGCCCATGTGTCGTATCGAATCGCCGGGCTGGATGAAGGTGCGGCCGACATAATGGTTGCGGATGATGCCAAGCTCGAAGGGAAGGCCGGCCTGTTGGGCGAAGCCTATTGCTGCCGGCGTCCCCGAATCCGGCACCGGCACCACGATGTCCGCCTCGACGGGACTCTCCACGGCGAGCTCGGCGCCGATACGCTTGCGCACCTCGTAGACATTGCGGCCTTCGACAGAGGAATCTGGACGCGCGAAATAGACGTATTCGAAGATGCAGAACCGCGATTTGACAGGCTCGAAGGGGAAGAAGCTTTCAATTCCCTTGGTGGTGACGACGACCATCTCGCCGGGCTTCAGGTCGCGCACGAAGCGCGCGCCGATGATGTCCAGCGCGCAGGTTTCCGATGCCAGTATCCATGATCCGTCGAGATCGCCAAGAACGAGGGGGCGGATGCCGAGCGGATCGCGCACGCCGATCATTTTCTTGGAGGTCAGCGCCACCAGCGAGAACGCACCTTCGATATGGCGGATCGCCTCGATGAAGCGCGAGTTGGTGTCGCGCTCCTTGCTCATGGCGACAAGGTGCAGGATCGTCTCCGTGTCGGATGTGGAAGAAAAGATCGCGCCCTGCTTCTGGAGCGCGCGCTGAACAGTCATGGCATTCGTGATGTTGCCGTTGTGGGCAATCGCAAGACCGCCCTCGGCTAGCTCGGCGAAGAAAGGCTGCACATTGCGCAGGCCAGCGCCGCCGGTGGTGGCGTAGCGCGTATGGCCGATTGCGCGCGCGCCTTGCAGCCGGTCAATGACGGACTGCTTGGTGAATGTGTCTCCGATCAGGCCCACATGGCGCTCGACGTGGAACTGGCTGCCGTCATAGGAGACAATGCCCGCGGCCTCCTGCCCGCGATGCTGCAAAGCATGAAGGCCGAGCGTGACGATCGCAGCAGCGTCCTGGCGGCCGAAAATGCCGAACACACCGCACTCGTCGTGAAAATGGTCGCCAGCCTCGGCGGAAAGGAATGTGCCTGCGTCTGCCATGGGCGCCGCCTTTGTGGGAAAGCCGTCATATAGGGCAACGAGGCACTCAGCGCTACCGGCAATTCGCGCGAGCTCTTCCCGTTAGAGCATGATTGTTTCTGGGTTCGGCCGGGCCGGAGCCCGAGGCCCGCAATGATCGCGATTTGCGAAACCCGACGCGTCGGGTTTCGCCAATCGCCATCGTTGCTAGTCTAATTCGCCGGCGGCTGTTCGGCGGGAGCAGAGTTGGCGGGAGGTTGGTCGGCACCGCCTTCGGCGGGTGGGGTTTCGCCGCCCTCGGGCGCTGCTTCAGGCTCCTCCTCGATGCCAGGCTGAAGGCGCTTCAGGATCGAGTTTTCCGGATCGTCAGGAAGGAGCGCCTGCAGCCGGTTCCCAATGTCTTCCAACAGCGGGCGCGACTTGGCCGCTGCGATCCAGGCCGGGGGGTTGCTACCAACCAGCCAGTTGAAGAACAACAGGCCGACTGCGACGACAAGAATGCCGCGCGCAGCGCCATAGAGGAAACCGAGCGTGCGATCGAGCGCGCCAACTCGTGAATCGATGATGAAGTCCGCAATCTTCATGGTGATCACCGTCACCACAATCAACGCGATCACGAAAACGATGCCTGCCGCCGCCGCCATCGCCAGCTTCTCGTTGTCGACGTAAGGCTGCACGTAAGGCACGACCGCCGGATAGAAGAAATAGGCCGCCGCGGCGGCGCCAATCCATGAAGCGATGGAGAGGATCTCGCGGGAGAAGCCGCGTACCATCGCCAGCATCGCCGAAACAAGGGTGAAGCCGACGAGAATTCCGTCAAGCAGCGTAATCGGCATGTCGTCCCACTCCATCATGGCGGAGATTTCCGCCCCCGGTCGGACCGTTAGCCGGTCCCTATAAATTTTCCGCGCCGCCCCCTGCGGCCATGGCCTTTCGAAAAGTGGACTCACTTTTCGGCTGGATTGTCCCCGGATCCAAAGTGCCGGGTAGTCCTTTGCGCATCCGAATTCATGCGCGGCACTCCTCGCGAGCCTGCTATGCGCGCGACGAGGTCGGCGAGCGTTGCAGGCTGAAACGAATTGGTGCCGCTTGCCCCCGCCAGTTCCTCGCTCGACCGCGGCAGCACCGCCTGTCCAAATCCCAGCTTTTCCGCTTCCTTGAGCCGCTGCTGCGCGTGCGCAACGGGCCTGACCGCTCCTGAAAGGCTGATTTCGCCGAAATAAACACAATCGGCAGGCAGGGCAAGGCCGGTGAGCGAGGAGACCAGCGCCGCCGCTACCGCAAGGTCCGCTGCCGGCTCCGAAATTCGGTAGCCGCCGGCAACGTTGAGATAGACGTCGTGGGTGGCGAAGCGAACGCCGCAATGGGCCTCCAGCACTGCGAGCACCATCGACAGGCGAGCCGCATCCCAGCCGACGACAGCGCGGCGCGGCATGCCAAGCGGCGAGGGTGCGACCAGCGCCTGGATTTCCACGAGCACCGGCCGCGTGCCTTCGATGGCGGCGAACACCGCGGCTCCGGGCGCCTTGGCGTGGCGTTCACCGAGGAATAGCTCCGAAGGATTGGAAACCTCGCGTAACCCTTTGTCCGACATTTCGAAAACACCGATTTCGTCCGTCGGGCCGAAACGGTTCTTCACGGTGCGCAGGATGCGGTAGTGGTGGCCGCCTTCGCCTTCGAAATAAAGCACGGCGTCGACCATATGCTCGACGACGCGAGGGCCCGCGATCTGGCCTTCCTTGGTGACATGGCCGACCAGCACGACGGCGGCACCCGTCGATTTCGCATAGCGGATGATGGCCTGCGCGGAAGCGCGCACCTGCGTCACAGTACCCGGCGCTGATTCGGCAATGTCGGTCCACAGTGTCTGGATGGAATCGAGGATGACAAGATCGGGCCGCTTGCCCTCCGCGATCGTCGCCAGAATGTCCTCGACATTGGTTTCCGCGGCGAGTTCGACCGGTGCGTTCGCCGCGCCAAGGCGCTGGGCGCGGAGCCTGATCTGGGCAACCGCCTCCTCGCCGGATACATAGACGATGCGGTGACCCTTGTCGGCCAGAGCAGCGGCGGCCTGCATCAGAAGCGTCGATTTGCCGATGCCGGGATCGCCGCCGACAAGGAGCGCCGACCCACGCACAAAGCCGCCGCCGGTCGCGCGGTCAAGCTCGGCGATGCCGGAGGCAATTCGCGGCGCGTCCTCGATGTCGCCCGAAAGCGTCGCGAGCGCAACCGGGCGGCCCTTGCGCGAACTGCGCAGCGCGGATGGTCCGCCGCCAATGCCGCCCGTCGTTCCTTCCTCGACCAGGGTGTTCCACTCGCCGCAGGCATCGCATTTGCCGTTCCAGCGCGAATGCACCGTGCCGCAACTCTGGCAGATGAACTGAATGCGCGTCTTGGCCACAGGCTTACCCTCCCTCTTGTGGGGAGGGTCGATCCGCGCAGCGGAGCGGGGTGGGGGTGGATACGAAATACCGTATCCTGGACCACCACCTCCCGGCCCTTCGGGCCACCCTCCCCACAACAAGGGAGAGGGTATCGCGGCGGCCGCGCCTACTCATATCTTTCCGGCAGGTGGCTATCCTCCGCCAGGTCGAAAAAGCGGGTGAACTCGCCCTGGAAGCCGAGGCCGATCGTGCCGGTTGGACCGTGGCGCTGCTTGGCGATGATGACTTCAGCTTTACCGCGCGCGTCGTTCATTTCGCCTTCCCACTTCATGTATTCGTCGGTGCCGGGCTTGGGCTCCCTGTTCTTCAGGTAGTATTCCTCGCGATAGACGAAGAGCACCACGTCGGCGTCCTGTTCGATCGAACCCGATTCGCGGAGATCGGAAAGCTGCGGGCGCTTGTCGTCGCGGCTTTCCACCTGACGCGAGAGCTGGGAAAGCGCAATGATCGGCACGGCAAGTTCCTTGGCGAGCGCCTTCAGCCCGGTTGTGATCTCGGTGATCTCCTGCACTCGATTCTGAGAAGCGCGCGCCGACGTGCCCTGCATGAGCTGAATATAGTCGATGACCATGACGTCGAGGCCGCGTTGCCGCTTGAGCCTGCGCGCGCGGGCAGCAAGCTGGGCAATGGAAATGCCGCCGGTCGGGTCGATGAAAAGCGGCAGCTTCTGCATCGTCTGGGAACAGGCGACCAACTTCTCGAAATCGTATTCGGTGATCTCGCCGCGGCGGATCTTGGACGACGGGATTTCGGTCTGCTCGGAGATGATACGTGTCGCCAATTGCTCCGACGACATTTCGAGCGAGAAAAAGCCTATGACACCGCCATTGGCGGCCTTGAACGAGCCGTCGGCCTGCTGCGCCGGTTCATAGGCATGGGCGATGTTGAACGCGATATTGGTGGCAAGCGAGGTCTTGCCCATGCCGGGACGGCCGGCAAGCACGATCAGGTCCGATGGCTGGAGCCCGCCCATGCGCCGGTCGAGATCGCGCAACCCGGTGGCAATGCCCGACAGGTGGCCGTCGCGCATGAAGGCGGCGTTCGCCATGTCCACGGCGGTCTTCACCGCGTCGGTGAAGCTTTCGAAGCCGCCGTCGTAGCGGCCCGTCTCGGCAAGCTCGAAAAGCCGCCGCTCCGCATCCTCGATCTGCGCCTGTGGCGACATGTCGACCGGCGCGTCATAGGCAACGTTGACCATGTCCTCGCCGACCGTGATCAGCGCGCGGCGCGTGGCGAGATCATAGATCGCGCGGCCATAGTCGGCGGCGTTGATGATCGTGACGGCTTCCGCGGCGAGACGCGCGAGATAGTGCGCGACAGTCAGGTCGCCGACCTTTTGCTCCGCCGGCAGGAAGGTTTTCATGGTGACCGGATTGGCCATCTTGCCCATGCGGATTAGTTCCGCGGACACCTCGAAGATCTTGCGATGCAATGGCTCGTGGAAATGCGCCGCCTTCAGGAAGTCGGAGACGCGATAGAACGCATCGTTGTTGACGAGTATGGCTCCGAGCAGCGCCTGCTCAGCCTCGATATTGTTCGGTGCCTCGCGATAAAGCGGTGTCTCCGCGATTTCGATCTTGCGGGCTGCTTCTGCCATGCCGGTTCCAGTTTTCTTCAGCCCGGACTGAACAAGGTTACTTGTCCCGGCACGCGATCCTCACCCGGTTTAGCCTGCCCTGCGCCCGGCGCAAACCCGCCCAAAGGCCTATCGTCACCACGATTCACAGCTGAATTCCCGACTGTGCGGACTCCAACGATCATCCTTGACACCGAATCATGGACTCACTTACCGGCAAGCGTGACGGAACAAAACAGGAATATCAAGCAGGAACGCGCGAATTCTGTGCTTTCACCGGAGGGGCCGTTTCGCTAAAGCGCATTGCTTCGAAACGGATTCATGCGACGCGCTTTAGGCTATTGTTTCTGTGCATGTCGTTGTCCCAAAACCGCTGCGCACTTTTGGGCGACATGCATTAGAGCAGCGGACGCACCGATGGAATTGGTGCTGCCGCTCTATCTCGGGTCCGAATATTCTATTCGGCCAGCTTTCGTTTGCGGCGCGGATTTACCGGCTCTGGCGCGGCCTCGCGATGCGCCGCCTCATGGAGGGCGAGCGCCTTCTCGCGCTTGCCGATATAGCCGCGTGTCATCGGCAGGGTGTCGTTGCGCGGCGCAAGCTGGATCTGAAAGACTACCAGATCCTGCCACCGGAACGAGGCTTCCGCAGCCGAAAAACCCCATCCGGCAGAAACGCTCGTCATAGATCATCCTGACGCGCTCGCGGTTGGCGATGAAGCGCTGCCGCCAAGTTCTCGAAACCGCCATTTTCAGCTCGGCCTGACCTGAATCTCAACACACCCGAGATCAGATTGTGAATGCGAAAGAATCAGACTTCGCTTTCGGTCCCGGCTTCTTCATTTGGCTCGAAGAAGGTCTCCGGACGCGCGTTCTCGTTGATATCCTCGCCATAGATCGCTTCGGCCGTGGTCAGCATCTCACCCTTCGCCTGACGCTCGGCTTCTTCGGCCGTGCGGGCGATGTTTACAGCGACGGTGACCTCGACTTCGGGATGCAGCAGTATCGCGACATTGGTCAGGCCGATGGCCTTGATCGGCTGATTGAGCTCGACCTGGTTGCGGGAGATCGAGAAACCTTCCGCGGTCAGCAAATCGGAAATGTCACGCGTGGAGACCGAACCGTAGAGCTGGCCGGTTTCACCTGCCGAGCGGACGACGACAAAGCTCTTGCCGTCCAGCTTCTCGGCGATCTTCTGTGCCTCGGACTTGCGCTCCAGGTCGCGCGCCTCGAGTTGCGCGCGCTGACCTTCGAACTTATTCTTGTTGGCCTCGTTGGCACGCAGCGCCTTGCCCTTCGGCAGGAGGAAGTTGCGGGCAAATCCGTCCTTGACCTTGACCGTTTCGCCCATTTGACCAAGGCGGGAAATGCGTTCGAGAAGAATGACTTCCATCTCTTTGTTCCTTCGACATGCCGGCACGCCGGCGGTTATCTTTTTCGCATGATCGTCATGATCGCGCGTTGGAACAGGTCAGGGAGCAGGTGGCCGAGGCCTTGTGTCGCTGTCCTGCCTGTCCGGCAGTTAGGGATCCGATCGTGATGCCGAAAGTTCCACACTTTTCGACCGCACAGGACCCCAGCCCGGGAATTCGCACTGCCCGATCCGCGCCCCGTCGCGGAGGGGATCGGTCCGGACTGAGAACCGTCCGGACCGGTTGATGATCACTTCACCACATAGGGAAGCAGACCGAGGAAGCGGGCGCGCTTGATCGCCCTGGCGAGTTCACGCTGCTTCTTCTGGCTGACGGCTGTGATGCGCGACGGCACGATCTTGCCGCGCTCGGAAATGTAGCGCTGCAGCAGGCGCACGTCCTTGTAGTCGATCTTCGGCGCATTGGCACCCGAGAACGGGCAGGTCTTGCGGCGGCGATGGAATGGACGCCGGGTCGGGATCTGATTGATGTCGACCATTATTCCGCACTCCCTTCAACATTCTCACGCGGACGGCGCGGACCACGGTCGCCGCCTTCGCGGTCGCCAAAGCTGCGCGGTCCGCGGTCACGGTCGCCAAAACCGCGCGACGGACGGTCGCCGCGGTCGCCGAAGCCGCGGTCGCCGCGCTCCGAGCGCTCTTCGCGCTTCTGCATCATGGCCGACGGGCCGTCTTCATGCTTCTCGACCTTGATGGTGAGGAAGCGCAGCACGTCTTCCGAGAGGCCCATTTGGCGTTCCATCTCGTTAAGCGCTGCTGCCGGAGCGTTCAGGTCCATCAGCGTGTAGTACGCCTTCCGGTTCTTCCTGATCCGGTAGGTGAGGGACTTCAGTCCCCAGTTCTCGACCCGGCCGATCGACCCGCCATTCGCTTCGACGACACCCTTGTACTGTTCGACAAGCGCATCGACCTGCTGCTGCGAGAGGTCCTGACGGGCAAGAAACACATGTTCGTATAGAGCCATTGTCTTGCCTTTCTTCGTTTCTCTCCCGGTTCCCGGCGGCTAAGCCTCTGCGACCTTGTCAAAGCCGCGCGGGCGGCGAAGAAAGGCGCATTCACGAGACGGTCGAGAGCGGAGACACGGGAGGCGGAAGGACATTTGCCTTCACAACGGTGGTTCCAGTCGAGGATCGAATGATCCTTGCGGCTAAAACCTCCGGCCCTCCGTTCAGCCCCCAGCTGGGACCGGCAGATTGTGGCGGCTCATACAGGGGAATAGGGGGATTGGCAAGGCCGCATTTGAATGCCTGACCGGACAAGCAGGTTAGCCGATCAACACCGTTCCCTATCTCTACAAATCCCTGACCGCACCCCTAGCCGCGCTGGTAGCAAAGGAGGCGTAAGCCCTCAGCGCTTTAGTCACGTTGCGCTTGCGCTGCTCGTCGGGCTTCCAGCCTTTGGCGTCCTGATCGGCGCGACGGGCGGCGAGAGTGGCCTCGTCCACTGCGAGATGGATCGTTCGGCTGGGAATGTCGATCTCGATCGCGTCACCTTCGCGCACGAGACCGATCAGGCCGCCTTCGGCAGCTTCCGGAGAGACGTGGCCGATGGAAAGGCCGGACGTGCCGCCGGAGAACCGTCCGTCCGTAATCAGGGCGCAGGCTTTTCCGAGGCCCTTCGATTTCAGGTAGCTCGTCGGATAGAGCATTTCCTGCATGCCGGGACCGCCGCGCGGGCCCTCATATCGGATGACGACAACGTCGCCGGGATTGATCTTGTTTGTCAGGATCGCCTGCACGGCCGCATCCTGACTTTCGAAGACGCGGGCAGGCCCTCTGAATTTCAGAATGCTTTCATCGACGCCAGCTGTCTTCACGATGCAGCCGTCGAGCGCGATGTTCCCCTTGAGAACCGCCAGGCCGCCATCCTCCGAGAAGGGGTGCGCGGCGCTCCGTATGACGCCTTTCTCGCGGTCGAGATCGAGATTGTCCCACCGCCGTTCCTGACTGAACGCAACCTGTGTTGGCACGCCTCCGGGCGCGGCCATGAAGAATTTGCGAACGGCGGCACTGTCGGTGCGGCCGATGTCCCACCGGTCCAGGGCGTCGCCGAGCGTCGCCGCGTGCACCGTCGGCAGGTCGCGGTTTATCAGGCCCGCCCGGTCGAGCTCGCCCAGGATCGCCATGATGCCGCCCGCGCGGTGCACGTCTTCCATGTGCACGTCGGACTTGGCCGGAGCGACCTTGCAAAGCACCGGGACACGCCGTGACAGCCTGTCTATGTCGTCCATCGTGAAGTCGATCTCGCCTTCGTGGGCGGCGGCCAGAATGTGCAGCACCGTGTTGGTCGAGCCACCCATGGCGATATCCAGCGTCATGGCGTTCTCGAACGCGCCCCTGGAAGCGATCGAGCGCGGCAGCACGCTGTCGTCGTCCCGCTCGTAGTGGCGCTGAGCAAGATCGACGATCAGGTGGCCTGCCTCCACGAAGAGGCGACGGCGGTCGGCATGCGTGGCCAGCGTCGAGCCGTTGCCGGGAAGGGAGAGACCGAGCGCTTCGGTAAGGCAGTTCATCGAATTGGCGGTGAACATGCCCGAGCAGGAGCCGCAGGTCGGGCAGGCTGAACGCTCGATGACATTCACGTCGGCATCGCTCACGCTGTCGTCGGCCGCGGCGATCATCGCGTCGACAAGATCGAGCGCCTGTTCCTTGCCTGCAAGAACCACCTTGCCCGCTTCCATCGGCCCGCCGGACACGAACACCGCAGGGATGTTGAGCCGAAGTGCCGCCATCAGCATGCCGGGGGTGATCTTGTCGCAGTTGGAAATGCAGACCATGGCGTCGGCGCAGTGCGCGTTGACCATGTATTCGACGCTGTCCGCGATCAATTCGCGTGATGGCAGCGAATAAAGCATGCCGTCGTGCCCCATGGCGATGCCGTCATCCACGGCGATCGTGTTGAATTCCTTGGCGACGCCGCCTGCAGCCTCGATCTCGCGGGCGACAAGCTGCCCGAGATCCTTCAGGTGGACATGGCCCGGCACGAACTGGGTGAAGGAATTGACGACCGCAATGATCGGCTTGCCGAAATCGGAGTCCTTCATGCCGGTGGCGCGCCAGAGGCCGCGGGCGCCGGCCATGTTGCGACCGTGGGTGGTGGTACGAGAGCGATAAGCGGGCATGGCGTTTCCTGTTGGCCAATTTTGGGTCAGTCTACAGCGCATTGCTTCGAAACGGATTCATGCGACGCGCTTTAGGCTATTGTTTCTGTGCATGTCGTCATCCTGCGCACTTTTGGGTGACATGCATTTCTGTGCGTGTCGTTGTCCCAAAACCGCTGCGCACTTTTGGGCGACATGCATTAGCGCATCGGCCCGAAAATCGGAACCGATTTTCGGAGAACAACCATGCGTACCCCAGACCAATGCACGCCGGCGCACTTGACACGTCTCCCCCCGGTGCCGCAAACGCTGAAGATCAGAATGCCGGGAGAACGCCAAAAATGTCGGTCGCATTCACCTTTCCGGGGCAGGGAAGCCAGGCAGTAGGCATGGGCAAGGACCTTGCCGATGCTTTTCCCGAGGCGCGGGCTGTTTTTGACGAGGTGGACGAGGCACTGGATCAGAAGCTGTCCGCGATCATGTGGGAAGGTCCGGAGGAGGAGCTGACACTGACCGCGAACGCGCAACCGGCGCTGATGGCTGTTTCGCTGGCGGCAATGCGAGCGCTGAAGGCGCGCGGCTTTTCACTGAAGGACAAGGTGTCTTATGTCGCGGGACACTCGCTTGGCGAATATTCGGCCCTTGCAGCGGCCGGAACGTTCTCCGTAGCGGACGCGGCAAGGCTGCTGCGCATCCGTGGCAACGCAATGCAGGCGGCAGTGCCTGTGGGCGAGGGCGCAATGGCAGCCATAATTGGACTGGAACAGGTGGAGGTCGAAGCTGCTTGCGAGGTCGCGACCAGCGAAGGTTCCATCTGCCAGATCGCAAACGACAATGGCGGCGGCCAGCTGGTGATTTCGGGCGCCAAACCGGCCGTCGAGCAGGCCGCGCGGATTTGCACGGACAAGGGCGCCAAGCGGGCGATCATGCTGCCGGTGTCCGCACCGTTCCACTCGGCGCTGATGGCGCCGGCCGCCGACACTATGCGAGAGGCGCTGGCCCGCGTGGCAAAGCGGGCGCCGGAAGTGCCGGTGGTCGCAAATGTTGCGGTCAAGCCGTTGAGCGATGTGGACGAAATCACGGCGCGGCTGGTCGAGCAGGTAACGGGCCGTGTCCGCTGGCGCGAGACGGTCGAATGGTTCGCCGCCAACAGGGTCTCGACCCTCTATGAAGTGGGCGCGGGCAAGGTTCTCTCCGGGCTGGCGAGACGCATCAACCGCGAAATCGGGACAGTAGCGATCAACGGGCCGGCTGACATCCGCGCTGCCTTGGCAGCCTTGGCCTAATGCATGTCGCCCAAAAGTGCGCAGCGGTTTTGGGATAACGACATGCACAGAAATGCATGTCGCCCAAAAGTGCGCAGCGGTTTTGGGATAACGACATGCACAGAAACGCATGTCGCCCAAAAGTGCGCAGCGGTTTTGGGATAACGACATGCACAAAAACAATAGCCTAAAGCGCGTCGCATGAATCCGTTTCGCCGCGACGCGCGTTAAAGGCCCGACCAGCCTGGAAATCGCTTGGAGGAAAAAATGTTCGATCTGACCGGCCGCAAGGCGCTTGTCACGGGGGCTTCGGGAGGCATCGGTGAAACGATCGCGCGCGTGCTCCATGCCCAGGGCGCCGTCGTTGGACTGCATGGCACACGAGTGGAAAGGCTCGAGGCACTCGCTGCGGAACTCGGCGACCGGGTCGCACTGTTTCCGGCCGATCTTTCGAAACGCGAGGCGGTGAAGGAGCTGGGACGAAAGGCCGAAGCCGATCTCGAAGGCGTCGACATCCTCGTAAACAACGCGGGCATCACCAGGGACGGCCTGTTCGTCCGCATGTCGGACGAGGATTGGGACTCCGTGATCGAGGTCAATCTCACGGCGGTGTTCAGGCTGACGCGCGAACTGACCCATCCCATGATGCGCCGCCGATTCGGCCGCATCATCAACATCACCTCCGTCGTGGGCGTGACGGGCAATCCCGGACAGGCGAATTATTGCGCGTCGAAGGCGGGCATGGTTGGCTTTTCGAAGTCGCTCGCGCAGGAAATCGCCTCCCGAAACGTCACCGTCAACTGCGTGGCGCCGGGGTTCATCGAATCAGCAATGACCGGCAAGCTGAACGACAAGCAAAAAGAGACGATCATGGGCTCTATTCCGATGAGGCGGATGGGCACGGGCGACGAAGTTGCCTCGGCGGTCGCCTGGCTCGCCTCGAATGAGACCAGCTATGTCACAGGCCAGACCATTCATGTGAATGGCGGCATGGCGATGATCTGAGCGGCGGCGTTTTCGCCTTGGACGTACGCGGATTTTTCGTGTAATGCGGCGCCAATACCGGAGTTTCGGGGCCGAATGCCTCGCTGCGCCAATTCCGTGTTTGCGGAAAATCTTTCAGCTTGATAAGCGGCATACGGGCCGCTAACGAAGACATACTAACAGAAGACGAGGGTTTCCCCATGAGCGACACCGCAGAACGCGTCAAGAAAATCGTTGTAGAGCATCTTGGCGTGGAAGCCGACAAGGTTACGGAGGCGGCAAGCTTTATCGATGACCTCGGCGCAGACAGCCTGGACACGGTCGAACTCGTGATGGCGTTCGAAGAGGAATTCGGCGTCGAGATACCGGACGACGCGGCCGAAACCATCCTCACGGTCGGTGATGCCGTGAAGTATATCGACAAGGCTTCCGCCTGACGCTTTTCCCTCTTTTTTCGGCATCCGGGAACCTACGATGAGGCGCGTGGTCGTCACCGGCATGGGTTTGATCTCGCCTTTTGGGGTGGGTGTCGAACACGGTTGGAACAATCTTCTGTTGGGCAGGAGTGCTGCCCGGCGGATCACCTCGTTCGAGGTCGAGGATCTGCCGTGCAAGATCGCGCACGTCATTCCGCGCGGCGACGGCAGCGAGGGCACGTTCAATCCTGAAGCCGTTCTCGAGCCTAAGGAACTGCGCAAGATCAGCGACTTCATCCTCTACGGGATCGCTGCCGCGGACGAGGCGCTCGAAGATTCCGGCTGGAGGCCGCAGAGCGACGACGACCGCAATGCCACGGGCGTGATGATCGGGTCCGGTATCGGCGGACTTGAGGGCATCGCCGACAACGCGATCACGCTCAAGGAGCGCGGGCCGCGCCGGATCAGCCCCTTCTTCATTCCCGGCAACATCATCAATCTGGTGTCGGGCCAGGTGTCCATTCGGCACGGGCTGAGGGGTCCGAATCACGCGGTGGTTACCGCCTGCTCGACAGGCGCCCACGCGATCGGAGACGCAGCGCGGCTTATCATGTTCGGCGATGCCGACGTGATGCTGGCAGGTGGGGCGGAATCACCGGTGACACGGCTTTCACTCGCCGGCTTCGCAGCTTGCAAGGCGCTGTCGACCGATCGCAACGACACACCCGAACAGGCTTCGCGGCCTTATGACCGGGACCGCGACGGTTTCGTCATGGGCGAAGGCGCCGGCGTGGTCGTCGTCGAGGAACTCGAGCACGCCAAAGCGCGCGGTGCGAAGATTTATGCCGAGGTGACCGGCTACGGCCTGACCGGCGACGCCTACCATATCACTGCCCCGGCGGAAAACGGCGATGGCGCCTATCGCTGCATGTCCGCGGCCTTGAAGCGGGCAAAGCTGGCACCGGCCGATATCGACTACATCAACGCCCACGGCACGTCGACCATGGCCGACACCATCGAGTTGGCGGCGGTCGAGCGGCTCGTCGGCAATGCGGCTTCGAAGATTTCCATGTCGTCGACCAAGTCGGCGATCGGGCATCTGCTGGGCGCGGCGGGAGCTGCGGAGGCAATCTTCTCCATTCTCGCCATTCGCGACAATGTTGCACCTCCGACCATCAATCTCGACAATCCGGCCGTCGAAACCGCGATCGATCTTGTCCCGCACAAGCCGCGCCAAAGGCAGATCGATGTGGCGCTCTCAAATTCCTTCGGGTTCGGCGGCACCAATGCCTCGCTGGTTTTCCAGCGCTACGCCGGTTGAGCAGGCACCCGAGCATTTGCCGCGAATTTTGCCATATTCCGTACTAGGGTGTGTCGGGATCCAGCTCAGGCCGAATCGAAAATGGCGGTTTTCGAGAACCGGCACGCAGCGTACGTTCGAGTGAGTACACCCCAGTCTCTGCGCGGGAGAATCAAGCAGTGGTGCCAAGCAAATGAATACCAATCCGGCGGACCAGGGCGAGTTCGGTCAACGTGCGGCATCGCCAAGGCCGATTGTTCCCAAATCGGCGAGCGAAGCGCTGCGCCCCGAGACAGGAACCACTCCGCCGCGGTCGGTCAGGCGCTCGGGCCAGTCGCGGAACCAGTTCGTGATTTTCCTCAATTTCCTGATGTCGGGGATCGTTCTGTTGACGCTCGCCGCGCTTGTCGCCGTCTATGTGGGCAAGCGAGCCTTCGAGGCTCCCGGCCCCTCAACGAAGACTTCTGCCTTCCTGGTGAAACCCAACACCGGGATGGCCGACATCGCAGACCAGCTTGAAAGGCGCGGGTTGATCAGCGATGCCCGCGTGTTCCAGGTCGCGGTGAAGGCCTACGGCAACGATAGCTCGCTTAAGGCTGGCGAATACGAGATCGCCCCCGCTGCTTCCATGCACGATATCATGGATATTCTGACCGGCGGGAAGTCGATCCTTTATTCGCTCACGGTTCCCGAAGGGTTGACGGTAGCGCAGGCATGGCAACGCGTCGCGGAAAACGAGGCACTGAGCGGCGACATGCCGGCGGCGATGCCGCCGGAGGGCTCGCTTGCCGCCGACACGCAACGCTTTCAGCGCGGGACGCCGCGACAGCAGGTAATTGACAGGATGCTGGCGGACCAGAAGAGGTTGGTGGAGAATGTGTGGCAGGGGCGTGCAGAAGGATTGCCTCTCGCCAGCATAGACGAGTTCGTCACACTGGCATCGATCGTGGAGAAGGAAACCGGCCGCGACGACGAGCGGACGCTTGTAGCATCGGTGTTCATCAACCGGCTGAATAAAGGCATGCGATTGCAATCCGACCCGACCATCATCTACGGCCTGTTCGGCGGCAAAGGCAAACCGTCCGACCGTCCGATCCTGCAGTCGGATATCGACACGCCGACCCCTTACAACACCTACCTGATCGATGGGCTGCCGCCGACGCCGATTGCAAACCCTGGTCGCGCCGCGCTCGAAGCAGTTGCCAATCCGTCGGAGACCAACGATCTCTATTTCGTCGCTGACGGAACCGGCGGGCATGTCTTCGCGGCGACCCTGGAAGAGCACAACGAGAACGTGGCGCGTTATCGCGCCTTCCAGAAGAAGGAGGCGGAAGAAGCCGCCAAGGCCGGCGCGACGTCTGGCGCGAGCGACAGCGGGGAGCCGGCGACCGCTCAGTGAAGGGCGTCGTGAACGAGAGCGGGGCAACACAAGGATATGGCTTTGCAAAGCATGACTGGCTTTGCGCGTTCGGTCGCTGACCAGAACGGCGCAGTGATTGCCTGGGAAGTGAAATCAGTCAACGGAAAGAGCCTTGAGGCGCGGCTGCGGCTGCCGCCGGGTTTCGAGCGGGTCGAGGCGCCCGCCCGGCAGGCTATCCAGAAGCGATTTTCGCGCGGCAACGTCCTGGCGTCGCTCTCCATCATCAAGGCCGGCCTGCTGGTGCAACCAGTCGTCAACGAGGCATTCTTGAAGGAACTGGCGGGCCTCGCAAGGCGCCTCGAGGAGCAATTCGGAGTTGGACCAGCCACCGCCGATGGCCTTCTCGCCTTGCGCGGCGTACTCGAAATGCCGGATGCGATCGAGGATGAGGAGACGCGCGCGGCAACCGACGCCGCGATCCTGGCTGCACTCGATACGGCCATCTCGGGGCTGGAGGAGGCTCGCCTGGCCGAGGGAAGCGCGCTCGGCACCCTGCTTTTGGCCCATCTCGACGCGATCGAACAATTGACGCGCCGAGCGGAAACGGATCCTTCGCGCGAGCCGGCGGCGATCCGCGAGCGCATCGCCGAGCAGGTCCGGCTCCTGATGGACGCCAGCGCCAATCTCGACGAGCAACGGCTGCACATGGAGGCGGCATTCCTTGCCACCAAGGCGGATATTCGCGAAGAGATCGACCGGCTGAAGACCCACGTGGCGTCGGCGCGCAATCTCATTGCCGTCGGCGGCCCAATCGGGCGCAAGCTCGATTTTCTGGCGCAGGAATTCAACCGCGAATCAAATACGCTGTGCTCCAAGTCTAACGCAGCCGCCGTATCGGGCACCGGACTGGAACTGAAGGCTGTCGTCGACCAGTTTCGCGAACAGGTTCAGAATTTGGAGTAGGCCATGACAGCGCAGAACGCATCCGCCGCCATCCACCGCCGCGGCCTGATGCTTGTGTTGTCGTCACCGTCCGGCGCCGGCAAATCCACAATCGCGCGGACCCTGCTGGAGAACGATCCAGCGCTCAACCTGTCGGTGAGCGTGACAACCCGCCCGCGGCGCGGCAGCGAGATCGATGGCGTGCACTACCGCTTTGTCTCGGAGCGCGAATTCGAACGCCTGCGCGATTCCGATGCGCTCCTCGAATGGGCGGAGGTGCACGGCAATCTCTATGCCACGCCACGCGAGCCGGTCGAAGCGGCGATGGCTGAAGGCCGGGACATGCTTTTCGACATCGATTGGCAAGGAGCCTTGCAGCTCAAGGACAAGATGCGCGCGGACATCGTTTCGATCTTCATCTTGCCGCCTTCGATGAAGGAATTGAAGGCGCGACTGAAACGGCGTGCCGAAGATCAGGAAGCGGCAATAGATACCCGGCTGGCGAACGCTCGGCTGGAAATCGAGCATTGGCGGGACTATGACTTCATCGTCATCAACGATGATCTGGACCGGGCCTACAAAGAGGTGCGCGCCATCGTGACCTCGGAACGTCTGCGCCGCGACCGCCGGCCGGGCTTGTTCGACTTCGTGTCGGGCCTGCTCGACGAAAGGGTAGACTGATCTCAGCGCTGTGCGTGAAGGTCTCGCGCCGGCGAATCCAATTAGGGTGTGTTGATATTCAGGTGATGCCGGCCTGCAAACGGCGGTCTTCTGCGCTTCCGGTACTCACGTACCCAAACGTACGCTGCGTGCCGGTTCTCGAAAACCGCCATTTTCGGCTCGGCCTGACCTGAATCTCAACACACCCTAGATTGCATTCGCCAACCGGACGAATTCCTCAACGCTCAGCGTCTCGGCGCGCCGGGTTCCATCGATACCGGTCGCTTCGAGCAGTCTTTCGCCGCCTATGCTCTTCAGACTCTGCCGCAGCATCTTGCGCCGCTGCCCGAAAGCAGCCTCGGTCACCTTGCCGAGCGTTCGGACATCGGCTGGCAGCGGCTCCTGGCGCGGCACCAGATGCACAACCGATGATGTGACTTTCGGCGGCGGCGTGAAGGCCTGCGGCGGCACATCGAATGCGATCCTGGCTTCGGTCCGCCATCCGGCCAGGATGGCCAGCCTTCCGTAGGGGCCGGTGCCGGTGCGCGCGACGATGCGCTCCGCGACTTCACGCTGAAACATCAGCGTCAGCGACTCGTAGAAAGGCGGCCATTGCGGAAGCGTGAGCCAACCGACCAGCAGTTCGGTGCCGACATTGTAGGGAAGGTTGGCAACGATCTTCGTCGGGCCGGCCGGCACCAACGTCGCGAAATCGGTTTTCAGCGCATCGCCGCGGATAACTTCCAAACGATCCGGATAGCGGGCCGAAATCTCTTCCAGCGCCCCGAGACAGCGTTCGTCACGTTCGATCGCGACGACCTTTCGCGCGCCGTGCAGCAGCAGCGCGCGAGTGAGCCCGCCGGGCCCCGGCCCCACTTCGATGATCGTGTGCCCTGTAAGGTCGCCAGCCGATCGGGCTATCTTGCCGGTCAGGTTGAGGTCGAACAGGAAGTTCTGGCCGAGCGATTTCTTCGCCGCGAGGCCGTGCCGCTGGATGATTTCGCGCAGCGGCGGCAGCCCATCGGCACTCATGCCGCCGCCGCGGCCCGGCTGGCGAGCCGATGCGCAAGCCGCAGCGCGGCGATCAGGCTGTTTGCGCGCGCGATACCTCTGCCGGCGATGTCGAAGGCCGTCCCATGGTCGGGCGACGTGCGCACGAAAGGAAGGCCAAGCGTCACGTTCACGGTTTCGTCGAAGGCAAGCGTCTTGGCCGGGATCAAAGCCTGATCATGATACATGCAGATCGCCGCGTCGTAGCCGGCGCGCGCACGTGCATGGAACATGGTGTCCGCGGCACGCGGCCCGAACGCATCGATGCCCTCCGCGCGGAGCGTTTCCACCGCCGGCCGCACGATTTCCTCGTCCTCGCGGCCCATGGTGCCGCCTTCGCCGGCATGCGGGTTAAGCCCGGCGACCGCCAAGCGCGGCCGGGCGATGCCGAAACGGGTCGAAAGGTCTGTCGCCGCGATGTGCGCCGTGGTGACGATTGCATCTGTCGTCAGCGCTGCCGGCACGTCGGCAAGCGCGATATGGATCGTCACCGGCACCGTACGCAGGTCTGGTCCCGCCAGCATCATCACCGGTGTTGCCGGGTTGCCGGTTCGCTTGGCTGCGAGATGGGCGAGGTATTCGGTGTGGCCGGGGAACTTGAACCCGGCTTCATAGAGCGGCTTCTTGGATATCGGGCTGGTGACGACTGCACTTGCCGCACCCTCCAGCGCATAGGCGACCGCGCGGTCCACGGATTCAAGGATGCCGGCAGCGTTGGAAACATCCGGATACCCAAGACAATCCGTAAAACCTGCCGCGAGGGGAACCACCGGTAGCGCATCGGCAAACGCTCCATAGGCGGCGCCCGGCGCGACCTCCCTTATCTTGACGTCGACGCCAAGCGCCCTTGCCCGCGCCGCAAGAAGGGCAGGGTCGCAGAGGATGTAGAACGGAGGGACATTCGCAGCATCGCGCATTCGCCATGCTGCAATTGCTATTTCAGGCCCGACCCCCGACGGGTCACCGGCCGTCAAGGCGAGGGGCGGGAACGCCGATGCGGCTCCTGGAACGAGATGACCTTTCATCGAATAGCCATCTCTAAAACTTGATTCTGCGCATGATTTTGTCCGAAAGGCTGTCAGCTTTTCGGTACCATGCCTTAGCGCTCGATGATGCGGGCTTTTTGCCGCAACTCTTCGGTGTACTTCTTGCTGATTTCGTCGGCGCTCTGATCACCGCCGGCGTTCTCACCGTTCAGCACCAATTGCGCGACGCGATCGTCCGAAACTTCTCGCGCGCTGCAAATGCCGATGAATTCGAGGCCGCGTTGCGTCTCACGAACGCCCGTCGCTGTGCCCGGGCTCGCTTTCTTGATCGAATCCGCCCAATCCGGAGGCAGTTCCGGTGCCAGCACGCGGCCCAAGTCGCGCACGGTCACGTCGATGAGCCCCTTGGCGAACTGACGGGTCGTGTCGCAGGTCTTGAAACGCGCCCGCATTGCTTCCGCCTCACGCTTTCTCTTGCCGAGCGAACCGCGCTCGCTGGCGGGCACCACGAAGATCACCTGCTGAAGCATGTATTCGGTCGCCGAAGGTTTGGCGCCGCCCTTCTCAAGCATCTTCCTGACAGCTTCCTGCTCGGTGAGCCGCCCGCCCGAGCGCGCGCGCATGCTCAGCGCCTGGCTCCAACTCATCTGGGCGCGGATGAAGTCCTTGAAATGCTGTTTGGTCACGCCGGTTTGGGTGAGGACGCCGTCGAGCTGCGAGAGCGGCATCTTGTTGTTCTTGGCAAAGCGCTCGTATGCCTCGTCCACCTGCTGGTCGGTAATGCGAATGTTGAGGCGCTTGGCTTCCGCCAGGCGGAGCGTCTGATCAATCATCTCGTCCGCGGCGCTGCCTTTGCCGTGTTGCAGGCGTATGAAAGCGGCACGGCGCTGAATGTCGTAACTGGTGATCGGAGCGTTGTTGACGACATACTTGATTTCGCTAGCTGCAGCCGGAACCGGCACGAACGCCGGCAACGCCGTCGCCAAGACGGCCAGCGCGAAGCCCGCCGGAATAAGAAACTGCCTGACCCGTTTCATCCTAATCAACCCTGATCTCGCAATGTCGCGGGAATGACGTTGCATGCTACGCCTATGCGGCGAAACGATGACCTCGGACGCGCGCTACTGCGTGCTGAACATACTCGTGTTGGTGCCGAAATCGCCGATCGTGCGGAACGAAAGGTTGAACCCGATGCTCTGCGACGTGTCCTGGGTAATTCGGTCGCGGGTTTCCGAGAAAGTCATCGCATACGAAAAGCACTCGTCGCCATAAGAAAAGCCGACCGCGTCGCGAACCAGCGTTGATGATTCGAAATCGTAGGTGCCGGATCCAAAGACCCGCCAGTTTTCGCGGACCGGCGCCGAGGTCGCGAATGTGAGTTCGGTGCGGTCGTCGGGGAACCCATAGAGCGGCTGCGCCTGGATAAAGGTGTATTTGGCGGTCACGGTGACGGGGATTGTCGAATAGCCGGCCTTCAGTTCAGTGCGCCGCAATTCCAGCGTCTGTTCATCAAGCCGGGTGCCAACGGAACCGGACACTCCGATGGGGCTTATGAAGCCCGCAAGTCCAACGAAGTCGGAGGTGTCGGTCTCAAGACCGGAAAAGGCGCCCGCATTGACAAGATCGGGCGAAGCGAAGGAATTCTCGCCGGCAAGCTGATAGGACTGGCCGAAGAGGGCGTTCGTTGCCCATCCGCTATTGAAGCTTCCCGAATAGCGCAGGCCGATATTGGCGCGGGTTCCACCTTCGATCCGATCGTAGCCGGAAAACTTGTCACGTTCGAAGAGGGTCGTCGCATCGAACACGAAACTCTGCGCATCTTCGTTCAGCATGCCCAAGGATCCGGCGAACCGCTCGTCGGGCCGCGCGAACACCTGGGCCATCGGCTCGAGCACGTGGCTGGAACCGATCGAAGAAAACAGCACAGGCCAGCGCAGTTCGAGGCCCGCGCTCGCCATAAAGCGATTGTAGGAGGACCGGATGTCGGCAACCACGCCGCTGTATGTTGTGCCTTCAGGACTGTAGGCGAGGCCGTTCAGGTCCCCGGCCATCGTATTGATGGCGTCGAGCGAGGCCGATGAGAGATCTTCGTGTGTGGCATCACCGCGCACGTCGAACATAGGCGTTATGACAAAACCGCCGTCGGTCACGATCGATTTCTTCCACTCGGCTTGCGCCGTCAGGCGGCTGTCAGTGCCTTCCGGACCCCGGACGACCGGGACGACCAATGCATCGTCCAGACGCGAGCGGCTGATTACGCGCGAATTGACATCAAAGTTGAGTTCGCCGCCGAGGACCGGCTCGTCCGAAGTGTAGGCATAGTCAAATGTCGGCAGAACCCAAGGCTGCTCTTCGTTGCGGGCCCTTGTCGCCTCGTCGGGAAGGTTTTCCTGCACCTGGAAGCGCATGGCCCTGACGTCGAAATAGTTCCGGTCGTTCAACCCGACGAGATAGAGTTGCGACCGCTGCACATAGCTGCTGAAACCAGGAATGGCGTAAGTGTATGAGAAATTCTTGTCGGTCTGCGCCATGGCGTCCCAGCCGAAGGCCCAGCGCGGATTGATGACGAAGTCGCCTTTGCTGCCGATCATCGCGCGATTCTGGTTCGGGTTGGCTTCGGTGCCGCCGTTCTCGGTGCCAAAGGGGAATGCGCCGGGGTCGTCCTGGTGGATGCCGGCCATCCTCAGGTTGTACTGCCCATTGTTGAAGCGCTGGCGCCATTCGGCCATGCCGAAAAAGCCTTGCTTGGTGTAGTAGCGGCCCGACACCGTCAGATCGTAGGTCGGCGCCAGGGCAATATAGAAGGGAATGTTGAAGCCGACGCCCAGCTCCGATTTGTAGCCGATGCCAGGTATCAGGAAGCCTGTCTTGCGCTTGACAGTCGGATCGGCGACTTCGAGGACAGGCAAATACATGAGCGGCCGGCCGAACATTTCAAACCGCGACCGCTCGAAGCGGACTGTCTTTGCTTCGCCGTTCCAGATGATCTTCTGCGCCTTGATTCGCCAGATCGGCGCCCTGCCAGGCTGTTTCTCGCACGGTGCGCAGGCCGTGTAGACACCGTTGTTGAAGGTGGTGATGACGCCGCGCTGGCGCTCGGCGCTTTCGGCTGCGAAGTACGTCTTGTCGACTGTCTCGATACGCAGGGCGTTGACGAAACCGTCAGCGAAATCGTCGGTGATGTCGATCTCGTCGGAGAACATTCGGGTCCCCGTGCTGTCGACGACCGCGACCTGCCCGTTGGCGATGAGGCGGCCGGATTTGCGGTCATATGTTACGCGCTGTGCAACCAGACGGTTGCCGCCGTAGTCAATCTGGACGCCGCCGGCGGCCGTCACGGTACTGGCGTCGTGGTCGTACACAAGCGTGTCCGCCTCGAGCAGCATCTGGGAATTTTCCTTGATTTCGGGCGCCGCGAGTTCCACGCCCTGGGAGAAGGCAGGTGCGGGCGCGAACGTGCAGGCCAGAACGCACGCCAGCGCCGTCGCACCAGACAGGCGCGCCAGACAGGCCGACGAACGAAACTTGGCTTTCGCCACTGCCACTAACCGTCCTCCTTGTGGAGCAGGAATGTTACCCCGAAGAACGTTGCCACCGCTACCGGGAACCAAGCCGCAATAGCCGGTGGCACGAATCCCGCCGTTCCAAACGCTTTAACAAGAACCGTTACGACATAAAGCAGAAACCCGGCGACGATACCACCCAGAATCATGGTCGCCGACTGTCCCATGCGTGCAAATCTCATCGATACCGTAGCCGCGATCAGCGTCATGGCGACCAGCAGCGGGGGGAGGGCAACAAGTGAATGGAACTGCATGGCAAATGCGTTTGCTCTCAGGCCGAAGGAGCGTGCGACATCGATCTTGCCTGGAAGCTGGAAAAAGGGGATCGTCTCCGGTCGGGCGAGCCGCTCCTGGACAATCTCCGGCCTGAGATGGGTCTTGATTCGGGTGGTCCCAATGGCAGTCCGAAGGGTGCCGTCGCGGAATTGCTCGACACCGCTCAGCTCCCAATAGCCGGCGCGGAGAAATGCGCTTTTCGCATCAATCCGGCGGATGATCTCGCCCTCGTCGTTAAACTGGAAGAATACTGCGTTGGCGAGCTCCAGCCCCTGATTGAGGATCGCCCGGGCGCCGATGATCGTATCGCCCTCGTCCGTCTTCTGATGTATCCACGGTGCGTCGAAGGCCGAGACGGTGTTCGACTGGCCCGAGCGCAGCGATGTTTCGATGGCCTCCGCGCGGGACAGTCCGTACGCGGCAACGGGATTGAGCATCGTCACGGTGGCGATTCCGAAGAGCAGTGCCCCGGCGCAAGGTGGTAGCAGGAACTGCCACGCCGATATGCCGGCCGCTCGCGCGATAACGAGTTCATACCTGCGATTGAGCGAAACCAGCGTTGCCATCGCGGCGAACAGGCCGATGAATGGCACGACCTGCTGCATTATCATCGGAATCCTGAGTGCCGAAACCAAAAGCCCGGTGCGGACGGTAAAGCCTGGCAGCCCGCCCGCGCTGCGCGAGAATTCGGTGAAATCGATAATGAAGACCAGCGCGAAAATTCCGGCAAAAAACCAGGAGACAATGACCAGGTACCGGAAGAAGAAATAGCGTCCGAGTGTCCAACCCATCAGGCAGGCCCTCGCGTGGATTGAGCCTTGTGTCCCATGAGCCGGTGACGAAGGAGAATGACGCGGTCGCCCATCCTGCGGAAGATTGCCGCAATGCCCTCGGCCCAGGCGAATGGCAGTTCCATTGTGCGATGCGTGTAGATAAACCATACGGCGATTGCTGAGAAGCCGATGGGAATTCCGTAGACGCCGATGGCATAAGCTGGAACAGTCTGGGTCTGGTTTGCCACGAAAAAACCGAGCCAGCGCACGGCAAGTGCGATCGTCAAGGCCGTGACCAAGGGATGGATGCTGGCTTCGCGATGAGAGCGCGCATCGCCGGCAACCGCAAGCGCGATCAGTGCGAACACTATCGAATAGGTCCATTCGGCGAGACGCCGATGCAGCTCGGCCCGAAACTGCTGGGGCTTGCGATTGTAGATGGGATCGTTCGGGTCTGGATCGATCAGGTATTCCAGTGTCCTGTCCTTTGGAAACATGTGGACTTCGGAGGCTCCGGCCGTCAATGCCGACATATCGAAAGCGTAAGAAGCAAAGCGGATAATCGAAACTTCGGCGCCGACGGCCTTGCGGTGAACAACGCCGTCGCTCATCAACAGAACGTTCTTTCCATCGTGACCAACAATGTCGCCGTTTTTTGCGTAATAAATGAGGTCAACGTTCTTTGTACGTGAATCAGCTACGAAAATGCCCCCGAGTTCGCCCATCGGGCAGCCGCTCCCCTATCTGTATAAACAGCCCGTCGTCGATCTTGCGAAAACTACCCTCCTGCACGACAGTTGAAAGGAGGTCGGCACGCGCGGTCGAGAGCAACACGCGCACCCGTTGGCGCGCATAAGGGTCGAGACCGTTGTCGACGGCAAAAGTCAGGATACTGGCGCCAGCCGCCAACAGCAGGATCGGCCGGATGACTATCAGGCGTGAACTCCCGGCCGCATTGATGACGACCAGTTCAGAGTCCGAATTCATCATCGACAGGGTTTGGGCGACCGCGATCGCTATTGTGAAAGGCACTACCAGCGGGACGACGGACGGCAGCACGAGCGTCGCGAGATTGAAGAATGCAAGCGCTGACTGGCCGCTGGTGGTCACGAAATCGATGTGGGCGAGCACCTGCGTCGTCCATACGATGGCCAGAGTCCAGAACGTCGCCGCGACGAAAACTCCGAACGCCCTTCCGAGAATGTAGCGTTCGACCACTTTCATATAGCAGCGTCCGTTATCACATGCAGTCAGGCGCACCATGCCCCGCCAGACCGCTATCGGCTCCGCAAACGGCCGACAACAGGGTTCACGAACATGCTCCAGCGGCAGCGGACCGTAAGAGCCGGCAAACTCTTGGCCATGATCGGCTAAGAAATGCCCAACGAACGAAGTTAATACTCCGTTGCCGTTCACGACCGCAAGCCACGTACAGCGTTGTTGCGCCTTTGGTTGCCTGGAGTGTCACAAAGCGCACAGTCCTCTGCACAAACGCTCCATGCCGCGCTCAATTCGCCTTGGCGCGAAAGCCTTGCTATAGCCTAAAAACCATCAAGATCGCGCCGTGACGAGCGCTCTCCCGACAGGACATTCAATGACCGCCAGACCAACGATCAGTTTTGCCAGGATCGCCACGCCGAAAAAGGGAAACGTCGTGGTTTTGTCCGCGGAAGAAGGCGGGCTAAGCGAGGCTGGAAAGGCCTGCGATCCCGCGCACGTGCTGGAACGGGCGCGCCAAATCACCGAATTTACAGGCAAATCGGGCACATCCATCGAGCTGATAGCGCCGGAGGGCACCCCCTTCGACAGGCTCGTGGCGATCGGCGTCGGGAAGACGGCGGCAATCGACGAATACGCCTGGCTCAAGCTCGGCGGCGCCGTATTCGGCCAGATTCGCAAGCCGGCCGAAGTCACCGTCGTCTTTGATGTCGCGGGTGTCGAGGTCACCGGTGCGGATGCGGCAAATTTCGCCGCCGGAATCCTGTTGCGCGCCTACTCCTTCGACAAATACAAGACCAGGCAGGACAAGAACAATGGTGACGGCAAGCCGGACGCAAAACCGGCGAAGTTCACCATCCTGTGCCGGCAGCCAAGTGTAGCCAAAAGGGAGTTCGCTAACGCGCAGAGCGTGGTTGACGGCGTGACACTTGCGCGTGACCTCGTTAACGAGCCGGCCAACATGCTTGGTCCGGTGGAGTTCGCGGCGCAGGCCAGGGGCCTCGAAAGCCTGGGGGTAAAGGTCGAGATACTGACCGAGAGGGAAATGAGAAAGCTGGGCATGGGAGCCCTGCTGGGGGTCGCGCAGGGTTCCGCCCGGCCGCCACGTCTCGTCATCATGTCGTGGGAAGGGGGCAAGGCGAGGGAGAAGCCGGTCGCCTTCATTGGCAAGGGGGTCGTCTTCGATACCGGCGGCAATTCTATGAAACCCGCGGCCGGGATGGAAGACATGAAGGGCGATATGGGAGGGGCGGCGGCCGTTGTCGGTCTGATGCACGTGCTGGCCGCCCGCAAGGCCAGGGTCAATGCTGTCGGCATCATCGGATGCGTTGAAAACAGTGTCGACGGCAATGCGCAGCGGCCCGGCGATATCGTGAAGTCGATGTCGGGGCAGACCATTGAGGTGCTGAACACGGATGCCGAGGGTCGCCTCGTGCTGTGCGACGCGCTGTGGTACTGCAATGAGCGCTTCGGGCCGAAGTTCATGGTCAATCTGGCGACGCTGACCGGCGCGATCATGGTCGCCCTCGGCCAATACTATGCCGGCCTCTTCTCCAACAATGACGAACTGTCGGAGCGGCTCACCGCTGCGGGGCTCGCAACGCAAGAGAAACTGTGGCGTATGCCTCTCGGCGCCGACTACGACAAGCTCATCGACTCCAAGAACGCGGACATGAAAAACATCGGCGGCCGCTACGGCGGGTCGATCACGGCTGCGCAGTTCCTGAAGCGTTTCGTCAAGGAGACACCTTGGGCGCATCTCGACATCGCAGGCACCGCCATGGGTTCTCCGGCAAACGAAATCAACCAGTCATGGGGGTCGGGTTTCGGCGTGCGCCTGCTCGACCGCCTGGTGCGCGACCACTACGAGGCGTGAGGGACTTACCGAATTGAAGGATTGAAGGAAAGTCGATGGCCGAAGTCCTGTTCTATCATCTGACCGAATCGACACTCGAGGAAGCGCTGCCTGGTCTATTGGAGCGCAGCCTGCAACGCGGATGGCGGGCGGTTGTTCAGACGGGGACGGAAGAACGGCGCGACTCGCTTGATGCGCAACTTTGGACCTTCCGCGATGATTCGTTTCTTGCTCATGCGACCGACCGCGAAGCGTGGCCGGCAGACCAGCCGGTAGTGCTCACGACCGCCGCCGGTAATCCGAATGCCGCCGACATCCGTTTTCTTGTCGACGGCGCCGAGCCGCCGGACATCTCGACCTACGCACGCGCAGTCTTCATGTTCGACGGGCATGATGCGGCTCAACTGGAGACCGCGCGCCGCCATTGGAAGACCCTGAAGGCCATGGGCAACGCGGTAACCTATTGGCAGCAGACGACGGACAAGCGCTGGGAGCGCAAAGCATAGAGCATCGGACCCGAAAGTGGGAACCGGTTTCGGGGAAAATCCGATGCTCAAACATAGAGATAGAGCGGCAGCACGGAATCTATCGGTGCGTCCACCGCTCTAGAGCATCGGACCCGAAAGTGGGAACCGGTTTCGGGAAAAATCCGATGCTCAAACAAAGAGATAGAGTAGCAGCGGCGTGCGTCCGCCGCTCTAGCGGACAGTGGGCGGAACCGGGCCGATCAGGTCGCGAACATCGGGTGGTTCTTCTGATGCGTATTTTCTTCCTTCTTGTCCTGCTTGCCGGTCTGGCGCTTGGTTTCGGCTATCCATTCGCCGTCGATAGTTTGGCGGTACGCGACCTCGGGAAATGGCAGCTCTACGACAATGCGAGCGGCTACCAGCCGGTCGTCGTCTCGCTGAAGCGCGGCGATGCACCAGTTCGCGTGTTGGTTGAAATGTCGGCAACGGGGCAGCCAAATCGCGCCAGCGACAGCGCCGTGCTCACACTTACTGCCGATCATGACAGCCGCACAGTGCTTGCCGAAACGCTCACCTTCGATGAAGGCGCCGCGCGAGAGGCAAGCCCGCAGGAGCAGGAAAAAGTGTACAGCGACACCGCCGGCGTGATCGGTGAGGTCGACGACGGGAATTACCGATTCACGCTTGGGCCGGGCGACGCCGAGGGCGTCACCGTGAGGGCTGCGAACTTGATACTGCGGACAGAAAAAGCGAGCGACGCGCGCATCCAGCCGGCGGGGTTCGTGCTCACAGCGATCGGCTTCATCGGCTTTGTACTGACCAGGCGGCGCGGCGGAATACCCCCCAATCCGAATTCGCAGCCGCCTGCCCGGCGCTGGGGCAGGGGTGGGAGTGCTTGAGGCTGGTGAAGGAGGCGTTGCCGTTAGAGCCCGAAAGTGGGCACCGGTTTAGGGTCCGCCGCTCTAATGCGTGTTGGTATTCAGGTGATGCCGGCCTGCAAGCGATCCGCGATCCGTCGTGCGCTCAGGAGAAAAATGGCCCTTGGGTCACGTTGACAAATCGTAGCGGTCGTCGCCCAGCGGCAGTGCGCGCTGCGCCTGCGCGACGGCGCTCGCCGGCATGTTCGAAGTCTCGGCGAAGCGGATGAGCGTCGGTTCATGCGCGAGAATGAATTGCAGCACGCCCGCCAGAAACCCGGGCTCGCGTGCCGCCCTGCGAAGCGACGACACCTCGACGCCGGTGATCGCCAGGAAACGCGGCAACAGTTCTGCGTCCGAGGCGATGAAGCCAAGTGCCGCGATCGCAATCGCTTCAGCATCTGTACGCAAGATTGGTTTGTTTTTCATGGCGATTCTTCTCGGCTCGACGCGGGGATCATCGCGTTGACTAGCCAATGGCCACCAAAATGCAAGACTCGATCTCGGCTTTGGCAATCATCTGTTTTTATCGTCTGCGGCGGGATTCGCGCTCCAGGGTGCGCATGGCGACCGTTCAATCGTCATGCTAAAGCATGATCCCGAGATGGCGATTCAACGAAAAAGTCATCATGCTCTGAGGCGGTGATCGGTGATGCCCAAGAAAGTTATGATCGTCGAAGACAACGAGCTCAACATGAAGCTCTTTCGCGATCTTATCGAAGCCAGCGGATACGAGACCGTGCGGACAAGGAATGGCCTTGATGTTCTGGATCTCGCGCGGGCGCATCGTCCCGATCTCATCCTGATGGATATCCAATTGCCGGAAGTGTCGGGACTGGAAGTCACAAAGTGGCTGAAGGAGGACGACGATCTTCACGTGATTCCGGTGATTGCCGTAACCGCCTTCGCCATGAAGGGCGATGAGGAACGCATCCGCCAGGGCGGTTGCGAGGCTTACATATCCAAGCCGATTTCCGTTCCCCGCTTTATCGAAACGATCAAGTCCTATTTGGGCGACGCCTGATGTAGCGCTGCCTTGAATATTTACCTTGATCTGATCATTAGCGGTGTTGGTTAAGAAGGTATTGATTTTCAAGCGTTCTTGCGCGAATGTTACAGCAAGAAAGCAGGATGGGCCACGATCGGCGGCTTCAGTCGCCGCCATCTACGCAATACCCCATGATGCTCAGGTCCGCCGCATCTCCTGGGTCCGTGGGGTCGGCCGGCCGGCGCTGGCACATAGTGGCCTCCTCGTACCGCTGCCAGAACCGACCGGCCCCTGATCAGTTTCTCGGCTGGAACAGTCGGACGCACCGATGAAATCGGTGTTCGATACCGGCATCTCTTCGTTGGAGCATACGGATTTACCGGAACCCGAAACCGCCGTTTCCCACTTTCGGGTCCGACGCCCCTAGAGGATGAGGATACCGCTCGAAAGCGCTGTGCACGCAACAAAAACGCCGCCTCGAAGGCGGCGCCGGTATTTCGGAAATCCGGTCTCTCTACTTGATCTTGGTTTCCTTGAACTCGACATGCTTTTTCGCAACCGGGTCGTATTTGCGGAACGACAGCTTCTCAGTTTTGGTGCGGCTGTTTTTGCTCGTCACGTAGAAGAAACCGGTGTCGGCGGTCGACAGAAGCTTGATCTTGATGTTTGCGGCTTTGGCCATTGTCTTCGTCCGTCATGTTCGGTGGAATTGGAACCCGCTCTCTCGCGGGTTGAACGCCCGGGCGCGGAAAACTTGGCGCGACACATAAAGATCGTGCGCAGAAAGTCAAGCCCGAGACCGCTCCGCGGCCATGCGGCGCAGCACGAGAGCGAGATAGGCGATGAAGAAGAGCGCCAACGCATAGCTGAAGCCGGCTGGACCGAAGAGGTCCATGCCGACGCCGATCGCCTGTGGGCCGAGCAGCATTCCGAATCCATAGCAGAACACGAAGGCAGCGTTCGCCGACGCGAGTTCCTTGCCCGTCAGCCTTGATCCGAGATGGGCGAGTCCGATCGTGTAAAGCCCTGCCACCACACCGCCCCAAACAAAAAGCATGGCGGCGGTCAGATGCCAGTTGTCCGCCAGGAAGGGGAGGGCGACCATGCCAAGGAGGCCGATGCCGGAACATGCGGCCAGCAGCACCCGCCTGTCGCGTATTTTGTCGCTGATGATGCCGAGCGGAATTTGCAGGATGACGTTGCCGAGGCCGATCATGGTAAGCAGCAGGGCGGCATCCGCTTCGCTGTATCCGATCCGGTTGCCATAGACCGGGAACAGCGCAAAGCCGCCAGTCTCGACGGCACCGAACACCAGAACCGCCGCAGTGGCGGTCGGTACGAGCCAGATGTAGCTGATGAAATTGCGGGGCTCGTCTCCTCCTTCGTGGATTGCCGGGCTCTCCTTCCAGGCGGCGAGCACAGGCAGTGCCGCCAGAATCACCAGTGTGAACGCGACGCCGAACGGCAAGAAGCCGGCGCTGCCCATTTGTGCAAACAGCCATGGCCCGAAGGCAAAGCCTAGCGACAGCACGGTGGCGTAGACGCCGAGCACGAAGCCGCGCCGATGCGGCGGCGCGGACACGCTGATCCAGAATTCGGATAGGATGAAGAGCACCGTCAGCGCAACATGCAGCACCACGCGCAGCGGAAACCACATCCAGAAGGAGGGCGCGAAATAGAAGCCGACAAAAGCCAGTGCACCGCCGACAATCATCAGGAGCATCGTGGGGACCACTCCGCATCGCAGCGCAAGCGGCGTCGCCAGCGGGGCCGCCGCAATCGAAGCGAGCCCGGCGACGGCTGTGTTCAGCCCAATCATCGAGGCGGAATGGCCCCGCGACTCCAGAATGACGCTGAGCAGCGGCACGCCCAGCCCTATCGCAATGCCGACCACGCTTATCGAGGCGATCGCGGCGGCGATCGATAGCCAGCGCATCTCATCCGGCGCGCGCTCGTCGGGAGCAAGACTGCCGTTCATCTTGCTCTAGAGAAGGGAACGGAGGAAACGGTTGCGCATCATGCGGTAGAACGGGACGTCGCCGCCGGGCCTCAGCAGCGGATCGCGTTCAAGCCGCCTTTCCAGGTCTACGAGCACCGTCCTTGTGATGACGGGTATGTCGGCCTGCTTGGCCTTGGCTATCGGCAGCCAGACAAGTTCCTCAAGCTCGTTGGTCGGGCCGCCGGCTTCAAGAGTGAGGGCGACATCGCCTCGCCACGCCGCGAGAAAGCGGGTATCGAAGCGCCGCACGCGGCCGGGCGGCGTGATCGCACGGGCGATGAAGCGCAGTGATTCGAGCGACGGATGAACGCCATGCTCGACAAACCCCTGCCAGCCGGCCCTGCTGGTCGCAAAGGAGGTCTTGCGGCCAATAAGCAGGCCCGCTTCCTCATAGGTCTCTCGAACTGCCGATAATGCGATTGCGCGAGCCCGCGCCCGCGTGGCCTTCGCGCCGGTCCCGATCAGCTTGGCTTCTTCATCGGGGTGCAGGCCCTCGATCACCGGAATGCGGCTGTCGGCCGGATCGGTGCGGCCGCCGGGAAATACGAATTTGCCGGGCATGAACGCATGGCGGGCATGGCGCCGTCCCATCAGAACGTGAAAATCGCCTCCCACCCGGTCGAGCAGGATCAGGGTCGCGGCATCGCGCGGCCGCATCGTCTGGCCACCGAGGGCGAAGTCCTTCGATTCCGCCTTGTCGACCTGCGCTCGGGTCATGCCTTCCATCCGTTCATCCCTTGCCACCGTAGGTGCGTTGATATTCAGGTGATGCCGGCCCGCAAATGGCGGTCTTCTGCGCTTCCGGTACTCACGTACCCGACGTACGCTGCGTGCCGGTTCTCGAAAACCGCCATTTTCGGCTCGGCCTGACCTGAATCCCAGCGCACCCTAGACTTCCGGATGCACTTCGATCAATTCTTCGTCTCCGCCAAAGCCATGCATATGCAGCGCCCATTGCAGCCCGATGACTGCTCCCTTGACCGGCTGCAGCAGCGCAAGTGCTAGTCCTATCGTAAGCGGTGCCCAGATCGCGAGATGCTGCCAGGTGGAGAGCGTGCTCGTCGCTTCTACGCTCATGAATGCGCCCACGATGATGTGGCCGACGATCACCACCACCAGATAGGCCGGCAGATCGTCTGCGCGATGATGGTGCAATTCCTCGCCGCAGCGGCCGCACCGATCGGCCGTGCTCAAATACGCGGCGAAGAGCCTGCCTTCGCCGCAGTGCGGGCAGCGGCCGCGGAGACCGCGCGCCATCGCGTTCATCAAGGGGCGCGCCGGTCGTCCGATCTGCTGCTGTCCGCCGAAAGCGTGCTCTTCCATCATCGTCTCCTGCTGCGGGCGCGTTGACGCGGTTGGGATGCGCGAACCCTCGATCTTTGGCCTTTGGCCTTGTGGAACGACCGTTTGGAGCCCGGCAGGGGTCGCGGGTCGCTCAACATTTCGAACCGCATGGCGCCAGCCAGCGGTGCGACCTCGATCAGGCGAACTTCAACGCGATCTGCAAGCTGATAGCCCTTGGCCGTGCGCTCTCCGAACAGCGCGCGTGCGGATTTGTCGTAGATATAATAATCGCCATCAAGGGATGACACCGGTATGAAACCGTCCGCTCCATATTGCGGTAACTTGACGAACAATCCCGCCTTGGTGACCCCGGAGATGCGGGCGTCAAAGGTTTCTTCAACGCGTTCAGCAAGATAGGCCGCGATAAGCCGGTCTATCGTGTCTCGTTCGGCAGCCATGGCGCGACGTTCGGACGCAGAGATCAGCGCCGAAATTTCCTCCAGCCTTTCCTCCTCGTTTCGCGTCAGGCCGTCCCCGCCAAGGCCCAGCGAAGAGATAAGGGCGCGATGCACGATCAGGTCCGAATAGCGCCGGATCGGCGACGTGAAGTGCGCATAGCGCTGCAGGTTCAAGCCGAAATGGCCGATATTTTCCGGCGAGTATTCCGCCTGGCTTTGCGAGCGAAGCACTACTTCATTGACAAGCGTTTCCTGATCGGTGTCCTCCACGCGCGCCAGGATCGAATTGAACTGGCCCGGCCGCATCTGTGCGCCGCGGGCGAGCGACAGCCCGAGCGTCGCCAGGAATTCGCGCAGCGATTCCTGCTTGGCGAGCGAGGGAGCATCGTGGATGCGATAGACCAGCTTCTGGCGTTTCGCTTCGAGCGTTTCAGCGGCCGAGACATTGGCCTGGATCATGAATTCCTCGATGAGCCGGTGCGCGTCGAGGCGGTCGGGCACGACGATACGGTCGACCGTTCCATCCGGCTTGAGCAGGATTTTCCGTTCCGGCAGGTCGAGTTCCAGCGGTTCGCGCGCCGAACGGCCGCGTTTCAGTATCTCGTAGGCTGCCCAAAGCGGCTTCAGTACGCTGTCCAGAATTGGCCGCGTTGCGTCATCCAGGTAGCCATCGATGGCTGCCTGGGCCTGCGGATAGGCCAGGCGAGCGGCCGAGCGCATCATCACCCGATGGAAACCGTGGCGGATTTTGCGTCCTTGCGCGGAAAATGTCATCCGCACTGCCAATGCCGGGCGGTCGACATTCTCCTTCAGCGAGCATAGGTCGTTTGAAATGCGCTCCGGCAGCATCGGCACGACGCGATCCGGAAAATAAACGGAGTTGCCGCGCTTCAGCGCTTCCTGGTCGAGCGCCGAGCCGGGCCGCACATAGGCGGCAACGTCAGCGATGGCGACAGTAACGATGCAGCCGCCCAAATTGCTTTCATCGGGATCCGGTTCGGCATGGACTGCATCATCATGGTCCTTGGCGTCGGCCGGATCGATGGTAATCAGAGACAGCGATCGCCAGTCCTCGCGGCCGGCAAGGCCGGGCGGATTGGCGGACGCGGCCTCCTCGATCGCCCGGTCGGAAAACATATGTGGGATTTCGTGCGCGTGGATGGCGATCATCGACACCGCCTTTTCGCTTGTAAGCGATCCCACCACCGACAAGACTTTCGCCCGCGGCAGGCCGTAGCGCCCGGCGCGCGATGCCTCCACCTCCACCAGATCGCCGGCTTCCGCGCCGTTGCGGAATTCCGGTTCGACGATCAGTTCCGGCTGGCGGCGCTCGACTGGCTCGATCCGCAAGGTTCCATCATGGGCGACGCGGAGGACGCCTAGAACGGCTTCCTTGCGCTTGTCGAAAATCTTCATCACCCGAGCGGTGTAGGCGGGTCCGGCCGCGTCTTCGGACGGAAAGACCTTGGCTAGCACCCGGTCGCCAACACCGGGCACCGATCCTTTTGCGCCACGCGAGAGTTTCACGGCAACCAGCGGATTTTGTTCACTGTCGTCCCCTGCGCGCTCGGTCGGACGCGCCAGCAGTCCGCCATCCGCGTCGCGCGAGAATATGTCGAGCACGACGACATGAGGCAATGCGCCCGGCCGGATCAGCCGCTTGCGGCTCTTTTCGAGCAACCCCTCGTCCTCGAGATCTTGCAGCGTGTCCTTCAACCACACCCGATCCTCGCCTTTCAGCGAGAATGCCCGTGCGATGTCCCGTTTGCTTGAGCGGTCGGGATTTTCGGATACAAAACGGAGGAGGTCGTCCCGCGTTGGCCGCTGCCCCTCTTGCGGGTCGAATGCGCGGCGCGCTTCGCCGGATCGTTTATCACCTTTGGTGTCCCGTCCGGAGATGCGCCGTGCCAACCTGCCTAGCCTTTCTTCTTACCGCGGAAGGCCTTCTTCCCGTTGCCGTCCTTGGCTGCCTTTTCCGCAATCAGCGTCAGCGCCTCTTCCAGCGTGACCGTCAACGGATCCTTGCCCTTCGGCAGTGTTGCATTGACCTTCCCCCAGTTGACATAGGGTCCGTAGCGTCCGTCGCGAACGGTTATCGCGCCGCCCTCGGCCGGATGCGCGCCGAGTTCCTTCAGCGAAGCCGGCGTTCCACCGTTTCTGCCGCCTTTCGCCTTCGATTGTTTTTCAGCGATAACCGAAACCGCGCGGTTCAGCCCGATGGAAAACACATCCTCGGCGCTTTCGAGATTGGCGTAGGTTCCATCGTGAAGCACGAAAGGACCGTAGCGACCGATGCCCGCCGAGATCATCTTGCCGGTTTCGGGATGTGGGCCGACGCTGCGGGGCAGGGAGAGCAGCGCGAGCGCCTTCTCATGATCCATCGCGTCCGCCGTCCAGCCCTTGGGCAGGCTGGCGCGTTTGGCTTCCTTGCCGTCCCCGCGCTGGACGTATGGTCCGAACCGGCCGCTGCGCAGCGTAATTTCCTCGCCCGTATACGGGTCCTTGCCGAGCACTTTCGTGCCGTCTTCGGCTGCGGCCTCGTCATTGCCGTTGATGGCGTCGGTGAGCTGACGGGTATAGCTGCACTCCGGGTAGTTGGAGCACCCGACAAAAGCGCCGTACTTGCCAAGTTTCAGTGAAAGGTTGCCTGTGCCGCATTTCGGGCAGGTGCGCGGGTTGGAGCCATCCTCGCGCGGCGGGAACGCCAGCGGCGCCAAATCATCATTCAACGCGTCAAGCACATCGGTGACGCGCAGTTCCTTGACGTCGTCGACGGCGCCGGAAAAGTCCTTCCAGAAGTCGCGCAGCACATCTTTCCAGGCGAGCTTGCCGTCCGAGATCTCATCAAGTTTTTCCTCGAGAGAGGCCGTGAAATCGTATTCCACATAACGCTCGAAGAAGCTCTCCAGAAACGCGGACAGCAGCCGTCCCTTCGCCTGCGGCAACAGCTTGCGTTTGTCGATCGTCACATAGTCACGATCTTCGAGCGTCTTCAGCGTCGCGGTATAGGTGGACGGCCGGCCTATGCCGAGCTCCTCCATCTTCTTTATGAGCGTTGCTTCCGAATAGCGAGGAGGCGGCTCGGTCGTATGCTTCGTCACGTTGATCCGGTCGCGCTCAAGGTGCTCGCCCGCGCGGATTTCCGGAAGACGCTTGTCTTCCTCGGCTTCCGCGTCCTCATCTCTCTGGTCCGTGTATGCGGCGATGAAGCCGTCGAAACGGGTCACCGAGCCGACCGCGCGAAGGGCGGCGGTGCGGCCGCCATTGACCGCCTCGATCTCGACGGTCGTCCGCTCGATCTCCGCCGGCTGCATTTGGCTCGCCATCGCGCGCTTCCAGATCATCTCGTAGAGCCGCGTCTGATCAGCGTCGAGATACTTCCGCACTTCGGAAGGCGTGCGCGAGAAATCCGTCGGGCGGATTGCCTCGTGAGCCTCCTGCGCATTCTTGGCCTTGCTCGAATAGTAGCGGGGCTTTTCCGGTAGGTAGCGTTCGCCAAACTCGTGGGCAATCGCGCTACGGGCGGCAGCGATGGCCTCCGGCGCCATCTGTACGCCATCGGTACGCATGTAGGTTATCAGGCCGGCAGACTCTCCTCCGATGTCGATGCCTTCGTAAAGGCGTTGCGCAACCTGCATGGTTCGCACGGCGGAGAAACCGAGCCGCGACGAGGCTGCCTGCTGCAACGTCGACGTCGTAAAAGGGGGAGCAGGATTGCGCTTGGTGGGCTTTGCCTCGACTGAAAGCGTCCTGAAGGCCGCCCCTTCCAGCATCGTCCTCATGTCGTCGGCTTCAGCCTGCGAGGCGATGTCGAGTTTCTGCAGCCTCCTGCCGTCGAAGGCGGTCAGCCTTGCCTCGAACCTGTCGTTACGGGGCGTGTCGAGCATTGCAACGATCTGCCAGTAATCCTGGCGGACGAAGCG
Source organism: uncultured Alphaproteobacteria bacterium (assembly GCA_963813315.1). Classification (GTDB taxonomy): domain Bacteria; phylum Pseudomonadota; class Alphaproteobacteria; order Rhizobiales; family Rhizobiaceae; genus CAWEYO01. The sequence goes on along the minus strand of CAWEYO010000004.1, from coordinate 102,980 downwards.
CTCTATTTCAGACTCACGATCGCAGACGAGGCGCAACGCCACTGACTGCACGCGTCCTGCCGAACGCGCGCCCGGCAATTTGCGCCAGAGCACCGGCGACAGTGTGAAGCCGACAAGGTAGTCGAGCGCCCGCCGCGCAAGATAGGCGTCGACCAGCGGCACGTCTATCTCGCGCGGATTTGCCATCGCATCGAGCACCGACTGTTTGGTGATCGCATTGAAAACCACGCGCTTGACCGGCTTGTCCTTCAGTGCACGCTTCTGCCTGAGCACCTCCAGCACGTGCCAGGAGATTGCTTCGCCCTCGCGGTCGGGGTCGGTCGCAAGAATCAGCCCGTCGGCTTCCTTCATCGCCTTGGCGATCTCGGTCAAGCGTTTCGCCGAGGCTGCGTCGACCTCCCAGGACATGGAGAAATCGTCATCCGGCCGCACGGAACCGTCCTTGGCCGGCAGGTCCCGCACATGACCGAAGGAGGCCAGAACCTTGTAGTTCCTGCCGAGATATTTGTTGATCGTTTTCGCCTTTGCAGGCGATTCGACGACGACGACGTCCATGTGAGCTCGTTGTGTTGTGACCGCGCGAAAGCAAATCATTCAGCGCGGCGGCGTTCAGAATTCGTGTGTGACATGGCTGCGGTTTTGCCTCCGGTCAAGAGCATTGACCGGAAATGCTTTCTCTGCCACCGGCTGCAACCTCCGGGATAGGTAAAAATTCCTTGCAACTTTAACGTAAGTTGTTATTACGGTTCTACTCAAGATTGACAACGCAGCCGACAAAGCCAGTCGAAAAGTCATGAAGCCGCGCGGCTGTCGCGCGACCAGGTCTTACAGGAGTTCGCATGGGCCCGGATGTACGAAAGGCAAGTTCCGAAACGCTCCACTATCTGCATCAGATGTTGGGCGAGTTGCGCACGATCGCCGAAGCCGAAGGCCACGCCATGCTCGCTTATCTCATTGAGATGGCCTACTTGGAGGTCGCCGATATCCGCAGCCGTAAACTGCCTCTACGGGTCAAGGACAAGTAGCGAAACGGATCCGCCGCTGTGGCGCTCGAGGCGACCGGCGAGGTCCAGTTCCAGAAGGATCATGAATAGCTGAGCCGGATGAAGCCCGGTATGGCGAATGATCTCGTCCACGCCGACCGGAACGGGACCCAGGGCCTCGACGACACACGCACGATCATGGTCTTGCGGCGGCGGCGTCGCGGAAAAATCCGGCGGCGCTTCGAACGAGGCCGGGAGCGGTAGCGGCAGCCCGATGAGCGGAGCAACCTGCTCCATCACGTCTCGCGCCTCTGTCACCAGGATAGCTCCTTCCTTTAGAAGGCCGTTGGCGCCGGCCGCTCGCGGGTCGAGAGGGGAGCCGGGTACGGCGAACACGAGTCGGCCCATTTCGCTGGCAAGCCGCGCGCTGATCAGCGAGCCGGAGCGCTTGGCGGCTTCGACCACGACCAGTCCGAGCGATAGGCCGGCAACGATCCGGTTGCGACGCGGAAAGTCCCTTGCGCGTGGTTCCCAGCCGAAGGGCATCTCGGAGATCGCGGCGCCGCCGCGCTGCGCAATCTCATGACAGAGGTCCACGTTTTCGGGAGGATAGATCCGGTCGAGCCCGCCTGCGAGCACCGCAATCGTGCCGCTGGCGATCGCACCCTGGTGCGCGGCCGTGTCGATGCCGCGCGCCAGGCCGGAGACCACCGCATAGCCTTCGCGCCCCAGTTCGGCCGCCAGCAGCCGTGCCATCTTCATGCCTGCGAGCGATGCATTGCGCGCGCCGACGATCGCCACCGGAGGCAGCGTGAAGACGGCCGCGGTTCCCTTCACCGCGACCAGCGGCGGCGGATGATCCATGCGCCTAAGCATGGGCGGATAGTCTGCCTCGCCGATGGCGATGAGGCGCGCGCCGTTCTTGTGAGCCGTCTCCAGTTCGGCTTCCGCCTGCTCAACAGTCGGGATACGGACGAGGCGCCCTGCGCCGCCGGAGATCATCAGTTCGGGTAGCATCTCCAGTGCGATTTCAGCGGAGCCGAAGCGGTTGATGAGATCGCGAAACGTTGCCGGCCCGACATTCTCCGTCCGAATCAGGCGAAGCCAGTTGATCCGCTGCCGGTCGCTGAGGTGAGGGGCGCCCGCAGCCGGGTCATCTTTCATCCATTTGCTCCGATCCGCGATTTGGTTCCGGCGATCAGGCGCGAGATGTTCGTGCGGTGCTTGATGACGACGATAATGCTCATCAGGGCGAAAACGAATGCGAAGTCCTGATAGCCCATGAACAGCAGAGACAACGGCGCCGCGACCGCCGCGGTCAGCGCCGCGAGAGAGGAAAACCTGAGCAGTATCGCCACCGCGAGCCAGACCGCCGCAAAGATCAGCGCGACCTTCCACATGAGGCCCGCCAGAACGCCGAGATAGGTGGCTACTCCCTTGCCGCCCTTGAAATTGAGCCAGACCGGAAAAAGATGGCCGAGGAAGGCAAAGAGGCCGGCCACGATTGCCAATTCCGTCCCGTAGCGTCCGGCGACCAGCACCGCCGCCGTTCCCTTCAGCCCGTCGAGCAGCAGCGTCAACACGGCGAGACCCTTGTTGCCCGTCCTCAGCACGTTGGTCGCCCCGATATTGCCGGAGCCGATCTTGCGCACGTCGCCTAACCCAGCCGCGCGCGTAATCAGCAATCCGAACGGGATCGATCCGAGTAGATAGCCGAACAGCGCGGCCAAGGCATAGTTCATTGCCGTCCCCATTACTCCGAGAACACCGTGCAACCTGCAACCATGGTTTGCAATACCCTGCCTTGGAACCTCGCGTTTTCGAAGCATGTATTTTTTGACCGCGAGCGGATTGCCTTCTCCTGGACAATCCACGGCTCATCAAGATCGAGCAGGACGAGATCGGCCAGAGCGCCGGGCTTGAGGGTGCCGCCCTGCAATCCGAAGAGCTTCGCCGGCGCAGTCGAGAGGACCTCGATTACCCGCAGCAGCGGCACGTCGCCATTGTGATAAAGCCGCAGGGCAGCACCGAGCAGCGTCTCCAGTCCGATCGCTCCCGCGGCCGCGTCGGCGAATGGCAGGCGCTTGGTGTCCACGTCCTGGGGGTCATGTGAGGAAACGACGATATCGATCGTGCCATCCTTCAGCGCCTCGATCATCGCTTGCCTGTCGCCCTCGTCGCGAAGCGGAGGCGCGAGACGAAAGAAGGTTCGGTATTCACCCACGTCGTTTTCGTTGAGCGACAGGCTGTTGATGGAGACGCCGGCAGTCACGTTGGCGCCGTCGGCCTTGGCGCGCAAGATGGCCGCCGCCGACATGGCTGTCGAAATCTTCGCCGCATGGTAACTGCCGCGCGTAAGCCTCGCCAGCGTCAGGTCCCGTTCAAGCGGGATGAGTTCCGCCTCGCGGGGAATGCCAGGCAGGCCGAGACGGCTTGCATAGAGGCCCTCGTTCATGACTCCGGACGACGCAAGGGCGGCGTCCTCGGTTTCATGCGCGATCACCGCGTTAAAATCGCGAGCATAAGTCAGCGCCCGGCGCATCACGAGCGCATTGCCGATCGTGCGGCGGCCGTCCGTAAAGGCGACCGCCCCTGCCTCGCGCAGCAGGCCAAATTCCGTCATCTCCTCGCCGCCGAGCTTCCTGGTGATCGCCGCAGCTGGGAACACGTTGACGGTGGCGGTCTCGCGCGCCGTTCTGAGCACGAATTCCACAAGCGCGATATCGTCGATCACCGGGTCTGTGTCCGGCATCATCACGATCGATGTAACGCCTCCGGCGGCGGCTGCCAGACTTGCGGACGCGATGGTTTCGCAGTGTTCTGCGCCCGGCTCGCCGATGAAGACGCGCCCGTCGACGAGGCCCGGAACAATGGCTTTGCCGGCGCATTCGACGACGGTTGCCCCTTCCGGAACACCCTGGTTGCGCGCGTTCGCGCCCGCTGCCGCGATCTCTCGTCCATCGACGATGACCGTGCCTGTCTCATCAATGCCGCGCGAGGGGTCCACGATGCGCGCATTCTGGAAGACTGTGATAGTCATGCACCGCCGCCTGCGTTGCGGCGCGGGTCGAGCAGCGCCTCCATCACCGCCATTCTTACGGCAACTCCCATTTCGACCTGTTCCTGGATTACGCTTTGTGGTCCGTCGGCAATCTCGGATGCGATCTCGACCCCACGGTTCATCGGGCCGGGGTGCATCACCAGCGCGTCCTCTTTAGCCGCCTTCAGCTTAGCCGCGTCGAGCCCGAAATAGCGGAAATATTCCCGTACGGAGGGCACGAAGGAGCCCGCCATGCGCTCGCGCTGCAGGCGCAGCATCATGACGACGTCCGCGCCCTTGAGCCCTTCCTTCATGTTCGGCGCGACCTCGACGCCCATCCCGGCGATGCCCGAGGGCAGGAGTGTCGAGGGCGCGACGACGCGAACGTGCGCGCCGAGCGCGTTGAGCAACAGGATGTTCGAGCGTGCGACGCGCGAGTGCAGGATGTCGCCGCATATCGCCACTGTCAGTCGCGCAATGTGGCCCCTGGCGCGACGGATGGTGAGAGCGTCAAGCAGTGCCTGCGTGGGATGCTCATGCGCGCCGTCGCCCGCATTGACGACCGAGCAGCCCACCTTCTGCGCCAGGAGTGCGGCGGCACCCGCAGATTGGTGACGGATTATCAGGATGTCGGGCCGCATCGCATTGAGCGTCATTGCAGTGTCGATGAGCGTTTCGCCCTTTTTCACCGATGAGCTTGCGACCGACATGTTCATCACGTCCGCGCCAAGCCTCTTGCCCGCCAGCTCGAAAGAGGACTGCGTCCTGGTCGACGCCTCATAGAAAAGATTGATCTGGGTCCGGCCGCGCAGGGTCGCGGTCTTCTTGTCGGGCCGGCGCGAAATCGACACAGCGGCGTCGGCGCGGTCGAGGAGAAGTTCGATGTCGGCCGGAGAAAGATCCCCGATGCCGAGCAGGTGACGGTGCCGGAAGAGCGGCAGGGGCGAAGCGTCAGTCATGTCAAGGCGTTGCTATAGGCTGGCGCATATGCCGCGGCAAGCCGCGGCGTTGGAAAGCCACAATTCTTTCGTCGCGCTTTCCGCCTGGCTTGCGTTATATAGCCCGCGCCGGCGGAGTCGGCCGCTTTCGATTATTCGACAAGGAATTGGCTTGACGCACGAAGTTACCAACCAGCCGCCGCTGCTTACCGGCACCAATGCCTGGCGCGGTGATCCATTGCTGATCCAACTCGCTGAAGGCGTTTCCGATCCTGTCCGCAAGGAACTGGATGCGCTCGGCCACTTCGTGATGAGCAATGACGCGCAGGAACTCGCGCGCCTGGCCAACACCGAAACGCCGAGGCTCAGGACGCACGACAGGCAGGGGCGCCGCATCGACCTGGTCGAGCTGCACCCCGCCTATCATGCGCTGATGCGCCGGTCGGTCGCCAACGGGCTGCATTCGTCCGTTTGGGAAAACGGCGCGGCCGAAACCGGTCGCCGCCATCAAGCGCGCGCCGCCCGCTTTTACCTGACGGCCGAACTGGAATGTGGCCACTTGTGCCCCATCACCATGACAAACGCCTCGCTGGCGGCGCTGATGGCGAGCCCGAGGCTGTTTGGTGAATGGGCGCCACGCATTACCACCCGCAAATACGATCAATCCCAAAAGCCGCCGGTCCAGAAGGCAGGGCTGACGCTTGGCATGGGAATGACGGAGAAGCAGGGCGGTACCGACGTACGCGCCAATACGACGCGCGCGGAAAGGGCAGGTAACGGTTTCCACCGGCTGACCGGCCACAAATGGTTCATGTCGGCGCCCATGTCGGACGCATTCCTGGTGCTCGCGCAGGCGGCTGAGGGTTTGTCCTGCTTTCTGGTGCCCCGCATACTCGGCGATGGCTCGCGTAACGGATTCTGCTTTCAGCGGCTGAAGGATAAGCTCGGCAACAGGTCGAACGCGTCCTCGGAGGTGGAGTTTGTCGATGCGATGGGCGAGATGGTGGGCGAGCCGGGCGCCGGCGTAAAGACGATCATGGACATGGTGACGCTGACGCGGCTGGATTGCGCGCTCGCATCCGCGGCGATCATGCGCGCCGGCCTTGCCGAGGCCGTGAATCATGCCCGCTACAGGCACGTTTTCGGCACCCCGCTGATCGATCAGCCTCTCATGCAACGGGTGCTTGCGGATATGGCGCTCGATGTTGCGGCCGCGACCGCGCTTTCGTTCCGGCTTGCCCGTTCCTTTGACGAGGCAGCCGCCAACCGCGGCGAAGCAGCTTTTGCGCGCGTGATGACGCCGGTCATCAAGTATTGGGTCTGCAAGATTGCGCCGCCGCTCCTGTATGAGGCCATGGAGTGCCTCGGCGGCAACGGTTATGTCGAGGAAGCGCCGCTCGCCCGCTATTACCGCGAGGCGCCGGTCAATGCGATCTGGGAGGGATCGGGCAACGTGATGGCGCTTGACGTGTTGCGCGTGCTCGGACGTGGCCCAGCCCTTCTCGACGAGGTTCTGGCCGGAATCGGGCACGATCTCGGGACCGGCGAGCACGGGACGATCGGCGTTCTGCGCGCGGCCATGCAGGTGGCTTCGTCCGACGAGGGTGCCGCCCGCATCCTCACCGAGCAACTGGCGCTTGCGGCGGCCGCGGCCGAACTGCGGCGGCTCGGCGGCGGCCGGATCGCCGATGCGTTCATCGAGACACGGCTAGCCGGCCAATGGCGTGGCACCTACGGGATGCTAGACGCGCGCCACGATGCGCGCCGGATCGTGGATGCGCTCTATCCCGCGCTTGACTGAGCAGCGCTGACCTGTCTGCGTCCGGTGGGGAAATTAACCCTAACAAATGGTTTCATTTGCCGACGCGACGCTGCCGTCCCAATGTCAGCCTCGCGGACGGGGATCCCATACGGCGCTTCAGTTCATCCTTTCCTGCCGTTCGGTTGACGGGTTCTCGCGCAGCATCAGGCGTCAGCTTCGTTGCGTTCGGGGCGATTGGCTGGGGTGAACTTTCGGGAGGGGCGAGCTATGCGTTATCTGATCGCGTTGTGGGCATTTCCGCTGGTACTCTTCTGGGGCTGGTACTTCCTGTCGCTCAACGACATCAGTTTCGGCTACGTCGTGCTGAGCCGCCGGCTAAACGACGTTGTTTTCGAGCTCTACGGCGAGATGCTGGGGATCGACCCGGCAACCATTCCGCCAATGATAGCCAGGACCTGCGTGTTCGACTCGTTTCTGGTGGCCGGAATCATCGCCTTTCGCCGCCGGAAGGCGATCGCCGCCTGGGCGCGGGAAAGCCGCGCTCGCTATCTGGGCGGTGGCTCGGCGCCCAGCATCTGAAGCCGGTCGAGCACGCCCTGCAGGATGAAGGCAGCCGCTGCCGAATTGATCCTTGACTGGCGCTTCTTGCGCGACACGTCCATTTCGATCAGCGCCCGCTCCGCCGCGACCGTCGAGAGCCGTTCGTCCCAGAACAGGAAAGGCAGGTCGCTCATTTTCGCGATGTTGCGGACGAAGGCCCGGGACGCCTGCGCGCGCGGCCCTTCGCTGCCATCCATGTTTACCGGCAACCCGATCGCCACCGCCCCGACATTTTCCATGGCCAGCAAGGCAAGCAGCGTGGCGGCGTCGAGCGAGAATTTCTTGCGGATGATCACCGGGCGCGGATGGGCGAAGGAGAGGTTCCGGTCGGAAACCGCGACGCCGATTGTCTTGTCACCAAGGTCGAGCCCGGCGAGTGTCTTCCCGGCTGGGAGGCGATGGGGCAATTCCTGGATCGCAATGACGGTCAAATGCGGCGGCTTTCCTTTGACTTGAATGACAGGGGTTCTATCTTCGTTCAAAAGCGAAATCGAGAAGGGTCGGCCGAAAATGAAACTTACCTGGTACGGGCATTCCGCTTTTCGCGTAGAGGTTGGTAATGCGAGGATCCTGATCGATCCCTATTTCACCGGCAACCCGTCCTGGAACAGGGGCTGGGAAGGGCCTGCCGAGGGGGTCACGCATGTGCTTTTGACGCATGGGCATGGCGATCATGTCGGCGATGCAGTCGAGATCCTGGAGAAGACCGGCGCCATGCTGGTCGCCAATTTCGAGGTTTGCATGTTTCTGGTCGGCAGGGGCGTCAGCCAGAACAGGATCAATCCCGGCAACCACGGCGGGACAATCGATTGCAAAGGCTTCATGACGACTTTCGTCAATGCGCTTCATTCGTCGTCCTATCAAGGTGACGGCGGATCCAACACCTATCTCGGAAATCCAACCGGTCTCGTTCTGCATTTCCGCAATGAGAAAACGCTCTATCACATGGGCGACACCGATATTTTCTCGGACATGGCGCTGATCAATGAGTTGCACGAGCCGAAGATCGGCATTGTTCCCATCGGCGACCGTTTCACCATGGGCGGCGCAGTGGCAGCACTTGCGTGCCGGCGTTTCTTTAACTTCGAAACCGTGCTGCCCTGCCACTACGGGTCATTCGCGATCATCGACCAGGATGCCGACAAGTTCGTTGCCGGAATGGAAGGGTCGGGCGTCGACGTTAAAGTGCCGGAGGTAGGCGGCAGCGTAGAACTCTAGGCAGTGAGGGTCCAAGCGGGCGCGCGTCTTGAATGTTGCGCTCGCAGCGCGGCGCCGGTATAGCGCGGGGTTCGCGTTCCGGAGCAGGCCATGTCCGTCGATATCACCACAGTAAGGCGCGTTGCGCACCTCGCCCGCATCGCCGTCTCGGCCGAGGACGCCGAGCGGATGACCGGGGAGCTGAATACCATTCTCGGGTTCGTCGAGCAGCTGAACGAGGTCGATGTGGCGGGCGTCGAGCCGATGACGTCGGTTATCCCGATGGAGATGAAGAAGCGAGAGGATGTCGTCACCGACGGCAGCAGGCCCGACGATATCGTCGCCAACGCGCCGGCAATGCAGGAGAATTTCTTTCTGGTGCCGAAGGTCGTTGAGTAAACGAACCATGACCGTCGCGATTGCCCCCGAAACGCCGTTGCAGGATGAAGTCCGCGCCCTGATCGCCGAACTGAATGCGTCTTTGCTCGACCTGACGCCGCCGGAGTTCTGCTCTCACATGACCGCAGAGCAGATGGCGGCGCCGGACACTACCGTCTTCATTGCGCGGGCTGGCGGCACTGCCGTGGCGTGCGGTGCGCTGCGCCGCCATGAGGGCGGTATCGGCGAGGTCAAGCGCATGTACACGCGGCCCTCGCATCGCGGCATGAAGATAGGCCAGCAGATCGTATGTCGGATCGAGGCGCTGGCGCGGGATGAGGGGCTCAAGCGGCTGGTTCTGGAGACAGGCGACCGGCACCCGGCCGCTTGGACCGTCTATGAACGTGCCGGCTTCACACGCTGCGGGCGGGTGCTCGACTATCCCGATTCCGAGTGGTCGGTGTTTTACGAAAAGAACATTGCAGGCTAATCGAATGACCGATCTGACCAGACTGACGATTTCCGAAGCGCGCAAGAAGCTTCGCGCCCGGGAAATTACGGCGGCGGAACTGACCGACGCCTATCTTGGCGCGATCGATGTCGCCAACGGAACGCTGAACGCCTATGTCGCCGTGACGCATGACAAGGCGCGGGCGATGGCGAAGGCGTCGGACGAGAAGCTTGCCAACAATGCCGGCGGCGCTCTCGAAGGCATTCCGTTGGGCATAAAGGACCTGTTCGGCACGGAAGGCGTGCACACCCAGGCTTGCAGCCATGTGCTTGACGGGTTCAAGCCGCGCTATGAATCGACCGTGACCGCCAATCTGTGGGCCGACGGCGCGGTGATGCTGGGCAAGCTCAACATGGACGAGTTCGCCATGGGCTCCTCCAACGAGAGCTCCTTCTATGGTCCTGTGGTAAATCCCTGGCGCCGCTGCCGCGTCTCGACCGTGGTCAGGCCGGCCAGCCACATGGGCGAGGGCGGTTTCGTGTCGGACGGCGGCGTGCGCGCCGACCGCGTGCTCGACAACGCACAGCTCGTGCCGGGCGGCTCCTCGGGCGGATCGGCGGCGGCGGTTTCCGCCTTCCTCTGCGCTGGAGCCACGGCAACCGATACGGGCGGTTCGATCCGCCAGCCTGCCGCTTTCACGGGCACTGTCGGCATCAAGCCGACTTACGGGCGCTGCTCGCGCTGGGGCATCGTTGCCTTCGCCTCTTCCCTCGACCAGGCCGGCCCGATCGCCCGCGACATCCGCGACGCGGCAATCATGCTGAAGTCCATGGCTTCGGTCGATCCCAAGGACACGACATCGGTGGACCGCGCCGTGCCGGACTACGAGGCGGCAATCGGGCAATCGATTCGGGGCATTAAGGTCGGCATCCCGAAGGAATACCGTGTGGACGGGATGCCGGAGGAGATTGAAGCGCTCTGGCAAAAAGGCATTGCCTGGCTCAAGGACGCGGGTGCGGAGATTGTCGATATTTCGTTGCCACACACCAAATACGCGCTGCCGGCCTACTATATTGTCGCTCCCGCCGAAGCCTCGTCGAACCTTGCCCGCTATGACGGCGTTCGCTACGGGCTGCGGGTGCCGGGCAAGGACATCGTAGACATGTACGAGAAGACCCGCGCCGCGGGTTTTGGACGCGAGGTCAAGCGCCGCATCATGATCGGCACCTACGTGCTGTCGGCCGGCTACTACGATGCGTACTACCTGCAGGCGCAGAAGGTTCGCACTCTGATCAAGCGGGATTTCGAAAGCGCATTCCGAGCCGGGATCGATACCATACTGACGCCTGCGACGCCGTCCGCCGCGTTCGGCATCGCCGACGAAGACATGGCCGCCGATCCTGTGAAGATGTACCTGAACGACATTTTCACCGTGACGGTGAACATGGCGGGGCTTCCGGGCATTGCGGTTCCCGCCGGGCTCGACGGCAAGGGCCTTCCGCTCGGATTGCAGCTCATCGGGCGCCCGTTCGACGAAGAGACGCTTTTCCGCACGGGCCACGTCATCGAACAGGCGGCAGGGCGTTTCGAGCCCGAGAAGTGGTGGTGAGCTCGACCGACGCATTCGGAGCCGGGATGTTTTTCTACTTTTCCAAAATACTCTGGTTTTTTGTCCAGCCGTTGAATTTCGCGATTTTTCTTACCTTTGCCGGCGTGCTGGCCGCTCTGTTCGGCAAGCGGCGATGGTCGATTTCGGCTGTCCTGACGGCATTCCTTGTCCTCATGTTGTCGGCCTGGACTTCGCTCGGCGCCCTGATGCTCGGTCCGCTCGAGGAACGCTTCCACCGGCCGGCGACCTTGCCTGGAAAGGTTGACGGCATTGTCGTTCTCGGCGGCGGCCTGGAAGCCGCCATCAATCTTGCGCGCGGCGGCTATGAAATGAACGACGGCGGCGACCGATTTGTCGAAGCCGCGGCCCTTGCGCGCCGGTATCCTGCCGCACGGGTTCTCGTTTCCGGCGGCGTGGGATCGATCCTGCTGAAAGGCGAAGGCGATGCGGATACCGCGCCGCGTCTGTTTGCGGCTTTGGGCATCGCGCCTGAACGGCTGATCCTGGAAAACAAATCGCGCAATACGGCGGAGAACGCCGCATACGCCAGGAATATGGCGCAACCCGAACCGGGCGAGACGTGGCTTCTGGTGACGTCCGCCTACCACATGCCGCGCTCGGTGAGCCTCTTCCGCAAGGTGGGTTTCCCGGTCGTGGCCTGGCCGTCGGACTACCGGACTTCGGGCAAGGAGGGCGTCGGCTTCTTCACAGACAACGAAACGGACGCCTTGCAAAATACCACTGTCGCGCTGCGCGAATGGATAGGACTGATTGCCTACTGGCTGTCCGGCCGCATCGATTCGCCGCTGCCCGGCCCGGCATGAGGCGGCGGCCTTTCCCGGTGACGGACTTCGGAGAGCATGGTCTCGAATGGTCGGAAATCGCGTTAATAGCAATGTTAACAAATACGTGACTTCGATGCCAAATGATCTTGTGCCGCATTGGGACGACGAATATATAGGCGCCAGAATCGCCGATTTGGGGGGTGAGTCGATGAACGAAGTCGTTGATGCCGACTATGTGCCTTCGGAAGACGAGCCGTTCATGAATGAACGGCAGAAATCTTATTTTCGCTTTAAGCTGGTCTCCTGGAAACACGACATATTGCGCGAAGCGCGCGAAACGCTCGAAATCCTTCAACAGGAAAATGCTAATCTTCCCGACCTCGCGGATCGTGCTTCGTCCGAAACCGATCGCGCAATCGAGTTGAGGGCGCGCGACCGTCAGCGCAAGCTTATCGCCAAGATTGACGCCGCGCTGAACCGGATCGAAGAGGGAACCTACGGCTACTGCGAGGAAACCGGAGAGCCGATCGCGCTGAAGCGCCTCGACGCCCGCCCGATCGCAACGCTGTCCATCGAGGCCCAGGAACGCCACGAGCGTCGCGAGAAGGTCTATCGCGACGACTGATACAATCGGGGCGACGCGAGAGATTCCACCGCACGACGAGGGTGGGCTCCATACCCTTGGCCCCGTTTGGGTACGAGGCAATCGGCATTTTTCGGCGCGCGGTCAAACGCGCAGACCTCAAGGATCATGCTTCTCAGTGGCGAAATGAGGGGTGGATTTGTCCATGCGTTCCGAGCACAGGCGATGGCCCTCCCTCGCGGTTTCGCCGAAGCTGGCGATTTGCGTTTTGCACAGCTGAAGCCGGCGAGCCAATGTTGCCGCCAGACGTCGGTTGAAGTTGCCTTATTCGTCCAGCTTGTCCTGCGCATTCCTGCCCTTGCCGAACGTATAGCCAGTCACGACGGCCCTCTTGCCGAACTTGTCGCGCAGCACGTCGATTGCGCCTTCGGCCAGTGCACGCTTGCACGACTGAACGTCGATCAGGTCGGGCGGGTCGGCCTTGTCCGCGCCGCTGAGGTCGCTGACGCCGATCCCGAGGAGGCGATATTTCGTGCCGTCCGTCTCCTTCTCCAAAAGCTGCAGTCCCGTTTGGAATATCCGATCCGCCAGCCGTGTCGAGTTACCGAGCTGCCGGTTGCGGGTGCGGAGCTTGAAGTCCTGCGTCTTCAGCTTCAGGACGATGGTCCGCCCCGCGATGCCTGATTTCTTCAGCCGAGCGGAAACCTTCTCCGAAAGCGCGCGCAGGATGGGAACGAGGTCGGCGGACGAGGCAAGATCGGTATCGAAGGTGGTTTCCGCCGAAACGCTCTTTGCGTCGCTGTCCGGATGCACGGAGCGCTGGTCCATGCCGCGCGAAAGATGGTAGAGGCGGTCTCCCATCGTGCCGTAGCGGCGCACCAGTTCGCCCCTTTCCATTTGCTGCAGCTGACCGATCATGCGAATGCCGTCGCGTTCCAGCGTGGCGGCAAAGGCCTTGCCGACACCCCAAATCAGCGTCACCGGCTGCGCGGCCAGGAAGCTGAAGGCTTCCGCCTCGCCGATCACCGAAAATCCGCGCGGCTTGCGGAAATCCGAGGCAACCTTCGCCAGGAACTTGCAGTATGAAAGACCCACCGACACGGTGATGCCGATCTGCCGCTCGACGTCGAGCGCGAATTGCCCAAGCACAAGTGCGGGCGGCCGGCCGTGCAGGCGCTCCGTGCCGGCAAGGTCAAGAAAGGCCTCGTCGATGGAGACAGGTTCAACCAGTGGCGTCAGTGCCTGCATCATCGCCCGGACCTCGCGTCCGACGCGACCATATTTTTCCATATCCGGCTTGACGACGACCGCATCAGGGCAAGCCGCGAGCGCCTTGAACATTGGCATCGCCGAGCGCACGCCGTGAATGCGGGCGATATAGCAGGCGGTCGAAACGACGCCGCGCTTGCCGCCGCCGATGATTACCGGCTTGTCCTTGAGCGCCGGGTTGTCGCGTTTTTCGACGGCCGCATAAAAGGCGTCGCAGTCGATATGCGCGAGGCTCAGCCGATAGAGCTCCTGATGCCGCAACAGGCGCGGGCTGCCGCAACGGGGGCAGCGCTTCGCATCACCATGCTGAAGGGTCAGGCAGTCACGGCAAAAACCATGGCTCGGGTCGTTGACAGGAAGGATCATCGCTGCGAACATAATGAGAACACCTGAAGTTTATTCCACGCTGCCGAGTCGGACAAGACGCCCGGGGTATGAGTTATGACGGCGAAAATTCGACCACTGACACCGGACCTTTGGCCAGCCTTCGAGGACCTTTTTGGAAAGGCTGGGGCGTGCTACGGCTGCTGGTGCACCTACTTCCGCCTGCCGCCGGCGGCACGCCGCGGCGACAATCGTGAGCGCAATAAGGATCACATGAAGGCGCGGATCGACGCTGGCCCTCCGCCTGGCCTTCTGTCGTTCGAGGGGCAGGTCGCGACCGGTTGGATGCAGATCGGTCCGCGCTCCGACGTGCCCGAATGGAACAACAAGGGCAGGGGCTCCGCGCCCGTCGACCCTGCCGACGCGTCCGATCCGGCGGTTTGGGCAATCTCGTGCTTTTTCGTCCGGGGAAAGGCGCGCGGCCGGGGCCTGACCCATCGCCTTGTCAATGCTGGCATTGACTTCGCCCGCGAACACGGCGCGCGGGTGCTCGAAGCCTGTCCTATGGACCTGTCGAAGGATTCGCGGTCGATCGGGCTCTATGTCGGCTCAACGCGGGTCTTTGAAAAGGCAGGCTTTCAGCCAGTCGCGACACGCAAGCCCGGCAGGCCGCTGATGCGCTATGTTCTCTAGGGTGTGTCCGTATTCAGGTGATGCCGGCCTGCAAATGGCAGTTTTCTCGGCTTCCGATGCTCAAACAAAGAGATAGAGCGGCAGCGCCGATTCCGAAAAGCGTCCGCCGCTCTAACCTTCTACGCCCGCATCTTTTCACCACCGGGATCGAACGGGGGCAGGAGATTGATACGGGCAGGGCGCCTGCGGCCGAGGATTTCGATCTCGAACAGGCCCGTGCCTTCGTTCTCGGCAAGCGCGGCAGGCACATAGCCCTGCGCCATCGATTTGCGGACATAGTGCGCATAACCGCCGGAAGTGACCCAGCCGACCACCCGCCATTCGCCGTCGACGATGCCCCGGATGCGCGAGGAATCTCCCTCTTTCCCATCACCGCCCGAGGGGGAGGATTGAGCGCCATGCACTTCGTTGCCGGCCCCATCATATCGCGGCGCTCCGTAGCCATGCGGCTTCTCAACCGTGCCGTAGTCGGTCGATACCCTGGCCCAGATCGGCTCGTCACCCATCACATCGGCGTCTTCCGCGTCAACGAGGAAGGAAACGCGGCGCAGCTTAGGGCCTGCCTCAAGCTCGCGCGCGGCGGCCGCGCGCCCGACGAAATCGTTCTTGTCCATCTTGATAAAGCGGTCCATCGATCCCTCGAACGGGCCGTAGATCGGCCGCAATTCGCGGAACCAGGTCGGAAAATTCTTTTCAAGTCGCATCGAGAGCAGGGCGCGCATGCCGAAATCGACGAGGCCGAATTCTGCGCCGGCTTCCTTGATAGCCTCGTAGACAAGCCGCTGGTAGGCCGGCGCCATCCATATCTCATAGCCGAGATCGCCGGTGTAGGTAATGCGATTTACCATGCAGGGGGCGCCCCCCACCGCCATTTCGCGGAAATCCATGAAGCGGAAGGCCTTAGTCGAGACGTCGGTATCCACGAGCTTCGCCAGCAAGTCCCTCGAGCGCGGGCCGGCGATGGAGAGACCCACCAGCGTCTGGTCGAAGCGGTGAAGTCGTACCGATCCGTCCTTCGGAAGATGCTTCTCGAACCAGCGCATATGGTACTTCTGCGCCGCCGACGAGCCCCAGATCATGAAACGGTCTTCACCCGTTTTGGCGATGGTGAAGTCGCCGATCAACCTGCCGAACTCGTTGAGCATCGGCGTCAGCACCAGGCGGCCGGCCTTGGGCATGCGATTGGTCATCAGGCGGTTGAGGAAATCCTCCGAACCAGCGCCGGACACTTCATATTTTGCGAAGTTGGCAATTTCGGTGACGCCGACCCGCTCACGGGTCGCGCGTACCTCGTTGCCGACGTGTTCGAAATCGCTCGAACGGTGAAATGAGACGACATCCTTCGGCTCGGTGCCTTTCGGCGCGAACCAAAGCGGCGTTTCGAGGCCCCACGAATCACCCATCACGGCGTTCTGCGCGACCATGATGTCGTAGAGCGGCGTAGTCTGCGCCGGACGTGCCGCCGGCAGTTCCTCGTTCGGGAAGCGGATTGAAAAGCGGCGCGAGTAGTTTTCGCGCACCTTGGCGTTGGTGTAGCGGAGGCTCGCCCACTCCCCGAAGCGGGCGACATCCATGCCCCAGACGTCGAAGCCCGGATCGCCATGGACCATCCAGTTCGACAGAGCGAGGCCGACGCCGCCGCCCTGGCTGAAGCCGGCCATCACCGCGCATGCCGTCCAATAGTTTGTCAGGCCCTGCACCGGGCCGACGAGCGGATTGCCGTCCGGCGCGAAGGTGAAGGGGCCATTGATGATCTGCTTGATCCCGGCCTTCTCGATGCCGGGGAAGTGGCGGAACCCGACCTCCAGCGAGGGCGCGATGCGGTCGAGGTCCGGCGCCAGCAGCTCATGGCCGAATTCCCACGGGGTGTCGACCGGGGACCAGGGCTTCGCAGCCTTCTCATAGGTGCCGAGCAGGATGCCATTGCGCTCCTGCCGGGTATAGATCTCGCCTTTGAAGTCGATCACCCCGATCATCTCGCGACCGGTCGAGCGGTTGAATTCCTCGACCTCGGGCATCGGTTCCGTCAGCAGGTACATGTGCTCCATGGCAAGCAGCGGCAGTTCCAGTCCGACCATGCGGCCAACCTCGCGCGCCCACAGCCCGCCGCAGTTCACCACATGCTCCGCCTTCACCGTGCCCTGCTCGGTCACGACATTCCAAGTACCGTCCGGTTCCTGGGAGAGTTCGACGACTCTGTTGCGAAGCACTATTTCCGCGCCGAGGTTGCGCGCCGCCTTTGCATAGGCATGCGTGGTGCCTGACGGGTCGAGATGGCCCTCGACGGGGTCCCACATGGCGCCGACGAAATTGCGCTCGTCCATCAGCGGGAACATGGCCTTGGCCTCGGACGGAGTTATCAGCTCGGTCTCCATGCCGAGATAGCGGCCCTTGGCGTGGGTAAGCCGCAGGAAGTCCATGCGCTCCGGCGTATCAGCCATCATCACGCCGCCGGTCAGGTGCAGGCCGCAGGACTGGCCGGAGAGCTCCTCGATCTCCTTGTAAAGCTGCACCGTATAGGCTTGCAGCTTGGCGACGTTGGGATCGCCGTTCAGCGTGTGGAAGCCCCCGGCCGCATGCCAGGACGAGCCGGAGGTCAGCTCCGAGCGCTCGATCAGCATAACGTCCGTCCATCCGGCACGGGCCAGATGGAAGAGCACCGAACAGCCGACGACACCGCCGCCGATAACTACCGCTTTAACGTGGGATTTCATGGGGTTAGTTCCATAATCTTTGAAAATGATGCAACAAGGCAAGGAGGTCCGCCCTTCGGAACTCCATCAACGACATGCCCCACCTAAAAATCCGTCGGGGCGCCGCCTTCGGCCTTGCGCTTGGCGACGAAAGCGTTGAGTTCTTCACGGATCGCCGGATCCATGTGGGGCTCTTCGTAGGTGGCGAGACGCTCCTTCCAGACGCGATTGGCACGTTCGATAGCAGTCGGACTGCCGGCCTCGGTCCAGGTCTCGTAATTGCGCCAGTCGGATATGATCGGCGCATAGAAGGCGGTCTTGTAACGCAACTGGGTGTGCGGCGTGCCGAAGAAGTGCCCACCCGGGCCGACATCGCGGATGGCATCTACAGCAAGCGCCTCTTCCGAGAGGTCGAGCGGCGTAAGAAACTCCGCCACCATCTGCAACATTTCGATATCGAGGATCGTCTTCTCGTAGGAGCACCGCAGGCCGCCTTCGAGCCAGCCGGCCCCGTGAAGCACGAAGTTGGCGCCGCCCTGGATGGCGCCCCAGAGCGAAAAAACGCTCTCATAGGCCGCCTGCGCGTCGACGGTGTTGGCGGCGCAGACATTGGACGTTCGGTAAGGGATGCGGTAGCGGCGGGCGAGCTGACCGCCAATCAATTGCGCCTTCATGTATTCGGGCGTGCCGAAGGCAGGCGCGCCCGACTTCATGTCCACGTTGGAGGTAAAGCCGCCATAGCCGACGGGCGCACCTTTCCTCACCATCTGCGTGAAGGAAATGCCCGCCAGCGCCTCGGCATTCTGTTGCACGAGCGCGCCTGCAACCGTTACCGGCGCCATGGCTCCGGCCAGCGTGAAGGGCGTGACGATCACGACCTGGCCGTTGCCGGACATCTGGATGATGCCTTCCATCATCGGAACGTCGAGCTTCAGCGGCGAGTTGGTATTGATGATGGTGTAGACGGACGGCTCTTCCTGCAACTGCTCGCGCGAAACTCCGCGCGCAATGCGGGCGATCTCGATGCCGTCGACATTGCGTTCCTTACCCAGCGAATAGATGTGGAACACCTTGTCGGTAAGCATCGCGAGATCACGGATGCATTCGAGGTGGCGGATCGAGGGGTGGATGTCGACCGGTTCGACGGGGTAGCCACCTGTCATGTTCAGGATGTTGTGCATTTGCGCGAGCTTGAGGAAATTCCGGAAATCCTCCTGATTGCCTGGCCGGCGCCCGCGGTCGGCGTCGGAACAGTTGGGCGCGGATGCCATCTGCGCGATCACCAGGTTGTTGCCGCCGAAGCGCACATTGTGCGCCGCGTTGCGGGCGTGCAGCGTGAATTCCGATGGCGCGTGTGCCATCATTTCCATGAGCAAGTCGCTGTCGAAGCGGACGCGTTCCGTCCCCTCGCGGACCTCCGCGCCATGCGCTTTCATAATCTTTCGCGCTTCGCCGTGCAGCACGTCCACGCCGATTTCCTTGAGGACACGCAACGAGGCGAGATGAATCGATTCCAGCTCGTCGTCGGAAACCAGCTTCGTCGGCGCAAACGGGATCTTCAGTTGCCGGAAGGGGGGCTGGGCGAACGCGTCCGGGCCGGCGGCGCGCTTTCCGGCCCGGCCGCCGCGGCGCGTGCGTTCGGTGGCCAAGGCCGGTACGGCGGGCTGGATTGCAGCGGTCATCAATAGCCTCGTGGTGGTGCGGACTTGGCCGGCATAATGGACCGGCGCCTATTCCGTCATTGCGGAAGCGACGACCAGAAGCGCGAGGGAAGCGACATGCGGCATAGGCAAGCCCGGACTGACTTGAAGCGGGGGCGATAATTCGGCTAGAAGTAGTCCGACATGACTTCCGCCCGCTCCTCCAGAAGAACCGTCATCGCGGTCACGCCATCGCGGCGCACCCTGCATACGGAGCTTTTGCGGCTTTGTGCGCGGATCGGTTATTCGCCGCCCGCCTTCCATTGAATCTGCCCCCGGCATGCGCCGGATCAAATTCACATGGGATGGACAAATCAATGACATATCACAACTATTCGCTGGCGCAGCTTCAAGCGTTCGACGCCGCGCACCACCTTCACCCTTTCACCGATCACAAGGAATTGCGCGCCGCCGGGTCGCGCATCATCACGCGCGCCGACGGGCCGTTCATCTACGATAGTCAAGGCAATGAGATTCTCGACGGCATGGCGGGCCTCTGGTGCGTCAATGTCGGCTATGGGCGGACCGAACTCGCCGAGGCGGCGTACGAGCAGATGAAGGAGCTGCCGTACTACAACTCATTCTTCAAGTGCTCGACGCCCACACCGGTCCTGCTTGCCAGAAGACTTGCCGAAATCGCGCCCGCCAACATGAATCAGGTCTTCTTCGGGTCGTCCGGCTCCGAGGCCAACGACACTGCGCTGCGGCTCGTTCGCCACTATTGGGCGCTTGAGGGCAAGCCGGAGAAAAACCGCATCATCTCGCGACGCCTGGCCTATCACGGCTCGACCGTCGCCGCCACGTCGCTTGGCGGCATGGATGGTATGCATGGCCAGTTGCATGGCGCGGTGCCGAACATCGTCCATGTGATGATGCCCTATTCGTATGAGCTGGCTCAGCCCGGCGAGAGCGACCACGATTTCGGCCTTCGCGCGGCCAGGGCGGTCGAGGAAGCCATCCTCGAGGCAGGGGCCGAGAATGTCGCTGCCTTCATCGGCGAACCGGTTCAGGGCGCCGGCGGCGTCAAGATCCCGCCCGCGAGCTACTGGCCGGAAGTCCAGCGCATCTGCAAGAAATACGATGTGCTTCTGATGCTGGACGAGGTCATCACAGGCTACGGCCGCACGGGCGAATGGTTTGCCGCGCAGTCGATGGGGATAGAGGCGGACACCATCACTACCGCCAAAGCCCTGACATCCGGCTACCTGCCTTTGTCCGCGCTTCTTGTTGGTGACCGCATTGCCGCCACTCTGACCGAGAAGGGCGGCGAGTTCTATCATGGGTACACCTATTCAGCGCATCCGGTTGCCTGCGCGGTTGCCCTCAAGAACCTGGAAATCATCGAGCGTGAAGGAATGATCGAGCGGGTAAGGAACGACACCGGTCCCTACTTTGCCGAGCAATTGCACGCGAAGATCGCACCTCACGGCCTCGTCGGAGAGGTTCGCGCCTTCGGCTTTCTCGGCGCGATCGAAATCGTCAGCAACAAGCAAACGCGCGAACGCTTCGCCGAGCCGGGATCGGCGGCCGTCGTCGTTCGCGACCATGCGATTGCCAACGGCATCATGATGAGGGCGACGGGCGACACGATGATCATGTCGCCGCCGCTGACGTGGACACGCGAGACTATCGACACGGCCTGCGAACGCATCTTGAAAGCGCTCGATCTTGCCGAAGCAGACCTGCGGAAACGAAACTAACGAACTCTGCAGGACCCAAGAGGTCGCCGGCATAGGCGGCGGCCTCCATAGCGGGTCGCCGCGCTGCGGCCTCGCTTGATATGCTGTGTGTGCATTTTGCTACGCCATCGCTGCAAGAGTTGAGAATCACCCCGTCGGAGGATTGACATCAGCAGTCGGAGACGTGCAGTTCGGATGTGCACCTGGGGCTGGCAGGGGCGGGGCCGGTGTTATGATGATCAAAAACGTGAAGCTAAAGCAAACGCGCGAGTCGCTCGCCATTGCCGGCAATCTGATGCTTGCGCCGATGGTGGTTGCAATGCGCATGCCGACACTGGTGCTGGAGGCGCAGAGCTCCAATCCATGGCGGACCGAAACGCTGCGCGCGTTTACGGAGAAAACGGCAGCGGTGGCGGAGGGCGCGTTTGCCGCCCAGATGAGCCTTGTTCAATCTGCCTTCGGCTTCTGGCCGGAAGTGATGTCGGGCCGCACGCCGTCCGTGTTGAGCGGTGTCGCAGCGGGGCGTTCGATGAATGCGGCCTTGAAGCCAGTCAGCCGTCGCGTGAAAGCAAACTTCAAGCGGTTGACGCGCAGCAAGTAGCTGGCTTTCTGTCCGAGCGCGCGCGCCCACCACGGAGTGCCCTAAAGCGGCGGACGCTTTTTCGTAATCAGCGCTGCCGCTCTATCTCTTTGTTCGAGCATCGGATTTTTCCCGAAACCGGTTCCCACTTTCGGGTCCGATGCTCTAAAGCAAAAACCGCGTCCAAGAGGAACGCGGCTTTGCCATCGAACGCATGGCCTTCGCTAACACAACCGGCGAAGGTTACGGCTCCGGTACGCGAGACCTGATCCGGAGCGTTGGCGGCCGCGATGACCGCCTCGCAATCCGTTCTAGACCGACATTGTTACCGCGTGGTTATCGAGAGGTTAAGCAAACCTAAATTTGGAGTTTTTCTGGATCCGCTACGGGAAGAAAATCGCAAAAATTCTGTAGTTTATGGCACGTCACCGCGAATAAAATTGATAATTCCGGAAAAATCCGTGCCTGCTCCGCCCTGCGCATTGAAGAGCGCATAGAGCTGGGCGGCCTCCGCACCGAGCGGAGTAGCCGCCCCGGCGCTCTGGGCGGCCTCCTGCGCAAGCTTCAGGTCCTTCAACATGAGCGCAGCGGAAAAACCGGGTTTGTATTCTCGATTCGCCGGCGAGTTCGGCACCGGTCCGGGCACCGGGCAATAGGAAGTCAGTGACCAGCATTGACCGGATGAGGTGGACGCCACCTCGAACAGCGCCTGATGTGACAGGCCCAGCTTCTCAGCCAGAACGAAAGCTTCGCCGACGGCGATCATCGAAACGCCAAGTATCATGTTGTTGCAGATTTTCGCGGCCTGCCCGGCTCCGGCATCGCCGCAGTGGACGATGCGCCCGGCCATGGGCTTGAGGATTGGTTCGGCCCTTGCGAACGCCTCCGGGGCGCCGCCAGCCATAAAGGTCAGTGTTCCGGCTGCCGCACCGCCCGTGCCGCCCGAAACCGGTGCATCGATCGACTGCAAGCCGTGCCTGGAGGCGATCGAATGCGCGCGCCTTGCCGATTCAACGTCGATCGTCGAGGAGTTGATGAAAAGCGTGCCTTTACCCGCCTTCGGCGCAATATCGTCATAAACGGAAAGCACGTGCTTGCCTGCCGGCAACATGGTGATCACTGTCTCGGCATTCTTGAGTGCCGCCGTCGCGTCGGCCATCACTGCGACACCATTGTCCCTGGCGACCCTCAGGTTCTCCGGCACGAGGTCGAAGCCCTGCACAGTGTGCCCCGCCTTGACGAGGTTGGCGGCCATCGGGTTGCCCATATTGCCGAGGCCGATAAAGGCGATAGTGGTCATGCGGTGCTCCCCTTAGAGCATGATCCCGAAAAGTGTGTAGCGGTTTTCGGAAAAGATCATGCGAAATCAAAGAATTAGAGCGCGGCGACGATTCCAGTTAAAATCACCGCGCTCTAAGTGCAGTCAGCGGCCGATCAGGTGGCGCGCGATGATGACGCGCATGATCTCGTTGGTTCCTTCCAGGATTTGATGGACGCGCAGGTCCCGGACGAGCTTTTCGACGCCGTAGTCGTGCAGATAGCCATAGCCGCCATGGATTTGCAGTGCGTCGTTGGCAATGTCGAACCCAGCGTCGGTGACGAATCGCTTTGCCATCGCCGACCATTTGGAAGCATCGTGCGTCTTGCGGTCGAGCTTCGAGGCTGCTGTGTAAAGCAGCATGCGCGCCGCTTGCAGTTCCGTTTCCATATCGGCCAGCTTGAACTGCAGCGCCTGGAACTGGTTGATCTTCTGGCCGAAGGCCTTGCGCTCGCCTGAATAGGTCAACGCCTTGTCGAGTGCAGACTGCGCGCCGCCCAGCGAACAGGCGGCGATATTCAGCCTGCCGCCGTCGAGACCGGCCATGGCGATGCGGAAACCCGCGCCCTCGCCGCTCAACAGGTTCTCCGCCGGGACCTTGCAGTCCTCGAAGACAACCTGCCGGGTCGACTGCATGTGCCAACCCATCTTGCTCTCGACTGCGCCGAAGGATAGTCCGGGCGCGTCCTTGGGGATGACGAGCGTCGAGATGCCCTTCGGCCCTTCCTCGCCGGTGCGCACCATCGTTACGTAGACATCGCTGTCGCCGGCGCCGGAAATGAATTGTTTGGCGCCATTCACGACATAGTCACTTCCATTGCCGCCGCTTCGAACGGCCTTGGTCTTCAATGCCGCCGCGTCGGAACCGGATCCCGGCTCGGTGAGACAGTAGCTGCCCAGCCACTCCATCGACGTCAGTCTTGGCAAGTACCGCCCGCGCTGTTCGTCATTGCCGAACATGTCGATCATCCACGACGCCATGTTGTGGATGGAAATGAAGGAAGCGAAGGCAGGGCACGCCTGCGATAGGGCCTCGAAGATCAGCACCGCATCCAGCCGGCCGAGGCCGGAGCCCCCGACATCGTCCTTGACATAAATGCCCCCGAAACCCAGCGGGCCTGTCTCGCGAACCACGTCGTCGGGAAAATGGTGCTTCCTGTCCCATTCGAGCGCGTTGGGCTGAACGCGGTCGGCCGCGAAGGCGCGGGCCATGTCCTGGATCGCGCGCTGGTCCTCGTTGAGTTCAAACTGTCCGGCAGTTCCGTCGGCAGCGGCGTCCATCGGCGTCCTTCCACACTTTTTTCGGCTATGCGTTGGCTCCAATCTAGACCAATGATGCTGCGGCGCAACCCAACGACACAAAGGGCGATGCGCACCGATCGGTGGACGCGACGACGACATGACGACGATTGTTGATGAACTGTTGCAGGCATTTCGCCACTACCTCTTGCGCGTCGATTCCACCGTCGTCCGCGATTTCCTCGGCGATCTCGAATGGGAGATGCCCGCGCGCAAGCTTGTCGCAAGCAAATTGCCCTGCCTCGATCATCTTGCTCGCGTGGCCGAGCTCGCGCTGCCAGCCGAAGCGGAATTGGCCGGGCACCTTGCGCGCAACGCCGACGCGATGCGCTGGGGCCAAACCTATACGGCAGCCGACTTCGGACAGCATTTCATGGACAATTACGGTTGGGCCGAATTGTTTGGCACGCGCGGCCATTTTGTGAACGATCGGATTGCGGCCGGGTTCCTCGTTCTTGGCCGCGACGTGCTTTATCCGGATCACCATCACATGGCGGAAGAAATCTACATTCCGCTGACCGGCGAGACCGAATGGCGCATGGGCGACGGTCCTTTCGCGGTGCGCGGAGGCGGCGAGGTCGTCCATCACGCCTCGAATGTAAGTCATGCGATGCGTACCGGGCAGGAGCCTCTGCTGGCGCTCTATCTCTGGCGAGGCGGACCGTTGGCGGCGCGCTCGACCGTGACCGCCTCGGCCGGGCAGGGCGTGCGCTGAATCATGGCCAGGGCGATCATGCTCCAGGGTACCGGCTCCGACGTCGGCAAGACCGTGCTTGTCGCCGGGCTCTGCCGTGCGGCGAGAAACCGCGGCATGTCGGTGAGGCCGTTCAAGCCGCAGAACATGTCCAACAACGCCGCGGTAGCCGACATTCCCGGCGACGCTTCGGGCGGCGAGATCGGCCGCGCGCAGTGGCTGCAGGCGATCGCCTGCGGCGTCGCACCGTCCGTGCACATGAACCCGGTGCTGTTGAAGCCTCAGAGCGACATTGGGGCACAGGTGATCGTGCAAGGGAAAGTGTTCGGGCAGGCGAAGGCGCGCGACTACCAGACGCTGAAAGCCAGACTTGCGGCGGCGGTGATGGAATCGTGGCAAACGCTGGGCGCGGGCGCCGATATGGTGATTGTCGAGGGTGCCGGCTCGCCTGCCGAAATCAACCTGCGCAGCCGCGACATCGCCAATATGGGGTTTGCGACCCGCGCCGATGTGCCGGTCGTTCTCGTCGGCGACATCGACCGCGGCGGCGTGATCGCCTCGCTGGCCGGCACGCACCTGATCCTGCCAGAAGAGGACCGGCGCATGATCGTCGGCTACCTGATCAACAAATTCCGGGGCGATGTTTCGCTTTTCGACGAAGGCGTCAATGCGATCGGGCGCTTTACCGGCTGGCCCTGCTTCGGGATAGTGCCCTGGCTTAAGGAGGCGGCCATGCTGCCTTCGGAAGACTCCGTCATCCTCGAACGGCTCGCGGCCGGGGAAAAGCGCGCCCTGAAGGTGGCCGTGCCGATGCTTGGGCGGATCGCCAATTTTGATGATCTTGATCCGCTCCGCGCCGAGCCGCAGGTCGAAGTGGTTTTCGTGCCGCCGGGCAGGCGGCTCCCGGCCGATGCCGGTCTTGTGGTGATCCCCGGCTCCAAGTCGACCATCGGCGATCTGGCCAAATTCAGGGAGAATGGCTGGGACCACGATCTTGCGGAACATCGACGCCGGGGCGGCCATGTCGTGGGCATCTGCGGCGGCTATCAGATGCTCGGCCGCATGGTGCGCGATCCCCAGGGCATCGAGGGCACGATGACCGAGAAAGAGGGCCTCGGCCTGCTCGACGTCGAAACGGTCATGGAGCCCGAAAAGACTGTGCGCAATGTGACGGCGCATTCCGTTCGCTTCGGCACGCCGCTGTCGGGCTACGAAATCCATCTCGGCCGGACAGCCGGTCCTGACTGCACGCGGCCGGTAGCCGTTGTCAACGGCGTCGAGGATGGCGCAACCTCTGCTGACGGCAGGGTGTTCGGAACCTATCTCCACGGCCTTTTCGGC
The DNA here is from genome assembly GCA_963813315.1 of uncultured Alphaproteobacteria bacterium. Lineage (GTDB taxonomy): Bacteria > Pseudomonadota > Alphaproteobacteria > Rhizobiales > Rhizobiaceae > CAWEYO01. The sequence continues at coordinate 77,064 of CAWEYO010000004.1, read as the reverse complement.
GCCGATGCATTCCGCGCACGGTTCCTCGAGGACCTCGGGATCGCAGGTGGCGGCGGGGACTACCGGGCAGAAGTCGAGCGCGCGCTCGATGCGATCGCGCGTCATCTGGAAGCCCACATCGACTGCGACGCGCTCTTCAGGCTGGCGCGTTAAAGCATCGGACCCGAAACCGGTTCCACTTTCGGGCCCGATGCTCTAGGCAGCCGCTTCGTTTGCCTTCGGCCAGTAGGTGCCGAACGACCAGACATTGCCTTCCGGATCGCGGCAGATGAACTCGCGGCTCCCATAGTCTCGATCGGTCAGTTCTTCCACGATGACCGCGCCGGCGGCCTTGGCTCGGGCATAGAGCGCGTCCGCATCGTCGACAGCGACATAAATGGACTTGCCGCCATTTTGCCCCGGCTGACCGACGATTTCGCCGTAGGCGTCATCGCGCGCGGTGCCGACCATGATCATGGACGATCCAAAGGCAAGCTCAGCGTGGTGAACGATATCGCCATCTCCGTATCGCGCGCGAACAGTAAAGCCGAAGGCCTCGGCGAGCCAGTCGATCATCTTGCCTGCATTCCTGTAGCGCAGGGCTGGGTAAAGTCGTGGCGCCTCGATCGGTTGATTGGTGGACATGTCGGTCTCCTTGTCTGCTTGGTTGATGCCCAAGTCTGACAGGCGCCTTTGCCGCTGTATTGAAGAAATGTTACCCAGGGCATCGGACCCGAAAGTGGTCCGGTCCGCCGCCCGCCAGGGGCGATTTCCAATCCGGCGCTTCCGGCGCGGATGACAGATTGCGCTTTGGCCGGCCGGCTCCGGCCGGCGTGCATTCTCTCCCGTCTGCTTTTGCAAAACCCACCCGCGACCCTCTTGCAAAAGTTGCAGGTATAGTTATTGACAGACGTATAATTTGCGACGAGGTGTGCATTGATTCCATAGGCATTTCCCGCCGGATTTGTCTGGTCCTGTCAGTTCAGGATGCAATCGTGACCGCCGTCAAAATATGACCGCGGACGCGGAAATCAACGACTTTAAATTAGCGAATGCCCCTTCTTCCGCACGGCAGACGGTCGCGTGTTCGCGCGCGGTGGTGCCGCCAGGCACGATTATCGTCCCGGAGCGGCGTGACGACAATCCTGGCTAAACCCAAAGATCATCACGCCGCAGCTATGCGGCTCCCCATCAAGGCAATCGACAAGGACCAATTCATGCCTACTCCGCAGAAAGCCGACATTGCGCTCAGTGTGCAGGACCCCGCCGTTGGCAACAGTTTCGACGTTGTACCCGCAGGCGCCAGCACAGGCGCAGGGGAGCGTTGGATATGAGTAGTGTTGGATATCAGTGGCACTTGGACAGCATCTCTCTCGATGAAACCATTTGGGACGAATTCGACGGCGCGGGCGTCCATGTCGGTATCTATGATTTGGGTGTCGACACGAGGCATCCCGAGCTGTGGGCCAATTACGACGCGAGCCTCGAGGTCAAGATCAACGGCGTCACCTACAGCGGAGCGCCGAGCGATGCGACCGACAATCACGGAACGGCTGTTGCGGGACTTATCGGCGCCAGCGATGGAAACGGAGGCACGACCGGCGTCGCACCGAACTCGTCGCTGACAAGCGTCAACATCTTCGACACCACCAGCAAAATCTGCGTTAATTCAGCCGACCAGTCGCCTTTCATCCAGGCGGTTCATCAAATGGCCAATTTCGACATCACCAACAACAGTTGGGGTGCGGAGCCAAAATTCGGAGATAGCCAGAACGTCAACATCAGTAGCAGCCAACGTCGGGCAATCGTCAACGAATATGATTACTCCGTCGACAACGGGCGCGACGGCCTCGGCACCGTCATCGTCCAGGTGGCGGGCAACGAAAACCTTGACGCGAACGGCGACAGCCTCAGTGCGTCGCGGTTCACGATCACGGTCGCGGCTGCCACGCGCGATGGCTTCGCGTCGTACTATTCCAATTACGGTGCATCGATCCTGGTGACGGCGCCTGGAGGCGGCGTTCCCGGCGACATCGTGACCATCGACCGGCAAGGCTCCGATGGCTACAACAAGTCCGCGGGCGAAGACGGCAACTACACAAACACCTTTAACGGCACGTCGGCGGCGGCCCCGATCGTGAGCGGCGTCATCGCGCTCATGCTCGACGCCAATGCGGACCTTGGCTGGCGCGACGTGCAGAACATCCTGGCGGCAAGCGCGGTGCATACCGGCAGCGAGATTGGTTCGGCAACAAAGGGCCCGACCGAGATTTCAAGTGGGCGTTCAACGGAGCCGACAACTGGAACGGCGGCGGCATGCATTTCAGCGGCGACTACGGCTACGGCATGGTCAATGCCTACAATGCCGTGCGGATGGCCGAAGCGTGGGGATATATATCGTCAGCGGCGCTGACCTCGACGAACGAAAAAGTGTGCACGGTCAACAAGGCTGCCTCAAATCGCCTTCTTGCCGGTAAATCGACCGATGTGACGCTCACCCTCGGTGACAAGGTGTTGGTCGAACATGTGGACCTCACGCTGACCTTGACGCATTCATCCTTTACCGATTTGAGAATCTACCTCGTCTCAGCCGAAGGCACCAAGATTCAGCTCTATGACGGGCGAAGCGGCAACCCGGAGACACGCGGATCGTCGCTGACCTGGACTTTCGGCATAGACCATTTGCGCGGGGAACTCGCCGCCGGGAACTGGACCGTCCACATCGAAGACAAGCGCACCGGCGCCACGGCGCCGGCGGGAACGGTCGCCGCGGTGAAGTTGGAGGCCTTCGGATCCGACGTCTCGGCGAACGACGTCTATCGCTACACCGACGAGTTCAGCAAGATGCTTGCGCTCGATCCCTGGCGCGCCACGCTGTCCGACACCGATGGTGGCCTCGACTGGATCGATGCATCCGCCGTAACCGGTGCGTTTTCCATCAATCTGACGACTGGTTCGGGTTCGTTGTTCAAGATCGCTTCCGGCACCTCGATTGAAAATGTCATCTCCGGCGATGGCAACGACACCCTGACCGGCGATCTAAACGCGAACGTGCTTGTCGGCATGCGCGGTAAGGACGCCATTTATGGCTGGGCTGGCAACGACACGCTGGACGGCGGAGTCAACAACGACAGGCTGGACGGCGGATTCGGCGACGACAAGCTGGACGGAGGCAGCGGCCACGACACCCTGGACGGCGGATATGGCAACGACACGCTGGACGGAGGCACCGGTGCGGACGCTATTTATGGCGAGACTGGCAACGACACGCTGGACGGCGGAGACAACAACGACAGGCTGGACGGCGGATTTAGCGACGACAAGCTGGACGGAGGCAGCGGCCACGACACCCTGGACGGCGGAGATGGCAACGACGCGCTGGACGGAGGCACCGGTGCGGACGCTATTTATGGCGAGACTGGCGACGACACGCTGGACGGCGGAGACAACAACGACAGGCTGGACGGCGGATTCGGCGACGACAAGCTGGCCGGAGGCAGCGGCCACGACACGCTGGACGGCGGATTCAGCGACGACATGCTGGACGGAGGCACCGGTGCGGACACCCTGGACGGCGGATTTGGCCACGACACGCTGGACGGCGGAGTCGGAGACGACTTACTGAACGGGGGCGACAGTGCGGACACCCTGGACGGCGGATTCGACAACGACACCCTGGACGGAGGTGCTGGTGCGGACGCCCTGTACGGCGGAGTCGGAGACGACTTACTGAACGGGGGCGACGGTGCGGACACCCTGGACGGAGGTGCTGGTGCGGACGCCCTGTTCGGCGGAGCTGGTGACGACACCTACATTTTCGATGCGGGCGATGTTGTGGACGAGGTGAAGAACGGCAGCGGCGGCATTGACACGATACGGTCGTCGGTATCGTTCGACCTGTCGGGCAGCAAAGTGAAAGGGACCGTCGAGAATTTGACGCTGCTTGGGATCGCGAGCCTCACGGCCGCCGGCAACGCAGCCAACAACACGCTTACCGGCAATGACGGCGCCAACACACTGGACGGGAAAGACGGCAACGATACGCTGAACGGAGGCGAAGGTTCAGACACCCTGGACGGGGGAGCCGGCAACGACACGCTGAACGGAGGCGGGGGGTATGACTACCTGTTCGGCGGCGACGGTAGCGACACCTACGTCGTCGACAGCGATGCAGATACTGTGGACGAGCTGCTCGGCAACGGCACAGATACGATATGGTCGTCGATAAATTTCGACCTGACGGCGGGTACCTACCTGAGAGGGTCCGTTGAGAACCTGACGCTGCTTGGGAGCGCGAACCTCTCAGGCACCGGTAATGCAAGCAACAACAAGCTCACCGGCAATGCCGGCGCCAACACGCTGGATGGAGGTGCAGGTGCAGACACCCTGGACGGCGGAGCCGGCGACGACACGCTGTATGGCGATTACGGCAACGACACCCTGTACGGTGGCGCCGGCAAAGACTCGCTGGAAGGAGGCAAAGATGCAGACACCCTGTACGGCGGAGCAGGCGACGACACGCTAAACGGAGACTTGGGCTCAGACTACCTGGGCGGCGGAGACGGCAACGACGCGCTAAACGGAGGCGAAGGTGCAGACACCCTGGACGGCGGAGCCGGCGACGACGCGCTAAACGGAGGCGAAGGTGCAGACACCCTGTACGGAAGTTTGGGGTTAGACACCCTGTACGGCGGAGACGACTACGACATGCTGTGCGGAGGCAGAGGTGCGGACACCCTGGACGGAGGCTTGGGGTTAGACACCCTGTACGGCGGACCCGGTGACGACACGTACGTCGTCGGCGATTTAGGTGATGTCGTGGACGAGCTGCTCGACGGCGGCAACGGCGTAGATACGATACAGTCGTCGATATCGTTCGACCTGTCGGATACCACCCACGTGAAAGGGTACGTCGAGAATTTGACGCTGGTTGGGAACGCGGACGTTACAGGCACCGGCAACGCTACCGCCAACACGCTCACCGGCAATAGCGGTGCCAACACGCTGAACGGCGCAGCCGGCAACGATATCCTAGACGGGGGAGCTGGCAACGATATCCTCACCGGGGGTCTCGGCGCCGATTACTTCCTCTTCAACACCGGGCTGAGCGCGGCCAACATCGACAAGATCACGGATTACGTGGTGCTTGACGACACGATCAGGCTGGAAAATGCGGTATTCACCGTCTTGACGGCAGCCTTCACGCTGGCTTCGACAGCATTCTATGCTGGCACGGAGGCGCATGACGTCGATGACCGCATCATCTACAACAAGACCACCGGTGCGCTGATCTACGACACCAACGGCAACGCTGCCGGCGGAGCAACCCAGTTTGCCGCGATCACCGCAGGGCTGGCGCTCACCAACGCAGACTTCGCCGTGGTCTAAGGCTGGGATATTGGGAGACACCCATATTAGGGTGTGTCGGGCGCACCAGAATTGGTGCGCCCGCTGCTCCAGTCAGGCGGTAGCGGACCGCCAGGCGGCGGGCGTTTCGCCCGCGAGACCGCGAAATTCTCGCCCAAAGTGCGCCTGATCGGCATAACCGCATGCTGCGGCGACGTCGGCGAGCGAGTTGCCGCCCGCCCGCACAAGCGAGAGCGCCCGGTTGAAGCGCGCAATCCGCGCCACCGCCTTGGGGCGAAGGCCGATCTCCGTGTGGAATTTCTCAGCCAGATGCTTGCGGCTACAGTCCAGCTTGCGGGCTATCGTTCCGATTCTCTCATTGCCAGCCGTAGCAACCAGCCTTTCATAGGCCAGCCAGGCAGCGGGCGATACGCTCGGCGCGCGGCGCACGCGCGACAGGATAAGGTCCTCCACCAGATCGAAGCGACTATCCCAATCGCGAGCTTCGGCGAGACGTTCGCTGATCAGGAACGACCGGCTGCCCCAGATATCTTCGAGCGCCACCATGCGATCGGTCAACTCGTGCATGGGAAGGCTAAGGAACCGCCAGGCGCCTTGCGGGGTGAAATTGACTTGCAGGCAATGCGCCGCACCGAACGAATCAATGACAACATGGCTGTTGCTCAGGCCGGCGGCGAAGGTAGCGATTCGATCATCGTCTCGCGGCGCGCGCCCCAGCGCGATCGAAAATGGCTCGCCGAAGCTGATAACGAGCGGCACGACAAGGGAGGCTGGCTCAAAATGGCGGAAATGGCCGGGGCGGCTCTCGCGATAGCCGACATAATCCATAACTATGCCGTAGAGTGCCGCACAGGGCGCCCGCCGGATCATATGGAATCCATTGGCGCTCGGCGGCAGCGGACCGGTTTGGGTTTCCGTCATGGCCCAACATAATGCATGTTGCCCAAAAGTGCGCAGCGGATTTGGGATAACGAGATGCACAAAGACAATAGCGCGGCGACGCGCTTTAGCGAGGCTTCGATGACAGCCGATCTCCCCCCTTGCGGGGGAGATGTCCGGCAGGACAGAGGGGGGCGCTGTCCCGCCAGCGTCTCCACGATGAGGTCGGCCTCCCTGCGTTCTGGATCGACACCATGCGGCGTGGCGCACGTCCATGCCGGCCCTTCGTCGAGGAAAGCGCTCTACGTTGCCCCCCTCTGGCCTGCCGGCCATCTCCCCCGCAAGGGGGGAGATCAGACGGTCGCCGGGGTTTCGCTGATCGCCAACGCCGCAGGGCTAATGCATGTCGCCCAAACTTGCACAGCGGTTTTGGGATAACGACATGCACAAGGACAATACCCTAAAGCGCGTCGGATGATCCGTTTCGCCGCGACGCGCTTTAGGCCAATCCGCTGTGCGTCGAAAGCGGCACGGCCGCGGCCGCACCTGCTCCATACAATGAACCGCGGGGAAGGTCAGCGCCGAGCGCGTCAGACCCCAACAATTGCACGCCAGTGTGGCGTATCCGAAATTCGTATCACTTTGGCGTAAGGCTCGGATCGAATTTCGGATTCAAAGCCACACTGGCAACTTATTGAATCTCGTGTGGTTTACGGATTTGAAGTTCTGAGAACGGGATGCTGAAACCTGCGACGAAAGCCGCAAGGGCAAGCAGCAGCGCAACATCGGTGGCGGGATCGAACATGGAGGCTGTATTATTCCGGAGGGAGTGGGAAGTCGCTTCGATCACAGTGCGCCCGCTTTCACAAGCGGGTTTTCGCGCTACCCTTTCGAGGGACGATTTAGAGCAGTCTATCCCTGTTCTCGCAGCCGCCGTTGGATAGCGCGGCTGAGGTCCGGTGCGGCGGCGACCAGCGCCCTGGCCGCGTCGGATTGCGGATGATCGAGGACTTCGGCGGTCCTGCCGGCCTCCACGATGCGCCCTTCATGCATCACCATCACATCGTCTGTTATGGCGCGCGCCACGGTCAGATCGTGCGTGATGAAGAGATAGGCGACGCCCAACCGGTGGTTCAGGTCAGCGAAAAGGTCCAGAATCTGTGCCCGGATCGAAACATCGAGCGCGGAAACAGGTTCGTCCGCGACCACGAGTTTCGGCCGCGTGATGATGGCGCGCGCAATCGACAGGCGCTGGCGCTGCCCGCCGGAGAATTCATGCGGATATTTATCGAGATCACGCCGGCTTAGGCCGACTTCGTGGAGAGCGGCGGCGACCAGTTCGCGACGCTCTCCGCGGCCGGGCTTCCTTTCCAGCAGATGCAGCGGTTCCGCGACCAACCGTTCCACCCGGTGGCGCGGATTGAATGAGCCGTATGGATCCTGAAACACCACTTGCATGTTGCGTCGGACCGGTTTCAGTGCGGCCTCGTCCCGGCCGGTGAGCGTTGCGCCCATGAAGCGGATTTCGCCCGCGGTCGATTTGTCGAGCGCCAGGATCATGCGGGCAAGCGTGGACTTCCCGCAGCCCGAACGTCCTACCAGGGCGGTCGATTGCCCCGGCTTCATCGAGAAAGAAACATTGTCGACGGCGCGCACCGGTTCGGGCTTGCGGAAAATAGATGTCCTTCGGCCGGGATAGTCGCGGGTGAGGGTGATTACTTCGAGGAACGTGGCGCTACTTTCCCTCTCGCGGGAAGGGCCGGATGGCAGCGGACTGAGCGCCTCATTTCTGTTTGGCTTCGCCGACACCCTTCCCGAGCGAACGGGTACATGCATCGATGCCTGGGCAAGTTGCCGTGTATAGGGATGCGACTGCCTGGACAACGTCAGGGCCGTTTCGCCGCTCTCCATCACTTCGCCATGGCGCATCACGGTTATGCGGTCGGCCATGTCGGTGACCACGGCCAGGTCATGCGAGATCAGCAGCAACCCCATTCTGTTCTCAGTCACCAGGTCGCGCAGCAATTCCAGGATCTGCTTTTGCAGGACAACATCGAGCGCAGTCGTCGGCTCGTCGGCGATCAGCAGCTTCGGCTTCAGTGCACAGGCAATCGCGATCACCACACGCTGGCGCTGGCCGCCCGACAATTCGTGCGGATAGCAGGAGAGCGGAAAACGCGACTCGGGCAGACCGACACGGTCGAGAATGGCTCGGGCGCGCGCTTCGGCATCCGCCCGGTTCGCGCCGGTATGCCAGCGGATGCCCTCCGCCACCTGTTCCCCGATCGTCTTGACGGGGTTCAGCGCCGTCATCGGCTCCTGGAACACCATGCCGATGTCGTCGCCGCGCAATTCGCACATCCGGTTTTCATCGGCGGCCAGGATATCGATACCGTCGAAGGTTACGCGGCCTGCCGCACCCGCGCCGTGAGGAAGCAGCCGCATCACGGTGAGCGCCGTCATCGATTTGCCCGATCCGGATTCACCGACAAGGCCCATCACCTCGCCCGGATCGATCGTGAGATCGACATTTGTGAGGATAGGCGTCCCGCCGATTTCAACCGACAGGCCATCGATCTCGAGCAGGCTCACCGCTGACGCCTCAGTTTGGGATCGAGAACATCGCTGAGGCCATCGCCCAAGAGATTGAGGCCAAGCACGGTGATTACGATTGCGAAGCCGGGAAAGATCGCCAGATGAGGCGCCACCATCATGCGTGTCTGCGCGTCGAAAAGCATTCGCCCCCAGCTCGGCATTGGGGGCTGCGCCCCTAACCCGACATAGGAAAGCCCGGCCTCGGCCAGAATCCCGAGGGCGAACTGGATCGTGCCCTGCACCAAAAGCAGGTTCGCGATGTTGGGAAGGATATGCTCGACGGTAATCAATGTCTTACCTTTTCCGGCTGCGCGGGCCGCGAGTATGAATTCTCGCGGCCACAGCGCCAGCGCGCCAGCGCGCGCCACTCGAGCAAAGACCGGAATGTTGAAGATGCCGATTGCGACTATGGCGTTGATCGCTCCGGGTCCAAACGTCGCGGTGATCATGATCGCCGAGAGCAGGGCCGGAAAGGCAAAGACGACATCGTTGAACCGCATCAGTATCTCGTCCGCCAACCCGCCGCGGGCAGCCGCCCAGCAGCCGAGCGGAACTCCCAGTCCCATGCCGATGCCTACGGCAACCAGCGCGACCGCGATCGAATTTCGCGCGCCCACCATGATCATGGAGAGAACATCGCGGCCGAAATGGTCGGTTCCGAACAGGTGCGTGAGTGAGGGCGGCTGCATGCGATCGGAGACAACCAGCCTGGTGACGTCGTAGGGCGTCCAGAAAAACGACAGCAGTGCCATGGCCGCTACTAGCGCGGTGACGATGAAACCCACGAGGAAGGAGCGGTTGGCGAAGGCCTTGGCCACAAAATTGGCGAGCGTGTCGCTGCTTATGTCCACTTCCCCGCTCATCGATGGGTCCTGAGGCGTGGATCAACCAGAGCGTAGGAGAGGTCGACCAGCAGATTGACGGCGATGACCGCGGCCACCAGCAGCATGACCACGCTTTCAACCACGATCAGGTCGCGCTGTGTGATCGCCTGGAACACCAGCCGCCCGAGGCCGGGCAGGTAGAAGACGTTCTCGATGATGATCGTGCCGGCCAGCAGGAAAGCGAATTGCAAGCCGAGAATGGTGAGCACCGGGATCATCGCATTGCGCAAGGCGTGGCGCCAAAGCACGGCCCGGCGCGGAATGCCCTTGGCGCGTGCGGTGCGGATGTAGTCCTCGCCGAGCACTTCAAGCAGCGCCGAGCGGGTGACGCGCGCCAGGATCGCCGCCTGCGGCAGTGCCAGTGCGACCGCGGGCAGGATCAGCGCCCTCAGCGCCGGCCATACGCCGGCGCTCCAGCCCGGAAACCCGCCTGCCGGCACAAGCCGCAGCCAGACCGCAAAGACGTAGATCAGCAGTAGGGCAAACCAGAAATTCGGCACCGCGACGCCGAACTGTGCGGCGCCCATGGAGACAGCGTCAGCCGCTGTGCCCCGCCGGGAAGCTGAATAGATGCCCACGGGAATGGCAATCGCGGTGGACAGGATCAGCGCGATCAAAGCGAGCGGAAGCGATACGACGACGCGTTCGCTGACGAGATCGATGACAGGCACAGAATAGGTGTAGGATCGGCCGAGATCCAGCGTTAGCAGACCACCGGCCCAATCCAGATATCGCCATAGTAGGGGCTGGTTTAGACCCATTTGCTCGCGCAATGCCTGAACCGAATCGTCGGTGGCGTTCATGCCGAGCATCAGGCGCGCCGGATCGCCCGGCAGCACCTCCAGCACGGCGAACACGACGAGCGATGCAACGAGCAATGTCGCCAGACCGATGAGAAGGCGTTTAAGGAGATAGGCGGTCATGAGAGTCCACCAGTCCGGCAGGACAGAGGGGGGCAACGCAGAGCAGCCCCCCTGAGATATTTCCGCGAAATCACTCCGTCCATTTCACTTTGGTGAGGTCGTTGGCCTGGATCGGGGCGTTCTCCCAGAGTCCTTCCAGCTTTGCGTCCCAGACGCCGATCTTCGGCAGCTCGAACAGGAACCCGTTCACGGCGTCGTCGGCAATGATCTTCTGCGCCTGCTTGTAGAGTTCAGTGCGCTTCGCTTCGTCGGAAGTCAGGTTCAGATCAGCGATCACCTTGTCGAAGGCTGGGTTGTCATAGTTGAAGTAGTAGTCCTTTCGCGAATAGATATCGATGTCGTTCGGTTCCGTGTGCGACACGATGGTGAGGTCATAGTCCTTCTCGGTAAAGACCTGTTTCAGCCAATCAGCCCATTCGACCGGAATGATTTCCAGGTCGATGCCGATATCGCGCAACTGTGAGGCGACGATCTCGCCGCCCTGGCGGGCGTAGGGCACAGGCGGCAATTTGAGCGTGGCCTTGATGCCGCTTTCGAATCCCGCTTCCTTGAGCAGCGCCTTGGCTTTTTCGACGTCGTGCGGATATGTACCCGTGAGGTCCACATAGGCCGGGTTGTGCGGGGCAAAATGCGAGCCGATCGGGGTTCCGTATCCTGCCGAGGCGCCGTCGATGATTGCCTGCCGATCGATGGCATGGGCAATTGCCTGCCGCACTTTGAGGTTGTCGAATGGCGGTTTCTTGTTGTTCGTGGATAGGATTGTTTCGCCCTCCGTCGAGCCGACCGCGACCTTGAAACGGGGATCGTCCTTGATCTGGGCAATCGCGTCGGGAGGCGTGAACGGAAATGCCTGTACGTCACCCGACAGAAGCGCCGGGATCGCCGCGGCGGCATCCGGAATGATGCGGAACTCGGCCTTTTCCAGCGCGACGGGCTCTCCCCAGTAGTCCGCGTTCTTCGTAATGGTGATGGAAGCTCCCTTTGCCCAGTTCTCGAACTTGAAGGGGCCGGTGCCAACCGGTTTTTCCTTGTTGGTTCCGGCCAATTCTGGGGCCACGACCACGGCGTCGCCCCAGCCCATGTTGTAAAGGAAGGAACCCTGCGGGTTCTTGAGCGTCACCTTGACGGTTGCAGGATCAAGCACCTCGACCGTATCGATTGCGGCGAAAAGTCCTTTTTGTGCGTTTGTAGAGTCAGCCGCGCGCGCCCGGTCGAGCGAAAACTTCACGTCGTCGGCGTTGAAATCAGTCCCGTCGTGAAATTTCACGCCGGTATGCAGCTTGAACGTATAGCTCTTGCCGTCGTCCGAAATCGTCCAGCTTTCGGCAAGCGCGGGGATAACTTCGCCCTTTGGGCCGATCCGCGTCAGACCCTCGAACACATTGGCGTAAACCACTTCATCGATTGCCGCGGCGGCGCCTGCCGTTGGATCCAGGTGGGGAGGCTCGAGTACCACGCCGATCACCAGATCGGATCTCGCGGCATGTGCTGCCGTGGTTGAGGCGAGCGCGAGCGCCGTGGCCGCGAGGATGGACTTCCAGACTTTCATTTATTTCTCTCCCGAAGAAACGAGCCCGCGCGATTGAAGCGCGATTTCCAATTCCAGTAAATCGAGTATCTTTTCCAAGTTACTCTCGCGGGGCCATCGCACGACCTGCCGTTGCGGTCAATTCGGCCGCGCTCCCCGCAGCAGCACATCCAGCCCGATCGCCATGACTTTTGCAGATTCCACCATGTCCGCGATGCCGACCCATTCGTCGGGCCGGTGAGCGAGGTCGAGAATGCCCGGACCATAGGCGATGCAATCGTGCAGATGGCCGATTCTCGCAATATGCTTCTGGTCGTAGGTGCCGGGCGAGATGACATAGTCGGGCTCCCGGCCGAAAACCTCGCGTATGCCTTGCGCCACTGCTCTGACCACCGGAGCGTCGCGCTCGGTCATCAGCGGCTGCACCTCCATCAGGTCGCGGATCCGGTAGTCGAATTTCGACCGGTCACGCTTCAGCCGCTCGAGGATCGATGTCACCTCGCGCTTCACCGTCGCGATATCTTCCTCCAGCAGGAAGCGCCGGTCGATGATGATCCGGCAGGAGTCCGGCACGTTGGGCGCCGGCAGGCCAGGGTAGAACTCTTCGGTCTGGCCGCCATGCATTGAATTGACGCTCATGGTCGATCGCCTTGCGCCTTCGGGCACGACCGGCATTTTCGTCCATTTGCGGTCGAGTGCGGGAAAAAGTTCCTCCTCGAAGGCGCGGAGTACGGCGCCCATGTGGCGCACCGCGCAGTCCCCGAGGAAGGGCATGGAGCTATGCGCGATCTCGCCCCTGGTCTCGATCTCGGCCCACCACACACCGCGATGCCCGAGGCAAATACGATCCTTGTTGAGGGGTTCGGGGATGATCACATGGTCGACGCGAGGCATGGAAAAGAAACCTTTCCCTGCCAGATAGGCCACCCCGCCGAACCCGCCCGTTTCCTCGTCCACAGTACCGGAAATCTCGATGGATCCCGGAAAGTCAGGATAGACGTCCATGAACGCCTCGACAGCAATGATGGAAGCCGCAAGCCCGCCCTTCATGTCGCATGCGCCCCGGCCGAACACCTTGCCGTCACGGACGATCCCCGCAAAGGGATCGATCGTCCAGCCTGCGCCGGGTTCGACGACATCGATATGCGAGTTGAAGTGAACGGTCGGGCCAGGGCTTCGCCCGTCAAAACGCCCGATGACATTCGTGCGCGGATAGCGGTCGGTGTCGCCAGGCGCGCCTTCGCCGCGAATGAACTGAGTTTCGAACCGTCGCTTGTTCAAGCGGTCGGCAATATACCCGGCGCACGGGCCATAGGCGTCGCCCGGAGGATTGACGGTGGGAATCCGGATCAAGTCGGCAGTGAGCGCCACCAAGTCGTCTACGCGCTCGTCGACTGCTTTGTGAAGGCGTTCATTCATTTCCCGGATTGAAAAGCCAAGCGCGGCGTTTGGCAAGCGGCGCTTTTGGGGCACGCTGCAAGGAGGCAACGCGTTCTTTGACGTAGGGTCACCAGATGTCAATGCTATGGGAAAGACGCAGCGGGCCATTTCCTTTCGAACAGCCGCCCTATAGGAATCCGCTCAGGGAGGCAAATTGATGAATTCCGAACCACGGGTCGCGCTGTCGAAGCCGGTGGCCGACGAAATCCGTAAGACGACATGCTACATGTGCGCATGCCGATGCGGCATCAACGTCCATCTGAAGGACGGCAAGATCCGCTACATCGAAGGCAATCGCGATCATCCGGTGAACAGGGGAGTCTTGTGCGCCAAGGGATCGGCGGGAATTATGCAGCATTATGCTCCCGCGAGGCTCCGTGCGCCGTTGTTGCGGACGGGTCCGCGCGGTTCGGGCGAGTTCAAGGAGATATCCTGGGACGAGGCGCTGACCCTTGCTACCGACTGGCTTGGCCGCGTCAGGCAGTCGAACCCGAAAAAGCTCGCCTTCTTCACCGGACGCGACCAGTCGCAGTCGCTTACCGGCTTCTGGGCACAGCAATACGGCACGCCAAACTACGCCGCCCACGGTGGCTTCTGCTCGGTGAACATGGCCGCCGCCGGCATCATGACGATCGGCGGCGCGTTCTGGGAATTCGGCGCGCCCGACTGGACGCGTACGAAGCTCTTCATCATGTTCGGCGTTGCGGAGGATCACGATTCCAACCCACTGAAGCTCGGGATATCGACCCTCAAGAAAAACGGCGCACGCTTCGTCTCGGTCAATCCGGTTCGCACCGGCTATTCGGCGGTGGCCGACAATTGGATCGGTATCAGGCCCGGCACCGACGGATTGCTTATTCTCGCAGTTGTCCACGAGCTTCTGAAGGCGCGCAGGATCGACGTCGATTATCTTGTGCGCTACTCCAACGCCCCGTGGCTGGTCATAGACGCGCCGGGGACGGCTGAGCACGGGCTGTTCGCCCGCGACGCGGACGGCAACGCAATGATCTTCGATGCGGTAACGGAGCGCATCGTGCCGGCAGGCGAAAGTGCCGCGCGTCCAGCCCTTTCCGGCCGCTTCAAGCTCGAAGACGGGCGCGAAGCCGTGCCGTCGTTTCAACTGCTTGCCGAAAAGTATCTCGATCCGAAATACGCGCCCGAGGCCGCCGCCGCCGAAACGGGTGTCGCGCCTGATGTCATGCGCGGCCTGGCGGTGGAGATAGCCCGCGTCGCCTTCGACGAGGCGATCACCATCGATCAGCCCTGGACCGATATGCGCGGCGAGCGTCACAAGGGCTTTGTCGGCCGGCCTGTGTCATTCCACGCCATGCGCGGCCTGTCGGCGCATTCCAACGGCTTTCAGACCGCGCGCGCCCTGCATATGCTGCAGGTGTTGATCGGAGCCGTCGATTGCCCCGGCGGCTTCCGCTTCGAGCCGCCCTACCCGAAGCCCGTCGAGGCACACCCGACGCCGCACGGCCGCGCCGAACACTTCGGCTCCAACAAGCCGCTTTCCGGGCCTCATCTGGGTTTTCCGCGTGGTCCGGAAGACATGCTCATCGACAGTGAGGGAAGGCCCAACCGCATTGACAAGGCGTTCTCCTGGGACGCGCCTTTTTCCGTGCACGGCGCCATGCACATGGTCATCGCCAACGCCCATGCTGGCGATCCTTACCCAGTGGATGTGCTGTTCCTCTATATGGCCAACATGGCCTGGAACTCCTCCATGAATACGGCGGGCGTCATCAAGATGCTGGAGGACCGGGACCCTGCGACCGGCGACTACCGCATCCCGAAAATCATCTATTCGGACGCCTACTCGTCCGAGATGGTGGCCTATGCGGATCTCGTCCTGCCCGATACCACCTATCTCGAGCGTCACGACTGCATCTCGCTGCTGGACAGGCCGATTTCGGAGCCCGACGCTGTCCAGGACGCGATCCGCTGGCCGGTCATCGAGCCCGACCGCAATGTGCGCGGGTTCCAGACGGTGCTGCTTGATCTCGCCGCGCGATTGCGGCTGAACGGTTTCGTCGACCATCACGGCCACGCGCTCTACAAGGACTACGCCGATTACATCGTCCGCCACGAACGGCGGCCGGGCATCGGGCCGCTTGCCGGTTTTCGCGGCGTGGACGGCGATCGAACGGGCAGGGGAGCCGTCAACCCGGACCAGCTGAAGCGCTACATAGAGAACGGATCGTTCTTTTCGGCCCATATTCCGCTTGAGGCGCAGTTCTTCAAGCACGCCAACAAGGCTTATCAGGATTTCGCAATCCGGATGGGGTTCTTCGACCAGCCGAAGCCTGTCACCTTCCAGCTCTACCAGGAGTTGCTGCAGAAGTTCCGGCTTTCCGCCGAAGGGCTGCGCGAGCCTGTGGCGCCAGCCACGCACCGGCAACGCATTCTCGACACGTTCGATCCGCTGCCGGACTGGTACAGGCCCTTCGAGGAAGCGGCGATCGATCGCGAACG
Source organism: uncultured Alphaproteobacteria bacterium (assembly GCA_963813315.1). GTDB lineage: Bacteria > Pseudomonadota > Alphaproteobacteria > Rhizobiales > Rhizobiaceae > CAWEYO01. The sequence continues at coordinate 60,994 of CAWEYO010000004.1, read as the reverse complement.
GTTCCCCTTTCATGCAATCACGCAGCGGCCGGCGGCAATGTATCACTCCTGGGGTTCCATGAATGCGTGGCTACGCCAGATCCATACCCGCAACCCGCTCTATGTGCCGGGCCCGATCTGCGACGAGATGCAGCTTGTCGACGGCGATTGGGTCTGGCTGATCTCGCATCATGGCCGCATCAAGGTGGAGATCGCACGCAGTGACGCAGTCAACCGCGACACCATCTGGACATGGAACGCCATCGGCAAGCGGAGCGGCGCATGGGCCCTCGACAATGACGCTCCGGAGGCAAAAAAGGGCTTTCTGTTGAACCATTTGATCCATGAACTTCTACCGCCCAGAGGCGATGGATTGCGGTGGTCGAACTCCGATCCGATCACAGGCCAGGCCGCGTGGTTTGATCTGCGGGTCCGCATCGAGAAAGCCGGGACTGCGGAAATCAGCGAGCCGCATTTCGCGCCTGTCGCCCGGCAGACTGCCGGTGCCGGACCCGCCGAACTGCGCTACGGTCAGGAGTGGGCTGAATGACGTCGCTGCCCGCACTGCCGACGCCAAAGAAACTCGGCCTCGTCATCGATCTCGATGTCTGCGTCGGCTGCCACGCCTGCGTGGTCAATTGCAAGGAGTGGAACACCGGCGGCTACGGCGCAGCACTTTCCGACCAGAACCCCTATGGGGCTGACGTGTCGGGTGCCTGGCTCAACCGCGTGCACACATTCGAGGTCGCGCCCGAGGGCGGCGAGGTCGTCGGGGAAGCGGGCGAGGCACGCATCGTGCATTTTCCGAAATCCTGCCTGCATTGCGAGGACGCGCCATGCGTCACCGTCTGCCCGACCGGTGCATCCTACAAGCGCTCGGCGGATGGCATCGTGCTGGTCGACGAAGACAAGTGCATCGGCTGCGGGCTCTGCGCCTGGGCGTGTCCCTACGGCGCGCGCGAAATGGACCTTGCGGCCGGCGTGATGAAGAAATGCACGCTCTGCATCGACAGGATCTACAACGAAACGATGGAGGAAGTGGACCGTGTTCCCGCCTGCGTGCGGACATGCCCGACAAATGCCCGGCATTTCGGTGACTTTGCCGACCCCAACTCGGCCGTATCAGTCATGGTTGCTGAACGCGGCGGCATGGACCTGATGCCCGAACAGGGGACCAGGCCGGTGAACAAGTACCTGCCGCCACGGCCGCGAAAACCTTTGGCGGCCAGCGCGCCGGCTCGCACGGAAAGCACGGAGGGCGCCAAAGGTTTCTTTGCATGGCTCGATGGCGTGCTGGAGGCGATGTGATGCTCGAATGGAGGGATGCCCAGACGCGCGCGCCCCGGCCCTCCCACCAAGGGAAGGGCTATCGCATGTGGGTTTTACCCGGATACGTGTCCCCCTCACCCGGCTCGGGCTGTGCCCTCGCCACCCTCTCCCCGAGGGGAGAGGAGATCGCCGGCCGCGCCGCCGCGCTCTTCTCCCCAGCGGGGAGAAGGTGGCCGAGCAGAGCGAGGCCGGATGAGGGGGAGGTTATTCATATGCGATTGCCCTACCGTTGCGGGGGAGGGTAAGCCGTCGTGTATCCCGCGCCCTCGATCATCGTTTTTACGACGCTTTCCGGTCTCGGTTACGGGCTGGCGGCGGTGCTCGGCCTTGGCCTGCTCGACCCGTCTCTGACGTTCACCAGGATCGCGTATGTCCTTGCTTTGCTCCTGATTTGCGTCGGTCTCCTCTCCTCGACGCTTCATCTCGGCAATCCGCAGCGCGCCTGGCGGGCGCTTTCGCAGTGGCGGTCAAGTTGGCTGTCGCGCGAGGGTGTGGTGGCGCTCGCAACTTTTCCGCCTCTGCTTTGGACCGCCTGGGCGTCAATCGTCGATGGCCGGTATCCGGCGTTTGCCGGGATGCTGGGTGCGGTGCTTGCGGCAGTCACGGTTTATTGCACGTCGATGATCTACGCATCGCTTAAATCCGTACAGGCATGGCACACGGCCTTGACGCCAGCCTGCTACCTGCTGTTTGCCGCATCGGGAGGCTCCCTGCTTGGCGCATTCTTCGCCGCGGCCGGCGGTGGTCCTCTGCTGATCCTGCTGATGACGGCGCTGGCATGCTCAGCAGGCGCATGGACGGCAAAGGTCGCTTGGCGGAGGAACATGGACCGGGCCAGACCGGTTTCAACGCCTGAAAGCGCCACCGGCCTCGGCACTATCGGCCACGTGCGTCTGTTCGAGCGGCCGCATATGACTGAAAACTATCTCACACGGGAAATGGGCTTTCGCATTGCCCGCAAACATGCCTCCAAGCTCCGTCTTCTCTCGCTGCTTCTGGGCGGTGTGGTGCCGGCGGTCCTGGTTCTTCTGTTGTTGTCTGCTGGCGCCGGCAGCGGATTGGCGGCATCGCTCATGCTGGCGCTAGCAGTGATGTCGCATGTTGCCGGGATGCTCGCGGAACGCTGGCTGTTTTTCGCCGAAGCGCGGCATGCGGTGATGAACTACTACGGCGGGTAGATGCTGCAGAGCCGGTCCAGGGTGTGTTGGTATTCAGGTCATGCCGAGCCGAAAATGGCGGTTTTCTGCGCTTCCGGTACTTACGTACCCAAACGTACGCTCTTGTGCCGGTTCTCGAAAACCGCCATTTTCGGCTCGGCCTGACCTGAATCTCAACACACCCTAAGGCATCCTGATCCTGTTCGCCTTCGGCGGCGTGATGCTCCAGCGCTTGTGGAACCACATCCATTGGCCTGGATCTTCGCGAACCCATCCCTCAACGACATCGTTGAGCAGTTGCGTGGTCGCGGCCAGATCGATCTGCCCGTCTTTGTCGCGCGGCAGTTCGAGCTTTTCCTGAAGAATGAGGCGGAAGCGATTGTCCGGTAGGCGAATGCAGCGTGCTGGATAGACGTCGCAGCCAAATTGCCGCGCGAGCTTAGGTACCAGCGGGCTGGTCTGGCATTCGCGGCCGAAGAATTTCGTCCTGATGCCATGCCTAAACTTCTGGTCGACCAGAATGCCGACGTTCCCGTCTTCTTCCAGGATGCGCGCCAGCGAGAAAGCCGCGCCCGCGCGCGAGGCAAGCAGACTGCCCATCGACGAGCGGCGCGTGGAGGAAATGTACTCGGCGATGTAGGGGTTGTTCGGCGGACGGAACATCGCTGTGACGCTAAGGCCAAAGGCGGCGCCTGCCACCGGCAACAGTTCGAAATTGCCAAGATGCCCGGTGAAGAGGATGTGCGGCATGTCCTTTTCAGCGGCTAACCGGAGGAAAGTCTCTTCTCCCGAAACCTCAATGCGGCCATCGGTGTGGACGTTGGGCACAAAGTCGAAAAGTTGGTCGAGGAAGATGTACTCCGCCGCCAGCCGGGCCATGTTGCCCCACATGTCGGAGGCGATCGCTTCGATCTCGGCCTCGGTCTTTTCCGGGTAGGCCTTGCGCAGGTTATCGAGGGCCACGCTGTGACGACCGATCCAGGGACCGATGCGCCGCGCCGCGCGATCGGCAAAATTCAGTGCCTTGTCCGGCGGAAGCCTTCGCAGAACGGTAAGCGCAGCAAGCGCGAACTGGGCGACCAGCCAGTAGTTTGCTTGCCGCAAGGATTGCCTCAGGCGGACAATGACCGGCCTCATGGGGTTCAGAGCACGTGCAGGATGATCTTGCCGAAGACGTCCCGGCTCTCCATCCGCTTGAGCGCTGTGTCGATGCCGTCGAAACCCGTTTCGGTGTCGATCACCGGCTGGACCATCCCGGCGGCCATCTTCTGCATGGCGTCCGCCATGTTTTCCATGCGGCAGCCGAACGAGCCGAGGATCTTCAACTGCTGCTGGAAGAGTTGCATCAGGTTCATCTGGGTTGAGACGCCGGACGTGGATCCGCAGGTGACAAGCCGGCCGCCGCGCCTCAGTGAAAGCATCGAGCCGGCCCATGTGTCGGCGCCGACATGCTCGAAGACGACATCGACGCCCTTCTTCTTCGTCAGCTTGCGGACGACGCCTTCGAAGCGGTCGATGCGATAGTTGATGACATGGTCTGCGCCCAGCGCCTTTGCCTTGTCGATCTTCCCATCTGATCCGACAGTCGTGATCACCGTGCAGCCCATGCGCTTGGCGAGTTGGATCGCGGCGGAGCCGATACCCGAACCGCCGGCGTGAATGAGGATCGTCTCGCCGGGCTCGAGTTTCGCGTTGTCGAAGAGCATGTGCTCGACCGTGCCGAAGGTTATCGGCGCCACGGCAGCGCCGATGGCATCGACGCCAGGCGGGGCAGGGACAAGGAGCCGCGCAGGCAGGTTGATCATTTCCTGCGCGAATCCGTCGAGATGGAAACCATGAACGCCCGAGACGTGATCGCAAAGATTGTCGCGACCCTCGCGGCACGGGCGGCATAGCCCGCAGGTGCGGGCTCCGTAAATCGAAACAAGCTGCCCGGGAAGCAGCCCCGAAACCCCCGGCCCGACCGCGTCGACCTCGCCGGAGGCTTCCGCTCCGATGACGAGCGGCATCTTGCGTTTGGCGAAAGCCATGCCGCGCCAGCCCCAGACATCGATGTGGTTGAGCGCAACCGCCTTGATGCGCACCGTCGCTTCGCCGCGCCCGGGCGGGGGCGGCGGCGGTAGGTCAACCTGTTCCAACCGACGATCGTCGATCAACTGTAGTGCGCGCATCAGGCGAAGCTCCGGTCTGCGAGGTCAGCAACCGCCGGTCGCTTAATGTATGTCGCCCAAAAGTGCGCAGCGGTTTTGGGACAACGACATGCACAAAACAATGTATGTCGCCCAAAAGTGCGCAGCGGTTTGGGACAACGACATGCACAAAAACAATAGCCTAAAGCGCGTCGCATGAAATCCAATTTGCCGCGACGCGCTTTAGCCCGGTTCGCGCGCCATGACAAGGCAGGTGTTCTGGCCGCCGAAGCCGAATGAATTTGACAGCACGGTGCGTACGTTCGCCGCGCGCTTTACATTCGGTACCACATCGAGGTCGATCGCCGGATCGGGGTTGTCGTAGTTGATCGTGGGAGGAATGATACCTTCGCGCATGGTCATCAGCGAGAAAGCGGCTTCGACCGCCCCCGCCGCGGAAAGCGTATGGCCGATCATCGACTTGTTCGACGAGACCGGTATCGAGCGGATACGATCACCAAAGACGGTCGACAGGGAAAGATGCTCCATCTTGTCGTTTTCTGGCGTCGAGGTGCCATGCGCGTTGACGTAGTCGATTTCCGCCTCGCCCAGTCCGGCGTCGGCAAGTGCCCCCCGCACGGCGGCGATGGCCGGCGAACCGTCCGGCTTGGAGCGGGTTCGGTGGAAATCATCGGCCCGCTCGCCGCAGCCGCGCAGAATGCCCAGGATTTCAGCGCCGCGCGCAAGCGCGCTCTCGAGTGATTCCAGAACGAGCGCCGCGGAGCCTTCCGCAAGGACGAAGCCGTCGCGGTCCTTCGAGAACGGTTTTGAAGCTTTCTGCGGGAGATCATTGCTGGTCGAGAGCGCGGAAAGCAATGAGAAGCGGATCAGCGCTTCAGCTGTCGCCGATCCGTCGGCGCCGATCGACAGTGCGCGCTCGCATTGACCGCGCTGGATAGCCTCGACGCCAAGCTGGATTGCGGTGGCTCCGGAAGCGCATGCTGTCGACAACGTAACCGGCAGGCCCTGCGTTCCGAAACGGTCGGCAAGGCGGTCGGCAATCGCGCCGAACTGCGTAGTTTCGAAGATTTCGTTCGTCTGAAGGCCAGATGCCACCGACAGCAGGCGTTGACGATCGTCGGATCCGTTCACGCTGTTGTAAAGCGCGAATCGGTCGCTCCAATCCATCTCGACCGGTGGCGACGCGAGGAAGAGCGGACCGGCAAAACGGCCGTCTGGAAAGCCGGCTTCGTCAAGCGCCTCGCGTGCGGCCGTCTCGGCAAGCTCGTAGGTGAGGGCGGCCGCGCCCTTGTTGCTTGAGCCCAGGAAATCGACAGTGCCCGAGATGCGCGTGGCGAGATGATCGACCGGAAAGCGCGTGATCGGGTGAATGCCTGACCGCCCGGAGGTGAGCGCCTGCCAATTGGTCTCCTTGCCGATGCCGAGCGAAGTCACGACGCCGATGCCGGTGACTGCTACGACCGGTCTGCCAAGATGGTCCCTGGTTATTGCCATGGCCCTTCCTCAAGCCGCTCTGACGAGCGCTGCCCCCTCGAAACGATGATAACCGATCGCGGTGGCGAGCACAGCCTCGGGCACGCCGTCGAACGCGCGCTCGTGGGCGGGATCGAAGGGCGGATAGCCGGCGCCGTTCTTGATGGCGAGCGCCGCGAGCGCGATGGCGAAGGGAAATTGGGCCTCTTTCAGATGGCCCGTCACAGTGGAAATGCCGCGCACGGCGAAATCGCCGGCCTGTGCCAGTGCAGCACTTTCGGCGGCTGTCGCGGCATGCGCGCCGGAAACGCCCGACAATGCCAAGAGCCTGCCCGACGAAGCGCCTGCCGCGCGGACAAGTTCGGCGATGCCGCCCGCCATCGCGCCATCGGTGCGGCTGTTCCGTGCTGACGCCACTGCCCCCATCACGGCGTAGATACGGCATCCTCGCCCTTCGGCATGCTGGCGCGATTCGAGCACCAGGAACGCCGCGCCGGAGCCGGTAACGACACCGCCCCCTTTCGCACCACTGCGATCCCACACCGTCTTCCACGGGCCGCGATGAAGGTAGCGGCCAAGCTCGTAAGCGAGCAGCATATCTGAATGCTCGGTCTGGAAAGCGCCGCCAACGAGAGCATGCGTGGACTGGCCGGAGCGAATCCGCGCCGCGGCCGTCTCGACCGCAGAGATACCGGCGCCTTCCTCGCCCATGAACGTGCGCGAAGAGCCGGTTACCTTGTGCACGATTGAAATGTTGCCCGCCAGCAGATTGGAAAGCTGCGCGAGAAACAGCGTCGGACGAAGTTCCGTGGTGAGCTTTTCGTTCAGGAGTACGTCGCGGTCGTTGCGGGTGGCCGAAGCTTCGAGGATGGCCTGGTCGACTGCTTCGTCACGCTCGCCGCCCCCGGCGGCGACGATCATGTCCATGGTGGCGCAGAGCGCTTCGTCGCCCTTCATCCCGGCATCGTCGAGCGCAAGCCCGGCCGCATAAGTGCCAAGCCGCTGCCAGTTCTCCATCTGGCGCTGGTCGCCGCGCTTGGCGATCTGCAGGCTCCAGTCGATCTCGGGCAGTGGGTGCACGACATAGGGGGCATACCGCGTCTCGTCTATGACGGGCTCAATCCCCGGAGTTGACAGTTTGCGCCAATGCGCGTCCGTTCCCTCGCCCAACGAAGAGACGAGGCCGATGCCGGTGATGACGACGTCGCGAGCGCTCATTTCTGGTCGATCGGTCCGGCCGCGGACAGCCAGGTCAGACGGCGTTTTTTGCCGCCACGAGGGCGTCGATCTTGGCGCAAAGGTTCTCCATCACAAAATATTCTTCAGTCGAGACCTTGCCGTCATTGACTTCCTGCGTCCATTTCTCAAGCGGCACCTTGATGCCGAATTCCTTGTCGATTGCAAAGACGATGTCGAGAAAATCGAGGCTGTCGATGCCGAGATCGTCGATCGTATGGCTTTGGGGCGTGATCGAATCGATATCGATTTCGCTGGTGTCGGCAATGATACTCGCAACTTTTTCAAATGTGGTGGCCACGGGCAATTCCCTCGGTCGGCGTCGGACTGGATAGCGGAGTTGTCGGGCTCTCTAATCGGTTTTGCCCGGCAGGAAAAGGGCGAATCCACCATTTTGCGTGCCTCGGCGCTTTTGTGGACGCTTCGCGGTTCGGCGGCGGTTGCGTCATTCAGTTGAAAATAATGCGGCCGATGACGTGCAGTTTGTCGCCCTCCGGACGCACGACGACCGCTTCTCCCTCGCGCGGCGAGACCCCGGTGAGCGCCACGATATTCTCCTGATGGGTAACCAGCACGAGGTTGCCGGAACCGGAAAAGTCCCGCACCAGTTCCTGCATCGCTGCCAACTGCTTCTCCTTTGCGGCGGCGTCTGCGGCAAGCGCATCGAGCGCCTCGACAGGCTCGGCGACGCCTTCACCGAATGCGAAACGCGCCGTGTCGAGGCAGCGGCAATAGCGGCTCGACAAAACGCGGTCCACCGGTGCGGCGCGCGCCGCGAAGAGGGCGCCCATCTTGCGTGCCTGCAACTTGCCACGGTCCGAGAGATTTCGCTGCGTGGCGCATTTCGTGATGTCGAAGTTCGCCGGATCGCCGGTGCCTGCGGCCAGGGCGTGGCGAATCAGCACGACATGCCCCCCGTCGCGAAGCAGCGCCCAGCCAGCCTCCGTGGCGTGTGCCGGCGCAAGGATGAGGAGGGCGAACAGGGCCGCGGCCAATCGAAGCACGGGGATTCCTTCACGGTTACAGCCATATAGGGATCGGAAAGCCGAGCGAAAGACAAGCCACGGCCCGAGATTGCGGCCCAGCAATCGAAAATCGCGCCCGGTTGGCGACCTTCGCCGCTGCTTTGCCAGGCGATCATAGCGATTGATCCCGGGACATTGAGCGAGTAAGACCGTGGCCCGATCAACCGGGATTGCGAAAGCGGTTCCAGGGGCGGCAAAACCACGATCGTCTGCGCGAGGCGCAAGATCGGCCGATGCCGCACCCGTGATGAATTCGAAGGATCAGCGTCCTGGGTGACGCTGCACGTGAGGCAGAGACTATGCTCCAGAAAACCAGCCATTTCATGCGCCAGGCCAACTTCATCAATGGTGAATGGGTTCAGGCCGATTCGGGCGCCACCATCGATGTCATCAATCCCGCCACCGGCCTGACGATCGGCACGGTGCCGAAATCCGGTGCGGCCGAAACCCGCCGGGCGATCGAGGCCGCACATCTGGCTTTCCAGTCCTGGAAGAAGACCTCGGTCCTCGAGCGCCACAAGCTGCTGAGAAAGCTGCACGACGCGATAATGGACAACCAGCAGGCGCTGGCTGAGTTGCTGACCCTGGAGCAGGGCAAGTCGCTGACGGAATCAAAGGGCGAGGTGGGAATTTCCGCCGCTTACGTGCTGTGGTTCGCGGAGGAGGGGAGGCGCACCTATGGCGACGTCGTGCCGTCGCCTTGGGCCGATCGCCGCATCCTGGTCACCAAGGAGCCGGTCGGCGTTATCGCCGCCATCACGCCCTGGAACTTTCCGTCTTCGATGCTTGCCCGCAAGATTGGGCCGGCGCTTGCGGCAGGCTGTACCGCCGTCGTCAAGCCGGCTTCCCAGACCCCGTATTCCGGCCTCGCCTGGGGCGCGCTCTGCGAGGAAGTTGGTTTCCCGAAGGGCACGGTGAATGTCCTTACCGGTTCGCCGGCCGAAATCGGCGACGAGATCTGCGCAAACCCGCTTGTCAAGAAGATCACGTTTACCGGCTCCACCGAGGTCGGCAAGGTGCTGATCCAGAAGGCCGCCTCGACGGTCAAGAAGGTATCGATGGAATTGGGCGGCAACGCACCTTTCATCGTGTTCGACGATGCCGATATCGACCGCGCGGTCGAGGGGGCCATCATCGCCAAATACCGCAATTCCGGGCAGACCTGCGTGTGCACCAACCGCTTCTTCGTGCAGGCCAATGTCTATGATGCGTTCGTCGAGAAGCTTGCTGCGGCGACGAAGAAACTGAAAGTCGGGCCAGGTCTCGATGAGGGTACACAGCAGGGGCCGCTTATCGACGAAAGAGCCATCGAAAAGGTCGAGGAACTGATCGATGACGCCACCGCAAAGGGCGGCAAGGTAGTCACCGGCGGCAAGCGTCATGCACTTGGCGGCTCGTTCTTCGAGCCGACTGTCATTGCCGGGGCCTCGCCGCAGATGCGCTTCATGAAGGAGGAGATTTTTGGGCCGGTGGCCCCGGTCTTCCGCTTCGAGAAGGAAGAGGAGGCGATTGCGCTTGCCAATGACACCGAGTTCGGCCTTGCGAGCTATTTTTATACCGGCGATCTCGGGCGGGCCTTCCGCGTGATGGAAGGGCTGAAGTACGGCATGGTTGGCGTCAACGAGGGTCTCATCACCACGGTCGAGGCGCCATTCGGCGGAGTCAAGGAGTCTGGTCTCGGCAAGGAGGGCGGACATCAGGGAATCGAGGACTACCTCGACACCAAGTATGTCTGCATCGGCGGACTGGGCCTCTAACATGTGACCCATATGAACGGCGAGGTCTTCGGCAGAACAGAAGAAGGCGAAACCGTTCAACGGTTTTCAATTTCCGGCGCCGGACTGACCGCAAATGTCATGACCTGGGGCGCGTCGCTCCAGGACCTGGCATCTGCCGGCCATGCCGCGCCGCTTGTACTCGGCTTCGAGCGGTTCGAGGACTATCTGGCCGATACCACCTATATGGGCGCCACTGCCGGGCGCTACGCCAACCGTATCCGTGACGGCCGGTTTACGCTCGGCGGCAGACGCTTCCGTGTCGATAACAATTTTCTCGGCAGGCACATGTTACATGGCGGCGCGAGAGGCTTCGCGAAGCGTGTCTGGGACGTGGCGCTGCACGGTCGTGACTATGTCACCTTCTCCCTGCATTCAGCGGACGGCGATATGGGCTTTCCCGGCGCGATCGATGTTACTTGCACCTATCGCTTGAAGATCCCTGCGAGCCTCGCCATCGAATTCACCGCGACCGCCGACGAGCCGACGCTCTGCAATCTGGCTCATCATTCCTATTTCAACCTCGACGATGGCGGCGGCGGCAACATCCTCGACCATCGCCTTGTGATCAACGCTGCCGCCTACCTCCCTGTCGACGACGAATTGATCCCGACCGGCATTGTGCTGCCTGTCGAAGGCACGGCGTTCGATTTCCGGCATGCAAGGAAAATCCTTATGGAATCCGAAGGCAGCCAGCTTCCCTACGATCACAATTTCTGTCTTGCCGCCGCGCGGGGTCCTCTCCACCAGGCTGCGTGGGTGCAAGGTGGTATCTCCGGGCTTGAAATGGAGGTCTGGACGACCGAACCTGGGCTCCAATTCTATGCCGGCCACAAGGTCGCGCCCGACGCCGATGGCCTTGGGGGGCGCCGTTACGGAGCCTATGCCGGCCTCTGCCTGGAGCCGCAGGTCTGGCCTGATTCGCCCAACCATCCCTATTTCCCGCAGGCTGTCCTCTTGCCGGGCGAGGTATATCGCCAGACGACCGAGTATCGTTTCAAGCTGGCATAAGCAATTCCAGGAAAAGTGGGAACCGGTTTTCCGTCCGGAATTGCGTAGGAAAAAAGAGCGAGCAATTCCAGGAAAAGTGGGAACCGGTTTTCCGTCCGGAATTGCGTAGGAAAAAAGAGCGAGCAATTCCAGGAAAAGTGGGAACCGGTTTTCCGTCCGGAATTGCGCCCGTCCTCTTCGTCATCCCAGGGCGGAGCCGAAGCGGAGCGAAGGTGCAGACCCTGGGATCCATGCCTGAATTTGGCGGCAGTGCGCGGCGGTGCAGAGTGCCAACCGCCTCGCCCACGATGAGCGTTCCGGCATGGGTCCTCGGGTCAAGCCCGAGGATGACGACGCGGGGAGGTATTCGGCCGATTACAAGCGCTGAGACTGCAAAGAGCAATTTCCGTCAGAACCGGAACCGCTCACCGGTCGAATGCCATCCGCAACAGGTCGAAGGGCGCAAGCGCACCGGGCACCTGGACAACGGCGCCGGCGACGCGGTGCGCGCGCTTAGTCGCCTCGGCAGGGGCGATTCCCAGCAGGCGTGCCGCAAGATAGGCCCCATTGAATGCATCGCCGGCGCCCGTCGTATCGAGCGGGGCGTCGATAGGGATCGGGGGAACCGTCTCGGTTTTCTGGTAGTGCGAAATCAGCGCGGGCCTTTCGCCGTCCTTGACGATGATCTCGGCCACGCCTGCGCGCTCCAGCCGTTTCGCGGTCGCTTCAGGCGAAGCGTCGCCATGGAGTTGCGCCTCGTCGGGAAAAGTCGGCAGTGCGATATCGGTGACGGCCAAGGCCGCAGCGATGGCACTTCGGGCACCCTCCTCATTCGGCCACAGCTGCGCCCGGTAGTTGGGATCGAAAGCGATATGGCTGCCTTGGGCTCGTTGCGCGGCGATCGCCTTTAGCAGGGTCTGGCGGGCATCCGCGTTGAGGATTGCCAAGGTGATTCCGGAAAAATAGATAAGCGCCCGGTTTTCAAGGCTTTTTGCCAGTCTGGCCGGATCGCTCGTGAGATGTCGCGCAGCCGCGTCACCGCGCCAATAGGTGAAAGAACGTTCGACGCCCTTGAGCGTTATGGCATAGACGCCGGGATGCGCGCCCGGGATCACCGGGCTTCTGCCAATCCCGATGCCGTGCTCGCGGAAGTACTCGATCTGCGCTTCTGAAAATGGATCGTCGCCGAATGCCGATATGTAGTCTATGTGATGCCCCGGGGAGAGGGCGCGCAACGCCCACAGCGTATTGAACGTGTCGCCCCCATGGCCCATGCGCCAGGTGCTGCCGCTTTGGCCGGAGAGCTCCAACATGCATTCGCCGATTGCCGCGATGCCTTGCGCCATCGAACCGCTCCTCCTTACAGCGCCGTGCGTCCTTCAGGGCGTGCAAAGGACGCTGTACCTCGTTCAATCTCCGCATCGTGCGTTGCGAAAATCGATTCCGATTTTCGCAACGGTGCGGCGGCAAAACAACATACTATACTGCACTGCCGGACGGTCATTGCAACGCCGATCCACGCAGGCCGATCAGACGAGGCAGAACCCACATGAAGCTTTCCACCACCCGCCGGACTGGGATTGCACGGGCAGTATTTGCCGGCGGCGACTGGGCGGTCTTCGACGTGGTGCCGTGACAAGGCGATGCGCCAGCGGACCCGGATTTCAGTGATCGGCATCGTGACGGCGGGCGCTCTTGCGCTTGCCGCCGCCAAGCCGTCCGGTTTCGACCAGTCCGAAAGGGAGGTGATTGCCTCGCTGGCGCTTACCGCCTTACCGCCGTTGCCGGACGACCCAACCAACAAGGTGGCGGACGATCCAGCAGCTGCGGCGTTCGGCGCGACGCTGTTCTTCGACAGCCGGCTCAGTCGCGACGGCACCGTTTCCTGTTCGACCTGCCACCAGATCGACCGGCAGTTCCAGGACGATCTGCCCCGGGCCAAGGCCGTCGGCACTACGAACCGACGCACAATGCCGCTCGCAGGCGTGGCCTGGAGCCGCTGGTTTTTTTGGGACGGGCGGCGCGACAGTTTATGGGCGCAGGCGCTGACGCCGTTGGAAGATCGGGTTGAGCACGCGGGCAACCGAGCCGCCTATGCCCATTTCATCGCGCGGAGATTTCATGAACGCTACGAGCGCATTTTCGGGCCACTCCCGGATCTGACCGGCGTACCCGAAAATGCCGGTCCGAAGGGCACTCCTGCCGAGAAAGCCGCCTGGACAGCGATGACTGATCGCCAGCGCGAAGGCATCGATCGCGTCTTCTCCGATATCGGCAAGTCGATCGCCGCATTCGAGCGTTCGATTGTCCATCAGGAAACCCGGTTCGACCGTTTTGCCGCATCACTTGCCGCGGGTACGCCGCCCGAATCGGATGCAGCACTCTCCGACGAAGAGGCGCTCGGATTGAAGCTCTTCATAGGCAAGGCCAAGTGCGTCACTTGCCACAATGGCGCGCGCTTCACCGACAATCACTTCCACAACACTGGCGTGCCCCCCGTCGCGGGATTGCCGGAAGACCTCGGCCGCGAAACCGGCGCAAAGGAGGTCTCCGCCGATCCGTTCAACTGCCTCGGCCGTTTCAGTGACGCCGGACCCGGCGCCTGCAACGAGCTGCGCTTCATGATAACCGGCGGTGAGAACTTGAAGCGCGCCTACAAGACGCCATCGCTGCGCGGCGCAGCGGGTCGGCCACCTTATATGCACGCTGGACAGTTCAAGACGCTGGAAGCAGTCATCAACCACTATGCCCACGCGCCGGCGAGCGCGAGCGGCACGTCGGAAGTGCATCCCGTCCCGCTTTCAGAGACCGAGCGTAGCGCTTTGATCTCGTTCATCAAGACGCTGTCGAACTAGGCGGTAGCCAGGAACTAAGACTTATCGGATGAGGCTATGGATAGCGCCGAGGGTGAGGAATCCTGAGGAAGTTGGCGAGGCGTTTGTCGTGGTGGATTTATAGAGTCCCGACCGTTGGCGTGCTGCCTCGACGTTCAGGCATGGGTCCTCGGGTCAAGCCCGATGATGACGATGCGGGGAGGCTTCGGCCAATCACAAGCGCCGGCGGCACCGTTCGCCTCTTCGTCATCCCAGGGCGGAGCCGAAGCGCAACGGATGTGAAGAGCGCTGCTGCCGACCTCGGGCATGTCGACAGCATTGGACCGGTGCGTTTTGCCCGGCTGTGCTATGGTGGCGCCGATTGCCGGCGGGTCCGAGACTTTGCCGAGTCGCTTTGCCTTCCGTTCACAGGACCGCCATGAAAGCCCAGCCGCTCGACGCCATTCGCCAGCAGATCCGCGCCAACTACCTGCCCGACGAGGCGCAGGCACTGAGACGGCTGACCGAGGCGGCCGAGCTTTCAGTCGAAGATCGCAAGACGATTTCGAAACGGGCGGCCGATCTCGTGCGCGCCGTCCGCACTTCATCGGATCCGCGCCTGATGGAGGTTTTCCTTTCCGCCTATGGCCTCTCCACCAAGGAGGGCGTGGCGCTGATGTGTCTCGCCGAGGCTTTGCTGAGGGTCCCCGACGCCGGAACAATGGACGACCTGATCCGCGACAAGATCGCGCCGCACGACTGGTCGGCGCATTCTGGCGGTTCGAGTTCGATCTTCGTCAATGCCTCGACATGGGCGCTGATGCTGACCGGCAAGGTACTGGACGAAGGCGAGGGCGGCATCGAAGGGACTTTGCGCGCCATGGTGAGACGGCTCGGCGAGCCCGTCATCCGAACGGCGGTGGCGGCGGCGATGCGCGAGATGGGCGAGCAGTTCGTGCTTGGCCGCACCGTCGATGAGGCGGTGAAGCGCGGCAAACCGTTCACGCAGAAAGGCTATCTCTATTCCTACGACATGCTCGGCGAAGCGGCCCGAACCGAAGCGGACGCGCTGCGGTATCTGCGCGCCTATGCCGATGCGATCGCCTCGCTGAAGCGAATTTCCAAGGGCGAGGATACCCGCCGCAATCCGGGCATCTCGGTCAAGCTCTCAGCGATCCATCCGCGCTACGAATCAACGCAGAGGGAAACGATGCTGCCCGTCATCGCGGAGCGTCTGCTAGGCCTTTGCCAGGCAGCGCGCGATGCGCGCATGGGCCTCAACATAGATGCCGAGGAGGCCGACCGGCTCGAGCTTTCGCTCGACGTCATCGAGCGCGTGCTGGAGGACAGGTCGATCGAGGGCTGGGATGGCTTCGGCGTGGTCGTGCAGGCATACGGGCCACGCGCGCCGTATGTCATCGACTGGCTCCACGCGCTGGCGAAAAAGCTCGACCGGCGGATCATGGTTCGCCTCGTCAAGGGAGCCTATTGGGACACCGAAATCAAGCGGGCGCAGGCAATGGGGCTACCCGGTTTCCCCGTCTTCACGCGCAAGGCCAATACAGACGTCTCCTACATCGCGAGTGCCCGCAAGCTGCTCGGCATGACCGACCGCATCTATCCGCAGTTCGCGACGCACAATGCGCACACCATTGCCGCCGTGCTCGCCATGACGACAGAGCGTGACAGTTTCGAGTTCCAGCGACTTCACGGCATGGGCGAGGCACTGCACGAGACGATCCGCAAGAGCGAAAGCACACGCTGCCGCATCTACGCCCCGGTCGGCGCACATTCCGATCTGTTGGCCTATCTGGTCCGCCGCCTGCTGGAGAACGGAGCCAATTCGTCGTTCGTACACCAGATCACCGACGAGGACGTGGCGCCCGAGGAAATCGCTCGTGACCCGTTGGAAACCATCGAGACACAAGGTTTCGCCGCCAATCCGAACATCGCGCCGCCATCGGCCATCTTTGGCGTCGGACGGCCGAATTCGAAGGGCTGGGACATCACAGACCCGGTGACGCTCGAAAAGATTGAGAAAGGCCGCGCGGCCTTCTCCGGCCCTGACCAGTGGAGCGCCAGGCCGATGTCACGTGCCGCCGGGTACGGCTCGGCCCGAAGGATCGTCAATCCCGCCAGGCCGGACGATATCGTCGGCACCGTGCACGAAGCAAAGGCCAGCCAGGTGCCGATAGCAGTCAAGGCGGCCGTCGAGGCTCAGAAATCATGGTCTGCCAGGCCGGTTGCCCACCGGGCGGCGATCCTGCGCCGCGCAGCCGATCTCTATGAAAGCCACGCGATCGAGTTTTTCGCGCTCGCAACGCGCGAGGCAGGCAAGACGCTGGCCGATGGGGTGGCGGAGGTGCGGGAAGCCGTTGACTTCCTGCGGTACTACGCGGGTGAGGCCGAGAAGGCCGAAGCCGGGACGCAAGCGCGCGGTGTCATCGTCTGCATTTCGCCATGGAATTTCCCGCTTGCCATCTTCACGGGCCAGATTGCCGCCGCGCTGGTGACAGGCAATGCCGTTGTTGCGAAGCCGGCCGAGCAGACGCCGTTGATCGCGGCGCGCGCCGTGGCGCTTCTGCGCGAGGCAGGCATTCCGGAGGACGTGCTGCAGCTTCTTCCGGGTGATGGCCCCTCCGTCGGCGCATCGCTCACGGCTGATTCGCGCATCGCCGGTGTCTGTTTCACGGGCTCGACCGAAGTGGCGAAGCTGATCGAGAAGCAGCTCGCCGAAACCGCCGCGCCGGACGCTATGCTGATTGCCGAGACGGGTGGGCTCAACGCGATGATCGTCGATTCTACGGCACTGCCGGAGCAGGCCATTCGCGACATTCTCGCCTCCGCTTTCCAGAGCGCCGGCCAGCGTTGCTCGGCGCTGCGCCTCCTCTACGTCCAGAAGGACGTGGAAAAGAAGATGCTCGAAATGTTGGAAGGCGCGATGGGCGCGCTGACCGTCGGCGACCCCTGGTCGATCTCGACCGATGTCGGTCCGGTCATCGATGACGAGGCCAAAAAATCGATCGATGAGTACAACGCCGCGCTTGCTGCCAAAGGCAAGCTGATTGCCAGGCGGGATGCGCCCGCAACAGGACGTTTCGTCGCGCCGCTTGTCTTCCGCACCAATGGCATAGCGGATTTGCAAAGGGAGATCTTCGGCCCCGTTCTGCATGTCGCGACGTTCGAGGCCGACGAGATCGGAAGCGTGATTTCCTCAATCAATCGCAAGGGTTACGGGCTAACGTTCGGACTTCACACACGCATCGATTCGCGCGTGCAGGAAATCGTGGACGACGTCCATGCCGGCAATATCTACGTCAACCGCAACCAGATCGGCGCCGTGGTGGGCTCGCAGCCCTTTGGGGGCGAAGGGCTCTCGGGCACTGGCCCCAAGGCTGGAGGGCCGCACTATCTCCGCCGCTTCCGGCGCTCCGCCGTCGCTGGCTGCTCGGCAGCCGAAGCAAGCATTTTGCCGTTGAAAGCGCTCGTCGAGCATTTGCCCGATCCGGCTCTCGGCGGCTGGGCGACGCGCCCCGACCGCATCGCAATCCTGAGAAGGCACCTGCGCGGCAAGGGCGCCGACGCAATCACCGCCGCTGCCGGCATCGACTTTGGCCCGGTCGATCTGCCCGGACCGACCGGCGAAGCGAATACGCTGACACTCAATCCACGCGGGCGCGTGCTCTGTCTCGGACCAGACGCCGAAAGTGTGCTTGCCCAGGCGATCCAGGCGCTTGCCGCCGGAAACGCGGTCCTGGCCGTCGCGCCCGGCGCTCAAGCCGCGCTCCAGCCGCTCACCGGCAAAGGGCTGCCGGTCGCTGCCCTTGACGGCAGGGTCGAGCCGCCAAGTCTCGAAACGCTTGCCATCGATGTGGTTGCCTGTTCCGCAGACGATGAAACGCTGCGGTCAGTTCGAAGGGCCCTCTCCAGGCGGGAAGGCCCTATCGTGCCGCTCATTTCGGAGATCATCAACCCGGCCGCCTACGTCCATGAGCGCGCGGTATGCGTCGACACGACGGCGGCCGGCGGCAACGCCAGCCTGCTTGCTCTCGTGTCCTGACCCTGCTGCAGTTTGGTTCAATTCTGAGGCGAATCCCCCAAGGTCAAAAGACGACTGCAAGGACCAGCGACCGGGCGCGTCCGTGCAGCCGCCTTCCGACAATGATATCAGCCTACCGGATGCCCGCGTCGATCAGCTCGACCAGTGAGTCGATCGTCTCCGGAGTCACAGTGCCCGCACCTGTATTCAGCGAGAGGCCCGGCATCTTGTATTTGGCCGTCATCACGCATTGCAGGACCGGGATGAAGCCTTGCAGATAGAGGAGCTGATCGAGCGTCGCTGATACATAGCCGGATTTCAGTCCGTCAATTGTCGCCGGCGCAAGGTCGATGCCGCCGACCACGATTTCGCCGGGCTTCTTGCCGGCTTTTTGAAGGACCTCCGCTAGGCTGCCCGTGATGCTGCCGTGCTGCGTGCCGATCGCCTTCAGGTTCGGGTGGGCCTGGATGTAGGATACGAGTACTGGCACCCCGAGCGAGACGTCGCTGTTGACCTCCTGGGTGATTTCGAGGCGGTCCACCTTGAGTCCGGCGGCTTCAAGGGTGTCGGCAAGGCCCTTGTCCGATTGGCCGCGTTCTGCCTGGCTGAACACGCCATACACCATCGCCTCATCGCCGGATTTAAGTCCCTTGGCGAGCATCGCCTCAGCTGTGATTTTGCCGCCCGCATAGAGATCGACGCCGGCATATCCGGTGCCCTTGGGTCCGAAATCCGCCTGAAGGTCGGTCATCGGCGAATTGCCGACAGTCACAACGATGCCTTGGTCGACGGCGCCCTTGACGAGGTCGCGGAAGGCTGCGCTGCCGGGATGGCCCATGATCTCGATGCAGCTCGGCTTGGCCGCCACAGCCTCCTTGAACTGGTTGATCATGGTTTCCGGCGCCCAGGCCGAAAACTGCTCCTTGAGTTCGACGCCGAGCGCTTCGGCTGCCTGCGCAGCACCAGTCTGCCGGGCGAGAGTCGCACCGTCACCGGGATTTCCGCCCATCTGCATGTACATCACGACGCCCTCGCCGATCGGCGCCGCGGTAGCGCCGCCCGCCAGCAACGCAATTGCCGTGGCGCCTGCGAGCAATGTCTTTGTCGATATCATTGTGAGTTCCTCCCTTACTCCGGCTGGTGCGGTTTGTTTCAACACCCTCCCGCCATTATTCAGCCGCCCGCACGCGGCCAAAAACCCTGGACGGCCTCATGCGGGCGAGGAAAGCGCTACGCCGCTGCGGCTCGTCGACATAAAGGTAGAAGATTATGGAGATAAGGAAGATCAGCCCCTGGACCGTCCTGACCCATGCGCCGGTAAGGCCGGAGGCAACCAATCCCGCCTCGATCATGCCGATGATGAAGCACCCGAAGATGGTGCCTACGATGGTAGCCCGGCCGCCGAAGATCGATGTTCCGCCAATCAACACCGAGGCGATGGCGGTCAGAAGATAACCCTGCCCCTGATTGCCGAAATAGTTCTTGTTTTCGAGCGTCAGCATGATCGCCGCGACAGCTGCGAGGCCGCCCATGAGCGTGAAGATCTTGATTTTCTCGCGCTCGACATCAATGCCGACGACGCGCGACACCGCGTTGGAGTCACCGATGAATAGTACGTGCTCGCCGAAACGGTGGCGATTGAGCACGAACCACAATATGACGGCGATGCACGCTGTCCATAGCGACTGGATCGGAAGCTGCGCAATCCAGGTCGTCTGCGAACCCGAGAAGGGGCGTCCGACGATCCATTGCCAGACCGGGCTCGCGCCCACGCCGCGCAGCGCATAGGACTTGCCGCCGGATAGCACGGTCGCCATGCCCGCCCAGAAGAATTGGGTGGCCAGCGTCGCCATGAAGGACGGGATGCCTATTTTTGCGACGAGGAAGCCGTTCAGCACGCCCACGAGCAGTCCCGAAGCGAAGCCCGCGAGCACAGCCAACCAGCCGAGATTATACTCCTTGAAAAGAACCGCGAAGACGAACCCCGAAAACGAAATGATGGCCGGGAAGGAGAGATCGATCTCGCCGGCTCCAATGACAAAGGTAAGTCCGACCGCCAGAAGCACGAGCGGTGGAAGTGTGGACAGAAAGGTCGTGTAGATGAACGGTTGCAGGAAAACCTGCGGAGCCGTGTACATGAACAGCATGAGAAGAAGCGCAAATACGAGAATGATCGGCAGGCCTTCGAACTTCTGGAGGCGGGATGAGGCTTGCGATCCGGCCATGGCTGCCTCACGCCTTGTGCTGCAAACGGATGAGGTACTCGGTCAGGTCCATCACCGACATGTCTTTGGGGAGAATTTCGGCGACAATTGCGCCGCGATCCATAACCACCAGCCGATCGGCCACTTCGTGGACGTGCGCGAGATTGTGCTCGATATAGATGCATGCGCGGCCGGATGCCTTGATGCGCCGTACGAAATCGAGCACCTTCCGCGCCTCCGCGACTGCAAGCGCGGCAGTCGGCTCGTCGAGGACGATGAGATCGGCGTTGTAGTGCATCGCCCGGCCGATCGCGATGCCCTGCCGCTCGCCGCCCGAAAGGTTGGCAACGGTGGAATCGACCGTGATACCAACGCCGCGAAAGCCTATGGCGTGCTTCAGAATCCGATCCGCGATCTCTTTCTCGCGGCGAATGTCAATGAAGCCGAAGCGGTTCGTGATCTGCCGCCCGACGAAGAAATTCCGCCAAAGCGGTTGCTTCTCGGCAAGGGACTTGTCCTGGTAGACGGTCTCGATCGCGAGGTCATGCGCCATGCGCACCGAATAGTCGGAGAGAATGAGCTCCTGGTCACGAACGAAGATGCGGCCCGCGGTCGGCGCGAGAACTCCGGTCAACACCTTGATAAGCGTCGACTTACCGGCGCCATTGTCGCCGATCAGTCCGACAATCTCATTCCTGCCGACCGCAAAATCGATATCGCGAAGTGCCTGGATCGCGCCGAAAAATTTCTGCACACCCTCAAGGCGCACTATGTGTGCGAAGTTTGTCTCCCCCGGGCGCTCGATCAAGCTCTCAACTGTCACCCGCGTCTTGCTCCCGGCGATGCACAAGGCACTTCACATTCTGCTTTCACCGAATGTGAAAGCATGAGCTTCGAGGCAAACCTGGCTGGCGCGGCATCACCGTCGTCACCCCACCCCGATGCAGCTTCAGACACCATAGCACAGCCGGCATCCGCGTTGCAGATGCGATAATCTTCAAGAAAACGCCGAGGCGGGCAGCGACAGGGGCGGCCTTTGCCTCGCGCCACGGCGGCTCTGCCTGATCTGCCCGCGCGAGAGCAAAGCCCCTTAAGGGACCAGAAGGTCATGCGAGAGTATCCGGGAATTCCAGTCTTTGAGCACCGTGATTTCCACGTGCGAAGGGCTGGGAATTTCCCCGATGTGCGGGTCTGTCCAAACTGGTAGGAGCTATCTTTATCAGGCAACCCCATAGCTCCCATTTGGGAATGACGGTTCCGTAAATGCCACTCTCTTGGCTTTGGCGAAGCAATGAGCAGGCCGGTTGGTCGTGCAGGGCACGCAACCAGAAGTCCGTCAATCGGTACGCACACAAACAGAACTATGCTGAGCTCGTGGAGAGCGGCTGAATGAAGCCCTTCTTGTAAGTTTGTCGTTCCAACGGTGAGTGTAGATGCAAACCTACCTACGAAGCGAATTGGAAAGATTTGCTGAAACTTCGTCGAAAGTCAATTCTGGATGGCGTGCTGAAACTGTGAGTAATGTAGAACGGCTTCGAGCATCCTACGCTTTCGCAACACGGGATTTTCCAATCGAGGAGCAGTTTGATGCTTATCGATTGGAAATGAGTAGCTATATCAGGTGCGAATTACCCAAGGAAAACTCGCGGGCCGACGGTTTTTTTTGCGAGAGGACCGGATACACGGTCGGACCGCTCAATGTCGTGTTGAGCAAGAGTGACGCGCACGCCGTTGCGAGAACTGACAGGGAAGCGTCCGCGTCGGATCATTGGGTTTTGATTCAGCGGCGAAAGGGTTGGGCCGACATTGACTTTGGCAGCCATGTTTACCGCTTTAACGGCCGCAGTCTGGAGCTGCGTTCACTGACTCGGCATTTCAGCGGCCACGTAGGCGCGAACGATACAATGTTTCTCTACCTTCCAAGAGACAAGTTTATTGGGATGGAGGCGGTCCTGGATGGCATCTGTCAGGCAAATTCGGCTCAATTCATCCATCCGCTGCTTGCCGACTATTGTTCCCACCTGTCCACCCTGCTTCCCGGCCTTGCGGCAACTGAGTCCGCGATTGTGGCCGACGCAACAATTGCGATGGTGCAAGCATGTACCTCGCACTCCGCCGGCGCGGTGGCAGCGGCGCAGAACCCGATTATGGCTACGCGGTTCGAGATCGCGAGACGCTACATCGAAGAAAACCTGCTTTCGCCAAGTCTGAGCCTCGAGAGCGTGCAGGCAAAGCTGGCAGTCTCCCGCCGGCAGCTCTACAAGATTTTTGAAGGGCAAGGGGGTGTGGCACAGTACATTCGCGCAAGGCGCCTGAATGCGTGCCGAGCGGCAATTGCCAGTCCAGGCGACACGCGGACGATCCGTGAGATTGCGGCCGTATTTGGCTTCATCGACGCCGCGCAATTCAGCCGGCTATTTCGCGCTGAATTCGGCTTCAGTGCCAGCGAGGCCCGTGACGAGGTCATGGCCGAACGCCCACGGCGGAGAACGTTTATCGACTGGTTGACGCAGCCCCGTCCGGCCTAGGATGAGATACAAGTCATGCCCTGCATGGCGATTTCTCCGCACGCTCTGAGGGCCGCGTTGACCATCGCCGCCCGCGCGCCTTTCGTGGCCGGCGATTGCCGGAGCGTCAATCAGGGCTCGGTTCTCCCCCTTTCTCGCCCCTTGATGGAGATAACGGCACGTCAAAGCGCGTAAAATTGCAACCAGACACAACTTTTTGACGGTGGACGGCCGAACAAGGCCGCCAATTCAATTTGTTTTTTGCAATTGAAGCCGATTTCGATGTAACCATTGGTAGTTTCTGCATTGGCGCACCGGCAGATCTTGGCGCCTGGTGGCGATCGCCGTGTGGAACCGCATTCTCGGTGGGCATTCGGAACGGCGTGAAGATTTTTCCAGGGTTTCGCAGCTGCGTGCTGCTCGTAGTTGTCGCCGCACTCTCCTCGCACTGGACCGGGTCGGCTTCGGCGGCGGAGCAGCCGCGCACCGTGCTCACAATACAGTATGGCCCCGTGGACAGCCTCCACAATTCAACGGTGCGGGCCGCCCTCCGTTCCACTGTGAAATCGCGCTCCGACCTCGCGGTTGATCATTTTTCTGAATTTCTGCGCTCGGACCGGCTTCCTGAGGAGACGGCCTCAAGCGCCTTGCGCTACAACATTCGGAGCAAGTATCGCGGCCAGCATATTGACGTCGTCGTTGCGGACGGCACACCGGCCACCTGGTTTGTCATGCGTTACCGCGATGAGCTGTTCCCCGACTCGCCCGTTGTCTTTGCTGCGCTGTCAACTCCCGAAGCGCCTGCCGGCAAGCGTGCTCCTGCGCTGACAGGCATCGAGTTTGGCGAGAGTTATCCCGAAACTGCGGAATTGGTGACAAAGCTTTTCCCTTCGACCAAGCGTGTCTTCATCGTTGCCCACACACCGAACAAGGAACTGACAGGTCTTTATCAAGATGCAGTGCGACGCAGCCTGGATAATCTTGCATTGCGGCTGGAGGTAAATTTCTTCGATGCCCCCGCCGTGTCGGACTTGATTGCGGCAGTCAAGGCGGTTCCGAAGGACAGCGCCATCCTATCGAGATTATGTTGCAAAATCAAAGCTTTATGAAATAAGCTGGATTTTACCCAACCCATTACCCAACCCTCTATAATTTTTGTGGATTACTCGATATTTTCCGGGGCATGGGCAAGCGCGGTCCGCCTCCCGAGGATATTCCGGGGCTCGACATATTCGTGAGAGGCATCGTCGACTGGATGCGCGACGGGCGGCCCGGCGGCATAAAGATCAGCCAGGCCATCAACGAATTTGCCGCAGCCAACGGATGCTCGGCACCCCTGATCTGGAAACGCGTCGAGGAAGCTCAGCAACGCACCGCGCTGCCTCTCCCGCCGTTTGGTCCGAAAACCCTTCAGCGCGACAGGACACCTACCTTTGTTGGGCTCAAAAAACACATCCAATGGCTGCAGGCTGCCGGCGCCAAGGATCCAAACAGACCGCTGGTCGAAGGGCGGACAAAAGAGCTTCGTGAGCGAATGGCGGAAATTGACGGAAAACCGGGATGGCTCACTTGGAAACCGTGAGCAAACCGTAAGTCAAAACCTTTTGCTAAACACGTAGACGTGCGCTTATTGAATCGACTGTCCGAAAGAAAGGGCAGTCCGATGAACGAACCCAAATCTCCCTCCACGCTGACTCCGCTCACGGAATTTCTGCATGACGTGCGGCGAAGCTACGTCTGGTACCGGGACAATGTGAACAACCCGGCCTACGACCCGCCGCTGCCGAAACTGGTCAAGCAGGGTCCGAACAACTTCGTCGTCACCGTGCATGCCGAGCAATACAAGCGTGCGCTGCTGCGCAGGGCCGGCATCCAGACGGTCGGCCGCCCGCGCAAGGACGAACTCCCACCTGCTGCTGAATAGCAAGAACCGCCACCGGTCTCTTGCGAAACAGCAGCAGCGGTCCTGATGGGTCACTATGGCAAGGCCCAGATAGGGCAATTTCCACACGCTCGCAAGATGCCGGGGCTCAAACCTCCCGAAAGGAGAGCCCCATGCCTGCTTTCCAACTGACACGAGCCGAGACGGTCCGCCGCGACGATCTCCTCGAAATGCTGCGCGCTCTCGACGAACAGATCGAGGACAACAACAACGACATCATCACGGCGAGTGAAGAGCGTGACCGGAGTGTCTGCCAGTTCAACGATGTCGCCGGAGATGCCAACCGGTTCTTTGCCGAAATCGCCGGACGGATGAACGACGACGACTATTCGGAGTCGGCAGTCGCTGTGGAAATGCTCGAAGTCGGGGAGGCCGAAGAGACCGACCTGAAGCTCGACGATCATCTCGACTACGAAGCGGTCTTTGCAGAGTTCGACGCGCTGGTCGATTTCGAAGACGAAACTGAACCAGCCTGAACCTTCAACAGGGCGGCCCTTTGCGGCCGCCTTTCTTCATCCTGGAGAACCCAAATGCAAATCTCTGAAGAACTCTGGCAGGAAATCATCGCCGAGACCAAGGCGAAGCTGGCCGACTTTGAGGCCAGCTGCATCGCCGATGGTCTCAAGGATCGCTTTGTCGTGCGTGTCGAACGGTTCACCGGCCGGATTGGCGGCGAAGTCGAAATGCTTCTCACGGAACAGAAGCCGTCCATGTACGGACCGCCGCATATTGTCGTCCGCTCCGTCACGACCGGCGAGATGCACCGGGCAACCCGCAAGCGTACAGGCAAGGGCCGTTTCCAGATTTCGTGGAAAAGCTCCGACCCGAAGAGCTGGGGTCGGTCAACTTCAGTTCCTTGACCCATACGGAGCGCTAACGACCATGACCGACACGCTCGCCAAGATCCGGACCATGCCGCTGATCGCGCTCGGCTCCGAACACGATGGTGAGCGTGCCACGGCCATGCGCAAGGTTGAAACCTTGCTGAAGTCCTCAGGCATGGATTCGCATTCGCTTGCCGCTTCCATCGGCGGCGGTGAGCCGCCCGACTGGGAAGCCAAGGTCCGGGAAGCTTATGAACTCGGCCGCAGGTCGGTGCAGCCGCGAAAGACCAGCTGGGAGGATGTCGGCGACGATCTCTTCGTCGATTGCCAGGATGCGGCCGAATGGCTCCTCGACAATCACAGCGCCCGGCTGGGGCCAAAGAATTCCGACTTTTTGAACACGATGCTGGGCTGGCGCGGCGAGCCGACCCGGCCACAGGCGAAATGGCTCAACGATCTCTGCCGCCGATACGGATACACCCCATGACCGATGCAGCCATCAAGCCCGGTGATCCGATTGACGTGATCTACGGCGATCGCCGCTTTGTTGCCTGGCGCTACGAGCGCGGCGCCAATGGCCAGGCCGCGAAAATTCCATATACGCCGGGGCTCGGCGCCAAGGCGCGCAGCAACGATCCTATGACCTGGCGCAGTCATGCCGAGGCACAGGCCACTTTTGAGAAAGGCGCCGTTGACGGCATCAGCTACGCCTTGATGCAGCGGGACGGTCTTGCCGCGCTCGACCTCGATCATTGCATGGACGCCAGCGGCGCCTGGTCGGCATGGGCGCTCGACCTCGTGGATGAGGCACAGAGCTACACCGAGATTACGCCATCGAGCGAAGGGTTGAGGGTTCTCGGCGTGGTGACCGGATCGCTGCCGGACATGCACTTTCAGCTGCCGCGCGGCGGCAACAATGGCGAGAAGGTGGAATGCTTCCATCATACGGCGCAGTTCATCACGCTGTCGCGCAAGCCATTTCTCTCGGAGATGCCGCTCGCGGACATTACGCCGATCGTTGCGCGTCTCGCCGAGGAGCGCGCCGCCAAGACGACCGGGACAACGGGCAATGGCGCTGGGGAACCGATCCCTCTGACACCGCTGCCGCAGGACATCCGTGAACTGATCGTGCATGGCTCGGCTGCCGGGCACGCGCTCCGAGAACTTGATGAAGGTGATCGGCTGGCTGCGGCGCGCCGGTTACGTGCGTGCCGCCATCGAGGCGACGCTGCGCGCTTACCCTGCCGGCATCGCCGAACGCTGCTTCGAACAGGGCAAGGACGACCTGCATCGGCAGGTGCAACTCTGTATCGACAAGATCGACGACGACGAGGCCGCGAAACGAAAGCAGCGGCAGCAGTCGCAGAACGCTTCGGGCTGGCGCGAGCACAGCATGCCGGCCTCGACGCTGCAGCAGCAGCAGTTTCCACCGATGAAGAACGTCATTCCCGGGCTGCTCACCGAAGGGGTGACACTGCTTGCCGGCAAGTCCGAAGAAGGGCAAAACCTGGATGGCCCTCGATATCGCCGTCGCGGTTGCCGCTCCGCGCATCTGCCTCGGTGACTTTGTGCCGGTGCATGGCGACGTGCTCTACGTCGCGCTGGAGGACAATCCGCGGCGGCTGCAGCGGCGGCTGAAGCACATCCTTGTTCGTGACGATGAGGTCTGGCCGGAACGGCTCACCTTTGCTTTCAACTGGCGTCGTCTCAATGAAGGCGGGGTCGACGATCTGTCCGAATGGCTCGACGACCGTTCCGAGGCCCGGCTGATCGTCGTCGACACCTTTGCCGCCGTACGGACGCTCAGCAAGGACTACGGCTACAACGAGGATTATTCGGCCCTGGCGGGACTGCAGCGGTTTGCCGGCGAGCGCGGCATTGCCGTCCTCGTCGTGCATCATCTGCGCAAGGCCGGCGCCGATGATTTCGGCGACGAGATCTCCGGCACGCTGGGCCTCACCGCTGCCGTCGACGGCTATCTCGTGCTGCGCGGCGACGGCAACGATGTCGAGCTGTGCCTGCGCAGCCGCGACATCGAGGAGCGCAAGTACGGCGCCACCTTCAACAAGGAGAGCTGCCGCTGGACGCTCGACCGGTCGTCCGAGCACGAGCGCTCCAGGGACCGCATCCTGACCGTGTTGCGCGAGGCCGAGGAGCCGCTGTCGCCGGCCGAGATCGTGCGGCTGTCGGGCCTCAACCGCAATGTTGTCGATATCCAGCTTCATCGCATGAGCCAGACCGGCGAAGTGCGCCGGGAAAACAGCCGCTACAGCCTGAGAGGGAATGGTGTGACAGATGTTGGTCAGATGCCCAAACCCTTATGGCGCAAGGCTTTGCGGCCGATATCTCCCAAAAATGGCCCCCCTAGGGGTAGCGGATTCCGTCAGATGGCAGAGAGCCGGCCACGGACAGGCTCGGAAAAGAGAGAAAACCATGCATGAAGCCATAGAGATTATCCCCGTCGACACCGATGCGGGCGCCGTCAGCAACGATGTGCTGCGGTCCCATATCGGCGACTGGATCAACCGCCTAAACCGCACCGATCGGGAGACGTGCCTGTTCCGCGACTAGTCGAACAGGCGCATGTATCCGGCGGCGATCGCCGGGGTTTGAGCGGCGGCGTCGATCGCTGGCGCGAAGTGAAGGCCGTCGCCAGTCCCGCCATGACCACGACGACGGGGTATGCGGCCGAATTCGCGCAGCCGGCCAATAGCGGAATCTTCGATTTGCTCACGCCGCTCTCGGCCTACGCCCAACTGTCGTTGCGTGGCATGAAGGTTTCCCTGGAGCCAGCTCGGTGCGGCTGCCGATGCGCTCGGGCAGCAATGACCTGGCTGCGGCCTGACGGCCTGGCTGGTTTGCGCCGTGCCGGCTCCGCCCGAGCCGGCTCGCGCCGGTCGGCCTTCACCGCCGTTTGTACAGGCGCGCCAGCCTTGTGCGCCTTCTCCGGCAGCTTCATCGCGCCGACCATCATGGCAACTCTGCGAACTCTGCGGCGTCGGCCAGGGTCTCGGCGATGGCCGCCCGGTCGGCGGCGCTCAGGTCGTCGATGGAACCAATGAGCCCCTCGCCGTTGCTGTCGACGAGCGTGACATCGACGCCGTCAGCGGCGAAGCGTGCGAGGCCTTCGGCGAAGGCGGCGTACGCGATGCTGTCGCCGAAGGTGGTGGTGACGCCGTTCTGGTCGATAACTTCGATGAGCGCGCCGAAAGGCATCGGCAGGCGGACGTAGATAAGTCTGCGGGTGATCGCGATCATTCGGTCGCTCCTTCCGAAATGGCGGTGCCCTCGTGGAGTGTCACGACCGGGCGCTCCGGCGAGCGTCGTAGCGCTTGACGCTGTGGTACAGCGCCCGGCCGTAGGCTTCGGCGGCCATACCGCGCTCGTCGCTGCGCCGGGCCACGATGCCGAAGGCATCGGCGCGCGCATGGGCGCGGCCGATCGCCGTGACGTCGTCGCCGAACAGAACGGCGAGTTCGCGCATCAGGTCCACCTGCCGGCCCCACGCCCCAGTGTGCGGAGGCGACCATTCAGCGAGGCGCTTCACTCAGCCGCCTCCTTGAACGGAACGACCGTCGCCCGGCCCATCAGGCTGTCGAGCTTCTTCCGGTCGGTCTCGTCGCGACCTTCGGCCGTCAGCTTGTCGCGCACGACTTCCTCATTGAGCCAGACCTCGCGGGAAAGTGCGAAGGCGAGAATGAGAAAGAACAGCGGCAGCACGTCGATCGCGCCGGCGAGAATCCAGCCGTGTGCGGCGGCGCCGAATGCCTGGTGGCGCGTAGCCTCGCCGAGCGACAGCGGCGTGAACAGCGGCACCTCCACTATCTGGCGGTCGGCAAGCGCCTTCTCGCCCTTGGCCGCAAAGGCGGCGGTGTCGCCGGTTAGATCGATCCCCTTCTCGGAGGCTGTGACCATGCCTGTGTTGGCAATGATCGGCTTCGGGTCGACGGCGTTGAGCTTGGCGATGGTCGACCCGATTTCGCCGGTGGCGTCCATGAAAGCTGTCTGATCGCCACGCGCGGCCGCGTCGCGGAGTTCCTGCATGTAAGTGTCGCCGCGTGACTGTTGGTCCTTGGCATCAGCAAGCATGGCGTTCATCGTGTTGGCGCCTGAACCGAACATTCCGCCGCTTCCTGCAGCGACGCCCATTTCGGGCCCTGGCCTTTGCCTGTGCCGTGGTTTCCGCCGTCTTCCAGCTCGGCCTTGGCGCGGTAGCCTGCGGCAAGCACGGTCGCTGAAATCGGCGACGCCACGCCACGAGGTAGTTGTTTGGTCTCAGGCTTTGATGGTGCATTATTTTCTTGCTAATTGAAGGATGCACTATGGGCCAGGTTTTACATGGCAGCGCCACAACTACAGAGGCGATCCGTCGAGCAATACAAGATAGTGAAGAGAGCTTGAGAGCGCTGGCGAATCGCTACGGGATCAACCAGAAGACCGTCTCGAAGTGGAAGAAGCGGACCTCGGTGCACGACGTGCCGACAGGGCCCAAGAACCCGTCCTCGACGGTGCTCACGATCGAAGAGGAAGCTGTGATCGTCGCCTTTCGGCGGCATACTCTGCTGCCGCTCGACGATTGCCTCTACGCGCTGCAGCCGACAATTCCAAACCTTACGCGTTCCTCCCTGCACCGCTGCCTGCAGCGGCATAGAATCAGCCGCTTGCCAGAGGTTGACGGCGACAAGTCGGCGAGGACGAAATTCAAGTCCTACCCGATCGGTTACTTCCACATCGATATCGCCGAGGTGCAGACCGCCGAGGGAAAGCTCTATCTCTTCGTGGCTATCGATCGAACCAGCAAGTTCGCCTATGTCGAACTGCACAAGCGAGCCACCAAGATGATCGCAGCCGAATTCCTACGCCATCTCATCGCGGCGGTTCCCTACAAAATTCACACGATCCTCACCGACAACGGCATCCAGTTCAAAAACCGCGAACAGGACCGCACGGCCATGGAGCACATCTTCGCGCGTAGCTGCCGGGAGAACGACATCGAGCATCGCGCGACCAAGGTGAAGCATCCCTGGACCAACGGACAGGTCGAAAGGATGAACCGCACCATCAAGGAAGCCACCGTCAGACGCTTCCACTACGAAAGCCACGATCAGCTCCGAGGCCACCTCGCCGACTTCATCGCAGCCTACAATTTCGGCCGTCGGCTTAAAACCCTCAAAGGCCTCTCACTCGTCGAGTACATCTGCAAACAATGGACAATCGAGCCTCAAAGGTTCAGGCTCAACCCTCTCCATCAAATGCCGGACTAAACAGGTAGCCTCTGTATAGGCGTTCGCCAGCGCCGTGTTGTAGCGCTCGACATTCTCCGAGAGCTCGGCCGACAGGGCCGCTCGCCCGGCGACCGCGGTGGCAATGGCCTGGGCGGTGGCGCCGAGCGCGATCGACGGTGACGGCGGTCGCGGCGAGGAACAGCGTGACAGTCATCGACAGGCGGACCATGCCGACGACCGCGCCGATGACGACATGCCAGAAAATGGCCAGGGCGGAGGCGGCAACCACACCGGCGAATGCCGGCACGAGCCAGCCGCCATTGGGTTGGCTTCGTGCATGCCGTGCGCGATGCCGGCCGCGGCGAAGAGGGCGCACAATACGCCGGCGATGCGCATCAACCGGACTTTGCTGTCGATGCGGCGTTCAGTTTTCAGGGTTCTCATTTCAGGGTTCCTTCTGGACGCCGGTTGCGGCGCCGCTTGTTCGATTGGATTTGGAATGGGTGATGGGTCTAGCGCGGCAGGACAGCGTCCTGGCCGCACCAAACTTTGAGCCTGGCTAGTTTTGCGGCACCGCCGCGCTGGTAAGGCAGCGCAAAGCCTTCTTCGATGAGGACGGCGCCGACGTCGATATCGCCGGCTTTCACGTTCGCGAGAGTGCGCCGGAAGCCATCATGGCCATCGCGCTCGATGGTGACCGGGCCGCTGTCGAGCAGTTCGCGCAGGCGTTCCTTGGCCTTGAGCGCCAGCACGAGTTCATTCTCGCAGCGCGGCCGGAACAACTCCGGCGTGTCTATGGAAAGGAGGCGGATATGCTCCTTGCCGACCACGATCGTATCGCCATCCAGCAAGGCGACAGGGCCGCCGGCCGGTGTGAATTCCGCCGAAGCGGGATTCGTCAGCGCGGCCATGGCTATGGCTGAGGTGACGAGCAGACGAACTATATTAAGTTTGGACATTGGACTGGCCCTCCTGTGGCCGGTCTGATGAAGAGGGCCAGTGCCGCTGACCACAGCGCTGGCCCGATGCGCGTTAGATCGCCGGGTGCGCAGTAGGCGCGGCGATGCCGTTAGCCTTCCGCCAGTACGAGAGTTCGGTGCACAGATTGCCCGCGTTGAGGCCCTTGGCGACGCCCGACTTGATAATGGCGGCGGTGACAGTAACGCTATCGTCGTAGCAATCAGCAAAGTGCGTCCACGCGTCGGCACACAAGCCGGGATTGTGCGGATACGGTACCCAGTCCTTCCTGCGCCCTTTAACGCTGACTGGATTCGGTTCCTGTGTCGGGCTGACGATGCCATGGAACCGGCGCCAGGTGACGAGCTCCGTGCTGAGATTGCCTTCGTTGAGGCCCAGCTTGACGCCTTCCGCAAGGATCGCCTTCCGGCTCTTCCCGACGGCCTCGTAGCGGCTGTCGAACAGCGACCACGCCTGGCCGCAGAGCGTGCCGGGAAGCGGTGCGCGAACGCCATTGCGCTCCCATCCGGTCGACGGCGGTCGCCGTGTGCCAGGCACGCGGTGGTTCGGCAGCAGGGGGATCGAAGCGGACGATGAGAAACCCGCCGCCCTGCTCCTTGACGAAGTCGTTCTGTCGCGTCTCCTGCTTCGTGGCGCGTGACATGATGTGCTGGAGTTTCCCCCAGGCGGAATCGCCGCGGCCGAAGGACTGGTCGGGGCATTTGTCGAGCGTCTTCATGCCGATCAGCGCCATCTGTGTGTACGGCCTGATGTGCTGGAGAACGAGTTTGTCGTCGTTGTTCACGAGGCGGCATGCCTCGTTCAGTTTGAATGTGAGAGTGGCCATGTTGGCTCTCCTTTTGAGGTTGATCTTCGGGGTTTACCAGTTAGCCGCACAATGCGACTTACCGATTTTTCACGGTTTTCGGCTCCGCCAGGTCGCTGGCGACCACGTACGACGTGCGACGCCCAGCAGATGGCGGCGAGCATGGCGCCGACTGGGCCGGGGTCGCCGGCGCTTCGATGCGAACAGTTCCCTTGAGCAGGCGACGCCGCGGCGCGAAACGCTGATAGCCTGGTGCGAAATCAACTCGTGCTGGGTACAGCATCGGCAAGCGTGACATAGGCAGCAACGCGGGCGTGCGCTTGCTCTTAGCTGCCAATTTCATGCGATCAGACGCCGTTGGCGCGCAGCATCGATTGCAATGGTGATCAGGTCACCCTGTCAGATGAGGACTGACATCGTGACACAACCCTGCCTGAAGCCGGACAATTCTTCGCGAGGTTCCAGCCCACGCGCAACCTTTGTGTTAGCTGTGCTAGGCAGAGGCACCGGCACGAGCGTCTTCCAGGAACTCTACGACAGGAGATCAATTCAGCGTCTCGGTCCCGTGGGATGGCGGATACCGACCTGCAATTCGGCAAGAGCTCACGAGATCTCTTGCCACCTGTGTGTTGATCGCAATCGGCTTTGGCGAACCTCGCTCTTTCGATCTCAGGTCTGTCCCGATGTTCAGTCACCGCACTGACGATCGCACGCGTAGCCATCATGGTCACGGTCAAGCTTCGACATACCGTTCCTGAGATCGGACTGCGCCTGTTCACAGGTGACGGTATTGCCGTTGTCCGGACCGACGTCATGCGTGCAGGTATAGGCGAAAGCCTGACCTGAGAGGAGGAATGCGAATGCGATGGATGCGATTAGAGCCTTCACTTTTTTGCCTTTCGTTTTGCCTGTTGATATTGCGCAACTTGGCGCAAAGAGATTTCACGGCGACAAAGCCGACCCGCCGAACTTGCGCCCAAAGGTTAGATTTTCTGCTGCTTAGATGGTGACATGACGGACGCCGCGCTTGATGCTACGTGACAGTCTCTTGCTGTTAGCTGCCACGCGGTGAAGCACCGCTAGATCGCCGTGCGATCGCTCGGTGTTTGCAGCCTAGGCAGAACTAGATTGCGGGGCTAGCCAGCACCTTTTCTACCCGCGCCGTCGAAGCCGATCACTAAGAACAGCGTTTGACGGTTTAGGTCCCGCATCATTCTGGTGTGGGCAGCTCAAAGCAAAAAAAGGCAGGCCAGAGCAACAGTCGCAACGGAAGGCGTGCCATAAAAGGCTACGATTGCGGCAGCTGATGGCTAAAGCCTTGATGGCCAGCACCCCTCGCACCGGACTGTTCGGCACGGGATTTCAACCGACGTGCTCGTAGACGCGGCCTTAAGGGAACCCGCCCGTACAGGGGCAGAAAGGTTCGACGGTCCTCTGACGCTCTAGCGACGCCAGACAAGTTCCGAGCGCGGTGCCGCCCATTGGGTCAGATCACGACGATACCTGCGGCGAGCCTGAAGGTCCGCTTCTGATTGCTGCTAGCCCCTCACTTCAGCTTGGCCTGGCTCCGCGACCACCAAGAGGAATGTGGCGCCGAGCTTTTTGTCGAAGTATCTTCCTGGCATGTCAGACTTGCCCCCACGTCAGGAACGCTTCGCGCAGGCCATCGCTGCCGGAAAGAACGGTCCTCCACCCGACTACTCACGCCCTTCGCGCAGCCGCCAGATAGGCCGTCGAAGTCAATTCCGTGGGCAAGTCGGGTAGGGCACGGCGCAGGCGGTCGAGCGCCGTCGCCTCGTCTTCGCCCAATCCTCGCTGCTCGAATTGCGCTTGAGCAAGGTGATCGGCGCCATGGCGCCCACCGTCTCGCTCCAGAACCGGTCGACGTCTTCGACTGCCACGCCATGCGTCACCGGTTCAATGCGGACGTCGACGAAGCCGGCTTCGCGCATCTCTCTCTCGAAAAGGTCGCGATCCTCCAGTCCGGACGGTCGACTCATGGGCTGCGCCAGGCGCGTCGTCGGACCACGGACCAGTCGCCGAACGATCTGTCCCCGAAACGGCAGCGTGCGTCGGCGCTGACAGCCTGATGTCCCCTAGTAAGGGAGAGGTCGAGGTTCGAGACTGATGCCCAAGGGAAACACTTTGGATGAAGCGTGAGCGCATCGCTCACGGAAGTGTTAGTTGAAGACGCGCTAGGCGCTTCCTACCTGCCATTTGCAGTTGAAACACCGAATTGGAGAATACCATGCAGCTGGTCCGCAGCTATCGCAACTGGCGCCGCCACCGCGACACCTTGAACGACCTGAGCCGGCTCTCGGACCGCGAGCTCGACGATCTCGGCATCAGCCGCCCTTGCATCCAGGCTGTCGCCGCGAAGGCGATCTAACCCAGGAAAATCCGGGCAAGCCTTCTGTTCGCTTTGCCGCCTCGAACCCGACGGTGGCACCTATCCTTGCCGTCATTAAGAGCCAAACCGCTTTCGCCCAACCTTAGGGAGGAAGCATGCCGGCTCAACTGCACACTCCAGCGGCGCCTCGCGGAGGAAGGCGTGGATTCACCTCGATTGTGGAATTCGCGCGCTTCGAGACATGCACGAAACGCCTCGCCGATTCGCGGTAACAAGCTAACCGATATCGCCTATGAACAGGGCTACGCCGAGGGAGCTTCACCCGCACCTTCCGGCGCTGGACCGGTTTCGCGCGCTCCGAATTTCCGGCGACTGCGGTCCGGACTCCAAACGGACTCGACTAGTTGAACGGCTCAAAGCCTATCCGACGAGCGCCTTCATCGGCGGCAACCGGCGCTGAACAGGAGAAGACTGGATGATAGATGTGTTCGTAATCGAATACGGGATGAGCTTGTCGATCAGCCGCTCCAATGCTTCGACCGTCCCGACATGGGCGCGAGCGATGAAGCAGTCTTCGCCGGTGATGCGATCACACTCGACAATTTCCGGAATGTCTCGCAAGATCTCAGCTACCTTATGAAACTGGCCGGGGATTGGCCGGACGCGGAGCCAGGCTGCGAGCGGCAGGCCGAGGGCCTTCAGATTGATCTTGACGGTATAGCCTTCGATTATCCCCGCTTCCTCTAGCCGCCTGATCCTTTCGGATACGCTCGGCGATGACAGGCCGACGAGGCGCGCCAAGTCCGCGATGCTGGTCCGTGCATCTGCGACAAGTGCGTCCAGCAGCTTCAAGTCCGTCACATCCAGTTCGCCATTTTCATATCGAAGGCGTTTCATCTAATTTGACCTAAGCTCATAAACGCCAGACGCGATGCTGCCTTACAATGCCCGTTGAGAAGTCCAAGAGAGACTCTCATAATGATGGCAATGGAGCAACCCGTGCAATCGTCGAATCTGACGCTGAACAAGGCCGCCGAAGCCGTCCCGCCACATGCATGGTTCGCGGTCAGCGCTGTCTTCCACTATCTTGGACCGTCCTTCGCCGTCCTGCTGTTCCCGGCTGTTGGCGTCCTTGGCGTCGCATGGTTCCGGATCGCGTCGGCGGCTCTCATCTTCGCGCCTTTTACTAGGCCCTGGAGAACGATCCGAGGGGCCGACACGGACACAAGGCTGCTGTTGATCGGGCTCGGCGCGTGCCTCGCGGTGATGAACACTGCCTTCTATCTCGCTTTAGTCCGCCTGCCGATGAGCCTAGTCGCGGCCATGGAGTTCGTCGGCACCATCGCCGTCGCTCTTTGTGGCGTGCGCACGCGCCGCAACGTGCTGGCGCTGGTTCTGGCGGTGCTTGGCGTCCTCATCCTGATTGACCTGAAATGGTCGACGGACCTTCCGGGGCTCTTCTGGGCGACACTGAACGCCGTGCTTTTCGTTGTCTACATCGTTCTCGGCCACAAGGCGGCCGAAGATGGTGCCAGCGGAGGCGTCGAGCGTCTCGGGGCGGCCATGGCGATCGCCTTCGCCATCCTGATGCCAATTGGCTTTGCGGAGGCGTTCAGGGCGTTCGGAGTGGTCGAACTGGTGCTTGCTGGTATCGCAGTGGGGGTGTGTTCTTCGGTTATCCCCTATATCTCTGACCAACTCGCCATGTCGAAACTGCCGCGCACCACTTTCGCACTCTATCTGGCGATCCTGCCCGCTACCGCGACCATGATCGCGGCGATTGTGCTGGTCCAGATTCCTACGCTGCAGGACATTCTCGGTGTGTTTCTGGTCATGGCCGGTGTAGCAATACATATGCCCCCAAGGCCGACACCGATGGTTGATAGAGCGCTGCAATACGACCAATCTCGATTGAGGCGCAGACCAATTTAGCGCCATTTGTGAAGAAAGGTGTTGCCCTTCTCAATGTTGCACTTCGACAGCATGGGGATTGGCGGCGTACCCTGCCTCCTTGCTTGCCTGGGGACCGTTCTTTCCGGCAGCGCCTGCGCGAAGCGTTCCTGGCGTGGGGTCAAGTCTTAGGCGAGTTTGGGGGTGGGGTAAGCCACGGGCTGAACGGTGACAATCCCTCACAGCCGGTCGTAGTCCAATCAGGTATCTAGAAAACGTGTTATGATCGACGTCATGCCCAAGACGAAAGACCCCAAGAAAGACCCCGTGCTGTCGGAGAAGCGGGCGAGGCTGATGCAGCTGATCTGCACCGGCACGGAAGAAGAGCTGGCGCATTTTCTGTTCGAGGAGCTGCCCGACGAGGAGTTCGATCCAGTTGTGCTGCCGATGATACGCATGGGTGCTGAGTTTATCCGTGACATGAGCGGTGGCGACCTTAGCGACGCGGCGAAGAAAAACCTTGCTGCCGTCGAAAGGATCGTGAACGCCCGCTAGGCCGTCACGTCTCCAACCAGAAGCTCATCACCGTTGCGTGTCTGAGCCCGCTGCTCCCCGAAAGGTAGCGCCAACCCGACCAGGGCCGGGCTTCAGCCAACGCAGTTGTCGTCGGCCTTGTCCGTGTCGGTCACAGTCTTGAGCACGACGGCGACGGACCCGAACCAGCGGCGCTCGCCATCCCCGCTGCCCGACGAGGTCATACTCGGCTTGCTGCCTGTCCAGCGCGCACGCCAGCCCAAAGCGCAACGAATGCACGGTCAGGCGGGCAAGCCGCCAAGACGCAGCCCCTCGCGGAGCCGCCCGAGGTCCTCCGGCTGTCTCAAGTACGAGGTGGCTACCAGCCAATCCACATACTCGGGAGGGCACGCTTTCGGGTCGCCGCGCCATAGGCTGCCGACCGATCTAATGAACACCTCTCCGTATCGCCGCGCCTCGTCGATCCGGCCAAGCTGTCTATAAGCTGCTGCACGCCAGGCCATGTCTCGCGCGCGCCTTTCGGGGCTTTCGGATGTCAGCTTTTCGAAATTGAAGGCAGCTTCGCTGTAGCGACCAAGCTGGAACAGGATGCGTGACAGGCTTGCGGTTAAAAGCCTGGCGAACATCCGTTCGATGAGATTGCGATGGCGGTAACCCTCGCGATCGTAGGTGATCATTGGTTTGCGCCTGGCGATCGACCGGATGACGGCTTCGATTCCGCGCTGGTCGAGAAACGTGCGTAGGCGGTTGGTGTCGTAAGCCTTGTCGGCGAGCAGCCGCTCGATCGGTCCAGCGCCAAGGAGTTCTGCAGCCATCATCACGTCATGCAGATTGCCCGGCGCGATCATGAGGACACGCGGGCGGCCGGTGGCATCGGTCAGCGCATGGATTTTGGTCGTGCGGCCGCCGCGTGATCGCCCGATGGCCTCTTCGAAGACCCCCCTTTTCCGCCGGCAGCGGAGCGGTGCGCCTTGACATGCGAAGCGTCGATCGCGGCCGTGCCGATCACACCTGTGTTCCCGGTCAGCGCCTTGAACAGGGCCAGCCAGATGCCCTCACGGCTCCAGCGGTTGAAGCGGCGCGCCGCGCCGCCCGCGCTGCAACAGCGATTCCATCTGCGCCCCAATTCCCATCGCTTATCCAAAAGAGCTGCTTCCGCATCAAGACCTCCATTCAACTCGGAAGCCTTTGAATCACAAGTCCGTTCCGGCCGGAATCCTAATTGAGTACGGACCCTAGCGCGATCAAACGCAATGCAAAGGCCCGGAAGCGCGATGGCGCATTCAGATAGTTCCAAGTTGGCGGAGCTGCCGTAGACGGCTTTTGCCAGCGCTTAGACGGTCCGGATCTTGGCGGGCAAGACACTCAGACCGGATCTGGTTTCGGTGACCGGGTCCTCGGGACGATCGGGTGAAAGCACCGCGCTTTTCAGGAGTTTCGAATAAGGATGCTGCGGATCATCGAGCACCGCACGGGCATCGCCAGCTTCCACCACGCGGCCCTTCTGCATAATGATGATTCGGTCGCTGATGTAGTAGGCGGTGGCGAGGTCGTGTGTGATGTAGACGATCGACATGCCTAATTCGTCGCGGAGCTTCTTGAAGAGGTAGACGATGGACATGCGCAACGATGCGTCGACCATCGAAACCGGCTCGTCGGCGACGAGCAGCGCGGGGCGGGAGATAAGCGCGCGGGCGATCGCGGTGCGTTGCAGTTGGCCGCCGGAAAGCTCGTGCGGAAAGCGCCCGCGGACTTCCGCAAGCGACAGGCCGACCTGGTGCAGTGCCTCGTCGCAAGCGCTTTCCATCCTGTCCGGGCCGATGCGCGCCAGGCGACGGGCCGTTGCGTAGAGATAGCGGTCGACGCGCTTCAGCGGGTTGAAGGCTTCGTATGGATTCTGGAAGATCGGCTGCACCTGACGCATGAAATCGAGCCGCGCCCGACGGCCGCGGATTGTCGCGACCGCCTTGCCGCGAAAGCGGATTGCGCCCGCGCTCGCCGGAACCATGTTGAGTATCATGCGGGCGAGGGTCGTCTTGCCGCTGCCCGACTCGCCGATGATGGCGAAGATCTCGGGGCGCGACGCATTGAGCGCGAAGCTAACATCGTCGACGGCGTTGAAGGTCGTCCGTGCGAGCAGCCCGCCCGACGAGTAGCTTTTCGTGACCTGTTCGAGGCTGAGCAGCGCGCTCGTCATTGAACGAGCCCGGTCTGCTGTCTCTTTGCCGCGAACGTCCGCTCCCCGGCGGGCCGGGCGGCGGGATTGACCGCATGGCAGGCGACGCGGTGGCCGGGGCCGGTCGCGATCATCTCGGGGTTCAGCTCGCGGCAGATGTCCATGGCGAGCGGACAGCGCGGATGGAACCGGCAGCCGCTCGGCGGCTCCGCCATGCTGGGCGGCGCGCCGGTGAGCGCCGTTCTGGGCGAATTGTCGCCGATCCGCGGCAGGCTAGCGATGAGATGCTGCGTGTAGGGGTGCTGAGGGCTTTTGAAAATCCCGGCGGTCGGCGCCTCTTCCACCAGCCGCCCGGCATACATGATGCCGAGCCGGTCGGAGATGTTGGCGTGAACGGCCATGTCGTGGGTAACGAAGATCATTGACGAGCCGATCTCGCGCTGTGCCTCGCGGATCAGTTCGAGAACGCTTTTCTGGACGACCACGTCGAGCGCCGTCGTTGGTTCGTCGGCGATGATGAAATCAGGCCGGCAGACGGTGGCAAGCGCGATCGCCACGCGCTGGCGCATGCCGCCCGAAAGCTCGTGAGGGTAGGCGTCGAGGACGCCCGGCGCGAGTTGAAGACGCTTCAGATGCGCGATGGCGGCGTCGGGGAACTGCTGTTTCGACAGGCCCATATGGGGGAAGGCGAAATCGTTGAAGGACTCGCGCACGCGCCTGACCGGATTGAGCACGTTCATCGAGCCTTGCGGTATGTAGGAAAGATAACGCCAGCGGATCGCCGACAGGGTTGCACGGTCGAGCCGGTAGATGTCGCGGTCCAGGAAGCTGTAGCGGATCGAGCCGCCGATCACCGTGAGTGGAGGCCGGATGGCGGCGGCGATGGTTTTGATGAAAGTAGTCTTGCCCGAACTCGATTCGCCGGCCAGGCCGTATATCTCGTTGCGGCCGACCTGCAGCGAAATGTCATCGACGGCGCGCACCTCGCGCTCCGTACCAAAATAGCGCATCACGTAGTAGGCGCGCAGGTGCTCGACATTGAGGATGACCTTCGCCGACCCGTTCGCGCCGTTGCGTGCGCCGCTCATGCCTCGCCTCCCATGCGGATCAGTCGGCTCCTCGGATCGATATATTCGTTCATCGACACAGAGAGCAGATAGAGTCCGAGGAAGGTCATGATGACCAGGACGACGGGGAAAAGAATCCACCACCAGATGCCGGCGACCATCGCCGTATGCTGGTTCGCCCAGTAGATCATCGTGCCGATGGTCGGGGTCTCGATATTGGTGAAACCGATCACCGAAAGGGTCACCTCCAATCCGATCGACCAGTTCATGTTGTTGAGCGTCGTGGAGAAGACGATGGGAAGAACATAGGGCAGGTGCTCCTCCACGAGTATCTGGCGCGTGCTCATTCCCGAAAAGACACTCATCGCCGTGAATTCGCGGGTCCTGAGGCTGAGCGCCACCGAGCGGATCAGCCGCGCATCGTAGGGCCAGCCGAGCGACGCCATCGCGACGGCCAGCAGCGGCCACGACATCTGGTCGTGCATCATGAAGAAAAAGAGCACCAGGATCGGAAAGAGCGGGATCACGACGAAGGTGTCGTTGATCGTCATCAGGACGCGGTCGGTGATGCCGCCGGCATAACCGGCGACGAGCCCGATCAGCAGCGATAGAACGCGGCTCATCAGAGCGACGGAAAGGCCGAAGAGCAGGGAATTGCGGATGGCGAGCGTAAGTTGCCAGAACACGTCCTGCCCGCGTGAGTTGGTGCCAAACGGATAGGCCCATGAGGGCGGCACGTCGGGAGCGACGACATAGGTATCGAGCGGCGGGTAGGGCGAGAAGAACGAGGCTGCTGCGAAGCCGAAAACGATCAGGATCAGGATTGCGCCGAGCGCGAATTCGCGATTGTAGCGGAAGAGGTCGCGGACGGTTCTCAGCATGGCCTCAACTCTGCACCACACGGGGGTCAAGCAACGGATAGACGATGTCGATGACCAGGATCGCCGCCGCCACCGCGATGATCGACACGGAGGTGATGCCGAGCACCAAGCTGTAGTCTCCGGCGTTCACGGCCCGGACCAGCAGCGTGCCGAGGCCGGGATAACCGAACACGACCTCGGTGATGATCGCGCCGTTGAAGATCGCGCCGAGCGACAAAGCCAGCCCGGTCACCTGCGGCGATAGCGCATTGCGCATAACGTAGGAAAACAGGATGCGGCGGCGGTCGACGCCGCCGAGCTCGGCATAGGTAACGTAGTCCTCGGTCACGATGTTCGAAACCAGAGAGCGCATGCCGATGAACCACGCGCCGACCCCGACGAGCACGAGCGACAGCGCGGGCAGGATGGAATGCCAGACGACGCTGGCGGCGAAGGCGAAGCCCTGCCGGTCGATGTTCATCTCGGCGCCGCCGCTGATCGGCAGGACCGGCCAAAGGAAGCCGAAAACGACGAGGAGGATGAACGCGACGATGTAATAGGGGATCGGCTGCAGGCTCATTGCCAGGATGCCCAAGGCCTTGAGCAGGGTGTTCTTGCGGTAGTAGCCGGCGAGGCCGCCCAGGAAATTGCCGACCAGCCAGGCGATCAGCGTCGAGCAGACGAGCAGGCCGACAGTCCATGGCAGCGCCTGCCAGATGAGGGTCGAGACCGGCGTCGGGAATGCAGAGAGCGACGGCCCGAAATCGCCGGTCGCCATGCGCCTCCAGAAGGTGGCATATTGCTCCCAGGCCGAGCCTTCCAGGCCGTAGAGCTCGCGCAGCGTCTTGCGCATCACCTCGACCATCTCGGGGCTCGATTGGCCGAACATGGTGACGGAGCTGATTGCCTGTTCGACCGGATCGATCGGGGTGAGGTGGGTGATGAGATAAGCGACGTTGATGCCGATGAAGACGACCAGGATGAACTGCGCGAAGCGTCTGGCGAGATAGAGCGCGTACGTCCTCATCGCTTCGATCGTGCCGCGGCTTGCGTCATTCCATCTAACCCTGCACCGCCCACGAGCGAGGCGGGGTCTCGCCGCCGCCTCGCTCTCCGCCCGTCCGCTATTGGGTCTTGGCCGGCTTCAGCTTGACGAACATGTACTTGGTGTTCGCCCAGTTCGGAACCGGGTTCGTATAAGGATTGTCCGCGCTCGGGTAGCCCGTCCAGTAGGTCGTATCCATCATCGTGAACACGTTATAGGACATCAGCGGGATGGTCGGCATCTCCCTAACCGCGAGCTTGATGTATTCCTGGCCGAGCTCCTGCACCTTCGGATCGTCGAAATCGATCGTGCGGATCTGTTCGATGATCTTGTCGAGCTCGGCATTCTTCCAGCGCTGGCGGTTGCGCGGCGGCTGCCGCTCGCCGCGCGGCTTCAGGAATTCCGAATGCCAGCTGTCGAGGAAGAATGACAGGTCGGGATGGCCGCCCCAGGTCTCCACGCTCCAGGCGATCGCGGCCTCGAAGTCCCCGGATTCGACGCGCGGGAAGAAGTCGGAGGGATAGGCCTGCGTCTTGGCGTCAATGCCGAACTGGCGCCATTGCTGCACGATCATGGTGCCAGCGCGGGTCATGACCGGCCGCTGGTCGCCCTCGACCAGAAGCGTGATCGAGAAAGGCGTGCCGTCCGGCTTGAGCCACTGCTCGCCCTGCTTGGTGAAGCCGGCGCGCTCAAGAAGCTGGGTCGCGGCCTCCGGATCAGGCTTCCACCAGCCGCGGCCGATCGCTTTCGCGATCTCCTTCGGATCGGTCGGGATCTGCTCGCCCATAGACGGCCGGAGCATTTCCGCGATCTGCTGGCCAACCGTCGGGTCGTACGGCTTGTACTTTCCCTTGCCGGTGTCGATCTCGAAATCGGTGAGCCACTTCTCCAGCGGGTCGAAATAATATTCGCCGTAGAGCCCGGTCGGAGGCACGCCGATCGCCGAGATCGTCGCGGCACCGCGGTAGGAGGCCATCGACACCGCCTTGATGTCGATCAGGAGCGCGAGCGCCCAGCGCACGTCGGCGTTGTCGAAAGGCTTGACCTGGTGGTTGAAAATGACGGCCGGCAATGTCGGGTCGGGATGGGCAAAAGGGAAGCCCTTGAACCAGCCCTGCGAAGTCGGTGACTGCTTGACCAGCGTAAACACACCTTCCGGCGAAGTATCGTGGATAATATCAAGCTGGTGATTGAGCTGCAGAATCACTCGTTTGTCCGGTGGACCCGGGTCGATATAGGCGGCGTATTTCGGGCCGGGCTCGCCAAAACGGGCAAGCGAGGTGCGCTGCCAGTCCTCGCGCTTCTCCCAGATGTACCATTTGCCGTTCGGGTCGAAGCTGTGAAGCTTGTACGGGCCGATCGTAACGGGCGGGTTGAAGTCGAATTTGGTCGGGTCCTCGACCTTTTCGAACACGTGTTTCGGCATGATCCAGGCAGCGTTCCAGCGCACCGTGAAAGTGGCATGGAAGCGGGAGTTGGGTCGCTTCAGCTTGAAAACCACCGTGCGCTTGTCCGGCGCCGTCACCGTGTCGACACTCGCAGAGAAGACTGGCCCCCAGATCATGCCAGGGTTCTTCATCTGCGTTTCGACTGTGTAGACGACGTCGTCGGCTGTGAACTCCACACCGTCGCTCCAGAAGATGCCGTCTCGGAGCTTGACCGTCATCTCGGTGAAATCGGCGTTGTACTGCGGCTTGTCGGCAGCGAGCGAGTTGTCCCACACGCCGTCAATCCCGGCGTCGGGATCGATGTACCAGAGCGTATCCATTCCGAGCTGCTGCAAGCCGGTCGAATTGCCGCCGCGGGCGACCATCCAGATGTTGAACCAGGGCGGGTTGGTGATCGTGCCTTGCGGGTTCTCGATGATGATGGTCTCTTCGCGTGGCAGGTTGGAAATACCCTGAGCAAGCGCGGATGTTGCTACCAACCAAGCGCTTGCGATGAAGGCCAAGGCTCGCATGATGCGCATCGCTTCCTCCCTATGCCAGTCGCATCGATGGTGAATGGCTTTTTGTCGTTGGGGAAGAAAGCTAACCCGCTGGCTGAGGCCGGTCAATAGAAGTCCGATATGTATCGCAATTCCTGATAGGAAGTCCCTTTGCGCACGGATTTGACCATGTCGCAAAATTTGGGCCGGTTCGGACGGCACGCGCCGCCAGGCGATACTAGACGGACAGCCGGATAAGGTTGTAGGAGCGCGGCCGCAGACGGCACGCCAGTTGGCCGTCCTCGACCACAGAACCGTTTTGCGCGTACGGCTTCACCACGTCAGGCGCGTCGGCACTGTTTACCGCCTTCAGGTCCGGATGATGGATGAGGATATGCTCGATCACCCGCGCCGACGCGAATCCGGCAAGGTCGATCACGAGTTCGGTTTCCTCTTTCGGATGCTTGCTGACGATGAACAACGCGAGCGTGCCGCCCGCCGGGTCATGCACAGCGGCGATGTCGATATAAGGCACATCGTCGGCCGCCTTGGCGTTGTAGCAC
Organism: uncultured Alphaproteobacteria bacterium; assembly: GCA_963813315.1. Lineage (GTDB taxonomy): Bacteria > Pseudomonadota > Alphaproteobacteria > Rhizobiales > Rhizobiaceae > CAWEYO01. The sequence goes on along the minus strand of CAWEYO010000004.1, from coordinate 16,131 downwards.
GGTGCGTCGACCGCGACCGCCAGGCTTTCGCCACGCCCGAAGCGCGAGGCGAACAGATACGGATAGTAGATCGTATGCCGGAAGGCGCGCCCGCCGCGCACGGTGGTGATCGGGGCGATGGCGTTGACGAGCTGCGCGATGCAGGCGATTCGCACCCGGTCAGCGCGGCGGATGAAGGTATTGAGGATGCAGCCGACGACCAGCACATCCTCGAAATTGTAGACCTCCTCGAGCAGCGCCGGTGCCACCGGCCAATTCCAGTTGTTGAAATTGTCGTGGTCCTGGCGGCGCGAGTGGTACCAGACGTTCCATTCGTCGAAGGAGATGTGGATGTCCTTCTTGGACCGCTTCTTTGCCTTCACATAGTCGATCACGCCGCTGACGGTCTGGATGTAGCGGTCGAGGATCACCGGCTTGGCGAGGAAATTGAGATAGTCGTCCTCGTAATTCTCGAAATACATGTGGAGTGACAGATAATCGACATTCTCGTAGCACTCGTCGAGGACGTCCGCCTCCCATTGCGGATAGGACGGCATGAAGCTGTGCGAGCTGCCGCAAGCCACGAGTTGCAGCGTTGGATCGAAAGCTTTCATTGCCTTGGCCGTCTCGTTGGCGATCCTGCCATACTCGTAGGCAGTCTTGTGGCCCACCTGCCACGGCCCGTCCATCTCATTGCCGAGGCACCAGAGACGGACGTCATAGGGCTCGCGCCGGCCGTTCTTGATGCGCATGTCGCTCCAACGGCTGCCGCTTGGGTGATTGCAGTATTCCAGAAGCCCGCGCGCCGCGTCGAGGCCACGTGAGCCGAGATTGACGGCGAGCATCAGCTCCGTACCCGCCGCCTCGCACCAGGCCGCGAATTCGTCGATGCCGACCTCGTTGGTTTCCTTGGTGCGCCAGGCATAGTCGAGAGCGACCGGTCGGCTTTCCTTCGGCCCGATACCGTCTTCCCAATTGTAGGCGGACACGAAGTTGCCGCCGGGATAGCGGGTGACCGGCACGTTCAGCTCGCGCACCAGCTCGATCACGTCGCGGCGGAATCCGCGTTCGTCGGCTGTCGGATGGCCGGGCTCGTAGATCCCGGTGTAGATCGCGCGCCCGAGATGCTCCAGAAATGCGCCGTAGACGCGCTCGTCGATCCGGCCGACGCGAAAATCCCGGTGGACGGCGGCTCGTGCCTTCATCGCCTTTCCCCTGATCATATCAGATCTTCGGATATGTATCTGTATTATCTGATCCTGATCGGGTGGGTGAGTCAACCAGTCTAATTTCGCGGCGATGCGGTTCCCCGACTTCAGGCAGAAGTTTAGCCGCGTTCGGGGTCCGGCCGAATATGCAGGCGCAGGATGATGTCCTGGTCATGGTTGCCGAAACCCTTGCCGAAGATGTTGACGCCGCCCGGATGCTCGGCATGGTCGTCGATGCCGACCCGCAGCCGGATCGAATGATGCTCGGCAAGGTGAAGTTCTTCGAGCGTCGCGTCCGACGTTCTCTCGCCGTCGAGGAAGGTGCCGGCGTCGGTGATCTTCCAGGTCTTCAGGTGACCATACTGCGAACCCTCGAGCTTCCACCAGCGGGGTGTGTAAATGCCGCGCTTGTCGCCGAAATCGCCGGGTGAGGTCCAGGTCCCGACCTGCACGTCATTGACCCAGATGCTCACGTCCGACGGCCAGTTGGCATTCGTCCCCGGCACTTCAGAGGAAAGCTCCATGCTGAACTCCAGCGCCTCTATCTCGGCCTGCAGGACCTTCGCATTGTTCGGGAACTTGTATTCGACATGGCCGCGCTCGAACCAGATTAACCCCGCGTTCATCCTATCCGGGTCGAGAAAGAAGTCGGGCACATCGAGGAGGCCGATGACAGCCTCGCTCGAACAGAGGCCGCAGGGTGGAGACACGGCGCAGTTCGTATAGAGGCCAAGCGGCATCGAGAGCTCGATCACATTCGACCTGGTTTTCACGTCGTAGTCGTCGAAGCGCAGCACGATCTCGTCGAAGCGCGCCGCGCAGAGTTTCTGCTGGCCCTTCGTCGCCTTCGCCGTCTCGGTGCGGATCAGGTCGCAGCTTTCGAGCACCTGTACGTTCGTCGCGACCGTCGACTGCGGTAGGGAAAGCGCCTCGCTGATTTCGTTGACATTGAGCGGCCCGCGCGAATGCAGAAGCTTAAGGATACTGATCCTGACGGGGGAAGAAAGGCCCTTCAGCACCTCCAGCCCATCCGTGGCGCTGATCGTCAGAAAATTACGATTGTTCTTGAGCGGAAGGTCCATGGTGTGTCCAGGTCGCGCTTGGTGACCATATCAGAATTGCTGATGTATACCAGAAAAAGCGGGTTCTTCAAGCGCAATGCTTTGCGAGCAACGTAGCCTGTATCCATCGTGCGACAACTTTGCACAGGTTCAAGTTGTGCGGCGTGGATTTTCTACTATCCCAACCCGTTATCTACGCCGCTTTCGTGGCGCGAAGCGACGTTCGCTTGTGCGGGACAATAGACAGCTCGTGGCGCAGCTTCCCCTATGCCAGCCCGCACATGGGGTTGGGGTGGGTAAGCCACGGGCTGAACAGCGACACTGCCCCGCCCGCCTGTCGTAGTCCGTCACGTATCCAGAAAACGTGTTATGATCGACCCCAGGAGGGCGACATGCGCCGGGACAGCTTCGAGCGGTTTTATTACGAAAAGGTCGCGCTCGAAGGCTGCGGCTGCGCGGAATATGTTAGCACCCGCCTGCGCGATCTCGACGGGCTCGCCGTCAAGGCTGAGGTGCGTGGCATTGCCTGGTCAGCACCGGAGCGTCTGCCCGTCTGGGTACGGCTAGCGGACAGGATAAGGAAGGTCACCGAGAGGGCAAACTGGCGGCTACAGCCCGTTTCATGGTTCATCGATGGTCGCCGGCAGCGACTTCTGCCTTTGGCTGTCATCGTCGGGGTTAGGCGCAGGATCTTCCTGAACGTCGCGGACAGGCCGATTGGGTTGGTCTGACTCGTCCGGTTTCCGCTTTCGTGATTTATCGTGCTTTTCTCTCTGTGCCATTGTCACGTCCTTCTTATGCGGGTTCCTTGCCCTTCTTCGGCTTCAGGCTTTTTCCGGCGACCGCGTCCACGAGCTTCATCAGCGCCCGTCCCGTCTCCAACCTCATCACCGTTGCGTGTCTGAGCCCGCTGCTGCCCTTGAGATAGCGGACCCGAGCGACGAGGCCAGGCTTCAGCCAGGTGGTCTTGCTGTCGCGCCGCTTCTTGTCGGTCAGGAGTGCGACCGCCTGCCAGAACAGGTCGCGGGTGAGCTGGGTCAACTCCACGGCGGCAGACCCGACGAAGTTGCGCTCGTCCTTGGCGACCCCGCTGGGCCGACTCGACGTGCACGGAATGAAAGGTTTCCCGTCCGTGTTCGACATAAAGACTGACCGCATTTACCACACCGTAAACGCCAGCAAGTGCATCGGCGACCGACCGCTCATCGTGAATGTTGGCGTCGACTGATTGAAGCAGCGGATTATCAGAGCCAAACAATTTCTTGCCCCGTTCCGGATGTCTTGATGCAATCCGGACGGAGAACTCGCCGTTGCGGAGATGCCGAACAACGCGGCGGCCGAGAAAACCGGTTCCGCCGAACTCATGGAGACCTCGCTGGATTGATGGCGAAATTGCGGGCAGCAGCTTCGGCCATAGCGAACGCAGCGAATCCAACGCTTCCCGTTTCCACTTGTTCCAGGACGCGGAGTTGCTATGCGCGAAGCGTGCGCCGTTTGAACATCGCCCACTCGTGGACAGCTCCGTTGTCGCCGGCGTTGCGGCCAGGAAATTCTGAGACGGATCAGACCTTCGCGTTCAACAAGTCGTGTTCGCGCCAGAAGGCAACATTCCCGGTGTCGGCGTCCGATGACCGGATATGGCGGATTTTGTTGAAAAAGGCGGAGTTGCTGGGGATGTAAAGTCCTGATTCAGTCTCCTTGTAGAGGGAGATTGAGTTGATGATGGGCGAACGGACGGTGATGCAGGAGGCGCTGTTCTACGAGTTCAACCTGAACCGTCACGTACCGTCCGACCACCTGCTTCGCTCGATCGACCGATTCGTCGATCTGTCAGTCATCCGCACACATCTGCGGCCCTTCTACAGCGAGATCGGGCGCCCCTCGATCGACCCGGAACTGATGATCCGGATGCTGATCATCGGCTACTGCTTCGGCATCCGCTCGGAGCGCCGGCTTTGCGAGGAGGTGCATCTCAATCTGGCCTATCGCTGGTTCTGCAGGCTCGGCCTGGAAGGCGATGTGCCGGATCACTCGACCTTCTCGAAGAACCGCCACGGCCGCTTCCGCGATAGTGATCTTCTGCGCGAGTTGTTCGAGACGACGGTGCGGCGCTGCATGGCCGAAGGGCTTGTCGGCGGCGACGGCTTCGCGGCAGACGCCAGCCTGATCAGGGCGGATGCGAACAAGCAGCGCTCGGCGGAAGGATCGGAAGAGGTGGACTGGGAGACGATGGCGGCGACACGCCGTTCGGTCAAAGAGTACCTCGACACGCTGGATGACGCGGCCTGGGGTGCAGCCAGCGAGGTGAAGCCGAAGTTCGTCTCGAAGTCGGACCCTGCAGCACAGTGGACGGGAGCGCTGAAGGGCCATGCCTTCTTCGCCTACGCCGCCAACTACCTGATCGATCTCGACCATGCGGTCATCGTCGATGTCGAGCCAGCCGCGCCATCCGCCAGGCGGAAGTCGGCGCTGCGCGCACCATGATCGAGCGCACCCAGGACCGCTTCGGCCTCTATCCCGAGCGACTGGCCGCCGACAGCGCCTACGGCTCGGCCGAGATGCTCGCCTGGCTGGTTCATGAGCGCGGGATCGAGCCGCACATCCCGGTCTTCGACAACTCCGAGCGCCGCGACGGGACCTTCGAACGGGCAGACTTCAGCTACGATCACAAGGCCGATGCCTATATCTGCCCTGCCGGGAAGGAACTCAGGCAACGGCAAAAGGCCTATCGGATGCCGCGCCCTCTCGTCGATGAGAACGGCATGATGCGCTATCGCGCCAGCAAGCTCGACTGCGACGGCTGTTCGCTGAAGCCCCGGTGCTGTCCGAACGCGCCCGCCCGCAAGATCCTGCGCTCGATCCACGAGGGTGCTCGCGACATGGCCCGCGACATCGCCGCCACCGACGCCTATGTCACCTCGCGCCGTGAGCGGAAGAAGGTCGAGATGCTGTTCGCCCACCTCAAACGCATCCTGAAGCTCGATCGGCTGCGACTACGAGGACCGAACGGCGCCCGCGACGAGTTCCACCTCGCAGCCGCCGCCCAGAACCTCCGGAAACTCGCAAAGCTCATCCCGATGCCGGAACCAACACCGGCGTGAGGAAAACCGGTCCCGCGCGACACCTCGCGATCATCGAAGCAGCGCCGGATTCGTCGCAGACTTCTTCACCGGCGCAAAGCTGACATTCGCAAAAGTCCGTCTTTGACCGTTGCGGTCGTTAGAACGCAGTAGGACCTTCGGACTAGACGTCACCTGTGATCAGCTTTGAAGCTTCTCGAGAGTGCCCTGGCTCGGCTACGCACGACTTCGTCGCAAACGCTGCGTCATCCGCACGCGCCCTCACGAGGCGCCGGTGCTGACAGGTGTCCGATCACTATCTCTCAATCGACCTTCCGTGGGTTTGGCGCTACGATGTAAGCGGGCGAGCGGGCAAGATTGCCAGGGAGAGAAACATGACCAAAGCTTTCCTCATCGCCCTCCTGACTTCGACGATGATGATTGGCCTCGCCGGCGGGGCAAACGCGCAGGAGCTAGTGACCGCCGATCGCATCGGCAGCGCCGACGCACCAAACGCCTTGACGTTCCGGGTCAATGCAGATCAATCCAATGCCAGCTCAACCCCAAGCCAAGCCGAGGGCTTTACAAGACTCTATCAGAAGTTTGCCGAGAAACATCCCGAGTGGCAGATCAACATCGAGCACTACACGCCGGATATCGGCAGTGAACATGCCAAGATGTTGGAACAGGCGCGGGCAGGGCGGGGCCCGGATTGCGCCGCTGTCGATTCTTTCCAACTCGCCCTCTTCATCAAGCAGGGCGCGCTCGCCCCGATCGACGAGTATTTCAGCAAGGACGAAATCGACGACCTGTTCCCCTTCATCAAGGCAGGCATTACCGGACCGGACGGCAAGATCTACGCCTGGTGGTGGAACACCGATCTGCGCGTGCTCTACCGCAACAAGGACCTTGTGCCGAATGCACCTCAGACTTGGGAGGAGCTCAAAACCGCGGCGCTCGATGCCGTCAAGAATGGAGCGGCAGAAGGACTGTTGTTCAACGGCGGCCGATGGGAGGGAACTACCTTCGACTGGCTAGCGCATTTCTGGAGTCAGGGCGGCAAACTCGTCGACGACAGCGGCAAGCCGATCTTCGGCGAAGGCGAGAACCGCGAGAAGATGCTGACGGCGCTCAAGTTCTACAAAGATCTGGTCGACAGCGGAGCTGCGCCGAAGCGTGTAGCAACGATCGTCACCTACGACGACTTCAATGCCGCGGCGATCGCCGGAACGACCGCAATGTTCGAGGGCGGTCACTGGCAGCATTTCCAGCTCAAAGAGGCGATGCCGGCGGATCAGTTCGCCAAATGGGAAGCCTCCGAGCTGCCCGGACCGACACCCGAGCAGCGGTCGACTGGAACCGGTGGCTGGACGCTTGCCGCACTGAGCAAGGACCCGGAGAAGGTGAAGCTCTGCATGGATCTCGTGCGCGAGGTCTACATGGGACCGGCCAACGAGGTGATGGGACAGCTGCCGACGCGCAAGACGCTCTTCCAGAATCTTGAAGCTTTCAAGGATCCGTTCTTCGGGAAGATGAACGAATACCTGGTGCACGGCCAGGCGCGCCCCGGTGTGCCGATCTATCCGGAAATCTCCAACCAGATCCAGATCATGATGGGGGAGGTGCTCTCCGGCACCAAGCAGCCGGAAGCGGCGCTCGACGACGCCTGGGCGCGCGTCAACGACGCTTACGCCAAACTCTGAGCCAGCCGGCGAGTGGCTCTCGGCCACCCGCCTGACTGCGTCCGATCTGAATGAGCCAGAGTTGTCTTCACCGGCGCCTGTCGAGCGCCGCCACCGAACCGCGGAGCGGCGCCTTTGGCGTCTGGCGGAGCGGCCGCTCGCCTGGCTGTTCCCGCTTACCCTGCTCCTCTTCATCTCATATCTATTTCCGGCGATCGACGTCGTGCGGTTCAGCTTCACCGACGCCACGCTGCTCAATCCCGAATACAGCTACACGCTGCAGAGCTATCGGGCGGTCGTTGCAAACCCCGATCTGCCTCAGATCCTCAGGACGACCTTCATCTTCGTCGTCACCAGCGTCGTGCTGCAGCTGACTTTGGGGCTGCTGGTCGCCATGGCGCTGCACCGCGGCGTGCGGCGAAGGTTATGGGGCGTTGCATTTCTTCGCATCGTCATCCTCGCTTCGTGGATCGTGCCCGGCGTAGCGAGCGGCATCGTCTGGCAGCTCATGTTCAACGAGGCGAGCTACGGCTTTCTGAACGGAGCATTCAGGGCGGTCGGTTTGCCGCAGGTCGCGTGGCTTTCGGATCCCGACATCGCCATCTGGTCGGCGGTGCTGGCGAACGTCTGGCGCGGCACCGCCTTCAGCATGATCCTGCTTTATGCGGGGCTCCTCGTCATTCCGAGAAGTCTCTACGAGGCGGCCGAAGTCGACGGCGCCACTGCGCGGCAGCAGTTTATCTACATAACGTTGCCGCAGCTCAGCCCGGTGTTGCTGGTGAACACTATCCTGATCAGCATATTCACGCTCAATACCTTCGATCTGATCCTGCCGCTGACCGGAGGAGGGCCGGGCCGCGCGACGGAGGTACTTGCGCTTTATGCATACAACACGGTGTTCCGGAACTTCGACCTTTCGAACGGCGCTGTCTTGGCTGTCATGATGCTCCTGATCAGCATCGCCTTCACCCTCCTCTACGTCCGCATGCTGCCGAAGGAGAGCTGACCGTGACCTTGTCCCGCCGCACGTTGCTTGCCGATGCCGGGACCTATCTGGCCTATCTTCTGATCTTTCTCTTTTTCGCCGGGCCGCTTCTCTGGCTTGTTTCGCTGTCCATACGCACACGCGCCGAGATGTTCATCAGCGAGATCAGACTGATCCCCCACGATCCGACGATCGAGAACTACGTGAGCGTGCTGGCGAATCCACGGTTTCCGACATACCTCTGGAACGGACTGAAGCTCGCCGTGATCGGCGCGGTCGGCGCCATGATCTTTGCGACCCCGGCAGCCTACGCGCTCTCGCGCTTCCGGTTCCGGGCGCGACAGATTCTGGATGATCGGGCTTCTGGCGTTTCAGATGATCTCGCCGCTCGTGATCATGGTGCCGCTCTACCGCTACATGGACAGGATCGGACTCACCGAAAGCCACTTCGGCGCCTCGATGATCTATATCGCGATCGCCGCGCCACTCTTCACCTGGATGCTGAAAGGTTTCTTGGACGGCATCCCGCAAAGCCTCGAGGACGCCGCGATGATCGACGGCTGCACGCGGTTTGGCGCCTTCATGCGGGTCGTGCTGCCGCTGAGCCTGCCCGGACTCACCTCGGCCTTCGTGCTGAACGCGATTCTCGGCTGGTCGCAGTTCATCATCCCGTTCATTCTGCTCAGCCGGCCGAACCTTCTCCCGATTTCGGTCGGCATCTTCAATTTCCAGGGCACCTACAGCACCACGTCGACGCAATTCCTTGCCGCGGCGAGCGTCCTATCTATCGTCCCCGCCGTCGTGGTCTTCCTCGCTGCTCCAGCGCTTCATCATTGGCGCCCTGATGGCCGGGGCGGTGAAAGGATGATCGCGACGTTGCTACCCGCTCGTAAGTTTGCGTCATTGGATTTCCGATGCTGCGTTCACATGATCGGCAACGCCCACATCGACCCGGTCTGGCTGTGGCCCTGGCAGGCTGGAGCCGACGAAGCGCTGGCCACAATGAGCGCGGCGGCCGACCGGTGCGACGAATATCCGGAGTTCATCTTCACGCGCGGCGAGGCCTGGCTCTACCAGCAGGTGGAGAAGCTGCATCCCGAGCTGTTCAAGCGCATCCGCAAGCATGTCGAGCGCGGGCAATGGCACATCACCGGCGGCCAATTCCTGCAGCCTGACCTGAACCTGCCGACCGAAGCCGGGCTTCACCGCCAGATCGCGCATGGGCAGCGTTATTTCCGCGACCGGTTCGGGATCGCGCCGACGATCGGCTACAACGTTGACAGCTTCGGCCACACCGCGAGCCTTCCGGACATCCTCGTTGCGCATGGCTATACCGGTTACGTGTTTCGCCGGCCGGAGCAGCACCAGGTTCCGCTTCCGGCCAACACCTTCGTCTGGCGCGGCGTCAAAGGCGGGGAGGTCATCGCCTTTCGGATAAGCCCCGGCTATGTCGCCAACTTCGCCGAGCTGACCGGGCAGGTGAAGATCGCGATCGAGAGCGCGGACCCGGCGATCGGGCACACGATGTGCTTCTACGGCGTCGGCAATCACGGCGGCGGTCCGTCGAAGGCGATGATCGAGTGGATCATCGCGCATCGCCACAGCTTCGCGGGTCACGAGCTTATCTTCTCGACGCCGCAGGCGTTCATGGATGCGATTGCCGACAAGCGCGATCGGCTGCCGCGTGTCTCCGTCGAACTCCAGCACACCTTTCCCGGCTGCTACAGCGTGATGCACGACATCAAGAGCGCGCAGCGCCATGGCGAGCACTTGCTCGACCAGGCCGAGCATGCAGCAGTTGCCTTTGCCAGCGACGAGGCTGAGCGGCGAAGCTCGCTGGCCCGGATCGAGCGGGCCTGGGACGATCTGCTGTTCACCGAGTTCCACGACATCCTGACGGGAACCTCGATACCGTCCGCCTGGGGCTCGGTGCGCGCCATGCAGGGGCGTGCGCGAATTGCCGCCGAAGAGGTGCTGTTCGAGGTGACGCGGCGTTGGTCCTACCGCGTCCTGCCGCGCGTGAACGAGCACCAGATCGTTGCGATCAACACGCACGATGCGCCGTTTCGCGGATTTGTGGAGGCGGAGCCCTATCTCGACTTCGACGACTGGCGCGGCCGCTGGCTCTCGCGACGAGCGCGGAAAACCCGTGCGGTTTCAGGAGATCCAGCCCGAAGCAAACCAGCTCATTCCGAGAATCCTGTTTCCGGCGGAGATCGCCGCCGCTGGCGCCCGCCAGTTCCAGGTGCGGAGCGATCGGCCTCCAAGGAACAGGCCGGCGCGAAACGCGATCACAGCCTCGAAGAGACAGCTTTCGAACGGCATTCTCGCGATCTCGCTCGGCGCGGGCGGCATTTCCCAGATCGCGTTTCGAGGCGTGAACCTTCTCGGCCGCGGCGGCATCGGGCTGCATCTTCGACATGACAGCACGGACACATGGACCTTTCATACCGACCGCTGGGCCGAGGCGGTCGAGGCGAGGCTCGGCGGCGGCGCCTGGCAGGTGGAGGAAAGCGGTCCGCTTCGCGGACGGGTTCGCATGGACGCGCGGCTGCGCAACTCGCGCGTGACGTGGACCGTCAGCCTCTACGAGGGTGAGCCACGCGTCGAGATCGATCTCATCGTCAATTTCGACGAGCGCTTCACGCTTCTGCAGATGCCGGTGCGCCTTGCCGACCAGCCCTCGCGCTGGGTCGACGGCATCGCCGGCGGCCATATCGCGCGTTCTTCCGGCCCGACCGAGTGGCCGTTCCTGGGCTGGTCGCGCCTTACGGTCGGCAAGACCGACATCGGACTGGTCACGAACGATGCCTACAGTCACAGCGTGAACGGGCGGCTCTGGCAGCCAACGCTGCTGCGCAGCCCGAAGATGGCGTGGGGCGGAGGCCGGCCGGTCACCTATGCCGGCCGCGATCATCACACCGACCAGGGCGTACATAGCTTTCGCTTCGAGCTCTGGTTCGCTCGCACCCTCAAGGAAGCCGACCTTGCTCTTGCGGTTCGCCGCCAGGCGCAGCCGCTCGTCGTCTTCGATCGCTATGAGGGCATGGACCGCCCGGCCTGGGGACCGGTGCCGCCGCGCGGCCTTTGGGGACCGGCCATGCTGCGCAACGTGGCCGAGGGACTCGTTTCGGACCCGGGCCAGGCGGCACCGGGCGGCCTCTTCAAGCGGCCGGGCACCGACTATTCCGGATAGGAAGATCGAATGGCACTCACTTCCGAACAACGCGTCGCACGGCTGAAGAAGCGCCTGATCGAGCTTCAGCAATGGATCGTCATCGATGCGGTTCCGCTCGATCGCTGGACGTTCAACGGAGCACCCTGGGCGGTCGGCGAGCCCTGGCCGACGCGTGAAGGTGTCGCCAGGCTTCAACATCCGCAGGTCGAGGTGCCGTCGAAATGGCCGCTCGAGCGTACGCGGCTCGACCTCGATCTCGGCGGCGAAGGCCTTGTGCGCATCAACTACTCCGATCGGTCCGAGGAAGCGTTCGGGCTCGATCCCAACCACCAACGTTTCCCGCTGAAGTCCCGCCGCTTCACGATCGACGGCGGAGGCGGTCGCCCGGTTGCCGTTCGGCGTGCCGAACCGCGCCGCCCGGCTGGAACGATCGCGGGTGGTTCTGATCGAGGACGAACTCTCCGACCTCGTCCTCTATCTCCAGCAGCTGATCGAAACGGTCGAAGTCCTTGGCGACCATGAAGCGGTGCCGCCGCTGCTTTCGGCGGGGGAAGACGCGTTTGCGCAGCTTGAATGGCCCACGGAAACGCCGGACTACATCGCCCGCGTCGCCTCGACGCGCGAACAGCAGGCGATCTGGGAGCTGCCGAAGGACCTTTCGCCGATCGCCCGCAGGCCTCGACGGCTGCCCAGAGGAAATCCGTTGCGGCGGCGCGCGACGCCCTGGTTGCCGCGCTCAAACGGCTGCGCCGGCGCTATCCGCAGAACGGCTCGCTGGCATTGACCGGTCATGCCCATATCGACCTTGCCTGGCTGTGGCCGCTGGCGGAGACGCGGCGGAAAGCCAACCGCACGTTCCACACGATGATCCGGTTGATGGATCGCCATCCGGACTTCCGCTTCAACGCCTCGACCGCCCAGCTCTACGCCTTTCTCGAGGAGGACGATCCGAAGCTCATCGCGGAGATCAAGAAGAAGGTTGCCACCGGGCAATGGGAGCCGATCGGCGCGATGTGGGTCGAGCCCGACACCAACATGCCGACGGCGGAGTTGCTTGTGCGGCAGCTGCTCTACGGCCAGCGCTATTTCGAAAGGCTGTTCGGCAGCCGCCATACCGTCTGCTGGCTGCCCGACTGCTTCGGCTTCTCGCCGGCCCTGCCGCAGCTGTTGCGGCTCGCCGGCATCGAGCACTTCTTCACGATCAAGGTGAACTGGTCGGAAACCAACAAGATGCCGTTCGACCTGTTCTGGTGGGAGGGCCTCGACGGCAGCCGCGTCCTTGCGCACACCTTCAACAACCCGGTCGGCGGCTACAACGCCGAGATCGGTCCGCGCGCGATCCTCGAGACGTGGCGGAATTTCCGCGGAAAGTACCTCCATCCGGAAAGCCTGCTGGCCTTCGGCTATGGCGACGGCGGCGGCGGTCCGACCGAGGAGATGATCGAACGGCAAGCGTCAGCTCGACAATTTCCCCGTCGTGCCGAAGCTTCGCTCGGTCAACGTCGCGGAGTGGTACAAATCCGTCTACGCGAAGGTGCGGAACAATCCCGATCTGCCGGTCTGGGTCGGCGAGATGTATCTCGAGCTTCACCGCGGCACGCTGACGACACAGGGTCGTGCGAAGTATCTTCATCGCCGTGCCGAGCGCGCGCTGATCACTGCCGAGACGCTGTCAAGCATGGCGACGTTGCTCGGCGCGGCGATGGCGCCTTCACTCGAGCCGCACTGGCGCGTGGTGCTCCGCAACGAATTCCACGACATCCTGCCCGGCTCCAGCATCCGCGAGGTGTATCAAGAGGCGGAAACCGAGCTGGCGGAGGTCGTTTCCGCGGGGCTCAAGATTCAAGACGAACAGCTTGACGCGATCGCCGGAAAGCTTGCCGCGTCGGGCGGGAAAACCGGCATCCTCGTTGTCAATCCGGACCTTTCGCCGCGCCCGCTGCGTCTTGCCTCGCCACAAGCCCTCCCGAATGGCCAGCGGGTCGAAGGGGGGAGCGTCTTCGCGGGTGACGCTTCCGTGCCCGGACTCTCTGCCTCGGTGATCCTCGACGACGCCAACGATCGCAGTCCGCATCGGCGCAGGAGCGCCGGCTGGAGAATGCGTTCGTGCGCGCCGAAATCGGCGCAGGACGGCACGCTCACAAGCTTCTTCGACAAGCGGGCGCGCCGGGAGATCCTCGCGGATCGTGCCAACCAGCTTTGGGCGTATCGCGACAAGCCGCGAAACTGGGATGCCTGGGACATCGAAGACGACTACATGCGCAGCGGCGAGGAAATCACTGCGAGCAGGATCGAGGTCGTCGAGAACGGCCCGCACCGCGCAGCAATCCGGATTGCCCGCCGCTTCAAGAGCAGCAAGATCGTGCAGACCGTCCGCCTCTGGGCGAACTCGGCGCGGCTCGAGTTCAGGACCGACATCGAATGGCGCCAGCGCCGGATTCTGCTGAAGGCAAGATTCCCGCTCGCCATTCGCTCCGACCATGCGACCTTCGAATGCGCAGCTGGGGTCATCCGGCGGCCGACGCATCGGAATACTTCCTGGGAAGAAGCGCGCTTCGAGGTCGCCGCGCATCGCTTCGTCGACCTCTCCGAGCACGGCTACGGCGTTGCCCTCCTGAACGACGGCAAATACGGGCATCATGCCCTCCACAACGAGCTCGGCCTCAGCCTGCTGCGCTCGCCGGTCTATCCCGACCCGCTGGCCGACGAGGGCAGGCAGAGCTTCACTTACGCTCTCTTTCCGCACCAGGGGGACTGGCTGAGCGGAGGCGTGCTGGCGGAAGCGGAAGACCTGAACCAGCCTCTTCTTGCACGCCCCGTGAAGGCCGACACGGCGTCGACCTGGGTTGCCGCTGCGATCGAAGGCCTGTCGCTCGGCCTTGCCGGCTTCAAGCCGGCCGAGGACGGAAGCGCGTTGATCCTGAGGACCTACGAGCCGGCCGGCGCGCGCGGCAAGATCGGGCTGTCGCTGGCCGAGGGCTGGAAGCTCGGCGACGAGGTCAACCTCCTCGAGGATCGATCCGGCCGCGCCAACCTGGCGTTTCTACCCTTTCAGATCCACAGCTGGCGCATCGAGAGGAAGAAGTCCTAGGCGGAAGGCGTCGAGGCTTGAACCGGAGGATTTCGGATGGCGCATGTCGTGGTGAAGGACCTCTTCAAGCGATACGGCGAGTTCCAGGCCGTGCACGGCATCAACTTCGAGATCGGCGACGGCGAGTTCGTGGTGCTTGTCGGGCCTTCAGGCTGCGGCAAGAGCACGATTCTCAGAATGATCGCAGGCCTGGAAACGGTCACCGGCGGCGAGATTCTCATTGACGGCGAAGTCGTGAACGACACGCCGCCGCGCGAGCGGGACATCGCGATGGTGTTCCAGGACTATGCTCTCTATCCGCACATGTCGGTGCGCCAGAACCTTGGCTTCGGGTTGAAGATGCGAGGAACAGCGCGAGCCGCGATCAAAGCCGCCGTCGAGCGCACGGCCGCGATCCTGCAGATCGAGGGACTGCTCGATCGCAAGCCGAAGGAGCTTTCGGGCGGACAACGTCAGCGCGTGGCGATCGGTCGCGCGATCGCGCGCGAGCCCCGGCTCTTCCTCTTTGACGAGCCTCTCTCCAATCTCGATGCTCAGCTGCGCGTCGAGATGCGCACGCAGATCAAGAGACTGCACATGAATTTCCGGGCGACCAGCGTCTATGTCACCCACGACCAAACCGAGGCGATGACGCTGGCCGACCGCATCGTCGCCCTTCGCAGCGGCATCATCGAGCAGGTGGGCACGCCGGAGCAGCTCTATGCCACGCCCGCCAATCGCTTTGTCGCCGGGTTCATCGGCTCGCCGAAGATGAACTTCCTGGCCGGAAGGCTCCTGCTGGAAAACGGCGAGCTGTTCGCAATTCCGACCGGCGCGCCGGGGATAAGATTGCCGATCCGCAATCGGGACAATGCGCAGACCGGTCAGGAAATCGTCATCGGCATTCGCCCCGAGCACCTCACCGATACTCTGGACGGAGCACGGTCGAGATGGGCTGGTGCCGATCGACCTCAAGGTCGAGCTCTCCGAACCCCTCGGCGCCGATACGCTCGTCGTCAGCCGGATCGGAGAGGCCGAGATCGTTTGCCGGGTTTCGGCTGCATCAAAGCCCAAGGCCGGTTCGCCGCTCAGGATCATGGCGGATGCCAAGCACATCCATCTGTTCGATCCGAAGAGCGGCGTTGCCCTTTCGTGAGAGGCTGTCCCGTCCATGCTCAATCCGCCTCCCGGCAGGTCCGCGGGAGCAGGTGCGTCCAGCTCGGCAGCTGCCGTCGGCTCAGGCCGGCGATCAGCTGCCTATGCAAGATAGGCCTTCAACACGGACGCTCCCAAAGTATATTTCGGGTCGACCATGTTGCCGAGACGAACGCGGCCTGCCTGCGTCAGAAAGAAATAAGCCTCGTACTTCTCCCAGCCGTAGCTCTCGACCATCCAGCGGACGAGTTCGCGGTAGGCGATGCGCGCGGCGTCCTCCATCGGACGGCCGGATCCGATGGTCATGATGCTCTGTTCGTTCTCCAGCCGCGGCCAAGCGATCGGCCATTCCTTTATCAAGTCGACCTGGATCGTGGTGGTCGAAGCCATTTCCACCGCGACTCCGCAGAGTTCGCCATCGCCCTGCGTCGCATGGCAGTCGCCTAGATAGAGATAGGCGTCCTCGTGATGGACCGGGAAATACACGATGGCGCCGGGCCCGACGTCCGGCAGATCCATGTTGCCGCCCCAGTAGTCCGGCTGAAGTGACGTGACCGCCTCGATTTCGGGGCTGACACCAAGCGTGCCAAGGAAGGGTTCGTAGGGCAGCATGATCTTGCTGTTGAATCGGATGCCGTCCTCGGTCACTTCCATCTTTTTCACCCGCTCGGGGAGCGGGTCGTTCAGCAGAGCCGTGTGCGCAGTGCCGACGAGGCCGCCGAATTCCGGGATGAGAACTGTTGTGCCGATGGGC
>CAWEYO010000003.1:0-169572 GCA_963813315.1 uncultured Alphaproteobacteria bacterium | reverse complement strand
AACCGCTCAGTCCCGCATCCACGGGATGAGAGTCTACATTGTCGATCCGCAAGGCGAAGGCGTTTCCGAACACGACGCGGCAACACTGCTGGGCCTATCAGGCAAGACGCTCCATAACAAATGGCACACTGACCAACCCTTGAGCGCCCACAGGTTGGGGCGGCAACGCTGGTATGATTTCAAGACATTGGCAGCCTTCATTGTGTTCCGAGACAGAGAAAATCCGTCCTGATTAGCCCGCGATAGCCTTTTCACCCATACAACATTGGCGTTCAATCATTGGGCGCAATACTTCTGCGACGGAGGTCGCTGGGTTTTGGTTCTTTCTCCTTTTGCCAGAACACGCACTACCAGCGGCCTCGCGGTTTTTCCAAGATGCGGGGTCGCTAACGCCAATGCTTCGGTACCTCCTCCTGGGCCCGATCCATCGTCACTCAGCGGCCTCGCAGCTTTTCAAAGGGTTGACCAATGGCTGTCTCACTTCACCAACCCAGCGCCGCAACAATCGTTGACGTGATCAGAGGCTTGGGGCTGCAACGCTTGCATGGGCGGCCTTCGGTGGATGGACTTGGATGCCATTGCTTCCGAGTTGAATGTTCTGGCCTCTAGCGCAGCCGATATGGCGGCTCGCCGCAGGACCGAGGACGCTACCGACTAGTCTATGGACTAAAGTGGCGACGCTCAGCGGCGCAATGCACTCGACCGTTTACGCCCTGCCGTTCAATGTTTTGGAAAAAGGAATGTCCACTGGGCGCGCAATTGCCAATCGGCGCCAGTGTCGTCAGGCGTGACGGCATCATTCCGAGCCGTGGACCTTCGCCCGCCTCGGTGTACTCCAGCATCTGTTGGTCGCCGGTCGAATTGCCGAATGCGACGACCGGGCGCCGCCCGATCATCAGATGGATACCTTCCGGCTTGCCGGCATTGTTGTCGTTGAGGAGAAGCTTGGGCTCCTTGGTCAGGATCGGGTTTCCGTCCTTGCCGTAGCTATAGGTGGTGCTTCCGGCCGTTCCGACGACTTGTTCCGGCGGGATGCCATAGGTGGCCTCCGAATAGACCCGGACAAAATCCTGGCCGCCGCCGGTCACGATGTAGGTCTTGTAGCCGTTCGCACGCAGGTAGCTGAGAACCTCCTGCATCGGCTTGTAGGTCAGATCGGTATAGGGTCGCTTCCAGCGCGGGTCCTTTGCCGATGCGATCCACTTTTTGACTTCGGCTTGAAACTGGTCGACGGTCATGCCTGTCAGCGTGGCGGCGAGCAGCTTTTCGAGCTCCGTCATCGGCAGCTTGGCGATCGCCTCGCGGTTGCCGGTCAGCACGGTCTTGAAGGGCTCGACGTCCTTCAGTTCGGGCTTCTCGGCGACCAGCGCCGGAACCCGGTCCAGACAGTAGATCACCTGGCTATACATCGGGTGTTCGACCCACAGCGTGCCGTCCTGGTCGAAGGTGGCGATCCGCTCGGCCGGCGGCACAAAGGTCGGACTGCCCTCCTGGCTGGTCGCCCCGACGAAATCGAGGATCGCCTTTTTGGAATTGGTATCGTTCCACGACGGCAATGGATCGTCCTGAGCCTGCGCGGTCAAGCTGGAGCAGGCGACAGCGATTGGAAAGGCCGCCAGCGCCGCAAACAGTGCACGGCGGCTGAGCTCGAAATGATGGAACACTCTCATTCTGCGTCTCCTTCTCAGTTGGCCGTCTGCCGCATCATCATTTCCATGGCCTGGTCGACAGAAAAACTGCCGGGCCGCTGGCGCGGTGGGAAAGCCTGGAACGACGTCAGGTAACGACCCACGATCGTCTGGGCGGGCAGCAGGACGAACGCGTGCTCAACGAACCATGCGTCATATCCGCCGGCCTCGTGCTCCGCGCGCTCGAAGGGATCGGCCCGCAGATTGAAGATCTTTGGCGCGCGAAGCGGCACAAGCGGCTGCATCCAGACCTCCAGCCCGTGCGCCTGCTGCTCCAGGAATGCGACCTTGTACTGGTCGAAGCGCAACCCTGCGAGATCTCCATCATCGGTCCAATAGAAGAACTCGCGGCGCCGATCGCTGTCTCCACCGGAGAGGAGTTCACGCTGGTCGTAGCCGTCGATGTGGACCTTGAAGGTCTTTTCGCCCGCGGTGTAGCCGCTGAGCAACTTCTCCTTGATGCCCGGTTCGCCGGCGGCGGCGAGCAGTGTCGGCAGCCAGTCTTCTGCCGAAAAAATGCCGTTGATTTCGCTGCGCGGCGGCACCTTACCCGGCCAGCGCACAAGTGCTGGTACCCTGTAGCCGCCCTCCCAATTGGTGTTCTTCTCGCCGCGGAATACTGTCGTGCCCCCGTCCGGCCAGCTGAACGTCTCTGCGCCATTGTCGGTTGTGTAGATGACGATGGTGTTGTCGGCGATGCCAAGCTCGTCGAGCTTGGCAAGCAGTGTTCCCACCTGGCCGTCATGCTCGACCATACCGTCGGGATAGACGCCAAGACCGGTCTTGCCCTGCGCCTCGGGTTTGAGCCGGGTCCAGATATGCATTCGGCTTGGGTTGAACCAGGCAAAAAATGGCTTGTCTGCGGCATGGGCGCGGCCAATGAAATCCATCGTGGCGGAAAGGAACTCCTCGTCCACCGTCTCCATGCGCTTCTTGTCAAGCGGTCCGGTGTCCTCGCAGTTCTGCTTGCCCCATGGGCCGAAGCGTGGATCCTCGCCAGGCGTGTCCGCGCTTGTCGCAGTGCAGCGCAGCACGCCGCGCGGACCGAACGTCATTCTGAACTCGGTGCCCTTCGGATATTCAGGGTGTTCCGGTTCGTCTTCCGCATTGAGATGATAGAGGTTGCCGAAGAATTCGTCGAAGCCGTGCACGCTCGGCAGGAACTCGTTACGGTCGCCAAGGTGGTTCTTACCAAACTGCCCGGTCATGTAGCCGAGTGGCTTCAAGAGATCGGCGATCGTCGGATCCTTGTCCGACAGCCCCTCTTTCGCCCCGGGCAGCCCCACCTTCAGCAGGCCGGTCCGCATCGGGCTTTGACCGGAAATGAAGGCGGCGCGACCTGCGGTGCAGGACTGTTGGCCATAATAGTCGGTGAACAGCGCACCTTCGGCGGCGATGCGGTCGATGTTGGGCGTGCGGTAGCCCATCATGCCGCGATTGTACGCGCTAATGTTCCAGTAACCGATGTCGTCGCCCATGATGACGAGGATGTTGGGCTTCGCCGCGGCGCCAGCTTCCTGGGCTGATGCCGGCGCCGTCAGCGGAAAGCACAATGCCGCAACGGCAACAGCACATGTCTTCGATAGTCCGTTCATGGCTTCCTCTCTCCACGACGATCGCAGCGGAATCCTAGTAGCAGGGCGGATACGGGTAGTAGCCGCAGGCTGGCGGCGGATAGTATGGGCGATAGGCCGAGGCTGCCGCAGCTCCAATCATTGCCCCCGTCGCCAGTCCAGCGCCGTAATAGGCGCCCGGATGGGCATACCAGCCGCCATGCCAGACGGGGGCATGGAAGCCGACGCCGCCGACGACCCCGACATGGCCAAAGCCGCCGCGCGCGGCGAACCAGTCGATGAAAAGCGACGCCGGACCGTTGGCCCCGGCAAGGTCACCTTCCAGCACCGAAACGTCGAACGTCAAATTGCCGCCCTCAAGCGTGGGGGCCTTGAGAACCACCACAGCGTCCTCGATCGCCGATCCGTCGCTGTTCAGGACCGATATGGTCGCATTCGGCGGATCCTTGGCGAAACTGTCGTTCCCCTCATCCCACTGCTTGATGAAGTCGGCGGTCAACACGTGTCCTGCCGCCCTGACCGGCCTATCAGCGAAGACGATCGGAGGTGGGGACAATCTGGCTCATCGTCAGTTTGCCGTTGTCGAGCTTGGCGCCTCCGGAGTTCAGCACTGCAAGCGACGGCACCATTGCCGCCGAGTGTGCGCCAATCGTCTTCTGCGCGGGCGCGGTGATAGCGTCCTGGGCGAGCGCTGGTCCCGACGCAAACAGCAGGCTCGCAATCGCCGCGACGGCATACCTCGTTTTCATCTGGCTAGCTCCATTTTTGGAAACGACGTGTCGGCGGATCGAAAGCTCGCGCGCCGTCGTTTGCCATGTCGGATACCGAATTTGGATCTAAATGTGCCGTGGCCGCCCCGAAGGGCGTCCGCGGTCACATCATGATCGTCTCGAGCGTCTCCGTTACTGGCTCGGGTTCGTATGCGCCTTCTTGAGCTCTTCCATGACCTGATCCAGGTTGTAGCTCGCCGGGTCCTGAAGCGGGGGGAACGCTTTATAGGTCTCGAGCTCCCTGAGCCACAGCGCCTGGCCGATTGGCAGCAGGTTCCAGTCGTATATGTAGGCCGTGGCAGGCCCGGCGAGCGCTCCGCCGAACCAGAAATTCGCCTTTTTCCACTCGCCCATCCCCATCTCGAATGGATCGCGCTTGAGGTTTACCATGCCGGCTGCGAACTGGGTCTGCACTCCCGGGGAGATGAAGCCCGTCGCGGTTTCGGGTGCGATCGCGAAATACATCTTCCAATTCTTGTAGCGCACCGCCGACGGGTGCGCGCTGGAATAGTAGAAGAAGGTGTCACGCACGGACTTCTCCGTCTTGCCCAGCACATAGTCGGCTTGATCGACGCCGTCGAGCGTGGTCTTGACGATCCCCGGATACGTGCCGGCCTCGATCTGTTTTTTGAGGTCGTCGCCCTTGGGGCCGCCGGCGATATTCACAAGGGTCGGCAGCCAGTCAAGCGACGCGAAGATCTCGTTCTTGACGGTGCCAGGCTCGATATGACCCGGCCAGCGGATGACCATCGGCGCGCGCATGCCGCCCTCCCAGGTGGTCATCTTCGAGCCCTTGAACGGGGTGATACCGCCGTCGGGGAAGGTGAACGTCTCGGCGCCATTGTCGGTGGTGAAGGCGATGATGGTGTTGTCGAGCTCGCCCATCTCCTCGAGCTTCTTCAGCACATAGCCGATGTTGTCGTCCATCTGCTTCATGCCGGCTTCGTTGACGCCCCAGTCCTTGCCGCCGGGCTCGCCCACCATGGCCATGTATTTGTCCGACAGCACGGTGGTGACGTGCATGCGCGCCGGGTTGTACCAGACGAAGAACGGCTTCTTGGTCTTCTCGGGATCATTGCGGTCAAGGAAGTCGATGACCTTGGCCGAGATCTCCTCGTCCACGGTCTTCGAGCGCTCCAGCGTCAGCGGGCCCTCATCCGTGCAGGTCTGGTTGGCAGCGGTTCCGTCGGACGACTTGCACGACAGCACCGGACGTGGTGGCGTCAGGCACACCGTGGTCAGCGGATCCACAGCCGCGGGATCCTCCTGAAGGCCGGGGATCGGCGTATTCTTGCAAGGCGGCGCGACGGTCTGCTCGGTCGGTGTCTTGTTGATGTCGGGGAAGCTTACCCCCTGCATCGCGTCGAGATGGTAGAGGTATCCCCAGAACTCGTGGAAGCCGTGTGCGGTCGGCAGGGCTTCGGTGTGGTCGCCCAGATGGTTCTTGCCGAACTCGCCGGTGTTGTAGCCGAGATCGCGCAGGAACCACGAGAGCGTCGGGGTGCCGGGTCTGAGATAGGAGGGGCTTCCCGGCAGCTGCGGCGGGATCATGCCAGTACGCAGCGGGTTCATGCCGGTAATGAACGCATTGCGCCCGGCCGTGCAGCTCTGCTCGGCATAATAATGCATGAAGATCGCACCTTCGTTCCCGATGCGATCGATGTTGGGTGTCTCCCCGACCATCAGACCGCGGTGATAGATGCTCGGCTGCATCCAGCCGATGTCGTCGCCCATGATGAACAGGATGTTGGGCTTGGGCTGCTCCTGGGCCTGGACCATCGCCGTCGTACTGAGCAGGGCGGCGCCGACGGTCATAGCCGCCGCAATACAAGTGCTTGCTGCTTTCATGTCAGTCATCCTCCATCCTTCTTCATCGGGGTAGCCTTGCCGGTGTGGCCGAGGCTGGTTTCGAATGGCACGTCGGTGCACGGGTCGGATCCGGGGCGCCGTCTGGTTCAGCCGTCGTTAGGGCGCGGGCGGGCCGTCGAGGATTGCGAGCATCTCCGCCGCGAGTTCCTCCAGCATCTGGCGGTATTCCTCCGCCCGGGCTGCTCCGGCAGGTCCGGCCCCCTCCCAGTGGCGAAGCGCTTGCAGCGCCTCCCCATAGTCCTCGCAGACCTCCACGAAGTTCGGGTCGCGAGCGCACCGCCGACGTATTTCGAGCTCGCGCAGCGGGAACCGAGTCACGATGGCAGTGATATTTGACGCCATCTCTGCTTCGCACCATTTGTTTCGCACCGTCAGCGAGGATCGCTGAAAGGGAGAATGATCGCGCTGAAGTCTGCTCGGCGGAAGGTACGAACATGTTGCAACATGTTGTAACGTGAACGAAACGAGTACGGAATCGCACCAGGGACGTCACAAAAGTGTCATCGACGTGGGCTATCCAAACCCGCGCGCTTTCTTTGCTTTATGCGATCAGCTATCTTCCGCCGCTCGTAATTTTGCTGGAAAAGGTTGGCTTGGGAGGGTGTTGTAGCACCAGCAACCGACGCCTCTGGTCGCGGGACCGCACCACCCGGTCCACCGCCGGCCGACATCCGCACGCAATTGGAGCGTATCCTGGACAGTCCGACGTTCCAGGCGGGCCCGCGGCGGCGAGCCTTTCTACGACACCTGGTTGAAGAGGCGCTCGCGGGACGTGCCGACGGGCTGAAAGGGTATTCGGTCGGGCTTGCGGTCTTTGGCCGCGACGCGACATTCGAGTCGCAGTCCGATCCGGTTGTCCGTATCGAAGCCCGACGCCTGCGGCGCGACCTTGACAGCTACTACGTCGATGCCGGGGCCCGGGACCCCGTGCGTATCACCATTCCGAAAGGCCGCTACGTCCCGTATTTCACATGGCACCAGGTGCCGACCGAGGCGCCGTCATCCGCTGACACCGAACGCGAAGCCCGCGGCGGGACCCTTGTCGGGCCAGCGGGTGCGGCGATCGCCGCCGACGAAACGGACAGGGCCGAGGTCGCGGTGCGCGGCCGTTTCGGCGTTCAGACCCTGGCCGGCCTGCTCGCCGTCGCGCTCCTCGCGGTGGCCGGCGGGCTGTGGCTCTGGCTGCGCGGCCCATCGACGTCGAGTGCGGAGGCAGCCCGCGGTCCGGCCGTTGTCGTCCTGCCCTTCGAGACGCTCAGCGCCGGCGAGGGCGACCGCTTCCTTGCCTCCGGCGTGACCCAGGAGCTCATCACCGACCTGATGCGGTTCGAAGGCTTCCGGCTCTATTCGGTACCGGCGAGTTTCAGCCAGGACGCGCGTGCCGACCCATTGACGCTGGGACACGACCTCGGGGTCGGCTATGTCGTCAAAGGCAACGTCAGCTCCGACGCGACGACCGTGCGGGTGGTGGCGCAGCTTTTCGACGCGCAGACGGACCGTGTGCTATGGAGCGAGACCTACGACCGGGCGCGGACAGCGGGCGCCCTGCTCGGCGTCCGGGCGCATCTCGCCGCCAGCATTGCGACGGTGCTGGGTCAGCCCTACGGCATCCTCAACAGCGACATGGCGGCCCGCCTGTCGACCGGCGTCGAGCCGAGCATGGCCAGCTACGCCTGCGTGCTGCGGGCCTACACGTACCGCCGCACCTTCCGGGACAATCTCCGCCAGCCGGTCCTGGCGTGCCTCGAGGCCGCGGTCGAGCGCGACCCGGACTATGCCGAGCCCTGGGCTCTGCTGGGCTGGCTGCACCTCGATGCCGCCCGGTTCGGCTTCGTGCCGGATGCCGAGTTCCCGCGCGAGATGAGCCAGGCGCTCGACTTTGCCTCCAAGGCGGTCGCGATCGACCCCGAGAACGTGGTCGCGCTGCGGGCGCTTTCGGCGGTCCAGTACCACCTCGGCAACTTCGACGAGTCGGAGCGCATCCAGCGGCAGGCGCTGGCGCTCAACCCGAACGACCCCGATACCCTGGCGCAGCTTGGCTGGCGGCTGGCATTTCGCGGCCGCTGGGAGGAGGGTCTCGCCTATAGCGAGCGTGCGATCGCGCGGACCATCAACCCGCCGGGCTGGTACTACGATACGACCACGATCCACTTCCTCCTCGAGGGTCGCTACCGCGAGATGCTCGCCTCGGCCGAGCACTCGGCAGCCGGGGATTACACCGGGGTGTCGCTCCTCGCCATCGCCCACGGTGCCCTCGGAAACCACGCCGCGGCGCAGGAAGCGCTGGACACGATGGCGAAGCAGGCACCAGCGTTCAACCGCGATCCCGCCGCCGTCTACCGCCGCTTCCATCCGCTCGAAAGCATCGTCGACGCACTCATGGACGGGCTGCGCAAGGCTGGCTGGACTGAACCTGATGCTATGGCACCGGTGAACTAGCCGAGATCCACCGCCACCCGCCATCGGCGAAGATCGTGAAGATAGATCGGGGCCCGGGGGTCGGTCTGGCCCATTTCAACAGGTCATTCAGCCGTTTGATGGCCTTGCGACACCTTTGCGCCAAGTTTAGCCTGCTGCTGGCGATGCCTGCTTGATAGGCGGCGCAATTCGGAGACCAGGCTTAGATGCCTGGTTGCAGACAAACCATGGAAGTGAAGTTTTGGGCTGAACCTCTACCTTGCCTATCGCTCTTCTTTCCACTTTTGTCAGTTCGAATGTATCGGAGCGGAATGCGGACGTTCCGGCACAAGAATGAATGAGCCGGTGCTCGGCGACGAGTCGCGCTGGCCCCCAGTGCTTGCGATGTTGGCCGTGGCTGGCCTGCTCACGGTACTACCTCACCACGTTCAGATTTTGCCGGTGTGGGTTTCCTACCTGGTCCTGCTCATGGTCCTTGTGCCCATGATCCTCGTTACGGTCACGGCAGCGAACACTTTGTGGCTGCGCGTCGAGCGGACGGTGATCATGTTTTTTGGCACGGCGTATATCATCAACATAACTGCGGAGTTGGCGGATATGATCGGCATCGTCACGCTTCATCCTCCGGAGACCCGCACGATCTCCCTTCTCTCTTCGTCGCTTGCGATCTGGGTCATCAATGTTCTGACCTTCTCCTTGTTATATTGGCAAATTGATCGGGGCGGTCCGTACGCGCGGGCGAACAGGATGAGCGGCAAGCCCGATTGGCTTTTTCCGCAGGAGGCGGCACCCGAGGCCACAGCACCCGACTGGCGACCATTTTTCCTCGACTATCTGTATCTTGGATTCAACACGGCTACAGCGTTCAGCCCCACCGACGTTATGCCACTTACCCACCGTGCCAAGATGCTGATGATGCTCGAGAGCACGATCTCGCTCTTGACGCTCGTGATCGTCGCGGCCCGTGCAGTCAACGTTCTCCCGTAGCGCACGAACTCAGGTGAAAGATTGACATTGCCCGCCCTTTCAGGCCCCTCTGCCGCCGAACCAGTTATGGGTACGATCGGCCCGGGTCGCGGCGCGCTACATGGGAACGTTGTGACGACGGCGACGACCCGAGCCTGGCAGCTGTCAACTGCTGCAGTTATCGATGCGCCCGACAGCGCCATCCCTGCAGCGAGATGCTGCGAGGGATTGGCTAGCCGGGAGACAGTTCTGTCAAGAAGACTGGCCCAGCGTTGCAATTTGAATTCCATCCGGCCGCCCATTCAGGCATCTTCGCGCCGACGGGTGGGGGTATCCGTGAAAGGAAACAGCCATGTCTGACCTTGTTGTGATCGTCTACCCCAATGAAGAAAAGGCGGAAGAGGTACGCAAGCGCCTGTTCGAACTGCAAGTTGAACATCTCATCAAGATTGGCGACGCGGTTATCGCAACAAAGACCGAGTCGGGCAGCGTGAAATTGAACCAGATGATGAACATGACAGCTGCCGGCGCAGCGACGGGCAGCATGTGGGGCTTGCTGATTGGAGTGCTGTTCCTGAACCCGATCCTCGGCGTTGCCGCGGGTGCGGCGTCGGGCGCGCTTGGCGGTGCGCTTACCGACGTCGGCATCAACGACCCGTTCATGAAGAAGCTCGCGGAAACCATCGAACCCGGCAGCGCGGCCCTGTTCGTGCTCGTGCAGGAAATAACGACAGACAAGGTGCTGGCGGCGATCAAGGGGTATGGCGGGGTAGTCCTCAAGACATCGTTCGACGAAACAAAGGAACAGGCGCTGCGGGAAGCGCTGAAGAGCGCCGCCGCGTCTTAGTTTACGTGCTCGACAAGACAAAGCGTCGGTAGGCGGCTTCCAAACCGATCGGCAAAGGTGCGGATCGGGCACATTTGAGCTCGTCGCACCGCGTCATCGTCAAGATTGTCCCGCCGCGATTTTGGCGGCCACTTGCTTCGTGTTCGACCGGGCATGGGCGAAATGTCAGCTTGGGAGTGCCAGGCGGTGCCCCAAGAGACCGTTCACTGCAACGGCTATTGCAGTCGGATGCTAACCTGCTGAAATTGCGCGGTAAAAATGGTGTCACTTAGGTGACTCGAACACCTGACCCCATCATTACGAAGAATGGGATCCGAAGGAACACGTCAACCGCTTGGGGCCTTTCGAGCGTAGCGTGCATGTCCGTGCCGTGCTCGACGATCCAAAACCATGACCCTCATGGCTCTCTCCTTTGCTGTTTGATTGGCGGGTGACGAAAGCGGATTTCCGTTACCGAAAGGGTGAGGGGTCCGCGCGAAATCTTTCAATGGAATCAAGGGTCGGCAAATCAGCCAAGGTGAGGGGGTCCATTAAGAATTTGTTAACAATTTCAATCACTAAAGCCGGTTCTTGTTAACAACCCATCAAGGTTAATACACCATTGTAGCTCTCCGTTGGGGTTGCGTGCCTTCTGGAGAGTGTCCGTGCATCGTAGACTTGTGACGCGGCTCACGGCCGCCGCCGGCCTGGGCAAATACCTGCCTGCGCTCGTTGCCGGACTGGGTATCTGGATAGGCTTTCCGACTGTCGCGGCCTATCAGGACATGGCGGGCCTGGTGTCGGGCGTGGAAGCGCAAGGCGCGCGATGGAACTCCTATGTCGAGAAGGCGGTCGCCGGTTCGGTTCACGCGGGCGAGATGCCCTTCGCGAGCGCCGATCCGACAACAGGCGCGATATCTGGCTCAGGAGTTTCCGCAGCCGGCATCGGTTCCGTGGCGTTCCGGGGCAAAGGCATCCAAGCCAACGAAATTCCCGATGAGGATCGGATCAATCGCGGCGACAAAAGAGGCCGCATCGTCAAGGTCGCCAAATCGGCGCCGCCGAAGGCCTTCAACGCCGGGTCGGTCTTTGAACGCAGCAGTTCGCTGCTGCTGCCCGGTCTCGACGGCAAACTGAGGATGGCCTTCGCCAAGCCGGCGATCAAGGGCAAGGAAATCAAGATCGCCGCGGCCTTTCACGTGAAGCGGGAAGGCAAGCGCGATCCCGGCGTGCCGGCCATCCTTGCTCCACTGGTCAACAACGATCGGCCGGACATTCTTGCCACCGCCTATGCGCCGTCCGAACCGGACTACGCCAAGGCATCACCCTTCGAAAGCCTGCTCAAGGATCCGGATCCGAACAATGGCCGCTTCATTCCTCCGTTGGCCAAGGGTGACCACGGTTGGATGAGCCAGCCGCTGCCGGCACATGTCTTTTCCTCGGCCGAGCAGAAGTGTCTGGCCAATGCCATCTATTTCGAAGCGCGCGGAGAGAGTTTGAGAGGGCAGGCAGCCGTCGCTCAGGTGGTCCTAAACCGGGTACGCAATCCTGCTTATCCCGACACGATCTGTGGCGTGGTTTACCAGAACGACCAATGGCGCAATCGCTGCCAGTTCTCGTTTGCCTGTGACGGCATAAAGGATCGCATCCTGAGCCCTTCGCACTACAAGACGGCACAGGATATCGCGATGGCCGTCACGGCGGGCAAGATATTCATTTCCGAGATCGGCTCTTCGACGCACTACTACGCGAACTATGTGCATCCAGGCTGGGCGCGCACGATGCGCAAGATGAAGAAGATAGGCTTGCATATCTTCTACCGAACCTATGGAGGGGGCTGGAGTTGAGCGGGAAAAAACCCGAAGGGCGGGAGAAATTTGTACCATAACGTCGGGCTCCGGCTCCGCCGCACAATCGTACAACCGTTGCCGAACCCCGCGGCCATGCCGCAAATTCTCTCCGGCAGAATGACCAAACCTGATCTCGTTCAGCTCCGAGTCTGCCGGGATTCGCCGCCGTCAACATGGCCGTCCGCACGGGCAGGATGTCGCAGTTTCTCAAATCGTTGATTTAATTGGAAAAAATAGAAACGATGCGTAGCGTCGGCGTGGCTTGACGCAGACATGCCTGCTAACTATGTTGCGCGCGAATTGAAGCGGGCAGCGGGTTTGCGGCTGGCCGGGCAGGAGGTTACGATGGCCACACCAGACCGGCCAGGCGAAACCGGAAAAACAGGGCCCGGAGGGACAGACAAGCCTGACTTCCGCGACGACGACCTTGAGCGACGCCGGCGCAATCTCGGAGCAATACTTGCGGCGAGACGTGCGGACAAGCAAAGGGGGCGCGAGGGCACGAATTCGGAGGGTTTCGCCGGGTACGGGCAGGCATTGAAGCTTTCCAGCGAATTCATCGCGGGAATTGTGGTCGGTGCGGGTCTTGGCTGGTTGATCGACCGGATGGCGGGTACTTCGCCGTGGGGGCTGGTCGTTTTTCTGCTGCTCGGCTTCGGCGCCGGCGTTCTGAACGTCCTGCGTTCAGCCGGACTTGTCGCCGAGTCTGATCGCAAGGGGTCCGGGCAGGATGCTGCCGGGCCGGACAGGAAGTAAAAGGCGCCTTCGGGCGCGTGATGTGAGGGGTTCGAAGGTGGCTGCTGGAGACTTTATTAAGCCGATCCACCAGTTCGAGATTTCGAAATTGGTTCCGATTGATTTCTTCGGACTCGATTTTTCGTTCACCAACGCCTCGGCCTTCATGGTCGCGACTGTTGCCGCCGCCGGCGCGTTCCTATTCCTGACGACCTCGAGTCGGGGCCTCGTTCCCGGCCGCCTGCAGTCGATTTCCGAGATGGCCTACGAATTTGTCGCGTCCATGCTGCGGGATGCCGCGGGCTCGCAGGGGATGAAGTTCTTCCCATTCGTGTTTTCGTTGTTCATGTTTGTCCTGGTGGCCAATTTGCTCGGCCTGTTTCCCTATTTCTTCACGGTCACCAGCCACATCATCGTCACCTTCGCGCTGGCGCTCCTGGTGATCGGCACGGTCATAGTCTACGGCTTCTATAAGAACGGCATCGGTTTCCTGAAACTGTTCGTGCCGGAAGGCGTGCCGGGGGTGCTGCTGCCGCTGGTCGTCCTCATCGAGGTCATCTCGTTCCTGTCGCGGCCGATCAGCCTTTCGGTCCGTCTCTTCGCCAACATGCTTGCAGGCCATATCACGCTGAAAGTGTTCGCGGGCTTTGTTGCCTGGCTGCTGGCACTCGGTGCCGCCGGCGTCGCGGGTTCGGTTCTGCCGCTCGCAATGACCGTGGCGATCACCGCGCTCGAAGTTCTGGTGGCTTTCTTGCAGGCCTATGTCTTTGCGGTACTGACCTGCATGTATCTCAACGACGCAATCCATCCTGGCCACTAGGAAGTCTTTCGCCGGCGGGGACCCCGCCTTTTCGCAACACTGTATTTATTTTGAGATCCACAAGGAGTTGGACAATGGAAGCAGAAGCAGCAAGGGCAATCGGTGCGGGCATCGCCTGCCTCGGCATGGGTGGCGCGGGCATCGGCCTTGGTCATATCTTCGGCAACTACCTGGCGGGCGCATTGCGTAACCCGTCGGCCGCCGACGGACAGTTTGGCCGCCTGATTTTCGGCTTCGCCGTGACGGAAGCTCTGGGCATTTTCTCGCTGCTCATCGCGCTCCTGCTGCTCTTCACTTAAAAAGCAGGCCGGTCAGCGATTTTGCCGGCCGCGATTCGTGGCCGGGTTGAGGACAGGGGAAGCGTGATGTTTGTAACACCGGGATACGCGCAGGAGCAGGCTCCCGCCGAAGGCGAAGCCCATACCGAAGCTGGCACCGGGCATGAGGCCGGCCACGAAGGCGAATCGTTTCCACCTTTCGATGCGTCGACGTTTCCCTCGCAGCTTCTGTGGCTGGCGATCACCTTCGGCCTGTTCTATCTCTTCCTGAAGAAAGTCGTATTGCCGCGCGTGGGCGGCATACTCGAGGATCGTCGCGACCGCATCCAGAAGGATGTCGATCAGGCCGCTCGCCTCAAGGAAGAAGCAGACGCGGCGGTCGCCGCGTACGAACAGGAACTGGCAGAAGCGCGAACCAGCGCTCAAGCCATCGGCCAGCAAGCTCGCAACACTGCCAAGGCGGAAGTCGAAACCGAACGAAAGAAGGTTGAGGCAAGCCTTGAAACGCGCCTCGGTGAAGCCGAAGCGCATATCGCTTCCATCAAGGCTGCCGCCATGAAGGAGGTTGGGACCATCGCGGAGGATGCCGCGGGTGAGATCGTACAGGAACTGATCGGCGGCAAGCTGGACAAGGCTGCGGTCGCGGCTGCCGTCAAAGCGGCCAGATAACGGGAGCGTGCAAATGGACGCAACATTCTGGGCATTTGTAGCGCTCGTCATTTTTGTCGCCATCGTCTTTTACATGAAGGTGCCAGGGATGATCGGCAATTCGCTCGACGAGCGAGCGGTCCGTATCCGCAATGAGCTGAACGAGGCGCAGCGACTGCGCGAGGAAGCGAAACAGCTTCTGGCCGACTACCAGCGCAAGCGGGCGGAAGCCGAGAAGGAAGCCGGCGACATCGTCGCTGCGGCCAGGCACGAGGCGGACCAATTGCTCGCCGAAGCGCACAAGAGGACCGAGGAATATGTAGCCCGGCGGACGGCGATGGCCGAACAAAAGATCGGGCAGGCGGAGCGGGACGCGGTGAACGAAGTGCGGGCCGGCGCCGTCGACATTGCGGTAGAGGCCGCGCGCGCGCTTCTTGCCGGCAAGATCGATGCCAAGGCCGGCGCCGAACTTTTCAAGGCGTCGCTCCAGGAAGTGAAATCCAAGCTAAATTAGGATGCGTTGGGATTCAGGCCAGATCGAGTCGAAAATGACGGTCTTCTACGCATCCGGTACTCATGTACCCGAAGGTATGCTGCGTGCCGGTTCTCGAAAACCGCATTTTCGGCTTGGCTTGACCTGAATCCCAGCACGCCCCGGTTTAGGTGTTCTCGACCAGAAATACGTGTGCCATTTCCTGGTCGAATGGATGTGCCGCCGCGAGGTCACGGCATTGATGCTCGGGTCAAGCCAGGTCAAGCCCGAGGCTGACGAAGTGAAGAGCGTCGCTGCCGACTTTGGTGTTGGTTCATTCTCAAGCGCTGTGCAATCTCAGGCGCTTATGCAATCTCAGGCGCTTGTGATTGGCCGAAGACCTCCCTGCATCGTCATCCTCGGGCTTGAGCCCCAAGGATCCATGCCGGACCCGAAAAACGGAGTGCACGGGGGGCAGGACCGTGTTCGCTACCGCGGCCAAGCTCACTTCCGGTGCAGACCCGACTACGTCAGCACCAGCCAATTCTGAAACGAATCTCTGAATTCAGGACACGTCCTTGAACGGCGCAAAAGAAACGCGGTGAAGCCTGGCGATCGGCCCGTGGGTGCCGATGGCGGTGCGGTGCCGGGAGGTGGCGTAGCCCATATGGGCTTCGAACCCGTAGTGGATGTGAGCCTGACCGCAGCCCGACATCATCCTGTCACGCATAACTTTGGCAACGATGGAGGCAGCCGCGATCGACTGCGAGCGCTGGTCACCCCTGATAAGCGCTCGAGCAGGGCAGGGCAGACCAGGCGGGACATCGCGGCCGTCCGCCAGCGCCAGCCGCGGTTGCACGCCCAGGCCAAGCAGCGCGCGGCGCATGGCTTCGAGGCTCGCGCGTAAGATGTTGATGCTGTCTATGCCTTCGGCTGAGAT
Organism: uncultured Alphaproteobacteria bacterium; assembly: GCA_963813315.1. Classification (GTDB taxonomy): domain Bacteria; phylum Pseudomonadota; class Alphaproteobacteria; order Rhizobiales; family Rhizobiaceae; genus CAWEYO01. The sequence continues at coordinate 153,718 of CAWEYO010000003.1, read as the reverse complement.
TGAGGAAAGCGAGACGCCGACCGCGGTACCAAGAATCCTGTGGAAAAGCGGCTCGCGCTGCTCCGCGGTCAGCCGCTTGGAATCATCGAGACCATCCGGGATATCCTTGGGGTCGAGGATCACCGCCGCCGCCACGACTGGCCCAGCGAGCGGTCCGCGTCCTGCTTCGTCCAGTCCGGCGATCGGCCACAAACCTTCGGCAATCGCCTTGGTCTCGACCGAAAAATCGGGCTTTTCGATGATTTCGAAGAGGAGCGGAGAATCGGAACGCGAGCGAGCCATGGCGGCGGCGATGCTCGCACTGGCTCCTATTCTCCGCAAGGCCTTCCCGGCCTCTAGATGTGAGCGGACTCAACTCTGAAGGATCAGACGGAATCGGTGCCCCGCCTAACTCTTTGCTTGTGGCAACTTCGGACGGAAAACCTGTCCCCGCCAATGCGCTAAAGCAGCTGACGCACCGATGGAATTGGCGCTGCTGCTTCACCTCTTTCTTTGAGCATCGGACCCGCAAGTGGGAACCGGACATGGCGGCCGGCCCACCCTCCCCCTTGTGGGGAGGGTGGCGAACGAAGTGCGCCGGGTGGGGGTCATCAAGAATCGAGCATTTCACGGTGAACCCCCACCCCGCTCCGCTTTGCGGACCGACCCTCCCCACAAGGGCTGACAAGGGGGAGGGTGAGCAGCGGCGAGGCACGGCCAATCTCCCTCACCATTTTCGGAAGCGGAGAAGACCGGCATCGCAGACCGGCATCACCTGAATTCCAATACGCTCTAAAGCAGCGTCAATTGTTCTCCTTTTCTGGGCGGAGCGCGGAAGAGATCGTTGCGCAGGCTTGTGCGCTCGGCATTGAAGCCGAGCCTTCTTGCCGCGATCTCGAAGCGCCGCCCGATCTGCCAGGCGTAGGGGCCAGTACCCCGCATCCGCTTGCCCCATTCCGAATCGTAGTCTTTCCCGTCGCGCATCGAACGCACGAGCGACATCACATGCCGATATCGGTCCGGATAGTGACGAAGCAGCCAGTCCTTGAAGATCGGCGCCACTTCGAGCGGCAACCGCAAGAGCACGTAGCCGGCGTCACGCGCGCCGGCTCCACGGGCCGCATCGAGGATGCGTTCGATTTCGGAATCAGTCAGGCCAGGGAGGATCGGCGCCACCATCACCGAAGCGGGAATGCCGGCTTCGGCAAGCTGCCTGATCGCCTCCAGCCGCTTGCCCGGCGTCGAGGCGCGCGGCTCCATAACCCGCGCCAGCGTACGGTCGAGAGTCGTCACCGACAGCGCGACCTTTGCCAGCCCCCGGTCCGCCATGCGCGAGAGTATATCGATATCGCGTGTCACCAGCGCCGACTTCGTCACGATGCCGACCGGGTGACTATGGGCGTCCAGCACCTCTAGCACCTCACGCATGATCCTGTATTGTCTCTCGATCGGTTGATAGGGATCGGTATTGGTACCGATCGCGATCGTACGCGGTTTGTATCCGTCCTTTGAAAGCTCCCGCTCAAGCAGCTTTGCGGCATCCGGCTTCGCGAACAATTTAGATTCGAAGTCGAGTCCTGGCGACAGGCCCATATATGCGTGAGTTGGGCGGGCGAAGCAGTAAACGCAGCCGTGCTCGCAGCCGCGATAGGGATTGATTGAGCGGTCAAAGGAAATGTCGGGGGAGTCGTTCCGTGTGATGATGGTGCGCGGCCTCTCGACCTGAACTTCGGTCTTGAACGGCGGCAACTCTTCGATCGAGTTCCAGCCATCGTCGAAGACATGGCGGCTGACGGGCTCGAACCGGCCCGACGGATTGATGCCGGCCGAACGTCCTCGGTTGCGCCCGGGATGAACGCGGATTTGGCTCTGCTCAATTACCGCGTTTGCCTCTTCGGCTCTGCCCTGTCCAAAGGCAGCAATGTCTGCGCGAACGATCTGTTCCACTTTTGCTCGTTCCCAAGGAGTGTCGACGGACTGGAGAATCGCGGGCCTCATGAAACTATTCCTATTTCGTTCACGTGAACAAAGCAAGAACTTTTTGCTTTTGGAAGAAAACTGAATGATGCTGGTGCGCACCGGGAGGACATCATGATTGGATCACGCCGGGCACCTGCGCCTCCATTCCGCCTCGAAGGCATCGACCACATTCTTCTGCTGGTAGACGGAATGGCCGAAGCGCGCGCTTTCTACGAGGAGGTGCTTTCGTGCCGTTTTGAGGAGGCTCTGCCGCAGTATGGTATGGCGGTCTTGCGGGCGGGCGCGGCGCTCATTAACCTGGTTGACATATCGGCCGCTGAAGGATCCTGGGCGCTGCCTCAAGTGACGGGCGGCCGCAACCTGGATCACTATTGCCTCGCCCTTGGTCCGTGTGACGAGAAGGCGCTAAGGCAACATCTCGCACACCACGGCATCGAGATCATTGAGGAATCGATTCATGCCGGCGCACGCGGGGAAAGCCTGTCGCTCTATGTCCGCGATCCATCGGGCAACGTGATCGAGCTCAAGGGCCCGCCCCTCTTGGAGAGCTGACCACTTTCATGCAAGATCATGCGTAAGAACAATAACTTGGAGCGAGACGGCTATTGAAGGATTGAAGGCTTAGCCATGCCGCTCTGGCCTTCCGGCGTGCTTTCGGCTATGCGCCTCTGAATGCTGTCCGTACTGATAGAAACCAGAAACGACGAGGAGGCGCTGGCGCGAACGTTGGCCTCCCTGATCGGCGGGGCGCTTGAGGGCGTCGTTCGCGAAGTGATCGTCTGCGATCGCGGCTCGACCGACCTGACCCACAGTGTCGCCGAACACGCCGGCTGCCACTACGTCGCGCAAGGCGGCATCGCCGCCGGCATAGGCCGGGCCAAGGGCGAATGGCTTCTCCTGCTCGAACCGGGCGCAAGGCTGACGGAGGGCTGGACGGAAGACGTCTTGCGCCATACAGCGAAATTGACGATGGCCGCGCGGTTTTCCCGCTCCGCGAGAGACCGCACACCGTTTCTGGCGCGCGTGTTTGCGTCACGGCGGGCGCTCGCTGAAGGGCTTGTAATCAGCAAGGGCCAGGCAGCGGTGCTGTCGCGCAATGCGCGGGACGCCGAAGCGATTGCACGCGGCCTCGCCACAAGGAAGCTGGATGCCGAGATCCTTGTGGCTCCAGCGCGGAAATAATGCCTGCCGCCCAAAAGTGCGCAGCGGTTTTGGGGTAACGAGATGCACAAAAACATGGCCTAAAGCGCGTCGCATGAATACGTTTCGAAGCAATGCGCTATAGGCCGGAGGCGGCTGCTCAGGCCGGCTTGCGCCTCCGCTTCAGGTGCTCGTCGAGCCGGGGCATGATTTCGACGAAATTGCACGGCTGGTGGCGGTAGTCGAGCTGGGGCTTGAGGATGCCATCCCAGGCGTCCCGGCAGGCACCGGGCGAGCCTGGCAGCACGAAGACGAAGGTAGCGTTGACGACGCCGCCCGTCGCACGCGACTGTATCGTCGAGGTGCCGATCTTGTCGTAGGAAATCCGGTGAAATACCTCGGAGAAGCCATCCATGCGCTTCTCGAAAATCGGCTCCAGCGCCTCGGGGGTAACATCCCTGCCTGTAAAGCCGGTCCCCCCGGTCGTAATCACCACATCGATCCCCGGATCATGCGACCATGACAGCACGCGCTCCCGGATCTTGCCCTTGTCGTCAGGGACGATGGCCCGGTCGGCAAGCAAATGACCAGCATCCGTGATGCGGGCGGCGAGAACATCGCCAGACTTGTCGTCTTGCATTGTGCGCGAGTCGGAGACGGTCAGCACAGCGACCCGAACGGGAACGAAACTTCGAGGCTCGTCACGGTCCGCCATTCTCTTCCTCCTTCACTCCCATGCTTTCGGTGGCAACAGCCCACCAGCCGGGATGCGCGGCGGAGATTTTTTCGGCTGCACTGCGCGCTCCCTCCGGCGTCTCGTAAAGGCCGAAGCATGTGGCACCGGAACCGGACATCCGAACGAAGGCGGCACCGCCTCGCGCCAGCGCATCGAGCGTTTCAGCTATTATCGGCGCGGCCGCAATCGCCGGCGGCTGCAAGTCGTTGCGCGCCGCGGCGAGCCAGCCGCGGACACCAGCGAAATCAACCCCCGCAGGCAGCGGCGCCAGTCCAGGGTTGTTGCGAGAGCCAAGCGCGTCAAAGATATCACGCGTCGTCAAAGCGAAGCCGCTGTTGACAAGCACCAGCGGAAGGACCGGGAAGCAATCGAGTGGTTCAAGGACATCGCCAATGCCGCGCGCGATCAGCGGGCAAGCCGCCAGGCACATCGGGACGTCCGCCCCGAGCTCCAGTCCGATCGCGCCAAGCACGTCTCTCTCCGCGACCTCCCAGAATTCGGCCAAAGCGAGCAGTGTCTGGGCCGCATCGCTCGAACCGCCGCCGATGCCGGAAGCGACCGGCAGGTTCTTTTCCAGCTCGATCGCAACCGGCCTTCCGGTCAAGCCGGGGAACGCCGCCCTCAGGCTCTCTCTGGCACGCAGGATCAGATTTAACTCGTCCGCGGGAACGTGCTCCGCGAAGGGTCCCGTCACCGAAAGTCGATCGTCAGGCGCGGCAGACACGGTAATCCGGTCACCGAGGCGCGCGAAAGCGACGAGGCTTTCGAGAAGATGGTAGCCGTCGGCCCGGCGGCCGGTAACATGAAGTGCAAGGTTGATCTTTGCGGGCGCGTGTCGCGCCGCTGGCGAGTTCAGGCTTTCAGTCTTTGGCAAGCCGATATTCGCCTGTCTTGGGATCCTTCACCAGTGTACCCATGGCGCCCGTGGCTGCCTGGCCCTCCTCGCGGCGGACCCTTGCCGTGACGCGCTCCGCTTCCTTGAGGAACTGGCGGTAGCCGTACCAGGCGGCGAGGCCGACCAAAATGAAGAAAATGAGCTGCGGCATCTTTCTGCTCCTCCCTGAAAGAGCGCTGACCATGCCAGGAAAGTCGCGTCAAGCTGCATGATACCCGCCTTCGTTCCGCAATCAAAGGCCGAAGCGGCTCCAGAGCGCCCGCTCCTCGGCGGCCTCGATCAATCCGGCGGCTGCCGCGTGGGCAATATCGGGCACGGACAAGCCGCCGCGCGAGCCAAAGAAGCCGAGCCTACGGCCGAACAATCCGCGCGGCGGTGAGATGAGCTTGAGCTTTGTCTTGGGGCCGTAGCGATTCTTGAGCACGGTGCGCATGTCTCCAAGCGCATCTACAAGGCCGAGCTCAAGGCCGCGCTTGCCCGTCCAGAAAAGGCCGGTGAAAAGGTCGGGATCGTCGGCGAGCTTGGTTCCGCGGCGCTCCTTGACGAGATCGATGAAGGTTTCGTGGACTTCGAGCTGCAGCGCCTTCAAACGGTCCACGTCTTCCTTCTTCTCGGGCCGGAACGGGTCCAGCACTGCCTTGTTCCTGCCGGCTGTGTAGACACGGCGCTCCACGCCGATCTTCTTCATCAATTCGGGAAAGCCGAACGAAGCCGATACAACGCCGATCGAACCCACGATGGAGGAGGGGTCCGCTATGATTTCGTCGCCGGCCACCGCGATCATGTAGCCGCCGGAGGCTGCGACGTCCTCGACGAACATCAGCACGGTCCTGTTTTTTTCGGAAGCAAGGTCCCGGATGCGCTTGTAGATCAGCCGGGACTGGACCGGCGAGCCGCCGGGCGAATTCACGGAGATCGCAACCGCTGGCGCGTCCGCATATGCGAATGCCTTTTCGATAAGCCCGGCAGTCGAGGCAAGCGAAAGGCTCGGCCGGAATTGGCCGGCGCCGGTCATGATCGTGCCGTGCAGGCGAATGACGGGGATCGTTACAGTGTCCGAGCGAATGGACTTCGGCAACAGGCGGTCGAGAATCTGGATCAATGAGAAGTCTCCGGAACGATCCGTTGCATGTAAGCATTCGCTAGCCATGCGCAATGCCGGGAGCGCCGACGTCAATCGCCGAACAACGAGGCGCGGCCATTGTTGATGGCGTCGGCGCGGGCCGTGAACAGGTCGCCCGAGGCGTCGTGGAGAACAAGCGGCGGCATGAGCGACAGGCCGGCTCGGGAACCACGAACCGCGCGAACAATGATGCGGATCGCCGGCGCGTCGCTTCGCGCATGGACCGGCACGATCGCGGCACGGCCGAAGCGGCCCGACAGCGCAGCAAGAACGGCTGAGAGCAATTCCGGCCTGGCGATCAGCGCGAGCCCGCCGCGCGGGCGCACGATTGCCGCCGCGCTCCTGATCCAGCGCTCGAAAAGGTTGTCCTCCATGACGTGGGCCTGATGCTTCAGCGAGTCAGGCGTCGCACGGTCGCGCGCGGTGTTGAAAGGTGGATTCATGATGACGAAATCAAAGGACGAATCGGTGAGGCCGGCGGCCGCGCGTGCCTTCCCGGAGAGCGTGACGTCCGCGGCCAGCACCGAGACCCGGCCGCGCAGATGGGCGTTCGGCTCGAGCGCGAGCGTCTGGCCGGCAAATTCCACCATCTCCGCCGATCGTTCCACCAGCAGAACCTCGGCCTTAGGACAGCGTGATGCGACGCCAAGTCCGGCCGCTCCCGCGCCGGCCCCGAAGTCGGCCAGCCGGCCCGCGAAATGTGAGGGCACGGCGGCCGCCAGCATCATGGCATCCGTGCCGGCGCGGTGGCCCTTGCCGCGCGGCTGTACCAGCCAGAAATTGCCGCGATGGAAAGCATCGATCGTGTTGGCCGTCGACCTCATGACGGACGCCTCAGTCGCGCTTCATCTCGTGGGCGATGCCGGCGTCGACCAGGATCCTGCGGGCTTCCACGGCGTCGCCTTCAGCCACCAGGATGCGGCGTGGCAGGACCCCGATCGAGCCGTCCAGCACGCTCATGTTCTGGTCGGCGACCAGGCATTCGATGCCGGCGTCACGCATCAGGGCCTCGACGAAGGAAATCAGGACTGTGTCATTGGTGCGGATGAGCTCAATCATTGCCGGAAACTCGCAGGTTGGAGAGACGATGTAAACGGGCAGGGAAGGCCAGGCAGGACGTGTCGCTGTCCGCTCCGGAGTAGCGTGTACCGGGATTCAGGTGATGCCGGCCTGCAAATGGCGATCTTCTGCGCTTGCCGAGGCTCACGTACCCGAACGTACGCTGCGTGCCGTTCTCGAAACCCGCCATTTTCGGCTCGGCCTGACCTGAACCCCGGTACACCCTAGTCAAGCCTACCTATAATGGGGGATGCAGACCGATAAGACACAATTGCCAGACTATGCTACCAAAGGGCATTGCTGGAGGATGCCATGTCGTCCTTGCGCCTGGCCGCAATCGTCGCATTGGCCGTAACGTTCAACTGTCCGGTTTTGACAATGGCTGCCGAGAAAGTCGGCGAGGCAGTCTTGATCAAGACTGCCGTTACCGGGGCGAGCGGCCCGCTGGTGGTGAAGGCGCCGGTTCACCGGGACGAGCGCATCAGAACGTCGAACTCCGGACTTGGCCAGTTCGTGTTCCGGGACGGCACCAAGCTGGCGGTGGGCTGGGGCTCTTCCGTCGTCATCGACCAATATGTTTTCGACAACTCGAATTCGGTCAAGAAGCTTACTATCCGTGCCGCGAAGGGAACCTTCCGCTGGATAAGTGGAAACTCGAGTTCGTCGGCCTACCGGATATTGACGCCCGCAGGCACGATAGGCGTGCGAGGAACTGCTTTCGATTTCACCATCAGGCCAGATGGAACGACGGCAATCGTTTTGCTGAGAGGTTCCGCCCGAATGTGCAGCGGCGGCAGTTGCAAGGAACTGCGGCGGCGTTGCGATTGTGTCGTTGCCACACCGCGCGGCGGTATCACCGACCCCAGCAGAGTCAATCGGTCCGTATTAGCCAGGCTGGGCTCGTCGCGGGCTTTGCCGTTTCTGTCCGGCAATCAGCAGCTTTCAGGAGGCTTTGGCGCGGGCGGAGCAAATTGCGGGCTTACGACGGCTGCTGCCCTCCAGAAAGGGGAAACTCGAGCAAAGCAGCCGGCGCCCCAGCGGAGTACTCCGGCGCCAGAACGGCCGTCCCCTGGCAAAGCAGCGCCAGAACGGCCGTCCCCGGGCAAAGCAGCGCCCGAACGGCCGTCCCCGGGCAAAGCATCAGCGCCTAGTTCGCCATCCAACCCGTCCCGGCCGGATCCACCCAGCCGGTCGCCCTCGGCTCGGCCCGACCCGCCGTCGCCACCGGCGCCCGGAAAAAGCGATGACGGCAACAACGGTCATGGGAATGATCCGGGCAAACACGATGCCAGCAACCCCGGCAAGTCGCTCGGTCCCGGAAAGGGGCAGGGCCGCGGCCACGGCAAGGGAAACGGTAAGAACAAGAAATAAAATAGCCGCAGCCGGGTCGTCAGGTCCTGTCAACATGCAAATCCACCGATGGCTTCCAATGATTGGTTTGGGTCGGTGAGTTGTTGGCGTCCGCAGGTCCGATCTGGGCTTGCTCATCCGGCAAATCCTGCGTCCTCTCCTAGCGGATCGGCAAGAAAGTGGTCCGGCCGGCGGGAAATTCGGCCGTAGAAGTCCTGCAAGCTGGCCGGCAGGCCGGCGGCCTTCACCTTCGCGGCGCCGATGATCTTGCGGCTCGATGGCAACCTCGACCGCAACGCTTCGATAAGCCGCCCATGGAGGCCACGCAGTTCGTCAAATACGGGCGACGCCGCGACGCGCTCGTCGCCGACCACGGCATAAATCCGGGTCCTCGCGCTCTTGCCCCGCAGCTCCAGCGATCCGGCGTCAAGCAACGCCCAGCCGTCGAGCATTTGTGCCGTCTCGCCGGAAGCGAGGATGTCGAAGCTCACGGTCTTGCAAGCGGATTCGATGCGCGAAGCGATGTTCACCGCATCACCGACTGCCGAATAGTTGAACCGGCTCTCGGCGCCCATGTTTCCGACGCAGGCGATGCCGGTGTGGATACCGACGCCGATGCGGACCGTCTGCTTGGCTCCGAAGCCAAATGCATCGTCGCTGTTGAGGCGGGCGAGGGTTTCACGCATGGCCAATGCCGCGCGAACGGCTTTGGCAGCGTGATCGGAAACATCGACGGGGGCATTCCAGAAGGCCATGATGGAGTTGCCGATGAACTTGTCCAAGGTGCCTTCATTGGCGGTGACGTGGCGGCTGAGCGCGTCAAGCAGTGTATTCAGAAAACTCACGACAGCAGTGGGCGGCAGTCGCTCGCTGATCTCCGTAAAGTTTCGCACATCGACGAACATGACCGTCAGCTCGCGATCGTCTCCTCCGAGGCGAAGCGCGTTTCGCGTGTGTTCGATGCGGTAGAGTAGCGACGGCGACAGATACTGGCCAAAGGCACGGCGGATTTCACGCCGCTCCCGGTCTGTCACCAGGAAGCGGAACGACGTTGCGGCGAAATGGGTGATCGTGCCCATGACAATGGGCGCCAAGGGATCGAAGAGCAGCCCCCCGATGGAAAAGGCCAACCACGAGGCGACAAGCGCCAGTCCGGTTATCAGAATGCCGCAGGCAAGGGCGATCGCCGGACTTACGAAAATCGTCAGCATCACAAGGAGGCTGCCGAGTGCTGCGATCGACAATATCTCGAGCCCGTTTGCCCAATCGGGACGCGAAAGATAGCGTCCCGACAATATTTGCTCGACCATTTGCGCGTGCAGCGAGACGCCGGGCACGTTTTCTCCGAGGGCGGTCACGCGAATGTCCTGCAATCCGGAGGCCGACGTGCCGACAAATATGATGCTGCCGTCTATTGCGGCACGTACATTCTCCGCCATGCCGCCCTTTGCCAGCACGTCCTTAGCTGAAACATATCTTTCCGCCGTGTCGGCGCTGACATAGAGCCACAGTTCGCCCGCTGCGGTTACCGGAATCACGAAGTCCCCGTTTTTGACGGAGGTCATGATTCCCGACGCCTCCGCGGCGCCCGCGATGAGATAGGTGGAGGCGCCCTGCGCCACCCTCAAGGCTTCAAGCGCAAGGTCTGGATAGAGCTGTTCGCCATCGCTCAGGAACAACGGCGCCGCCCGCACGACTGCATACGAGCTGCCAGGGTTGAGGCTGATATGTCCGATGCCGGCCGCATTGGCCCCGAATTGCGGTCGCAGCGGTGTCGCCGACCTGAAGCGGGGAGGCGCGTCCACGGGGCTCTCTCCCGTAAAGGCAATGCCAGCCTTCACCGGTGGCAGATAGTGCCCGCCCGTGGAGATGCCAAAACCAAGGACAACGGGCTTGCCTGCGATCGACTGGGCGAAAATTTCGTCATTGTCCGGCAGTCTGCCAAGCAGAGAGGGATCGAATCCGGGTACGTCGCGAACAACATTGCGCGGAGACAGGCGATCGGGCTCTGCGAAGAGGATATCGAAGGCGATGGCCGATGCGCCATTCTCCGAAAGTCGCTGAACCAGAGCGGCCATGCGATCCCTGGGCCATGGCCATTGACCGAATTCACGCAGAGAGGCCTCGTCTATGTCGACCACGCGGACAGGCATCGGCTCGAACTTCCGGGGAGCCAGCCGTTGGTATTGGTCGAATGTTGCCTCGCGGGCGAGTCTAAGAGGCTGCGGATCGCTCGCCCGCACGATGGTGAGCGCCGCTGAAAGTGACAAGCCGAAGATGACGCCAACCAGTTGGGCGCGTGTCATGACTTTCAGACCTGATCTGCGGCGCAAGCCTCCCCCCAACAACCGTCCCGGCCCGGCGCCGCCGGGATGAGATACGCTGCATTTTTCCTGGGGACTGCGCAATCGGCAACGTCATCCTCCAAACGGAGAGCCCGCGCGGAACCAGCCGCTGCCCCTGCGTTGCTCTAGTCTCCGCGCCAATTAGCCGCTTGCCGCGCCTTGCGTTACCGTTAGAATCCCGCTTAGGAGAGAAAGGATGTGGGGCGGCACATCTTAAAGCCGGGAGCAAATGCGTGGGCGTCGTTCTTAATCTCGAACCGGGGAGGCGGGCGGCAGCGTCCATCGAGGGCCTCATCGATCTGACAGCAGCGGACATGGCGCGCGTCAACGAGCTTATCCTTTCCAGGGCTGGGTCCGACGTCGAGTTGATACCGGAGATCGCCAACCATCTGATTTCTTCGGGCGGCAAGCGCCTGCGGCCCATGGTGACGCTCGCCGCCGCGCAGATGTTCGGCTATTCCGGCGATGGGCATGTGAAACTCGCGACCAGCGTCGAGTTCATGCATACGGCAACGCTGCTGCATGACGATGTGGTCGATGAAAGCGGCATGCGGCGCGGCAGGGAGACGGCGCGCATGATCTGGGGCAACCAGGCCAGCGTGCTCGTCGGCGATTTCCTGCTCGGCCAGGCGTTTCGGATGATGGTCGATGTCGGCTCGCTCGCAGCGCTCGACATACTTTCGACAGCGGCATCAATCATCGCCGAGGGCGAGGTGATGCAACTCGCGGCCGCGAAGAGCCTCGAAACGACGGAGGACGAGTATTTTACCGTCATCAAGGCGAAGACCGCCGCGCTGTTTTCGGCCGCGGCAGAAGTGGGGCCGGTGATCGCCGGCGCCGCGAAGACCGATCGCGCCGCGCTGCGCTCCTACGGCATGAATCTTGGTCTCGCCTTTCAACTGATCGACGATGCGCTCGACTATGGCGGCTCGAGCAAGGAACTCGGCAAGAATGTCGGCGACGATTTTCGCGAGGGCAAGGTTACGCTTCCGGTTATCCTCGCGTACCGCCGGGGCTCGACGGACGAACGCGAATTCTGGCGGAAGGCGATAGAGGACGATGAAACCGGACACGCTGCGTTGCAGAAAGCGATCGGCCTGATGGGACGTCACAGCGCGATCGCCGACACCATCGTGCGCGCACGTCACTTCGGCGAGATCGCGCGCGACGCGCTGGCGCCGCTGCAGGCGACCCCGCAGAAGGCAGCGCTGCTCGACGTGATTGATTTCTGCATCAGCCGCATCGCTTGATCTGATTGAAAATCCACCGAAACATGATGCAGGTTTCGGTGGCGTATTTTCAGTTACCGGTCGGTTTAGGGGCTACAATCAACTGCGTGAGGGCCGAATTGAATGACGACCCAAAAAAGGCCATGCTTTGACGGATCATGATCCGGCTTCGGTTTGCCCGGCGGATCGGGAAGTCAAGGCGGGAAGGAAAGTAATGCCGAACAAGAACAGGAATTGGCTCGCCGGCTGCGTGATGGCCGTGGGCCTTGGACTCGTCAGCCAGCCGTGCGTGGCGAAGGAAACTGCCGGGCTGGTTGAGATCGGGTCGTTTTCGGGCGCTTATCTCGCGGCACGCGTCGCTGAGGCGGATAACGATCTTCCGGGCGCGATCGCCTACTATAGGCGCGCGCTTTCCTTCGATCCCGACAACCTGCAAATCGAGCAAAGCCTGATGCTCGGGCTGATTTCAGAAGGCCGGTTCGACGAGGCGTTGCCCTTTGCCGAAAAGCTCAAGGCGGTGCCGGATGCGGAGCGGTTTTCGCGCCTTGCCCTTGCGGTCGACACGTTCCGCAAGAAGGACTACGCGGCAACTCAGAACTGGCTGAAGCTGGTGCTCGAATCCGACCTCGACAAGCTTATCACCAGTCTGATGACGGCTTGGGCCATGGCGGGAGAAGGCCATGGGAAGGAAGCGGTAGCCTATCTCGACAAGCTCGACGGACCGGACTGGTACGGCATCTTCGTTGCCTACCATCGCGCGCTGATCGCCGAGGGCGCCGGCTTGAAAGAGGAAGCGTCTGCGGCCTACGCCGCCACCATCGACAACATTTCAGCCGGCGGCGGCGCGCCGGAGACATGGCTGCGCGCGGCTGAAGCCTATGCAGGCTTCCTGGAGCGTGACGGCAAAAAGGCCGAGGCGCTCAAGGTTCTCGACAAGTCAGACGAGTTCTCGGCCGGCCGCCTGCCGATCGCCCAGCTTCGGGAGCAGATCGGCAAGGGGGTTCCGGTGAGGCCGCTCGTAAACGGCCCGACCGAGGGCGCGACGGAAATCTTCCTCAATCTGGCCACCGCACTCAACCGTGGCGGCGGTGAAGCTTTCGTAAGGCTCTACCTTCAGTACGCACTCGCCCTCAAGCACGACAGCGACATCGTGCTGATGCAGCTGGCATCGGTGGCCGAGCAGCAGGAGCGTCCGGAAGAGGCGATCCAGCTCTATGGCAGGATTCCGGCAAGCTCCCCGATGAAACGGTTGGCGGAACTTCAGCGCGGCCTCAACCTGGCCGACCTGAAGCGCCACGACGAAGCGATCGCCCAGCTTACGACGCTGCTGGATGCAGCGCCCGACGACATGCGCGGCTATCTGGCGCTCGGCGGTGTTTATGCATCGAAGGAAGAATACCGCTCCGCGGCAGATGTCTACGACAAGGCGGTGGCGCGGCTTGGCGAACCGGCCAACGAAAACTGGAACATCTTCTATCAGCGCGGCATTGCCTACGAGCGGCTGAAGGAATGGCCAAAGGCCGAGCCGAATTTCCGCAAGGCGCTGGAACTTTACCCCAATCAGCCGCAGGTCATGAATTATCTAGGCTATTCCTGGGTCGACATGAACATGAACCTCGATGAGGGGCTGGAAATGATCAACAAGGCGGTCGATCTGCGCCCGAGTGACGGCTACATCGTCGATTCGCTGGGCTGGGCCTATTATCGCCTCGGCAAATTCGATGATGCGGTGCGCGAGCTGGAGCGGGCTGTTTCGTTGAAACCGGACGATCCAGTGCTCAACGACCATCTGGGCGACGCTTACTGGCGGGTTGGCCGAAAGCTTGAGGCAACGTTCCAGTGGAGCCACGCGCGCGACATGAAGCCGGAGGCGAGCGTCCTGGCCAGCGTGCAGAAGAAGCTCGCGGAAGGTCTGCCGCCGCTGGAAGGCAAGACGGCGCAAGAGGCGCCGGCTCCAGCGACGCCGAAAGTCAAGCCGAAGGCACCGGCGGCCGGCGACAAAAGCGAACTGCAGAAGCCGGCTGCCACCGTCGCCATCGTTCCTGCCGCCTACAAAGTGCAGGCCGGTCAATCGTTGTGGTCAATCGCCGCCGATCAGTTGGGAGAAGGCGCACGCTACATCGAGATCCTGAACCTCAATCCGCAACTGCAGGGCGATCCGGGGCGGATCGTGCCCGGCCAGGAGTTAAGGCTGCCGGGACGGGCAGATTAGGGTTGCAACCGAAACCTTCCGTCGAAGGTTCATCGTGGCTATTAATTGGCCCGGCGATACGGGAGCAGCAACAGAAATGACCGTATCTCGAACAGGGGTCGCGGGTCTCAGTAGTTCGTGCGGGTGCCTTGACCGCCTCGCCTGCGCGCACTAGAGCAGCGGACGCACCGATGCGAATCAGTGCTGCGGTGCTCTGATCTCTTTGCGTGAGCATGGAATTTTCCGCGCTGCTCTATTTCTTTGTTTGAGCATCGGATTTTCCCCGAAACCGGTTCCCACTTTCGGGTCCGATGCTCTAGAGCGGCGGACGCTCTAATGAATGAGCTGACTGCCCTCCCGACCCGCAGAGGCTTGCCGTGACTGCCGCGCTTTCTTCCCATCTGGATCCGAGCCGCTCCTTTCAGGGGCTGATCCTGACGCTCCACAATTACTGGGCCTCCTACGGCTGCGTTGTCCTGCAGCCCTACGATATGGAGGTCGGCGCGGGCACATTCCATCCGGCGACCACGCTGAGGGCCCTTGGTCCGAAAGGCTGGAATGCCGCCTATGTGCAGCCCTCCCGCCGGCCCAAGGACGGCCGCTACGGCGAGAACCCGAACAGGTTGCAGCACTATTATCAGTATCAGGTGATCCTGAAGCCGAACCCGCCGAACCTGCAGGAGCTTTATCTGGGATCCCTTGAGGCCATCGGGATCAATCCGCTCGTCCATGACATCCGCTTTGTGGAGGACGACTGGGAGAGCCCGACGCTTGGCGCCTGGGGACTCGGATGGGAATGCTGGTGCGACGGCATGGAGGTCTCGCAATTCACCTATTTTCAGCAGGTCTGCGGGATTGAGTGCGCTCCGGTCTCGGGCGAACTCACCTATGGGCTGGAGCGGCTGGCCATGTATGTGCAAGGCGTGGACAACGTCTACGACCTGAACTTCAACGGCCGCGAAGACGCGGAAAAGGTTACCTACGGCGACGTGTTCCTGCAGGCTGAGCAGGAATATTCCAGGTACAATTTCGAACACGCCAATACAGCCGTTCTGCTAAGGCATTTCGAGGACGCGGAAGCCGAATGCAAAGCGCTGTTGGCTGCGGGTGCGCCGGCCGTGCAGGACAATCGGGTCCACCATGAAATGGTCTTGCCGGCCTACGATCAGTGCATCAAGGCCAGCCACGTGTTCAATCTGCTCGACGCGCGCGGCGTAATTTCGGTGACAGAGCGGCAGAGCTATATTCTGCGCGTGCGCAATCTGGCGAAGGCCTGCGGCGAAGCCTTCCTTAAGACGGAGGCGGGCGGATTGGCCGTGAGCGCCTGATCTGCATCATATTTTCCGAGAAGTGACCGAAGGCGGTACGGGAGGTGACAGCGCGGGGCTGAGTTGCTATTGCCGCAGCGGACCTGCCGCGAGACCTCCCATGCCTGATCTTCTGCTTGAGCTTCGATCCGAGGAAATTCCTGCGTTGCCGCGCGCCCGCAGCGCCATCGGCGCGAGGACGCGCAAACAGGAAACAGGCATGCGGGCGGAGAGACTCTGATGCCTGATCTTCTGCTTGAATTACGATCTGAAGAGATTCCTGCCCGCATGCAGCGCAAGTCGGCGGGTGACCTGAAGAAGATGGTGACTGACGGACTGGTCGAGGCCGGACTAACCTATGAGGCCGCGCGGGAATACTGGACGCCCCGCCGGCTTGCACTCGACGTTCGCGGCGTTGCCGCGCGCTCGAAGGACGTGCGCGAGGAGCGGAAGGGTCCAAGCACCAAGGCCCCCGAGCAGGCAATTCAGGGCTTTCTGCGAAGTGCTGGCCTGAAGTCGGTGTCCGAAGCCGTGGTCCATTCTGATCCGAAGAAGGGTGATTTTTACGTCGCCAGCATTTCGAAACCGGGCAAGGCAGCGGAGGAGATCATCGCTGGACTGGTGCCCGAAGTGATCCGCTCCTTCCCGTGGCCGAAATCGATGCGCTGGGGCGCAGCCTCAGGACCGAAGGGAGCGCGCTACAACCGGACTGAAGGCAAGGGAGGCGATGCGTTACGCTGGGTACGGCCGCTGCAGTCGATTCTCTGCACCTTCGGACCGGAGACCGAAGAACCTGTTGTGGTCGATTTCGAGGTCGATGGTGTTCGCTCCGGCAATGTGACCTACGGCCATCGTTTCCATGCACCAGGCGTTATCACGGTCCGCCGTTTCGATGACTATGCGGCGAAGCTGAAAGCGGCGAAGGTCATCATCGATGCGGATCGGCGCAAGGAGATCATCCTCTCCGATGCCCGCAACCTCGCCTTCGCCGGCGGTCTGGAACTGATCGAGGACGAGGGCCTGCTGGAGGAAGTCGCCGGGCTCGTCGAATGGCCGGTCGTGCTGATGGGCGAGTTCGATGAGGATTTTCTGGATATTCCGCCGGAGGTCGTCCGGCTGACGATCCGCGCTAACCAGAAGTGTTTTGTGTGCGCTCCTCCTCGCAAGGGCGAGGACAAGCTCTCCAACCGCTTCATTCTCGTTGCAAACATCGAGGCCACGGACGGCGGCAGGGAGATCGCACATGGCAACGGCAAGGTCGTGCGGGCCAGACTATCCGACGCGCTCTATTTCTGGAAAACCGACCAGGCCGATCTGCCGGACCTCAATGATCTGAAAGTATCGGCCGAGAGGTTCGGGCTCGATCTTGCAAAGCCGCTCGACCAGCGCATGGCCCGACTCGATCACCTCAACGTCACTTTCCATGCCAGGCTTGGCACGCAAGGCGAGCGGGTGGAGCGTATCAGACAGCTGGCCGAAAAGCTTGCGCCGATCGTTGGTGATGAGATGCCCGGTAGGGCGGAAGGGGGTGCTGCCCTGCTGACATCTCAGGGTCAAGAAGGCGCCAATCGGGACAGTTCATCCTCTACGTTGCCCCCCTCAGGGCTGCCGCCCATCTCCCCCGCAAGGGGAGAGATCACCCAACTTGCCGGGCGTGCGGCAGTGCTGGCCAAAGCCGATTTGCAGACCGAAGTCGTCGGCGAGTTTCCTGAATTGCAGGGCGCGATGGGACGCAAATATGCGCTGCTGCAGGGTGAGCATCCCTCGGTTGCCGCGGCAATCGAAGAACACTACAAGCCGCAAGGCCCGTCCGATCGTGTGCCAACCGATCCGGTTTCCGTGTCGGTTGCTCTCGCCGACAAGCTGGATACGCTAGCGGGCTTCTGGACGATCGACGAGAAGCCGACCGGCTCGAAGGACCCCTATGCGCTCAGACGGGCAGCACTTGGGGTGATCCGTATCGCCGTCACCGGCGAAAGAAGGCTCTCACTGGCCTCGCTCCTTGGCAGCGCCTGCGCCTTTCTGGACGAGCGGGAGATCGAAAGCAGCCTTGCAAGCTTTGAGGCGAGGCAGGTGAATTTGAACGCGGGCGATGTCGATGGCGAGGAGGACCTCGACAATGCGCTGGCCGGATATGAATGGCGCCTCCGGCGGGACGCAGCCGACCGCGCCGCACCCGTTATCTCCGACCTGATTTCTTTTTTCCACGACCGCCTGAAAGTCTATCTCCGCGATCAGGGTGCGCGGCATGACCTGATCGATGCGGTGATCACGCCGGAGTCGGACGACCTTCTTATGATCGTTCGCCGCGTCGAAGCACTTGGGAGATTCCTCGACAGCGAGGACGGGACTAACCTGCTCGCGGGCACCAAGCGTGCGGCGAACATTCTCGCCGCCGAGGAAAAAAAGGGAACGTGGATTGCGAAAGCCGTTGATCCTGCGCTGCTGCGTGAGGAGGCTGAAAAAAGCCTGTTCGCGGCGGTGAATCAGGCTGAGAAGGAAGCGGCGCAAGCGATTCAAAACGAAGACTTTTCCGGCGCGATGCTGGCGCTTAGCGCTTTGCGTGAACCGGTTGATTCATTCTTTGATCGCGTTCTCGTAAATGATGAGGATCAGGCGATCCGCGCCAACCGGCTGGCGCTCCTCGCCCGCATCCGGGCGGCGACGGATCAGGTTGCCGATTTCTCCAGAATAGCCGGATAGGGTGTGTTGGCATTCAGGTGATGCCGGCCTGCAAATGGCGCTCTTCTGCGATTCTCACGTACCCAAACGTACGCTGCGTGCCGGTTCTCGAAGATCGCCATTTTCGGCTCGGCCTGACCTGAATCTCAACGCACCCTAGAACGAACCCGCACGTTCTCGTTTG
This sequence comes from uncultured Alphaproteobacteria bacterium, assembly GCA_963813315.1. Lineage (GTDB taxonomy): Bacteria > Pseudomonadota > Alphaproteobacteria > Rhizobiales > Rhizobiaceae > CAWEYO01. Next base: position 135,518 of record CAWEYO010000003.1, on the reverse strand, counting down.
AAGACATTCACTCGCCGTCTGCCGACTTGCCTTCCGGCATGGGTGAAGGGGCGGAGGTTTGGGGTTGCGGTTGATCCGCGGGTGGTGCGTCGGCCGCTGTGGCAGGTAGCGGTGCTGGGCTCAAAGTTGCCGATGCCGTTCGCGCGAACGCGTCGCCGACTATGCCGCCCCGAATGACCATCGGGATAACCGTCGGACGATGCACGGGCGGCTCGCTTTCGTCTGCGATTGCTGAAACCTTGCCATCATTCGCGGAGCCCAATGCGATGATGGAAGAGCCGGATGCCTGCTCCCGTGCGGCTGCGGCTTTCGTCGACGGGGAAGCGTCGGACACACCGGGAACTACGATCGAAGGGGGATTGAGGTGCTCCGCGGGTGCCAGCGCGATGATGGATCCTGCGTTCGCGGCACCAGGCAGGAATGAGCCCAACGTCAGAAACGCGGCGACGATACGCATGCAAACACCCGCCCCCTGCGACATTCGTCCCGCACTCAAGCGGGGATCGATGCCGCTACGATGCGGGTTCTAGCATTCGAACTCGTTAAGAATGTGGTGACGACTTGCAGCCGCCGTGCCGCCTCTATAGTCACGAGTTCAAAGATCGGATTGGCTGACGTGGCGGAAATTCTCAAAATCGGCGATGCGCTGGAGCGGGCGTTGACTTTGCTTGCCGGCGGCGACGTCGTCGCGATACCGACCGAGACCGTGTACGGACTGGCCGGCGACGCGATCAACGGAGCAGCGGTTGCCCGCATCTTCGAAGCCAAGGGCCGCCCGCGCTTCAACCCGCTTATCGCGCATGTCTCGGACATGGCCATGGCGGAGACGATCGCCGTCTTCGATCCGCTGTCGCGGCGGCTGGCTCAAGAATTCTGGCCCGGCCCGCTGACGCTCGTGCTGCCTCTGCGCGCGGCTTCTCCCATCCACCCTTTGGTGACGGCAGGCCTCGACACGATCGCGCTCAGAATGCCGCGAGGGTTCGGCGGCGACCTGATCGCGCGGCTGGGGCGCCCGTTGGCCGCGCCCAGCGCCAATTCTTCGGGCAAAATCAGCGCCACGACCGCCGACGCCGTCGCCGCCGACCTTGGCGAACGGATACCGCTGATCGTCGATGGCGGGGCCACGCTGGTCGGGCTGGAATCGACGATCGTCAAGGTCGAAGGCGGCCAGCTTCACCTGTTGCGGCCGGGTGGCATCGCCGCCGGGGAGATCGAGGCGGTGACCGGCGAAAAGCTTCTTCGCGAAGCTGAAGCGCGGCGTCATTGCGCCGGGCATGCTCGCATCGCACTACGCGCCGGGCGCGGCTGTCCGGCTCAATGCCACCGACGTGGCGGCGGGCGAAGCATTGCTGGCGTTTGGGCCTGCCAGAGCGCTGGGGGCCGAGCGCGCCACGGCAATGCTCAACCTTTCGCCCGGCGGCGATCTGCGCGAGGCGGCCGCCAACCTCTTCTCTCACCTGCAGTCGCTGGACCGCAGCGGTGCCGCGACCATTGCGGTCGAGCCGGTGCCGGGAGAGGGCCTTGGCGAGGCCATCAACGACCGGCTGGCGCGGGCCGCCGCGCCGCGCGACATGCCTTAGGGCGACGGATCAAACTCCAAGACCACTGGTATCATTCGAAATCCGCTCGCACTTTTCGACACGATGCTTCAGGCGAACGACTCCATGGCGAATTTTCGCTCGGTGTCTTAGGCTGGGACATGGATTCCTTACTTCCCGACCCCGCCTTGCTTGACCGTTTCGCCGCGATTGTCGGAGAGCGCCATGCGCTTCGCGCCAAGGCCGACATCGAACCCTACGTGAACGAACCGCGCCGCCTCTATCCAGGAAAATCGGCGCTGGTGCTGCGGCCCGGAAATGTCGATGAAGTAAGCCGCATCATGAAGCTCGCGACCGCGACGCGGACTGCGGTCGTGCCGCAGGGCGGCAATACAGGGCTGGTTGGAGGTCAGGTGCCTGACCGCTCCGGCCGCGAAATTGTATTGTCCCTGTCGCGGCTCAACCGCATACGGGAAATCGACACGCTGTCGAATACGGCAACCGCGGAGGCGGGCGTCGTCCTCGCAACCCTTCAAAAGGCGGCGGATGAGGCGGATCGGCTGTTTCCGCTTTCGCTGGCCGCTGAGGGATCGAGCCAGATCGGCGGTAATCTTTCGTCCAATGCCGGCGGCACCGGAGTGCTTGCCTATGGCAATGCCCGCGATCTCTGCCTTGGCGTCGAGGTCGTCCTTCCGACCGGCGAGGTGCTCGACGACTTGCGCAAGCTGAAGAAGGACAACACCGGCTATGATCTGAAGGATCTTTTCGTCGGTGCCGAGGGCACGCTGGGCGTCATCACCGCGGCCGTGCTGAAATTGTTTCCGAAGCCGAAGGGCAGGGAGGTTGCATGGGTCGGGGCGGCGTCGCCGGCAGCAGCGCTGGAACTCTACATGCTGGCGTTCGACCGGGCGGGCGGCGCACTGACCGCGTTCGAGCTGATATCCGACAGGGCGCTCGGCTTTGCCGTAAAGCATTTTGCGGGCACTGTGCCACCTCTCGCCGACCAGTGGCCCTGGCATGTGCTGGTGGAAATATCGTCCAGCCGATCCGCCGAGGACGCTAAGGCCCTCATCGAAGATGTGCTTTCGGCCTCTTTGGAGGCAGGATGTGCGGGCGATGCGGTCGTGGCCGCCAATCTCGCCCAGGCGTCGGCCTTCTGGCGGATCAGGGAAATCGTGCCGGACGCGCAGCGCCCGGAAGGCGTCTCCATCAAGCATGATATCTCGGTGCCGGTGGCGTCGATCCCCGAATTCATCGAGCATGCCGGCAAGGCGGTCGCCGAAGTATCGCCCGACGCGCGGGTCGTCTGCTTCGGCCACATGGGCGACGGTAATCTGCATTATAATGTTTCGCAGCCGGTGGGCGCTAACCCTGAAGCGTTTCTCAGCCTCTATCGGACGATGAACCGGGCCGTGCACGACGTGGTGAGAAGCCTTCACGGCTCCATCTCGGCCGAGCACGGCATTGGTCAGTTGAAGCGCGATGAACTGATCGCCACCGCTCCTGGCGTTGCCATCGATCTCATGCGACGGATCAAGGCCGCGTTCGATCCCGAGCGCATTATGAACCCCGGCAAGATGCTTTGATTCCGACGTTATTTCATCCGGTTAACCCGTTGTTCAGACAGGTTTCCTGAATATTTCACCTGTGTGCAAACCGATAACCATCCGCCCGATCAGCGAAAACTTAACCGAACTTCTAAGGACGTCGGTAACGCGTGCCAGCTAGCCTTTCCTGACACAACGAGACCGGGAAAACCGGTCCGCGAGAAGACCGGAAACCGGCTCTCGGGAGAAACAGGAAGGCACATCCATGAAAACCGGACTGAAGCCAGTCTGGGCGGGCCGCGACATGCGGCTCGACCCCTTTCGCTTGCCTCAGAAAGTGAGCTACGCGGCCCGCGACGACGATGCCGACGTAACGTTCACCATCGACCGCCGCGGCGCGGTGATCAGGCGGGTTCTCGACAGGAGCGGACTGCCGGTCACCATTGCGCTCCCGGCGCGAGCCTTCCGCGGCGTTGCCGCGCGCGCCCTCGAAGACAATCTCGGCAATGTCACCGTCACGCTGGAACTGTTCCACAATGACCCGATGCTGTGTGTGCCGTTGCTCGTCGCGCACGACCTGGAGGATGTAGCCGCCGACTGGCGGGCTTGGGCGGACGCCTATCGGCTGCCTATGCTGTTGATCGAAGCCGACGGCGTTGCGCGTACTCTGGAGGAGTCCATGGGCTTGGCAGTGGGTGCCGTCCGTGCCAGGGACCGGCGCAAGAAGCGCGTCTCGGCGCGTCGTCGCCGGCGCCACATCGTTCGGCGCAAGGCGGGCGATCTCGGCGTGCGGCTCGTCGTCGACGGCAATGAGATCATCGCGGGGCGATAGCGCCCTCCCGACAATTTTGCCCTGCTGGCAGAAGTACGGGAGGCGGGCCCCCGTCAGATCAGCGGCTTGACCGCTATCCACAGCCCGCCGCCGATCAGGCCCAGAAAGATCAACCAGCCCACTGCGTTGTTCGACTTGAACAGGCTCAGACACTGCTCCGGATTGTCGATGTCGAGCGCCTGGATCTGCCGCGTCATATGCGCGCCGGCGGCAAGCAGGCCAGCCAGCGCCGGCATCGGCACTTCAGCCATTGCGAAGGCGAGCGCGAACAACATCAGCGCCCCGCAATAGAGACCGGTCAGCCAAGGTTTCGTGTTCTCGCCGAAGAGCCGCGCCGTGGACCGCACTCCAGCGATGGCGTCGTCTTCCTTGTCCTGATGGGCGTAGATCGTGTCATACCCGACTACCCACAGGACCGTCCCGCAATAGAGCAACATGGCTGGCTGGCCGAGTTCGCCGAAGTCTGCCGCCCAGCCCATGAGCGCGCCCCAGGAAAATGCAAGTCCCAGCACCAATTGTGGCCAGTCGGTGACCCTTTTCATGAAGGGATATACGGCTACTACGGCGAGCGAGCCGATGCCGAGCAGGATGGTAAAGTCGTTGAACTGAAGCAGTATCGCGAAACCGGCGAGTGCCTGGCAGATCAGAAAAATCCAGGCCTGACCGCGTGTCACCTGGCCCGATGGCAGCGGTCGCGAACGCGTGCGCTCGACTTCGGCGTCGATCCGAAAGTCCACAATGTCATTGTAGGTGCAGCCGGCGCCGCGCATGGCGATCGCGCCGACCAGAAACAGGACCAGGTGCAGGGGTGAAGGCAGCAGTGACAAAAGCGCGTCGCCTGCGCGCGCATTCGCCGTCGCGGCGAGTGCGGCCGACCACCAGCACGGCCACAGCAGAAGCTGCCAGCCGATCGGTCGGTCCCAGCGGGCAAGCTGCGCGTACGGCCACAATGCGCGCGGCAGAATGCGATACACCCAGTGTCCGCTTGGCGCGTCGGCAACACGCCCCTGTCCCTTTCGCGATTGAATGATCTCCATCGGTGTGGAGTGGCAGGCGACGGGGCGGGCGTCAAGCGCTCTCACCGCCTCGATATCTTGCCGCTTGACCCATTCCCGCTTCGCCAATAGCGAAGGAACTCGATGGCAGTTTCGGCGAGGTTGCGGCATGAACGTTCTCTTGATCGGCTCCGGCGGACGCGAACATGCGCTTGCCTGGAAGCTCGCGGCCTCGCCGATGCTGACGAAGCTGTTCGCCGCACCGGGTAATCCGGGTATCGCGCGGGAGGCCGAATGCGTTGCGCTGGATATTGCCGACCACGCGGCGGTGGCAAGCTTCTGCCGGGATAAAGCGATCGAACTGGTTGTGGTCGGCCCGGAAGGTCCACTCGTGGCCGGGCTGGCTGACGATCTTTCGGCGGCGGGTATTCGCGTCTTCGGTCCGTCGGGCAGGGCCGCCAAACTCGAAGGGTCGAAAGGCTTCACCAAGGATCTCTGCGCAAGATACGGCATTCCGACCGGCGCCTATCAACGCTTCGACAATGCGGCCGACGCCAAAGCCTACGTGCTGGGCCAGGGCGCACCGATTGTCGTAAAGGCCGATGGGCTGGCGGCCGGCAAGGGTGTCACCGTTGCGATGGCGGTTCAGGAAGCGCTGGAGGCGATCGATGCCTGTTTTGAAGGCGCGTTCGGCGAAGCCGGCGCTGAGGTGGTCGTCGAGGAATTTCTGACAGGCGAGGAAGCAAGTTTCTTCTGCATCTGCGATGGTAAGACAGCGCTACCGTTCGGCACCGCCCAGGACCACAAGCGCGTCGGAGAGGGCGATACCGGGCCCAACACCGGCGGCATGGGCGCCTATTCGCCGGCGCCCGTGATGACACCGGAAATCATCGCGCGGGCGATGCGGGAGATTGTCGAACCGACGCTTCGTGCAATGGCGGAAATTGGCGCGCCATTTTGCGGCATCCTGTTCGCCGGTCTCATGATTACACACGAGGGGCCGAAGCTGATCGAGTTCAACACGCGCTTTGGCGATCCGGAATGCCAGGTGCTGATGCCGAGGCTCAAGGATGATCTGCTTGTTCTGATAAACGCAGCCGCCGACGGACAATTGTCGCACATGTCGGCGCGCTGGCGCGAAGAGACGGCGTTGACCGTGGTTATGGCGGCAAGCGGCTATCCTGGCGCACCGCGAAAGGGCTCCGTGATTCGAGGGTTGGACGAAGCGGCTGAGATCGGCGTCGAGATTTTCCACGCGGGCACCACGCTGCGCGACGGCGAGCTGAGGGCCAATGGCGGGCGCGTGCTCAATGTCACCGCGATGGGACGGACGGTCACTGAGGCGCAAGCGAAGGCCTACGCGGCGATCGGGAAAATCGACTGGCCGGAAGGCTTCTGCCGAAGGGATATTGGTTGGCGTGCGATGGAACGGGAGCGGCACCTCGCTCCTTAGAGCAAGATGAGATTAGAGGTCAATTCTGTTTCGGGGGCGAGGCGATCCACGCGAAGGGTCGCGACGGTCGATGGGGTTCCATCGGCCGAGCAGCCGACAAAGTGGGCGCCCGCCGCACGGAAACCCGAAGGGCCGGGATTTGCGCCAAATCCTTCGGGCTCCGGCTCGGCCGTACCCCGGTACGACCGTCGCCGAAGCCCTCGACCTTGTCGCAAATTTCCTCCGGCAGAATGACCAGACCTAATCTCATCTTGCTCTAAGTTCCCGCAACGGCGTGAAAATCAAGCACGCGTACCGCCGACTGTAATCTGGTTCATACGCAGATGCGGCTGTCCGACCCCGACTGGCACGCCCTGTCCGCCCTTGCCGCACATGCCGATACCTGTGTCCAGCTTCATGTCGTTGCCGATCATCGTCACGCGGTGCAGTGCATCGGGGCCGTTCCCAATGAGCATCGCGCCCTTGATGGGCTGGGTGACCTTGCCGTCCTCTATCATGTAGGCTTCGGTACAGCCGAACACGAATTTGCCGCTGGTGATGTCTACCTGGCCACCGCCGAAGGAGACGGCATAGATGCCCTTCGACACCGAGGCGATGATCTCGTCCGGAGTCATGTCGCCCGCCGTCATGTACGTATTCGTCATGCGCGGCATTGGCTGATGGGAATAGGATTCGCGCCGCCCGTTGCCAGTGGGATTCATGCCCATCAGCCGTGCATTCTGCCGATCCTGCATGTAGCCGACCAGCTTGCCGTCGTCGATCAGTACGGTGCGGTTGGTCGGCGTTCCCTCGTCGTCGATCGTCAGCGAGCCGCGCCGCTCGGCAATGGTGCCGTCATCCACCACCGTAACGCCCCTTGCGGCGACCTGTTGGCCCATAAGGCCGGCAAAAGCCGACGTTTTCTTTCTGTTGAAGTCACCTTCAAGCCCGTGGCCGACCGCCTCGTGCAGCATGACTCCCGGCCAGCCGCTCGCCAGCACGATGTCGAACGTGCCGGCAGGCGCGGGCACCGCGCGGAGGTTGACCAGCGCCTGGCGCAATGCCTCGTCGGCGGCAAATTTCCAGCTTTCCTCTGCAAGGAATTCGCCGAAGCCCTTGCGGCCGCCCATGCCATATGAGCCGGTCTCCTGCCGATCGCCCTCACCGGCGACGACCGAAACATTGATGCGGACAAGCGGGCGCACATCGCTCACCACCTGCCCGTCGGCGCGCAGGATTTCGACATGCTGCCATGAGGAGGCGAGCGACGCGGTCACCTGCCGCACGCGCGGATCCTTGCTGCGAAGAAACGCGTCGATCTCCTGCAGAAGCTTGGCCTTCTCCTCAAAGGATGGCGAGGCGATTGGGTTCTCCTCGCCATAGAGATGGCGGTTGGTACGATGAGGTGCTGCGGCCAGCGTGCCCGAATAGCCGCCCTTGACGGCGGATACCGCATCGGCCGCGCGCAGCAGCGCAGCCTCCGAGAGTTCGCTCGAATGGGCGTAGCCGGTAGCCTCGCCGGCCACGGCGCGCAGGCCGAAGCCCTGATCCATGTTGAAGTTCGCAGTCTTCAGCCGGCCGTTGTCGAAGACCAGCGCCTCGCCTTGACTGTACTCAAGGTAAAGTTCGCCGTCGTCGGCGCCGTCTATCGTTTCCGCAACGATGCGTCGAACGTGATCGTCGGAAATATCGAACTGGTTAAGCAGGCTGTTCATCGCGCGTCCGCCGTTACAAGGAAACTATCGGCATCGATGTAGGAGCGAAAACGACATTCGGCAATGCGCGGCGATCAGGGAAGTGCCGAAAACCCATCGCCAAAGCCCTTCAGGTCGACCGGAATGCCGATGCCTTCCTCGGGTGTCTGGAAAACAATGAAGGTGGCCGCCTTGCCGGATTTCAGGGTGTCGAGCAGGGGCTTCTCAAGGATGACCTCCGCATAGCAGCCGTCAGGGAAGCAGCGCACGAAATACGCGCGCCCGATGTCCTTGCCGTCAACATTCAGGCCAAGGCCGTTTGGCAGCAGGACGCCGAGGGGCGCCAGCACGCGCAAAATCTCCGCCTTGTTGTCGGCGGTACGCAGAACGACTACCGACAGGCCGATTTCCGGCCGGTCTTCGGCGACGACGTTTTGCATCATCGCGCATTGCTCGCCAGTGGCGCCAGCCGGTGTATCGCAGATGATCGACCAAGCGCCATGGGTCGACTTCACGGTTCCGTTCTGCTGCTGGGCAGCGGCCGGAACGGCCATCCCTATCGTGGCGGCAAGGAGGAGGGCCGTCGCCCGAGGTCTTGAAAGCCGGATTTTCATGATGACTCCATGCGAATCACGGCACTCTAGACCGGGACCTTGGCAAGGAAAAGAACAGGCACATAAGCAAGCCTGCGGAAACGGCTGCTTTCCACGAGATTAGCCTGAATCTGCCCGAATTGCGACGAACATCCGGCAACTCCGCGGACACAGGGCCCATCGCGCAGGCACGCTGCCGTCCGGTGTGGAGGCGGATAACAAAGGAACGGCGCCAAGCGGCGGTTGTCACGCGCAAAAATGCCGCACAGTTTCGGAGGCTCCTTTCTTGCGGTCGGGAAAGGAGTATGGTTTGAACGCCGCAGCAGGCACCGGGATTCCCGTTCCAGTGTCATTGGACTTTCGCGGACGCACGCCTCGACGCGCGTTGAACTGGGAGATGAACAGGGCGATGAGGAAAATCTTTGCTGGCGCCAGTGCACTAGCCACTTTCTTCGCCACCGCGGCAGCCTATGCTGACCAGCCCCGGCCCTGGCAGATGCGCTTCCAGGACGCGGCGACCAGCATCATGGAAGAGATCACCTGGTTCGAGGAATACACGTTGTGGTTCATCGTTCCGATCACTCTCCTTGTTCTGGCCCTGCTTGCGGTGTGCATCCTGAGGTTTCGCGCCAGCCTGAACCGCGTGCCCTCACGCACCAGCCACAACACCTTGATCGAGGTGCTGTGGACGGTCGGGCCGGTCGTCGTGCTGCTGTTCCTCGCCGTGCCGTCCTTCCAGTTGCTGACGGCCCAGTATACGCCGCCGGAAGAACCCAAGCTGACGATCAAGGCTACCGGCAACCAGTGGAACTGGGACTATGAATATCAGGTCGACGAGCCTCTTTCGTTCAATTCCGCGCTTTTGGCGGACGATGCCCGCGCCGCTGCCGGCAAGGACGATCGTGCCGTATACCCGCGGCTACTGGCGGTCGATAACGAAGTGGTGGTGCCGGTCGATGCCACGGTTCGCGTCCTGGTGACGGCGAGCGACGTGCTTCACGCTTTCGCGATGCCAGCGTTCGGAGTGAAGACCGACGCGGTGCCGGGCCGCATCAACGAGATATGGTTCAAGGCCAAAAAGGAAGGCCTTTATTACGGCCAGTGCTCGGAACTCTGCGGCAAGGATCATGCCTACATGCCGATCGCAATTCGCGTCGTTTCGAATGAACGGTACAGCACTTGGCTGGCGGCGGCGAAGACCGATCTCGACGGCGCCAACAAGGCGCTGATAGCGGACATCGACGGCAATCTGAAAGTAGCGTCCGCCGGCAATTGATGCGTCAGACGGGACAGGGAAAGTAACGGAGCGAATCATGGCAGGCGCGGCAGCTCACGAGCATCACGATCACAAGCCGCATGGCTGGGTTCGCTGGGTGAATTCCACGAACCATAAAGACATCGGAACGCTCTACCTGACGTTCGCGATCGGCGCGGGCATCATCGGGGGGTTCCTGTCGGTGATGATGCGCTGGGAACTCGCCGAGCCGGGCATCCAGATATTCACCGGCCTTGCCGAGATGGTTTATGGCGTCGGCGGCGACGCAGCGGTCGATGCCGGCAAGAGCATGTTCAACGCCTTCACCACGGCGCACGGCCTGATCATGATATTCTTCATGGTCATGCCGGCCCTGATCGGCGGCTTCGCCAACTGGATGGTGCCGATCATGATCGGCGCGCCGGACATGGCGTTCCCGCGCATGAACAACATCTCGTTCTGGCTGCTGCCGCCGGCATTCACCCTGCTCATTCTGTCGGCGTTCATGCCGAGCGCGCCGGGCGCCCATGGCGTCGGCGGCGGCTGGACGATCTATCCGCCATTCTCGACGAGCGGCCAGCCGGGCCCGGCGATGGACCTGGCGATCCTGTCGCTCCACATTGCGGGCGCTTCGTCGATCCTCGGCGCGATCAACTTCATCACGACCATTTTCAACATGCGCGCTCCGGGCATGACACTGCACAAGATGCCGCTTTTTGCGTGGTCGGTGCTGATCACCGCCTTCCTGCTGCTGCTGTCGCTGCCGGTTCTGGCGGGCGGCATCACCATGCTGCTCACCGATCGCAACTTTGGCACGACCTTCTTCGCGCCCGAGGGCGGCGGCGATCCGATCCTGTTCCAGCACCTGTTCTGGTTCTTCGGTCACCCCGAAGTCTACATCCTGATCCTGCCGGGGTTCGGCATCGTCAGCCACATCGTTTCGACCTTCTCGAGGAAGCCCATCTTCGGCTATCTCGGCATGGCCTATGCCATGGTTGCAATCGGTGTGGTGGGCTTTGTCGTCTGGGCGCACCACATGTATACGACCGGCCTGTCGCTCGACACTCAACGCTATTTCGTGTTCGCCACGATGGTAATCGCTGTCCCGACCGGCGTGAAGATATTCTCATGGATTGCCACGATGTGGGGCGGCTCGATCTCGATGCGCACCCCCATGCTTTGGGCGATCGGGTTCATCTTCCTGTTCACCGTCGGCGGCGTGACCGGTGTCCAACTCGCCAATGCCGGGCTGGATCGCTCGCTGCACGATACTTACTACGTCGTGGCGCACTTCCACTATGTGCTGTCGCTCGGCGCCGTGTTCGCGATTTTTGCGGCCTGGTACTACTGGTTCCCGAAGATGACAGGTTACATGTACTCGCCGTTGATTGCGCGCACCCATTTCTGGGTGACCTTCATCGGCGTGAATCTGGTCTTCTTTCCGCAACACTTCCTCGGTCTGGCTGGTATGCCCCGCCGCTACATCGACTATCCGGACGCGTTCGCCGGCTGGAACATGGTGTCGTCCTACGGGTCCTACATCGCGGCCCTTGGCGTGGTGATCTTCCTCGTCGGCGTGTTCGAGGCATTCTCGAAGAAGCGGGTAGCCGGTGCCAACCCGTGGGGTGAGGGAGCGACGACGCTGGAATGGCAGCTGCCTTCGCCGCCGCCGTTCCACCAGTGGGAGCAATTGCCGAAGATCAAGTAGCAGCGCGTACTATTGGCGAGAGCGCCGGCCCGCCGGCGCACTTGGCCAGGAAAGACTGGAACCCCTACGGATGGCCATGGTCCACAACAACCAACTGGACGAATCCGGCATTCGCATGTCGGAAGCGATGGCGGCCGATTTCCTTGCGCTGCTAAAGCCGCGAGTGATGTCCCTGGTGGTATTCACTGCCTTCGTGGGGCTGGCGGCGACGCCGGTCGCCGTTAACCCGCTTGTTGCCGTCATCGCCATTGTGGCGATCGCCGTCGGGGCTGGAGCCTCAGGTGCGCTCAACATGTGGTACGACGCAGATATCGACGCCGTGATGTCGCGGACCTCGGGCCGGCCGATTCCCGCGGGGCGGGTTCAACCGGGCGAAGCGCTTGCCTTTGGCCTTGTGCTGTCGGGATTTTCCGTGGCGACGCTCGGCTTGCTTGTCAACTGGCTTGCGGCGGCGCTTCTGGCCTTCACGATTTTCTTCTACATCGCCATCTATACGATGTGGCTCAAGCGTGCGACGCCGCAGAATATTGTGATCGGCGGCGCGGCAGGAGCTTTCCCGCCGATGATAGGCTGGGCGGCGGCGACTGGCACTATCGGCCTCGAGAGCGTGATCCTTTTCCTGATCATCTTCCTGTGGACCCCGCCGCATTTCTGGGCGCTGGCGCTGTTCAAGTCAGATGACTACGACCGGGCCGGCATTCCGATGATGCCCAACGTCGCCGGGCATGCCTCGACCCGACGCCAGATTTTAGCCTATGCCTTGCTGGTGGCTCCGGTCGGAGTTCTGCCATGGGTTCTCGGCTACACGGGCGCCGCTTACGGGATCGCGGCCGCCGTGCTTGGCGCCGGCTTTGTCTGGTATGCCTGGAAGGTGCTGACGATGTCTGCCGCCGATGCAAAAATGCGACCGGCCAAGACGCTGTTTGCCTATTCGCTGTTCTATCTCTTCGGCATCTTCGCGATCTACCTGGCCGACAGTCTGGTCGCGCGGTCCGCCGTGCTTGCCGGAGCGTAAGACATGCAGGATCGGGAAATGGTGACACTTACTGAGAGCCAGAAGAAGGCCCGCCGCAGCCGATCGATGGCAATCGCGCTGGCGCTCGCGGCCTTCGTGGTCATCGTCTATCTGGGCAGCATCGCGAAATTCAGCTCGGCACTTTTCGACAGGACAATGTGAGCGTCAGGATGAGTAGCCGACCCCCGCCTACGAACCCGGGAAATTTGCGGAAGAACCGCGTGGTCGCGGCCGCATGCCTAGCCTTTTTTACAGGCATGGTCGGGATGGCGTACGCGGCGGTGCCGCTCTATCGGATGTTCTGCCAGATGACCGGCTACGGCGGCACGACGCAACGCGTCGAGCAGTATTCCGACAGGGTTCTCGACCGCATGATCACGGTGCGCTTCGATGCCAATGTATCGGGCGGCTTGCCGTGGGAATTCCAACCGGTTGAGCGCCAGCTGACGATGCGCGTCGGCGAGACGACCGAGACGCGCTACACAGCGACGAATCTTTTTGAGACGACCGCCAGCGGACGCGCCGCGTTCAACGTCACGCCGGAAATGGCGGGCGCCTATTTCAACAAAGTCGAATGCTTCTGCTTCACCGACACGAGCTTGAAGCCTGGCGAGACTCGCGAAATGCCGGTGGTGTTCTACGTAGACCCCGACATCGAGAAGGTGCCGGAACTAAAGGATTTGAAGACGATCACGCTTTCCTACACCTTCTTCCCGATCGACGAGGAAAAGCCCGTGGCGGTTGCGCCAAAGGCCGAAGGTGGAAAAGCATCGGCAAACTCTATCGGGGGCTGAAATGGCTGACACACACGCAAAACATCACGACTATCACCTCGTCGACCCGAGCCCCTGGCCGTTCATAGGTTCAATGGGCGCGTTCGTCACCGCAATTGGCGGCGTCGCATACATGCAATACCTGAAGGGCAACGAATTCCCGCTCCTCGGCATCAATCTTGCCGGTCCCTGGCTGTTTTTCATGGGCCTGCTGATCGTGCTCTACACCATGTATTCGTGGTGGTCGGATACGATCAAGGAAGGGCGTGAAGGCTACCACACTCCAGTAGTTTCGCTGCATCTGCGCTACGGCATGATCATGTTCATCGCCTCAGAGGTGATGTTCTTCGTCGCGTGGTTCTGGGCCTTCTTCGACGCCAGCCTGTTCCCCGACGAAATCCATCAGATCGCGCGGACGGAATTCACGGGGGGTGTCTGGCCGCCCAAGGGCATCGAGGTTCTCGATCCTTTCCACTTGCCGCTTTACAATACGATCATCCTCCTGCTTTCCGGCACGACAGTCACCTGGGCGCACCACGCGCTGTTGCACAACGACCGCAAGGGCTTGGTAACGGGCCTGATCCTGACGGTTGCGCTCGGCCTGCTGTTCTCGATGGTACAGGCCTACGAGTACATCCACGCACCGTTTACCTTCAAGGATTCCATTTACGGCGCCACCTTCTTCATGGCGACCGGCTTCCATGGGTTCCACGTCATCATCGGCACGATCTTCTTGGCTGTCTGCCTGCTTCGCGCGACGCGCGGCGACTTCACGCCCAAGCATCATTTCGGCTTCGAGGCCGCCGCCTGGTACTGGCACTTTGTTGACGTGGTATGGTTGTTCCTGTTCTCTTGCATATACGTCTGGGCGTCCTGGGGCGCGCCCATGGCGCATGGCCACTAGTGTGGTGGGGACGCGGAAGCGCAATAGTCGCCATCTGCGGCCAACCTTGGCGAATTTTCAGGAGGGCTCCGAGCCATCGCATTGCAGCCAGCGCGTTCGCTGCCATTTTCTTTTCGCTGCCGGTTGCGGGCCACGCAGCCGGGGCGGATGTCGACCTCGTGCGGGTGGACAAGTCGGAGCGCCGGATGGAGCTGCTTGCCGATGACTTGGTGCTGCGGACTTATCCGGTAGCGCTCGGCGCCAATCCGGTCGGCCACAAGCAGCACGAAGGCGATGAACGAACGCCTGAAGGCCGCTATGTTCTCGATTGGCGCAACCCGAACAGCGCATTCGCACGATCGATCCACATTTCCTATCCCAACCAAGCGGACAAGGAACAGGCGCGCAAGGCGGGTGTTTCTCCAGGCGGCATGATCATGATCCACGGCCAGTCCAAGGGCCTTGGCTGGTGGGCGTGGCTGTTCCAGATGTTTGACTGGACAAACGGATGCATTGCCGTCACCGATGAAGAGATGAACGAGATCTGGGACATGGTTGCCAATGGCACGCCGATCGAGATCTCTCCATGAATCGTACAGGACCAGCGATGAGCAACGACAAGATGACCCGGCCGCCGGTCGAGCCGATTGCGGCTGGTCTAAAGGGGCACTGCCCCCGTTGCGGGCGAGGCAGGTTGTTCTCGAACTTCATCACAGTCGCGAGGGAGTGCGAAGTCTGCGGCCTCGACTATTCCTTCGCAGATGCCGGCGACGGTCCGGCGGTTTTCGTCATCCTGATCATCGGTTTCATTGTCGTAGGGTTGGCGCTGTGGTTGGAGGTTTCAGCAGGACCTCCGCTCTGGGTTCATTTTGCCCTCTGGATCCCGCTGACGCTCGGTTTGAGCCTTGGCGCGCTGCGGCTCGCCAAGGGCGTGTTGATCACGCTGCAATATGCGAACAGCGCCTCGGAGGGCCGCTGGGACAGGCCGGAGTGAGCGCGATGCCCGCAAGCGTCGACGCCGCGCCGCGCCGCGTTTCATGGCTTGCCGTTGTGCTTGGCGGCCTGGCATTTTTCCTTCTACTCGGCCTCGGCACGTGGCAGCTCCAGCGGCTCTATTGGAAGCAGGCGCTGCTGGCCGAGATCGACCATCGCGTTCATTCCGAGCCCGTTCCGATCGGCGGGCTGATGAAGCTGTTTGCCCAGACCAAGGATGTCGACTACTGGCCGGTGATTGCAACCGGCATCTACGATCATGCGAAGGAGCAGCACTTCTTCGCCACCCATGACGGCGCCGTCGGCTATTTCGTCTATACGCCGCTTGTTCAGGAGCAAGGCGGGACCGTTCTGGTCAACCGCGGTTTCGTGCCGTTCGAATTGAAGGATCCGGCTCGCCGCCCCGATGGCCAGATCAAGGGCGTGGTCACGGTCACGGGACTTGCGCGCAATCCAGTCGTGGTGAAGCCGTCCTTTCTGATTCCTAACAACGATCCTGCCAGGAATATCTACTACTGGAAGGATTTGGCGCTGATGGCGAAAGAGAGCGGCTTCTCCAAGGGAGACAGGCTGGTGCCTTTCTTCGTCGATGCCGACGCAAAACCCAATCCCGGCGGCCTGCCGCGAGGCGGCGTGACGATGACCGACTTTCCCAACAACCACCTGCAATACGCAATCACCTGGTATGGACTGGCGGCATCGCTGGCAGGTGTCCTCGTTGTCGCGGTGTGGCGGCGAAAGGCGAATGACGTGACGTCCTGCCCTTGACATCAAGGGACGCCGCGCATCATTTCCGCTTACCTCGGGAGCACCTACAGAGAATGGACGCAACTTCAACCAAGCCGCCGCTGACGATCCGCCTTTGCCAGCCGCGCGGCTTCTGTGCCGGCGTCGACAGGGCTATCCAGATCGTCGTTCTTGCGCTGAAGAAATATGGCGCGCCCGTCTATGTCCGCCACGAGATTGTGCACAACCGGTACGTGGTCGAAGGACTGCAAAACCTTGGCGCTGTCTTCATAGAGGAATTGAGCGAGATTCCCGCCGAGCATCGAACCTGCCCGGTGGTGTTTTCCGCCCACGGTGTGCCGAAGTCCGTGCCTCGGGACGCCGAGGAACGAAACCTGTTTTATCTGGACGCCACCTGTCCGCTCGTCTCCAAGGTCCACAAGCAGGCGATGCGCCACCAGCGGCTCGGTCGTCACGTTCTTCTCATCGGCCACGCCGGGCACCCCGAAGTCATCGGCACGATGGGCCAACTGCCGGAGGGCGCCGTAACGCTGATAGAAACTGACGCCGATGCCGTCAATTTCGTTGCGGCCGACCCGGCGGCGCTTGGGTTCGTGACGCAAACGACGCTTTCGGTCGAAGACACTGCCGGCATCGTCAGGGCGCTCCAAAAGCGCTTTCCGCAGATGCAGGCTCCGTCCGCCGAATCGATCTGCTACGCCACCACCAACCGGCAGGAAGCGGTGAAGGAAACGGCCACCGGCGCTGATCTTTTCCTCATCGTCGGCGCCCCCAATTCCTCAAATTCCAGGCGCCTTGTCGAAGTTGCGGAGCGGGCCGGCGCAAGGATGTCGCTTCTCGTGCAGCGCGCCGCCGAAATCCCGTGGGATGACATCGTCGGCATCGCGACGCTGGGACTGTCGGCAGGCGCGTCCGCGCCCGAAATCATCGTTGACGAGATTATCAATGCCTTTCGCGCGCGCTTTGACGTTACGGTCGAACTTGCTGTGACGGCAACCGAAACGGAGGACTTTCCTGTCATGCGTGTTCTGCGCGATGTCGAGCTGACGGCGGCGGACATGGCCTTCGTCAATGGAATGCGCTGAATGGCGGTCTACACGGATATTTCCGAAATCGAACTCGGCGCTTTTCTCAGAAACTACGATATAGGCGAGCTCTTGTCCTACAAGGGCATCGCCGAAGGTGTGGAGAACTCGAACTTCCTGCTTCACGCTTCGAGCGGGTCGTACATCCTCACCCTCTATGAGAAGCGGGTGAACCGCGACGATCTGCCGTTCTTCGTGAACCTCATGCAGCACCTGCAGGGCAGGGGCATCACCTGTCCCCTGCCTGTGAAGCAGAAGACCGGCACTGCGATCGGGGAACTTGCCGGCCGGCCGGCAGCCATCGTCACCTTTCTGGAAGGCATGTGGATGCGGCGGCCCACGGTCGAGCACTGCCGCGCGGTCGGCGCCGCACTCGCCGCCATGCATCTGGCGGGAGAGGATTTCCCGCTGACGCGCCGCAATGCGCTCAGCGTCGATGGCTGGCGGCCGCTCTGGAACGGATCGCGCGAGCGGGCCGACGAAGTGGAGCCTGGATTTGCGGCGGAGACGGAAGCCGATCTTGCGTTTCTTGAAGCAAACTGGCCCGCGCATCTTCCCAAGGGCGTCATCCACGCGGATCTTTTTCCGGACAACGTCTTCTTCCTCGGAAACCGTCTTTCTGGGTTGATCGATTTCTACTTCGCCTGCACCGACCTTTTCGCTTACGACGTGGCAGTCTGCCTGAATGCCTGGTGCTTCGAGAAGGACCATTCGTTCAACCACACCAAGGGCATGGCGCTGCTCAACGGCTATTGTGCGGTGAGGCCGCTCTCCCGCGATGAAGCGCAGGCGCTGCCTGTGCTGGCAAGGGGGGCGGCGCTGCGTTTCATGCTGACGCGGCTCCACGATTGGCTGACGGTGCCGGCGGGAAGCCTCGTCGTGAAGAAAGATCCAATGGAATACGTCCGGCGCATGCGCTTCCATCGCCGGATCGGCTCGGCGGCGGAATATGGCCTCGCAGTTGCGGGCCGCTCCGCATGAAGCGGGTCGAGATTTTCACCGACGGTGCGTGTTCCGGCAATCCGGGACCCGGCGGCTGGGGCACAATCCTGCGGTTCAACGGGATCACAAGGGAGCTGTCCGGCGGTGAGGCCGATACGACCAACAACCGCATGGAACTGATGGCGGCAATCGCGGGCCTGGGTGCGTTGAAGGAACCTTGCAACGTCGACCTCTACACCGACAGCAATTACGTCAAGGATGGCATCGGCGGCTGGATCGAGAGCTGGAAGCGGAACGGCTGGAAAACGGCTGCGAAAAAGCCGGTGAAGAATGCAGACCTGTGGCAGGCGCTCGACGAGGCGAGGAAGCGGCACAAGGTGACTTGGCATTGGGTGAAGGGCCACGCCGGGCATCCCGAGAACGAGCGCGCGGACGAACTGGCACGGCTCGGCATGGCGCCGTTCAAGCCTCAGAAAAAGGAACCCGCGCCCGTGGGAATCGTGCCGCGTGCAACAAAGAGGGGCTGACGCAGGTCCGAAAAGTGCAAACGCCCTCTCTCTTCGTCATCCCACGGCGGAGCCGAAGCGCAGCGAAGGCCCTGGGATCCATGCCTGAACATGGCGGCGTTGAGCGGCGGTCCCGAGTGCCAACTGCCTCGCCCACGATGAGCGTTCCGGCATGGGTCCTAAGGGCTCAAGCCCGAGGATGTCGATGCGGGAGGGCTTCGGCCAATCACAAGCGCCTGAGCCCCGCCGATCAAAGCTGCTCCAAGATCTTTGCCGCGCCGGACTCGACCGCTTGACCCGGTCTGTCTTCCACGTTGAGAGCCTTCACAGCGCCGTCCTCGACAATCATGGAGAAGCGCCTTGATCGCAGCCCCATGCCCGCAACGCTCAAGTCGGCGTCCAGCCCCAACGCCTTGACGAAATCGCCATTGCCATCGGCGAGGAACTCGATCCTGCCCTCGCCGCCGGTGAAGCGCGACCAGGCCGCCATCACGTGATGGTCGTTCACCGCCACCACGGCGATCCTGTCCACGCCGCGGGCGAGGATGGCGTCATGGTTTTCCAGGTAGCCCGGCAGGTGGTTGTTGCTGCAAGTAGGAGTGAATGCCCCCGGGACACCAAACAGCACAACCTTTTTGCCTGAGAAAAATTCCGTCGTGGTGACGTCCCTGGCCCCGTCGTCGGTCATGATCTTGAACGTCGTGTCGGGAAGCTTCTGTCCAACGGAAATGGTCATCATTCACCTCTGAAGATCGATTCGGGGACCTTTGTTCCTCGATGCCTATCGGCTTCGAGCCGCATCGGCAACCTGCGAATCCGGTGAAGATTACGGGAAGGGCAGGGTTCCTTTGACCGCACCGGCGGGCGTCGCAAGCGTATAGTGCAACGCTCCTTGCGAGGGAAGCGCTGCTGGCCGGTCGAGGATCGGTACGGCGAAAATCACCTTGCCCTCCTTGCTCACGCGTTCCGGCGTCCCAAACATGTATCCCTGTTCACCGGCGATGAAAAATTCGGCTTTGGTCGCGTCACCCGGAAAGATCGCTTCGACAGTAAGCGCCTTGCCGTCCCCCGGCAGCGTTGTCACGCCGAACCCTGGTTGCTCGGGATCGGGAAGGGCTTCGCGCGCGGCCGCTACCAGGGCCGCATCATCGGGATTGTCCGGATCGCTGGCAGGATCGAGCGTGAACCGCCCCTGGACGGGAATGCAGATCGTCTCGCAAATGCCGACAAAAACGCTGGCATCGATCATTGCAGTCACGCCGGGTGATTTCAGCTTGAAGCTGACGGGAAAGGCGACCGGATGTTTATAGCCGGCCCATTTCGTGTAGCCGTCGTCGAAACGCTCCGGCGCGGGAAAATCCATTTCGGCGGCGGCGATGTTCGGGCTTGCCGAAATGTCGATTTGCGGGGGTACGCCCGCGTCACCCGGATCGCGCCAATATGTCTTCCAGCCCGGCTGGAGGTCGATTTCCAACACGCCCTTCAGTTCGCCTCCGGCGTCCGGCATCCCGGCGGTCACGAGGCGGATTCGCGCGCCCTGCACTTGCAGCCAGCCGGTGGCCGATGCAAAGGCCGATGTCTCGACTGCGAGCGACAGCAGCAGGCCGAAAAAGGTCGTGGGAAGGACGCGCATGACCGACATTTGATGCTCAAGCAGGATTTTCGCAATGCTTAGAGCAAGATCGCTTTGCATCATTTTCACGTGAAAGGGAAATCTCCCTCCCATGTTTCAAAGCTACCTTTAAAGGCCGGCAGAAAAAGGTTACGTTTGGCGAATGGATCTTCTGCGTCAGAAAGGATCCGCGCCGCGCGGCTTCCTCGACGATCAGTTCCTGATTGCCATGCCCGGCATGAAGGACGACCGCTTCGCGCGCGCCGTTATCTATGTCTGCGCCCACAGTGAGGAGGGCGCCATGGGGCTGATCATCAATCAGACCCAATCGTTGCGCTTTCCGGACCTGCTTGTCCAGCTTGGCATCCTGAACGAACAGGAGGCCATCAGGCTTCAGGCGCCCGCGCGCGATCTTGTCGTGCGCAATGGCGGCCCGGTTGATCGCAGCCGCGGCTTCGTTCTTCATTCGGACGACTACATGGTCGAGTCCTCGCTGCCGGTTTCGGAGGACATCTGCCTCACGGCGACGATCGACATATTGCGTGCGATCTCTTCGGGTCGCGGCCCCCGGAAGGCGCTCATGGCACTGGGCTATTCGGGCTGGGGCGCTGGCCAGCTCGAACATGAGATCACCGAAAATGGCTGGCTCACCTGTCCGGCCAGCATGGATCTGCTGTTTGATTCCGACATTGACCGGAAATACGACCGCATCCTTGCGTCCATCGGCATCGACCTGGCGCGGCTCAGCCATTTCGCCGGTCACGCCTGAGCAAGCGGATACTGTTCCTTCAGGAGTTTGAGCACGGCTTCGCCGCTCATCGGCGCACCGAAGGCGAAGCTTTGGACGTATTCGCAGCCCATCTGGCGAAGCTGGAGCGCATCGCCTTCGTCTGAAACGCCCTCCGCCACGACCGACAAGCCAAGGTCGTGCGCCATGTTGATCATAGACCGCAGGAGCACCTCGCGCTTCGGCGTGGCATCGTCGACGAAGCTTTTGTCGATCTTGATCGTGTCGAAAGGAAATCGCGTCAGATAGGCGAGCGAGGAATAGCCGGTCCCGAAATCATCGATCGAGAGGCCGATGCCGAGCTTCTTCAGTTGCGAGAGCACGTGGTTGGTTTGCTCGGGATTGTCCATAACGAGCGACTTGGTGAGTTCAAGCCGGAAGCAGCGGGGCTTCAGGTTGGCACGTGCGATCACCGAGCGGACATCGGCAACGAGGTCGCGGCGAATGAGCTGCCGGCTGGATAGATTGACGGAGACCGAGAGTGGAGCCTCGCCGATCTGCTTCTGCCATTGGGCGAGATCGTCGGCGGCGCGCTGCATGGCGAAAAGGCCCAGTTGTACGATAAGCCCGCAACCTTCCGCGACGGGAATGAAGTCGCTGGGCGGGATGATCCCGCGGCGTGGGTGTTCCCAGCGCAAGAGAGCTTCGAACCCGGCCACCGAGCGGTCTTCCAGCCGGACGATCGGTTGATAGGCCAGCGTAAACTCCTTGCGCTCGATGGCACGGCGCAGGTCGGATTCGAGCTGCAGCCGGTCGGTACCGATCGAGCGGAAGGCCGGTCGGAACGGCTCGATGCGGTCTCCGCCAAACCGCTTCGCCTGCTGCATGGCAAGCTCGGCATCCTTTACCATGTCATCCGCGGAGGTTTGTGCCTGCGTCCAGGTGATCAGGCCGATCGAGGCGGTAAGCACGATCTCCCGTTTCGCGAAGGTGATGGGCGCCCGGATCGCCTGCTTGATCGCATCCGCGACGGAGGCGATGCGGGCCGGGTCCTGTTCGGAGAGCAACATCAGGGCGAACTGGTCGCCAGTGAATCGCGACAGGGAATCGCGCGGTTTCAGCAGGCGATGGAGCCGTCGCGCGATGGTCAGCAGGATCGTATCGCCGGCCGAAATGCCGAGCCCTTCATTCACCTGCTTGAACCGGTCGATGTCGATAACGAAAACTGTCGGTTTAATCGTTTCCTCGCTCTGGGCAATAGAGAGGATGCCGTCCAGACGGTTGAGGAACAACTCGCGGTTCGGCAGGCCGGTCAGGTTGTCATGCACCGCGTCGTGCAGCAGCCGCTCCTCTGCCTTCTTCTGTTCGGTGACATCGACAAGCGTTCCGACGCAACGGATAACCTCGCCGTCTGAACCAACGACCGGACGCGCCCGCAAGGCGAACCAGTGGTAGTGTCCGTCAGCACCGCGCAGTCGGAAACTCTGGGAGACCCGCCCGCGCCGGTGTTCGAGCACCATATCGAGCGTTGTGCGGAAAGTGTCCCGGTCGTCCGCGTGCAGGACCGGCAGCCAGTTGCGCGCCGGGCCCGTGAGGCTGTTCGGCGCCAGACCGAGCTGGTTGCTGATGTCAGGCCGGGTGACTACCCTGTCGCGCAGCACGTCCCAATCCCACACGGTGTCGCCAGCCCCGGTCACCGCCAGCGCCTGCCGCTCCATGTCGCTGAAAAGGCCCTGATAGAAGCCTCCGCCGGCGAAGGCGTGCTGCATGACGGTAAAGCCGATCAGAAGGGTGATCAGTATCAGCCCGCCGCCGAGCGCCGGCTGTACGATATCGTTGTCCAGTATGCCGGTGATTGCCATCCAGGTTCCGGCCAGCCAGACCAGCACCATCAGCCAGCTCGGCACCAGCATGATGGCGCGGTCGTAACCCTGGAAGCCGAGATAGGCGACGAGGCCGATACCGATGACCCCGGTGGCGGCGAAAGAGAAGCGGGCAATGCCGGCAGCTACCGCCGGATCGACAACCGCCAAACCAGCAATCAAGACGAGGCCAACGATCCAGACGAGCACGCCGTAGCTGAAGTGCCCGTGCCATCTGTTCAAATTGAGATAGGTGAACAGGAAGACCACGAAGGTGGCGGCAAGCGCCACTTCCGCGCCGGCGCGCCAGATCGGCTCGCTTCCCGGCGAAATGGCGATGAACTTGTTCAGGAAGCCGAAGTCCACGCAGATATAGGCCAGCACAGACCATGCCAAAGCCGCGGTGGCCGGAAACATCGAGGTTCCCTTGACCACGAAAAGGATGGTCAGGAACAGCGCCAGCAGGCCGGAAATGCCGATGACGATGCCCCGGTAGAGCGTATAGGAATTGACCGAGTCCTTGTAGGGCTCCGGATCCCACAAATAGACCTGCGGCAGTTTCGGTGACGCCAACTCGGCGATGAAGGTGACGACCGACCCCGGATTGAGCGTCACCCGGAACACGTCTGCGTCGGGACTT
Organism: uncultured Alphaproteobacteria bacterium; assembly: GCA_963813315.1. Taxonomy (GTDB): domain Bacteria; phylum Pseudomonadota; class Alphaproteobacteria; order Rhizobiales; family Rhizobiaceae; genus CAWEYO01. The sequence goes on along the minus strand of CAWEYO010000003.1, from coordinate 112,139 downwards.
GCCTCCCGGTCAAGCGCGAAGCCTTCGCTCGGCGTGATGGCGGCAATGCGGCTCGATCCGAGATCCGGCCACAGCATTCCGGAATTCACCAGGCGGAAATGCGGCGCCACGATCAGCCGATCAAGTTGCGTGTCCGTCGAGTTGGCCAGTGCAAACACCGCCCAGTCGCCTGTTGAACGCGCGTCGTTTGCCTCGACCTCGATGCGTCGGACGATGGCGTCCGGGCCGGGCGCTGTCGAAACCTGAAAATTTTCGCCCTGGTTGCGATAGATCTCGACGGCGCCTGAGAGGTCAAGCGCAACGTCGTCACGGGAAATCTTGATAGGCTCGGTGGCATGCGCCGAGGAGATGGCGCACATCGTGACAAGTGCGGCGAGCGCAAATGCCAGCAATTTCCCGCCCGTTAAAAATCGTACCAACAAAGAGCCTCATGTCTTGCCGCCCCCGTTGCAAACGAGGGCGTAGAGATAATGATCCTGCCAGCTGCCATTGATCCGGAGGTAGGATCGCAAGAGGCCTTCGCGCTGAAATCCGGCTTTTTCAAGCACACGGACGGAGCGCGCATTGGCTGGAATACAGGCTGCCTCGATACGGTGCAACCTCAGCGTCTCGAACGCATAGGGTATCACCAGCCTGAGAGCTTCCAGCATGTAGCCGCGGCCGGAGTAGCGCTCGCCGATCCAGTACCCGATCTGTGCGGATTGGGAAACACCGTGCCTTACATTGCCGAGGGTGATTCCACCGGCAAGCTTTCCGCTGCGGCTCTCGAAGATGAAGAAGGCTACGGCAAGCCCCTGTTCGAAGTCCTCGCGATAGCGGCGGATGCGGTGACGCCAGGCGCCGCGTTCCAATTCGTCGGGCGACCAGCGCGGTTCCCACGGCTCAAGAAAGGCGCGGCTGTCCCGCCTGAGGGCCGCCCACTCGCGATAGTCGTTGGGCTCCGGTAGGCGCAAGGTGATGCGCGCCCCCTTCAACGCCGGAACCTCTCGGCGGAAAAAAGGCAGCGCAAACATAGCTTTGCGCTCCGATGTCAGATGGCGAGACTGCGCGCGGCAATGTCCGCTGTGGGCAGCGCGTCCCGGATTGCCTCATAGGGTGCCAGCGTACCGACCGGGCCGACGGCAGCCACCGTCGGCGTGGTCGAGAACAGGCGCGAGGACAGGTCGGTCAGCCGCTCGACGGTCAGGTTCGCAAGCCGCTCGACAAGCTCATCCTTGTCGATCGGCCGACCGAACAGGAGAAGCTGACGCGCAATCTGCGACGCCCGGCTGGCGGCACTTTCGGCGGACATGACCAGCCCGGCGCGATACTGGGCGCGGGCGCGGTCGAGCTCTTCCTGCGCGATGGATTTGCCGGTCCGCTGCAATTCGCCCACGATCACCGGCACCAACCTGGCGATATCGCCTGGCCCCGTGGCGGCATGGATACCGAATATGCCGGTGTCGGAAAAACCCCAGTGGAAAGCATATACGGAGTAACAGAGGCCGCGCTTCTCGCGAACCTCCTGGAAGAGGCGCGACGACATGCCGCCGCCGAGAATCATCGACAGGACCTGCGATGCATAGAAATCGCGGACATGATAGGCGCGGCCTTCGAACCCCAGCACGATCTGGGCGTCCATGAGGTCGCGGTTCTCGCGATAGTCTCCCCCGACATAGTGGGCATATTGGGGAAGCGTGCTTTCGGCTTTGGCCCGGTACGAACCGAGGCGGTTTTCGACTTCGCGCACGAAATCTTCATGCTTGATCGCGCCGGCCGCAACGACGACCATGCGATCCGCGCCATACTGCCGTTCCATGAAGGAGTGAAGCTGGGCGGACGTGAAGGACTTTACGGTCTCCGGCGTACCGAGGATCGAGCGACCGAGCGTCTGGTGGCGGAAGGCAGTCTCCGTGAAGCGGTCGAAGACGATGTCATCCGGAGTGTCGTGTGCCGCACCGATCTCCTGCAGGATCACGTGCTGTTCGCGCTCAAGCTCGTCAGCGTCGAATTTCGAGTCCGTCAGTATGTCGGCCAGGATGTCAATGGCCAGCGGAACGTCGTCGGCGAGCACGCGCGCATAAAAGGACGTCGTCTCGACGCTGGTGGCGGCATTGATCTCGCCACCCACATTCTCGATCTCGGAGGCGATCTTCCAGGCGCTGCGCCGGTTCGTGCCCTTGAAAGCCATGTGCTCGAGCAAATGGGCGATACCGTGCTCGTCTTCGCGTTCGTTGCGGGCTCCGGACTTGACCCAGACACCGAGTGCAACGGATTCGATATGAGGAAGGGCTTCGGTGGCGACTGTCAGGCCGTTCGACAGACGGCAAACCTCTACACCCATCAATGACTCGCTCCCTGGCGCTCCGCCTTGCTGTGGCGGCTAATGTAATCTTCCACCATTTTTAGCTCGGAAGGAAGAACCGCATATGTTTCCTTGCGCCGCATCAACCCATCAAGCCATGCTGGGAGCTTCGGCGCAACCCCCGATGCTTCCTCGACAGCAGCCGGAAACTTCGCCGGATGGGCTGTCGCCAGCACGACCATGGGCGTGCTGGCCTCGGCGTGGGCCGTTGCGACATGCATGGCGGTTGCCGTGTGCGGATCGAGCAGATAGCCGCTCGATGCGAGCGTCGCTCGGATCGTCTCCGCGGATTGCGCCATCGAGCAACGGCCGGCGCTGAATTCGCGGCGGATCGCATCGAGCTCCGCCTGCTCGATCAAGAAGGCGCCGGACTGCTTCAGTCCGGCCATTTGTCGCCTGACGACAGAGGCGTCCCTCCCGCTGGATTCGAACAGCAGCCGCTCGAAATTGGAGGATACCTGAATGTCCATCGAAGGTGAGGTCGTTGCCACGACGCGCTCGGTTCGGTACTCGCCGTTCTTGAGCGTGCGTGCGAGTATGTCGTTGTCATTGGTGGCAATGACCAGCCGCTCAATCGGCAAGCCCATGCGCTTTGCCGCGTAACCGGCAAAAATATCGCCGAAATTGCCGGTTGGGACCGTGAAGGAGATCGGCCGGTCCGGGGCGCCCAGCGAAATTGCAGATGAAAAGTAGTAGACGATCTGGGCCATGATCCGCGCCCAGTTGATCGAATTCACGCCCGACAACGAAACCCTGTCGCGAAAGCGGTGGTCGTTGAACATTTCCTTCACGAGTGCCTGGCAGTCGTCGAAATTGCCCTCGATGGCCAGCGCATGGATGTTTGCAGCGGCCGACGTCGTCATCTGCCGCTGCTGTACGGGCGAGACGCGGCCGTGCGGGAACAGAATGAAGACGTCCGTGCGCTCGCGACCGGCGAAGGCTTCGATCGCCGCGCCGCCTGTGTCGCCCGATGTGGCGCCCGCGATCGTCGCGCGCTGGCCGCGCTCGGCCAGAACGTGATCCATCAGCCGCGCCAGGAGCTGCATCGCCACGTCCTTGAAGGCGAGCGTCGGTCCATGGAAAAGCTCGAGTACGAAGGTGTTGGGTCCGGTCTGTACGAGAGGACACACCGCCTCGTGGCGGAACGTCGCGTAGGCTTCGCGTCACCAGCCGATCGAACACCGGAGCTGCGATCTCGCCGTCCAGGAATGGCGCCAGCACGCGAACGGCCAGGTCCGGATAGGGCAAGCCTCGCATGGCGCGGATTTCAGCGGCGCTGAAGTGCGGCCAATTTGCCGGAACATAAAGTCCCCCGTCTCGCGCGAGACCGGCGAGGACCGCGTCGGAGAAACCGAGAACGGGGGCTTCCCCGCGTGTGCTGACATACTTCATGGTCACCTGTCCGTAGCGGCAACGCCGCATGGGGGATGCTTCAGGCTCTGGATAACTGCACCGCGCCGGTCGCATTTTCGACGCCGCGTTGCTATAGACGGCCCGTGCGCGAGAGGGAAGTGCTGCATGGTTTCAAATGAGAGTAGCTTTTTCACGGGTTTTGCCCTGGCTGGCTTTATGCTCGCCGCCGCGGGTTGCCAATCAAGCGACAGCGCCAAGGCAGCCGCAGACATGAAAGCGCCGGAGGGAAAGATTCTCGCAAGCGAGCTCCGCGCCTACTGCCCTTCGATCACGCTGCGCGAAGGGACCGCCTTCTTCACGACCTATCAAAAGGGTGCCGAGAACGATCCAAGCAAGATCATCTACCAGGCCTCGATTTCCGATGTTACGCGCAGTTGCAAGGAGGCCGACGGGAGGCTGACCATGAACGTGGCAGTCGCCGGAAAGGTCGTGCCCGGTCCGGCGGGCAAGGCCGGCAATGTGACGATGCCGATACGGATCGTCGTGGTGCGCGGCGAAGAGGTGCTCTATTCAGAGCTTCATAAGCATCAAGTCACGGTCGGTACCGAATTGACGCAATGGCTGGTCAGCGAACCCAACGTGTCGATCCCGATCCCGCCCGAAAGGAACATCCAGATTTTCGCGGGTTATGACGAGGGTCCACCGAAGAAACCGCAGTAGGTGTCAGGCATCTTCCGACCACGCCGCCAGTGCGGTGATTGTGCTCTTCAATTCCGCTAACCGGCGGATCACCGTTTCGGCGCCTGCGCCGGTCAACGCGTCGGCGTGACCCGGATAAGTGTGGGCAGCTCCGGTGAAGCCGATGACCCTCATGCCGGCAGCTTTCGCCGCGGCAACACCGTGAACGGAATCCTCGATGACGAAGGTTCGGGCGGGGTCGGCGCCCATTTCGCTCGCGGCAAAGACAAACACGTCCGGCGCCGGCTTCGGCTTGCCGGAAGGCGTTTCCAGCGAAGAAAAGACGCGGCCTTCGAAGAAAGGCTTCAGCCGCGTCCTGGTCAGCATCGCATCGAGCCGATCGTGGCGCGAATTCGAGCAGATGCACCGCTTGGCGGCCACCGCTGCCGCCGCCTCGTGGGCGCCTTCGATGGCGCGGACTTCGTTGGCGAGGCGCCGGTCGACCAGAATTTCAGCCTGATCGATGAGTGATGCCTGAAACGGGATTCGCGACTTCTCCTCGATACGCAGCATGATGTCCTTGAAGGTGAGCCCCGCATAGGCCTCCGACAGTTCTTCCGGCGAAATCTCGTATCCGGCGGCGGTTAGAAGCTGCGCCTCTACGCGCGAGGCGATGATCTCGGAATTGACGAGAACGCCGTCGCAATCGAATATGACAAGTTCAGGCAGGGTCATGGCAATGGGGACCGAATGGAGGGTTGGCAGGCAGGGGCCGGAAGAGGCGCCACATACACGATGGCGGCGCCGACAGCAAATACAGCAGGCGTTTCACTAAATATTTACGCCGAGCGGTAACCATAACAGCCAGTAAACAGTCACGCGTAATGCCGGGTATTTTCATGTCTGTGGTGCGTAAGCTTGCCCATTTTCCAACCTATTCCCCCCAGCCCGAATGGCTGAACACGATCCTTAGAGGCGATTGCGTCGCCGCACTCGAAAGGCTTCCGGAAAAATCGGTCGACGTCGTTTTCGCCGACCCACCCTACAATCTCCAGCTTGAAGGCGATCTTCATCGCCCGGACCAGTCGAAAGTCGACGCTGTCGACAATGACTGGGATCGCTTCGAGAGCTTCGAGGCCTATGATGCCTTTACGCGCGCCTGGCTGCTCGCCGTGCGCCGGGTTCTGAAACCGCAGGGCACGATCTGGGTCATCGGCTCTTATCACAACATTTTCCGCGTCGGTGCTACGATGCAGGATCTCGGGTTCTGGATCCTCAACGATGTCGTTTGGCGCAAGACCAATCCGATGCCGAACTTCCGGGGGCGCCGCTTCCAGAACGCGCACGAGACGCTGATCTGGGCCTCGCGAGACCAGAAGGGCAAAGGCTACACCTTCAATTACGATGCCATGAAGGCGTCGAACGATGATGTGCAGATGCGCTCGGACTGGCTGTTTCCCATCTGCACGGGCAGCGAGCGCCTGAAGGATCCCAATGGCGACAAGCTGCATCCGACGCAGAAGCCGGAAGCGCTGCTGGCTCGGATCATGATGGCCTCCACCAAACCGGGCGATGTAGTGCTCGATCCCTTTTTCGGGTCGGGAACAACCGGTGCGGTAGCCAAGCGCCTCGGCCGCAATTTTGTCGGCGTGGAGCGCGAGCAGGCCTATATCAACGCCGCCGAGGAACGCATTGCGACGATCAGGCCGCTCGACGAAGCCGATATTGCCGTCATGCAAGGCAAGCGGGCCGAACCTCGCGTCGCCTTCGTGAGCCTAATCGATTCAGGCATGATGAGGCCGGGAACGATTCTCTACGATGCCAGGAAGCGATGGGCAGCCAGGGTGCGCGCGGACGGCACGCTCGAGATCGGCGGCAGGGCGGGCTCCATCCATCGCATCGGCGCTGAAGTCCAAGGGCTTGGGGCCTGCAACGGATGGACGTTCTGGCACTATGAGCGAAATGGCGGATTGACGCAGATCGACGAACTTCGCCGCATCGTCCGCCTCGGCATGGAGCGAGCCGGCGCCTGACTGGAGTGACGGTGTGCCGTTTCCCCAATCACGGCACCACCCCGAAACGATCGAGGTCATCCTCGAGCGCTTTGGCGTCCTGAAAGAGGACGGCCTGCCACCCGGCAGCCTTGGCGCCCTCGATATTGCTCGGGTTGTCGTCGATGAAGATAGTGGCCGAAGGCTCAAGGCCGAAGGCGGCGGCATGGTGGTCGTAGATATTGCGGTCCGGCTTGATCATGCCCACCTCGCCTGAGACCGTCACCCCGCGCGGGCGTTCCAGGAACGGAAATCGTCGGCGCGCCTCGGCGTAGGTGTCGGCGGCGAAGTTGGTCAGCATCGTGACGTCATAGCCGCCGGCGATCAGTCTATCCATCACCGCCACGCTGTCTTCGTAGGCGTGCGGAACCATCTCGTGCCAGCAGCGGCGAAAGTTGCGAATGTTCTCGGCATGTTGCGGATAGGCCCCGATCAAAAGCTCCTCGGCATCTTCCCAACTCCTGCCGCGGTCCTGCTCGATATTCCAGTCGTGGGTACATACGTTCTCGAAGAACCAGCGCCGCTCGTCTTCGTTGGGAATCAACCGGCTAAAGGGCAGATCAGGGTCGTAGTGGATCAGCACCTTGCCGATGTCGAACACGATATGGCGGATTTCCCTCATGTTATCTTTCCGGGTTTGCGGGGGCGGGTTTGCGCGTGACACCCGGTATTGCGGCTTCGATCGCCTTTTTCATGACGGTCGGCAACGCTTCGCCGTGTACGTCTGCGGCACTCGCCCACCAATGTCCGGGCGGTGCCGGCCGGTCCCCGACATCCGCCCGGAAAACGGCGAGCTGAAGGGCAAAGTGGGTGAATACATGTCTGATGCCGCCGGCGGCTCTCCAGTCCGATGGAAACGGTGCGCCGTCGACCGTATCGATGCCATCCGTCCGCACCGACCATGATGTCGTGGGAACCTCGCTCATGCCGGCCAGAAGCCCGATCCCGCCGCGCTTGCGCAGTAGGATCGCGCCGTCGTCCCTGATGGCCACGAAGGCCGCACCCCGCCGAAGCGGCTTCGCGATCTTTGGCGCCTTGACCGGAAATGCCTGTGGATCGCCCTGAGAAAGCGCTTTGCAATCGTCACGTAAAGGGCAGTGCTGGCAGGCCGGGTTCCTCGGCGTGCAGATGGTGGCGCCGAGATCCATCATGGCTTGGGCGAAATCGCCGGGCCGATGCGCAGGGAGCATCGCTGCAACGGCTTTGCGGATTTCCTTCTTGGCTGCGGGAAGCTGCGCACGAATAGCGCATAGTCTTGAAGCGACGCGTTCGACATTTCCGTCGATCACGACTGTGGGCTGGTTGAAAGCGATTGCCGCGATGGCCGCGCCGGTGTAGTCGCCGATCCCCGGCAAAGCGCTGAGGCCGTCGACGCTATCGGGAAACCGGCCGCCACTCTCGGCAACCAGAAGCTCGGAGCATTTTTTCAGATTGCGGGCGCGTGAGTAGTAGCCAAGCCCGGCCCAGGCTTTCATGACATCCTCGATATCGGCGGCGGCAAGCGATTGGACATCCGGCCAGAGCGCAAGAAATTTCCGGTAGTAGGGCTTCACCGCCTCGACCGTGGTCTGCTGCAGCATGATTTCGGAAAGCCAGACGTGATAAGGATCCGGCCTCGCGCCCTTTGCGGCCGCCGCTGGCGTGGTTCGCCATGGCAGTTCACGGTGATGGCGGTCGTACCACGCAAGCAGTCGCGCGGCGGTATCGGCCGCCTTCGCTTGCGTGCTCATTCGATGAATTTCATCCACAGTCATTCCCGCGGAGATTCCGGAGCAGGAACTCGTTCATGCTCGAGCCATTGTCACATCGCTCCAAAAATCCGCAAATCCCTGGCTGGCGTCGAAGCCTAGGTCAGGTAGAATTGAAAGCAACGTCTTGCTGGAGAAATGTTCATGACAGGGAAGCGTGGATACGGCAATCCGGTCGCCGTTAGTGACCTGGCCGCCACGATCCTCGACCCGGTGCTGCGCAAGCGCACCGGCATATCGATCGGCCTTGTGCAGTCCTGGGAGGAAATAGCCGGTCTGCGGCTTGCTGCGCGCACGCGACCGGAAAAGATCGTCTGGCCGCGCCGCATCCATGAGGATGACCCGTTCCAGCCAGCGACGCTGGTTATCGCCTGCGACGGGTTGTCCGCGCTCCATTTGCAGCACGAAACAGGCGAGATCATCGGCCGCGTCAACGCGTTCCTGGGTTTTGCGGCGATCGGACGCATCAGAATCGTCCAGAAGCCCGTTACCGCTTCGCAGCCCCGCGCCAAACCGCAGTCGCGTCCGTTGAGCGAGCCGGAAAAATCCCGTCTCGCGGCGACCGTCGGCCTGATCGAGGATGACGAGCTGCGCGCATCGCTGGAGCGTCTGGGTGCGACGATTCTTGGGGCCCGAAAGCCAAGCTAGCGGACAACTTCGCGGGTTCGTGACCGCTTTTTCGGACTTTTCGCGCCTGGATGGAAGAAAGCGGTGCCTTAATTCTTGCCAACTCTCGCTATCTGGTGCTTCGGCATTGCAATATTCATGAGGTCTCGGGTGATTTGTATGCTTCGTTCCGTTCCGCGCAGAACAGTTCTTGGCTCGCTGCTCGCATTGCCGGCGGCAGTCATGCTGGCATCGTGCAGCGACGATGCCGATAAGGCTGCCGCGCAGGATGCCGCGAAGCCGGCGGAACAGCCCGCGAAGGCGGTCGAGACGCCGAAGCCGGAGGGAACGGTCGAAATTGCCAAGCTGATGGAAGCGGGGCCGCTGCCCGAAAAGGCGCTGGGCAAGGAAGATGCACCGGTGACGATCGTCGAATATGCGTCGATGACATGTCCGCACTGCGCGCATTTCCACGAGACGACGCTGCCCGAGCTGAAGAAGAAATACATCGACACCGGCAAGGCGCGTCTCGTCTTCCGCGAGTTCCCATTCGACCCACGCGCGGAAGCCGGCTTCATGCTTGCCCGCTGCTCGAATGACAACTACTTCGCGATGGTCGAAGTGCTGTTCAAGCAGCAGCAGACCTGGGCGACGGTCGATGATGCCAAGGCTGCATTGCTGCAGATCGCTAAACTTGCCGGTTTTTCACAGGAGTTTTTCGAGGCCTGCTTGACCAACCAGAAACTTCTGGAAGATGTGAGAGCAGTCAGCCAACGCGGGTCGAAGGACTTCGGCGTCGATTCCACGCCTACTTTCTTCATAAACGGAAACAGATATCCGGGAGCCCTGTCGATTGAACAAATGTCGGCGATCATCGACGGCATGCTCTGAGTGTCTGACTTAAAATTCGCTGGGGCGTGGCGAAAATGGTGATTTTGAGAACCGGAGCGCAGCGTACATTTGGGTACGTGAGCACCGGCAGCGCAAAAAGCGCCATTTGCAGCCCGCTCCGGCGAATTTTCGGGCAGGCACTGAGAGCCTGACTGAAATTCCGCGTTCCCGCGCGGCCGCACGCACGGGACCGCTTGGATGAAATTTTCCCGGCTGCGCCTTCTCGGTTTCAAATCATTCGTCGAGACTGGCGAGTTCGTAATCGAACGCGGATTGACCGGCATCGTCGGGCCGAACGGTTGCGGCAAGTCCAACCTGGTCGAAGCCTTGCGATGGGTAATGGGCGAAAGTTCCTACAAGAACATGCGCGCCTCCGGCATGGACGACGTTATCTTCTCCGGCTCGGCCACCCGCCCCGCACGCAATACGGCGGAAGTGACATTGTTCCTCGACAATGCCGACCGCACCGCACCGGCCCTTTTCAACGACACTGATGAATTGCAGGTTTCCCGCCGCATCGAGCGGGAAGCGGGCTCCGTCTACCGCATCAACGGCAAGGAAGCACGCGCCAAGGACGTGCAGCTTCTGTTCGCCGACCAGTCGACCGGCGCCCGCTCGCCCTCCATGGTGGGGCAAGGCCGCATCGGCGAGCTGATCCAGGCCAAGCCGCAGGCGCGCCGGGCGCTTCTCGAAGAAGCAGCCGGCATATCCGGCCTGCATACGCGGCGGCACGAAGCGGAACTAAGGCTGCGCTCGGCCGAGCAGAATGTCGAGCGCCTCGACGACGTGGTGCGCGAACTCGAAGGCCAGATCGACAACCTGAGACGGCAGGCGCGCCAGGCGTCCCGCTTCAAGAACCTTTCCGCCGACATCCGCAAGGCGGAGGCGACGCTATTTCATCTGCGCTGGACCCTTGCCAAGGCGCAGGAGGCGGAGGCCAAATCGGCGCTTGCCTCCTCGACGGTAGCGGTTGCCGACCGCGCGGCCGAGCAGATGAATGCCGCCAGGGAGCAGGCAGTCGGTGCGCATCGGCTGCCCGCGTTGCGGGACGCTGAAGCCCAGTCGGCCGCGGCCTTCCAGCGGTTGTCGATCGCGCGGGCGCAGATCGAGGAGGAGGCTGGCCGCATCCGCGCCCGTCAGGCCGAGATCGAGAAGCGGCTCTTGCAATTGAACGCCGATATCTCCCGCGAAGAGCAGATGGTGCGCGACAATGCCGAGACCCTGCAGCGGCTTACCACAGAAGAGGCAATACTGGGTTCGGACGGCGCGGCAGCAGCCGAGCGCGAGACCAATGCGCTGGCCGCGCTCGAGGAAGCCTCCGGGAAGCTCACTCTGAGCGAGAGGGCTCTGGCCGTGCTCACGGCGGAGCGCGCCGAAGCCTCGGCCGCGCGCAGCCAGGCCGAGCGCGCCATGCGTGACGCGGCCGACCGGCGCGAGCGGGCGGCACGCCAGCTTGCCGATATCGATCGCGAGGTCGCCGAAATCGCGTCGAGAGTAAGCGGGCTGGCCGACCCTGCCGAGAAACGCCTCGCCGCGGAAGAGGCGGCGACCGCGTTGGAAAGTGCTGAAGCGAGGGCCGTTTCGGTGGAAAAAGCGGTTGCGGAAGCGCGTCTGCGCGAAGCCGCACTCCGCCCGCCCTTGCAGGAGGCGAGGGCCGAACTCGCCCGCATCGAAACCGAGGCGCGAACCCTTGCAAAGGTCTTGAATTCCGCTTCGGGCGGCCTTTTCCCGTCTGTCCTCGAACAGGTCAAGGTTGAGCGCGGCTTTGAGACTGCCTTGGGCGCGGCTCTCGGTGAAGACCTCGATATCCCGCTCGACCGCAGCGCTCCCGCACATTGGGGCGACGTCGCCCCGGACGCCGGGGACCCGGTCCTGCCAGCGGGCATAAAATCGCTGATGGAAGTCGTCCGCGCGCCGCGCCAGCTTGAGCGGCGGCTGCGGCAGGTCGGCATAGTCGAGACGGCTGACGGCGCACGACTGCAGGCCTCGTTGAAGCCGGGCCAGCGCCTGGTCAGCCGCGAGGGCGCGATCTGGCGCTGGGACGGGTTCACGGCGAGCGCCGACGCACCGACACCGGCGGCGCAGCGGCTGGCGCAGAAGAACCGGCTGGCCGAGCTCGACGCTGACGCCGTTGCCGCGACCACGCGACTTCGCCAGGCGGAAAGCGCGCTGGCCGGCGCCGAGAGCGCGGTCAGGCAGGCCAGCGAGGCTGAGGGGGCGGCGCGCCAAACCTGGCGAGACGCACAACATGCGGTCGGCGAGGCGCGTGACGCATTGGCGCGCGCGGAAAAGGCCGCGGGCGAACTGTCGAGCCGGGACGCCGCGCTCCGTGAAGCGCGCGTTCGTGTAGCCGAGAGCCATGCCGAGGCCAATAGAGCCTTCGGCGAGGCTGAAACGCTGTTCGCCAGCGCACCCGATCCGGGCAGCCTGCAATCGCGGCTTGACGGAAAAGCCGCTGAAGTGGCGCGCGACCGGCTGGCGCTCGCCGACGCACGAGCTGCCCATGATGGCCTGAAGCGCGAGGCTGAAGCACGTGGGCGGCGGCTGGAAGCGATTGCAGCCGAGCGCAAGAGCTGGACGGCACGCGCCGAGAACGCCGACCGTCAGATCGCGTCCCTTGCCGAACGCCGCGTCGAGGCAGTGCGGGAACAGGAAACGCTTGCCGACGCGCCTGACGAGATCGATACGCGGCGGCGGGCGCTGCTGTCACAGCTTTCCGAAGCGGAGGCGCTGCGCAAAGCGGCAGCCGATCGGCTGCAGGAGGCCGAGAACAGGCAGGCAGCGCTCGACAAGGCGGCGACAGCAGCAATCCAGACGCTGGCCGAAGCGCGCGAGGGCCGCGCCCGCGCCGAGGAGCGCCTGACCGCCGCCGACGACCGTCGCAAGGAGGTCGAGGTTCGCATCCAGGAAGCGCTGAATGTAGCGCCGTACCTGGTCATTCGACATGCCGAGCTGGAGCCGGACAGCCCCCTGCCGGACATGAGCGAGATCGAACGCCGCCTGGAAAGGCTTAAAATCGAACGCGAGCGGCTGGGAGCGGTCAACCTGCGGGCGGAGGAAGAACAGAAGGAACTTTCCGAGCGCCTGGAGACGATCATTTCCGAACGTGAGGATGTCATCGAGGCAATCCGCAAGCTCCGCCAGGCGATCCAGAGCCTGAACCGCGAGGGGCGCGAGCGGCTGCTTTCTGCATTCGACGTCGTCAACGGCCATTTCCAGCGGCTGTTCGCTCATCTGTTCGGCGGCGGCACGGCGGAGCTGCAGCTCGTCGAATTGGACGATCCGCTTGAGGCTGGCCTCGAAATCCTGGCGCGCCCGCCCGGCAAGAAACCGCAGACGATGACGCTGCTTTCCGGCGGCGAACAGGCGCTGACGGCGTTGGCGCTGATTTTCGCGGTGTTCCTGACCAACCCGGCGCCAATCTGCGTTCTCGACGAGGTCGACGCGCCGCTCGACGATCACAATGTCGAGCGCTTCTGCAACCTGATGGACGAGATGACGAAAACGACGGAAACCCGCTTTGTCATCATCACCCACAATCCGATCACCATGGCACGCATGAACCGTCTGTTCGGCGTCACCATGGCCGAGCAGGGTGTCAGCCAGCTCGTCTCCGTCGATCTGCAGGAAGCAGAGGAGTTGCGCGAAGCAAGCTGATCCAGAGCTTCAATCGCTGGCGTTGGAGGTTAGCTGAAGTCCTCCCCGCATCGTCATCCTCGGGCTTGAGCCCCTAGGATCCATGCCGGACACGAAAAACGAAGTGCGCGGGGCAACACGGGTGTTCGCTACCGCGGCCATGCGCTCAGGATCGCCTGTGTCCGCTCGCGAAAGTCGCGGTCGATTTCCCGGTAGCGGTCGCGCGCGGCGACGCCGAGTTTTATCTTGGCGCTGTCGGACATGGAAATCAGGCGATCGATTGCCTCGGCAAGTGCGCGCCGGTCGATGAAGAAGTTGGTGCCTAGATGCCGCGGCTCCGAACGGGTGGCCGAGACGAGAACGCCGCATTTCTCGTCGACATGCTCGTTCATGGGAGGAGCATCGGTAACCACGACCACGGACGCGGCAGACATTGCTTCAAGAATATGGTGGCCCCAGCCCTCGGATCGTGACGGGCAGAGGTGGACGCCGCATGCGTTTTGCAGCTTACGCAACTCAAGATCGTCGATATAGCCCGAGACCAGCGTGACATTGGGAGGCACGCGCGCGGGGGCGTTGGCCTGCTTCTGCACGAGCACCAGTTCCGGCCAGTGGGGATGGGCCTCCCAAAGCGCGATCACGTCCTCGGTTCCTTTGACAGTACTGCCTCCGGCGAGATGGAAGAAGCGATCCCAGTCCTTCGTCACGGCCGCATCGAAGCGATCCTGGGAGGTGAATCCGAGATATGTGACGGGAACCTTCAATGCGGAGAATATCGCTTCTGCGTGGCGTGTTTTCGCCAAAACACGGTCGATGCGGCGCAGCCGCGCAAGATGGCGGCGCGGAAACCGCTCCTGATTGGGGACAAGCCAGTTTTCGTTCGCCGCTGAAAACCAGCGGGGGAACACGCGCTCGATATGAAGGATGCGTTCGGCACGCTTGCGCCGCATCAGGCGATCGACCACGCCGCGTTGACGCGTCTCGGCGAAGGCGCTGGTCCCGCCGGCGGCTTCGATCGCCTCGGCCAGGATCTGGGCATCGCGCGTCAGTCCGTAATTGTTGGATCGGGCAACCAGCAGCCAATCAATCACCGAATTCGTCCGTCTCCGATCTGCGGCGGGATCTGAACATGACGCCAGTGATCCCGGCTGCCATGACGGTCACTTCCGCGCCGTTCCCGACCTTTACACACTTGGCCCTCAAATCTCTGGAGCATCGGATTTTTCCCGAAACCGATGCCCACTTTCGGCTCCGATGCTCCAACCCGATGTGGCTGCATGCGAAGGGACGGATTTCGAAGCTATCTGGCTGGGGCGCCAGGATTTCGAACCTGGGAATGGCGGTACCAAAAACCGCTGCCTTACCACTTGGCGACGCCCCAATATGCCAACACGCGAGTCGGAACGGCCCGTCTTATATTGAGACAGACTGGAAAGCACAATCCGGTCGTTGGCATTCGACTAGAGCATCGGACCCGAAAGTGCGAACCGGCTTCGGGGAAAATCCGATGCTCAAACAAACAAATAGAGCAGCAGCACTGATTCCATCGGTGCGTCCGCTGCTCTAGCGATCGTCGCGGTTGGTTTCGTGAGGCGCGGCGAGCCCTTGCTAATCGATTCGAAGCGGGTTTGACGTCGGCGGCGGGTTGCCTTTCGCAGCGCAGCATCCTATCGCTCATCACTGATCCCGGCTTTGCCGGTACCTTCTGCCAGTCGCGGTCGTGAGGGGAGCGTGGATGACGAAGTGGGTTTACACCTTTGGAGACGGTGCCGCTGAAGGGCGCGCCGGGGACAGGAACCTGCTTGGGGGAAAGGGCGCCAACCTTGCGGAGATGTCCAGTCTCGGCCTGCCCGTGCCGCCCGGCTTCACGATCACGACCGAAGTCTGCAACTGGTACTACGCCAATAGCCGAACCTTTCCGGAAAAGCTCGAAGCCGCGGTTAATGCGGCGCTCGATCAGGTTGGGCGCCTGACCGGCCGACGTTTCGGCGATCCGTCGAGCCTCTTGCTGGTTTCGGTGCGCTCCGGGTCCCGCGCATCCATGCCGGGCATGATGGACACGGTTCTCAATCTCGGGCTGAACGATGTGACCGTGGAAGCGCTGGCGCGCGATGCGGGCGATGCGCGCTTCGCCTATGACAGCTACCGGCGCTTTATCCATATGTATTCCGACGTCGTGATGGGGCTCGATCACGAACTGTTCGAGGAGATACTTGAGGAGGAAAAGGCGCGGCTGGGACACGAGCTTGACACCGAACTTTCGGCCACCGAATGGCAGGACGTGATTGCGCTCTACAAATCCAAGGTTGAGGAAGAGCTGGGCCGGCCTTTCCCGCAAGACCCGCAGGAGCAGCTTTGGGGCGCGATCGGCGCGGTGTTTTCAAGCTGGATGAATCACCGCGCGATCACCTATCGCAGACTGCACGACATTCCGGAAAGCTGGGGCACTGCCGTCAATGTGCAGGCGATGGTGTTCGGCAATATGGGCGACACGTCGGCGACCGGGGTCGCCTTCACCCGCAACCCATCGACCGGCGAGAAGAAGCTCTACGGTGAATTCCTGGTCAACGCGCAGGGCGAGGACGTCGTCGCGGGCATCCGCACCCCCCAGAATATCACAGAGGCCGCGCGCATCGAGGCGGGTTCCGACAGGCCGTCGCTGCAGAAGGTCATGCCGCAGGCTTTCGCTTCGTTCGTAGAAATCTCCGACCTGCTGGAAAAACACTACTGTGACATGCAGGACCTCGAATTCACCATCGAGCGCGGCAAGCTATGGATGCTGCAGACGCGTTCGGGAAAGCGCACCGCCAAGGCCGCACTCAAGATTGCGGTCGAGATGGCAGCCGAAGGGCTGATCACGCGTGAGGAAGCCGTTAAGAGGATCGATCCCGCTTCGCTCGACCAGTTGCTGCATCCCACGATCGACCCGAAGGCCGAGCGCCAGGTCATCGGCATCGGTCTCCCCGCTTCGCCGGGTGCTGCCACTGGAGAGATCGTCTTTTCCTCGGGCGATGCCGAGGATTTGAAGGCGCAGGGGCGGAAGGCGATCCTCGTGCGCGTCGAGACCAGCCCCGAGGATATCCACGGCATGCATGCCGCCGAGGGCATTCTTACGACGCGGGGCGGCATGACCAGCCATGCCGCGGTGGTCGCGCGCGGCATGGGCAAGCCGTGCGTTTCGGGCGCGGGCACTCTGCGCGTCGACTACAAGACCGGCTCGCTCATCGCGTTAGGCCAGACCTTCCGCAAGGGGGACGTCATCACGATCGACGGCGGCAACGGACAGGTGCTCAAGGGAGCCGTACCAATGCTGCAGCCGGAACTGTCCGGCGATTTTGCGGCAATCATGGAATGGGCCGACAGCATCCGGCGCATGAAGGTGCGCACCAATGCGGAAACGCCGCTCGACGCCCGCATGGCGCGGTCATTTGGAGCCGAGGGCATCGGCCTGTGCCGCACCGAGCACATGTTCTTCGATGATGACCGTATCGTGGCAATGCGCGAAATGATTCTCGCCGATACGGAGAAGGACCGCCGCTTAGCCCTTGCCAAGCTGCTTCCGATGCAGCGCTCGGATTTCCTTGAACTTTTCGAGATCATGGCTGGGCTGCCGGTCACCATCCGCTTGCTTGATCCGCCTCTGCACGAATTCCTGCCGAAGACCGAGGAGGAAATCGCCGAGGTGGCATCGGCAATGCAGGTTTCGGCGGAGAAGCTCAGGCAGCGAACCGAATCGCTGCACGAGTTCAACCCGATGCTGGGGCACCGCGGTTGCCGGCTCGCGGTTTCCTATCCTGAAATCGTCGAGATGCAGGCGCGTGCCATCTTCGAGGCGGCAGTCGAGGCGGGCCGAAAAACGGGAGCCCCGGTGGTGCCGGAGGTAATGGTGCCGCTGGTGGGGCTCGTCGAGGAACTCGACTATGTCAAGGCGCGCATCGACAATGTAGCCGCCGCCGTCATCGAGGAAACGGGGACAAAGGTCGACTATCTTGTTGGCACCATGATCGAGCTGCCGCGTGCGGCGGTGCGAGCCCATGTGATTGCCGCGACTGCCGAATTCTTCTCGTTCGGAACCAACGATCTCACTCAGACCACCTTCGGCATTTCGCGCGATGACGCCGCATCGTTCCTTGAAACGTACCGCCAGAAGGGCATCATCGAACAGGATCCCTTCGTCTCGCTGGATGTCGACGGCGTTGGTGAGCTGGTGCGAATGGCATCCGAAAGGGGGAGGGCCACTCGACCGGAGATCAAGCTCGGAATTTGCGGCGAGCATGGAGGCGATCCGGCTTCCATCCGTTTCTGCGAGGAAGTCGGGCTCGACTATGTCTCCTGCTCGCCCTATCGCGTGCCGATCGCGCGGCTTGCAGCGGCGCAGGCTGCCGTCAAAAGCCGGGGTTCGGATTAGAGCAAGATGAGATTAGGTCTGGTCATTCTGCCGGAGGAAATTTGCGCCAAGGTCGAGGGGTTCGGCGACGGTCGTACCGGGGTACGGCCGAGCCGGAGCCCGAAGGATTTGGCGCAAATTAACCCGGCCCACCGGTCGAACCCCGTTTCTGCGAAACGGGATAAGTTCGACCGGCAGGGTTTGTCTGATTGTTGGTTTGCCAGAGGCAAGCCAACGGGCAGGGTTTCCGGGCGGCGGGCGCCCACTTTGTCAGCTCGCTCGGCCGATGGAACCCCATCGACCGTCGCGACCCTCCTCGAGGATCGCCTTGCCGCCCGAGAAACAGAATTGACCATGCCTAACCTCATCTTGCTCTAGTCTCGATCCTGACCTTGTCCGGGTAGAAGGCGCCGTGGTCCCGGATGCGAAGCATCTCGTCGTAAGGCCCCTCATAGGCCCACATGACATCCTTCTCGGCTTCGCCTGCCGCGACGGCTTCCCAATAGGACGCGTCGCCCTTGAACGGGCAATGCGAGTGCGTGTCGGTGCGCTTCAGGAAATCGAAATAGACGTCCTTGAAGGGAATGTAGACAACGGGCGGGTAGTCCCCTTCGCGCATGACCAGGGCCTTGTCTGACGACGCCAGAATGGCTTCCGCGAAATAGACGTTCACCGTTCCATCGAACGGCTCCAGAGTGATGCGATGGCTGGGATTGCGCTTAAAACCGGGTGAGGGATTTCTTGCCGTGTCCATGGCGTGACCTCCATTGTTTCCGTACAACGTTTGTTGCAGCGGCCCTGTTCCTCATCTTCTATAGCGGTTCCGACTGTGAAGGAATCGGAACCGCTCACTTTTCCTGGAATTGCTCTTTGCAATCTCAGGCGTTTGCGTAGTCTCGGGCGCTTGCAATCGGCCGAATACCTCTCCGCTTCGTCATCCTCGGGCTTGAGCCCCTAGGATCCATGCCGGAACGCTCATCGTGGGCGAGGCGGTCGAGAGTACGGACCCGCCGCGCACTGCCGCCAAATTCAGGCATGGATCCCAGGGTCTACGCCTTCGCTGCGCTTCGGCTCCGCCCTGGGATGACGAAGAGAGTGGGGCGGGATGGCGAGGAGTCGGACGCCAATCGCTGTCGCTTGTGAGTGGCCGAAGCCCTCCCCACTTCGTCATCCTCGGGCTTGACCCGAGGATCCATACCGGAACGCTCATCGTGGGCGAGGCGGTCGAGAGTACGGACCCGCCGCGCACTGCCGCCAAATTCAGGCATGGATCCCAGGGTCTACGCCTTCGCTGCGCTTCGGCTCCGCCCAGGGATGACGACGAACGCTGCATCTCTCTTTCTACGCAATTCCGTCCGGCCTGCTCTACTCTTGGTACCGCCCCGCCGCGGCAGGAATTGTCGCTGTGACCGTCTGGTCGAGAAGGGCCGGCGTGTCCCGCGCATCGGTTGGCGCGCCGGCCCAGGTGAGCACTCGGTCCGTGAGGACAGTGAAATAATCCGCGATGACCTGCACGAACGATGTGCCGCTGCCCTCGAGTGCCGCGCTGGAGCGTGACGGATAGCGCTCGCCTCCGGCGTGAAACGCGGCGGCAAGTGCCAGAGCTGCGCTGGCCTTTTCGACGGGGGCATAGGACAAGATGACATTCTTGCCGGCGAGCCCCGCCCGCCGTGTGATAGGCAGGGGCACGCTCGCCATCATTTCTGCAGGCGCGTCGAGCAGCCCGCCAAAGGGCCAAGCTTTGCGCAGTTCAGCGGCGTTCAGCGAGGCGACGTTGACATCGATGTCGTTCGGCGTTCCGGCGACCCTGTACGGGCACGTGCGGTCGTCGCAATTTGCCTGAGAGGAGAATTGCCACAACGCATATCCTTGCCAGTTCCCTTTGGGAAAGTGCATTCCGATCTCAGGCTTGTAGCGCGCGTACCACAGCGGCAACCGTGACAGCAGCGGGTATTTTTCACGGTTGCCGGCGATGTGCTCAGCGGTTGCGCCATTGGTGTAGAGCACCGGAAAACGGCCGATGCGCCGGTGAACGTGGCGGGAAAATTCCTCCGCATCCTCAAGCGACATCCATTCAGCCGGATCGTTCTCCTCGATATCGAGAGCAATCAGGTCGTCGGGGCCGGGCTCTGCGAAATCGAGGAAGTTGTTGGCTTGGTCGATCGGGTTGCCCGGACGTGCGAGATGATAGGCGCCCCATTCGAGACCCAGTGATTTGGCAACGATTTTGCGCGTATGGAACAATTCGCGCGCCACCGCGTGACGCTTCCATAGCGCCTTGCAGAGCTTCACTTCGGTTTCGTTGCCGGAGCAGTCATAGGGCGGCGAAAGGCCGTCCGAAGCCTTGTTGATGAAACCGATGATGCGCTTGTTGGTAGCGAGCCTCTGCCAGTCGATGGGATTGTATTCGTAGGCGTCAATAACCAGGGCGCGATCGGACCTGAACCAGGGCTGCGAGAAGTCGGAGGCGTCTGCAGGCAAGGCCGCAGCGACCGCGAAGGCCGAGGCCAATGCGACAAATGCGCTGCGCAAGAGAAGATGCTCCGGACGCTGCACTATGGGAGACTCCTCGGGACAAGCACGTATCCTGCGCGATTATGGTTAATGATTCGCTCATCAAGCGGAATGACTTTTCGTTGAATCGCCATGCAGCTCCACGCCTTTGTGTTTGCGCATGGTCTCCCAACGCGTGTCGCATACAATCTCACCCGCCGGCCCTTCGTCGAGGAAAGCGCTCTACGTTGCCCCCCTCTGACCTGCCGGCCATCTCCCCCGCAAGGGGGGAGACCAGACTGCGCGGCGGGTTTCGCTGATCGCCAACGTTGCAGGGCTAGTGAGGCATCGATGACAGCCAATCTCCCCCCTTGCGGGGGAGATATCCGGCAGGACAGAGGGGGCGCTGTCCCGCCAGCATTCCTGAATCACATTGGACGCAACACGCTTTAGCATTTGGACTTGAAATGCAGGCCGGGTAGCGGCAACATTCCTGCGTTTGACGTTTACGTAAAAAGAAGCCAAGGAAGCACAAAAAATTGCCATTTGCCGCCAGCCAAGGCGAATTTTGGCTCGTAGGCTTGTGTGGCGTCCCGACCGCAGGAGGAAGACATGTACCGCGCGCCCGTCGAGGAGATCAGCTTTACGTTGAAGCATGTCGCTGGCCTCGATGCGGCACTTGCCGCGGGCACGTTCGGCGAACTATCCGAGGATGTGGTCGACGCAATCCTGCAGGAAGCGGGGCGCTTCGCCACCGAGGAGGTCGCGCCGCTCCACAAGATCGGTGATCGGCATGGAGCGGTCTTGAAAGATGCGGCGGTGACCATGCCGCCGGGCTGGAAAGACCTTTACCGGCGGTGGATCGACGGGGGCTGGAATGCGCTGTCCGGCCCGGTGGAATTTGGCGGGCAGGGCCTGCCGATCATGCTGGGCGTCGCCGCTCTCGAAATGTGGAATTCCTCATCGATGGCCTTCGGCATCGGCCCGACGCTCACAATGGGTGCGGTCGAGGCGATCGAGAAACATGCCTCCGCGGCGCTGAAGGAAAAGTACCTCGAAAAGCTTGTGTCCGGCGCGTGGATGGGAACGATGAACCTGACCGAGCCGCAAGCCGGCTCGGACCTGAACGCGCTGCGCACGCGCGCCGAGCCGGTCGGGGACGGCACCTACCGCATCTTCGGCCAGAAGATATTCATCACCTACGGCGAACATGACCTGACTGATAATATCGTCCATCTGGTACTGGCGCGGCTGCCCGACTGCACCGCCCGGCACGCGCGGCCTCTCTCTGTTCCTCGTGCCAAAATTCCTGGTCGATGAAGGCGGCCTCCCTGGCGCCCGCAACGATGTCTTTTGTTCCGGAATCGAGGAAAAGCTCGGCATCCATGCCTCGCCCACCTGCACGATGATCTATGGAGACGGCTTCGCAGGGGACGGCACTCCCGGAGCGATCGGTTGGCTGATAGGTGAGGAGAACCGTGGGCTCGCCTGCATGTTCACCATGATGAACAACGCGCGCCTTGCGGTCGGCATGCAGGGCGTGGCGGTTGCCGAAGCCGCATATCAAAAGGCGCTCGCCTATGCCAATGAGCGGCGCCAGGGCAAGGCGCCGGGCTACAATGGCGACGGCATGGCGCCGATCGTTCATCACCCCGATGTGCAACGAAATTTGCTGACGATGAAGGCGCTGACCGGCGTTGCGCGGGCCATTGCCTATTCGTGCGCGCACGCCATCGACATGGCCCGCACAGCCGACGGCGAGAAGGCGCGCCACTGGCGGGACCGCGCCGATCTGCTGACGCCAGTCGCCAAGGCATTCTCGACCGATGTCGGCGTCGAAGTCGCCTCGATCGGTGTTCAAGTGCATGGCGGTATGGGGTTTGTCGAGGAGACGGGCGCGGCTTGCCTCTATCGTGATGCGCGCATCGCGCCGATCTATGAAGGAACCAACGGCATCCAGGCGATTGACCTGGTGATGCGAAAGCTTCCGCAGGGTAACGGCCGGCATGTCTTCGGATATATCGACGAACTCGCTGCAATCGTGGACGCGGTGCGCGGTTCCAATCTCGAAGGTTTCGGCCGGACAGCGGACAGACTGGAAAGCACGCTCGATGACCTTGCCAAGGCCACCCGGTTCCTGCAGGCTGAGGCAGCGGAAGGCAATTTGCAGGCAGCGCTGTTCGGCGCCGCACCCTACCTGCGGCTCTTCGCGCTGGCGGCAGGCGGCGCCCTGCTGGCGCGTGGCGCACTCGCTGAGAAGTCCGCTGGCCGCATCGCTCTTAGCCGGTTCTTCGCGGAAAATCTTGCCGGCGAGACGCGCGCGCTAAGAGAGCGCGTGACCGATGGAGCGGCAAGTCTCGCGGCGGCTGCCGCGTCGCTCGTCACTGCCTGATCAACGCAAGAGGACTGACCTTGATCGACCACATCCTTACCGAGCGCCGGGGCGCAATTCAGATCATCCGCATGAACCGCCCCGACAAGAAAAACGCAATCACCAGGGCAATGTATGCGGCGATGGCGTCCGCCCTGACTGCAGGCGATGCCGATGCCGAGATCCGCGTTCACGTCATTTTCGGCCTTCCGGGAGTTTTCTCCGCCGGGAACGATATCGCCGATTTCATGGCGGTCGCTACCGGCGGCGAGGGCGGCAACGAAGTTTTCGATTTCCTCCTGACGCTCGCCGGCGCGCAAAAGCCGATCGTCTCGGGTGTCGACGGTATCGCTGTCGGCATCGGCACCACGATCAATTTTCACTGCGACCTGACCTTCGCCACGCCGCGCACCGAGTTCAGGACCCCGTTCGTCGATCTCGGCCTGGTGCCGGAGGCGGGCTCCAGCCTGTTGGCCCCGGCGGTTCTCGGCCGGCAAGGCGCATTCGCGCTGCTGGCGCTGGGCGAAGGGTTGTCCGCCGAGCGCGCCCAGGCAGCAGGAATGATCCACGAGGTTGTAGCGGAAGAGCGGCTGGAGGCGTCGGTGCTTTCAGCCGCGCAAGCCATAGCGGAAAAGCCTCCGGAAGCGCTGAAGATCGCTCGCGACCTGATGCTCGGTTCCCGCGAGGATGTAATCGAGCGCATAAAGGAAGAGGCGTCGCATTTCGCTGTCCGCCTGAAATCCAGTGAAGCCCGGGCGGCCTTCATCGCGTTCATGGAACGGAAAAAGGCGGGGTAAAGGGCAGGCCAGCTCCAGCGCAGGAGATCGATCCAGGACAGGAAAGAATGTCCGCGACACGCCGCAAACTGACGACCATCTTTTCGGCTGACGTACAGGGTTATTCCCGGCTGATGGAAGCCGACGAGGAAGGCACTCTCGCCACCCTCAAGCAGTACCGGAATGCCATGGCGCGGCTGATCGAAGCCCATGGTGGCCGCGTGGTCAACACCTGGGGCGACGGATTGATCGCCGAATTCCCAAGTGTGGTTGAGTCCGTGCGGACGGCCATCGACGTCCAGAACGAACTCGCCGGGCACAATGCCGCCCGCCCGGCCGAAACACGGATGTTCTTTCGGATCGGCATAAACCTGGGCGATGTGATTGCCGAGGGGGACGACATCTATGGCGACGGCGTCAATATCGCCGCGCGCCTTCAGACCTCTGCGCCCGCAGGCGGCATCGTGATCTCGAACACTGTGTACGATCAGGTACGCAACAAGATGTCGGTCGGGTTCGAGTTTCTAGGCGATCTCGATGTCAAGAACATCGAGGAGCGCGTGCCAAGTTATGCGGTTCGCATCGGCGACCAGCGGAGCGATGCGGCGCAGTCGCCGCGCCGCGTCGGGCAGGTCGGCGCGCCTGCCTCCACGAACGGGCCTGCGCGCGACCCCGCCGACGCTTCCGGCAGTCGGATGATCAGCCGGCCCATTGCCGTGTTTGCGCTGATCGCCTTGGCGTCGCTTGCCGTCAATTTCCTCTCGTGGAACGGGACGTTCTGGGCGCCTTGGCCGATTCTTGCCATTGCAACGCTGGCAGGACTTGCCTGGGCGCGAAAGACAAGCCTTGTCGGCCGTGGCATTGCGACCCTCGGCGTTATCGGGTTGGGATATTTGTATCAACCTGCTTTCCTGGCAAGGGGAGTTCTGGGCGGTATGGCCGCTTCTCGCCTTGGCGCTTGCGGCGGGCATCCGCTGGGTTATGCGGAAAAATTCACAAGGGGGCAGTTAGTCAAGCGAAACCAGGCGGCCTGCCGATCTCCGCGGCGGCGAGCGACGTTGCTTCATCGTCTCCAACACTCCTGCAACGATGGTGATTCGTGAAACCAGGAGGTTATGACGCGTGGCTCAAGGATAAAGCCGCGTCTTGTCCCAGTTGCGATCTTCCTTCCGGCTGAAAAGGATCCTGTCATGCAGGCGGAACGGGCGATCCTGCCAGAATTCAATTGTTTGCGCCCGGATCCGGAATCCGGACCAAAAGGCAGGGCGGGGAATTTCGCCGATCGCATAGCGTGCAGTGTATTCCGCGACGGCCTTCTCCAGGGCGAAGCGGCTTTCGAGCGGGCGCGACTGCTTTGAAGCCCAGGCTCCGATGCGGCTGCCGCGCGGGCGCGTGGCGAAATAGACGTCGGCTTCCTCCTCGCTGACGATCTCGACGGGGCCGCGCACCCGCACCTGCCGCCGCAGCGATTTCCAGTGGAAGCACATTGCAGCTTTCATGGTTGCGAGGATTTGGCCGCCCTTCGCACTTTCGAGATTGGTGAAAAATACGAAGCCGCGTTCGTCGAAGCCCTTCAGGAGGACCATCCGCACGTCCGGCATTCCGCTGGCGTCAACGGTAGCCAACGCTACGCCGTTCGGATCGTTCGGCTCGCTGCCGGTCGCGGCTTGAAGCCATTCGGCAAACAGCCTGAACGGTTCCGCCTCGGAGTTGAAGTCACTGCTTGTTAACCCGGTTTCACTCATAACTTGGAATTCCGATTGGACTGCCTGCCGGGGAGATTGCCGATTGTCGCGCCAAGCGCAAGCGTTTGAACTGGGCAGTTCGTGGTCCAGACGCCGCAAAGCGTTGATCGCCCTCATTGCCGTGCTGCCGCTTTCTGCTTGTGCTTCCGCCCCGGACCTTGGCATGGCCGAAGTCGACCGGTCGCTCCATACCAGCTCCATCGCGACAGCTTCTGGCGACGCGGCCGATTCCATCCGCGTTTCCGATACCGTCGTCATTCGCAACGCAGTCTCGTCCGCAGACCTCGAACAGGCGAACGGTCTTTCCTGGGCAAATCCCGAGACCGGTTCGCGCGGCTCGGTCACAGGTCTTGCGGAGTACAAGGACAACAATACGCTGTGCCGCCGCTTCCGCACCACTCGCGAAAGCTTCGACGGGGTGGCGATTTATAGCGGCGACATCTGCCTGGCCAGTGCCGGCGCCTGGCGCATCCGCGCCTTCGAGGTTTTGTGAGGCGGCCTGCACTGGAATCTCTTCCTATGTGGTAGCATATATCGCAACGGGCTTATGCCGCGCAGGCAGCGAATGTTAGAATCGGACCACTAGACCACCAGTTACCGGCAGTGAGAAAGCATGAGCGATCCCTATGAAGTGCTTGGTGTTGCCAAGGGCGCGTCCGCGAAGGACATCAAGTCGGCGTTCCGCAAGCTCGCCAAGAAATATCACCCGGATCAAAATCCGGACGATCCGAAGGCCAAGGAACGCTTCAACGCGGCCAATCAGGCCTATGAGATCATCGGCGATGGCGAGAAGCGTGCTGCCTTCGATCGGGGAGAGATCGACGCCGAAGGCAAGCAGCGGTTCCAGGGTTTCGAGGGTGCAGCCGGCGGCGATCCGTTCGCCGCTTTCCGCCGCGCTCAGCACGGATCCGGCGGCACGCGCTTCGAATTTCGCACCCATGGCGCCGACGCATCCGGTGGCGACGAAATTTTCAACCACATTTTCGGCGACGCCTTCGCGCATCGTGGTGGCGCGGGCAGGGGCACGCGCAGGGCTAGGGGTGGCGACGTCAGTGCGGGGCTCGATATCAGCGTCGAGGACGCGGCGACCGCGGCCAAGGTGAATGCGCTCTTCCCGGACGGAAGGCGGATCGCCGTCAAGTTGCCGGTCTATGTCGAGGACAGCCAGACGATCAGGCTGAAAGGACAGGGCGAGCAAATCCTGGGCGGGGAGCCCGGCGACGCGCTGGTGACGATCCGCTTTCGCAGGCATCCACGCTATCGCGTCGAAGGCCGCGACCTCCATGCCGATCTGCCGGTATCGCTGCGCGACGCTGTCCTCGGCGCCAAGGTGGCCGTGGAAACCCCGACCGGCAGGCTGGCCGTGAACGTGCCGGCCTGGTCGAATTCCGACAAGGTGCTGCGGCTGAAGGGCCGCGGCCTGCCGCAGAAGGCGGGCGGGCATGGCGATCTTTACGCCCATGTCCGCATCATGCTGCCCCAGGGAGGCGACCCGGAACTCGAAGCCTTGATGAGGAAGCGCGGAAGCTGACATCGACGAGGGCCGGAATGAACAACCCAAGCCGGCGCAAGACCCTCGGCGCTTGAAGCCGCCTTTTGCCTATGCAATAGGCTGGCCAAGCATTTCTAGTGGAGAGCTTACATGGCGGATGCTAACGGCCTCATGGCCGGAAAACGCGGCCTCATCCTTGGCGTCGCCAACAACCGGTCGATTGCCTGGGGCATCGCCAAGGCCTGTGCCGATCAGGGCGCGGAACTGGCGCTCACCTATCAGGGCGAAGCCTTCAGGAAGCGCGTCGAGCCGCTGGCCGCCGAACTTGGCGCACATGTAGTCGGTCATTGCGACGTGACCGAGGCCGAGAGCGTCGATGCGGTATTCAAGAACGTGGCTGACAGGTGGGGCAAGCTGGACTTCCTCGTTCATGCGATCGCTTTCTCCGACAAGGAGGAACTGGACGGCCGCTATGTCGAGACGACCCGTGACAATTTTCTGCGCACGATGGACATCTCGGTCTATTCCTTCACGACCGTCGCCAAGCGCGCCGAGGCGCTGATGACGGACGGCGGCTCTCTGCTGACGCTCACTTACTACGGGGCGGAAAAGGTGATGCCTCACTACAACGTCATGGGAGTTGCGAAAGCCGCCCTTGAGGCGAGCGTTCGCTATTTGGCGGTCGATCTCGGCGGCAGCGGGATTCGTGTCAACGCCATCTCCGCCGGTCCGATCAAGACGCTGGCGGCATCCGGCATCGGCGACTTCCGCTACATTCTGAAGTGGAACGAGTACAACTCGCCGTTGAAGCGCTCGGTGACCGTGGAGGAGGTCGGCGGTTCAGCGCTTTACTTGCTGTCCGACCTGTCGCGCGGCGTAACCGGGGAAGTGCACCACGTCGATTTAGGCTATCACGTCGTCGGCATGAAGGCGGTCGATGCGCCAGATATCTCTACGGTAAAGGATTGAGAGCCTCTAACACCTTCCCGCCATCTGCTTGACATCACAGGCCGGCCCGCGATGTACCCGCTTGTCTATTTCCTACGCCATGGCGAGACCGACTGGAACGTCGAGGGCAGGTTGCAAGGCCAGGCCGACACCGACATCAACCAGCGCGGCCGTGAACAGGCCGATCGCAACGGCCATGTCCTCGCCGGGCTGATCGAGAGACCCGAGCAATTCGATTTCGTCGCAAGCCCCATGCGGCGAACGCGCGAAACAATGCGGCGCGCACGCACGGCGATGAACCTCGATCCCGATGCCTACCGCACGGACGCACGTCTGCTCGAGGTGCATTTCGGCGCGTGGCAGGGACTGACATTTGCCGAGCTCGAACAGCGCGAACCTGGATCGACCAAGGCACGCCGCAGCGTCAAATGGAACTTCCGCCCGCCGGGGCCGCTCGGCGAAAGCTATGAGATGCTGAGGGTGCGTGTTGCGCCGTGGCTTGAATGCCTGGAGCGGCCGACGGTCTGCGTGACCCACGGCGGCGTAATGCGCGTGGTATTCCGGATGGTCAAGGACATGCCGGAACGGGAAGCTGCGGCGCTGAGCATTCCGCACGACCGCGTGCTGATGCTTCAGGACGGAATTCTGGAATGGATATGACGGGCTTGACCGCCACATGCCGCTGAAGCCAGAGCATCGGACCGAAGCGGGATCGATGCCAACAAAGACGTACCCGAACCTACTGCGACAGCTGCATGTCGGTAATCAGGTTCTCGCCGCCGATTGTGTCATAGGCCAGAATGACGTCCATGCCTTCCTTCAGGGCGTCAACGTCGAACTCTCCAGGCAGCTTGTATGATTTTCCGTCACTCAGGGTGATCGTCAAATTGTCCTTGTCGATCGACTGGATCTGGCCTTCGGCTTCGGCTGCAAAGGCGGCGCCGGAAATCATCACCAGGGCGGCAACGGCGCCGATCAGGGTACGCTTCATCGTCTAATCCTTTCGCTCCGCTCGGGCGGGTGAAGAGAGCAATAACACGGCGAATATGTCAAAACTAAAATGAACGCGCTATGCGCGGGCTCAAACGCGCGGGTTCGTTGTGTGTCCATTTGACCCCCGCAAGAAACGTCAATAGAAGGCAGCCAACATTCGGTCAGCGGCTGTGCAGGGGCGAAGCAGGGAATGTCGCACAACACATTCGGACATATGTTCCGCGTAACCACCTGGGGTGAAAGCCATGGGGCCGCCCTTGGCTGCGTCGTGGATGGCTGCCCGCCCGGTATTCGCTTCACCCGAGAGGAAATTCAGGCCGAACTGGACAAGCGCCGGCCGGGCCGGTCACGTTTTGTGACGCAACGCCGCGAGCCCGACGAAGTGCGTGTCCTGTCAGGCTTCGTGCTGGACGAGGACGGCGAGACGATGATCTCGACCGGCACGCCCATCTCGATGATGATCGAGAATGTCGACCAGCGTTCCAAGGACTATGGCGACATTGCCGGCCAGTACCGGCCGGGCCACGCCGACTATACCTATGATGTGAAATACGGCATCCGCGACTTTCGCGGCGGCGGGCGCTCGTCCGCCCGCGAGACGGCAGCGCGCGTTGCCGCCGGGGCTCTGGCGCGCAAGGTCGTGCCCGGCATGGTCGTGCGCGGCGCACTTGTTTCCATGGGCGAGAAGTCGATCGATCGCAGCCGCTGGGATTGGAACTTCGTCGGCGATGCCGAGAATCCTTTCTTCACTCCCGACCCGGGGTCTGTCGCAACCTTTGCGGAATATCTGGACGGCATCCGCAAAGCCGGCTCGTCGGTCGGCGCGGTGATCGAAATCGTCGCGCAAGGCGTCCCGGCGGGGCTGGGCGCGCCGATCTATGGCAAGCTCGACCAGGATATCGCCTCCAATCTCATGTCGATCAATGCCGTAAAGGGCGTGGAAATCGGCAACGGTTTCGAGGCCGCACGCATCACCGGAGCAGAAAACGCGGACGAAATGAGAATTGGCGACGATGGCAAGCCGTTCTTCCTCTCAAACCATGCAGGCGGTATTCTGGGCGGCATCTCTACGGGGCAGGCGATCGTCGCGCGTTTTGCTGTCAAGCCCACCTCGTCGATTCTGGCTTCGAGAAAATCCGTGGACGTCGAGGGCAGGAACGTCGATGTGGTGACCAAGGGTCGCCACGACCCTTGCGTCGGCATCCGTGCCGTGCCGATCGGCGAGGCGATGGTGGCCTGCGCGATTGCCGACCACTATCTGCGTCATCGTGGCCAGACAGGTCGGTGAAATGGTGAATGGCGAATGTCAGTAGTGAGTAGTGAGTAGTGAGTAGGGAAATTTGGTCGGAGACGAAAATGGCTTGCTCCGTTTTTTGAATTTAACGACCATTCACCATTCACCATTCACCATTCACCATTCACTACTCACTACTCTACTCACTACTCACCATTCACCACCACGCGATTAGAGAAAAATGCCATACGATCAGAAAAAAGTTGTCGAAGCGCTGCGCGCCTTTGAGCAGGGCGAAATCGTGGTCGTGATGGACGACGACGGGCGTGAGAATGAAGGCGACCTGATCGTCGCCGCGGTTCACTGCACGCCGGAAAAGATGGCCTTCATCGTGCGCCACACTTCCGGCATCGTTTGCGCGCCGATGCCCCGCGAGGTGGCGAAACGGCTGAACCTTGCACCGATGGTTGCCGACAACGACGCGCCGCATGGCACCGCCTTTACCGTCAGCGTCGACTTCAGGCACGGCACGAGCACCGGCATTTCCGCCGACGACCGCACGCTGACGGTGCGCAACCTGGCGAATGGCAATGTCGGCGCTTCGGATTTCGTGCGTCCCGGCCATATCTTCCCGCTGGTGGCGCGCGAAGGCGGCGTGCTGATGCGGTCCGGCCATACGGAAGCCGCCGTTGATCTGTGCAAGCTTGCCGGCCTGCCGCCGGTCGGCGTGATCTGCGAGCTGGTCAATGATGACGGATCGGTGATGCGCGGGCAACAAGTGATGGCCTTCGGCGAAGAGCATGGGCTGAAGCAGGTTTCGGTCGCCGACCTGATCGCCTATCGGCAGCGCCAGGAGACTTTGATCGAGCGGATCGAATGTTTCGACATCGATACGCCGGGCGGCGCGGCCAAAGCCTACACCTACACCCTGCCTTGGGACGTGATGCAGCATCTCGCCATCGTCTTCGGCGACATCCGGGACGGTGAGGACGTGCCAGTGAGGCTGCACTCCGAGGATGTCGTAACCGACGTGTTCGGGACCGAGTACCGTCTTCACGACATCATGAAAACGATGGGAGAAAAAAAGCGCGGCGTCATCGTCTATTTGCGCGAAGGCTCCGTCGGCGTCGCTCATCAGGCGCGCAACCGCCCTGCGCATGGAGAAGGTCACGAGGAGGCCCGCAGCCGCGAAAGTGAATGGCGCGAGATCGGTCTCGGCGCCCAGATTCTCAAGGATCTGGGCATTTCCTCCATCAACCTGATCGCTTCGCGCGAACGCCACTATGTCGGCCTTCAGGGCTTCGGGATCAGGATCGCGAAGACCGAATTGCTCTGACCAGTGCCGTAACGCAGGCGGCCTTAACCCCCCGCAAGAATGCGCCTCATCTCTTCGATCGCGGCGTCGCGCTGCGGGTCTTTTCCAGCTGCGTACGGCAGGTTGAACGCAACGGGGATGTCGGGCGGCACGCCATTTCCCTCCAGCCTGACATTGTCGGCGATCACCGCGTCCGAAACCGCCAGCTCAAGCAGGCTGTTGTCCGGCAGCAGGAAGACGCGGCCGGCAAGAAGTGCGCCGGCCGTACGTTCGCCAACGAGCGGTATGCCATTCACTTTCAGCGCATAGGCAAAGACTTCGAGGCCGCTCCTTGATCCGCCATCGATTATGGCCACGACCGGCCGATGCCAGCGTACATTGGCCAGCACATCCTCGCCCTTGCGCGGAATCAGCCGGAATGACGGGGTATCGCCCACGAAAAGTTCGGCGGCATCCGAACTGCCGCCGCCCCAACGGCCGCGCAAGTCGAGCACCAGACCCTCGGCATCCTTGAGCGGACCGTCGGCCAATGCCTCAGCGACAGCACCCATGGAATTGCGTGCCGCCAGTGTCCAGATGCGGATGTAGCCGATCTTGCGGCCATCGCGTTCGACGATCGCCGCACTGTCGGCGATTGCTTTTTCGAACATGGAAAGCGGCTTTAGCGATTCCACCTTGACCTTCGTTGTCATCTGGTCGGCGTCTCTGTGGCGGCGCAAGGCAAGCTCGACGGTTTTGCCGGCTTTGCCGCGGAATGACGCAATCTCGCGATAAGGGGCTCCATCGACGCTGACGATCTCATCGCCGACGAGAATGCCGGCCCGATCGGCCGGCGAGCCGTCGTAGACGTCCGTGACGAACCAGAGGCCGTTGTCCGGGCGCGCGATCATGCCGATGCCCGCATAGCTGACCTCGCCATCGGGGGGAACAGGCGGCTGAGGTCATCGCGGATGGCAAAACGGAAGATGTCCGACAGTTCGAAATAGTCGATCGTGTCCGGCAGGAAATGACCGGTGTGCGACGCCCGCAAACTGGCCAGCACCGTGTCGATCGCAGCATTGACGCGGGCGGGCGGACTTGCCGAAGTGACAGGCGAGTGCGGGTCCCGCACCTCGCGTCGCACAGCTTCAGTAAAGCGGGCGAGCGCCGAGAGATCGTGGAAATTGTCGATGACAAGCTGGACCGCTCGGTCGAAGACGGGATTGCCGGACCGCGGGGGCTCGGCGGCGGGCGCTTTCGCGGCGGCCGCGACGAAGAGCAGCATTGCGAGCACGCGCAGGAGTTTCGTTGTCAGCATCGCCGTTCGATGTCCAGCTAAGGAAAGCATCAAGGGCGGTCGGATCGACAGCGTCAAGAGGAACATTTTCTCCGGGCGAGTGAAGGTTTCCCCAGGCGAGTGAACGTTTTCCCACGTAATGCGTGGCCACGGCAGGCATTCTTGCTAGACTGGCGCGATGACTACACGCCTCTATTCCCATCCGATCTATCTCGAACATCAAACCCCGCCCGGTCATCCCGAGCGGCCGGACCGATTGCTCGCCATCGCGCGAGTGCTCGAGGACGAAGCCTTTGCAGGGCTCGAACGGATTGAATCGCCGATGGGCGACGAGGCGACGATCCTGTCCGCCCATCCGGAGGACTACGTGGAGAAGATCCGCCGGGCGATTCCAGATGAAGGAATTGCTCGAACTCGATGCCGACACGTCGGTCAGTCCGAAGAGCTGGGAGGCAGCGCTGACGGCGGTTGGCGCGTCCACCGCTGCGATCGATGACGTCTTTTCCGGCAGAGCCGACAACGTATTCGTGGCGTCGCGCCCGCCAGGCCATCATGCCGAAACGAGCACAGCGATGGGCTTCTGCCTCTTCAACAACGCGGCAATCGCCGCGCGTTACGCGCAGCGGCGATTCGGGGCGGAGCGGGTGGCAATCGTCGATTGGGACGTGCATCACGGCAATGGCACGCAGGAGATTTTCTGGCGCGATCCCTCGGTCCTCTATTGCTCGACGCACCAGATGCCGCTTTACCCCGGAACGGGGGCGAAGGACGAGACGGGAGCCGGCAACATCGTCAACGCGCCCCTGTCGCCACGGACCGGAAGCGAAATTTTCCGCGAGGCATATCTCTCACGCGTCTTGCCCGCCATTGATCGCTTCCGGCCGGATCTTATGATCATATCGGCCGGCTTCGATGCGCATCATCTGGACCCGCTTGCCGAGATCAACCTGACGGAAGACGATTTCGACTGGGCGACGGGGCAGCTCATGGAGCGCGCAGCCCGGTTTTCCGGCAACCGTGTCGTGAGCCTTCTGGAAGGCGGCTATGACCTGCAAGGCCTGGCCTTTTCGGTTGGCGCCCATGTGAAACGATTGATGAAAGGATAGGCCATGACCGGCGAATTGAACGATGACATCAAGGCCATGAGCTTCGAGCAGGCGCTTCACGCGCTTGAGGCGATCGTCGACGATCTGGAGCGCGGCGACGTGCCGCTCGACCAATCCATCCGCATCTACGAGCGCGGCGAAGCGCTGAAGGTCCATTGCGACCGCCTGCTGAAGGCGGCCGAGGACAAGGTGGAGAAGATCAGGCTGTCGCGGGACGGCAAGCCCGTAGGGATCGAGCCCCTGGATGGGGAGTGACCGGTTGACGTTGCGTCATTCTACCCCACATGAAGGTTCGCGATTTGGTACCGGAACCCGGAGCAAGCAATGTGCCGGAACATAAAGACGCTGTTCAATTTCGATCCGCCTGCAACGGACGAGGAGATTCATGACGCGGCGCTGCAGTTTGTCCGCAAGCTGAGCGGCTCGACGCGCCCCGCGAAGCGAAATGAGGCCGCTTTCGATCGGGCGGTCGTCGCGATTGCTTCCGTGGCTCGGGAACTTCTGGATTCCCTCGAAACATCCCATCATCCCCGCAACCGCGAGGAGGAGGCGGCCAAGGCACGCGCGAAGGCGGCAGTCCGCTTTGGGCTGACCGCCGAGCAGTGATAGCGGTTCCGAACCGCGCCATCAGATTTTCCCCGGCAACGTTTCGGCGTATATTTGTTTGAGGAAAGCCGATGCCGCAACCAATCAGCGGGCCGATCGTAAGAATGGCTGAACTGGAGATCGATCCGGCGCAGCTCGATCGCTACAAGGCGTTGCTCGCCGAGGAAATCGAGGCCTCGGTCGAGATTGAGCAAGGGGTGATGATGCTGTACGCCGTCTCGATCAAGGGCAGCCCTGAGCTGATCCGCATCCTCGAGGTCTATGCCGACCAAGAGGCTTACGAAGCGCATCTGCGGTCGCCCCACTTCCTTAAGTACAAAACGCTGACATCGGACATGGTCCGGTCGCTTCACCTTGTCGAAACGGAACCGATCGTGCTCTGCGCCAGGACGGATAAGCAAGGGAGCGGTTGACCTTGAGGTCGGGAAGGCCAGCGGGGCGCGTCATCAATACACGTTTACTTTCGCAAGCCGAGGTCCTATCTCCTTTCGATCGTGTCGAGCAGACAGGCTCCCATTGTGAACCAGCCACCGCAAACGCCTCTACTGGACAAGGTTCGCGTGCCTGCGGATCTTCGCCGGCTTCCGGAAAGCGATCTGCCCCAATTTTCCGCGGAGCTGCGCGCCGAACTGATCGACATCGTGTCGCATACGGGCGGCCATCTCGGCGCGGGTCTTGGCGTGATCGAGCTGACGGTTGCACTTCACCACGTCTTCAACACGCCGGAAGACCGGCTGATTTGGGATGTCGGCCATCAGGCCTATCCGCACAAGATACTCACCGGCCGTCGCGATCGCATGCGCACGCTGCGGCAGGAAGGCGGGCTTTCGGGCTTCACGAAACGTTCCGAGAGCGAGTACGACCCGTTTGGAGCGGCGCACTCCTCCACTTCCATATCGGCCGGACTGGGCATGGCAGTGGCGCGCGATCTCTCCGGCGGCAGAAACAACGTCATCGCGGTTATCGGCGACGGCGCCATGTCGGCCGGCATGGCCTACGAGGCGATGAACAATGCAGGCGCGCTCGATGCCCGGCTTATCGTCATCCTCAACGACAACGACATGTCGATTGCGCCACCTGCCGGGGCCATGAGTGCCTATTTGGCGAGGCTCGTCTCCGGCAAGACCTATCATTCGCTGCGCGAGACCGCCAAGCAGCTGGTCAAGAGGCTGCCGAAATTCCTCGAGGAAAAGGCCCGTCGCTCTGAGGAATTCGCACGCGGCTTCTGGACCGGCGGTACGATGTTCGAGGAACTGGGTTTCTATTATGTGGGGCCGATCGACGGCCACAATCTGGAACATCTTCTGCCGGTGCTAAAGAACGTGCGCGATACGGTTGGCGGTCCCGTGCTGATCCATGTCGTCACCCAGAAGGGCAAGGGCTATGGCCCCGCCGAGGAATCGGCGGACAAATATCACGGCGTCAACCGGTTCGACGTCATAACGGGCGCGCAAGCGAACTCGCCGGCGAATGCACCGAGCTACACGAGGGTCTTTGCCGAGAGCCTGATCCAGGAGGCGCGCGAGGACGAGAAGATCGTCGCGATCACCGCCGCGATGCCGTCCGGCACCGGCCTTGATCTCTTCGGCGAGGTTTTTCCGAAGCGCACCTTCGATGTCGGCATCGCCGAACAACATGCGGTGACGTTCGCTGCCGGCCTTGCCTCCGAAGGCTACAAACCGTTCGCTGCGATCTATTCGACCTTCCTGCAGCGCGCCTATGACCAGGTCGTGCACGATGTAGCGATCCAGAAGCTGCCCGTGCGCTTCCCGATCGACCGAGCTGGTTACGTTGGAGCCGACGGTCCGACCCATTGCGGCGCCTTCGATACCACGTATCTCGCTTCGCTGCCCGGCTTTGTCGTGATGGCGGCAGCGGACGAGGCCGAACTGTGCCACATGGTGCGCACGGCGGCCGCCTTTGACGAGGGGCCGATAGCCTTTCGCTACCCACGCGGCAACGGTGTGGGTGTCGATATTCCGGCGCGCGGCTTGGTTCTCGACATCGGCAAGGGCCGGATCGTCAAAGAGGGCACCAAGGTCGCCCTGCTTTCTTTTGGAACCCGGCTTCGGGACTGCCTTACGGCGGCCGAAGAACTGGACGCCGCCGGACTTTCCACGACCGTCGCCGACGCACGCTTCGCCAAGCCGCTCGACGAAGATCTCGTCCGGCGACTGTCCCGTTCGCACGAAGTGCTGATCACGGTGGAAGAGGGCGCGATTGGCGGGTTTGCAAGCCACGTGCTGCACTTCCTTGCCCGCGAAGGTCTCCTAGAGACTGGTCTCAAGGTTCGGCCGCTCGTCTTGCCCGACGCTTTTGCCGAACATGCCAAGCCCGAGAAGATGTATGCCGATGCGGGTCTCGATGCCGCTGGCATCGTGCGCACCGTATTCGCCGCGCTTGGACAATCCGCGCGCGCGGCTCGGGCCTAGGGTGTGTTGGTATTCAGGTGATGCCGGCCTGCAAATGCCGGTCTTCTGCGCTTCCGGTACTCAGTATTAGGCGTCGAGGCGGTTGCAAGGTCGAAATCCCGACCGTGTCCTTGCATTCGGACCATGCTTTGGCCAATGAAGGCCGATGAATGCCAGCCCATCCGAACCAGCGCGCCTGAGGCTTGACGAGCTTCTCGTCAGGCGTGGTCTTTATGACAGCCGCTCGCGGGCGCGGGACGCGATCGAGCGCGGGACTGTGACCGTCGATGGCCGGCCGGCTTTGAAGCCCGGCCAAGCCATATCGGCGACAGCATCGATCGTGGCGGACGACCCGGCACAGCGTTATGTGTCGCGCGCTGCGTTGAAGCTCATTGCCGGCCTGGATCATTTCGGCCTTGACCCCTCGGAATGCGACGCCCTCGACATCGGCGCGTCGACCGGTGGTTTCACCGAGGTGCTCCTGGAACGCGGTGCAGCCCATGTAACCGCAGTCGATGTCGGTCATGGCCAGATGGACGCAAGGCTGAAGGCTGATCCCCGCGTCACCGTGATAGAAGGATTGAATGCGCGTGACCTCACGGCCAGCCACCTTGGGAACCATCCGCCCGATTTCCTGGTCTGTGACGTTAGTTTCATTTCGCTGACGCTTGCCCTGCCGCCGGCGCTCGAACTGGCGTCACGCGGCGCACGCGGGGTTTTTCTGGTGAAGCCGCAATTCGAGGCCGGGCGAGAGGCGATCGGCAAAGGCGGGCTGCTGCGGGATCCGGACGACGGGCCGCGCATCGCCGAAGCGCGCCGTGACTGGCTTGACGCCTTTCCCGGTTGGCGCGCCATCGGGTTTGTCCAGTCGCCGATCGAGGGCGGCGACGGCAACCGCGAATTTCTTCTGGCCGGGGTAAGGGACCGATGAGCAATCGCTTTGTCATCGACCGGCTCGGGGCGCAGGGAGACGGTATCGCCGAGACGGAAACGGGGCCGGTTTTCGTGCCTTTCACGCTGCCTGGCGAGGTGGTGACCGCCGCGCGCGAAAAGGACCGGGCGACGCTGATGGCAGTGCTTCAATCGTCGCCTTTGCGCGTCACGCCACCGTGCCGGCATTTCGGCGAATGCGGCGGCTGCGCGCTTCAGCATTTCGAACGCGAAGCGTATGACGGCTGGAAGCATGAAAAGGTCGCCCAGATGTTGAAAAGGGCCGGCGTGGAGGCATCGGTCTCCGAGACCGTCCCATGCCCGTCGGTCTCGCGCCGGCGCGTGGTGCTTTCGGCGCGGCGCACCGAAGCCGGCATGGTCCTCGGCTACAATCGGGCGCACTCGCACACCATCATCGATATCGTGGAGTGTCCGATAGCCGTGCCGGAGATCGTTTCCGCGCTCGGCACGTTGCGCGCGCTTGCCGGCCTGATCTCCAATACGGCGAATTCGTTTCACCTCACCGTGACGCAGACCACATCCGGCCTCGACGTGGCCGCAAACTCCGGAAAGCTTACCGCGCGCGCCCGCGCCCTGGCCTCGGACTTTGTCATTCGAGAAGGGATTGCGCGGCTTTCCGTCGATGGCGAAATCGTCGTGGAACCGCTGAAGCCGATGATTGTCTTCGGCGAGGTGCCTGTCGCACTGCCGCCCGGGGGGTTCCTGCAGGCAGTCGCCGCCGCCGAAAGCGCTATGGCGCAACTGGTTGTCAGCCATCTGGGCAAGGCAAAGAGGATCGCCGATCTCTTCGCCGGTTCGGGCGCTTTCGCACTGCGCCTGGCAAGAAAGGCGGAAGTGCACGCCGTCGACGGCGATGGCTCGGCGCTTGCGGCGCTGGATCGCGGCTTCCGCTTCGCCTCAGGCCTCCGGCGTGTGACGACCGAGCGGCGTGATCTCTTCCGGCGTCCGCTGACCTTCAAGGAATTGAACGCCTTCGACGGACTGGTATTCGACCCGCCGCGCGCCGGGGCGGAGGACCAATCGAAGCAAATTGCACGGTCTGCCATACCTCTTGTCGCGGCCGTCTCATGCAATCCGGTCACGCTGGCACGCGATCTCGCGATCCTGACCGAAGGAGGGTACCGCTTATCGAGCGTGACGCCGATCGATCAGTTTCTATGGTCGCCGCATGTCGAAGCGGTGGCGCTGCTGGAGAAGCGGGCGAAGCGGCGGTGAACTCCATGCGGCCTGATTAAGCAGCGATGTCGAAAGCGTCCACGAGCCCCGCATAAGCGGCGGCGATGCGCGCCAGCGGATTGCTGCTTGTCTCCGCCGGTTCGATCTTGAGGGTTCCACCATCGGCAGGAAGGATCACGAGAAAGAAGCGGCGGCTCTTAGCCGTGCCAACGCTGATCGCCGCGACATGTTCGCGGGCCGACTGGTTGTCGATGTGCATGCGAAAGAGAAGTGCGCCACCCGTCGCAGCCAGCGCTGCGCTCAGCGAGCTTTCGAAATCCGCCGATACGATATCCCAGTTTTGCAAGGCGGCCTCGATCGCTGCTTCATCGGAGGCGCGAGCCGGTTCAAGAGAGGTGGTTTGCGCGGGCATGCAAAACCTCATTTACTGATACAGACCTACCCACCGATGCGATTTATAGCGACATTCGCCGGATTATAGCAATCGGCCCAGTGTGGTGGCCCATTGGCGGGCCGCATCGCAAGATGTGCCTACTGGACAAGCGGAACATTCCTCTCACAATAACCCGCCGAGAAAAATCGGGAGGAACGCGAATGCTCGGACTGATGCAGGAGTGGCCGCTGCTTTGCCACAAAATCCTCGACAACGCGGCACGCCAGCACGCGAAGCGGGAAATCGTTTCCCGATCAATCGAGGGACCGATCGTACGGACGAACTATGCGGAATTGAGGTCTCGCGCGCTGAAGGTGGCGCAGCGGCTCGAACGCGAGGGCTGCGGCCTCGGCGACCGCATCGCAACTCTTGCCTGGAACACGGCGCGTCATCTCGAAGCCTGGTACGGCATCGTTGGGGTCGGAGCGATCTATCACACGCTGAACCCGCGGCTTTTTCCCGACCAGATCGCGTGGATCATGAATGATGCAGAGGACAAGTTGCTGTTCACGGACCTGACGTTTCTGCCTCTGGCCGAGAAGATCGCTGCAGGCGTCGGTTCGCTGGAGAAAGTGGTGGTGCTCACGGACGCTTCCCACATGCCGGCAACAACGATGGCGAACGTTGTCCCCTATGAAGAATGGCTTGCCGAGGCGGACGGCGATTTCCGTTGGAAGAGCTTTGACGAGAATACCGCCGCCGGCATGTGCTACACGTCCGGCACGACGGGCGATCCGAAGGGCGTGCTCTACAGTCATCGTTCGAATGTGCTCCATGCCATGATCGTGGCAATGCCCGACGCGATGGGCGTTTCGTCGAAAGACGTGATTATGCCGGTGGTGCCGATGTTCCACGCCAACGCCTGGGGGATTGGGCAAAGCGCGCCGATGATCGGCGCCAAGCTTGTGATGCCCGGCGGCAAGATGGACGGAGCCTCTATCTACGAACTTCTCGACACGGAAAAGGTTTCCTTCACCGCGGCCGTTCCCACTGTCTGGCTGATGCTTCTCCAGCATCTGGAGGAAACCGGAAAGCAACTACCCTACCTGAAGAAAGTGGTGATCGGCGGGTCGGCCTGTCCGCGCGCGATGACCAGGAAATTCGAGGAAAACTACGGCGTTCAGGTCATCCATGCCTGGGGCATGACCGAGATGTCGCCCGTGGGCACTCTGGGCACGATGAAGCCCGAACATGCGCGGCTGGCCGGCGAAGATCGCCTGACGCTCCAGGAAAAGCAGGGCTATCCGCCGTTCGGCGTTGAAATGAAAGTGACCGATGACGAGAACAACGAGCTGCCGTGGGACGGCAGGACGTTCGGCCGGCTGAAGGTCCGCGGTCCGGCTGTCGCGCGTGCTTACTATGGCGGGTGCGGCGCGGAACAGTTCGACGCGGACGGCTGGTTCGACACTGGAGACGTCGCGCATATCGACGCCCACGGATACATGCAGATCACTGACCGCGCGAAGGATGTCATCAAGTCCGGCGGCGAGTGGATTTCGAGCATCGAGCTGGAGAATATGGCGATCGGACATCCGGATGTGGCAGAGGCGGCAGTCATCGGCGTCCGTCACAGCAAGTGGGATGAGCGGCCTCTGCTCGTTGTCGTGAAGAAACGCGACAGTGAGCCGGGCAAGTCGGACATCCTCGGCTACCTGGAGGGGAAGGTCGCCAAGTGGTGGATGCCGGATGACGTGGTCTTCGTGGATGAAATTCCGCACACCGCAACCGGTAAGATCCAAAAGACCAAGCTGCGGGAGCAGTTCAGAGAATACAGGCTGCCCACCGATCAGTTGGCCGATTGAGCATCTAGGTTCCGCCTGTCTTTAGAGCGCCGCCTCTTTGACGGCAGTGGACCGAGCGGCTATCAAGTCCGCGTCAAATGCGGCGAGGCGGCGACTGAATGGCAGCCCATATCGAGCAGCAGACTGCGCGCGGCGCTGGCTGGTCCAGCGGAACGGCCGTTTTTTCCGCTGTGCTGTTCGTCACGGCGGCTCTCGGCCATCGCTTCGGTTTGCTGGAAACTCCCGGTTTCATCGCAGTGCTGGCACTCGTGGCAACGCTTGCCCTTCTTGCGCTGCTTTTCGCGGCGATCAGTTTCCCGCGCGTCTGGAGCCACGGCGATCGTGGCGGCCGAGACATTGCGAGGGGCGTCTTCGTCGCACTGCTCATTCTGACGCCGTTTGCGATTTCCGCCTATCGCGCCTACGTCCACCCTGAGCTGAACGATATTTCAACCGACACGCTGGACCCCCCGCGGTTTTCGGATGCGTCCCGCGATCGCAGGGCAGGAATAAATCCGTTCGCTCCCATAACCGCGGAAGCCGCCAGGCTTCAGGCGGAGCGGTACCCGGAAGTCGTCGGAAGGCGGTACGATATGCCCGTGGACCGCGTCGGGAATGCCGTTCTCGCCCTGGTCGAAAGACGCGGTTGGCATGTCGATCGGAAACCGGAAGTCGAATTGAGCAGCCCGGAAATCACGATCGAGGCAATCGCCACGACCGTGCTGCTGGCGTTCCCCGCCGATGTTGCAATCAGGCTGACTGACGAAGGGGCTTCGACCTATGTCGACATGCGATCCGCCTCCCGCTACGGGAAACGCGATTTCGGGGACAATGCCGCGCGCATCGACGACTTTCTGGACGAACTTGACGCCGAGATGGCTGCCCTGGTCGGAGTCGTCCCGGCGGAATAGTTTCTGTAAAATCATACGTAAAAACAATAACCTGGAGCGGCTTGCTGATTCAACGCGTTTAACGAACAGTCAGCGAAAACACGCCGTCGATCGACGGTGCACCGTCGGTGGCTGCGATGCCGCGTGCTACCATATCCTCGAGATGAGCAAGCACAGATAGCGCGGCCGCCCCGTGCAGGCGCGGATCCGTGTCCCGGTAGACGGCCCGCACCATTTCCGGGATGGTCCGGTCGCCACGGTAAAGGCGCTCCACGATGGCGCGCTCGCGCATTTTGCGATGCTTCTTCAAGCCGCGCATGAAGGCACGCGGCGCGCGGACGGGCCCGCCATGTCCGGGCAGAAGCAGGTTGTCGTCGCGCTCAAGCAATTTGTCGAGCGAGGCCATGTAGTCGTTCATTGAGCCGTCAGGGGGGGCTACGATCGACGTCGCCCAGGCCATCACGTGGTCAGCCGAGAAGAGGATGCCCGTGCCCTCGAGTGCAAAGACCGCGTGATTTGCGGTATGGCCGGGCGTCAAAATCGTCCTGACGGCCCAGCCGTCGCCCTGCACGACAGCGTCGTCGGCGAGGAAAAGGTCGGGAACGAAGTCCGTATCCGCGCTGGCGTCCAGCGGATTGATCTCGCCGATGCGCAGCGGACGGGCCGGGCGATGCGGCCCTTCTGCTGAGACCAAAGCGCCTGTGCGCGCTTGCAGTGCCTTCGCCAGCGGAGAATGGTCCCGGTGCGTATGGCTGACAAAAATGTGGCTGACAGGCCGATTGCCTACTGCACGCAGGATCGCGTCGAGATGCGCCGGGTCGTCCGGCCCTGGATCGATGACGGCGAGGCTGTTTTCGCCGATGATGTACGTGTTGGTGCCGAAGAAGGTGAAGGGCCCCGGATTGTCGGCCGTAAGCCGCCTCACACCCGTCGCAACTTCGATAGCGTCGCCGTAACAGGGTTCGAAACGGGTGTCGAAGTGGAGGGCCATGCGAATCTGTGTGATCAATATGCCAGGGCATTGCCCGGTAGCATGGAAACGCGTATCTCGGAACCCGGCCAAAATAGGTCATCGCTCGAAATGAAAGGTTTTCCCGATGTCAGCCGCCGCCCTCTCCGGTCCGCTCGTTACTGTCGCCTTGCCCCAGGATCGCCCAGCGCGGCTGATCGCCCAAACATTGCTTGTGATCGGCGGAACCGTGCTTCTCGCGCTGGCCGCGAAGGTAACGGTGCCTTTCTGGCCGGTACCCATGACCCTGCAGACGCTCGCGGTGTTCCTGATCTCGGCAGCCTACGGGCGCAACCTCGCCGTCGCGACCGTCCTTGCCTACCTCCTCGAGGGCGCGATTGGGCTCCCGGTCTTCGCGACGGGAGCCGGACTTGCCTACATGGCTGGACCGACGGGAGGTTATCTGCTCGGGTTCGTTGCCGCCGCGGCGATCGTCGGTGAGGCCGCCGACCGCGGGTTCGACCGCAATGTTTTTCTCCTTTTCGGCGCCATGATGCTGGGCGAGGTCGTCATCCTTGCCCTCGGCGCGCTGTGGCTCGCCGTGCTGA
This sequence comes from uncultured Alphaproteobacteria bacterium, assembly GCA_963813315.1. Classification (GTDB taxonomy): domain Bacteria; phylum Pseudomonadota; class Alphaproteobacteria; order Rhizobiales; family Rhizobiaceae; genus CAWEYO01. Next base: position 68,891 of record CAWEYO010000003.1, on the reverse strand, counting down.
TGGGCGGGGAAAAGGCGCTGGCCTTCGGTGTTGGGCCGTTCATTGTCACCGACGTGGTGAAGATCGCGCTCGCAGCCACTATTATCCGGGCCATGGTTTCAGCCACCACACAGCGGCGGGAGAACTGACCATGTCGCCGCGCGCCCGGGCGGGGTTCCACGCCTGATCGGCTCGGCCAGAGCCCGGTCAGGTTAGAGTATCGGACCCGAAAGCGGGAACCGGTGTCGGGTCCGATGCTCCAACAAAGATATAGCGCAGCCCTGATTCCTTAGCTTCCATCGAAGCGTCGGACGTTCCAGGCGCACTGATTTATCCACGCCCCTTGGATTGCCTCTAACATCGAGCCTTTGGAAAGGAAGGCTCATGGACACGACCCCCAATCTCTCGCTTCCCTACATCATGCCCTCGCAGGCGCAGAAGCATGTCACGCACAACGAGGCGCTGGCGATACTCGACGCATTGGTGCAGCTCACCCCGCTCGACCGCGACTTGACGACGCCCCCCGCAAACGCGATTGACGGCTCCTGCTACATAGTCCCCAGCGGCGCGACCGGGGTGTGGGCCGGGCAGGCCGGCACGGTGGCCATCCGTCAGGACGGTGACTGGCTGTATCTGGCGCCGAAGCGGGGCTGGCGCGCTTTCGTCGTTGATGAAACGCGCCTCATCTATTGGAATGGGTCGGCCTGGCAGGACGGTCCTCCGCCGACTGAACTGCAGAACATGACGCGGGTCGGCATCGGTACCGCCGCCGATGCGACGAATCCATTTTCCGCCAAGCTCAACAAGGTGCTATGGACGGCAAAAACTGTCGTCGAGGGTGGCGACGGTGATCTTCGCAACACCATGAACAAGGAAAGTCTGTCCGACGTTCTCTCCCTGCTCATGCAAAGCGGATGGTCGGGCCGCGCCGAGATCGGCCTTATCGGTGACAACGACTTTACAATCAGGGTTTCAGCCGATGGTACCACCTGGACGGAGGTCTTTCGCGCGGCCAGCGCGACCGGCGAGGTCATCATCGGCAATACTCGCGTCGGTCGCGACATGTTGCAAAATGTGCTGCCCGACAGCGGGCGTTTCAACGGCAATGCCAACAACACGCAGTACTCCGGCATCACCTATTCGGCCCCGACCTATCTCAGCCCCGTCGGCACCGGCTCCTTTGTGGCCCACGCCAAATTCATCAATGACAACAACGACTACAGCGGCGTGGGGGGCGCGCTCAACGCCGAGGTCAAAGAGCTGGTGGACAAGATACGGCCATCGACCGCCCGCCGCTTCGGGCCGGAATGGTACGTCATGAAGGTCGCTCAGGCCACGGCGGGCCTGCAAGTCACTCAGCTTTTCGGCGGCGTCATGCACGGCATAGTCATTGCAAACGCCACTGCTGCGATGCCGAGCAAATTTTCCATCGGCTACTACGTCAAGGTAAAGACGGGTTCGCTCGCCATCCTCGTGAACTCCGCCAAAGTCAACCGGGCAGCCATAGACGGCGCAGCCGTGCCGGCCGGGACCGGCGCTTCACCTGTCATGCTGACAAGCGCAAGTGGCTGGAAACATGTCAACCTCGAAATTTCCCTGGGCACGGGCAACTACGACAATACGCTATTCCAAGCGTACGCCTCGGTAAGTACGGAGATCTATTTCGCTCTGCCGAAACTGGTCATCGGACACGTCAACCTCGATCCCAACCTCGGCGTCCTGACGAACGGCAAGATATTCGGCTAGAGCATCGGACGCGTCGATGGAATCGCTGCTGCTGCTCTATCGCTCTGTTGGAGCATCGGACCGAACCCAGTGCCGGACAAGGCGGCCAGCCTACCCTCCACCTTGCGGGCAGGGCAATCGCATTTGGTTTTACCCGGATCCGTGTCCCCCTCACAGGCTCGCTACGCTCGCCACCTCTCCCCCGCAAAGCAGGGGAGAGGAACGCCGGCCGCGGCCTGGCGCCCAGGTCGAATTTCCTTCGCGGCCCCGAAAACTTGCGCATTGCATGTGCTCCAAAGGCCCGCTGGAAATTGGTTTTCCCAATTCCATCCTTTCGCGCAAAACTGCTTCTGTCCCGGCTGCGATATTGGTCGCGCACGCCTTGAGAAGCAGCGGCCGCCCGTGACATTGCTGTCCACGATGGTCGGCATTCCGCCGGCGCGTTTGCGGCCGGTTTCGGGCCGCGCGAAGGCGTTTCGATGCTTGGAAGGCTTAGTCATCTCGATCGGCTCGAAGCCGAGTCGATCCACATCTTCAGGGAAGTGGCGGCGACCTTTTCGAGGCCGGTAATGCTTTATTCGGTGGGCAAGGATTCGTCGGTCCTGCTGCATCTTGCAATGAAGGCCTTTTACCCGGCAATGCCGCCGTTCCCTTTCCTCCATGTCGACACGACCTGGAAGTTCCGCGAGATGATCGAATTCCGGGACGCCATGGCGGCGCGGCATGGATTCGATCTGCTGGTTCACATCAATCAGGACGGAGTGCGTCAGGGCATCGGTCCTTTTAGCCATGGGTCCAACACGCACACGCATGTGATGAAGACGGTGGCGCTCAGGCAGGCGCTCGACAAATACGGCTTCGATGCCGCCTTTGGCGGCGCCCGCCGCGACGAGGAAAAATCCCGCGCCAAGGAACGCATCTTCTCCTTTCGCAACGCCAGCCACGCCTGGGAGCCCAGGAACCAGCGCCCGGAAATGTGGAAGATTTATAACACCCGCGTCGCCGCCGGCGAATCGATCCGCGTGTTCCCGTTGTCGAATTGGACCGAACTCGACGTCTGGCAGTACATCCTGCAGGAAGACATCCCAATCGTACCGCTTTATTTTGCCAAGGAACGGCCGGTCGTGGAGCGCGACGACATGCTGATCCTTGTCGACGACGACCGGCTGAAGCTGCGCAAGGGCGAAAGCATCGAGAACCGCCTTGTGCGCTTTCGAACCCTCGGCTGCTATCCGCTCACCGGCGCCATCGAGTCCGACGCCGCCGATCTCGAATCCATTGTCGGCGAAATGCTGACGGCTCGCACCTCCGAACGCCAGGGCCGCCTCATCGACAGGGATGAGGCGGGTTCCATGGAGAAGAAGAAGCGCGAAGGTTATTTCTGATGCATCAGTTGTTGCTGGAGAAAGCTAGCGCGACCAAAGACTTGCGCGCCTTCATTTCCGGGCAGGAGGACAAGTCACTCCTGCGGTTCCTGACCTGTGGCTCCGTGGATGACGGCAAGTCGACGCTGATAGGCCGCCTGCTCTACGACACCAAGCTGATTTTCGATGACCAGCTCGCCGCGCTCGAAAGGGACTCGCTGAAACACGGCACCAACGGCGCCGACATCGATTTTGCCCTGCTCGTGGATGGTCTCGAGGCGGAGAGGGAGCAGGGTATCACCATCGACGTCGCCTACCGCTTTTTCGCCACGCCCAAGCGCAAGTTCATCGTGGCCGACACGCCGGGTCACGAGCAATACACGCGCAACATGGCGACCGGCGCCTCGACCGCCGACCTGGCGGTCGTGCTGGTCGATGCGCGGCAGGGCATCCTGCGTCAGACGCGCCGCCATTCGATCATCGCATCGCTGCTCGGCATCCGCCACATTGCGCTGGCCGTGAACAAGTTCGACCTCGTTGCCTTCGATCGCGCCGTTTTCGAGCGCATCGTGGCCGACTACCGGGAGTTTGCTTCAGATCTCGGCTTTACGACAATTGAGCCGATCCCGCTGTCGGCGCGCTATGGCGACAACGTCACCCGGCGGTCGAGCCAAACGCCCTGGTATTCGGGACCGACGCTGCTCGACCATCTGGAAAATGCGTCTATCGGCGATGCTTCGGCCGACAGGCCCTTCCGTTTCCCGGTTCAATACGTGAACCGCCCGAATCTCGATTTCCGCGGCTTTGCCGGTACCGTAGCGTCCGGCTCGGTCGCGAAGGGGGACGACGTAGCCGTCGCCAAATCCGGCAAGCTGTCACGGGTCAGGCGCATCGTCACTCTGGATGGCGACCTGTCGCGTGCGGTTGAAGGCCAGGCGGTCACTCTCGTGCTGGAGGACGAGGTGGAGGTCTCGCGCGGCAACATGCTCGTGTCGCCCTATACGCGGCCGCATGTGGCGGACCAGTTTGCCGCCAATCTTGTCTGGTTCGACGAGCATCCGCTGCTGCCTGGCCGGTCCTATATTCTCAGGACCGAAACGGATCAGGCCAGCGCAACGGTCAGCGAACTGCAGTACCGTGTCAACGTCAATGATTTCGCGCATGAAGCGGCCAAAACGCTTGAAATGAACGCGGTCGGCGTCGTCAATATCGCTCTGCAGTCGCCCATTGCTTTCGACACGTTTGCGGAAAACCGCACGACCGGCGCTTTCATCCTGGTCGATCGCATGACGAACGCCACCGTGGGCGCCGGCATGATCCTCAATCCGCTGCGGCGCGCGGCCAACATTCATTGGCAGTCGCTCGACGTCGACAAGAAGGCGCGGGCGGCCGCGAAGCATCAGAGGCCGGCCGTGCTGTGGTTCACCGGCCTCTCCGGTTCCGGCAAATCAACGATCGCCAACCTCATCGAAAAGAAGCTGCACGCGGCGGGCCACCACACCTATCTGCTTGATGGGGACAACGTCCGGCACGGTCTGAACCGCGATCTCGGCTTCACCGACGAGGATCGAGTGGAGAATATCCGCCGGGTCGCGGAAGTGGCGCGCCTGATGGCCGACGCCGGTCTCATTGTGCTTGTCTCCTTCATTTCGCCCTTCCGCGCCGAGCGCCGGATGGCGCGTGAGCTGCTGGCTGAGGGAGAGTTCGTGGAGGTTTTCGTCGATACCCCGTTCGAGGAATGTGCAAGGCGTGATCCGAAGGGCCTCTACGCGAAAGCGCTTGAAGGCAGGATCAAGAATTTCACAGGCGTGGATTCTCCTTACGAAGCGCCGGAAAATCCGGAAATCCATCTGGAAACGCTCGGCAAGTCGCCTGAAGAGATGGTAGAAGCCCTCGAAAATTGGCTCCGCGAGCGGGAAAATGGCGACCAGCAATATGACAGCGGTGGTGGCATCTGACGACAGTGCGGTTCTGGCGCTGTTCGAGCGCCTTGCGCTGTCTGCCGGAAGGGCGGTGCTCGACGTCTTCCGTTCGGACATCGCGGTGAACCGCAAGGAGGACTCCACTCCGGTCACCGAGGCGGACCATGCGAGCGAGAAGATCATCCTGGAAGGTCTGCGCGCGCAATTGCCGTCAATTCCTTGCGTGGCGGAGGAGGAATGCGCCGGCGGCGTGGTGCCGCCTGGCTTGGGGGAGGTCTTTCTGCTGGTCGATCCGCTTGACGGCACCAGGGAGTTCGTCAGTCGCAACGCGGACTTCACGGTCAATATCGCGCTGATTCGCAAGGGCGTGCCTGAGCTCGGCGCCGTTTTCGCGCCATTGAGCGGAAGGCTCTATCTCGGGAGGCCGGGCTTTGCGGAAGCGGCCGACATTTCGGAAGACTTCTCGGTCGTCAGCCGGCGCCGGATTGGTGTGCGGAGCGGCTTCGAGCCGCTGACGATCGTCGTAAGCCGCTCGCACCGCACGCCCGAGACCGATTCCTACATTTTGAACTTCCGTACGGCCGAAATCGTCTCGGTGGGGTCGTCGCTGAAATTCTGCCTGATCGCCGCCGGGGAGGCCGATCTTTATCCGAGGCTCGGCCCAACGATGGAATGGGATACCGCTGCAGGGGACGCGGTATTGAGAGCGGCCGGCGGCACCACCGAAACACTCGACGGGGCGCCGCTGACCTATGGCAAGCGTGGCCGTCCGAACGAGATGGACTTTGCCAATCCTTCGTTCATTTCGCGCGGCCTCGTAGACCGCCCGCCGGCAGATCAATGAACCGCATGTTCTTTTCCTGAATTTTTTGAGATCGACTCGCTTGATACCAGACTGGGCGCGGCCAAGAAAGCACTGCCCGCCTTCGTCCGATTGGCACAAAATTGACGCCGCCGCCGAATCGTGGGGAAGTTCCTGGGCGGGGATCAGCCGAGTTCGTCACGCCAAGGCGGGTTTGCGCCGGCCCGCGAGACCGTGACGGCTGCTGCTCTCACGCCGAGCCTCAAGGCATCGCGGATGGCGTCTTTGCCAAGGTCCGCAATGGCTGCCTTGGTCAGGACGCCGTTCTCATGGAGCGAGGCAAGCACACCGGCGTTGAACGTGTCGCCGGCGCCGACCGTATCGACGACTGTCACGCGTTCGGCGTCTACGGAAACCGTGTGACGCCCGGAATAGGCAATGGCGCCCCGGCTTCCGCGTGTCATCACGATGAGTTTGGGACCGCTCTCCAGCCACCTCGCGATGATTTCCTCGGGCGCGCCCGCCTCGCCGAACCAGCCGAGATCCTCGTCGGACAGCTTGACGATGTCGGCCATCGCCACCATCCGGCGGATGCGGTCGAGATGCTTCTGCTTGTCGGGAATGAAACCAGGCCGGATGTTGGGATCGAGCATGGTTACCCGTTGGTCGTGCTCACGCTTCATCAGGGCTTCGTATGCCGAACCGCAAGGCTCGGGTATGAGGCTGATGGCGCCGAAGAGCATAGCATGGACATCTTCGCCCAGGAGGGGGAGGTCGCCTTCGGTCAGCATGCGACCGGCCGTGTTCTCGTCGTAAAAGGCGTAGGTTGCATGCCCGTCGACGAGGCGCACGAAGGCCAGCGTGGTCGGCCGGTCCGAAATCTGCGCATAGTCGGCGCTCACATGGCTCGCGGCCAGAACTTCCCGCAGTTGCTGGCCGAAAAGGTCGGAGGACAGGCCGGAGAAGAAGCCGACCGGTACACGCAGCCTGCCTAGCGCGATTGCGGTATTGAAAACCGCTCCCCCCGCGTACGGTGCGAAGGCTTGTTCGCCGGCCGCGCTTTCGCGCGGCAGCATGTCGATCAGAGCTTCGCCACAACAAAGGATCATGTTCCGCCGTCCCTCTCTGGATGAGCGCCATCATCCGCGGATACTGGAGTAGTTGCAGAAAGCTTCCGTTGCAATCACCGTTCGTTCAGTTTTAGCATGAACCTCCGGCTGGAAGGCTCCTAATGCATGTCGCCCAAAAGTGCGCAGCGGTTTTGGGCGACATGCACAAAAACAAAGCCTAAAGCGCGTCGCATGAATCCGTTCGCCGCGACGGGCTTTAGGCAGGCATCGCCGACATGCCGCCCGCCATACCTCATGGGCCCTTCGTCAGCGCGCCGGCGCCGAGCAGGAACCTCTCGGACAGCGGAAGGCTTGCGCCTCCGAGCGCGCGAGCGCGAATGCCGACCGTTCCTTCGCGCACCGAGGGGATATTCAGTCCTTCGACATCGATCCTGCCGATCGCCGCCTGCGTCGCCAGCACGAGGCGCTGCCGCACGGAAACCGGCATCCAGCCATCGATGATGGCGGCTTCGAAATCGATGACCGAGGAGGCCGCGACAATGCCATAGGCAAGGGCGCCCCCGGCGCCGCCGATCCAGTCATCGAGTTCGCCGCCGAGATCGCCCCAGTCGTCCGGTGACGTCCACAGTTTTGAGGTATCGCGACCTTTGGCGTTCAGCGCCTTTTCGAGAATTGCGATGGAGGCGATGTCGATAAGCTGGGTCGGACTGCCCGTGGGGCCAGGAACAGGCATCGAGCCAAGCGCGCCCGCATTGCCGGTGGAGCCGCCATAGACGCTGCCGTTGAGTACGATGCCGCCGCCGGCGAACGCGCCGATATAGAAGTAGATGAAGTCCCTGAGCCCGCCCGTCTTGCCGAACACGAGCTCGGCGCCGCAGGCCGATGTGGCGTCGTTCTGGAGGTAGACGGGAAAGCCGCACCGCTCCTCGATCTCCGCGCGAATGTCCCTTTTCCGCCACTGCTCCATGACATCATGCGGAGCGCCGATCGTGTCGGCCCAGTTCCAGAGTTCGGAAGGCATAGCAATGCCGAGCCCGGCGATCCGCTCGCCCTGCGCGGGCTTGAGACCGGAACGGATGCGGGTGATGCCGGCAGCGACGAACTCGACAGTCTCGCGCGGCGTCGGATAGAGGTATGACATGTGGCGCGACGCACGAACCTTTCCGAGGAAATCGATGAGCACCAGCTCGGCGCTGCGGCGGCCTATCTTCAGGCCGAGGAAATAGGCGCCATCGGGATTGAGCGCCATCGGAATGGAGGGCTGGCCTATCTTGCCGCGTATCGGCTCCTGCCTCAGCAAGAGACCTTCCTCTTCGAGCTCGCGCATGATCACGGATACGGTCTGCGCGGAAAGCCCGGTCATGCGGGCAATCTCCGTCTTTGAGAGGCGGCCGTGGCGGCGCACGAGAGACAGGACAAGCCGCTCGTTATAGTCGCGCATGCCGCTCTGGTTGGTGCCGCGGTGAAGCCGGCTGACGGCCGGTCCGGCGGAACGCGATGAGAGATTGCCGGTTTCCACCGGACGCCTCCGTTCCCGCATAAGATGCTTTGCGCTGACAATGCGTCCGCAGTACGCATGTGTCAATATTAAATAAGAGTGATTTAGTAATTGACAATATGCTAAAATTGATGTTTCGTCTGAATCAGACATCCAGCGGCCAAAACGACTGGATGCTCGCCGATGCCGTTGGCCGGCGCCAATTGCTATTATCCACTGGGAGGATCACCGTGACCAAGACCGCACTTCTGAAGTCCACAGTGTTCGGTGCAGCCGCCATCACCCTGATGGCCTTTGCGGCGCCCGCATCCGCTGCCGATATTGGCGCTTGCCTGATTACCAAGACCGACACCAACCCTTTCTTCGTCAAGATGAAGGAAGGTGCGACGGCGAAAGCGAACGAACTTGGGGTTCAGTTGAAAGCCTATGCCGGCAAGATCGATGGTGACAATGAAAGTCAGGTCGCCGCGATCAAGTCCTGCATCGCTGATGGGGCCAAGGGGATCCTGCTTGTTCCCTCCGACTCCAAGGCTATCGTCGATTCGGTGAAGAAGGCGCGTGACGCCGGCATTCTGGTGATTGCGCTAGACACGCCGCTCGAGCCAATCGACGCCGCTGACTCGACCTTCGCAACGGACAATTTCAAGGCCGGTGAGCTGATCGGGGCCTGGGCCAAAGCTACGCTGGGCGACGCGGCCAAGGACGCCAAGATCGCCTATATGGACCTTAACCCGAGCCAGCCGACCGTCGATGTTCTGCGTGACCAGGGGTTCATGACCGGCTTCGGCATCGACACCAAGGATGTCAACAAGATCGGCGACGAGGACGACCCCCGCAATGTCTGCCATGACGTGACGAACGGCAATGAAGAAGGCGGCCGCAAGGCGATGGAGAACTGTCTCCAGAAGGACCCCAGCATCAACGTCATCTATACCATCAATGAACCTTCCGCCGCTGGAGCTTTCGAAGCTCTCAAGGCGGTCGGGATGGAAAAGAACGTATTGATCGTATCGGTCGACGGAGGTTGTCCGGGCGTCAAGAATGTCACCGAGGGCGTGATCGGCGCAACCTCGCAACAATATCCACTGCTCATGGCGTCGATGGGCATCGAGGCGATCAAGAAATTCGCAAACTCCGGTGAAAAGCCGAAGCCGACCGAAGGCAAGGAATTCTTCGACACCGGTGCGACGCTGATCACCGACAAACCAGCACAAGGCGTGGACTCGATCGACACGAAAGAGGGTATGGCGAAATGCTGGGGCTGATTTGCCTAACGCAACGTCAATAGTCTGAAATTCGGGGAGCGGGCGGCCTCCGGGTCGCCCGTACTTAGACAACAACGCAACCCCGCGGGAGGAGCAAAGCGATGAGCGACGCCACGGCAAGCGGCCGGGCACAGCCGCAGGAGTTCGAAAAAGCCCTCTCTGGCAGCGATGCATCAGTCGCCAGTTTCGATACGCATAAAAGGACCGCGCTCGAACACGCGCAACATTTCCTCCATTCCAATCCGGCGGCCGTTCCCCTGATCGTGCTGTTACTGTCGCTTGTGGGATTTGGCATCGCGGTTGGCGGGAAGTTCTTCTCTGCGTTCTCGATGACCCTCATTCTTCAGCAGGTGGCCATAGTCGGCATTGTCGGCGCGGCACAGACGCTTGTCATCCTGACGGCCGGCATCGACTTGTCCGTCGGCGCGATCATGGTGTTGTCGTCAGTGGTCATGGGGCAGTTCACGTTCCGCTATGGCATCCCCGCGCCGATATCGATCCTGTGCGGGTTCGCTGTTGGTGGCCTCTGCGGCTGGCTCAACGGCGCCCTTGTCGCTCACATGAAACTACCGCCCTTCATCGTAACACTGGGAACTTGGCAGATCATCCTGGCCACGAATTTCCTATACTCCGCGAACGAAACGATAAGGTCGCAGGACATTGCTGCCCAGGCGCCGTTGCTTCAGGTCTTCGGAGCAACTTTCCGGGTTGGCAACGCAGTCTTCACCTATGGCGTCGTGGTCATGGTGCTTCTGGTTTTCGTATTGTGGTACGTACTCAACCACACTGCATGGGGGCGCCATGTCTATGCGTTGGGCGATGACCCAGAGGCGGCGAAGCTATCCGGCGTGAGCGTCAAGAGCATGCTGGTTCAGGTCTACGTCATTTCGGGACTGATCTGCGCGCTCGCCGGCTGGGTGATCATCGGCCGCCTCGGCTCGGTGTCGCCGACATCCGGTCAGTTCGCCAACATTGAATCCATCACCGCGGTGGTGATTGGCGGTATCTCCCTGTTCGGCGGCCGCGGCTCGATCCTTGGAATGCTGTTCGGCGCGCTTATCGTCGGCGTTTTCTCCCTGGGTCTGCGGCTGATCGGAACCGATCCTCAGTGGACATATCTCCTCATCGGCCTGCTGATCATCATTGCTGTCGCCATGGATCAGTGGATCAGAAAGGTAGCGGGCTAATGTCGCAGGAACCTATTCTCACGACGCGCGGCCTGGTGAAGCGCTATGGCCGGGTGACCGCTCTGGACCACGCCGACTTCGACCTCTTCCCCGGCGAGATTCTCGCGGTGATCGGGGACAATGGCGCCGGGAAATCGTCGCTCATCAAAGCGATTTCCGGCGCGGTGCATCCCGACGAGGGCGAAATCCAACTCGAGGGGAACGTGATCCACTTCAAGTCACCCATGGAGGCAAGGGACGCCGGCATCGAGACGGTCTATCAGAACCTGGCTCTGTCGCCGGCGCTCTCGATCGCCGACAATATGTTCCTCGGCCGCGAAATCCGTCGGCAGGGGCCCATGGGCAAATGGTTCCGGATGCTTGACCGGCCGGCGATGGAGAAGCGTGCTCGCGCCAAACTCACCGAACTCGGCCTGATGACGATCCAGAACATCAGCCAGGCGGTGGAAACGCTTTCCGGCGGCCAACGTCAGGGCGTGGCGGTGGCGCGCGCGGCGGCCTTCGGTTCGAAGGTCGTTATCATGGACGAACCGACGGCAGCCCTTGGCGTCAAGGAATCTCGCCGGGTGCTCGAGCTTATCCTGGACGTGAAGAAGAGGGGTCTGCCGATCGTGCTCATCTCGCACAACATGCCGCATGTCTTCGAAGTGGCCGACCGCATCCATATCCACAGGCTGGGCCGGCGGCTGACCGTCATCGACCCGAAGGAATACACGATGTCGGACGCGGTTGCCTTCATGACCGGCGCGAAAAAGCCTCCAGAGCAGGCTCTTGCCGCATGATTTGCGAAAAACGCATGGCAGGTCCGGCGTTTTCGGGTTCCCAAATCGGTTGAAATCCTGCGGGTTTGCAAATATTGGAGGGCTCGATCAACGGTAGCGGGGCGGGCAGGTCCACCCCTGCAAATGGAAATGCTGATGACGCAAGTGCCAATTTCCGACCTCCTGAGGCCAATCCTGAACGACACCGATCCAAAGACCCTCGCGACGGAAATCGTGCAAAGCCTCACCTACAGGCTGGGCAAGGATGCCACTGTCGCCACCCCGCACGACTGGCTGACGGCGTCGATCAAGGTCGTTCGCGACCGCATCATCGAGCGCTGGATCCAGTCCACCAAGGCCACCTACGAACGGCAGGAAAAGCGCGTCTACTATCTGTCGCTGGAGTTCCTGATCGGCCGGTTGATGCGCGACGCATTCTCGAACCTCGGCCTGCTCGACAACATGCGCGAAGCGCTGGCTTCGCTCGGCGTCGACATCGACGTAATCTCCAGGCTGGAACCCGACGCCGCACTCGGCAATGGCGGACTTGGCCGGCTCGCCGCTTGTTTCATGGAGAGCATGGCGACGGTGGATGTGCCCGCACATGGCTACGGCATCCGCTATGTTCACGGCCTGTTTCGACAGGAGATTTCGGACGGACGGCAGGTAGAATTGCCGGAGAATTGGCTCGACCACGGCAATCCGTGGGAGTTCGAACGCCGGGAACGCTCCTTCGAAGTGGGTTTCGGCGGCACGGTCGAGTCCGTCACTTCGAAGGATGGGCGGCTGGAGCGGCACGTCTGGAAGCCACAGGAGCGCATGCTTGCCGTGGCCTACGATACGCCGGTCGTCGGCTGGCGCGGCAACCGCGTCAACACGCTGCGCCTGTGGTCGGCGATGCCGATCGATCCGATCATGCTCGAAGCCTTCAATGCGGGGGACCATATCGGCGCGCTTCGCGAGAGCAATAAGGCGGAAGTCCTGACGCAGGTCCTCTATCCCGCGGATTCGCACCTCGCCGGGCAGGAATTGCGATTGAGGCAGGAGTATTTTTTCTCGACGGCCTCGCTCCAGGATATCCTGCAACGCCATCTGAGCCAGTACGGCGATTTGCTGTCGCTGCCGGACAAGGCCGCGATCCACCTGAACGATACGCATCCGGCGGTCGCGGTTCCCGAACTGATGCGCCTCCTGATGGATGTCCACCGCGTCGACTTCGACACGGCATGGGACATTACGAAGCGCACTTTCGCCTACACGAACCATACGCTGCTGCCGGAAGCGCTGGAGAGCTGGCCGGTGCCGCTGTTCGAGCGCCTGCTGCCGCGCCATATGCAGATCATCTACGCCATCAACGCCGAGATTCTGCTTGAGGCCCGGGCCGCCCACAAGTTCGACGATGATCAGATCGGGCGTATCTCGCTGATCCACGAGGGAGGCGAGCGCCGCGTTCGCATGGGCAATCTCGCCTTTGTCGGCTCGCATAGCACCAATGGCGTCTCCGCGCTGCACACCGATTTGATGAAGGCGACGGTATTTGCCGACCTTCACGAACTTTATCCCGGCCGAATCAACAACAAAACCAACGGCATCACGCCGCGACGCTGGTTGATCCAGTGCAATTCCGGCCTCACGAAACTGGCGCGCGAAGCGATAGGCGACGGCTTCCTCGACGACATCAATCTCTTGTCCGGGCTCGACCCTTTGGCGACGGACGCCGCGTTCCGCGAAAAGTTCGCCGCGGTGAAACGCGCCAACAAGGCACGGCTTGCCAATGTCGTGACCGAACGATTGGGCATCCGGCTGGATCCGTCGGCGCTGTTCGATATCCAGGTCAAGCGCATCCACGAATACAAGCGGCAGCTTCTGAACGTCGTCGAGGCGGTTGCCCTGTACGACCAGATCCGCTCCCACCCGGAAAAGGAATGGATGCCGCGCGTTAAATTCTTCGGCGGCAAGGCGGCGCCCAGCTACCACAACGCCAAACTGATCATAAAGCTTGCCAACGATGTCGCGCGCGTCATCAATCGCGACCCTGCGGTGCGCGGGCTGCTGAAGCTTGTGTTCATCCCGAACTACAGTGTGAGCCTGGCTGAGATCATGGTGCCGGCAGCAGACTTGTCGGAGCAGATTTCCACGGCCGGCATGGAGGCGTCGGGCACCGGCAACATGAAGTTCGCATTGAACGGCGCGGTCACGATCGGCACCCTCGACGGCGCCAATGTCGAGATCAAGGAACGCGTCGGCGACGACAACATCGTCATCTTCGGACTGACCGCCGAGGAGGTCGCTGCGCGCCGGGCCAACGGGTACAGCCCGCGCGAAGTGATCGAAGGTTCGCCGGAACTGGCGCAGGCGCTGTCGGCGATCGCGTCAGGCGTCTTCTCGCCGGACGATCCGCAGCGCTATCGCGACCTGATGAATGGGCTCTACGAGCATGACTGGTTCATGGTTGCCGCCGATTTCGATGCCTATGCCGCCGCGCAGAGGCAGGTGGACGCCATCTGGCGAAACAGTCCGGAGTGGCATACCAAGGCCATTCGCAACGTCGCCCGCGTCGGCTGGTTCTCCTCCGACCGCACCATTCGCCAATACGCGCACGAAATCTGGAATGTGCCCGCATGAGGCAATTGTGCGCCAGTGGCACAAGAGCTTAGTGTAGGATGTCCGGAGGGGAAGGGCAGCCTGCATGACGAGAGCCCGCGCCAGTGCCGTGACGACGCAAATGCCGGATTTGACAGCCGTTCCCGACATTGAGGCGATCGTTGCAGGAACCCATGGTGATCCATTCGCGATCCTTGGCGTTCAAACCTCCAGCAGGGGGCTTGTCGCACGCTGCTTCATTCCGCATGCCGAGTCCGTTGCTGCCTTCACGCTCGCCGGCAAACCGGCAGGTGAACTCTCCCGCCGGCATGACGCCGGCTTTTTCGACGGCAGGCTGTCGATCCGCAAGCGTCAGCCGCTGCGCTATCTAGCGAAGAATGCGGGCGGCGAATGGTCGTTGACCGACCCCTATTCCTTCGGCCCGGTGCTGGGCCCGATGGACGACTACTACATTGCCGAGGGATCCCACCTCCGGCTGTTCGACAAGGTCGGCGCGCATCTGATCGACCACGAGGGCGCTTCCGGTGTGCATTTCGCGGTGTGGGCGCCGAACGCACGGCGTGTCTCCGTGGTCGGCGACTTCAACGCGTGGGACGGCCGTCGCCATGCGATGCGGCTGCGCCAGGATACCGGCATCTGGGAAATCTTCATGCCGGACATCGGAGCCGAAAGGCCCTACAAGTTCGAGATCATCGGCCCTGACGGCGCGAAACTGCCGCTCAAGGCCGATCCCTTTGCATTCCGGTCGGAGTTGCGGCCGGCGACCGCCTCCGTGACCAGCGCGCCGATGGGCCATCAATGGCAGGATCAGGCGCATCGCGCCTTCTGGAAGGGCGCGAACCACCGCCGCGAGCCGATTTCGATTTACGAAGTGCATGCCGGCTCGTGGCAGCAGGGCGACGACGGCGGCTTCCTGTCATGGGACGAGATCGGCAACCGCCTGATCCCCTATGTCACGGAAATGGGTTTCACGCACATCGAGTTTCTTCCGGTCACCGAACATCCCTACGATCCGTCGTGGGGATACCAGACCACGGGGCTGTACGCGCCGACAGCGCGTTTCGGCGAGCCTGAGGGTTTTGCACGTTTCGTCGACGGAGCCCATCAGGCGGGCATCGGGGTGATCCTTGACTGGGTGCCGGCGCACTTCCCCGTCGACGAGCACGGGTTGGTGAGGTTCGATGGAACGGCCCTCTACGAGCACGCCGACCCGCGTCAGGGCTTCCATCCGGACTGGCACACGGCGATCTACAATTTCGGCCGCCGCGAGGTGGTCTCCTACCTTGTCAACAATGCGCTGTTCTGGGCGGAGAAATACCACCTCGACGGGCTGCGCGTGGATGCGGTGGCGTCGATGCTTTATCTCGACTACTCGCGCAAAGACGGCGAGTGGATCCCCAACGAGAAGGGGGGACGCGAAAACCTCGGAGCCGTCAGCTTTCTGCAGGACATGAACAAGGCGGTCTACGGCGCGCATCCCGGCATCATGACGATTGCCGAGGAGTTGACTTCGTGGCCGAACGTTTCGCAACCGGTCGACGAGGACGGTCTGGGCTTCGGCTTCAAGTGGAACATGGGCTTCATGCACGACACGCTCGACTATCTGTCGCGCGAGCCCATCCACCGGAAGCATCACCACAATGAGATCACCTTCGGCCTGGTCTACGCTTTCAGCGAGAACTTCGTGCTGCCGCTTTCGCACGACGAAGTGGTGCACGGGAAAAGCTCGCTGCTCAACAAGATGGCTGGCGACGACTGGCAGAAGTTTGCCACCCTGCGCGCCTATTATGCATTCATGTGGGGTTACCCAGGCAAGAAATTGCTCTTCATGGGACAGGAGTTTGCCCAGCGCGACGAATGGAGCGAGGCGCGATCGCTGGACTGGCATCTGCTCGACCACGCCCCGCATCGGGGGGTGCGCCGGCTCGTTCGCGACCTCAACTACCTCTACCGCTCACGGCCGGCGCTCCATGCGCGGGACTGCGAGCCCGAGGGCTTCTCCTGGCTTATCGTCGATGACCATGAGCATTCCGTGTTCGCCTGGCTGCGCACGGCGCCCGGCGGCAATCCGGTCGCGGTGATTTCGAATTTCACACCGGTCCAGCGCGAGAACTATCGCGTACCGCTGCCCGAGGCGGGAACGTGGCGGGAGGTCATGAACACGGACTCGTCCGACTATGGCGGAACCGGCACGGGAAATGACGGACGCGTCGATGCAGTCGCGGAACGTGAGGGAGGCGGGATCGCGGCCGTGGTGGTGCTGCCGCCTCTGGCGACGATCATGCTTGAGTTTGTAGCCGAGTAGCAGACCTGGGAGGAATACATGGAGGCCAAGAGAAACCAGCCACTGGCGCGCGACGCGATGGCCTATGTGCTGGCGGGCGGGCGCGGCAGCCGGCTGAAGGAATTGACCGACAAGCGCGCCAAGCCGGCCGTCTATTTCGGCGGCAAGACCCGCATCATCGATTTCGCCCTTTCGAATGCCTTGAATTCCGGCATACGCCGCATAAGCGTCGCCACGCAGTACAAGGCGCATTCGCTTATCCGCCACCTGCAGCGCGGCTGGAACTTCCTGCGGCCGGAGCGAAACGAGAGCTTCGACATCCTGCCGGCGAGCCAACGCGTTTCGGAAACCCAATGGTACGAGGGTACTGCCGACGCGGTCTTCCAGAACATCGACATCATCGAGAGCTACGGCCCGGAATACATGGTCATCCTTGCCGGCGACCACATCTACAAGATGGACTACGAGTTGATGCTGCGCCAGCACGTGGAAGCCGGCGCGGACGTTACCGTCGGATGCCTCGAAGTGCCGCGCATGGAAGCGACCGGTTTCGGTGTCATGCATGTCGACGTCAAGGACAACATCATTTCCTTCATCGAGAAGCCGGCCGATCCGCCCGGTATCCCTGACAAGCCCGATTTTGCGCTTGCGTCCATGGGGATATATGTCTTCCACACCAAGTTCCTGATGGACCAGCTGCGCCGCGATGCGGCAGTTGACGGCTCGAGCCGCGACTTCGGCAAGGATATCATTCCGTATATCGTGGAGCATGGTAAGGCGATTGCACATCGCTTCGCCAAATCCTGCGTTCGGTCGAGCTTCGAAGCCGTGCCCTATTGGCGCGACGTCGGCACCATCGATGCCTATTGGGAGACCAATATCGACCTGACGGACATTACACCGGAGCTCGACCTCTACGACCGCGACTGGCCGATCTGGACCTATGCCGAGATCAAGCCGCCCGCGAAGTTCGTGCACGATGAGGAAGGCAGGCGCGGGTCCGCGATCTCGTCGCTGGTTTCCGGCGACTGCATCATCTCGGGCGCCTCGCTTCGGCGCAGCCTCATATTCACCGGGGCGCGCGTCAATTCCTTCTCCTCCCTCGATGAGGCCGTCGTGCTTCCGGACTGCTTCGTTGGCCGCAACGCGAGGCTGACCCGTGTCGTGATCGATCATGGGGTCAAGATTCCCGAAGGACTGGTGGTCGGCGAAGATCCCGAGCTGGACCAGAAGCGCTTCCGCGTCTCGGAGGGCGGCGTCTGCCTGATCACGCAGGAAATGATCGACAGGCTGGAAGCGTGAACATGGAAGTCCTGTCGGTGGCGTCGGAGATCTTCCCGCTGGTAAAGACCGGGGGACTTGCCGACGTTGCCGGCGCCTTGCCGCAGGCGCTCGCGGGGCAGGGCGTGAACGTGCGTACGCTTGTGCCCGGCTATCCGGCCGTCATGAACCAGGCAAAAAGGAAAAAACCCCTTCATCACTATGCCGACCTTCACGGCGGCCATGCTTCGGTCATTTCCGTCCAGGTTGCGGGGCTCGACCTGTTCATCCTCGACGCGCCGCACCTTTTCGACCGGCCTGGCGGGCCGTACGGGGACGCGGCCGGGGCTGACTGGCCGGACAATCACCTCCGATTTGCCGCGCTCAGCCAGGCCGGAGCCGACATCGCGGCGGGTGCGCTTCCGGGCTACGCGCCGGGGCTCGTTCACGCGCATGATTGGCAGGCCGCGATGACGCTGGCCTATTTGCGCTACGGCAATGCCTCGGCGTTGCCGACAGTGATGACGGTCCACAATCTGGCATTCCAGGGGAAGTTTCCCGCAACGGTCTTCCCGGCGCTGGGCCTGCCGCCGCATGCCATGGCGCTCGACGGGGTCGAATATTATGGCGGCATCGGGTTCCTCAAGGCCGGCCTGCAGGCCGCGTCTGCAATCACGACGGTCAGTCCGACCTATGCTCAGGAAATCCGCACGCCGGAATTCGGAATGGGACTCGACGGCCTCCTAAACCTGCGCGCGGGCGACCTTCACGGCATCGTCAACGGCATCGACACGGATATCTGGAACCCCGCATCGGACCAGCATCTTGTCGAAAACTACTCGGCCCGGACTCTCAAGGCGCGCAAGAGCAACAAGCGCGCACTGGAGGACCGCCTCGGCCTAGATAATGACGACACGCCGATCCTGTGTGTCGTCAGCAGGCTTACATGGCAGAAGGGAATGGACGTGCTCGCCGCTTCGGCCGATGCGATCGTCGGCATGGGCGCGCGGCTCGCGGTTCTCGGCGCCGGCGATCCGGCGCTGGAAGGCGCGATGCTGGCCGCAGCGGCGCGCCATCGCGGGCGCATCGGCGTGGTGATCGGCTACGACGAGGCGCTTTCGCACCTGATGCAAGGCGGGAGCGATTCGATCGTGATCCCCTCGCGCTTTGAGCCCTGCGGGCTGACCCAGCTTTACGGCCTGCGCTATGGCTGCGTGCCGATCGTCGCGCGCACCGGTGGCTTGGCCGATACCGTCATCGATGCCAACGAGGCTGCAATCTCGGGGGGAGTGGCGACTGGCATTCAGTTTGCCACGGAAAGCGTCGATGCCTTTCTTCATGCCGTGCATCGGGTATTGACGATATATGAGGCGCCGAACACTTGGAAATCGCTGCAGGTTCAGGGCATGAAAGCCGATGTTTCCTGGGCCAGAAGTGCTGCGAAATATGCCGGGCTCTACCGAAGGCTCGTTTCAAAGGGACTCGCCACCGCATGATAAGGACCGTCGATACCAAACCGTTTGACGACCAGAAGCCCGGAACGTCCGGCCTGCGCAAGAAAGTGCCGGTATTCCAGCAACCGAACTATGCCGAGAATTTCATCCAGTCGGTTTTCGACTCGCTCGAGGGCTTCGAAGGCAGGGCGCTGGTGATCGGCGGCGACGGGCGCTATTTCAACCGCGAGGTCATCCAGATCGCGATAAGAATGGCGGCAGCCAACGGATTTGGCAGCGTAATCGTCGGGCAGGGCGGAATTCTCTCGACGCCGGCGGCTTCGCATATCATACGCAAATACAAAGCCTTCGGCGGCATCATCCTGTCGGCCAGCCACAACCCAGGCGGACCGCACGAGGATTTCGGCATCAAATACAATATCGGCAATGGCGGACCGGCGCCTGAAAAGATCACCGATGCGATCTATGCGCGCTCAAGGGTGATCACCAGCTACAGAATCGCCGACATTGGCTCGGTCGATCTCGATCACGTCGGCACGCTCGACGCGGGCGGCATGGCCGTGAAGATCATCGATCCCGTCGCCGACTATGCGCAGTTGATGGAAGAACTGTTCGATTTTGCGGCGATCCGCGGGCTGTTTGCCTCCGGTTTTCGCATGGCTTTCGACGCAATGCATGCCGTGACGGGGCCGTATGCGAAAGAGATACTCGAAGGCCGGCTCGGTGCGCCGGCGGGCACGGCTCGCAATTCCATCCCGCTGCCCGATTTCGGCGGCCATCATCCTGATCCCAATCTTGTCCATGCCAAGGAACTCTACGACGAGATGATGAGCGACGACGCTCCGGATTTCGGGGCGGCGTCCGATGGCGACGGCGACCGCAATCTCATCATCGGCAAGGGTATTTTCGTCACTCCGTCGGACTCGCTTGCCATCCTCGCGGCCAATGCGCATTTGGCGCCCGGCTACAGGAATGGACTGAAAGGCATCGCGCGCTCGATGCCGACCAGCGGTGCGGCCGACCGTGTCGCGGAAAGTCTCGGCATCGGCCTGTTCGAGACGCCAACGGGCTGGAAGTTCTTCGGCAATCTGCTCGACGCGGGCCTTGCCACCATCTGCGGAGAGGAGAGCGCCGGCACGGGATCCGACCATGTGCGCGAGAAGGATGGGCTATGGGCCGTTCTGCTCTGGCTGAACATTCTGGCAGCGCGCGGCGAAAGCGCCAAAGAGATCGTTACCGGGCATTGGGCGACCTATGGCCGGAACTACTATTCCCGGCACGACTATGAAGCAGTCGAAACGGAGGCCGCGAACCGGCTGATCGACGGCTTGCGCGGAAAACTCGGCGCGCTGCCGGGGACCAGCGTGCTTGGAATGAAGATCGCGGCGGCGGACGACTTCCAGTATGACGATCCGATAGACGGTTCCGTCAGCCGGAACCAGGGTATTCGCGTCTTGTTCGAGGGCGGATCGCGCGTGGTATTCCGCCTGTCCGGAACAGGGACATCAGGCGCGACGCTTCGCGTCTACGTCGAGCGCTTTCAACCTCGCGACGGCGATCACGGACTCGAAACGCAGATGGCGCTTGCCGATTTGATCGCTGCCGCTGACGCAATTGCCGGGATCAGAAGCCACACCGGCCGCGACAAGCCGAGCGTCATCACTTGATATGACAGTCATTATGCGTGATGTCGCTGCTCCACGCTTTGGCGCGGCCGTTTGCGATGAAGGCATCCGGTTCTCCGTATGGTCCGGCGCGGCAAGCCGTGTCTGGGTTTCGCTCTTCGACGGGGATGGTGACCGTGAAACCGCGCGGCTGGAACTGTCGCCGGCGGGCGATGGCGTTCATGCGATCGTCGCGCGTGGTCTGAACTCCGGCGTCCGCTACGGCTTTCGCGCGGAGGGGCAATACGATCCCGGGCGCGGTCTCTTTTTCGATCCCGATAAACTCCTGATGGATCCCTACGCGGTCGAGATCGATCGGCCCTATGTCTACGACGCGCGCCTCGCGTTGCGTCGCGGCCAGGGTGGCGATACGGCACTGCTGATGCCGAAGGCGATCGCCACCGCGATGCCAACTCCGCGGACGCCCGAAGCGCCGGTCTTCCGTTGCGGCGGATTGATCTACGAGATTGCCGTTGGTGCATTCACGAAGCTGCATCCTGACGTGCCCGAACTCCAGCGGGGCACGATTGGCGCGCTGGCGCATCCGGCGATCATTGAACATCTGAGGAAACTCGGCGTCGCGGCAATCGAGCTGATGCCCGTGACCGCGTCTATCGATGAGCGGCATCTGCCGCCGCTCGGTCTTCGAAATGCGTGGGGGTACAATCCGGTGACCTTCATGGCGCTTGATCCGCGCCTCGCGCCGGGCGGGTTCGCCGAACTTCGCGAAACGGTCGCCGTTCTCCACGAAGCCGGCATCGGCGTTATCCTCGATCTCGTATTCAACCACACGGGGGAAGGCGACGAGCTCGGTCCCACACTGTCGTTCCGTGGCCTCGACAGCATCGCCTACTACCGGCACGTTCCCGGAGAGCCGGGAAGACTGACAAACCACACGGGAACCGGAAATACCGTTGCCGCGCAGCACCCGGTGGTGCGTGAGATGGTCCTCGATTGCCTGCGCAGTTTCGTGACCTATGCCGGAGTGGATGGTTTTCGCTTCGATCTGGCGACGATCCTTGGACGCGGTGAAGACAGCTTTGACCCGATCGCACCCCTGCTGGAGGCGATCAGGAAGGATCCCGTCATTTCCGACCGGATACTGATCGCCGAGCCCTGGGATGTCGGCCCCGACGGCTACCAGCTCGGCAAATTCGGTGCGCCTTTCCTCGAATGGAACGACCACTATCGCGACGACGTCCGACGTTTCTGGCGCGGCGACCGAGGCATGATTGCCCGTCTTGCGACACGGCTGGCCGGCTCATCGGATGTCTTTGCGTCGAGCGGAAGTGACTCCACACGAACGGTGAATTTCATAGCCGCGCATGACGGCATGACGCTCGCCGACCTGGTTCGCTATGAGCGCAAGCACAACGAGGCCAATGGCGAGCGCAACCATGACGGCCACAACGACAACCTGTCCTGGAACAATGGCATAGAAGGTGAAAGTCTCGATGCGCAGGTCGTGGAGGACAGGCACCGCGACCTGTTGGCGCTGCTTTCCACGCTGTTTGCCTCCAAAGGAACGATCATGCTTACGGCAGGCGACGAATTTGGCCGCACCCAAAAAGGCAACAACAACGCCTATGCGCAGGACAATGACGTGACGTGGCTCGACTGGTCGCGGCGCGACCTCGCGCTTGAACGGCACGTAGTCGCATTGGCCGCGTTGCGGAGGAATTTTCCGGCGCTGTCCGACCCTGCGTTTCTTGCCTCCGTTAAAGCGCCCGGCCTTCCTGATGTCGAATGGCTCTCCGAAACTGGCCGTCAGCTCACCGCCGCGGGCTGGAACGAACCCGGCCGCCATCGGCTGACGATGGTGCTGACGGCCGGAGCCGAACGCATTGCCGTTCTCGTCAATGGCGACTGGCGAGGAACCGTGTTTTCCCTGCCGATGCAGCCGGGATATGGCTGGGTGCTCCTGCCGCCGGCAGATGAGGCGATTGAGCAGCTTGGAGGAGAAAGTGCGTGGCGCGTGCCCGGCCGGACTGTTGTTTTCGTGGCGCAGCGGAAAGCGCCCCAAAGTGACGATCACAAGGAAATTCAAAAATGAACTCGAAGACCAATGCGGACTGGTGGCGCGGTGCGGCGATCTATCAGGTCTATCCGCGCTCGTTCCAGGATACGAACGGCGGCGGCAGCGGCGATCTGGCGGGCGTCACGGCGAGGCTTCCTCACATCGCTTCGCTCGGCGTCGATGCGATCTGGCTGTCGCCTTTCTTCAAGTCGCCC
The DNA here is from genome assembly GCA_963813315.1 of uncultured Alphaproteobacteria bacterium. Taxonomy (GTDB): domain Bacteria; phylum Pseudomonadota; class Alphaproteobacteria; order Rhizobiales; family Rhizobiaceae; genus CAWEYO01. Next base: position 45,820 of record CAWEYO010000003.1, on the reverse strand, counting down.
ATGGCGGACATGGGTTACGATGTTTCCGACTATTGCGCGGTCGATCCGATGTTCGGCACGATCGGGGATTTCGACGATCTGGTCACCGAGGCCCACAGGCTCGGCCTTAAAGTCATCATTGATCAGGTGCTTTCCCACACGTCGGACCAGCATCCGTGGTTCGTCGAAAGCCGCAAGAGCAGGGATAGCGAAAAAGCCGATTGGTATGTCTGGGCCGATCCGAAGCCTGACGGGACCGCGCCCAACAACTGGCTGTCGATATTCGGCGGGCCGGCCTGGGAATGGGATTCAACCCGCAAGCAATACTATCTGCACAATTTCCTCGCCTCCCAACCCGATCTCAACTTCCACAATCCGGCGGTGCAGGACGCGCTGCTGGAGACGGTGCGTTTCTGGCTGGAGCGCAGTGTCGATGGGTTCCGCCTCGACACGGTGAATTTCTATTTCCACGATCCTCTGTTGCGCGACAACCCACCAATGCGCAGAGGCAAGGAGAACGACATTCCGGATACCAATCCCTATGGCTATCAGGACCATATCCACGACAAGACCCAACCGGAAAATCTCGGCTTCCTGAAGCGGTTCCGCGCGCTGCTGAACGAATATGGCGCTCGCACGTCTGTGGGCGAAGTGGGCGACGGCGAGCGTTCGCTGCGCACGGTTGCGGCATACACGCAAGGCGGCGACAAACTGCATATGTGCTACACATTCGACCTCCTAGGGCCTGAGTTTTCGGCGGCGCATGTCCGAAAATGCGTGGAAGCCTTCGAGACAGCCGTTGTCGACGGCTGGATCTGCTGGGCCTTCTCCAACCACGATGTGATGCGCCACGTTTCACGCTGGACCGGGCCCGGCGGCGACGCGGACACGGTCGCCAGGTTCTCCATCGCGTTGATGGCGTCTCTGCGCGGTTCCATCTGTCTCTACCAGGGCGAGGAGCTTGGTCTGCCGGAGGCAGAACTCACCTTCGAAGACTTGCGCGACCCCTATGGCATCCGCTTCTGGCCGGGTTACAAGGGCAGGGATGGCTGCCGAACGCCCATGGCTTGGGAAGCAGCGCAGCCGAATGGCGGCTTCTCGGCCGACAGGCCATGGCTGCCTGTGCCGGAAGCCCATAGGTTACGCGCTGTCGATGGGCAAAATGCCGATCCCGGTTCCGTACTTGCGCACTATCGACAGGTGCTGGCGTTCCGAAAAGAGCACCGGGCACTGGTGGACGGGTCGATCGCCTTCCTCGAGGCCGGTGAGGACGTTCTTGCGTTCACAAGAACGTCGGACGACGAAGCGCTGCTTTGCGTCTTCAATTTTTCGAGCGAACCGGCGAACTGGCTGTTGCCGGAAAGCATCGGGCGCTTTCATCGCATCGATTTGCCCGGAAGCGCGGTTGTGGCCGACGGCCCCACGGTCGTTATGCCGGGCTTGGGTTTTTTCTTCGCGCGGATTGAAGCGTGACCTTGGGTCAGCATGTAGAGCAGGCCGGATGACCGTTTTTGCAATGAAATGTTGTTGCCTTGGCAAGCTCTAAGTTGATAATCGCGCAGCCCCGGCCACGGCCGGCAGGAAATATGGGAGTGAACCTCATGATAAGAAAATTCCTCAGCGCGACGATGCTCGCGACGAGTTTGGTTGTGGCGGGAGGCGCGTTCGTGACGCCGGCTTTTGCCGAAGTCGTCTACAATCGCGGCAGCGCGGCCGACCCGGAATCTCTTGATCCCGCACAAGACCTCTACGATCTATGAAGCGAACATCATACGCGATCTTTTCCAGGGCCTGTTGGTGCAGGACGCCAAGGCCGAACTCATTCCCGGTGCGGCTGAGAGCTGGACCGTATCGGACGATGGGCTTGTCTACACGTTCAAGATGCGACAGGGCGCAACATGGTCCGACGGAAGCCCGGTTACGGCCGATGACTTCGTCTACTCCCTCCAGCGCATGCAGGATCCGGCCACGGCAGCCGAGTATGCCGAGATGCTTCACGTCATCAAGAATGCCAAGGAAGTGAACACGGGCAAGGCCAAGCCTGAGGAGCTCGGCGTGAAGGCGGTCGACGCTTCGACGCTGGAGATCACGCTCAAGGCGCCCACGCCCTATTTCCTCGAAATGCTGTCTCACCAGTCGACCTATCCGGTGAACAAGGCATCGATCGAGAAGCTCGGGGCAGAGTGGATCAAGCCGGGCAATCTCGTTTCCAACGGGGCCTATACGCTTGCCGAATTCGTACCCAACGATCACATCAAGCTGGTCAAGAATCCCAAGTTTTATGATGCGGCGAACGTGAAGATCGATGTCGTCAACTATATTCCGACTGAGGATCGTTCGTCGGCGATGAAGCGCTACGAGGCCGGTGAACTCGACAGCTATGACGATCTCCCAACCGAGCAGTTGACCGAGCTTAAAGCCAAGTTCGGCGACCAGATTCATGTCGCACCGTATCTCGGCACGTATTACTACGCGATCAAGACCAACAAGGAACCCTGGTCGAATGTGGAGCTTCGCAACGCGATCTCCATGGCGATTGACCGCGATTTCCTGGCCGAGAAAGTATGGGGCAACTCGATGTTCCCCGCGTACTCGATGGTGCCGCCCGGCATTGAAGGCTACCAGACGTCGGCTGCGTCCTTTGCCGACAAGTCGCAGATCGACCGTGAGGATGAAGCAAAGAAGATCCTCGAAAAGCTTGGCTACACGCCGGACAAGCCCCTCAAGATGGAAATCCGCTACAATACGTCGGAGAACCACAAGAACACGGCGGTCGCAATCCAGGAGCAGTTGAAGCCGCTGGGCGTGGAGGTGACACTGCTGAACACCGACACCAAGACCCACTACGGCCATCTGGAGCAGAAGGGCGATTTCGACGTCGCACGCGCCGGGTGGATCGCCGACTATGGGGATCCGGAAAACTTCCTCGTCATTTCGCGCAAAGAAGACGGGCACAACTACTCCGACTTCAACAGCCCGAAGTTCGAAGAGCTGATGGACCAGGCGACGGCTGCCGGCGGAAAGCCGGAAGAGAGGTTCAAGCTGCTAAGCGAGGCTGAACGCGTCGTGATTGATGAAGTCGGTAACATACCGTTGCTCTACTACAGCTATCACAACATCGTCTCGCCGAAGCTGTCCGGCTTCGAGGACAATGTCATGGACGTGCATCCGACCCGCTTCATCAGCAAAGCTGAATAGCGAAATCGATTGCCGCCGCTCAGGCAGGGCGGCGGCAATCATCGAGCGCAGCGGAGTACGGCGTCGATGTTGCTCTACGTCATGCGGCGGCTTCTGACCGCTATTCCCACGCTTTTCGTGATCGTCACGATTGCGTTCTTCCTGATCCGAATTGCACCCGGCGGGCCGTTCAATCAGGAACGCGGTCTGAGCCCCGAAGTCAAAGCCAATCTGGAAGCGCAATTCGGTCTCGGTGATCCGCTCTGGCTTCAATACGCCAACTACCTGAAGAACCTTCTGCACGGCAATTTCGGGCCGAGCTACAATCTGCCCGATTTCACCGTTACGGAGCTGTTTGCCAGCGGCCTTCCGATTTCGATTCAGCTCGGCACTTCCGCCCTGATCCTGGCCCTCACGATCGGGAGTACGCTCGGCATCATTGCTGCCCTCAATCAGAACAGGGCCGGCGACTATACCGTCATCGCCCTTGCGACCGCGGGCAGCACCATCCCGACCTTCGTCATTGCGCCGGTGATCCAGCTTCTGTTCGGCCTGACATGGAAACTTCTGCCGATCGGCGGCTGGGGCGATGGGGCCTTGGTCAACAAGATCGGCCCGATCCTCACGCTAGCCCTGCCGCAAATGGCGGTCGTCGCCCGCCTTATGCGTGGCTCGATGATCGAGTCGCTGCGTTCTCACCATATACGGACCGCGCGGGCCCTTGGCCTGTCCGATTGGTCGGTGGTGGTGAAGCACGCTTTGCGGGGGGCTATCCTGCCGATCGTGTCTTTCGCCGGTCCTGCCGCGGCGGCATTGCTTACGGGATCGGTGATCGTCGAAACGATTTTCTCCATTCCTGGCGTCGGCCGCTATTTCGTCGAGGCCGCGCTCAATCGCGACTACACGCTGGTGATGGGGACGGTTGTCGTCATCGCGTTGTTCACGATCGTCTTCAACCTCATCGTCGACATCCTGTACGCTGTCATTGATCCGAGGGTGCGCTATGACTGACGTCGCCGCCGCCTCCAATACCCCGAGCGCCAAGCCGGTCGTGGGTCGTTCCCTTTGGGGCGACGCCTGGGCGCGGCTCAAGGCGAACAAAGCCGCGATGATCAGCCTTTACTATCTGGTCTTCATGGGGGCGATCTGCGTGGTCGGGCCCTATTTCGTGCCGCATCTCTACACCACGATCTATCCCGACTATGTGCGCACGGCGCCAAGCCTTTCGCCCTATCCTAAGCCCGAGATGATTGAGACCGCGCTGTCCGACGCGGTGAAGCGCATGCGCGTCGATATCAAGGAATGGCGTCAGGAGGGGGATCGCGTGTTCGTTACAGTGAAATCCTCCAGGAAAGTCGATGAACGCAATATCCGCTACCTCGACCGTTCCGACACGTTTGACAACGCCAAAGTGGAAAGCATTTCGCCGGACGGACTTGAAATGACCATGAGCGCGTCAATCAAGCAGCAGTATTTCCTGTTCGGCACGGACAACACAGGCCGCGATCTTCTGTCACGAACACTGACGGCGGGCCGGGTATCGCTTGCAATCGGCCTGCTTGCGGGCGTCGTGGCGGTCGTCATCGGCGTCATCTATGGAGCGACGGCGGGCTTTATGGGCGGCAAGACCGACGAAGTCATGATGCGCATCGTCGACGTCCTCTATTCGCTTCCGTTCATCTTCTTCGTGATCATGCTGGTGGTCTTCTTCGGGCGCAATTTCATCCTGATGTTCCTCGCTGTCGGCGCGGTGCTGTGGCTGGACATGGCCCGCATCGTGCGCGGTCAGGCGTTGTCGCTGCGCCGGCAGGAATTCGTTCAGGCGGCGGAAGCAATGGGGGTCACGCCCCGCGGCATCGTCCGCCGACATGTCATCCCGAACCTGCTTGGCCCGGTGGTGATTTACATGACTTTGCTGGTGCCCCAGGTCATCCTGCTTGAAAGCTTCCTATCGTTCCTCGGCCTTGGCGTACAGGAACCGATGACAAGCTGGGGCGTGCTGATCTCAGCCGGCGCCAAGAACATCGGTACGGCGAACTGGCTGCTTCTGTACCCGGCGTTCTTTCTGGTTTCCACGCTGTTTGCGCTGAATTTCATCGGCGACGGCCTGCGCGATGCGCTCGACCCCAAGGATCGATAGCTTATGGGTACCCCGGAAACCGTCCTCGATGTCAGAGACCTTCGCGTTCGCTTCCGCACGCTCGATGGCGTTGTCGATGCGGTGAAGGGCATCAGCCTACAGGTAAGCGCGGGCGAGACTGTCGCGATCGTGGGCGAGTCCGGGTCGGGCAAGAGCCAGACGATGATGGCGGCGATGCGGCTGCTGGCATCGAACGGCGAGGCAACCGGCGTTGCGGATTATCGGGGCCGCAATCTCCTTGCGCTGACCAAGCCGCAACTCAACCAGGTGCGAGGCCGCAAGATCACGATGATCTTTCAGGAGCCGATGACCTCGCTCGATCCGCTCTATACGATCGGCAACCAATTGATGGAGCCGATCAGGCGGCATCGCCGCCTCGGCGCCGCCCAAGCGCGCGAGGAGGCGCTCAAGCTCCTGAAGCTGGTCAAGATTCCCGACCCCGAGCGGCGCATGAAGTCGTATCCCTATGAGATGTCGGGTGGCCAGCGCCAGCGCGTCATGATTGCCATGGCGCTGGCCAACGATCCGGACATTCTGATCGCCGACGAACCGACGACGGCGCTCGACGTCACCATTCAGGCGCAGATTCTAACTCTGCTCGCGGAGCTGCAGCGCAAGCTCGGTATGGCGATCCTCTTCATCACGCACGATCTCGGCATCGTTCGTCGGTTTGCCGACCGGGTCTACGTGATGAGGCAGGGTGAGGTCGTGGAAGAGGGCGCCACCGAAGCCGTGTTCTCCGCGCCGGCGCACCCGTACACCAGGATGCTGCTGGCCGCCGAACCGACCGGCAGGAAGGCCCCGCCGCCGCCGAGCGCGCCCATTTTGTTGCAAGGCAAGGACGTGGAGGTTGTTTTCAAGATCGGAGGAGGATTCCTCGCCGGCGAGCCGTTGACCTTGCGGGCAGTCGACCGCATCAATCTGGCCCTGAGGAAAGGCCAGACGATAGGCATCGTCGGAGAATTGGGATCGGGGAAATCGACGTTGGGCCGTGCGCTGCTGCGCCTTCTCGACAGCACGGGCACGATCCGTTTCGAAAGCCGTGACATTTCGAAAGCCGATCGCCGCGACATGCGCCCGCTGCGGCGGGAACTGCAATTGGTATTCCAGGATCCTTTCGGCTCGCTCTCGCCTCGCATGACGGTCGGCCAGATCGTTACCGAGGGACTTCTGGTCCACGAGGCGTCACTGTCAGGCAAGGAGCGCGACCGGCGCGCCTGCACAGCGCTCGAAGAAGTCGGCCTCGACCCGATCATGCGCAATCGCTATCCGCATGAATTCTCCGGCGGGCAACGGCAGCGAATAGCGATCGCGCGCGCCATGATCCTGAAACCGAAGATCGTGGTGCTGGACGAGCCGACTTCGGCGCTCGACCGCTCGGTGCAAAAACAGATCGTGGAGCTGTTGCGCACACTGCAGAAGGATCATGACCTCTCCTATCTCTTCATCAGCCACGATCTGGCGGTGGTACGCGCGATGGCGGACTACCTGATCGTGATGAAGCAGGGAAAGATCGTGGAGGAGGGCCCTACCGACGCGATTTTCGACAGTCCGCGCGAAGAATACACCCAAACCTTGATGGCAGCTGCCTTGGACCCGACGAAATTCAGGCTGACGGCCTGAAGCATCGGAGTAAGCGCGCCCACCGTACTCTCCGCCGCGCGCCGACACGAACCGGCCTCGAAGCCTGCCTGAACGCGCACCCGGACCAATCGCGGGCGATCCGGCGACGGCCTTTCGTAAGAGCCTGACTGAATGTTCGCTGGGGCTGATTGGCCGGGGCGGCCTCGTTCACGAAGTCCGTAAAGTTAACCAGAGCTAAATAATTTGCCGAACTGATATAACCCCGTATATGGATTTGTTTCCACGAGATTGAAATCTATCCAGCGCTCTGCTTTTCCTCGCTACGGCTTAGGGGGAAAATACCATGGGCGACCATCTCGACACGCGCGCTAATCCGTCTTCCTTGAATGAGGAGCCGGACGCTTCGCCAAGCAAGCAAACGTCAGCGACGCAACCCGACCTGGTTGCCCAGGCCGGAAACGACCCCACGCAACCGGAAACGGGCGAACCCGTTCCGGTGGATGCAGGCGACCCAGCGCAGGTCGATCAAGCCGCAATTCAGGTAGGCGCGGTTCCAGCCGATTACGCTGCCGACGCCAATAACATCGTTCGCCTGCCAGCGGGAGTTCTCGGTCGAAAACATAAGGGTCAATGGATCCGACATCATTCTCGAACAGACAGATGGGACTCTGATCACCATCAAGAATGCCGCGCTGAACGTCCCGACATTTTTGATCGGCGAGGTAGAAGTGCCGCGAATCGCGCTGCTAGCGGCGCTGGAGGCGAGCGGCATTGATGTCGCCTTTGGCCTCGATGGATCAATCTCCGTCGGACCGGATGCAGCGAGCAGCTCGGGCGGCAACTTTGGCGTTCCTGCAGGGCCGATCGGAGATCCGTTCGACCTCTCCGATCTACTGCCGCCGACAGCGCTCAGCTTCGATTCGCTCGCCGAGACGCGGCTTGTAGGCGAAAATCTTGAAGTCGGCGACGACGTTCCAGTCTCGCTGAATGATCCCGCAAGCGTCGACGAAGATTCGGTTGCGCCGATTGCGGGCAACGTGCTGGCCAACGATCAGCCTGGCGCTGACGGGCCGGCGAGCTTTGTCGGCTGGGCGGGCACGGCGGCGAGCTACGGCACGCTGACGGTCGATCAGGCGGGCGGCTACTCGTACCTGCTCCAAACCGCCGATCCGGCAGTGCAGAGGCTGGATACCGGTGAGACGCTGACCGAGACATTCACCTACACGATGCGCGACGCCGACGGCGACACCGATACGGCGACGCTGACGATCACCATTACCGGCAGCAACGACACGCCGGTGGTGACGGTCAACAGCGGCAACCCGTCGGGTGCCAATGACCAGGTGTTCGAGGCCGACTTGCCGGCCGGTTCGGACGCGGCGGCCAACAGGGAGTTCGCGACCGGCACGTTCAGGCTGTCCGACCCGGATGGGCTGGACGATGTGGCCGGCGTGACGATCAACGGCGTCACGGTGGCCCTCGGCGATCTCGCTGGGCATGTCTTCACCGGCGCCCATGGCACGATGACGGTGACGGCCTATAACAGCCTCACCGGGGTTGCAAGCTACAGCTACCAGCTGACCAGCCCGACGGCAGACGGTGCCGGCGCCGAGACGGACGTGTTCACGCTGCGCGTGTCGGACGGCACGGTGTCCTCGCCGCCGGCCAGCATCACCATCGCCATCGTCGACGATGTGCCGCTGGCTCGCGACGATGCCGACAGTGTCGGTGAAGACGCTGCGCTGGTCGCGACGGGCAATGTGGTGACGGCTGTTGACGGCGGCAACGACGCCAATGCGACGGACGGCGTGGCCGACACCCTTGGTGCGGACGGCTTCGGCTCGATCGCCTGGGCGGGTGCGGCGGGCAGCACGGTTGCGGGCCTCTACGGCACGCTGACGGTGGATGCATCGGGCGGCTATTCCTACCAGCTCGACAACAGCCGTGCGGATGTGCAGGGGCTGTCGGCGGGCGAGACGCTGAAGGAGAAGTTCAGCTACTCGCTGAATGATGGCGATGGCGACGGCGCGCCGGCGACCCTGACGATCACCATCACCGGCAGCAACGATGCGCCGACGGTGGACGCCTCGACGGCCTCGGCCTTCAGCGAGGCGATCGATGCCAGCGCCCAGGACCTCAGCCAGACCGGCACGGTCGACTTCGGCGACATCGACACCAACGACGTGGTGGACATCACCTTTGCCGCGAACGGCGCCCCGGTGTGGAGCGGCGGCAGCATCGACGCGGGCCTGGCGGCGGCGCTGGTGGCGGGGTTCTCGACCGGCGTCGCGGACGCGGCGGCGCCTGGCAGCACGCCGTGGAGCTACGCGGTCAACGACGCCAACCTCGACTTCCTGTCGGCCGGCGAGACGATCACCTTCTCCTACACGGTGACGGCGACCGACAGCCAGGGGGCGACCGCCACCGACACGGTCAGCTTCACCATCACCGGCAGCAACGATGCGCCGACGGTGGACGCCTCGACGGCCTCGGCCTTCAGCGAGGCGATCGATGCCAGCGCCCAGGACCTCAGCCAGACCGGCACGGTCGACTTCGGCGACATCGACACCAACGACGTGGTGGACATCACCTTTGCCGCGAACGGCGCCCCGGTGTGGAGCGGCGGCAGCATCGACGCGGGTCTGGCGGCGGCGCTGGTGGCGGGGTTCTCGACCGGCGTCGCGGACGCGGCGGCGCCTGGCAGCACGCCGTGGAGCTACGCGGTCAACGACGCCAACCTCGACTTCCTGTCGGCCGGCGAGACGATCACCTTCTCCTACACGGTGACGGCGACCGACAGCCAGGGGGCGACCGCCACCGACACGGTCAGCTTCACCATCACCGGCAGCAACGATGCGCCGACGGTGGACGCCTCGACGGCCTCGGCCTTCAGCGAGGCGATCGATGCCAGCGCGCAGGACCTCAGCCAGACCGGCACGGTCGACTTCGGCGACATCGACACCAACGACGTGGTGGACATCACCTTTGCCGCGAACGGCGCCCCGGTGTGGAGCGGCGGCAGCATCGACGCGGGCCTGGCGGCGGCGCTGGTGGCGGGGTTCTCGACCGGCGTCGCGGACGCGGCGGCGCCTGGCAGCACGCCGTGGAGCTACGCGGTCAACGACGCCAACCTCGACTTCCTGTCGGCCGGCGAGACGATCACCTTCTCCTACACGGTGACGGCGACCGACAGCCAGGGGGCGACCGCCACCGACACGGTCAGCTTCACCATCACCGGCAGCAACGATGCGCCGACGGTGACCGTCGATCAGGGCAATGGCGGCGCCAACGACCAGGTGTTCGAGGCCGGCTTGCCGGCCGGCTCGGACGCGGCATCCGCCAGCGAGACGGCGACCGGCACGTTCACTCTGTCGGACGCGGACAGGCTGGACGACCTCCAGTCGGTGACCCTCAACTCTGACACGGTTGCGATCGGCAGCCTCGTCGGGCATGTATTCGCCGGCGCCCATGGCACGCTGACGGTCACCGCCTATGATGCGGCGACCGGGGTTGCGAGCTATAGCTACGAACTGACTAGCCCGACGACGGACGGTGCCGGGATCGAGCATGACATTTTCACGCTGAGCGTGTCGGACGGCACGGTGTCATCGCCGACGGCCGCCATCACCATTGACATCGTCGACGACGTGCCGAACGCGGTGAACGTCGTCGATGCCGACATCCTGGACGACGAGGGTCTGACCGCTGGTATTGTCGGCGGGACCGGCGACGCCGCGGGGACGCTGACCAGCACCGGCGGAAGCCTCGGCTACGCAGCAGGCGCCGACGGGGTGCAGTCACTTGTGATGACCGGACCGAGCACGCTCGGCACTGAGTCGGTCACGTCGATCTGGAACGGCGCAACCCAGGTGCTAACGATCTCGTCGGCGCGCGGAACGCTCATGACGATCAATGTCACCGATCTCGCGACCGGCACTTATGTGGCCACTCTGGTGAAGCCGCTGCTGCATGCCGCTGGGGGCAATGAGAACGACATCACCGTCAACCTCGGCTATCAGTTGACCGACGGTGACGGCGACACCGCCTCTGGTTCGCTCCAGCTCACGGTTGATGATGACGCGCCGATCGGGCTCGCGCCCGAGGAAGCTGTTCTGGTCAATACCCCTGGAAGCAACGCAACGTACGACCTCGACTACGACGCAAACATCGACAACAACGTCGGCGCCGACCAGGTCGGAAGGATTGCCTTCGCCAACATCACGAACGGGCAAACGGCGACCGGCATTGTCAATGGATCAACGGCCATCCTCAGCGCCGGCGGCCAGCTTGTTCAACTGTTCCTGGTTGATAACGACAACAACGCTTTGACGCCTGACAGGCTCGAGGCGTGGACCGGGGGACTGAACACCGGCACCAAGATATTCCAGGTCACCCTGCAGCCGGACGGCGGCCTCGGCACCAGCGATGACCACTATCGGGTTGACGTGTTCTCGGCCATTGGCGCCACGCAGATCACAACCGTCGACAACTTCTCGGCCCTCGGGTCGAACTCCCAGCAGTTCAAGGCCCTGGACGCCCCGGGCACAACGCAGGACCTGCTGTTTTCCGGGTACAAACGATCCGCGAATGGATCGGACAACGCGGCAAGCGGCGAGGCGGTTTCCGCGAGTTCGACCGGTATCGGTGTGGCAAACAACTCGATGAACGACGGCGAAAGCCTGCGCATCGACTTCGTCAACGACCTCACGGTTTCCGGAAGCAACAACAACACCTACGACTATTCGACTCACTACAACGCCAACAATTTCCAGTTCAAAATTGTCCAGGTGGGCGGCAGCCCGCCGCCTGATTCGATCGAGACATGGGTACGAATTTATGGCGCGGACAACGATGATCCGAACACGAACTTGGCGGCTGACGCTGCGGCATTGGCGAACGACGACCAGCTCGAGACCATTACCGGCATCAGTGTCAATGGGGTGAGCCTCATTCTCAGCAGTCTTATTACCGACGGCAACGGCGGCTACCTGGTCACCGGCCTTGACCTGAACGACACGATCTGCGTGACCGCGTCGGGGACCGGCTACAATCGGATTGAGATCGAGAATGCGCGGTCGATCAATGGTACCCGCCCGTATCTGGACGGCGAAAACTTCGACATCGGAGATTTCGCCTTCGTGACCACGACGACTAATATTCCCTCCGTAAAGCTCGATCTCGACCTGAGCTTGACTGACATGGATGGGGACTCCTCGCTCAGCTCGCTCAGCATCGACCTGCTGGCGGCCGGATCGGCGACGACCGACAATTCGGGGCTCGGCGTCGGCGTTAACCAGACGGCAGGAGCGGGAGTCCTGAACATCATCGGCACGGACTTTAACGATAACCTGACGGGCAATACCTCAGCTAATGTCCTTGCAGGTCGCGAAGGGTTCGATACGCTGAACGGCGGCGCCGGCAACGACACGCTGATCGGCGGGCACGGCAACGACAATTTGAGTGGCGGAACCGGGGCCGACCTTCTCCTCGGCGGGCTGGACAATGATACATTCGTCATTGCTGGCAGCGAATTGTCGGGCACCACTGGGGGCAGCGGCGATTCAGGCACACTTGCCGGCTTTGACGTGATCGGTGATTTCAACGTTGCCCAGGACAAACTCGACCTCGGCACAGTGGTTGCGGCCACTAGCGGCAACGTGGATGGAAGCGACTCTGGTCTAACGATCGGCGGCAACACGGTCGAATCGCATTCCGTCACAAATGGAATGGCGACCTTCTACGGTACAGACAGTTTCACCACGGCGCTGACGCTGACTTCGATCGCAAACGTTGCAGCCGCTGTGCAATATCTGCAAGGGACCGATATTGGCGCGGCTGGCGCCACGATCGCCTTTACCGCGACCATCGATGGGACCGACCATACGTTCATCTATCGCCAGGGAGGCGACAACAGCGGCAATGGAACCCTGGTTGAACTTCAAGGCGTGACGCTGACCAATCTCAACACGCTGATCGGCGGCGCGGTCGATCCCATTGTCATCGACCTCGACCACAACGGGTACAAGTTCTCGTCCCTCGGCGATGGCGTCCAGTTCGACATCAACGCCGACGGCAATCCCGACCAGATCGCCTGGAACACGTCGAACGACGGCATCCTCGCTTATGACCTCGATGGTTCGGGCAAGATCGAAGACGGCAGCGAGTTGTTCACGCCGGACTTCGGTGGCGGCAGCTTTGCGACCGGCTCCGCGGCTCTTGCTTCCCTAGACAGCAACGGCGACGATATGATCGACTCCGACGATCAGGCCTTCGCAAATCTGGTGATCTGGAAGGATGCGGACGCTGACGGCGTGAGTGACGAAGGGGAGCTTTCGAGCTTTGGCGAGAACGGAATTGAGGGCATCTCGGCCACCACGCATGTGGTTGACTACTCCATCGACGGACAGTCGATCATTGGCGAAGGCACGTTCCACCACACGGACGGCTCGACCGGCTCCTATGTCGAGGTGGCACTCGATACGAGTTCTCGGAGCAATTGCACCTGATGCGTCTGACGGCGACGATGCGGCCAATACCGGCGGCACCGTTGGCATCGACCCCGCCGCGCTCTCTGATCCCGGTGCTACGGACGTTGTTGCCGGCGACAATGACGACCAGGGCGACGTGATCGATCTCACAGCTCTGGTTGACGTTGCCCCGAGCGGCGATATCGGCGGAGCAGCGCTCGACGGAAATGTTGACGCAGGTGCGTCGGATACATCCGGCATTGGTGATGCGTCCAATGGCGGTGACGCTGTTGTCATCGACGCCGACGCATTCGCTGGAATTGGCGTCGCGGATCTCATTGCGGATTATCACGGCGATCAGGGCGAAGCGATCGATCTTGTTGCGTTGCTTGACACCGCGCCGGGCGGCGGCGACGTCGGGAGCGCGCAGAGCGTCGACGCGGCCGGGGCAGCCAGCGCAGCAAGCTTCCCGGATGTCGCCGCGCCGAGCGTCCCGCTAGTGACGACGACCATCTCGCTGCTCTACGACGACAACGATGGCAGCGCACACGCGGCCAAAGCCAACAGCGTCTAAGGCAGCCGTCGACGGTGGGCCATGCGCGCAGTTGCCGCGAGCGCAGAGCGACGCCGCGTCCCCGAATTTTGAACTGAACGTGTAAATACAGGAGCGAATGCCCTCAACAGCCTACTTCCTGCGCGAGCATCTCGCTGTATGGTGACCGCAATGATGAAGAAATCCCTGGCGACGCTGGCACTTGTGGCACTTGCAACTACCGCTCGCGCGGCCAGCGTGGAAGTCGCTCCGTTCGGCCGGGAGAACGGTCAGACGGTCTACGCCTTGGCACTGGCAGGTGATATCAAGCCCGGAGACGATCGGCGCGTCGCCAGCTTGCTCGGCAATGCGCTCATCGAGGACAGATTTCCGGGGTTCATGATGCTGAGTTCGAGCGGCGGCGATATGGATGCGTCGCTCGGCATTGCCCGGATTGTGCATGAATACGGCATGCCGGTACTGGTCCGGACCAAATGCCTGAGCGGTTGTGCCGTCGTTGCCTTGTCGGCGTGGCGTGGTCGGCTTTTCATTGTCGAGTCTGGCGCTGTCGGTCTGCACCAAGCTTGGGTCGGCGAGGACTACGCGAAGGCGACCCCATCCCTGGAAGCCACCCATAGGGTTACTCGCGCGCTGCGCGCTTACGGCGTGCCTCGTTCGATCATCGAGAGGATGAAGCGGACGCCACCACACGAGATACCTATGTGACCAATGCCGAGCTTGCCGCGATCGGCGCGCTGGTGAAGCGTCATCCGTAAATCACGAGATCGAGAATGCGCCCCGTAGGACAAGCTACTCTAGGCTCGCCCGCCGAGATGTCAGTTGGCTGCCCGGCCTCCATGGCAGCTTCGCTGCAACGCGACGACGCCGGGGTGGACATCGGCGCAGGTAGGCTTTTTGTTCCCGATCAGCGACGAGACGGAGGGGGGCCCATGACCGACGGCTCGCATTTCTGCGCGCTGACGCAACAGCGCGTGAGGTGAGGCGCTGCCGGACATCGAAACGCAAATCTTGAACGGTAGCTTGAAGTTTCCCAAAGCCCACGCTGTGAGCTGAGCATCATTGCACGGAACCTTACCCTCCCGAAACCTACCTGAAATTTGCAACCCTCACCCGCGAACCTGGGAAGATCGCCCACCGCCCTTCTCTGCAAAAATGAGCGGGCCTTTCTTGATCGTGCACAGCGCGCCATGACCGTGAACCCGGCTTCATCGCCATTGGCCTGGGGTCCGCCTAGCTGAGGTCGCCGTCGCCGTCGAACTTGGGAAAGTCTCCAATGTGGTCGATCCACGGCTGGGCTGACTGACACCAGTATTGGGCGCGGGGAACAAGTGAGGCACGCTGGTTCAGTGACCCCACTCGCAATCCGAAATAGCCCTGTTCGCCTTCCACCGCATTCGAATAGATCGAGGTCCCGCACTCGGGGCAGAACGCCAAGGCGCGTCTGACGCCACTGGCAGCGACTTTGACGTACGTCTTTGGTGCGCCTGTGCGAAATTTGAATTGCCCGTCAACCACAGGGACAGTGACGCGGAACGCCGAGCCAGAGAGAACTTGGCAATCCGTACAGTTGCAAATCAAGACCAAATCTGGATCGACATCCGCTTCATAGCTGAGGTACCCGCAAAGACACTTCCCATCGACTTTCATGCAAACAGCGTAGCAGGATTCGCCAACGGGGGTCTGAATTTTCCGAGAAAGTTTGACCTGGGGATCACATAAGGGCTACAGCGCCTCAGCCCCCCGCTGCCGGGCAATGAGCGTGATCGCATCCTCAAGAAGGCGCTCTTGCTTGACAGCTCGGCTACTGCCGCGAGTTAGTCGACAGGCAGAAGCGACGAACGTGGCCATTGAACACATCGGGTTGCTCCATGTTGCTCAAGTGCCCGGCATGGGGGATGATCGCAAGCGTTGCGCCCGGAATCGCCGCATGAAGCTGCTCCGCGACATGAAGCGGACTGCGACGATCATCCACGCCCCACAGCAACAGTGTAGCTACATCAACGCTCGGCAGCAGAGTTCTGGTGTCGATCTCAGCGGCCGAACGCGACATGAGGCGGACGCCGACCGGATGGAACTCTGAGAGGATGGCGGTAAGTTCCTCCCGCAAGTGTTGCGGGGCGTCGTCGGTGAACACGCCGGGCAAGATCTTGGCGACCAGGGCCTCCGGCGGCCCGCTGGCATCTTGAAGACAAGACGCCAGTCGGTCCTTCCAGATCGCCTCGGGGAGCGAGCCCCTCCAGCCAGCATAGGTGCCTGCCAGAACGAGGGAGCGGAAACGTTCGGGGTATCGGCGGTAGAACTCTTGCGCCAAAATGCCGCCCCACGACATGCCCAGGACATGCGCCCGCTCAATCCCGACGGCGTCCAGAAACGCTGCCAAGCTGTGGGCATAGTTTGCCGTCGTAAATGTGTCAGGCGGGTCCGAGGACGATCCCGCGCCGGGCGCATCCCAAGCGATCACCCGGAACTGATCCGATAGATGCGATAGCTGGTGTCTCCAGCATCGGGAATGGGTAAGGGATCCGTGAAGGAGGACCAGGGCCTGACCCTGCCCTGCTTGGCGGTAGGCGACGGTTTTCCCGTCAACCTCTATACAATTCGATTCGACGGCGGTCATCGCTTTTAGTCTGCACCTCTCCATTTCTTCGAATCTGATCCGTGGTCAATCCTTGGGATTGTTCGCTGTGTACTATTTGCCAGCAAATAGCAGGGTGCTAATTCCATTTCTTCCCAATTTGACGAGTAGCCTGCCCTCCACTTTTGTTGGAATTGCGCAGGGTTCGTGAACCATAAACCATGGTTGCCCAACAACGACGGGGAGGTTCACATGCACGTCAGTTTGACGGTTTCCGTAAACGAGGCGGCGCGCATCGTCGGCCTTAGCCGGACAGCATTCTATCACTGGTGCAAGCGACACGGGGTGAATTCGGTCAAGGGGTCTGGCAAGGCGAGGCCCCGGTATCAACGCACTGATATTGAACGTGCCGCCATAGGCAATGTGCCGGCCTATAGCAGCGAGCCGGCCGATATCAACTCACAGGAATGGACGGCTTGGGTCGAAGAGATGCAACGCTTAGCGCG
The DNA here is from genome assembly GCA_963813315.1 of uncultured Alphaproteobacteria bacterium. Classification (GTDB taxonomy): domain Bacteria; phylum Pseudomonadota; class Alphaproteobacteria; order Rhizobiales; family Rhizobiaceae; genus CAWEYO01. The sequence continues at coordinate 28,839 of CAWEYO010000003.1, read as the reverse complement.
TAAAGCCGCCGACGATGCAGAGAGTGCACATGTGAAGCAGACTCGCGCCTTGATCGCCCTTTCACAGAGTCAGTCCCAGTTTTCGTCATCGTTGGCGAATGGCTTGCCATTGGGCCGCACGACGCCGCCTTTGAAGGACGGCAACGCGTCCGATCCTTGATCGCGCAGCAGCTCCAGGAAATCGTGCCAAGCTTTACGGTCAGTGGATTCGTACGGATGGAATTGTTTCGTGCGGAGTTGATGTCAGTGCTTGGCACAGCGTTGCAAAAGGCCGGTCTGCCTAGAGCGGCGGACGCCTTTCGGGCGCGGCTGCCAATGCTGGCTGATGTGGCGCAGGCGGCGGCTACTCATCTTGGATGCCGCCGCCTGTACCGACCCCCACCCAACCCACGCGATATATAGCTGCCGAGTGGAATGGTGTCGTTATCCTCGAATCCAGAAACTTGTCTCACAATACATATCTTTCTGTATTGCATCGTGAGTATCTGCTGATTGAGCCTCGGCGCTTCGGTGGTATGCCCATTGACCCGGGAGGGGCCGTGCCGAAATTTCGTCCGTTGGATGGCATTTCGGACCCGAACATCGTGGGAACCGGTTTCGGGAAAATCCGATGCTCAAACAAAGAGATAGAGCGGCAGCGTTAATTCGTAAAGCGTCCGCTGCTCTAGGTTCCAAGCATTTTGAGCCACTCGTCAAACGAGGAGCTTGCTCGGCGCGCTGCGTGTGACTTTGCTCCCGCATGGCGAGTAGTGGCCAACGCGCTGCGTGCTTCGCGGGGGCTGTAGCCAAATTCCTTGCTAAACGCCCTGCTGAAGTTCGCCGCCGAGCTGAACCCACATGCCTCGGCAATATCGACAATGAGGCGTTCTTCTGTCGGATCGCCAAGCGCGTCATGGGCTGCCATCAACCGACGCTTCTGAACGTAAGCAAGAACGCCACCGCTTGGTTCGAACAGCTTGTAGAGGCGCGTGCGAGAGACGCCGACAGCGCGGGAAATATCATCTGGGGTCAGAGTTGCAACGTTGAGATGATTCTGAACATATCGCCTCGCACGTTCCACTACCGCAAGGTTGGAAAGTTGTGCCGACGCGACGTCGCCGTTTCCCCCGCCTGCGAGAGCAGCAGTGATAATGTCGCTCGTGGCCTGCACAACGGGGGATAGATCTTCGATAGTAAGACTGGATAATCTCTCGACGACGATGTTAACGTAGTCTGTCAGGAGATCTGCGAAATTCCCGGAGAGAATGGCGTTGTTTCTCGCATCCATAGCTGAGGAAAGGCGAGCAAACCGATCCCTTGGCAGATAAAGGCAAACACTTTCACTATCGGTACTCCGCCCGCGAAAAGCGTGGCCAAGCGACCGGAATTCGACGCTTCCCGGGCGTCCTTCTGCAACGCGTCCGTCAACCTCGGTCCAAGTCCTGCCGTTTCGCAACACGACGAGACACCAATGGTCTACCGAACTGGACCTTATCTTTTCTGCGGAGCGGATGTAGCCGTGCGCTGGAACGCTTTGTTGGACCACGAGCATGCCGCCCAGGTTCCAGGCTGTGTGGTCGGCGGGGAAACCATCAGCGGGAACGAGGCCAGCCGGCAGGCTAATCGCGACAAGCGGTTCCATGAGCGCCTGCCAGGCGGCAAGTTGCGAAGCGGCCGGCAGATCGCGGGTGGAAAGACTTAGCGGTTGAAGCGCCGGAGGTGACAGCGGTTTGACATGCTCGAGCGACGGGTGAGCGCGGCCAGCGACGCCGCTCATGTTGTCTCGGCGGCGCTGATGCCTCTGGAGGGTCTGACTTTTCAACCGGGTCCATTTGGAAAAATCATCCCATTCTGACAGGCCCAGGTCAATGAGCGCAAGAAGATCAAGATGACTATTATTATTTGCTCCTGTCGCGTGTTCGGCGCGATGGATCAGGTCGGCGGGTCCGGGGAATGATTTGCAATGATTTGGGCCGGATCACGTTAGTGTCTTGTTCCGCTCGCGGGCAGGCTATTGCCTGTCGCGGATCGCAGTACACGATATTCTCCTGTGCGTTCGTCGCGATCTTGTCGGTCGAGCAGCTCAAGGACATTAAACTCGCCGTTAATGCGCTCCCGCTCGAACAGAAGTTCGGCCGAGGCGAGTTTGCTGCAGGCATAAGCCCATATGGTGCCGGAGAACATGGGAGAGTGCGCGATGGCGCGTACCAGATAGCGGCGCCTGCTCATTTTGTTGGTATTTCTTTTTTCTTACGAGAGTCAGTCGCACCTTTCTGTGGCTTCGTAAGTTTTTCTTGGATGCCATACTTTTCGGTTAGATGCCCCATGTCAGATATATTCTTTGACACATTTTTTAGGCGATCAATATCGTTTAGTTTTGCTTTATTGTTTGGCAATTTATTGTCTTTCTATATAACAATATTTTGCTTCACTTAAAAGTTCTTCTTTCGGCAAATATCGAGCCAATACACAGTTATGTACTGTCGCCGGCATCGTTTATATTTTCCGGAGACGGTAACTATTCGACTTGCAAGACAAAGGCAAATTAACAAATGGTAATCGGTACGGCTGCGATGTGGATGTGAAATTTACAGCGTTCAACTGCTCGGATTTGCGGTTTCGGCCTTTCAGTAGGATGGCTGAACCTTTGGAGGATGCGATGGACCGTGTACTCCCGCCGAGACCGCAATCTCAGGCTGCGCGCCGCGATGGAGCGACTGAGCCACATCAGGGGAGTGCTTTTCACGAGCTGCGACGCCCCCGCATAGCTTCAGTGTCTATATCGTGATATCCACCGCAGCGACGTCAGCCGTCGCGCTTCGGCAACGTCGGGATGGCTTCCTCCGCGATCCTTTCGCGACCGACATCGTCGGGGGACAGTACCGAATCCTTGAGCAGAATCGAATAAGGTTGCTTCGGGTGTGTTAGGACCTCGCGCGCCGGACCGGCCTCTACCACCCTGCCGCGCTGCATGATGGTCACCCGATCGCTGATGTAGAACGCAGTCGCGAGGTCATGCGTGATGTAGATGATCGAGACGTTGAGCTCGTCGCGAAGCCGCTTGAACAGGTTGACGATTGACATGCGCAGCGACGCATCGACCATCGACACTGGCTCGTCGGCCACGATCAAGCCCGGCGATGAGACAAGCGCCCTGGCGATGGCCACCCGCTGAAGCTGACCGCCGGACAATTCGTGAGGAAAGCGCCCGCCGACCTCGGCAAGCGACAGGCCGACCTTCGTGAGCGCCTCGTCTGCGCATTGTTGCCGCGCCCTGATAGTATTGGCGCCGGCGAAACGCGCCGCGCTCACGAACAGGTAACGATCGACGCGTTTCAACGGATTGAATGCCTCGAACGGGTTCTGGATGACCGGTTGCACCCTTGCCATAAAGGCAAGGCGTGCGCGCCGCGAATGGATGCGGTCTACATCGCTGCCACGAAAACGGATGTTGCCGGAGGTTGGCTGGATCAGCCCGAGGATCATACGAGCAATCGTCGTCTTGCCGCTTCCCGACTCGCCGATGATCGAGAAGATCTCTGGCCGCTCCGCGTCGAGCGAGAAGCTCACTTCCTTTACGGCCTCTACGACATGCCGGGAGAGCAAGCCGCCAACTGTGAACGTCTTCGACACATGATCGAGCTCGAGAAGCGCTTCGCTCACTGCCTCAGCTCCTGCTCGGCCACAAAACAGGCGAACCTGTGGCCGTTCGGCATGACAGTCAGTGCGGGCCTTTCAAGACGGCAGCGGTCGATAGCCCTCGGACAACGAGGGTGGAAGCGGCAGCCCGGCGGCGGCTCGGCCAGGTTTGGGGGCGCCCCGCGCAGGCCTCTTTTGGGGGTGACATCACCGATCCTTGGGAGGCTCTCAATGAGATGGACCGTGTAGGGATGCCGGGGGCGTCGGAAGACCTCAACTGTTTCACCTTCCTCAACCAGACGCCCTGCGTAGATAATGCCGATCCGGTCGGAGACGTTGGCGTGGACCGCCATGTCATGTGTGACGAAAATGAAGGACGAGCCAAGCCGGCGCTGAACCTCGCGGATCATGGTGAGGACATCGCGCTGGACGACGACATCGAGCGCCGTGGTCGGTTCGTCGGCGACGATCACCTCGGGCGCGCAGATCGTCGCAAGCGCGATGGTCACGCGCTGCCGCATGCCGCCCGAAAGCTGGTGTGGATAGGCTTCGAGCACACTCGCTGGCAGCCTCAGTTTTTCGAGATGCAAGACAACCGCGTCGGTGAATTTGGAACGCCTTAGTCCCAGGTGGCGGAACGCAAAATCGTCAAACGCGGTGCGAACCCGCCGAACCGGATTGAGCACGCTCATCGAGCCCTGCATAATGTAGGACAGGTGCTTCCAACGGATCGCGGCGAGATCCGCCTGGTCCATCTTGTAGATGTCGGCGGTCTGGTCGCGGAAGCGGAAGACCACGGAGCCGCCGAGCACATTGAGCGGCGGCCGGATTGCCCCGACAATCGTCTTGATCAGTGTCGACTTGCCACTGCTCGACTCACCAGCGAGCCCATAGATTTCGTTGCGGCGCACTGACAGCGAGATGTCATCAACCGCACGTACCTCGCGGTCGGTGCCGAAATACTTCATCTGATAATAGGCGCGGAGGTTCGTCACCGTAAGGATATCGTCCACGGCCTCAGGCCCCCATCCGCGTCAGGCGGCTGCGTGGATCGATATATTCGTTCATCGAAACGGCGAGGAGATAAAGGCCGATGAAGGTCATGATGACCAGCCCCACCGGGAACGCCACCCACCACCACACGCCCGCCACCAGCGCAGTGTGCTGGTTTGCCCAATAGATCATTGTCCCGATCGTCGGCGTCTCGATGTTGGTGAAGCCTATCACCGACAGGGTCACTTCCAAGCCGATCGACCAGTTTATGTTGTTCATCGTCGTCGAGAACACGATCGGCAGCACGTAAGGCAGGTGCTCCTCCATGAGGATCTGCCGCAAGCTCATGCCCGAAAACAAGCTCTGTGTGGTGAACTCGCGCGTCCTGAGGCTGAGGGCAACCGACCGGATCAGCCGAGCATCATACGGCCAGCCGAGCGAAGCCATGGCGATCGCCAGAATCTGCCACGACATGTGGTCCTTGAAGACGAAATAGACGAGCACCAGGATCGGAAAGGGCGGGAATACCACGAAGGTGTCGTTGATCGTCATGAGCACCCGGTCCACGAATCCGCCTATATAACCGGCAGTGAGGCCGACGACGAGCGAGATGAAGCGGCTCAAGATAGCCACGGTAACGCCAAAGAAGAGACTGTTGCGGATTGCGAAGGTGAGTTGCCAGAAGACGTCCTGCCCTCGCGAGTTCGTGCCGAACGGATATTCCCAGGACGGGGGCACATCGAAGGGCACGACGTACTGCAACTCCGGCTGGTACGGCGAGAAGAACGACGCTACCGCCATGCAGAGCACGATCAGTATCAGGATCGCGCCGATCGCGAATTCGCGATTGTAGTGGAAGAGGTCGCGGAACGCGCTGAGCATCGCCGCTCACGCCACCGTGACGCGCGGATCGAGGAGCGGCTGGATGAGATCGATCAGCAAGGCCGCGAAGGCGACTGCGAAGATCGATGCCGAAGCAATGCCGATCACCAGGCTGTAGTCGCCCGCATAGACGCCGGACACGAGCAGGTTGCCTATCCCGGGATACCCGAAGACTACCTCCGTTATCACCGCGCCGTTGAAAATGAGGCCGAGAGAGAGAGCGAGCCCCGTCACCTGTGGCGCGAGCGCATTGCGCATGACGTACTTTACGAGGATACGGCGCCTGTCGACGCCACCAAGTTCGGCGTAGGTGACGTAGTCCTCCGTGACAATATTCGACACCAAGGCTCGCATGCCGACGAACCAAGCACCGGTACCGACCAGCACAAGCGAGAGGACCGGCAGGATGCCGTGCACGATCACGCTCATGATGTAGGCCCAGGTAAATCCACGTGGCAGGTTGATCTGTGACGATCCGGTGATCGGCAGGATGGGCCACACGAAGCCGAAGAGCACGAGCACGACAAAAGCCATCACGTAGTTGGGTATTGGCTGAAGGCCGGATGCGATCACGCCGACGAAGCGGAGCGCGAGGTTGCGCCGATAGTAACCTGCAAGGCCTCCGAGCAGATTACCGAGACCCCACGAGATGAGCGTGGAGACTGTGAGCAGCCCGATCGTCCATGGCAAGGCACGGCCGATCAGGGTCGAGACGGGCGTCGGAAACGCAGACAGTGACGGCCCAAAATCGCCAGCCATCACGCGCGTCCAGAAGCTCGCATACTGTTCCCACAGGCTCCCTTGCAGCCCGTAAAGCTGCCTAAGCGCCTGACGGGTCATCTCGACGGCTTGCGGATCGGAATGACCCGTCTGCGACAGCTGCGCGATCGCGTTCTCGACCGGATCAATTGGCGTCGCGTGCGTGACGAAAAACGCGATGTTGATGCCGATAAAGACGACAAGCACGAACTGCCCGAACCGTCTCAAAGCGTACAGAGCGTAGGATCGCATGGCGTCCGATTTGCTTCAGAGGTGAACCGGCGAGGAGCCAGTTCACCTCGCCGAGTCTTGTCAGTTCGCCGCCTTGGCGCCAGTCGGCTTCAACTTCACCATCATGTACTTCGTGTTGGCCCAGTTCGGCACCGGATCCGTGTAGGGGTCGGTCTCGGCGCTCGGGTATCCTGTCCAGTACGTCGTATCCATGACCGTGAATACATTGTAGGACATGAGCGGGATCGTCGGCAGGTTCTTGACGAACAGCTTGATGAAATCCTTGCCGAGCTCAATGCCTTTGGGGTCATCGAAGTCGATTGTGCGAATCTGCTCGATGATCTTGTCGAGCTCAGGATCGGACCAGCGCTGCCAGTTCCGTTCCGGCTGTCGCTCGCCGGCTTTTGCCACGAACTGCGAGTGCCAGGAGTCGAGGAAGAACGACAGGTCCGGATGACCGCCCCACGTCTCCACGCTCCACGCCATCGACGCCTCGAAGTTGCCAGCCTGCTGGTTCTGCCACATGACGCCTGGAGTGGTGTCGATAGTGGTTGGGATGCCAGCCTGAGTCCACTGCTGGGCAATCATCGACCCGGCCCGTGTCATCACCGGACGTAGGTCGCCCTCAGTCGATATCTTGATGGTAAAGGGCTCACCGTTCGGCAGCATCCATTTGCCGCTGACCTTTTTCATGCCGGCCTTCTCGAGAAGCTCGGCTGCCGCATCGGGATCTTGCTTCCACCAGCCAAGGCCGAACGCCGCCTCAATCGCCTTCGGGTCGGACGGGATCTGATCGCCCAATGAAGGACGCAGCATGTCCGCGACCTGCTGCGCGACGGTCGGGTCATACGGCTTGATCTTCTGCTTGCCGGTATCGATCTCGAAGCTCTGCAGCCAATCCTGCATCGGATCGAAGTAGAATTGCGGATGCGTGCCGGTTGGCGGGATCGGAATAGCCGAGATCGTCGCTGCGCCGCGATATGAGGCCATGTCGATCGCCTTGATGTCCAGGAGCAACGCGAGCGCCCAGCGCACATCCGGGTCTTTAAACTTGTCGAGCTGGTTGTTGAAGATGACCATCGGCAGCGTCGGATCCGGATGGGCGTAAGGGAAGCCCTTGAACCAGCCATGCGAGGTCGGCGAAGACTTGATCAGCGCGAACACGCCTTCCGGCGAGGTGTCGTGGATGATGTCGAGTTGGTGGTTTTGCTGCAGGATCACGCGTTTGTCGGGCGGACCCGGGTCAATGTAAGCGACGTATTTCGGACCGGGCTCGCCGAAGCGGGCGAGCGTTGTCTTCTGCCAATCGTCGCGCTTTTGCCAGATGTACCAGGCGCCATTTGGGTCGAAACTTTTCAATGTGTATGGCCCGAGACAGACCGGCTGGTTGAAGTTGAACTTTGACGGGTCGCTCTGCTTCTCGAAGACGTGTTTCGGCATGATCCAGGCCGCGTTCCATCTGACCGTGAAGATCGAATGAAAGCGCGAATTTGGCTTCTTCAGTTTGAAGACGACGGTGCCCTTGTCCGGTGCCGTGACGCTGTCGACGTTTGCCGCGAACTTCGCGCCCCAGACCATCGCCAGGTTCTTGGCCTGCGTCTCGACAGTGTAGATCACGTCGTCAGCGGTGAACTCGACCCCGTCGCTCCACATGATGCCAGGACGGAGCTTCACCGTCATCTCGGTGAAGTCCTTGTTGTACTGCGGCTTGTCGGCGGCGAGCGAGTTGTCCCAGACCTGTCCGTTGAGTCCATGATCGGGGTCGATGTACCAGAGCGTGTCCAGACAGAGCTGCTGGAGGCCGGTCGACCAGCCGCCCTGGTTCACCGTCCAGATGTTGAACCAGTCTGCGTTCTTGATGGTACCCTCAGGATTTTCGGCGATGAGGACCTCGTTGCGCGGGATCCCCGCAAGGAAGTCCTCCGCTGCCTGAGCCTGGGGACCGACTGCCAGCCCGCCGAGCGCAAGTGCCAGCGTTCGTAGCGTGCGCATTCATCCTTCCTCCCTGTTCCATTCCGGATCTCTCTCCTGATGGTGACGTACGAGCCCCCGTGAGATGCTCACGCGCACCAGATGGTATGAGCGCGCCGGCAAGGCTGCCCGCTCACCCTGCCGTCAGCGACCGATACGCCGCGGCCCTTCTGCGGCTTTATCCGGTCCTGATTGGCAGATGTGTTGGTAGCAGTCAGATCCAGGTCAGCGATAGTCGCATGCTCCGCGATCTCGCTTGGAGCGAATCCGGCCATGTCGATCTCCGTCTCCATCACCTCGTCCGGATGGCGATTGACCATGAAGAAGGCGACGGTCGTTCCGTCACGACTCCGGACGGCGGCGACATCGAGATAGGGTACTTCGTTGGCCACCTTCGCGTCATAGGTCGACACTTCGACTGCCACCTGGAGAGCGTCGCCGCGGCCGTAGAGCGAAGCATACTGATAGGGGTAGTAGGTGGTTTGCTTCCATGCCGGGCCACCGGTCACCGTCATGATTGGGGCAATCACGTTGACGAGTTGCGCGATGCAGGCCACCTTCACGCGGTCGGAGCTGCGGATGAACGTGTTGAGGGCGCAACCCACCAGCAGCACGTCCTCGAAATTGTAGACGTCCTCCAGTAGGCTCGGCGATTTCGCCCAATTGACGCCTTCGCCGTCGCTCACGCCCCTCTTGCGCGAGTGATACCAGACGTTCCACTCGTCGAAGGAAATGTAGACGTTGTGGCCTCGGAGAACCCTCTGGAGCCAAGGTTCACGGCCAGCATCGGCTCGGTGCCCGCCTTCCGGCACCAGCGGATGAATTCGTCCGTGCCAACCGCGTTGGTCTCCGTGGTCTTCCAGGCATAGTCGAGCCGCACAGGGCGCTGGTCCCTCGGTCCGACGCCGTCCAGCCAGTCGTAGTTGGAAACGAAATTGCCGCCGGGGTAGCGAACAAGCGGCGCGTTGAGGCCGCGCACGAGTTCCAGCACATCGCCGCGGAAACCATCGGCGTCGGCAGTCCTGTGACCGGGCTCGTAGATGCCGCCGTACACGGCCCGGCCGAGATGCTCGAGGAATGCGCTGTAGATGCGATCGTCAATCTCACCGATCTTGAAGTCTCGGTGAACCGAAACGCGCGCCTTCATGATCGCCTGCCGAGGGCCCTCCCGATGGAATATTCGGGCTACTTCATGATGTCGATGAAGGACGGTTCCAGGATGCCACGGAATTACGACGCGACGACCGTTCCATATACCGTCCGGCTCGCCGACGGCGGCGGCTGGGCAGTCAACGTGATGGTGACGACGCGGTAGGCCGATCTTCGGCGGTCGATTGCCTGCGACAAGGCGAGGTTCGCGATCCCGGCGGGTTCAGAGCCGTCATGCGCGGGGATGACAATCGGCTACACGATCCGGAGCGCGGGCGGCGATGGCTATGCGGTTGAGATCGACCCGGCCGGCGCCGGTAAGATCGCCGCGTGCCAGTAAGGATTTCTGTGGGGTTTTGTGGGGCGAGGGTTCTCTGGAATTGCTAAGTCTTTGATCTTTCTGGTCGGAGTGGCAGGATTTGAACCTGCGACCCCATCGTCCCGAAAGAACGAAGTTTCCAGAAAATCCAGAGAAATCAAGCACTTCCAGTTTTGTTCGTTCCGTTTCATCCAGTTCAAGAACCTTATATCCCGGCGGAAAGCCGGCGGGAGCCGAGGAATTGCGGCGGAATACCGGCGGGGCAATCAGTTGCAAAAGATCAGAGCTGCCGGCTCCTCCGTGAGCCGCGCGGAACCTAGTGGAGAAAGTCTGACACTTGGTACCGGTGGACGGCAAGAACCGACCGAGGCGGCGCCGACGCGGACCTTGAGAATGTCGTTCCTGGTTTGATGTAAAATGAGAATGCGGATGCTGTCCGGAGGCTTCACGCGATGTTCTCCGAGAACGAAATTCTACTCTCTGGCTTAGGCGGCGCGTTTTTACACGGCCTGGACCCAATGCGGACCTGACGGGTCGGCGCAGCCCGTCCGGAGAGTTGCGCGATCAAGCAGGAACGTACGTCAACCTAATCGCGTCCTCGCCGATTAAATCGCTGGCCACAAGGCGGAGCGGCGGCCGGGGGCCAGCGAAGAATGGCTTGCCGCGACCAAGCACGACGGGGCGGAAGTAGAGTCGATACTCATCAATAAGACCAAGGTCGGTCAGGCTTCGCGCCAAGTCTGGTCCGCCAACTTCGATCTCCCCAACGAGCTGAGCCTTCAGCCCACGTATCACCGCCTCGATGTCATCCTCGACAAGTGTGGAGTTGGGCCCGACTGACTTCAACGAGCGCGAAACGACCCACTTCGGTTGGTTCCGCCACGCCGCCGCGAAGTCTTGTTCCTCCGCGCCCCACTCCGGACGGTCTTCGTCCCAATAACGCATTAGCTCGTACAAGCGGCGACCGTATACACTGCCGGTCAGGTCGCGTACCCACTCGGTGAAGTGACGAAAAAGCGCGGGACCAGGTGGCGGCAATTCCAGGTGGTCGACGTAGCCGTCCAGGGACTGGTTCAATCCGAAGACGAGCTTTGCCATGCTACAAAATTTCCACCCCAGGTTCTTCAGAATAGCATGAGCCGCCGTTACGCAGAAGTGAGGTTGGGCACAACTTACGCGCCGCTTTGTCGGTGTGACAAATAACCAGAAGCCCGCTAACCACCCTGAGCTGCCCTACGCGTCGGGTACCAAGCGTCAGGTTTTCACCACTAGCTTGGCCGAGTCACGTTGTCGAGCCTTCGGAACATCGTCCCCCTGAATGTGTTAAGGCCAGTTAGGTGCGTGCTCATGCCTGCTTCACCCAAGAAGAAGAATAAGGAGAAGCAGCTCACGCCGCTGCAGAAGCTGCTGCTCGAGGCGATCAGCGGCACGCTCGGCGTTCGGGAAAGGGTCGCCCGTGTCGGCCAGATCTACGGGCTGAAGGCGGAGCAGGCCATCGTCATGCTGATTGTCCGCGAGGCGTTCCTGAAGGGCGAGCTTCTCAACACGGTCGAGATCGCGGACAGAGCCGACGTCGACCGGAAGGTGGCAGAGCGTGCCTTAAAGCGGCTCGCCAAGAGCGGTGTTTCGCTCTCTGAGAAGATCGGCCGGGAGAACGTCCATTTCACGCCGGCGGGGCATCTCGACCAAGACTACATCATCGACAGATACCTCGACGGGGTCGCGTATCTGATCGCGCTTGGCGCCAGGCTGAGCCGAAGTGTCGCGGCGCTCGACGATGAAAAACTCAAGGCCCGTATCGCCGAGGCGCTCCAGAAGGTCGAAACGACCACGTTCGCCGATTGATTTGACACTGTTGCAGGGACACATGAGCCACCGACAGCGAGCAGGCCGGGGTGGCCGCCGCTTCAGTCTTTTTTCAAATCCGAAACACAAAGAAACCGGGGGCCGTTCCATGCCCAATGTTACTGCGTTCCAAAAAGCCGACCGGCTGGCGCTGCTGATCGCCATCGACAGCTTCTTTGCCCTGCTCGAAAATCGCGAGATGTCGGAAGACGCATCCAGGGTTGCCTTCAAGATCCGGCGCTGCGAGTACGAAGGCAAGCCCGCCGACGTCAAGACCTTGATGTCGTTTCTGGGGTGGTCGAAGGGGAAGGTTCTCCACCAGCTCAAGGAACTTGAGGAGCACGGCTTCGAGTTCAAGACGGTCAAGGATGAGCTCGACAACCGACGCTCGGTGCAGCGCCTCTACGGGACCGAGACCGCAGCGACCACCGAGTTCTTCGACAAGTGCCTGAAGGTTGCTGACGATCTCCTCGAAGCACGCGAGAAGGCGAAAGCCCTCAATCCTTCCCCGCTCGCGGAAGTGGTGTCGAAGGCTATGCGGGCTACTCGTCTTCTCCCCCTTGCGGCTGCTGGGTGGATGGCTGCTTGGCTGGTACTCGATACGGACAAGGTGGAGGACATCAACAGGTGGTCAACCGCGCCGTTCGACTACTCGCTGCAGGAATGGATCGAAAGTCCGGCCGAGCATCTCTGGGATCATTTCGATGACGATCACGATCACCATCACGGTCATGATCCCCATGACGATCACCGTTACGATCACGATCCCGACCTGCGCGCCCGCGACACCACGGTGAAGTTCGCGCTGGCCGGCGAGAAAATGTAGCCCGGTTAATTTAGGTCCAAACTTGGACCCGATAGTTGCCAAGCACCCTAAAAACCCCTCGACAGAATTTTTTCGGACGGTAAAGAAAGTTGAATAACAGGACAGATTGTCTGACCTATCTGACTTGCCCAAGGAGGGGCGATTTTCAAAAAATGCTGCACGAAGTCTACCACTCGCCGAACCACAGCGCGCTCACTCTGGGCGGTAAGAAGCAGTCCAGACGCGATGTCATTGAGGGCATTGAAGGCCAGATGGTCGCCGCCTGGGGGCTGCGCCTGCCGGGCATCCGCGGCCGCTTTGACGAGTTCCTGATCACTGGCTGCACGCTGACCGGGCAGCAGGATGTCGTCAAGCACCGGGAGAACGCGACGCACGAGTTCCTGATGTTCCGGGTGCATCCCGAGAAGCCGATCGACTTCACGGAAAGCCTGTTCGTCCAGCGGGCGTCCATACTCAAGCCCGCCTTTGCGGGCATGCAGGTGCCCGCCGGTACCGATGAGGATTTCCTGCGTTGCGTCGGCAAACGCATCGACTGGGTGATGGCAGCCCCGATCACCTGTCTCTCCGACCTGGTCGAGCCGTTCTGCGGAGGATGCGCGAGCGACCCCGACGCGTTCGACCTTTACAACTATCTGGACGATGATGACCGTCCGGCACTGGTTGCCTGACAATGCCAGCGAAGCGGAGCCCCCTTGCCCCGCTTCGTATTTCCGCTAAGCTGACTGCAATCAATTGCAAATCCCGATGGGGGGTGCTATGGCCAAGAAACCGCTGAGTGAAGCCCTGCAAAGGCTCCTGAGCCGGCTCGACGGGTCGTACCCGGACGGCGGTTTCATTTTGATCGGCATGCCGACCACGACCGAAGAGACCGACGTCACCGTCGTCAGCAATCTCGATCCCACGAGCATTTGCCAGCTGATGTACGACCTTGTCACCGACGCCCTCGACGAGGACGAAGAGGACGAGGACGGCGAGCCGCAGGAGCCCAAGCCGGCCATACAAGGCGGCACCTTGCACTGACGCCCAGGAGGGGTGTCGGGCACAGACAACAGAGAAAGAAGAGAAAATGAGTTCGATTGACCGTCCGCAGCATGATGGCGGAGCTGAAAACCCGTATGAGACGATCAAGGTACTCGAAGCCTGGATGACCCGCGACGAGATGATCGGCTTCTGCAAGGGCAACGCGCCGAAGTACCTGTCCCGGCACAGCGAGAAAGGCGAGCTGAGCGACCTCGAGAAGTCAGCCTGGTACAGCCGCTACATGGTCGAGTACCTGAAGGCCGACGCCGAGAAGCCGAACATCGAGGTTCAAGGGAAGTTCAGTCGCAGCAAGGTCCGCCTCGACCAGCTGGTGAAGCTCAATCTCAAAGGCGCCAAGACCGCGAAGAAGCCGAACTGGGTAGACGCGGACCTGCCGGAGCCCGACGCGCTGCTCTCCGCCGAAGACTTCGCCGGCATCGACGCCTAAGCCGTGTACAACGCAACTCGGACCCGGAAATCAACAGGAAAGCCTGTTGAGCTCCGCGTCCGGGTATGCAATTAATTGCAGATCGAAATTTCGCGCATCGCCAGGAGGGATTGATGTCGACAGTGAAGGTGTACTACAGCAAGCAGGCGTCCGCGACGGACGCCTTTGCTCTATTGGCTGAAGGCTACAATGAGCTGGTGCAGGACGGGCATACGCCGGAGCGTCTCGGCGCCAGCCCGGTCAGCTGGAGCAACGAGGTCTATTACGCAGCCGTTGCCGAGAACGAGATTGTTGGCGTGATTGCCTGGGATCAGGTGCCGCAGCTCGGCGCACTGGTGGTGACGCTGGCCTATGTCGAGCCGTCGAGCCGCCGCCGCGGCATCTACAAAGAGCTGTTCGCAGCGCTCTGCGACCACGCCAAGAAGCGCGGGGTACGCAAGATCATTCACCAGATCGGCGTCGAGAACGCTACCGCCCGCACGGTGATGCTGGCCACCAGGGCGCTTCTGACCAGCCAGACCTTCGAGCACGACATCGAGTAGGAGGCCGGGAGGGCGGGTGAGCGGCAACAGCGGCAACAATTTCTGGGGTAATCTGATCCGCAGCCTGCGCGAGGAACAGCAGATCTCGCAGCGCACGCTTGCCTCCGCCGCCAAGGTCAACCGCTCGACGCTGCGCCGCATCGAAGCCGGCCAGACCTCGGGCGACATCCGCATCATCGAGCGGCTGTTGAACCGCCTCGGCTACGAACTCGAGGCGCTCGAGGAAGTCAACGCCGCCCAGACCCGCCGGATGCGCGACGAATCCGCTGCCGACCCCGGAACAGCAGGACCGCTCGCGCATGACCCGCGTGCTGTCATGGGGCCTGTGACCGGTTTTTGACACCCGCCGACCCACAGTCAGACTGCGGGCAGGTAACAACGGCCATGGAGGGCTTGGGGTGAAATGAGTGAAGACGACGACTCGACGAAAGAGGATGGCTTCCGGTCGTATGTCCACCACATCCAGGAGCGTGCCGTTCCCGGCGATCCGATGCCCGCCGGCCAATGCAACGCCTGCATCGGTCTGGTTTTTGAGGTTGAAAAATGATCAGGATCGTTTCGTTCGGCTACAAGCACCGCCGGCCGCCGAAGGCTCTGGAAGTGTTCGACTGCCGCTCGCTGCCCAATCCGCACAGACTGGCGCATCTGCGCGACAAGACGGGCTTCGACGAGGTGGTGAGGGACTATGTGCGCACGGGCAGGGACTTCATGGCGCTGGTCGACCATGCGGTCGGCTTTTCCTGTCAAGGTGATGGCGTCACGCTCGCCTTCGGCTGCGTCGGGGGCAGGCACCGCTCAGTCGCGGCGGCCGAGGAGGTCGGGGACCGGCTGCGCAAGATGGGCTACGAAGTCGAGGTGATCCACAGCGAATTGGGCTAGCTAGTGGTTGAAGTCTAACGCTTGGTACCGGCGGCGTAGGCCCGCTCCGAGTAAGAAACAGGTCGTTCCCGCAGAGCGCCGGAACGAGACAGTTGCGCCAGAACCGGTCATTCTCGTCGTTTCTCAATAGCGGTCGTCGCACGACAGCTTCAATCGATTTGGATTTCGATACGACATTTGTGCGACATCCGGGTAACCAGGTTTGGAGGCCGCATGGCCGCCTGAGCAGCCTGCAAAATTCGGCCATCGCACGTATCAACAAACGAGCGGTCGATTGCTTAACCGACCGCGAATAAATTTGGGTCACTACTCCGATGAGCCTCTTGCACGCTCCTTCCGAGTTACGCGAGAAACCAAGGCTTCAGAAGCGGCCAGGAAAGCACTAGCATAGGACGCGTCCGTCAGTTTTGGAGTGGGAATGATAGCCTCGGCCTTATTATTGAACATTGCACCGCTGTGGCCTTCGAGATCGGGAGACACAAGGAGCGGAGTGAGACGTTCGGCATAGGTCTCTGGGCTGACAGTCATGAAGCCCGTCATCCATTCCATAACCCGAAGGAGAAGCTTGTTTGACCCGAAGAGGTTGCCACGGATATTCGTTTTGACGAAGCCGGGGTTGAGGCCGAAAATGTGCGCTCGGGGGAACCGCTTGGCTGCATCCAGCACAAGTATCTCGTTTCCGGCGACCGTGTTCATGTGAGCAGTCCCAACGGCCGTATTTCTTTTCTGAGTTCAGGTCGCTGAC
Organism: uncultured Alphaproteobacteria bacterium; assembly: GCA_963813315.1. Taxonomy (GTDB): domain Bacteria; phylum Pseudomonadota; class Alphaproteobacteria; order Rhizobiales; family Rhizobiaceae; genus CAWEYO01. The sequence goes on along the minus strand of CAWEYO010000003.1, from coordinate 12,612 downwards.
ATCTCCAACTTGACCAGAGCCAGGGAAGCCCATGACGAAAATGACGGCATTCTTCAATCTGCCCACCGCCTCAAATACACGTCCGCGATAAAGAAAGAGATTGCGGCAGTGATGGAAACGCCGCCGGAGGATTTAGTGCGGATGGTGACGGTGGGCCTTTTTCAGGGTCGATTTACCAGCCAAGTAAAAGAACAGTTTACGCCGATGGTCAAAGCCGCCTTTCGTGGGTCGGTTCAGACACGGCTTTCGAGCGCCCTAGCCGAAACCGAGGTGACAGAATTGGGCGGCGAGCCGGCCCAAGTGGAAGAAGAAGTAGTCACGACAGAGGATGAGCGAGAGGGATTTATGATTGTAAGGGCAATCGTGCGCGACCTCGTTAAGCCTGCGCGCATCGTCATGCGTGACCAGAAAAGCTATTGCGGCATCCTTGTCGACAAGAACAACCGAAAACCGCTTGCCCGTCTATGGTTCAATCGCGGCATCAAATACCTGGGCCTGTTCGATGGCGAAAGGGAAGATAGGGTCAAGGTCGATACGCTCGACGAGATATATGAATTCGCCGACAGGCTGCGGGCGACTGCTTCGGGATACGCGACCGCATAGGATTGGGCAGGGGGAATTTAGTGACAAAAGGCGCAGCGAAACTCGAAATTCTGGCAGGGTTTGTGAATCCGCCGTCTTGAGAATGAATTGGCGATGGCCGTGCCGGCGGTATCCTACGGTTTTTCGCGCGGCTGGCACGTCAAGCGCCGGGAAGGTAAATAGTCGGCGTGCCGGGGACTATGGAGTTGATGTTGACGCGGCGCGCGCCCGCTCCAGACCGTCCAGCGCAACCGGGACCATTTCGGGAATGCGCCGCCACCCATAAAGCCAGCTCATAATTGTGAAGCGGGAAACGCCAAGGGCCTCGGCTGCCTCGCTGGTGCCGAGCCCTAAGCGGTCGAGGCGGGCCTTGAGTTCGTTCTGGTTCATGTGCCACGACTAGCGATGGCGTGTCGTCTCTGTCAACACACGCCGCGAGCCGGAAGCGGGCCGTCTACCGCCGCACCTTTTCCATCCGTTCCAAATTCACCGCGCCGACCTTGCCGCCGACGTGCACGGGACGCATTCATAACCCGGCCAGTGCCGCACTACGAGCGCCATGGCAGCTTAGCGCAAAGCTTTGTCAGGACACAGCAAGACACTTGCTGACCAGATAGGTATCAGGGCTCCGCTGGGACAACCCGCTTTCCACCCAGCCCGGCACTGCGACCAAGGGATAGGGTCTGGGTTTGCAGTGCCGGTTCTCATATCTGGCTGACTACCCGCGCACCTTCTCCATTTTTTCCAGATTTACGGCGCCGACCTTACCGTCCGGCCGCTTTTCGAGCGCGTAGCAAAAGGCGTCCCCGACTTCGGCCGAGTCGATACCGGACAACCTCAAATCTTTTATATGGACGAAATGCGTCGCCGCCCGTGCGCCCGCGGTCGCCGGGCTCAATGAAGCCAAAGCCGCGGGCGGGATTCCATATTTTCAATGTGCCGAAAAGCATCGCATTTCCCCCCAATAGAATAAGAAGGCCGCGACGAACGTAATCGCCGCGGCGAATGCGATGACCGGCATTCAGCCGCCGAACCGCGCGTTTAGCGCCCGCCGTGGCGGGCGGGATGCCAATCAGGGGACGCTATGGACTCGAACAAGCTTCGACAGCGCGTAGCAACGACTCTCGCCATGTCCCCAATATCAATGGCTTGCATTCGGCTATAGCGACCAGAACGGTCCTCCGCTACCACGTGGCCGGCCGGGTAACTGCCTCCGCAAATGCGCGACCAGCAGGATAGGCGCAAGCGCGACGGAATTCACCCACAGGACTTTTCGGCCGCGCAACGAAGGGATAAACGCATCACAACCAATTTGGAGTGCGGACGTTGTCCCGCTGTGAACCGGATCGTGGCCGATGGATACCGAACGCTCCAGTCCCCGCTATGCGGACCTCGATAAATGGGATCCGGCCGACACCCTGGACGCCATGATTGAAGGCCAGTTCGCCGCGGTGGCAGCGGTGAGGGCCGCGCGACCGGCCCTTGAAGCAGCGGCGCTTGCCATGGAAAGCCGGCTCAGACACCACGGCCGCCTGGTGTATGCGGGGGCCGGAACATCCGGGCGCCTGGCGGTTCAGGACGGGGCCGAACTGATGCCGACCTTCAGTTGGCCGCAAGAGCGACTCCTGCTGCTGATGGCCGGGGGCCACGATGCGCTCCTGCAGTCTATCGAAGGAGCCGAAGACGAGGTGGACCATGCGGTGCAGCTTGTCCGGCAACACGGGATCGACGGCAAGGACGTACTCATCGCCGTGTCAGCGAGCGGCACGACGCCGTTCACGCTGGCGTGTTTGCGCGAGGCAAGGCAGCGCGGGGCGTTGACGATCGGGATCGCCAACAATCGCTCCACGCCGATCCTCGAGGAATCCGATCATCCGATCTGGCTCGACACCGGCGCCGAACCGATAGCCGGCTCCACCCGTTTGAAGGCAGGCACAGCGCAAAAGATTACCCTCAACCTGCTTTCGTCGCTGCTGATGATCCTGCTCGGCAGGGTCTATGGCGGGCTCATGGTCGACGTGCAGGTGGGGAACGAGAAACTCGTGCGGCGGAGCGAGGACATGCTGATCCGGCTGACCGGCCGGACGCGCGATGAGGTGCGCGATGCACTTCGCCGCGCGCGCGGCAGTGTCAAGCTCGCGGTCATGCTGCTGCACGGCTGCGACGTCGAATTGGCAGCGACGCTCCTTGATCGGGCCGGCGGACGGCTTCGCACGGCATTGTCTCTCATCAGGCGGCGCGGCTCGGACTCAGCCTAACCTGCGACCCAAGCTGTTCAAGTTCCAAGCACGGTGCGGCTCATTCCGCAGCCTCGGCAAGAACGCTGAGCCGCGTCTGATGGTTGTGACAACCGGTTTGATGCTTCGAGCAGCCAGGCAAGCTGCTCGTCATCCGATGCAAATTAAGATTGGTCTCGCTAAACGCCGATCGCGCAGGCGACGGGTTCCGGGCGATTTGTCAACGAGATCCCGCCCGCTTTCGGCTATGAAGCCGGCTGGCGACGCGGGTAAGAAAGCTCGAGGCCCCGACGCTCAGTAGAGATGCTCGGATTCGCGCACTGTCGGACGAGCACTGACTACTGAATTGTGCGAGCTCATCGATGCCGCATATCCTGGTTGTCGAGGTGACGCCGCAAGCACTTCGGTCAGGGTATGGGTCTCATATTTTGGTTCGGCGAAAAAAGTTCGCGGGATCATACTTGTTCCTTAGCGCCACCAGATTCTGGTAGTTGTGCCCCGTACGCAGCCTGGCCCACCCCTCGTCGACGAGATTGTTCACATAGACAGCTCCCCCGGGTGTTGATCACGTTGGGGAGTTTGTTCTTATCCCGCATTTTGTGAAATCGCCTTCGCGCGGATCAAATCGGGCATCGCGGCCGGTGCCCGATAAACGCCCTTCTTTGAGTGTCAGCTAAGAAGGCACAAGGAGGATCACCATGCGGACGCTACTGGCGGCAGTGTTTCTGGTATCGGGGTCTGCCGCGTCCTATGCTCAGGACGACGTGTGGAAGGCATCCAGCAACACGGCGACGGCAGTTACCGGGGACATCACTCTTGGAACTGATCGGATCGTTTTCGCCAATGGAGAGAGCATCAGGCTCGTCCCCGTCGAAGGCCGGCGCGGCGTGTTCAAGGTCGACCCGCCAGCCAATCCTTTGCTTGTGAACGGCAATCGCCTATGCGGCGAAGAGGATGTAATGTATGTCGTTCTTGCCCATGGAAGCAACGACTCCCTCTTCATGAAGGTATTCGAGGGGCCTGATGTTCCCCTGGAAGCTGTCGCCGATCCGAATCCGCAGGAGGGAACCTGCGCGACATACAGTTTCTCGCGCTAAGGCTGCTTATCCAGCTTGCGCACCGTTTCCAGCTTGAGTCTGCAGTCCTCGCCGATCACCTGCGTGAATGGTCTTGCCAATGACGTCCATTCGCGCCAACCTCGGCCTCGACCAGCCGGTCATCTCGTGGATGTCGGATGAAGGTCGAAACTCGCAACCTGAAGCGAAGGCCAAGCAATGAGCAGCATGAGAAACCGTCAGGAAGGCTTCGAAAAGAAGTTTGCGATGGACGAGGATTTGAAGTTCAAGGCGATGGCGCGGCGCAACAAGCTTCTTGGCCTATGGGCCGCTGAAAAGCTCGGTAAAACCGGCCCGGACGCCGACGCCTATGCGAAGGAGGTGGTCTGCGCGGACTTCGAAGAGGCAGGGGATAATGATGTGTTTCGCAAGGTGCGCGCCGATTTCGACGCGGCCGGCGTCGCTCAGTCCGATCAGCAGATTCGCGTCATCATGGACGAACTGCTGGCGACTGCCGTCGACCAGATCAGGAACACCTGACTACCTCAGAATTCAGACAGTAAACCGCCGACTGTGATCTCGGACTGGGATGTCCAATCCGGTGGGTTGGCGCTTCTGCAGCCGTTGGCCGTGGAGAGGACGCTCGCGCGCGGGCGCGCAATGGTGTTGCCTATCCCAGCAATTCCGGACCTTCGGCGGGATCGCCATGAAGGTCGTCAAGGGGTCAGGTCTCCACCTCCGACACGCGTCGAATGAACGTCTAAAAAGGGGCTTGTCTTCGGCGTCGGGTACGCAGCGACTTCGCTGCTCGCAGTACGCTGCTGAAATGGGTACCAAAAGGGATCTCAGACAATACCGTTAACCGGGACGGCGGCTGCCGCCGTCTTGCAGATGATCCTCGTTGCGGCCGTGTACGACAACAACTTCGCTAGCCTTTAGATGATCCACAGCGAATTGGGCTGAGGGGTGCTTGAAGCGGCCTTCGTGTCATGCAATTAATTGCAATTAACACGGAGGTTGCTTTGCATGGATGTTTTGCCTTTCGCGCTGCCCGACATTTCGCGGACCGAGGTCGCTGCTGTCACTGAGTGTCTTGAATTAGGCTGGCTGACCAGCGGCCGCAAGGTCGCCGAGTTCGAGGCGGCGTTTGCCCGCACCGTCAAGTCGGGCCACGCGATCGCCGTTAACAGTGCCACCGCAGGCTGCCTTTTGACGCTTGATGCGCTCGGCGTCGGTCCCGGCACCGAGGTGATCGTGCCGGCGATGACGTTTTCCGGCCCTGCGATGATGGCGCACCGGCTCGGCGCCAAGGTGGTACTGGCCGACTGTGAACCGGAGAATTCGTATCAGATCAGCGTCGCAGACGTTGCCGCCAAGATCACGCCGCAGACCAGGGTGGTGATGCCGACGCATTTCGGTGGCGCCTCCTGCAGCACCGCAGCGCTGAGCGAGCTCTGCTACCAACACGGCGTCAAGCTGGTCGACGACGCAGCGCACGCCTTTCCGACGATCGACCGCGACACGCTCAACGTGGTCGGCTCTGGCCGCGACACCCACGCGACCTTCTTCTCGTTCTACGCGACCAAATGCATCACGACCGGCGAAGGCGGCATGGTCACGACCAACAATGACGAGCTCGCCGACAAGATAAAAAAGCTGCGTCTGCACGGGTTCAACCGGCCGATCTTCGACCGTTACACGAACGTCAAGACCGGCTGGAAGTACGACATCGCCGCCCCCGGCTGGAAGGCCAACATGACCGACATCGCCGCCGCGATGGGGCTGGCGCAGCTGGCTCGCGCCGACGACATGCTGATCCGCCGGCAGCAGATCGCGCAAATCTACCTGGCGCAGCTAAAGGGCTCCGGGGTCGTGCTGCCGAAAAGCTATTACGGCCACGCATGGCACCTTTACCCGGTCCGGGTCGACGACCGCGACCGTTTCGTCAACCACATGGCCGAGGTCGGCGTCCAGTGCTCGGTGCACTTCATCCCGCTGTCGCTGCACAGCTACTGGCAGCAGGCGCTCGGCATCGAGGCAGGCCACTGCCCGAACGCTGAGGCGATCTACGCCCGCTCGGTCAGCCTGCCGATCTTCTCGAAGATGACGGACCAGGACGTCCAGCGCGTCGTCGATGCCGTCCTTCTGTTCCAGGAGCGCGATTTTGCTCAGCGGAGTTGAAGAGCGGTTCTGGTCCAGACTGTGTGGAAACGCATTGATTTGATAAAGTGATTCCCGATCAGCGAGGGATCGGGATGAAGCGTTTTGTGGAGGGCGAGGACCGCCGGCAAGCGACACTACTTCCCGACTGCTTGGACGACTACGTGACGGATGACAATCCGGTCCGCGTTATCGAAGTTTTCATCGACGAACTCGAGCTCAGCGCCTTGGGCTTTGCCGGGGTTGTGCCGGAGGCGACCGGGCGACCTGCCTATCATCCCGTGACACTGCTGAAGATCTATCTCTACGGCTATCTCAATCGCATCCAGTCGAGCCGACGCCTCGAACGGGAGACCCAGCGCAACATCGAGCTGATGTGGCTGACCGGCCGGCTGATGCCGGACTTCAAGACGATCGCCGACTTTCGTCGCGATAACGGGCCGGCGATCCGCGCGGCCTGCGCGCAGTTTGTCGTGCTGTGTCGCCAGTTCAATTTGTTCACCCGGGCTGTCGTCGCCATCGACGGGAGCCGGTTCAAGGCCGTCAACAACCGCGACAAGAACTTCACGGTGGCCAAGGTCGCCAAGCGCATCGAGCAGGTGGAGGCCAGCATCGCGCGCTACCTGGCGGCACTCGACCGCGCCGACCGGCAGGACGATGACGTCGCCGAGGCCAAGACGGTGCGCCTCAAGGAGAAGATCGAGGGTCTACGCCGACAGATGCAGTCCCTCAAGGAGATGGGCAAGGAGGTTGAAGCCGCGCCCGACAAACAGGTCTCCCTGACCGATCCCGACGCCCGATCAATGGCGACCAGCGGCAAGGGCACCGGTATCGTCGGCTACAATGTCCAGATGGCTGTCGATGCCGAGCACCATCTGATCGTCGCACACGAGGTCACCAACATCGGCAGCGACCGGGCGCAACTGACCTCGATGGGACAAAAGGCGTTGGATGCGACCGGATGCGAGCAACTCGCGGTGCTGGCCGACCGCGGCTATTACAATGGCGACGAGGTGCTGGCCTGTGAGGGCACCGGCGTTCTGCCCTGCATTCCCAAGACACAGACATCCGGCAACGCAAAGCGCGGCCTCTTCACCGTGGCGGACTTCATCTACGACGCCGAGAAGGACCGCTACACCTGCCCGGCCGGCAACCACCTAACCAGGGGGAAGGTGCGCTCGGACCGGCAGGACAATATCGATCACTATCGCAATCTCACGGTCTGTTCGACCTGCGCGCTCAAGCCCAGGTGCACTCCCGACAAACACAAGCGCCTGAAGCGCTGGGAGCACGAAGGCGTCCTCGACAAGATGCAGGCCAGGCTCGATCGCATGCCGGATGCCATGACCATCCGCCGGCAGACCGTCGAGCATCCTTTCGGAACCCTCAAGGCATGGATGGGCAGTACCCATTTCCTGACCAAGACGCTCGAAAAGGTCAATACGGAAATGAGCTTGCAGGTGCTCGCCTACAATTTGAAGCGCATGATCAACATTTTCGGCGTCAAATCGCTGATGAAGGCCATCACCACCTGACCACGCTCACCTGCCGCCGCGCGCCATCGCTGCACGCGCAAACCAGCGGCCGTCATCGGCAATCATGCAATCGCGTTTCCACACGACCTCGGTCGAAGGTCGACATAAGCGCCGGACCAGATGCCTGCTGGCCCTGGACGGGCTGCCGTGACGCTGGTGGGTACGGGCGCTTTAGCATAGCGAACAGCTCCCGCAAGGCTAATGGCGTGGCGCTCGCATTGGCGACTGGGAGGGAGTACGGCGAGCAGCATGCATTGCACCGTTGCGACAACCCGCCATGCTGCAACCCCGCGCATCTGTTTGCAGGCGACAATGCAGCCAACAACGCGGACTGCGTTGCAAAAGGAAGAACCGCAAGAGGGCCGTTGAACGGCCATGCGAAATTAACGGCCAACGATGCGGCTGAAATTTGGGAGCGCTTTGTCCGGGGCTGCCCGGTCAATGGCACTGGGGGGTTAGCAAAGCAATTCGGAGTTCATCGCTCGACGATCTGCAGGGTCGCCAACGGCCTTCGGTACGTGGAGCCCGCACCATGTTGAGCGGGATTAACGAGGAGCTGGCGCTGCCGCTGCTGGCCCGCCGCCCGGTGATCCGCGAGGGCGCCAGGCAGTGGGAGAGCGTCCGGGGCAGAAGGGTGATGGTGACCGGGGCCGGCGGCTCGATCGGCTCGGAGCTCTGCCTGCAGATCGCCTCCAGCTGCCCTGCCGCGCTGACCTTGGTCGACCATTCCGAGATCGGCCTCTACGAGATCAACCAGACGCTCGACAATTCCGAACTGTCGCTGGAGCGGATGGCGGCCCTTGCCGACATTCGTGACCTGCCGACCATGCGGGCGCTGTTTCTGGAGACAAAGCCCGACATCGTCTTCCACGCCGCGGCCCTGAAGCATGTGCCGTTGCTGGAGAACGACCACAACATCGTCGAGGCCAGACGCTGAGACGCGTCCAGCCGGTGTCGCCGTTCTGCGAGCGCACCAGGTATAACGGTGTGACCTATGGCGTCGGGCCGGCCGGCTGCGATGTCCGCATCGACCAGACAAGGAGCTTATCAAGGAACACGGCAACGACCGGGTCCGGCTGGAGCACGCTGCGAGCAAGATGTAAGCAGGAACAATTAAGCCGGAAGGACGCTGCGGGCGCACCCTCCGGCAAGAGGTATCTTCGCTAATGCCAGCCCGCAGGGCCGCGATGACCGCACCTGCTGTTGTGGCACCAGAGCGTCGCTGTTTCGCCGCGCTCAAGCCAAGTCCGCCTCGTTGAACTCTCAAGACGGAACAGTTCGGCGGCGGGATTGGGCGCATCTGCATCCGCAGCCACGGCAGTAGAGGGAACCGCAACGGCAAGGCCGGTGAGAATATGACGGCGGTTGATCGACATTTGAACCTCTGGTTTGTCTTCCCACCGCATTTCGAGTAGCGGAGAACATACTTGATCTCGTCTAAGCTGCGCTGCGCCAACGGCCCGGGCCAGCTCCCGCCGCTCACCCAGCCCGAGAGGGCAAATCCAACGGAACATAGTTGTGTCCCGCCCGTTCAGCAGGAGGGAGACGAACTCATGGCAGACGACAACAAGGACAACGAAACGCAACCGTTTGAACAGGGCGTGGTGGCCGCGCGTACGGGCGTCGGCCGAGATGCAAACCCTTACGAGCCAAAGACGCAAGGATACGGTGACTGGAACGCCGGCTACGACAATTTCAAAGATGCTGACGAAGTTGTCGATCCCAAAAACACTTGAGGCGTGGCATCGAGGCGGCGACGGAACCGGACAGCCTCGATGTTCGCCATACACCTGAGCCCAGCGATCAGCCGACGAATCCGACCTGAGAATGCCTAGTTTCGTATTGCATTGCTTCCGGCAATTGGCGAGAGACAGCTCGCCAACCGGAACTCTTCACCGACTCACCTCTTATAGGAGTGACCCTACCTAGAGAGGCACTCCAATGAAAATCGTAACAGCAATCTTTGAGACGAAAGCTCAGGCAGAGGATGCCGTGCGTGCACTCGAAAATGCCGGCATTGCATCTGCAGACGTCAGTCTCATCGCACCGAAAAGTGAGAACGATTCCAGCGGCACTGCCGAAGGAACCGGTGTTGGTGCCGCCCTCGGCGGCGCGGGAGGATTGCTTGCCGGTCTCGGCGCGTTCGCCATTCCCGGCATCGGCCCGGTCGTTGGTGCGGGCTGGCTTGCGACGACGCTCATTGGAGCGGCCGCTGGCGGTGTGGCCGGTGGTTTGGTCGGATCGCTGACTGAAGCCGGAGTCGATGAACGAGACGCGCACGTCTATGGTGAAAGCCTGCGCCGCGGCGGAGTGTTTGTGACCGCTCGGGTGGACGACGAGGAACTAGACGCAGCAGCGGCGATTCTCGGCCAGTCTGGATCGGTCGATGTTAACGAACGGCGCGCGGAGTACGAGCGCACTGGGTGGTCGACCTTTGATGAAATGGCCGATCCAAGGTCTTACCGACGTGAGGACGAGCCTGACGCCCCACTGAATATCCCGCCGCTTCCAAGATAGTCGAGCCCTTCATGCGAGGCCCCTACGCGCGTAAACGAACGCTATGTCGTTCGGGTCGCTTGTGGCTGGGACTAATTGCGCTGATCCGTTCCTGGTCGCTCGGCGGCCAGTCGGGATGGACCTGTTGTCGGTCGAGCCAGCGTCATCGACGTGAAATCGGCCTTAGAGAGGAAACCGATCCTCTCCCCGTTCGTTAGGGATCAAAGGAGGATCGAAGATGCGTCACTTTCTGATCAATTCCGCCCTGTCGCTTGCAATCGGCTGCACCGGCGGTCTTCCGCTTCTGGGCACAGCCGCTTCGGCACAGGACTTCGAACTTAGCATCGGTCGAGACGGCCCGCGATTGAGAACAGTGGAGCGTTGCGATCCGGACCTCGAATACTGCTACGAGGGGCAGAACGACATCGACAGGCCGGTCATGCGCGGCTGCACGGAAGGACGCGCATTGAACAAGGCCGAGCGCATGGGCATCAATCGCGCACGCATCGCTTCGGCTGGCCGGCGCACGATTGAAGTTCGCGGCAGGACGCCCGAAGGCGACCGCGCCTACATCACGTTCAGCCGCCAGTCGGGTTGCCCTGTGCTCGAATACTGAACTGCGATTGAGTTGATGTGCCCCGGCGGCCTTGCCGCCGGACAGAACGACCGCGACATGCCTCGATCATCCTCGCGTACCACGAGGGCGCCAGCTCATCGTGGCAACGGCCAGCGGGATCGCGCCTAAATCCCCCGCCCAAGCGGTCCCGCTGTCACCGTCTATTGAGGACCATCACAGCGCGTCCGCCGCGCTCAGTTCGTCCACCGGCCGCAACAGTTCAGCGTCCGCATCTGATCTATCCTCCTTTATTCCTGATCGCGAGTAGCAGCCTTCATCACTTCGTATTGTTGTTCGAGAGGCGAACTAGCCCGCCACACGCTCAGTGCAACGTGGGGCGCTGCGGATCGAGGCCGCGCAACATGCGCAGTGCCCTGACAATCTCATCGTGCGTGACATCCGGGAATTCATCCTCGATCGATCGTTGAGCGCGGCCGCGTTGCCGCATGGTCACGCCGCCAGATGTCGCGATGGACCAGTGACCAGTGGGAGATGAAGGCGGCGATGTGGAGGGGATCCGAAGACATTCTGGCATCGTGCGCCAGAGCGGAAGCCGAAGGCGAATCACAATGACGCCGAGACGAACCTGTGACAGCAAATGGGCCGTATTTGATGGGCGCTGTTCGCCGGCGAGGCGGAGACTGTGCGCGGCTGGACCGACGCCCACAACGTCAGACCGCGCTTGTCGATGGCAACAGGAGGAGTGATTGCCATCACGTCAACCTCAATGCCGTTGCGGCTTTCGGGCCGCCTCGTCTTCCGCGAAAACGAAATGCAACTGGGTCATGCAATGTCGTGTATGCAAGGCCAGGTATTGCTGGTGATCGCGCCGTCGCAGGCTGCGGTCGTCATTGTGATATTCCCAGGCTCGCCAGCGTAAGTGTCTCTCGTGATCGAGATACCAGCGCGACTCCTCGTGCGTGAGTCCGATCAGGATCTCATTGCCCCCGTTGTCCGTGGCAAGATCCCGCGTGAGAAGTTTGCGTTCACGCGCCAATGGACTGAGATCGAGCTTATTCATCGCTTCTGTTTCCCGTATGCTTGAGGCCGCGGCCGGGTGACGCTCCAACGTCAGCCCGGCGACTTGTCACAACGCGAAAGAGGAGGCTCGCGCCATGATCAGGAGTGAGGATATCACACACAACATGCGCGAGCTTATTTTCTGCATCCGCAAGGACGCCGCGAAGATCCGCACGCAGGTCCGCCGCAGCAACGGACTGGAAGTCAATCGCAAGAGGAAGATCGCCACCCGGCTCGACCGGATCGCCACCTGGCTCGACGAGTTGGCCGCATCCACCCTGGTAGGATGAATACAAGCAATGGCCAATCTCAGCGCGGCCGGGCAACGCTCGCAACGTCGCCGCGACTGCTTACCAAAGCGAAGGAGGATGTTTCGCGATGACCGACGATGACGATAGCAAACATCCCGAGAGGATGCGGCCCGGGCTTCCGCATCGGCAACAGAGATTGGACGCTGATCGGCGTTTAATTTCAATCGAGCTTCCACCCGACACCCTCGAACGCATGGATGCCTTGCTTGAGCCGGGCGAGACACGCAAGGACTTCGTGCGCGCCGCAACCGGGAACGAAATCGCGCGACGCAAGGCCGAGAGAGGGGCGGCGCGACAAATGACCGATGCCGAAGATATCGTTCAAAACCTTCGCAAGCTGGTGATCGACATCAAGGACGCTCTGGCCCATGCGCGGTACCGGCTCAATGGCCTCGACCTCATCCTCGAAAGTTTCGCCAACGAGCGGGCGCAGAGCGCGAGCCAGGAGATCTTCGGCCTTGCCGACGAGAAGCTGGACGCGGTTGGCGTCAAGCTCGACGAGCTTTACCGGCAGTTGTCGGCGCTTGAGCGGGAATTCGGCAACAATACGCCGCCGGCATGAACTATTCCGCCGCCTTCAGCCTGGGCGCCTCGTCGCCC
>CAWEYO010000002.1:0-76897 GCA_963813315.1 uncultured Alphaproteobacteria bacterium | reverse complement strand
GCGAGAAACTGACCGCGAGGAAATCTCCGAGGTTCGGCGTGAAATCGTATCTATCGATGTAAAATCCAGGGAAGTTGAAGGTTTGGGTTGCCATGATAGCCCCGCCGTTTGGATCGTGCGTACGGTGTCTTGTCTCTGTCGTCGCAGCTTGGTGGACGAAAAGCCCGCCGTCGACACAGCCTTCATGGGGAGTGGTTTGTCGGCAAGGTTCCCTCCCAGCATTCTTTCTGGCGTTTCCGCTGCGTCAGGTCCGGCTCGGCATACGTCTTGCAGTCAGGTTGACAGAACTGGCCAGTTTCGCTTGGCCAGGACATTTGCTGCCCAGATGGAGGCATTGAAACGCTACCGCAGCAAGGGTGAGCAGCGGGTCTTTGTCGAGCGCGTGACCGTTAACGAGGGTGGGAGGGCCATTGTGGGCCGGTCATCCGTGGGGGAGGGACGGGGGCGGTGAAGAAAATGGCGACTAATCCCATGCAAAGCGCCGATGCGGCCCCTCGCTGCACGGCGAAAAGCAAGCGCAGCGGCGTCACCTGTCGCGCGCCGGCGGTGAAGGGCAAGCACGTCTGCCGGATGCACGGGGCCAGAGCCGGAGCGCCGAGCGGGTCTGCTCATGGCCGATATGTTCACGGCCGCGAGACCCAGCAGGCGAAGAACACCCGGAAAGAGGTCCGGAACCTTGTTCGGGCGGCGAGGCAACTCGCGGCGCTGTTTTGACCACGCGCCGTCGCCTCGGGTTTTTGGTCACACAAACACCAACTCGAAGTCAGACTGGGCTTCACACGGCCCAGCCCATTGGGCCCAGCGAGTACGGCGGCCAGTCCCTCAGATCACAAAGAAATCCGCATAAGAGAGAGCCAGATTCGGGGCCAGCTTGGCGATATGAACGGCGCCGCCAGTTGCGCTGCCGTTTTTGTCATAGTTCAGCCAGCCGGTGTCGGTCTCGTAAATGACGCGGTCGTTGCTGTCGTGGGCAAGGCCGGTTTTGCTTTTCCAGAACGCCGCTGAAGACAGCGTGCCGAGATGGCCGCCAAGTCCGGGCATCACGGCATTTTCGAGCCGGATCGTGTCATACACCCGGTTGAAATCCAGGATGGTGTCGACGTTTTTTGTGGCGCTGATCGCGGTGTTGAAGACGAAGTTGTCATAGCCGGCGCCTCCCGTCAGCCTGTCGTTTCCTGCACCGTCGTTGCCCGCGCCGGCGTTCACCGTGTCGTTGCCAGCTGCGCCATTGAGCACGTTGTTAAGGGAGTTACCGGTGAGAACGTTGTTAAGAGTGTTACCCGTGCCGGTGATCGCAGCGCCTGTCAGCGTTAGGTTCTCAATGTTGCCGACCACCTGTCCACCGCTGACATCGAGGCTGAAGTCGATGGCGGCGAACACCGCGTCCGTGCCGTTGCCGCCGTCCTCAGCCTCGTCGATGGCGGTGTGGGCTGACAATGTAGGTGTCGTTGCCAACGCCGCCCCAGAGTCGGTCGTTGCCTGCGCCGCCGTCGTTGAGGGTATCATTGCCCTCAATCCCGCGCAGGCGGTTGTTGTCGGCGTCGCCTTTAAGGGTGTCGTTGAAAATGGAACCCATCGCGTTTTCAACGCTAGTCAGCGTGTCGGTATAGCCGAATGGATCAACCGCGAAATCGGCCACCAGGTCGACGGTGACGCCCTTGGTGGCGCCCTGCCGGTGTTCGCGGTCGTAACGCACTTCGTCGGTGCCGCCACCGCCGTCAACGAGGTCGCTGCCACCGAGCGGACGGAAACATTCGTCGGCATCCGAGCCGATGAAAGTGTCGGCAAACCTCGTGCCACGGTAGGCTTCGAAATTGACGAAAGTTTCTGCGAAACCGTAAGCGTCGGTCGCAGTACCGTTGACGGCGTTCAATGTGATGCCGTGGCGCGCGACGAGATTGGCCTATCAATGGACAATACTCCAACATATAAAATCCCTTATATCTTAATCAGATTGTACAATTGATAGGCACATCATTTCGACGTATGAGAATACAAGTAGCGAAAACTCAAGAAACTTTTCCCTAGGCAACACGGGAGACTGTCTAGACCGAGCTAAATCCTTGTGCGCACGGCGACAAGCGGGCGCCGATGGGTAGGAGATAGAGGAAATGTGGAAGCACATCGCATGGGTTTTGGCTTGTTTGCCGGGCCTTGTTCTTGCTGGTCCGTCCTTGCAAGGCGGGACACGCAGGGGCGGAGGAGCAGCCGCCCTACGGCAGCACGGTGGATACGGTCTTCGACATCATTCATACCTCCGATCCGAGCACGTTTTCGTGTCTCCAATATACCGGTCGTGGGGAGCGTCAGATCTGGGACAAGCGCGTGGAAGACGAGCCGGTAGTCAATGCGTTCCTGTTCGTCGCGCGCTATGATGATGGGACGAGCATCGAAATCGCCATAAATCCGGAATATGAAACCAGGGAGAAGGCCCGCGCCGAGGCGCTTCGCTTCGCCCAACCGCTGGGGCAACTGCCGACAGTGCTAAGGCAGGGCGTTCATCGTTTCAGCGTTCACAAGGGCACGGAGGGATTTCACGCGGGCACGGGACAGGTGATCGTCTATGCAGGGACGGCAGACAAGCGCACCGCACGCCGATCATCTTGAGGAGTCGTTGTTTCACGAGGCCGTGCATGCCTCCTTCGATGAAGACCACAGGCTTTCCGACGGCTGGAAGGAAGCGCAGGCGCGGGATGGCCGATTTCTTACCTCCTACGCAGAGCGAAGCCCGGAGCGCGAGGATTTGGCCGAGACCGCCTTGTTTGCCTATGCCATCCTGTTCTACCCTGACCGCTTCCCGCCCGTCGACACGACCGATACGCGGAAAGCCGTTCCCAGCCGGATCGAATACATCAAACGGCTTCTGCCGCCCGATCAGCCGATCGTCTCGCACATTGGCCCGGCTGAAGCCTGCGGACCGGATGCCGGCTAGGCCTTTCATGGCGCGCCATAGCCCAGCGGCCATCTTGTGATGACCGGCGAGGCAGAAGCGGCACACGCTGGCCGACTGGCTGGCCTTGCATGAGATCGATCCGCCCTTCTGCCGCCAAATTCTGCGCGCGGCGGCAGAAGAAGCCGCCGGCGCGCCTCACGATCAGGCTGAGCCTGTGCGCGAGGAGCCGGCACTCGACCCAGAACGCGCGTGGCTCAGCGTCGTGGAGGCAATGTGCGACTGTCTGCCGGCGCAGCGGCGTTTCATCGAAGAGAGCTTCGAGAAAATCTCCAAAAGGCCTGTCAGCAGCGCCAACCCCGCGCGGCGCGCCCTGACGCTGGACAATGGCAGCACGAGCTACCCGACCATTATTTATACCTATCGCGGCAAGGCATCCGACATGATGCTGATTGCCCATGAGTTTGCTCACGCCCTCCAGATCGTCGCCAGCGGCGGAAAGTTCGTGCCGCCTGTTGCCAGGGAGGTTTGCGCCTTTGTTGGCGAGGCGGCTCTGTTGTCGCGCCTCCGCCAGACTGACGACATCCGCTACGCCGGTCTCCGACAGGTCTGGCGCAGAGATGACCGAAAATACCTGATATCCGACGGGAGAGATTTGGAGTCAGCGCTCGACAATCCCGATTCTGCCTATCGCTATAATTGGAACTATCCGATAGCGCGCCATCTCGCGAACAAGACCTGCAGGGCACGCGATCTGCAGCGCGTTTGGAGGATTTTCCAGGGCGATTTATCCGTCCGACAAATTTTCGATAGTCTTCAAGATTGACCCTCAATCCCTGCTTCAGCAGCTGTTAACGCCATTGATTGAGGTGCCGCAGCGACAGTGTTTTGCCTTGCGCTTCCCCTTGGTAGGTTGTGCGATGGACCAGACCGACCCTTCCGCTCCGGTCCTGCGAAACCTCGAAGCTCAGGCCGCCACCTGCGACGCGCTAGGTTCACCCTCTCCGCAACGGTCTGCCGCGCGCTTGCCGCAGGGCTGGATCGCTCGAGTGCTACCGGCCGGCGCGCGCTCAACTGGCCGGGCAACGCGACGGCCGAGGCGCTGGGGTCCTGCATGCGCTCGTGCTGAGCGGCGACGACGACGGGCTCGCCGCGGTGTATCCGCCGCGGCAGGTTGGCGATTCCAGCCGTGTCGAACTCGCTCACTGATGCAATACAGCGTCACGACGAGCGATTGTGCCGCGCCCTTGACAGCGTGCCGCAGACCAACGAGTTCGCGCGGTCGTTGCCGGGTTTCCTCGCGATAGCGCGAGAGACCCGCCTGCCGCTTGAGATAGCCGAAATCAGCACCAATGCCGCATTGAACCTCAATTTCGATCGTTGCCACTATCATTATGGCGCTGCCAAATGGGGCGACCCGGCTTCGCCGGTTCGCCTCGAACCGGAACTCCGCGGCAAGGTTCCTCCGCTCGACGGAGCGTCCTCGCTGACCGGACGCATGGCGCATTCCAGCCAGATGTCATGGAACTCATTGATGAGTTCGCCGCCCAGCCCGAGGAATACACCGAGATCACCGATGACGACATGGCCAAGCGGGCCATCTCGCTCAGAGCCGCACTGCTCGAGCGGCACAAACTGGTCGACAAGATCAGGGAGGAGTTCAAGGCGCCGCACCTGAAGGAAGCCAGGGCGGTGGACGAGCTTTACATGCCGATCGTCAAGAAGGCTAAGAAGGCGGCATCTGCGCGCCCTGGTCGAGGCCTTCGAGACCAGGAAGCGTCGTATGGCGCGTGAGGCCGAAGATGCCCGGCAGCGCGCCATCCTCGCCGAGCACCCGGCAGCCGTCATTGATCTAGGCCCACCCGTGCCCGCCGACCAAATCCGCATCGGCTATGGCAGAGCGGTCTCAGTCCGCACCAGGATGGTGTCACCTCGATCCGCTCCACCCAGGAGGTGGTCAACTGGTACGCAGGCGACATGGCCGCCTGGGGTCGAAAGCGACGACGGACTGTGTGTTCTAAGGCTTTCTCCAATTGCGTGTGCTCTTAGCAATCACTCAATCTGCAGCTGCCGCGTGAATAGCGCGGCGATGGTGGGCTCGCCCCGCTGGCGACGGCCGGGCCTTATTGTGGCCTGAAGTGAGCGAATCGCTCAACCGTACATATACCGTACATAATCCGTTTTTTGGATAAACCCGTCGGCCACTAAGCTAATGATTTTATTGGTGGGCCCGGAGGGACTCGAACCCCCAACCAAGCGGTTATGAGCCGCCGGCTCTAACCATTGAGCTACAGGCCCCACGCGGCTGCATTAGTGTCTTTTTTCAGCGCGCACAAGACGCCCGCCGCAATCGTCCCATAATCAGACCCTAACGACGCTATCGACGCCTCGTCGGAATCGGAGAGTGACATGCGACGATATTTGCTGCCCTTGACGCTAGCGCTGGCGATTGCCCTTCCGGCGACCGCGCGGGCCGCGGAGCCGCTACCGCCGCGCCTCATCGTCGTCGGCGAAGGCGAGAGCAGGGTCGCGCCCGACATGGCGCTGTTGTCGCTCAGCGTCATGCGCGAAGCAACGACGGCACGCGAAGCTCTCACCGCCAACAACGAGGCCATGGCCGCGGTCATCTCGGCCATGAAGGCTGCCGGCATAGAAGAGCGCGATCTTCAGACAGCGGGCGTGCAAATTGCGCCACGCTACAACTATACGCCTAAATCCGACGGCAGCCAGGAAGCCGAGCTCGTGGCCTACCAGGTGACGAACACGCTTTCGGTGCGCGTGCGCGACCTCGGCAAGATCGGCGAAATCCTCGATAGGTCTGTGACGCTGGGCGTCAACGAAGGCGGCGGCATCTCCTTCACCAACGACGACCCTTCCAAGGCGATAACGGAAGCCAGGAAAGAGGCCGTCGCCGATGCCATCGCCAAGGCGACGGTGCTCGCGGAAGCGGCGGGAGCGAAACTTGGCAGGGTTCTCGAAATCACCGAGTTGCCCTCCATGCAGCCGCCGGTGCCGATGCTGTCGAAATATGCCGATCAGGCAGCGGCAGCCGTTCCCATCCAGGCGGGAGAAAATGCCTACAAAGTGCAGGTCAACATCACGTTTGAACTGAACTGATTCCCGCAGCTAGAGCATCGGACCCGAAACCGGTTTCTGCTTTTCCAGGAATTGCCCGAGCGGCGGACGCTTTTCGGAATCAGCGCTGCCGCTCTATCTCTTTAGCATCGGATTTTCCCGAAACCGGTTCCCACTTTTGGGTCGATGCTCTAGCCGATGACCGGGCAGCGCGGCGCGCGTGCGAAGGTCACAAAGACGCGTTCTCCACGGGAACGACCGCGAACCGTGATCGTGCGCCGGTCAACATCTGCGATCCGAGCGCGATGGAGGCCCATGCGCTCTGCCTTGTTGAGCGCAAGGCCGGGCGTGCAGCTGCGCGTCCAGCGGTCGCGATCCCAGCGACGATTTTCACGATAACCTTCGCGGTAGCGGTAGTCATCGCGGTAGCGGTAGTTGTTGCGGTGGCTATCGCCGAAATAATCGCCACGGCCGCCGAAATTGAGGTAAATCCCGCTCTCCTGGGCGGATGCCGGGACGGCGGCGATGGCGCTGAGCCCGATGAGTGCCGAAGCCACGGCGGTCTTGATCTTGCTGAACATTCCTCGTCTCCACTTGCTAACGTGCTGTTTGCGATCTTCGCCGAAGCGATGGCAGGCACAGTGCGCCACGCGAGCTGAACCTTTCGCGAACCGGCCATTCATCTGGCATTCATCGTGTGTGGGCAGATTGTGGACGCAAGCTATAGGGCTACGGCGGCTGTCGGGGCCCTCAAGGCTCCTCGTCAAGCATGTGGCTGAAATAGTCCTCGGGGTCCGACAGCTCGCTCTCGCAGGCGGTTACCCGGCCGCGCACCGATATTCCGGCTTCATGTACCGTCTCGGCGCTGCCGGAAACCAGCGGATGCCACCAATAAAGATCGCTGCCGTTCGCCACTAGACGGTAGGCGCAGGTTGCGGGCAACCAACTGATTGTTCGTACATTTTGGGGCGTCAGCTGCACGCAGTCCGACACTTTGGCAAGCCTGTGCGCATAGTCGGTACAGCGGCACTTCGCCGCGTCGAACAACCGGCAACCAACGGTAGTCCAGTGGATTTCGCCGGTGTCTTCATCTTCGAGTTTGGCAAGGCAGCACTTGCCGCAGCCGTCGCACAGTGACTCCCACTCGGGCTGGCTCATATCTTCCAGCGCCTTGGTTTTCCAGAACGGCTCTTCCATCCGGCCGATGTGGGCCCAGGCGACCCGCCGGTCAAGCCCTGCCAGTATCAAACCGACGAATGAATCAGGCTTCTGCCATAATATCTGCCGGCTGCCGTCGCGGCGCACGTTCAAAGCGGAGCGCTACCCACCCAATCCAACGACCTTCGTGTCGCTCCTGGCGAAGACCTCGTCCGGCACGAAGAAATCGCCGGCCAGCGGACCCGTCGCATCCGGAGCATAGTGGGAAAAGTCGGTTACGCCTGCTTGCCTCAACACCAGCTCGTCGATGAAGAAATTTCCTGTCGCCTCGCGCGATTGCCCCGTGAGGATGACATGCGCCGCATCCGCCACGATCTCGGGCGACCGGCACGCCTTCGCCATTTTGTCGCCGCCGAGAAGATTGCGTACGGCGGCCGTGTCGATTGCCGTCAGTGGCCACAGCGAGTTGACCGCGATGCCGTCCGCCCTCAGCTCTTCGCTCATGCCCAGCGTGCACATCGACATGCCGAATTTCGCCATCGTGTACGCGACATGGTTCTTGAACCACTTGGCGTTCATGTCGAGCGGCGGCGCCAGATTCAGAATATGAGGATTGCTCGCCAACTTCAGATGCGGAATACACATTTTCGACACGAGGAAAGTGCCGCGCGTGTTGATCTGATGCATCAGGTCGAAGCGCTTCATGTCGGTATCGAGCGTGCCGGTGAGCTGGATCGCACTGGCATTGTTGATGCAGATGTCGATGCCGCCGAATTTCTCGACGGTCTTTCCGACTGCTTCGGCCACCTGCGATTCTTCGCGGATGTCGCAAAGAAACGGCAGCGCATTGCCGCCTGCGTGTTCAATCTCCCGTGCAGCCGTAAAAATCGTTCCCGGCAGCCTCGGATGCGGCTCAGCCGTCTTTGCCGCAATCGTCACATTGGCGCCGTCGCGTGCCGCGCGGATGGCGATTGCAAGGCCGATGCCGCGCGACCCGCCGGATATGAAAAGCGTCTTCCCCTTGAGTGACATCGTCTGGCGCTCCTGCGGCATGATTCGAGCAAGTTGCCAGACATGCTCGGCAAAGACAAAGAGCAAGATTGCAAGATGCGGTAGGGCTTCACTTCCTCAGCGAGCCGCCGGCATTCCAGCCGCGACCGCGATCACCCATCAATTCCGGCCCGCTGTCATGGATGGCAACGGTGTCCTCGAGCTTGATGAAGCCTCTGCTCGGATGATGCATCGTCGTCTCGACGGAAATCACCATCCCGGCCTGCAACGGCCGCTTGGCATCGACCCCCTCGTAAGCGACGGGGTGATTGGTCATCAGAAAAGGCACCTCATGGGTGATCAACCCCATGCCATGCGCGAAGAAATCGGTGAACCCGGCACTTGGAGTAGCCTTCAGCACTTTCTCGGCTTGAGAAATCAAGTCGCCGCCCATCGTACCCGCCCGCGCGTTGGATACAGCCGCCTGCTGTACGGCATCGATTTCGGCAAGAAGGTCCTCCAGTTCGGAATCCGGCTCGCCCAGCACCGCCATGCGGCAGAGATCGCCAATGTAGCCATGGTAATTGCCGCCCGAATCCAGAGACAGCACCTCGCCCTTCTGCCAGCGTTGCGGCGAGACAGCCCGATTGTGGCTCGACCCCAATGTCAGCAGCGCATAATCGAATTGCAGCCCGCGGCCGGTTTCCTGGCTGCGCAGCGCCTCCACGATCTCCCCTTTGGAAGAGCCTTCGCCCTGGCTGGCAAAGACTGCAAGCATGGAGTTGGTGATCAGTTCCGACGCGGTCCTTAGCTTCGCGATCTCGTCGGGCGTCTTGATTGCCCGCATGCGCTCCAGCATACCGGTCGCATCTACAAGCCGCGGCTCCTTAAGTCCGTCACGCAACACGTCGTAGGCATCAGCAGGCAAGAAGCCCGGCTCTATGCCGATCCGGGCGCCGGCAAGGCCGGACTTTTTCAAATGCTCCACGGCAAGCCTGGCGGCATCGACGGTGCCCCAGCAGGCCGTATGAAGGAAAGGCGTCCAGAACGGATTGTTCTGGTGCTCGCCGGCCTCCATCCTGTTGGCGATATAGGCGGCGTCTTCGGGCCTACCCTTGCGGTAAAGGACGATCGGCAAGTAGCGGCTGTGGCCGATCGCATCCATCGCCGAAAAGAAGATGAACCGGTAGCCCCCGAGCAGGTATTGCACATTGTGCTTGGAGGTAGCCAAGAGCACGTCGAGCCCAGCCTCCTCCATCAGCCGGTCGACACGATGTGGATCGAAAGGAATGACGGCTTGCGGCAGCGCGGCAACGTCGGCTTGCACGGTTTCCTCCCTGCGGCCATGGATATGGCCTGTTCGGGCTTCCGATGTCAGGTTCCTGTCCGCCCAAGACTGCACCAGGAATGCCCGTGCCGTCCAGAGGCGACTGAGTATCGAGCCGTTCAGTTTCGCGGTGCAAGCACCCGGAGCGCCTTCGGCCTTATCCGGAAATGGGCGGGCGTGTGGGTGCTGAGCTCGCCGTCGGTATTGACCGGCCGCCGCTTGACTGTGTGCACCGTCACCTCCGTCGTCCGGAACGCGCGCACGTCGTCCCAGCTGCCATGGGTTCCCTTGCGGAGGCTGGGCAGCAGGGCCAACAGCCGCCACCAATGATCGACCTCGAGGCTGTAGAAGTCGAGCTTCCCGTCATCAGGGGTCGCGGTCTCTTGCACGGTCATGCCGCCGCCATAGTGACGGCCGTTGCCGACGGACACTTGCATGGTGCGAATGCGCTCGCTTGTCCCATCATGATCGACGAAGGCCGTGAAAAGCCGCGACCGGGTAAGGATGCGCGTTGCGACGATTGCGTAGCCCAGCGTTCCCCACCGCCGCTTGGCCTCCACGGTCAGTTCGTGCGCGAGCTCCGCGCTGAAGCCGATACTGGCGACGTTGAAGAAGAGCTTGCCGTTGACCTCCCCGAGATCGATCCACTTGAGGTTGCCGGCGGCGATCAGCTCCGCGGCCTTCCGTGGGTCCGTGGGGATGCCGATCGTGCGCGCGAAATCGTTCGCCGTGCCGAGCGGGATCACTCCGAACGGCAGGCTGGTTTCCACCAGCGCGGGAGCTGCGGCATTCAACGTGCCGTCGCCGCCACCGACGACCACCAAATCGGAGTTCCGGGCATTTCGACGGATGATGTCGGCAATGCTCTCGCCTTCGCCGGGCACCGCTTCGGTTACCGTCATCTGTGCCTGCTCAAGGACGCCGCGCGCGGCAGCGATTGGACCGGTTCCCCGGCGGGCGCGCGGATTGACGACCAGAAGCACGCGCCTTTGCCTGGTACGTTTGCGGGCACCATTCCCGATGGCTGTGGTCTGATTCAAAGGCACGGCGATCCTCGCGATCAGCCGGTTAGATAAGGTCTGAACTTAGTGGCGAAAAGGGCGGCAGAGCCGTTGGTGCGTCCGCCGCCCTAAAGCGTGTCGCGGCGAAACGGATTCATGCGACGCTTTAGGCCATTGTTTTTGTGCATGTCATTATCCAAAAACCGCTGCGCACTTTTGGGCGACATGCATTAGTCGAACATCCGCTCCCCTTGCTCATCGACGAGTTGCCTGCCCTTAGCAAGCGAGACGCTGACGGCATCCTCCAGGGCGGCAAATCGATCTGCGCGGATAAACCGGTGCTCCTTGACGACGCCGCCGATCTCCTTTGAAACCACGCCGCAGGTTTGGAACTGGCCGCCTTCCTTAAAAGGCGTTGCGCGGATTGTGAACCCCTTGTGCTCGGTTTCAGCCGCGACCGCCGGCTCGGCCGTCGTTGCCGATCCGCCGCCGAACAGTCGTTTCAGGAAAGACATGAAGAGCCTCTTGGCGTTGTGACAGGAAACTACCCGGTTCGAACACCTGCGTCGAGGGTCGCGCTGCGGTTCAAGATGGAAAGCAGAGCCATCATGGCAGTGACGGTATGGGCATTGCTAAGCGCCCCGGCCGGCATTGCAGCCATGGCCTGTCCAAACCTGCCTGGCCATCGGAGCGCGACCCGTAGTTGCGCAATATCACGAACGCCCTATCCGAGCGATGCAATGATCTCGCGATAGGCAGCTTCGGGAAACGCCTTGAGCGTCCGGGTCCGCACATTGCCGGCGATGCCGAGTTGCAGTGCGAAGCGAGCGGCGACGGCATCGTCAGGCGCTTCCAGGACAGCCACCATGTCGGCGTCGCCCATCGTCATGTAAAAGTCCTTGAAGCTGCCACCCATGTCGGCGATCTGTTTCTTCGCCGCGTCAAGCCGCCGAGGCGATTCGCGCACATTCCTGACACCCTGATCCGTCCAGTTCAAAAGCATGATGTAAGTGGTCAAGGCACACCTCCCTCCGGTGCCGTCAGGCGCGGCAAAGCCGCCGGGCGCGGCGCCGGTTCGTCGCTCCGTTTCGCCCGCAATTCACTATGATCCTGGCGACAAGCGACGGCAAGCGGGAGCCTTGGTCGAGTCAGGGTATGCTTGGGATTTCAGGGCGGACAGCGCGTTTCCGTATGAAGCCCCGAGCCGTTGGGCACACTACCGCGAGCTCACGGCATGGGTCGTCCTCGGGTCAAGCCCGACGACGACGAAGAAGATAGGAGCGTCGCTGCCAACCTCAGGCGTCTTTGGGAGAAATCCCGATGCTCAAACAAAGGGATAGAGCCTCACTCCGCCGCGAGCGGCAGGGGCTGGGGTTCTTCCTCGGCTTGATCCCCAACACGCGTCTCGACAGGCATCTCCGTCTTCATGCGGCTGCGGAACCACAAGGCATAGAGCGCTGGCAAGGACAGGAGCGTCAGGAAGGTCGCTACGAACAGACCGCCCATGATCGTATAGGCCATCGGACCCCAAAAAGCGCTCCGTGTAAGCGGAATCATCGCCAGGATCGCCGCGAGGCCGGTCAATATGACGGGCCGCGCGCGGCGGACCGTGGCTTCGACAATGGCTTCATGCAGCTTGCGGCCCTCGTTGCGAACATCGGATTCGATCTGATCCACCAGGATCACTGCGTTGCGCATGATCATGCCCGCAAGGGCGATCAGGCCAAGCAACGCCACGAAGCCGAAGGGTTTGTTGGAAAGATTCAGGGCGAGGGACGCGCCTATCAGCCCGAGCGGCGCGGTAAGCAGCACCAGCACCAGTCGCGAAAAGCTTTGCAGCTGAACCATCAGGATCGTCAGCATCGCAATCAGCATCAGCGGGAAAACCGCGAAGATCGAACTGTTGCCCTTCTCCAATTCCTCGATCGCGCCGCCGATCTCCAGACGATAGCCGGGCTCGAGCTTGTCCCTGAGATCGGCCAGTTGCGGCCATATCTGGTTTGTAACGTCGGGCGGCTGAACTCCGTCGACGACATCGGCGCGGACGGTAATGGACATATCCCGATTGCGCCGCCACAGGATCGCTTCTTCCGAATCCGGCACAATGCGAGCGACCTGGGACAGCGGCACGGCACTGCCGTTGCGCGACAGGATGGTGAGGTCGCCGATCCCGCCAAGATCGAGGCGCTCCGAAGCTACGGCACGCGCCACGACTTCGGCCTTCTCGGTGCCGTCCCGGACAGTCGTGATCCCGTAGCCCGAGATGAGCGTTTGCAGGGTCTGAGCGATGTCCTGCGGCGTGAGGCCGAGCGCGCGTGCGCGGTCCTGGTCTATATCGAGCCGTACGGCCGGCATGCGCTCATTCCAGTCGAGATGCGGGTCGATTGCGTTCTTGTTCGCGCGCATGATCTCTCTCACGTCGTAGGCGATGCGGCGCACCTCCATCGCGTCGGGGCCGACAACACGGAACTGCACCGGGAAGCCGACCGGCGGACCGAAATTGAAGCGGTCGACGCGCACGCGCGCATCCGGCAAGGCGCCGCCGGCAAGTGCTTTTTCGAGCCGCGCCTTGATCCGCTCACGCGCTTCCACGTCCTGCGAGACGATCACGATCTCGGCGAAAGCTTCGTTTGGCAGTTGCGGGTTGAGGCCGAGCCAGAAGCGCGGCGAGCCTTGGCCGATATAGGTCGTATAGGTGGTGACGTCCTTGTCGCCCTCGACCATCTTTTCGGCCTTGCGCGCGGTCTCCGCCGTCACGCCGATCGAAGTGCCCTCCGGCAGGCGCATCTGGAAAAACAGTTCCGGCCGTTCCGAAAGCGGAAAGAATTGCTGCTGCACGCGGCCGAAGCCGACAACGGCGCCTGCAAATACGGCGATCGTCGCCAGGACAACGATGACGCGATGGCGTACGCACCAGTCGATCACACCACGCAGCGCATTGTAGAAGCGTGTCTCGTAGATTTCGTGCGGATCGCGATGCGTCGCCGCGATCCTGGTGAAGTCGGGCAAGAGTTTCACGCCGAGGTAGGGTGTGAACAGCACCGCCACGACCCAGCTCGCCACCAGCGCGATTGCGACGACCCAGAAAATGCCGCCGGCATATTCTCCCACCGCCGAATTGGCGAAGCCGACCGGCAGGAAGCCGGCCGCCGTGACCAGCGTTCCGGTCAGCATCGGGAAGGCGGTCGAGGTCCAGGCGAAGGAGGCGGCACGCTCGCGATCCCAGCCCTGTTCCATCTTCACAACCATCATCTCGACGGCGATGATGGCGTCGTCAACGAGAAGCCCGAGCGCGATGATAAGCGCACCAAGCGTGATCCTCTGCAGGTCGAGACCGATAGCGCTCATCACGATGAAGGTGATGGCGAGCACGAGGGGAACCGAAAGGGCCACCACGATCCCGGTGCGCCAGCCCAGCGAGAGGAAACTGACGAGCAGCACGATGCCCAGTGCTTCGGCAAAGGATTTGGTGAATTCGTGGACGGCATGATCGACGACGTGCGGCTGGTCGGCGATCTTTTCGAGATCGAAGCCTTGCGGCAGCGTCGATTCGATTTGCATCACCGCCGCGTCGATATCCTCGCCAAGTTCGAGGATGTTGGCACCCTTTGCCATCACGATACCGATGCCGAGCGCCGGCTTGCCGCGTTGGCGCACGAGATAGCTCGGCGGATCCTCGAACCCACGCGTAACAGTCGCGATATCGCCGAGGCGAAAGCTCGATCCGCCGGATTCGACAGGTGTGTCGGCCACCGCCTTGGCGCCGCCGACTGCCCCGGTGACGCGCAGCGCCACGCGCTGTGCGCCCGTTTCGACGGTTCCGGCCGGGGTCACGGCATTCTGCTTCGCGAGCGATTCAAAAATCGCCTGGGGGGAAATTCCAAGAGTTGCGAGCTTGGCGTGGCTGAATTCGACGAAGATCTTTTCGTCCTGAACGCCATAAAGGTTGACCTTGGCCACGTTGTCCACCTTGAGCAGCTTCTGGCGCATCGTCTCCGCCACACGCTTCATTTGCGCGTAGTCGGCGCCGTCGGCCGTCAGCATGTAGAGGATGGAATCGACGTCGCCGTATTCGTCGTTGACGGCAGGGCCGATCAGGCCCGTCGGCAAGTCGGCGCGGATGTCGTCGAGCTTCTTGCGCAACTGGTAGAAGAGCTGCGGCACTTCGGCAGGGGGCGTTAAATCCTTGAACTCGACCTGCATCGCCGTGAAGGACGGTTTGGTGTAGGTCGTGACTTTGTTGAAAAAGGGAAGCTCCTGCAGCTTCTTCTCGATCGGGTCGGCAACCTGATCCTGCATTTCCTGCGCGGTTGCTCCCGGCCAGATCGTGGTAACGACCGCAACCTTGATGGTGAAGTTTGGGTCTTCGGCGCGTCCGAGCCTCAGGTAGGAGAGGGTGCCTGCGACCATCAGCAGCAGGACCAGGAACAGCACGAGCGGCGGGTGTCGGACTGCCCAGGCGGAGAGATTGAAATTGCCCATCGTCGCGTCCTCTACAGATTGCGCGGCGAACGCCTGTTCCGCGCGGGTTGTTCGTCGTGAGAATGAGAAATGGCCTGCTCGTGTGGTGGGTTTGAAGTTCCTATCCAGCCTCGCTCCAAGGCAATACGAATTTCGGATTCGCCACCTCCGTCGCAACGTCAGAACTGCAGACTTTCGACCACTCGCACTTTCTGAGCCGTGTCGAGTTTCTGAGTGCCCAGGGCGACGACCCATTCACCGTCTGCGACGCCGCTTTTGACCAGGACATCGCGTGCCTCATAGCCCACGACCTCGACAGGCTTGTGCGCAAGCGAACCGGACTTCCGGTCGACAACGAAGAGCGCCGGTCCCTTGCCCTCGTCGATGACGGCCGAGAGCGGCAGGCGAGCGACCTGCCCCGAGGCCGCATCACTGAGGGTGACCGTAGCCGTCATGCCGAAATGTACTTCCTCGCCGGCCTGAAGAATGGTGAAGCGGGCCTGATAGGTGCGGGTGGCAGCGTCGGCGCCCGGCGAAAGCTCGCGCAACCGGGCGGCGTAAATTCGGTCCGGTTGCGACCACAGACTTATCGTGGCCGTGCCCTTGCTGAGACGGTCGACCAGAGCTTCGGGAACGGCGACGACCGCCTCCTTCTCCTCCAGCCGCGCCACGCGTATCGCCATCTGGCCTGCCGCGACGACCTGCCCCGGCTCCACGGCAGCTGCCGTGACGACGCCGTCAGCATCGGCGCGCAAGCTCGCATAGGCGAGCGAATTTCCGGCCAGCGACACGGCGCGCTCGGCGCGAAGCACGCGGCTGTCGGCCTCGTCGGCCGTCGCGCGCTGCTTTTCCAGATCGGCATCGGTCGACCAGCCCTTTTTGCGCAGCGTCTCGCCGCGTTTCAGGTCGGCTTGTGCCTGCGCCTGGCTGCCTTCGGCGGCTCGAAGCTCCGCCTGCGCCTGATCGAGTTGCAGCCCGAGATCGACTTCATCGAGCGTGGCCAGCACCTGGCCCGCCTTCACCGTTTCGCCGACCTCGACCAGGCGGCGCGCCACCTTGCCGGCGACCCGGAAGCCGAGGTCGCTTTCGATGCGCGGGCGCACGGTGGCGACGAAACGGCGCTCCTCGACCGCCGGCTCATAGCGAACCTGCTGTGCGAGGACCGGGCGCGCCGGAGATACGTCCTTCACGTCCGACTTGCTTTCGGTGCAGGCCGCCAATGCCAGTGTGGCGAACGGAAAAATGAAACGGGCCAAACGCATGACCGTATCCTCAAAAAATAGAGATCAGGGACGAAGGGCGCGAAGGATCAGAGCCACCGCATGGCGGGCGTCTGCTTCGGCATTCTCGTCGTTGTTCTGGGCGATCAGGGTCGGGTGGCAAAGACCCGCGCAAAGCAGGAAAACCGTCTCGCCGGTGGTGACGGGATCGAGCCGGGCAAACTCACCGCTGGCAATGCCTTCGGCGATCACCGCCGCGTAGTAGCCCTTGAGCTTGTCGCAATGGGCTTGCACTGCATCCCAGTTCTCGGCCATCGCCACTTCGACCATGTCGTGGAGGCGCTTCTCCTTCACGAATTGGGATCTGTTGTAGCTGTTGACGCCAAGGATTATGCGCTCGAGGCGAGCGGCTGCCGGCTCCGGCGAGGCGATGATCTCTTCGATCATCGTGTGTTCCTGCTGGAGCAGCTTGTAACAGATCGCGTCCTTGATCGCGCTCTTGGAGGGGAAAAAGCGGTAGACATTGGCCGGCGACATGCCAAGTGCTGCCGCGATGTCGGCCACCGCTGTCTTCGCGTAGCCTACCCGGCGGAAATGCTCTTCGGCCACTTCCATGATGCGAAAGCGTGTCTCGTCCGACGTGGCGCGTGCTCTGATGTTCATGCTATCGGCTCAATTCCATGACGAATGACGATTTTCGAAATTTATCACTTATCACCTCAAAATGCAATGGGCTTCGTGGGCAGGCCATTTGCAGGGGGCAGATGGCTTCAATCGACGGCAGCCCCGTCGCTGAATTACCGTCTCTTCGCGGTCATCAACAGGCCAGTTCGCCTCGTCGCCCCACGGCCAGCGGGCTTTGTCGTACCTTTTCAGTCCGCGACCCGCGGCTGCTTCGATGCGGCGCGGAATATAATTTTCCGAAGTCCCTTGTTATCGCCGTCCATCTGGCCTATGTGAGCAAAGTTGATTTTCGGCCGATCGATCTCTAGGCCTCGCGAGTTTTCCGCGTTTGCTGACGTCTATCTCCAAAATCTCGATACAAGTCGCCCCGGCGTCCGCCGGGATGCATCCACGTTGCAAACAGAAGGAATACGCATATGGCAACTGGCACCGTTAAGTGGTTCAACAGCACCAAGGGCTTCGGTTTCATCCAGCCAGTCGACGGCGGAACAGATGTTTTCGTCCATATCTCCGCGGTCGAACGCGCCGGAATGACGACCCTCGTTGAGGGCCAGCAGGTCAATTTCGAGATCGAGAAGGACCGCCGCACTGGCAAGTCGTCCGCTGGGTCTCTTAGCAAGGCAGCCTGATTTCTTCGCGCGCCCCGGTCAGCCCGGAAGCGCGCGGCAAGTCACGGATGTACTGGCGGCCGCGCCAAAGAGCGCGCGAATGCATGACGATGACCCCGGGCGTCGAAGCAGCAGATAGCTGCAGGCTTCGGGGGTGAACATGTTCAGTCAGGCTACCAAGCAGTGGAAGGCGGGGGATTCCCCGCCTTTTTTCGTCGGGCAAGAGAAAGATCCCGGCGCCAGCCTTGTTTTTGTGCGTAGAATTCTTCACTCCCGCGGGCACGGAATTGAGGCCTGCCGCGCGGGCATTTAGTATTGGGAGGTAGGAAAGACATGTTGAAAGGGATCAGCCCGCTTCTGAACGCCGAGGTGCTGCACGCCTTGAGAGCCATGGGGCATGGCGACGACCTGATCGTCGCCGACACCAATTTCCCTTCCGATTCGATCGCGCGGCAGACGCGCCTGGGCAGGCTCCTTCGGATCGACAATGTCACCGCCGCGGAAGCGGCTGCCGCGATCCTTTCCCTCTACCCGCTGGACACATTTGCCGAGGACGCAGCCGGGCGTATGGAGATCGTCGGCAAGCCGCAAGAGGTTCCACCTGTGCAGCAAGAGGTCCAGGAGGTCATTGACGACGCAGAAGGCAGGTCCTGGCCGATGGTCTCCGTCGAGCGCTATGCCTTTTACGAGCGAGCGAAAAGGGCCTACTGCGTGATCCAGACCGGAGAGCGTCGGTTCTATGGCTGCTTTGCCTTGCGCAAAGGCGTCATTCCCCCGGACGCAAAATAGCGCCACTAGCCCCAGCGCGCGATGACTTCCTCGGACGAAAATCAGAGAGTTAGAGCGCGGATACGCACATTTCGGGGTCATGCTCTGTTAGAGCCAGAGCGGAAAATTCGTCAGGGCCTTGCGAAATGAGATTGGCCGTGGTCTCGCCGCTGCTCACCCTCCCCGCAAGGGCCCTCAGATTGTTCGCTTCGTCGTCTCCAACACTCCTGCAACTGTGGCGATTGGCGAAACCCATGCGACCGCCTGATCTTCCCCCTTGCGAAGGAGATGTCCGGTAGGAGACAGAGGGGGCAACGTAGGGCATGCCCCGCAGCATATTTCTTCATGCAATGAGCACGGCGTTCAAGATTGTCGCTCCCAGAGAATGGCCGGAAGAACGGCGAATGCTGAATCCCTTCGCGCCCCCCTCTGTCCTGCCCGACATCTCCCCCTCAAGGGCCACAAGGGGGAGGGTAGGCCGGCCGCGATGTCCGGCCATGAATTCGAGGCAGCCGTGCTAATGCAAAGACCTGGTTTTGAGGATCCGTCCGACCAGCCGGAATATGGGTGATTTCTATCCTGTTCCGCCCGCCGGTCTTGGCTTCCCGCAGCCTTAGGTCGGCAGCGCGGAACAGTTCGTTGAATTCGATCTGATCTTCGAAAACAGCGCCGCCAACGCTGACAGTGAGCGTAAATTTCGTTCCGCCGGGTTCAAACATGGCCTGCGAGACCGCCAGTCGAATGCGCTCCGCGACATCGTGGGCGCTTTCGTCACTCGCGCCCGGCAGGAAGACCCCAAATTCCTCGCCGCCGAGCCTGCCGACAAGATCCCCGCTTCGCACCGAAGCCCTTATGACGCCGCCAATGACGCGTAACGCCTCGTCACCCCAGTCAAGCCCGAAACGGTCATTGATTGCCTTCAGATGGTCGGCGTCGACGACCAGCAACGCACCGTGACGCGGCGCCGGTGCAACGCCATTGCTGGCGAGGAACGCGTCGGCCAGCGAGGAAAATGATGTCCGGTTAAGGCATGATGTAAGGCTGTCAATCGAAGCCATTTCGTTAAGCTTGTGCGAGAAAGCGGCTCGTTCGCGCAGCTTGAGGCCCAGGAAGAAAAACAACGGTGCCGCGACAAGCACCGGCAGCAAAGCAGCACTCATCATCACCAGCCGAAAGACGTCGCTCGGAAAGCCTCGGAACAGGGCGTAGTTGAATGCTAGCGAGATGGCGGCACAACCGAGGGTTCCGAACACGGTCCATCGGACCGCGCTCATCCAACCCGAGGAGGTTCTTGCTGTCTTGATTGTCATGCGCGGGACTCCACTCCACTTCACATTGTCGCTGCTTAACCGCTCAGTGTGAAATTGAGCTTTCCTCATTGCACGACATTTGAATGAACCATCCGTCATTTGCGGTCACTCGGCAATGGCAAATGGGCACATCAATTCTTCATCAGACCAGCAGCATGTTCGCCCTGCCGCTTTGCGGGCCGTTCCTGAAGGCAATCGCCGGGTCCGGTCGGATTCTGACAGGCATTCATCGGGATGCACCTTTGACTGCGTGTTTGACCGGACCGGCGCCGCGAAAGCGAGCCAGATATCAGCCTCAGAGTTCGTCAGACCGTGAACGTCTTATCCTAAGAGTTCCGCTCAATTGCGGCTTGCGTCGCCAGCATCGAAAGGCATTAATGGAGGGCGTGTAGCATTTTTGCTACATTTCCGAGCAAATTGCGGGAATGCAACGAATTCGCGAATGATGGGCAGCTATTTACTTTCGAATCTGCACAGATTTGAATATTCGCTACCTTGGGGCGTATCAACTGTAGACGCAGGGAAGCACGGGTGGGGTTGCATATGACGAAATCGCTAGTTGCAACGATAGGAAAGCACGCCGCGTCGCTCATGGCCGCAACGGTGCTGTTTTGCGGTAGCGCCGAGGCGCTTACGCTGAAGGAGGCGATCGCGGTTGCGGTCGAATCGAATCCGGAAATCGGCCAGGCCATTGAAAACCGTGAAGCGATCGAATTCGAGCTTCGCCAGGCAAAGGGTCTTTATCTGCCGAGCGTTGACGTCGAAGCCGGGGTCGGCGTGGGGCAGCTCGACAGTCCGGGGCGGCGTGCCCTGTCCATTGAGGACGATACGCTTTATCCCACCGAAGCTCGCGTGGTCGTCACCCAGAAACTCTATGATCATGGGGGGCGGCGGGCGGAAGTGAACCGTCAGGCATCGCGGGTCGATGGCGCGTCGTTTCGCGTCCTTGAACGTTCCGAATTCATCGGCTTGACCGTGGTGCAGGACTATCTGGAGTATATCCTGCAGGCGCTGATCGTTTCGGAAGCGAAGAAAAACCTCGGATTCCATCAGGCTTTCCTCGGCGATATCCGCGAGGGCATCGAGGGCGGCGCGCTCACCGATGCCGATCAGCAGCAGACCGAGGAAAGGCTCTACGCGGCCGACGCGCGTCTGGAGGAGGCGTCCGAGGAACTGGAGGCGGCGCGGATCCGGTTCTTCAAGACGGTCGGCATGCCGCTTACCGGGACGTCGAAGCCGGGATCGGTCGCGAAGGCGCTGCCGCGGTCGCTTGATGAGGCGATCGGGCTGGCCAGACGGAACAATCCCCGCGTCCACATGGCAAGCAGCGACATCGACGCGGCTGCCGCCCAGGTCGATGCCGCTCGCGCGAAATTCGGCCCCGAGATCGTCGCCGAAGGGGTCGCGCGTGCCGGCCAGGACATCGATGTGCGTGGAGGGCCGGACCGACGAATTCGCAGGCCCGGGTCGTGCTCCGCTGGAATCTTTATCGCGGCGGCATAGACAAGGCCAACGAGCAGGAGCAGATCCGCCGCGCGAGCGAGCAGCGCTGGTTCTGCATCAGGTTTATCGCGAGATCGAAGAGGCGGTCCGCATTTCATGGGAGCGGCGCTTCCGGCAGGCCGAACTGGCCGCCACGCTTAGGCGAGCAGCCGGCCGCCAGATCGAGCTCCTGGTCGCCTCCTACAGGGAGCAGTTCAAGGTCGGTCAGCGCTCGCTTGCTTGACGTGCTCGATGCCCAGAACACGCGCTTCAACACCAACGCCTGGCGGATACGGCCGCCTATGCCTCCCTCTTCGCCGAGTATCGGCTGCTGGCAGCCACCGGGCAGTTGCTGAAGACGATGAATGTCGCGGCCCGCCAAGCAGTCGAAGGCCTATGCGCGGACCGAGTTCAAGTGCCCGGAAACAGCCGGCTACCGAGACCTATGCTCGAACACCATCGCAACAGACGAATGATCTGCCCTTCGATATCCTTGCGCCTGTAAGGAAGAAGTGACCCGGCACTTCAAATACGCCACACTATGGCCCGTCGAAGGATCGGCACGGTCAGACCGTGAACCAGCATCACCCAAATCCGGCACGCCTGCCGGCGCCTTCAAGTCATGCTTTTCTGCGATCGCGGCGTATCTGGGCAGGCCAAGCGCGGAAACAGTCCTGTTTGCCGGCGTTCCAATTCCCGAACGAGATCGAGACTCGACGAAATTCAGGCATCTGGCCGAGCGGATCGGTCTGGAGGTCAGCGCTGTTCGATCATCGCGATTTCTGGCGCGGCCGTTTCGATCTTCCGGCTTATCCTATTCCGGTGAACGGCCCGCCCGTCGCCCTGTTGTCCGAAAGCGACCGGGCGGCTCGCGGTTATGTCGACCGCGCCCCAGGCGGACGGACGACCACGATAACGCGGTCCGAGCTTGCTTCGGAGACCACATCACGCGGGCGTAGTCCTTCTCGATCTCCTACGCGAACGTCGCGGAGGAATGAATGTCGGGCTCGGCGCAGAAGATCGAACGCCAGCATTGGCTGACCGGAACACTCGGAGCCTTCTGGCGATCCTATTCACGCGTGGCGCTTGGCTGCGATCTTCATCAATCTGCTCGCCATCGCGTCGCCGATCTTCACCATGAACGTCTATGACCGGATCCTGCCGAACAAGGCGATCGCGACGCTCTGGGTGCTGGCGATCGGTGTCGCCATCGCCGATACTTGTTCGATCTGCTTCTGAAGACGGCGCGCGCCGCGCTGATCGACTCATGCCGGACGAAAGGCGGACCTGCGGATTTCCTATCTGCTTTTCGAAAAGGTTCTCAACACCTCGCTCTCTGCCCGCCCCGGCATCCACCGGGGAATACGCCAACCGCGTGACCCAGTATGAATTTGTCAGGGAATTCTTCACTTCGAACACGATCAGCGTTCTCATCGATACCGCTCTTCGTGTTCATCTTTCCTTCTTGTCATCTACTGCGATAGGCGGCTGGCTGCGTATCGATCCCGGCGTTCGCCTTCTTGCGCTGTTCCGTCATTGTCGGCCTGGTCGCCCAGCAGCGCATCGGCAAGCTTGTCGCCGCGTCGATGAACGAGGCCTCGCAACGTCAGGCTTTGCTCGTGGAATCCATCTCCACGGTCGAGACGATCAAAGTCGCTTCAGGGCAGAGCCCTATCTGCTCCGGAAATGGCGCGAGCACTCGAAGAACGCGGCCAACACTCCGAGAAGATCAAGCAGCTGTCGGCCTCCGCCGCCAACATCACGCAATTCGTCCAGCAGCTTGTAACGGTCGCGCTCGTCGTTGCCGGGGCCTATGCCTTTTCGGAAGGGCAGGTGTCCACCGGCGCGATCATTGCGACCGTCATGCTGGCCGGAAGGGCTGTGCGCCCCTTCGGGTCAGATCGCCATCACGCTTGCACGATTCCGCCAGGCCATGCTGTCCCTAAAGGTGTCTGAACTCGATCATGGCGCAGCCCGAAGACCGGCCCGATACGGTCGGTTTCGTCAACCGGCCGGTTCGGGCTGGCGCCATGACTTTCAGCGATGTCGGTTTTACCTATCCCAGGAGCGGAAAACGAAGTGCTCTGACAGGCCTGAACTTCTCGGTCAAACCTGGCGAGCGGATCGGGATAATCGGGCGCATCGGATCGGGCAAGACGACACTTGGCCGCCTGATCGGCAGGCTTTTCCTGCCGACATCAGGCGAATTCCTGCATCGACGGCATCGACGTTCGCCAATACCACCCGTCGGAGGTGCGCGCAGCGGTTGGCATCGTTGCGCAGGCCGGCGATCTGTTTTCCGGCACCGTCAAGGAAAACCTGCTGATGGCCCGGCCGGACGCGACCGACGATGAAATCATCGACGCCGCGAAGGCTGCGGGCGTCGATGAATTCGTCTCCAGGCATCCGCGCGGCTACGACATGAATGTCGGCGAGCGCGGCACCAATCTGTCTGGCGGGCAGAGACAAGCAGTGGCCATCGCCCGGCTGCTGCTGACCAAGCCGAAGATCGTGTTTCTGGACGAACCGTCGGGGTCGATGGACCTCGCCTCGGAACGCCAATTGATCAAGCAGCTGAAGCTAGGCGTTCGACGAAAATACGACTGCTGATCGTCTCCACGCATCGCTACAGCATGCTGGAACTCGTCGATCGCCTTATTGTGATCGAACAAGGCAGGATAGTTGCCGATGGAGCCAAAGGAACAGGTTATACAAGGCATTGCAGAAGACCGACCGCCTGAACGGAAAATATCGAACCAGGGCCGAATATTCGGTTGGGTTGCGAGCAATGATTGCCAAGGAAGATCGTCCGCCGCTTTTTGCGTCGGCCATCCGTGTTCATCATAGGTGCGCTTTTCGCCGTCTTCATTGTCTGGGCGGCATTTGCCGAAGTGGATGAGATCGCGAGGGGAGACGGCAAGGTCATCCCGGCGTCCAAGACCCAAATCGTGCAAGCCAGCGAAGCCGGCGTGGTTCAGGAAATCGCGGTCAAGTATCGGCCAGATCGTCAAGAAAAACGACTTGATCATCCGTCTCGACAACACTGTGAGCACGTCCAGCCTTGGCGAGCAGCAGGCCAAAGCCCGCACTCTGAAGACCCGGATAGCGCGGCTCAAGCATGAGCAAGGCGGAAACATCGCAGAGCCGTTTGTTTGCCCGGAAGAAATCCTGAGTGCCGCGCCCGAAATCTGCGAAAACGAGCAGAAATTGCTGGTCGCCCGGCGTCAGAATTTCGAAAACAAGCTGTCGGTGCTGAATTCACGGCTGGATCAACGCGAGAAGGAACACGACGAGGCGTTGGCAAACACGCAGCGTCTGACGGAGAACATCTGGCGGCAAGCCAAAGGAAGCCAAGCTGGTCGAAATCCATGGTCAAGCGCGGTCTGATGGCAAAGACCGAGCAGCTCAGGGTGGACCGGGAACAGACCGAAATCGAGAGGCCAGCTCCACCTCTCGGACGAGTCCATCAAGCGAATCGAAGCGCCTCGATTACGGAAAGCAGGCTGCAGGTTGACGAACTTGGTCTGCAGCTTCAGCAGGAGGCGCTTGACGAGCTCACACAGGCGATTGCCGAACTCTCGGTCGTGGACGAAACGATCCGCGGCGCGACCGACCGCGTAGCGAGAACCGACATCCGCTCGCCCGTCGACGGGATCGTCAACACGCTGGAACTCAACACGGTCGGGTGCCTTCGTCCAGCCGGGCGCCGTGGTGGCAGGGATAGTCCCGACCTCCGAGACGCTGCTCGTCGAGGCCCGCGTGTCGCCACGCGATGTCGCTTTCATTCGGCCTGGCCAGACGGCGCTGATAAAAGTCACGGCATATGATTTTTCGATCTTTGGCGGTCTCATCGGCAAAGTGGCGAATGTCACGGCCGACAGCTTGGTCGACCAGAATACCGGTGAGCCCTACTACCAGGTGCGCGTTTCAACGGAAAGCTCCGCCCTTCAGAAGGACGGCAAGTCCTACGCGATCATGCCGGGAATGATCGCCTCCGTCGAGATCATGACAGGGCGCAAGACAATCCTGAGCTACCTGCTCAAGCCGATCAAAAAAGCGCGCGACGAGGCAATGCGTGAGCGATAACACAGGATCTTCGGCCGCACCGGGTGGCCAGCGCGTGCTTGCGCCGTCGCTTGATGACATACGAACCGGAGTTTCGTGTCATCGCGCGCGGACGCACGAGGCGAGGCATTCGACTTGAAAGGGCTTTCTGGTCATCATTGAAGAGACTGGCCGAAAGCAGGCAGGTCACCATGGGCGCGCTGGTTGACGAGATCGCCGGAAGCCAGCCTGACAATGGAAATCTCACTTCCGCAGTCCGCGTGGCCTGTATGCGCTGGCTGTCGGATTCCAATGCTGACCTTAGAAAGCTTTCATCGATCGAGAGGGTGAAAGCCCTGGTGGTTGCTTGTCCTTCCCCTGCCTTCGTATTGTCGTCCGCCAAGACGATAGTGGCTTTCAATCCGCCATTTCAGCAATTCGTAAGGCGGCAGTTGCTGTTCGGCGGAGAGGACGCAAAGCGTGGTCTCAAACTGACGCTCGATGTGCATGTGCGCGATATTTTGATGCGCTTGAACAAAAACGGCGAAATTCCGGTCGTGACAGGCTTTGCCATTGATGCCGGAGAGCGTCGGTACCGAGGCCGGCTGAACATCGTGCGGGCGCCTGTAGTCGAACCCGACCTTCTTCTGGCCTTTGTTTTCAACGGGTGAGGCAAAGACCGGCCAACGAGCGGCAGGCTGTCTTCTCCTGTTAAGGGAAAAGGCGCCCGGCAAATGCAGCGGAATGATCTTCCGTGCGCATCAAGTCAGGACCTTCACCCGGCGCAATGGAGGCGAGGCTTTTGGTTGCTTCCACCAGCCGTGTGCCACCCGATCTGGATCCATGTATCCACGCCCTGTCCGCACTGAACGAAAAAAGCGGCAAATAGCCCGGCAAGTCCCTGTCCAGAACCACAGCGTTCCTTAGATTGTCCAGAATGAAATTCCCGCTTCCGGTCGTGACCGACAGGACCGCATGAGCGACGCCCTGCGCTGATCCTGCAGGACGACCAGTGACATGCTCCGGGCCGGGATGCCCAGTTTCATCAGTGCGGCCATCTTGAGAATTGCAAAATCCTCGCAATCTCCGGCACCTCGCGACACTATTTCCGCAGGCTTCGCCCAGTGGTCGAGCCTGCCATAGACAGCTTGATCCCTCCGGTACGCAATCATCCTGTTGACGCCGCTGTTGACGCTTGTCAGCTTCTCGCGAAACCCTCTTCCTTGAGCGTAACCGACAACTTCGGACAGAACATCATCGCCGCCGCAAGCTTCACCGCACTTGCCGATTGCCTGAAAAACCAGTGCCCAGCGGTTCGAAGCGGGAAAGTTCCGGATGGGTATAGCCACGGATCCAAAGACGCTGGGGAGCATTGCCGTGGTCTTGACGGGGTCAATTCCAGGATTTTCCTTTTCGGCGGGCGGGACGTCTGCCCGAACAGCGAGCACTTTGGGGCTCGCGCTGTGTCGGACCGGTATCATGCCGCCACCGTCCGCGAGAGCACCATGGGTCAAGCCCATGAAAGCAATCAAAATCGCGGCGGTAGAGTGCTTCCGCTGTATTGTGGTTCTGGTCATATAAGGTGCCCCCCTCTGGCATGAACCTAGAGGGTTTCTCTCAACTTACTGAAAATGAAGACGGATAACCTAATGCAAACTTTTCCCCGCAAATTCAATTGGCATTTTATGCAGATTTGTTAGCTTTATATTCCGCGGTGGCTCCCGGCACGCTCGGTCCACATGGTCGAGTCAGGCATCGCCACGTGCCTGGATGGCAAGGAAATGCTCGTTCGGCGAGGGCGGCTGTTCGGCCGAACCGACGCAAATCAGGGCTTTTGAATTCGGCCACCCACGCTTCAAGACTACACGTGTGTGGATGAGGTCATCAAAATCCTGCTTGACGATGGTAACCTGACCAAGTCGATTGTAGTGTGTGGACGGGTGCATTCATTCGATGGAGATGGGGAATGAGAATATCTGCAGCATTGGCTGGAGCGGCAATGGCGTTGATCAGTGCCGGAAGCGTAGTCGCGGCTGATTTACCCGCCAGCGCTTGGGTCGGTTACTGCAGGATTGCAGGGACATCCAACCTCCTATTGACCCAAGATCAGTCGACATTGACTTCTGAGGTCGTCCGCTTGATGGACGAGGCCATTGCTGTCGCTGCTTCCGATCAGTGGGTGTACTCGTCTCGACCGGCGTTCGTATGGGCGTCCGAAGCAAAGGTCGCTTGCGGAAAAGCATATGGCTACCTGCAATCGAACTATCGCGACGCGGACAATATCAACAGATGCGAATGCTTCCACAGCCGCATGGTGCAATACATGCATTAGCCGCCTCGTTCCGGGCGGTTCGATCACTGTCCCGTGCCGGCCTTAGCCAAACGATGTGAGATGTGGAAGAGATGTGGTTAGGCGCGATTCAAGGCAGGCAATCCGTAGCAGCGTTTCTGAAAGTTTCCCTGTTTGCCGTCGCTCTCTCGGCCTGTCAGTCCGGCGGCGATGCCGCCAATTCTCCCAATTCCACCACCATCACGATGGCGAGCGAAAAAGCCGGGAGCAGAGGTCCGTTCACCGCAACTCAGACGCTGGGCAAGGGTGACGTCAAAGTCGCAATGTTGCTGCCGCTGTCCGCAGCGGGCGAGGGAGGTGAAAAAGGCCGGAAAATGCGCGATGCCGCCGTCCTCGCGATGAGGGATCTGGGGGAAGAATGGCTTACCTTGTCCATCGACGATACCGGCGGTGACGAAGCACGGGCGACCGGGCTTGCCGCGAAGGCGACCGGGGCCGGAGCGAGGGTCATTATCGGGCCCACGGAGCTTGCGGCCACGCAGCATCTTGCCAGGATTTCCGGCACGAAGAAGCCCATCGTATTGGCACTAGCAGACAATTTCAGCGGAGGAACCGGCGTTTACTCCGTCCGCCTGGGCGAAGCTGATAGTGCGGCGGCCGGAGCGGCCGCTTTGGCCGAAACAGGCAAGCGCAAATTTGTCCTGCTTGCCGCGGAAGGCAGCAATTCGGGACAAATCGAAAAACGCGTAGCCAACAGTCTGAGCATCTATGGCGCGTCTCTGGCTGTCGCATTGCCTTACGGTCCGGTCAGCGGCGGCATCGAAAAGCGGGTGGATGAGATGGCGGCTCTTGTCGCAGCTCCGGAGGCGATTGTGATAGCAAGCGGAGGCGCCAGTCCCGCTCCCGTCCTGGCTGCGCTCAAGGCGAGAGGACTGCTGAAAGGCGGCATTGCTATCGTCGGCACCAACAGATGGCTGGAGCGGCCGGTCAATGATCCTCTTCTCGAAGGGGCCTACATTGCGACGCTTGACGGCAGCGAAATCGGTCCGATTGCTGAGCGGTTCAGGACGACCTTCAGGTATGAGCCGAACATGGACGCCGCTTACGCCTACGACATGGTCGCGCTGACTGCAGGAATAGCGAGTTCGACGGGTCCGAACGGGATGAAGCGGGAAGTGTTCGAGACTTCCTCCGGTTTTCGTGGATCGACAGGCATATTCCGATTCCGCGCGGATGGCGCAAGCGAAAGATCCATGCCGTTTTACCGGGTGCAGAAAGGCCGTCTGAAGCTCATTGAGAAGTCGACGGCGAGCTTTTGACCGGCATTCGAACCCCTTGCAGACACGGCTGCCTTGTCCATGGCGTCAGGTCAGGCTCACGTAACTGGTTATGGCTCGCTCGCGATGCTCCCAACAGAACCAGTCCGTGTCCTTGCCGCGCCGGACTGCCCAGGTTCCAAATCGCATACAGCCTGGATGCTGGCAAAGAGGTGCGGCGACACCGGCCGGTGCCAGCTGCGTTACTGCAATTGTTCGCATGACAATCACCTTTGGGCGAGACGTCAGCCTTTTATAAGGAGCCGTGGCGAGGCGTATGTGAACTTCCGCACAAGAGGCGTCGGTTGCCGCTAAAAACCCCGATCATCGCGCCTTGCTCGCTATGCCTCGCTGGCCGCGGCGGCGCTTGCCCGTGATCTCGGCAAGAATGGAAAGTGCGATCTCCTCCGGCGTGATGGCGCCGAGGTCAAGACCGGCGGGCGCTTTCACCCGGTCCAGCAAAGCTTCGTCGATGCCTTCAGCCGCGAGCTTCCGGCGCAGCGCGGCCATCTTGCGACGGCTGCCAACGAAAGCGTGGTATTCGGCGGCGATTGATATCGCTGCCCTGAGTGCCGCCTCGTCGCCCCTGCCTTGGGTCGAGACGATGATGAAGCGACGGGCGTCAGCGAGCTTGCCAAGCTGAAAGCCATCAACCAGGAGATCGGCGTCGGGTGCGGCAGAAAACTCCGCCGCGGGTGCAGCCATCGTGACGTGGTATCCGAGCGGCCGTGCCTGCTCGGCAAGCGCGATGGCGACTGGGCTGGAACCCAGAATGATCAGTGACGGGCGTGGCAGAACCGGTTCGACGAAGATATCCATGGTCCCCTGGCTCGGGCACAGGTTCCTGGCGAATCTCACCCCCTCGCGGCTCTCGCCGGGCAGCACTCCAAGCTCGGCGAGGAGGTCTTCCGGCTGCACCGAAACCAGCCGCGACTGACCGTCCGCCAGTGCGTCCAGCGCTGCCTTGAGAACTGCCCCGCGGGCGCATCCGCCGCCGATCCAGCCGGCGGCGATCGTACCGTCCGGCCGGATGATCGCCTTGGCGCCTGCCTTGGCCGCCGTTACCGAGACTGTCCGCACGACTGTGGCGAGAGCGAAGGCTTCATCGGCGGCCCTGAGCCGGGATGCCAGCTCCATCACATCGGCACGCTCGGTCATCGTCTCCTCCCTCAGAGCATGATCCCGAAAAGTGCTTAGCGGTTTTCGGAAAAGATCATGCGAAATCAAGAAATTAATGCATGTCGCCCAAAACCGCTGCGCACTTCTGGGCGCGCATTAGAGCCCGGCGAGATAGGGTTCAAGCGCTGCAAGGCTCTTCAGAGTATGTGCCGGCGCGTGCAGGTCGAGATAGGGGAGGGCGGCCCGAATACCAGCGGCCTCGGCCGCATACCCTTCCCAACCCATCATCGGATTCAACCAAACGATCCGGCGGCAGCGGCGGGCGAGCACCGCCATCTCGCGACCAAGCAGCCCCGCATCCCCCGTTTCGTACCCATCGGAGACAATCATAACGCAGGCGCGCGAATGAATAACGCGGGCAGCATGCCAGCGATTGAAAGTCCGCAGGCTTTCCCCGATTTTCGTACCGCCTCCGGCGCCCTGCGCCATGATCGACAGACGGTCCAGTGCGCGCCCGGCATGCCTTTCCTTCATGGCATCGGAAACATGGACAAGCCGCGTGTGAAACAGGAAGGCTTCCGCCTCGCGGAACTCATCCAGCACGCCGTGAATGAAGCGTAGGAAGACGCCGGTGTACATACTCATCGAGCCAGACGCATCGAGGAGCACGACCAGCCGGAGCGGCTTGATCTTGCGCTGGCGCATCGCAAGCGAAATCGGCACGCCGCCGTGGCTGATGTTTCTGTGGATCGTGCGCCGCAGGTCGAGCCGGTAGCCACGCCGGCCGATGCGGTCCCTTCGCTTCAGCCGCGTGCGCATGACCTTCGCAAGCCTTGCAGCGATGCGATGGGCCTCCTCGATCTGGTCAGGATCGGCCAGCTTGCGGAAATCCGTCTCGGCGAGGCTCTCCGCTTGCGAGGCGCCTTCCGCCCGGCCCGTGCCCGAGCCGTCGCGGTCGCTTCCATCATCCGATGCGATCTGATCGGCCGTTGCCCCGGGTGCCTTGCCGGGATCTGCTTCGCCCGCCCGCGCCGTGGGTAGGTTGCCGAACCTGGCGGAGCCAGTCGGCGCGACCAATCGGAACCGGGCTTGCTTGCCCAGCCAGAAGGCATCGAACAGACCGTCGAATTTTTCCCAGTCGGACCTGCGGGCACAGAGCAGATGCTTGAACGCTGACCGCATAAGGTCGGGACGATCGGCATAGCCGGCAGCCATCAGCGCGGCAGCATCCCGGCCTTCGCTCAGCCCCACCGCAAAGGCGCTCTCCCGCAGCGTGTGAAGAAACGCGGAAAGCCTTTCCGAAACGAGGCGCGACGCGTCGTCCGGCTCAACCATCGCGGCAGTACCGCGCGCGCTCATGCGACCTTCCCCAGGATACGCTGGGCGACCTCGCGTGTCATGCGCGTCCGGTCCTCATGCGTCTTCAGCAGGCACATCAAGGTCTGGTGAACGATCTCGGGTTGGTCATGCAGGTCGCGAACGTCCAGCCCTACCAGGGCGGTGGCCCAATCCAGCGTTTCGGCCACGCCGGGCACCTTTCGCAGGTCCTCCTTGCGGATACCCTCGAGCATGCGCGCAATCTGAAGCGCCAGCGAAGCACCAGCGCCATCGACCCTTGCCATGATGATGCGCGCTTCGCGATCGACATCGGGATAGTCGACATAGTGATAGAGGCAGCGTCTGCGCAGCGCATCGGAAAGCTCGCGCGTGCCGTTGGACGTCAGCACGACATGGGGGATCGAGATCGCCACGATCGTTCCAAGTTCAGGAATTGAAACCTGGAAGTCGGACAGGAGTTCGAGCAGGTATGCCTCGAATTCCTCGTCAGCGCGATCGACCTCGTCGATCAGAAGCACGGGTGGCCGCTTGCGTCTTATGGCGGCAAGCAGAGGCCTTTCGAGCAAGTATTTTTCGGAAAATACGTGTTCTTCCAGATCGGCGGCGCCGGCCTTGCTTCCTCTTCGGCCCTGGTGGACCTGGATCGCAAGGAGTTGGCGCTGATAGTTCCACTCGTAGAGCGCGGCGGACTGGTCGAGACCCTCGTAGCATTGCAGTCGAACAAGTTCCGTCTCGTGTACTGAGGCAAGCGCTTTTGCGACTTCCGTCTTGCCTACGCCGGCCTCGCCTTCGAGAAGGAGTGGACGCTTGAGGAGCTGCATGAGCGAAACCGCGG
This sequence comes from uncultured Alphaproteobacteria bacterium, assembly GCA_963813315.1. Taxonomy (GTDB): domain Bacteria; phylum Pseudomonadota; class Alphaproteobacteria; order Rhizobiales; family Rhizobiaceae; genus CAWEYO01. The sequence goes on along the minus strand of CAWEYO010000002.1, from coordinate 44,981 downwards.
TGGCGAGTTCGCCGTCGGCGATGTAGCCTGCCTTGGCAAAGCGCTCGGCGATCAGGTCGCGGGTAAGGGCGGTCATGTTGAACGGCCTGCCCTGAACACCCCCGTCGCCCTATCCCACCACGCCCAGATTTTTCGCCGCTTGCCAGTTGCGCCAGAAATCATGCGGCATCTGGATGTGAGTCGAGCCGAGGAAAGAGAACGCATCGTTGACCGCGTTGGAGAATGCCGGCACGCCGCCGACATTGGGGCTCTCGCCGACACCCTTGGCTCCGATCGGGTGATGAGGCGAGGGTGTCACGGTGAAGTCGGTTTCCCATTGCGGTGTTTCGACAGCCGTCGGCATGAAGAAATCCATGAATGAGCCGGTGAGCACGTTGCCGATCTCATCATACCGGATCTCCTGGCCCATCGCGATGGCAAGGGCCTCGGTCAGCCCGCCATGCACCTGTCCCTCGATGATCATCGGATTGATGCGTGTGCCGCAGTCGTCGAGCGCATGGAACCGGCGCACCTTGTAGACGCCGGTGTCGACGTCGATGTCCATCACGCAGATGTACGCGCCGAAGGGATAGGTCATGTTGGGCGGATCGTAGTAGCTCACCGCCTCGAGCCCAGGCTCCAGGCCCGGCGGCACGGAATTGTAGGCTGCCCAGCATATGTCCTTCATGGACATGATCTTTTCGGGAAGGCCCTTCACGCGGAACCCGTCGATGTCCCATTCGAGGTCGTCCTCGTGAACTTCGAGCCTGTAGGCCGCGATCATCTGCGCCTTGGCCTTGATCTTTCGCGCGGCCATGGCGATTGCAGCGCCTGCCACCGGGGTCGAGCGCGAGCCGTAGGTACCAAGGCCATAGGGGGCGGTGTCGGTATTGCCTTCCTCAACCGAGATGGCGTCGGCAGGGATGCCGAGTTCCGTGGCGATAATCTGCGCCCACGTGGTCTCGTGGCCCTGGCCCTGGCTCTTGGTGCCCACGCGAGCAATGCCGGCACCGGTCGGGTGCAACCTGATTTCGCAAGAGTCGAACATGGCAATGCCGAGGATATCGCAATTTTTCGAAGGCCCGGCGCCGACGATCTCGGTAAAGAAGGAGACGCCGATGCCCATGATCTCGCGCGTCTCGCCGCGCCTGAATGCCTCGCGCTTCGCCGCCTGTTCCTTGCGCAGTTCGTCGTATCCCACGCTCTCCATCACTTTTTTCATGGCGGTGGCGTAGTCACCGGAATCGTACTCCCAGCCCAATGCGGAATGGTACGGAAACTGCTCCGGCCTGACGAAATTCCTGAGCCTCAGCTCCGCCGGATCCATGTCGAGTTTCTGGGCGAGTATATTCATGGCCCGCTCGATGCAATACGCGGCCTCGGTCACCCGGAAAGAGCAGCGATAGGCGACGCCGCCCGGCGCCTTGTTCGTGTAGACGCCGTCCACTGCGAGATGTGCCACCGGAAAATCATATGAGCCGGTGACGATGTTGAAGAACCCGGCCGGCCATTTCGAAGGATCGGCGCAAGCGTCAAAAGCCCCGTGATCGGCCAAAACGTGGACGCGCAGTCCGGTGACCTTGCCTTCTTTTGTCGCGGCGATCTCCGTCGTCATGTGGTAGTCGCGTGCAAACGACGTGGCGGTAAGGTTTTCGATGCGGTCCTCAACCCATTTCACCGGCTTGCCCGTGACGATCGAGGCGACGGCCGCACAGATGTAGCCCGGATAAGCGCCGACCTTGTTTCCGAATCCGCCTCCGATGTCGGGCGAGATCACGTGGATTTTCTGCTCGGGCAGCTTGGCAATCAGCGCCACCACCGTGCGGATCACATGCGGAGCCTGGAAAGTGCCCCAGATGGTCAGCTCTCCATTCACTTTGTCGAACGAGCAGACGCATTGACAGGTTTCGAGCGGGGAGGGGTGCGTGCGAGGATAGGAGATCAACTCCTTGATCGTCACCTCCGCCTTGCGGAATGCGGCATCGGTCAGATCCTTGTCGCCGACGGTCCATTCGAAAATGTGGTTGTGGTGTTTTCGCGCACCATGCACGCCAGTCGTCTTGCCGGCGAGGTCCTCGCGAAGGACCGGCGCATCGGGATCGAGCGCCTTGAACGGATCGACCAGAACCGGCAGCGGTTCGTAATCTACCTCGACGGCTGCAACTCCGTCGTCCGCCGCATAGCGGTCGGTCGCGACGACGAATGCTACCTCCTGGTTCTGGAACAACACCTTGCCGTCGGCGAGCACCATCTGCACGTCGCCGGCCAGGGTCGGCATCCAGGCGAGATTGACACCATGCAGGTCTTCCGCAGTGAGCACGGCAAGAACGCCGGGCACTTTCAGTGCCGCCTCCTTGTTGACCGCCTTGACCCGCGCATGGGCATAGGGAGAACGCACAAAGTCGCCATGCAGCATGCCCGGCAACTTCAGGTCGTCGACATAGTTGCCTTTGCCCTGGGTGAAGCGAATGTCTTCGACGCGCTTGCGCTTGCAGCCCATGCCTTCCAGTCTTGCCTCGCGTTCCTCGCGCGTGGGAGCCAAGTCGTTCATTCCGCGGCCTCCCTGAATTCCGTTCCGTTGATCTTGGCGGCGGCATACCGGATCGCCTTGACGATGTTCTGGTACCCGGTGCAACGGCAGAGATTGCCGGAGATGCCGAAACGAATTTCCTCTTCGGTCGGATCGGGGTTTTCCTTAAGGAGCCGGTGCGCTCGCACGATCATGCCGGGCGTGCAGAAGCCGCATTGGAGGCCGTGCATCATGCGGAAGCCTTCCTGCAGCGCCGACAGTGTGCCGTCCGCATTGGCCATGCCTTCGATTGTGGTGATCGAGGCTCCTTCAGCCTGCACGGCGAACATCGTACAGCTTTTTATCGACATGCCGTCGCAATCGACAGTGCAAGCGCCGCAATGCGTCGTCTCGCAGCCGATGTGGGTGCCGGTGAGTTGCAGGTCCTCCCGGATGAAATGCACCAGCAGTATGCGCGGCTCGACCAGCCCTTCGACTTCCGTACCGTTCACCGTCATCTTCACATGGGTCTTTGGCATTGTCTCCCCCTCTAGGCGGCGCGGGCGGCGGCGCGCTGCAATGCGCGGATCACCATGATACCGCCGACATGCTTTCGGTATTCGACCGGCCCGCGCGTGTCGGCGGCTGGAGACATGATCGCTACGGCAGCGGCGGCCGCATTCTTCAGGGTCGCTCCGTCAAGGCTCTTTCCGCGCACGGCGTCCGCGGCATCATCCGCCAGAAGCGGCGTATCCGAGAGATTGGTTAGCGCGATTGCGCAGGTCGCGACCTTGCCACGGGACATTGTGAGCACCACCGCCGCGGCCGCAGTCGCATAGTCGCCGACCTTGCGTTTCAGCTTCTCGTACGCGTAGCCGTGGCCGGCAGGCGGAACGGGAACTGAAACCGAGGTCAGGATTTCGCCCGCTCCGAGCGCCGTGACATAGACGCCCTGGTAGAAATCCGCGGCCGCCACCTCCCGTTGCCCTTGCGGGCCTTCCAGCAGGTAGCTCGCGCCGAGCGCCATCATGAGTGCCGGTAGGTCGTTGCCGGGGTCGCCATTAGCCACATTTCCGCCAACGGTCCCGCAGTAGCGCACTTGCGGATCGGCGATCACCAAGGCGGCTTCGTGCAGGATCGGCGCCAGTTCCGCAATCACGTCCGAGCCAGCCAGCTCATGCTGCGTGGTCATCGCTCCGATCAAGATGCGGTCGCCGTCGCGGCGGATTCCTTTGAGGCCATCAACACTGTGCAGGTCGACCAGGTGGTCGGGCGTGGCGAGCCTCAACTTCATCATCGGAATGAGGCTGTGGCCGCCGGCGAGGGTGCGCGCCTCGCCGTCAAGCGTGGCAAGCAGTTTGATTGCATCGGCCACCGTCGTTGGCCGATGATAGACGAACGGACCCGGAATCATGGTGCCCTCCGCGCGCAAGCCGACCGCGTTCGCGAAGTCTAACGCATCAGGCCGAAAATCGGTATCGATTTTCGGAGAGCACGATGCGCAGACTTAACGCATGTTGCGTACAATCGACCTCACCCCGCAGCTTGCCGCCACGTCGCTCTACGTCACCCCCCTCTGTCCCGCCGGACAGGTCCGGCAGGACAGAGGGGGGTGCAGTCCCGCCAGCATTCCTGAATCACATTGGACGCAACACGCTTTAAAAGAGGTGCGCTTGACAATTCGTTCGCACGTCACGCCGCGCGAGGACAGACGCCGCCACGATTGCTTCGGACGGCCTGCTGTCGCAAACAGGATTCAGTCATTGGCCTCCGGAGGCAGAAAATCGACTTCGTGCTCGGCCGAAAGCCTGATCACTTCCAATGGGTCGGAGAGTTTGTCGATCCTGTTGAAAAGCGCTTCCAGCATGCCGGCCGGCGATACCCAGAATAAGGCTCGCGCAGGCTTGTCGGATTTGTTGAAGTAGCCGTGCGGGATGCCCCGGGGCATGCGCACCAGATCGCCGGCCTTTGCCTTCGTCCACTTCCCGTCGAGCTTCAAATCAAGCTCGCCTTCCTGGACAAGAATGAATTCGTCCTGCGTCGGGTGGACATGGACCGGAACGAATTGCCCCGGTTCGCTGTTGGTCTCGAAGGCGAAGGTGGATTCGCAAACGGCTTTCGGAAAATAAATCTGGCCAAGGATGTTCCAGGTCTTGTCGTTGAACCCGGTGCCTTCACGGGTGATCCCTTTCTCAAGGTCGGCGCTCATATTGGTCTCCCACGTTGTTGAGAGCTATCATTGCCGATGAGCATTCTATGCTCTTGGTTCCAGAGACCGGAGGTAAGACAGACCCTCTGGCCTGGCCATCGGCAGGATCGAGACACCGCCGCCGGGCAATGCTGTTGGCCGAAAGCTCACGGGCAGTGGCAGTCGGAATTGGACAAACTGGATGCAGAAGGTTGCGTCGCCCGATGCCGATCCAGCAGCCGCTCTACCCTTGCCTTGCTGGGCGCACAGGCTCCCGATGCTTCGGCCTCCTGCGCAACGATCGTATGAACCAGGCATGGGCTGCAGCGTGGAAACAGCGACGTAATCATTTCGATAGTCGCGACAATTTGGTGTATGGGCATGAACTTACGCCGGTCCCCGCCACCGGCCGGAATTCCGAAATGCATTGTAGTCCCCCCAAAACCCACTCACTATCCGCTGGTGAGCGGTCCCCGTCAATCGTAATCGGCCTTGGACAAGGGTGTGATTTGATCGCCATAGAATACGCCTGCCGTACTTCGAAGTGTGACGGTTCGCGCGATTGACATCCCCTCCTTGCAGTCTAGCTTCTCACGGCATGCAGGCGCCGTAATCCCGTCCGGTGACAGGAAACTCCGCTTGCCCGCGAGAAAAGCGAATGCCGGCGGGTCCAGGGCATCGGCATGCGACAGTCGTCCAGGGCACTTTGACGATCAAAGAGGAAATGCCATGCGTGCAATCGCACTTTTCGCAGCAATGTCCATCGCGGCCCTTTCAACAGGTCAATCCCAGGCACAGGACGCGGCGGCCGGGGAAAAAGTATTTACCAAATGCAAGGTGTGCCATGTCGTTGAGGAGGACAAGAACAAGGTCGGTCCTTCGCTGAAAGGCGTGATCGGCCGGACGGCGGGAACCCACGAGGGGTTCAAGTACTCCCCGGCCATGATCGAAGCGGGGAAAGGCGGCCTCGTTTGGGACGACGCCAAGCTGACGGAATATCTCCATGACCCAAGGGGGATGATCAAGGGCGCAAAGATGGCGTTTCCCGGCCTCAAGAAGGATGACGACGTCGCCAATGTCATTGCCTACCTGAAGCAATTCCCCTGAACCCAGAGCTGCGGACGCACCGATGGACGCCCGCTGGTCGCGGCGCTCGCTGCTCAGGCTGTCACGCTGCGTCCCTTGCCTGTATGGCGATGGGCAAGTCCAGCAGGCTGTCGCAAACGAAATCGGCGCCTAGCCGCTCGACCGGGTCAACGCTGTAGCCGCCGCGAACGAGAGCCACCGCCATTCCGGCGGCTCTGGCTGCGATGACGTCGGTTACGCTGTCGCCCACCATCAAGGCGTCGGAGGGCTCCACCCCCAATCTGTCGAGCGCTATCAAAAGGGAATCCGGGGCCGGCTTGCCGTGGTTGACGGCGTCGCCGCCGACGATGACGCGGAGTCGCTCGATCAGGCCGAAATGCAGGAGTATGGCCCGTGTCGAGGCCTGGGGCTTGTTGGTCGCCACGCCCATGGCAATCCCGGCCACATGCAACTGTGCGACAGTTTCCGCAGCGCCGGGCATCAGACGGGTAAGGAGCGTCAGGTGCCGGCGGTAGATGGGTGCCATTTCGTGGTTTGCTTCATTGAGCTCCGCGCGTGCGAGCGGCTGGCCCGAAGCCGCGAACGCACGTTCGATCAGTTTTCTCACGCCGTTGCCGATCATGGATTTGACCTGTTCGAGCGCCAGCGGCGGCAGCTTCCGGTTGGCCAGCAGTTCGTTGATCGCTGCGGTGATATCCGGTGCTGAATCGACCAGTGTGCCGTCGAGATCGAAGAGAACCGCTTTCGGCATTCGAAGCGGGGGAACGGCGGCATTGCTCATTCACTCTCTTTCCACTTGATGGAACATCCGATCGATGCGACCTGGTCCCGAGGCCCAATGCCTGTTGTCGCAATCCGCTGCATCGCCTCGAAGAGGTCACGCCGCAGGTCGGGTGGGGTCGCATCGCGCCGCGACGCGTCCAGCCGGCCGCGATATTGCAGCTTCAGCTCCCCGTTGAAGCCGAAGAAATCCGGCGTGCATGCTGCTCCGTAGGTGCGCGCAACCGTCTGGTCTTCGTCATGGAGATACGGAAACGTGAAATCGTGCGCGGCGGCGAAGCGCTTCATGTTGTCGAAGGAGTCTTCCGGGTAGGCCATGGCATCGTTGGAATTGACGGCAACGAAACCGACGCCGTGCTCCTTGAGGTCGTTCGCATCGCGAACCATGCGATCGACGACGGCCTTCACATAGGGACAATGGTTGCAGATGAAGGCGACGACCAGCCCATTGGGCCCGGCCTGTCCCAGAATCGAGCGCACCTTCCCGTCCATACCATTGAGCGACGCATCGACTGCCGGCCATCCGAAATCACACACAGGGGGAACCGCTGCCATCGTAGCCTCCTAAGCTGCTGTGCCTCATGCCGCCTTGCGTATCGCCCCGTCAGCGGCCTCGCGGATGGCCGTGATATTGGCCCGATAGGCGGCTTCAGTGCCTCCCTTGAAAACGGCGGAGCCAGCCACCAGCACGTTGGCGCCGGCACTTGTGACAAGCGGAGCGGTCTCGGGCGTGATGCCGCCATCGATCTCGATGTCGATCGGCCTGTTGCCGATCAGCGCCTTGACGCGCTTCACCTTTTCCACAACCGCCGGAATGAAGGCCTGACCGCCGAAACCCGGATTGACTGTCATCAGAAGAATGAGGTCGAGACGATCGAGCACATATTCGATGACGCTCTCCGGCGTGGACGGATTGAGTGAGACGCCTGCCTTTCTGCCGAGGTTTCTTATGGCCTGCAGCGAGCGGTCGAGATGCGGCCCTGCCTCCGCATGTACCGTGATGATGTCGCATCCGGCGTCGGCGAAGGCTGCGAGGTAGGCATCCGCAGGCGCGATCATAAGATGACAGTCGAAGACCTTGTCCGTCCGGTTTCGGATCGCCTTGATGATCGGCGGGCCGAAGGTGATGTTCGGCACGAAATGTCCGTCCATCACGTCGAGATGGATCCAGTCCGCGCCGGCCGCGACGACCGTTTCGACCTCCTCGCCGAGCCGCGAGAAGTCGGACGACAGGACCGACGGGGCGATGATGGTCTTCTTGCTCATTAAAGTCTCCATGCGGCCGGCGTCTTGCCGAGAAACACCGCTTCATATCGCCGGCCGAAATCGCCGGCAATGGCATGTCGAGCGGACTCTTCACCGTTTGTTTGCATGGTCCGGAAAATCGATGCGATGCGCAATAGAACAGAAGAACGAGCCGGGCTGAGCCATGGTGCGGGCAAGGGATCGACTATAGTATGGCGCGTTCTTTCCGCTAGTGGAGCGGATTTGACATTCGCATCCCACTTGGGTGCAGCGCGAGCGCAGCGAATGTCAAATCCAAAGCTCCACTAGAACTTTGAAATTGCTAGTGGTCTTTCGATTCTAACATTCGCAACGGATTTATGCCGCGCGAGCGCAGCGAATGTTAGAATCGGACTACTAAAGCGCGTCGCGGCGAAACGGATTCATGCGACGCGCTTCAGGCTATTGTTTTTGTGCATGTCGTTATCCCAAAACCGCTGCGCACTTTTGGGCGACATGCACTAGGCTGGAGAAACCGGGAAAATGACTAAAATGCTTGCCAGCGTCACCGGGGCGGAGGAAGCGGAAATCGCCATTGCCGCCGGCGCAGATATCATCGACCTGAAGGACCCGAAAGCCGGTGCGCTCGGCGCCGTGGCGACCGGCGTCCTGCGCGGGGCCGTATCGGCCATTGCCGGGCGTCGCCCGGTCAGCGCGGTATGCGGCGACCTGCCGATGGAGCCGGAGACGGTCCGGGCAGCGGCGGCCGAAATCGCCGACACCGGCGTAGACTACGTCAAGATCGGCTTTTTCCCATCTCCCGCTGCCGCAGCCTGCGCCGAAGCGATGGCGCCGCTTGCCGGAAGGACGAAGCTGATCGCCGTTCTGTTCGCCGACCTTGCGCCGGACTACGATTTGCTGCCGGTGTTGGCCGAGCACGGCTTCCACGGGGTGATGGTCGATACCGCCGACAAGACGAACGGCCGGCTGCTCGACCATCTGCCGCCGGAGCGCGTGCCGGACTTCGTCGGGCGCGCGAAGTCGCTTCGCCTCATGAGCGGTCTCGGCGGATCACTGGAAGCGCCGGACATTCCACGCCTTTTGCCGTTCGCGCCGGACTTCCTGGGATTTCGGGGCGCCTTGTGCCGGGACACGCGTCGAACCGGGTCGATCGATGCCGAGGCGGCCAAGCAGATCCGCTCCCTGATCCCTGAGGAACAGCCGGCCGGCCGCTCGTCGCGCGTCGACTACCGGCTGCTCGCCGCGCGCGGTTATGCACCCGGAGCCACCGAGACGGCGCTGGGCACCGACAGGATATTCGTCCGCGATTTCGTGCTGCCGGTCGAGATCGGCGCCTATAGTTTCGAGCATGGCCATACCCAGAAGGTGCGCTTCGACGTAGTTGCGGACGTGTTGCGCATGACAAGCGCCCCGGAAGACATGCGCCACGTGTTTTCGTATGACATCATCATGGACGGCATCCGCGCGATCGTCGCGCGAGGCCATGTGCAGTTGAGCGAGGCGCTGGCCGAACAGGTTGCAGCGCATGTGCTTGAGGATCCGCGCGTGATGCGGGTCACGGTCAAGGTTGAAAAGCTGGAACTCGGTCCCGGTGGCGTTGGCGTCGAGATCGAACGCAAGCGCGCGAAGGAGCAGCATTCCGCCGTGCGGCCCGGCCTGGCCTCGGAAACCGAGGCCAAGGGTTACCCCGGTCGCGGCAAAAAGGGCGTCACCTCATGAGGCGAGCGGTCGTCAAGCTCGGCGGAAGCACGGCCGGTGCCGCCGAGATGGGCGACTGGATTTCGGCGCTAGCCGGTTCGAACCTGCCGCTGGTTATCGTGCCGGGAGGTGGCCCTTTCGCGGACCAGGTGCGACAGGCGCAGGGGCACCTGGGCTTTTCGGACCGTGCCGCCCACGCCATGGCGATCCTGGCCATGGACCAGTTCGGCCACGTCATCCTCGATCGCGAGGAAAGGCTCGTGTCCGCCCGCTCGCTGGACGACGTGCAATGCGCGCTGCAGGGCGGAAGGAATCCGGTCTGGCTGCCGTCCTCCGCCACAATCCCTGAGCCCGGCATTCCGGCGTCCTGGGACGTGACCTCGGACTCCATTGCCGCTTGGCTTGCAGGCAGAATCGGGGCCGAAGCGCTGCTGCTGATCAAGCAGACGGCGGCGATCCCGGAAGCGGCTGACATCGACGGCCTGACGGCCGCAGGCGTCATCGATGCGGGGCTTGCTGCCATGTTGCCTGCCGGCATCGAATTGTATCTTGCCTGCCCGGCTGATGCGGCCACAGCCGGCAGGATGCTCTCCTCGGGTACCCTGCCCGGAACGCGGATCGCCCGCGCCACAGGCAGGGTGAGGAAAGCGGGATAGGCCATGGCCAGAGTGCATACCCCGCGCTGGGCATGGGTTCTCACCGGGTCCGGCCACTTTTTTACCGAAAGCTTCGCACTCATCCACCAGCTCGAACATTGCGATATTTTCGTCTCAAAGGCTGCGAACGAAGTGCTTCGCATGTACAAGTTGAAGCTCGACTTTCCGGAAACGATGCGCGTTCTGTTCGACAAGACCGCAAGTGCCGTGCCTGTCGGCGGCTTCTATCACGGCATCTACCATACGGTGGTCGTGGCTCCGGCCACCTCCAACACGGTCGCGAAATGCGTGTGGGGCATCTCGGACACACTCGCCACCAATGTCTTTGCCCAAGCAGGCAAATGCCGCGTTCCGTCGATCGTCTTTGCATGCGACACCGCGCCGGAGCTTGAGACCATGGCGCCGCATGGTCTGGTCAAGGTCTATCCCCGCGGCATCGATCTCGAAAATACCGACCGGCTGAAGAGGTTCGAACGGACGACGGTTGTCGAGTTCCTCGCGGACCTCGAACGGACGATCCGGGAGCGCCTGACCGAACTGGCGGGCCATGGCTGAGCGGCTGATCTTCCTGACCGGCCATCTGGCGCGGCCCCGGCTCGAAAGGCTCCTCGCGGGGCTCGGTGAGACGGAGTTTGTCTGGGAAATCGTCGACATCGGGGTGAAGGTCGCGGCCCTGATGACCGAGGATATCATCAAGCGGCGGCTGAAACCGGCGGCGGGCACGGACCGGGTTATCCTGCCCGGGCGCTACCGGGGCGACCTGGGATCGCTTTCTGCGTATTTCAATCTTCCGTTTATTCGCGGGCCCGATGAGATCGCTGACCTTCCTGCCTTTCTCGGGCGGGCAGCGGAGCCACCCGATCTTTCCCGCCATGATATGCGCATCTTCGCCGAGATCGTCGATGCGCCGATGCTTTCGATAGACGCGCTTGTTGCCAAGGCGCGGAAACTGAGAACTGCCGGCGCCGACGTCATCGATCTGGGCTGCCTGCCGCAAACCCCATTTCCGCTGCTGCAAGAGGCTGTGCGTGCGCTCAAAGCCGAAGGCTTCCTTGTGAGCGTCGATTCGGCCGATCAGGACGAACTCAAAGTCGGGGCGCGGAGTGGAGCGGACTATCTGCTCAGCCTCACAGGCGAAACGCTGCCGTTGGCTTTCGACTTCCCGGTGACGCCGGTTCTGATTCCGTCTGTTCCCGGTGATCTTGACTCCCTCGGCCGTACCGTCGGCGCGGCGCTAAGAGCCGGCATTCCTTTCATCGCGGATCCGGTGCTGGAGCCGATCCATTTCGGTTTTGCGCAGTCGCTCGGCCGTTTCATCGAGGCGCGGCGCCGCTGGCCTGACGCCGAGCTTTTGATGGGAACCGGCAACCTTACCGAACTCACCGACGCGGACAGTTCCGGCGTTACGGCAGTGCTCGCCGGTATCTGTTCCGAACTTGCCATCCGCAATGTGCTTGCTGTCAATGTCAGTCCTCACACGGTGCGCACGGTCGAGGAGCATGATCTGGCGCGGCGCATCCTGTTCGCCGCGCGGCAAGACAGCTCGCTTGCGCGTGGCTATCATTCCGGTCTCCTGCAAATCCATGACCGCAAGCCCTTCCCGGCGACAGTCGAAGACATCGACGCGCTGGCGGCGGCAGTACGAGATGCCAATTTCCGCATCCAGACCGCGGCAGACGGCATCCACATCTTCAATGGAAAGGGCCATCGCGTGGCCAGCGATGCGTTCGCGCTTTTCGCGAGCCTCGGCGTCGAAGACGACGGCGCTCACGCCTTTTATCTCGGGGCCGAACTGATGAAGGCCGAAATCGCCTGGCGGCTGGGCAAACGCTACGTGCAGGATGAGCCACTCAACTGGGGTGTTGCGGCCCCAACTGTGGAAGACGACCGCACACGTCTTGCAGAAGCGGGTCACACGCTGCAAGCGAAGAAGAAAGGTTAGCGATGCCTTACATTCGCGAATGCATCGTCACTACCGCCGACGGGAATGGCAAGGCGCACATCGCGCCGCTCGGCATTATTGCCGACAAGGACGGCTGGATCATCGCGCCGTTCCGCCCTTCGGCAACGCTCGACAACCTGGCCGAGATACCTTTCGCTGTCGCAAACTACACTGACGACGTCCGCATATTCGCCGGCTGCATCACCGGCCGCAAGGAATGGCCGACCGTTCGCGTGAAGGGAATTCCTGTCCCGCGGCTGAAGGCAGCACTCGCACACTCGGTGCTGGAAGTGGTCAGGATCGAGGACGACGGTGTGCGGCCGCGGCACGTCTGTCGTGTCTGCAGCGAGGGAACCCACGCGCCATTCACAGGCTTAAACCGGGCCAAGGCGGCGGTATTGGAATTGGCAATCCTGGTAAGCCGGCTCGGCATTCTCCCGCGTGAGAAGATAGAAGCCGAGATTGCCTATCTGGCCATCGCCAATGAAAAGACAGCCGGCCCCGAGGAAAAGGAAGCGTGGAGTTGGCTGATGGAGCGCGTGACAGAGCATTTCACCGCTAAAGACAAACGGGGCGAAGACGCGCAAGCGTAAGCCGCCCTCCCTAAAGCGCGTCACGGCGAAACGGGTTCATGCGACGCGCTTTAGGCTGTTGTTTTGTGCATGTCGTTATCCCAAAACCGCTCCGCACTTTTGGGCGACATGCATTACATTTGTCGTCCGGCGAGCAGGGCAACAGCCGCAGCCGGCGCGGCGGTGCTCGCTTCGCCGCGTACGTCATCGGCGGCAGGGATGATTTCGGCAACGTCGATAAATCGGCGCTCCAACCGCTCGGCGAGCCGCTTGAGTTGCCAGCGGCCTGTTCCGGCGCCGACAACAGGCGCATCGCCGGCCACCCTTCCGGCAACCCGGAACGCGGCGTCATGTATCGCCCGGAGCTGCCGCTCGCTGAACCAGCGGGCGAGGTTGCGCCACTCGCCGGAATCGAGGTCAGACGCATCGCGTCCAACCATTCGCGCCAGCCGCGCTGTCGAACCTGCCACGGTCTTTTCCTTGCCATCCGCGGATGGGTGTTTGTCATCCTGCTCATCAAGAACGCCCAGAATCCGGTGGACGTCAGCCATCGATGCAAAATATTCATTCATGAGCGGGGTCAGCCTGCCCTGCACCGGAGCTGAGGACGCCACTGCGAAGAGGAAAGTACGGGTGAAGCCGGTGTAAACAAGTTCGCCGGTGAGCAGCCGCTCGGCGTCGGTATAGCCGCGGTTTGCGACCACCCCGTGCCTGATGGCAATGAGATCGGTAGTCGTTGAGCCCATATCGACGAACAGGCCGTCACCGGCCAGCTTCGCCATCAGTGCCGCGCTGGCGTGCCAGTTGGCGGACGCCACATCGGCGCTGGACGCCTGCGTCATGCTCACGAAGCCGGATCGGCCGGCGTAGACGAGCTTCTCGCCGGAAGGAAAATGCTCGGCGATCTTTGCAAGCAGCGCCGCCACCCCGGCTTCGCGAGAGGAAAAGATATCGGAGAGTTCGCCGGTCATGGTGAAGGCTTTGATATCCGCATTCGCGTAGACCGATGCGGCTTCGCGGAACGCCGCGTCCAGTTTATCGGCGCCCTGCCACAGCGGCGCGGCAATCGTCACCGCGTCGACGACCAGGCCGTTTTCGGCTCGCGCCACCTTCAGGTGCGCACCACCGATATCGAATCCGGCGACGATGCTCTTTCCTTTTTCCATGCATCAAGCTTTCATTAGTGCATGTCGCCCAAAGTGCGCAGCGGTTTTGGGACAACGACATGCACAGAAACAATAGCCCAAGCGCGTCGCATGAATCCGCTTCGCCACGACGCGCTTTAGCAGCAGCCGAAACGAGGAAAGCCGTTGCGTATCATTCCGGTCCTCGATTTGAAAGGCGGCGTGGTTGTGCGCGCGCGAAAAGGCGAGCGCGACAGCTACCGGCCGATCGATACACCGCTCTGCGCCGGTTCCGATCCGGTCGCCGTGGCGGAGGGACTGCGCCGCCTGCATCCTTTTTCAATCTTCTATATCGCCGATCTCGACGCCATAGAAGGCCGCGCGCCAAATCGTGACGCACTCGTCCGGCTAAGCGCAATGGTCCCCGCCCCGGAGCTTTGGGTCGACGCCGGGATATCCGACAAGGAGACGCTCGCCACCGCGCTTGCGGATTGGTCGCTTCGCCCGGTGCTCGGCTCGGAATCGCAGGGCGACGACGTTCTGCTCCGGCAATTCCGCGACCATCCTTGCCTTATCCTGTCGCTCGACTTCTTTGCCGATGGATTTCGAGGACCGCCTTCCATCCTTGACGATCCCGGCCTCTGGCCGCAACGCGTTATCGTCATGACGCTGGCCAGGGTGGGCGCTGCGGCCGGCCCTGATCTGGCAAGGCTCGAAGAGGTCAAGGCAAGGGCCGGCGGCCGCACCGTCATCGCGGCGGGCGGCGTGCGCGACGCGGCCGACATCCGCGCCCTGTCGTCGCTGGGCATTGGCGCCGCGCTGGTCGCTACATCCCTGCATGACGGCACCTTGACGCCATCGCAACTTGCGTCGCTCGGCGCATCGATCGGAATCTCGGGCGAGGAACTAAGCGCCGAACGGATGCTTTACCGAATCCCGCTGCTTGGTGGCTTCGGCGGCGGTCGGCGTGCCGTCGACCGCGCGCTGGATGGCTTCCCGCACGGCCTGGTAGTTGTACTGCTGGATCTTGGCGTCGTCGTTGGCCTCCCAGTGGATGAAAACGCCGACGCAGATGAACACGTCGTCCGCCTCGTTGGCAGGTATGGTGCCGTCGGCGACGCTGTCCTGAACGGCCTTTGCCACGGCAAACTGCGCCGGGCCGAACATCTGCACCGCCTGCTTCGCCCCCTTGATGGTGACCTTGTTGAAAAGCACGGTGTTGGGCTTGCAGGGCAGGTTCGGCGCAATCACCGCCAGCAAGGTGGTAAAGCCGTCCTTGTTGTTGGTGAGCGCGTGGCAGAACGCCGACTCGACCGGGCTTCCCCGCGGACCCATGATCAGATCGACATGCGCCACCTCGTTGCCTTCTCCAACGAGCGATTCACCGACCATGACTTTCGTGATCTTTGCCATGCCAATTTCCTCCCAAGACACGATTGATGGTGTCCAAAGATGCCGCAACCGAGCGGACGCTCGATGGACGACTATCCTTGTTGGCAGCGCCCGTCTGGCCGGGCCGGTTGGCTAGATAGTCGCGGAAGAACCGCTTCCGCTGCCTGAAATTCAATCACCAACCTCCTCCTTATGCAAGTTGCCGCGGAGATTGTGGACCAAAAGGCAGGCAACAGTCAGGTCGGCCGACGTTCCGGGGTTGATGCCGCGCGCCTTGAGGCGCCGGTCGAATTCTCCAAGCAGCTCGATCCGTGCCGGCTCGCTGGAAATCGCCTCGAGCGACGAACACACCGCCAACGCCTCCTGCCGCACCGCGGCTGCCGTGCCAATACCGAACTTGCGCGCCACATGACTGTCTGGGAATGCGGCGAGAAATGCCATGTACGTGAAGACCGCCGGCCACATGCCTTGCTCGCCGCTGGCAAACGCCTGGTCGTGAGCCGCGAGCCCTGTACCGAACACATCCTCGAAGGCGGTAACGTATTGTCGGGCAACCATGTCGTACCCTGACGCCTGCCGCATGGCCTCGATCAGCGGAACGGCCGGGGCATTTCTGACATCGTTGGCCTCCACAGCGCCCAGCCCGCCGGGCGATGCAAGCACAATGGCCTCGAACACGGCCTTGGCGTCGTCCATCGTCATCGACCGCAGAACCGACTCAAGATTTTTTCTCAGAGCGAGTTGGCCTTCAATTGGATCGACACCGCGATCACCGCCCTGCTCTGCCGCACAGGCCAACGGTGCGGAAAGCAGGATGATGCCGAGGTTGGTGTTCATCCCTACGGCCTCTCTAGTGGCACGAACAGCCCCGAGAATGCGTTGGCCGAGCGGCAGGTTGGGGTCGGTCAGCGGAAAGGACGAGGCGAGGGCGCTGTCGATGAATTGCGCGGGTGACATGCGGTGCCCACCGGCGAAAATATGGACGTTGCCCGGCTTCAGCGCCTGGAGTTCCTGCCGGCAGGCGGTCACATAGGCGGCGCGGATGGCGTCCGTCGCGCGGCGCATGTCACGCATTGGCAGGGGCGGCGCAGTTGTGAGGACGCGCGGCGTCTCGCCTGCCTGTCAGACATGCCAGAAACGCTGACGCGATGGCGTCCGCGATGTTCACCTTGACGACCGACTGCAGTCCAGACCAGGCCGGCATGCTGTTGACTTCGAGCGCAAGCAGCCTGCCGTCGACGGCCTGCACGATATCGACGCCGGCGAAATTCGCTCCGACCGCCGCAACCGCCGCCAAGGCAAGGTCCGCGAGCTCATTCTCTCGCGAACCGGGAACCCGCTCCGGTGCGGCCCCCCGATTCACATTGGTCACCCAGTCATCGCCGCGCCGGCCCATCATTGCCACAACCTCGCCTGCGCAGACAAATACCCGAAAGTCGAGGAAGGGCGGACCATGGCGGGTCACGTAATGCTGGAGGTAGTAGACGCCGTTTACTTCTTCCTCGGGCGGCAGGTCCGTGAGTTTGCGGATCAGCCTTATGCCGCGACCGCGAGCGCCGAACAGCGGCTTGAGCACCAGCGGCGCCTGCAAAAGCTCGCGCGCGGCTATCTTGTGCGCCGCCTCCGCTCCTTCTACGGCAAAGGTCCGCGGCGTCGGCAGTCCCGCCTTCTCCAATAGGAAGGTCGTCATCGACTTGTCGACGCAACGCTCTATCGCCTGCGCGGAGTTCCAGACCGGCACGGAAAGCTTGTCGAGGGCGTGAAGAATGCCAAGACGGCGGGTAACCGCCTCGAAGGAGCCTGCAGCAATGGAGCGCACAAGCACCGCGTCTGGCAGCGCACCTTCAAATCCAGGGATCCATAGCCCGCAAGGACTGCTGCTGTCGAAGGCCAGCCTGGCGAGCGGCGCGCTCTCTGCAACGACGCCCAGCCTGCGAAAACCCGCCGCGAGTCCACTGGCGCCTGCTTCAGGACTATCGTTAACGATGAGGATACGAGGTATCACAGCAGCGCTGTTCCTGCCGACTGGAGCGCGATTACTTCTTCCGGAGTCGGAGCACGCTCATCCGAGGCTTTGCGCAAGCATCTTCAGGTCACGTCCGCCCGCACGGAATGTATCGCCGGTTTCGATCGCCGTCACGATGACTTCGGCCGGACTGAACAACAGAGGATCGATCGCATAGAAATCGCCCTTGAAATGCTCGAAGATCCTGGCGAAGGGCTGCCCGTAGTCACGCGAAGCCCGGCTCGGCAGCGCTTGTGCGAGAGCGCCCGCGTCGCTGGCCGATCCGCGCACGAAAAGCTGGACGATGCCCCCGTAGATAATCGCATCGTTCGTCCGCCCCATCGCGGTCAGGAAGTCCGGGTGCGGCGCGGGAACTGGGGCGGTGCCGATACCGTCCACGATATGCTCAAGCGGGAACTCGAGGTCGTTGGCCTTGTGCAATGCGACTTCGAGGACGCGTGAAACGATCTGCACCGTACCGGCCGGGCTTTGCGTCGGCGCGAACAGAACGGTGAGCTTTTCAGGATCAAGCCCCGTCGCCTTGGCGACCTTCGCCACAACCTCCGTCGGCGGCGGCTTCTCCGTCTCCAGGATGAGCACCGCTGTTGCCGCCGTGTCACGATATGACAGCTTCAGGAAAAGTGGTTCGGCCCTGGCGAGTGCGCGGGCCGGGCCGGAGCCCATTGCGAAATAATCCCCGCTCGAAAGCTTCCATCCGGCATACTGACTGCCGAGACAGGCGAGAACAGGCTGCGACGACCGAACCTCGACGCCAAGCGGCCACTTTTCCGAAGCGCGGTCCAACACAAGTGTTACGCTGCCGAGGCCGCCCATCGCGCATTCGGCCATGCGCAGGCCGGCCTCCATGCCGCCCGCAGCGCTTGCCCCGGCGTCGATCAGGGTCTCGCCAAGCGAGCCTTTGAAGACTGAGATGCGCAGGCGTTCCGCGTCGCGGATCATGCCGTCGACGATGCGCTGCGCGCTATCGTTGAGGAATGCCGAGCCGTCCTTCAATACCGCTCTCCTTCCGATAAAGCGCGTCGCTGCGAAACGGATTCATGCGACGCGCTTTAGGCTATTGTTTTTGTGCATGTCGTTATCCCAAAACCGCTGCGCACTTTTGGGCGACATGCATTAGGCTCTGCAATTGCCTTGCCTGCGCCTTTGCTCTGCTCTCGGCTGTCCCGGCATTCGGGCCACGGGCAAAGACCGTGCAGACGGGATCGCCTGGGCC
Organism: uncultured Alphaproteobacteria bacterium; assembly: GCA_963813315.1. Lineage (GTDB taxonomy): Bacteria > Pseudomonadota > Alphaproteobacteria > Rhizobiales > Rhizobiaceae > CAWEYO01. The sequence goes on along the minus strand of CAWEYO010000002.1, from coordinate 26,571 downwards.
GACCGGCGTGCCTTCGGATTGCCGGTCGGCAGTCCAGTCGGGCCAGGCCAGAGCTGGAAATCGCGTCATGGGGTCAGTCGCGTAGGTGATCATCGAAGCCATGCTTCCGGCAAAGCGTGGGAGGCGGTAAGGCGTGTTTGGCGCGGCGCCGAGATGCGCTTCCATCAGCGGAGCCTCTGCGCTGTCGAAAATGTCGAGGGTACTCCCTGGCCGAGGGTTGATTTCGACGAGCCAGTAGCCGTCCGCGTTGCGGATGAAATCAGCACTGCAAAGGCCCACAAGCCCCGCGCGGCGGGTAAGGCCGGACAGCCACGCCTGGATTCTCGCCGCGTCCTTCCGGCTGAAGCGTCTCAGGCGCACCGCGCCTCCATAGCGGTAGGGCGCCGTTGGGGCGGGCGATGTCCATTGCCGACTAAAGCCGACGATCCGTGCGCTTTCGCCGTTCCCGACAAAAAGAGCTGAAACGCTCACGCCATGAACAAAGCGCTGAAAATAACGCCCCTCACGCCAAGACGAATTTTGAGTCAGGCTAGACCCCGACTGGACGTGCGCGCCACCGGCACCGCCCACGGCCTTGGCTACCCAGCCTTGCGGATCCGGTCGGGTGTTCCATCGAAATTCGGGATGCGGAATGCCCAGTTCGGCGCAGTCGGCGGCAAGGGATCGCGGGTCCTTGACGCGGCGTATCGCCTGCCCCCGGCATCCGGCGAGCGGAAACTGGCTGGCAATCTCATCGACAAGTTCCGGCTTTCTTTCGAAACCGGAGCCCAGGACAACCGCGACCGGAACCTCGCCGTCGGCAAGCCGCCGAAGCGTGTCGATCACCCGCTCGCCGTCGATGCCGGCCCTCAGGTCGCCCGGCAGCTTCGCTGCCATCTCTGCCAGCGCGACCGTGTCGGTATCGCAAAACAAGTCCGCGACCAGCGGGCGATAGCCTGCCCGCCGTGCCGCCGCTGCCAGTGCCCGGCCTGAGATCGCAGCGATCAGCAACGTGCCTGCGCTATTTGGCAATCTCGCGTGCAAGGGAAAACGCATCCTGAAAATCGATCGTTACAGCCTTTTCCGCTTCGATCATTCTTTTGAACAGAGCGAACTCGGTCTTGTACTTCACATTGCCGATAGCGAACGGGCCAATGCCGACAGCCTTTGTCGCGCCGAGCGGGTCGGCATCGGCGCTGCCCTTCAACCCCTCGATCCCCGAAGGAGGAACTGCATTCACGTCCGCGGCAATGAGCAGATTGGCGGCGGCTTTAAGCTGCGCTTTGGAAATCACTTGAATGCCTGCCCTGGCGGCTGCCACGATCACCTCGCTGGCGCCGGCGAGTTCCTGCTTGCGGCCATCGGTGGAGCCGTCGGCGGCATCGACAACCATGCCGAAACGGCTCTTGATCTCCGACGCGATCTTGGTCACGCGCTCGATGCCGTCATGCCCGGCGAGCGTGACCTTTGCGCCCTCGCGTGCCGCGATCACTGCCGTGCAGAAACCTACAGCTCCGGTCGCCCCAAAGATCGATACTCTTATGTCCTTCAGGCCGCGATTGAACTTCTTTTCCAGCACCTTCTCGACCTTGGCCACCACCGCTGCCGCCGTGGTGAAGGATCCCGCCGGGTCGGCAAAGACCGAAATCCGGAACGGCGGCACCATGGCGTTCCTTGCGGCGTCGAACATGTCGAGCGCCAGTGCGACATTCTTCCCGGCGATGAAAACGCCTGTGTCTACGCCGGCGTCCGGCGACCGTGAGAAGATCGCGTCCTGCACCAGCCCGGTTATTTCGGCCAGGTGTACGTCTACATAGGGGAGCACGGCTTCGAAGCCGGCATCGAGCGCCATGTTCACATCGAATGGGCTCACGTGCTTCAGCGGGGTGAGCATGTGCAAGATATGTTTGCGGGCCATCTCTCGCCTCTACGAGCCTGATCTGAATTTGTCACCGCTTTCAGCTGCCGACCAGCCCTAGCTCGGTAGCACGGATTTCCGCGCCGGCATTGCGGCCCTGGACGATCCGCAGTTCTGTTTCCTCATCCGATTGCCATACGGCGGTCACCATGCGGCGTGCCGCTTCCTCCGAAGGCGCGAAGGCAAATCCCGTCGGTCCCCACGAGCTTTGGCCGATGCCGACAGCGCCCGCTTCCGTCAGTCGATGCGCCAGCGCGGCGACGCGAGCAGAGGTGAAAACGCCGCCCTGCACCGGGGCGAAATAGGTGCCGACCAACTGCTGGATGGTCGATATCGCCGCGCCGAAGGCAACGAGGTCGCTCTCGACAAGTGCCGGCATGACCCCCATCAGCACCTGCTGGCATATCTCGCCGATGTCATCTTCGGGGAAGGGCGGTAGCGAGCGAAAAGCCTCGACCTCGGCCGCACCATGCAGTCCGTCCAGCGCAGGGTCCAGTATCAGGATGACCCGCCAATCCTGCGGAAACGCGAGCCGCGCGACAACCGGCGGAGGGCCGTCGCCGTTGCCCTTGCCGGCGTCTATGATCACGCCACCGCGCTCGAAACTCGCGATGCCGATGCCGGATCGCGCCCCGCGCGCCAAAATGGCCGCGTCGCCGCCGATGTCGAGCGGCAGTTCGTGAAGGATGCGCAGAGCCGCCGCGACCGCAAGCGCGATCTGCGTGCCCGAGCCAAGCCCTGCATGCGCAGGTATCGCGTGCTCGACCACGAGGCGGTGGTGGGAACGTATGCCAAGATGGCTGCAAAGCGTCGAGAGATAGGAAGCGGCACGGTCGCCCTGCGCGCCTTTGACGACGGTCTCCCGGGCGCGTGTGAGGGTCACCACGGTTTCGGGGTCGCTGAGTGGCAACCCGACGCTGCCGAACTGTCGCCCGGAATGGCCATTCGGATCGAGAAAGCCAAGATGCAGGCGGGCAGGCACTTTTATGGTGACGGAATTCGACATCTGCCCCCAAGTGGGTGCATCATACTGCATCACTGAAGTTTGGGTGCCCGCGCCCATGATAGCTGCTTTCGATAACGGGGCAAGCCGGTCACTTTGTAAAGAGTGTCCCTCATTTTCGGCGCCGGCCCGAGGCGAACCGACCTGCGGAGACTGACATGAACGAGACCAGGAAGGAAAAGACCTATTCCGAGGCCGAGATAAACGACCGGCTTCAAAAGGATCTGCCGAAATGGCGCTACGAGAACGGCTGGATCCGCCGCAAATACAAGACCCATAGCTGGAAAGGGACCCTGATGCTCATCAATACCGTTGGGCATCTTGCCGAGGCGGCCTGGCATCATCCCGACATCACGGCTTCCTATGCCTGGGTCGAGGTACGCCTCATGAACCACGCCGCAAAAGGTATAACGGACAAGGACTTCGAACTGGCGAAGAAAATCGAGGATGTCGTCCAATGGCAGCCGTCCAGTGAAGGCGGCGCGCTGGAAGGCACTCCGCCGACAGATCTGCGTTTCGCCTATATCAAATACGATTGAGGCCAAACTTCCGCTTGAACAGGGCGGTTCACGGCGGGTTCCGTTTCGTTTAGTCTAGGGTGTGTTGATATTCAGGTGATGCCGGCCTGCAAATGGCTGTCTTCTGCGCTTCCGGTACTCACGTACCCAAACGTACGCTGCGTGCCGGTTCTCGAAACCGCCATTTTCGGCTCGGCCTGACCTAAATCTCAACACACCCTAGGCTGGGCACCAGAAAGCAGTGGGTGGATGGCGGTTGCATGGATCGGCAACCGGGAGACACCGGTGGAGCGCGCGGCAGAACATGCCGCGGAGCTTTTGGGCGCAAGCCGGTGCCCGGTGTTCAGTCTCGACACGGATATTCACGGCACGCGCGCGGCGATCGCGCTCGCCGAGCGCGTAGGCGCCGCCTATGATCACCTCGAGAGCCCGGCGCTGGCACGCGAGGTCGCGCTTTTCACGGACGGGGGAGGAATGATCGTCACACCGGGCGAGGCGCGCCGGCGGGCCGACCTTGTGGTGATCGCAAGCGAACTGCCTCCTGTGTACCACGGCTTCGTCGCCGAACTTGCCGCGTCCCCGCCAGACCTTTCGCCGGCGAATGCACGCGCGTTCTTCATCATCGGCGGCCGGGCCCGCGCTTCGACTGTTGCCGGCAAGGTGAAAGCCACGCGTCTTTACTGCGGTGAAGCAGGCCTTGCAGCAACTTTGGCGGCCGTCCGGGCACAATGCGCCGGGCGGCAGGTGGCAGCCGCCGTGTCGAACTTCGACCGCTTCGCAGTGGCACTCGATGCGGCGCGATTCTCCGTTTTCCTGTTTTCGGGTCTTGGGATCGACGGGCTGGCGCTGGAAATGCTCCAGGGACTGATCGCCGATCTCAACCGCAAGTCGCGTGCATCGGCCCTTCATCTGCCCGCGAGCGAGAGCGGCTGGGGCAGCACCCTTGCATCGACATGGATGACCGGGTTCCCGATGCGCGTCGCCTTTGCTCGAGGGCTGCCGGAATTCGACCCCTGGCGTTTCGATGTTCAACGAATGCTGGCTGCGGGTGAGGCCGACATTCATCTCAGCGTCGCTGCAAGAGCGAGCCGGCTACCTGCGCGCAGAAGCGGTAGCAGCCTCATCACGCTTGCGAAGGCAACCGCTCCGGTTCGCGGAGCGGCAATCACCATCGCAATCGGCGAGCCCGGCATCGACCACGAGTCCGTGGCCTATTCCTGGAGGACCGGCACGCTCACCGCGGTCAGGGCGCAATCGGCATCGGCCGTTCCGTCCGCGGCATCGATCCTCAGGATGATCGGCAGCTACCTGTGCGGCGGGACGCAGTTGCCATGCTGACCAGGATCGCCGGCGGCGAAGTCATCGATCCGGTCAGTGGACGATCCGGCACAGGAGACCTCTGGATCCGCGATGGAAACATCGTCGACGCTCCGCCGGGCGGCGGGGCCGACATAACGACCGACGCATCCGGATGCGTCGTCATGGCGGGCGCGATCGACATCCACTCGCACATCGGGGGCGGCAATGTGAACACGGCGCGGCTCCTGCTTCCCGAGCATCATGCTGCGCACAGTCCACGCCCGGCGGCGACCCCACTGTCCAATGCCTGCTGGTCCACGTTCGAAACCGGTTGCCTTTACGCAAAAATGGGTTTCACGACGGTGGTGGAGCCGGCCATGTCGCCTGGCAACGCGCTTCATACGCATCTGGAACTGGCGGATATTCCCATCATCGACAAGGCAACCCTGGCGATCCTCGGCAACGACGATTTCCTGCTTTCGATGATCCGCGACGGCGCTTCCGAAAGGATGATTGACGACTATGTCGCCTGGACCGTCGGCTCGACGCGGGCGCTCGGCGTCAAGGTCATCAATGCGGGCGCAGCTGCCGCCTTCAAGGAGAATGTGCGCACGTTTGCTCTCGACGACGTCGTGCCGTCCTACGGAGTAAGTTCGCGCACTATCGTCAAGACTTTGCAAGCTGCTGTCAGCAGGCTCGGCATCCCGCATCCTTTGCATGTCCATTGCAACAATCTCGGGGCGCCTGGTTCGGCGGACACCGCCGCCGCGACGATGACAGCCGCGGAAGGCGCGCCGCTTCATCTGGCCCATCTCCAGTTCTATGGCTACGGCACAGAGGGCAAACGGAAGTTCTCGTCCGCTGCCGCGCGGCTTGCCGAATTGGTCAACAGCACTCCCGAAGTGACGATCGACGTCGGCCAGGTGATGTTCGGCCAGACCGTCACCGTGTCGTCCGACGTGCTCAGGCAATTCTCGGCCCGCAGCGCCGCGCATCCGAAGAAATACGTCATACTTGAAGGGGACGGCAACGGCGGCGGGATCGTGCCCTATCGCTATCGGGGCGATTTCCACGGCACCGTCCAATGGGCGGTGGGGATTGAGCTTTTCCTCTTGGTCACAGATCCTTGGCGCGTTTTCTTCACAACCGATCATCCGAACGGTGCGCCGTTTACCGCCTATCCGCGGCTGTTCGAATTGCTGATGAGCCGTGACGCGCGCGACGAGATGGCGGCGGGCCTGCCGAAGTCGGCCATGGCGCTGTCGACCCTTGCCGCGGTGGCGCGTGAATACACGCTCGAAGAGGTCGCGATCATGACGCGCGCCGCACCCGCGAAGTTGCTCGGCCTCAAGGATCGCGGCCATCTCGGATCGGGCGCGATCGCGGATGTCGCCGTCTATCGCAAGGACAAAAGCGTGGCGAAGATGTTCGGGCAGGCGGCCTATGTCTTCAAGGATGGCGACCTCGTCGTGAAGGACGGCGAGATCACGCACTATCGTTGGGGCAAAGCGCTGAGCCTCAATCCACCCGTCGAAAAGGCGATGGTGCGGCGGGTCGAAGAATATCATGAGCAACGCTACGGCCTCTCGCTCGACTGGTTCACGTTCCCCGATTCAGCGATTGCGCGCGAGGAGCCATTCCGCGAGGTTTCATGCAACGCCTAGAGGTCAACGGTGTCGCCATCGACGACACGTTCGCTGAAGCCTTTGGCATGCGGGCGACGGCAATCATTGTCACCGGGCCAAACAGGAAGTGGGCGCGTCAGGCCGCCATCTCGATGACCGGCTTTGCCACGTCTGTGATCGGCTGCGGCTGCGAGGCGGCGATCGACCTGGAGCTACCGCCATCGGCGACGCCGGATGGGCGGCCAGGCTGCCGGGTGATGCTTTTTGCGGTCAGCACAGTGGAATTGCAGAAGCAGCTGGTGACAAGGGTCGGTCAGTGTGTACTGACGTCGCCAGGCAGCGCGTGTTTCGCCGGCCTCGATGGGCCGGTCAAGCTTAAGCTTGGCTCCGAGCTCCGCTATTTCGGCGACGGCTGGCAGGTTTCCAAGAAGCTGGGCGGCAGGCACTTCTGGCGGGTTCCGGTCATGGACGGAGAATTTGTCTGCGAGGCCGCCACCGGCATGACGAAGGATGCGGTGGGCGGCGGCAATCTCCTGCTGCTTGCCCGATCGAGTGCCGGTGCGCTCACCGCGGCTGAGGCTGCTGTGGATGCAATCCGCCAGGTCGTCGGCGCGATACTGCCGTTTCCGGGCGGCGTCGTGCGCTCCGGTTCCAAGATCGGCGGCAAGTACAACGGCATGATCGCGTCCACCAACGAGGCTTTCGCGCCGACCTTGCGGGGCGTGGTCGAAAGCAGGCTCGATGCGGACGTCAATGCCGTGTTGGAAATCGTCATCGACGGCGAAACGAGCCATGCGGTAGCGGAAGCAATGAAGGCCGGAATCAGGGCGGTCACCGATCTTGGGCCGGAGAGAGGCGCATCGCGTATCAGCGCCGGCAACTACGGAGGCAAGCTCGGCCCGTTCATCTATCCGCTGAGGGATCTGTTGCCGTGAAAAGCCTGACCTTCACGCTGGTGTCGGAACCGCCGGAGCGCCTGGACCTCTCACCGCTCACGCCGCATCGGCTCGCCGGCCTGTCCAGGGCCGATATCGCGAAAATCAGGGTCGGCCAGTCGAAGCGCGCCTCGGTGGTCGCGGACATCTTCCGCTTTGCCGGTGTCGATATCCGGGACATCACTTTTGACGGCGGCAGCACGCGCTTCGACCGCGTGGCGGAAGGTCTGACGGAAGGTAGCGTCCGCGTCATCGGAGACGTGGGGGCACAGTTGGGCCGCAACATGCTGGACGGAAAAGTCATCGTGGAAGGAAATGCCGGTCCGCATGCCGGATCAGGCATGCGCGGTGGCCATATCCAGATTTTCGGTAATGCAGGCGATCACCTCGGCGCGCCACTGGCCGGCGAGCTCGTAGGCATGAGGGGCGGCGTACTGATCGTCCACGGCAAAGCCGGTGCCTTCGCGGCCGACCGGATGCGGCGCGGCCTGATCGCGATACTGAAAGGCGCGGGCGACCATGCCGGCTGCCGGATGATCGCCGGCACGCTCGTCATCACCGGTGGCGCTGGCGCTATGCCGGGCTATCTCATGCGGCGCGGCTCCATCCTGCTCGACCGCGCGCCGAAGAACCTCTCGCCGAGCTTCGTCGAGTGCGGGTCGCCGGAGAGCGTCTTTGCCGCGCTTCTCGACCGCCACCTGATCGCCGAAGGAATCGTCAAGAGGCCGGTTCTCGGTAGGGCGGTGCGCCGCTATTGCGGCGACAATGCCGTGCTTGGCCTTGGCGAAATTCTCGTTTCGCGATGATCTGCGCTGTCAATTTGTCGCAGCTGGCCTGTGGAAAGCGACAGCCTCGCGGTTTGACAACGAAGCTGGCCGATGGGATCATGACGGCGCTTTAAGACCTGCTTCTATGATGTTGCAGGCTGGGCTAATTCCGTGATCGCCCCAACCCGGCGGCACAGGAGGCACGGACATGGCGGGTTTCGGACCGGCCGTAGTCGTCGCAAGCATACCGCTGCTCTCCCCGCATGCCTGCGGGCCGAGCCGAGGCGCTTTCTGCGCTCTGGATTTAGGTAGAGCGCCCATCCTGCCAGATACCGACGTGACCGCAGTCTTCTCTGGCATCCGCAGATCCGTGTGCAAGAGAAAACGCTGGAGTTGGTGAAGCACGAATTGTCTTTGTGATTTCGCGCCTTCTGAGGCAGGGATGAACAGGAATGGCTGTTGCGCTCATACTGGTTCTGGTCATCGTCGGCTCGGTCGTGTTCCATTTCCTGAGCCCGTGGTGGTGGACGCCGATCGCTTCCAACTGGCGCTATATCGACGACACGATCATCATTACCTTCTGGATCACCGGCGTGGTTTTCGCCGCCGTGGTCCTCTTCATGGCCTATTGCGTCTTTCGCTTCCGCCATCGGGAGGGAAACACGGCCCACTACGAACCGGAGAACAAGCGGCTCGAATGGTGGCTGACGATCGTGACGGGCGTCGGCGTCGCCGCCATGCTGGCTCCCGGCCTCGTTGTGTGGCACCAGTTCGTCACCGTTCCCCCCGATGCCACCGAAGTGGAAGTCATAGGCCAGCAATGGCAGTGGAGTTTCCGCCTGCCGGGCAAGGATGGCAAGCTTGGCCTCTCCGACACCCGCAATGTCACACCTGAGAATCCGCTTGGGCTGAAGGCGGATGATCCCAACGGCCAGGACGACCTGATCGTGGAGGCCGCCGACCTTCACCTGCCGATCGGCAAGCCGGTCAAGATGCTGCTTCGCTCGATCGACGTGCTGCACGATTTTTACGTGCCGGAGTTTCGCGCCAAGATGGACATGATCCCCGGCTCGGTAACCTATTTTTGGCTAACGCCGACTCGGACGGGCACGTTCGAGGTGCTTTGCGCGGAACTGTGCGGGCAAGGGCATGCGTTGATGCGCGGCGTGGTCATGGTCGACACGGAAGAAGACTATCTTGCCTGGGTCGGCGAGCAGCAGACCTTTGCCCAATTGTCGGCCCCGCAGCAAACGGGCGCAGCGGAACCTGCCGCGCAATGACGGGCGCAGGCGCCAAGACTAGCATACGAGGCATTTGACTGGCCTCGGCAGAAAGGAACCAAGGAGGCGTTCCGATGGTCGATGTCACACCCCGTTCGGTCGAAGCGGTGCCACCCGCCGAAGTCCCCGACGTCGAACTTTACCATCCGCACAGCTGGTGGACGACGTATGTGTTTTCGCAGGACGCCAAGGTCATTGCGATCCAGTATTCGGGAACCGCCATTTCGATCGGCCTGGTCGCGCTGGTGCTCTCCTGGCTGATGCGGCTCCAACTCGGCTTCCCCGGCACTTTCGACTTCATAACACCGGAAGCCTACTACCAGTTCATCACAATGCACGGCATGATCATGGTGATCTACCTGCTCACGGCACTCTTCCTCGGCGGCTTCGGCAACTATCTCATTCCGCTGATGGTCGGCGCGCGCGACATGGTCTTTCCCTATGTCAACATGCTGAGCTACTGGATCTATCTGCTTGCGGTGCTGGTCCTTGTAGCCAGTTTCTTCGCGCCCGGCGGGCCGACCGGCGCTGGCTGGACGCTCTATCCGCCGCAAGCCATCATGACGGGAACGCCGGGCGGGCAGGATTGGGGCATCATCCTGATGCTATCCTCTCTCATCCTGTTCATCATCGGCTTCACCATGGGCGGGTTGAACTATGTGGTGACCGTGCTGCAGGGACGCACACGCGGCATGACGCTCATGCGCATGCCGCTCACCGTGTGGGGCATCTTCACGGCCACGGTCATGGCGCTGCTCGCCTTCCCGGCATTGTTCGTTGCCTGCGTGATGATGCTGTTCGACCGTCTGCTCGGCACCAGCTTCTTCATGCCGGCCATCGTCGAAATGGGCGAGCAATTGCAGCATGGCGGCGGCAGCCCGATTCTTTTCCAGCATCTGTTCTGGTTCTTTGGCCATCCTGAAGTCTATATCGTGGCGTTGCCCGCCTTCGGCATCGTCTCCGATCTCATCAGTACCCATGCCCGCAAGAACATCTTCGGCTACCGCATGATGGTGTGGGCAATTGTCGGCATCGGCGCGCTCTCCTTCGTGGTGTGGGCGCATCATATGTATGTCAGCGGCATGCACCCGTATTTCGGGTTCTTCTTTGCCACCACGACGCTGATTATCGCCATCCCGACGGCCATCAAGGTCTACAACTGGGTGCTGACGCTGTGGCGCGGCGACATCCACCTGACGATCCCGATGCTGTTCGCGCTCGCCTTCATCGTCACCTTCGTCAACGGCGGACTAACGGGCCTTTTCCTTGGCAATGTCGTGGTGGATGTGCCGCTCTCCGATACGATGTTCGTAGTTGCGCATTTCCACATGGTCATGGGCGTGGCGCCGATTCTGGTAATCTTCGGCGCTATCTATCATTGGTATCCGAAAATCACCGGCCGCATGCTCGACGAGAGGCTCGGACAGTTCCATTTCTGGATCACTTTCCTTGGCGCCTATCTGATCTTCTTCCCGATGCACTATCTCGGACTGATGGGGGTTCCGCGCCGCTACAACGAGCTTGGCGACATGGGCCTGATTGCGGAATCGGCGCATCAGCTCAATGCGTTTATCAGCATCATGGCCTTCATCGTCGGCTTTGCGCAGATCGTCTTCCTGTTCAACCTGCTCTGGAGCATCCGGCATGGCAGGGAGGCGGGAGGCAATCCGTGGCGCGCCACTTCGCTCGAATGGCAGACGCCGCAAACTCCGCCCGCGCACGGCAATTGGGGCAAGGAGATGCCGGTGGTCTACCGCTGGGCCTATGACTACAGCGTGCCGGGCGCCAAACAGGATTTCCTGCCGCAGAACGATCCCGGACCGGGCACTACCGCGATGGGGCACGCATGAGCGTCATCCTCGTATTCTTGCTCGTCATGGCCGGTATTGCTGTGTGGTGGCTGTCCCACCAGCGGCTGATGGCGAAGCCGTGGCTCGAGCAGGGAGTGCTCGACACGTTCGGGGGTTCCGTCGAGCCGGAAATACCGACCGCCAAGATCGGGCTCGGCGTTTTTCTGGCTGTCGTCGGCTGCCTGTTCGCGCTCTTCACAAGCGCTTATTTCATGCGCATGGGGCTGTCGGACTGGCGACCTCTGCCCATGCCGCGCCTGCTCTGGCTCAACACAGGTCTGCTGGTGCTCAGCAGCGTCGCGCTTCAATGCGCGTTGGTGGCGGCGCGAAGGGGCCAGCTCGATACCGTGCGGCTCGGGCTTGCCGCGGCAGGGCTGACCGCGATCGGCTTCCTGGTCGGCCAGTTGATGGCATGGCGGGCGCTTTCCGCGGACGGCTATCTTCTATCGGGCAATCCGGCCAACAGTTTCTTCTATCTGATCACCGGCATGCACGGGCTGCACATACTGGGCGGCCTCGTCGGCCTCGCTCGGACAAGCGTCAAGGCCTGGAACGGCGCGCCAATGGAGCGGGTCCGCCTCGGCGTCGATTTATGCGCGATGTATTGGCATTTCCTGCTCTTAGTCTGGCTCGGGCTTTTCGTGCTGCTCGCTGGCTGGGCTGCACAGTTCGTCGATATTTGCCGCCAATTGCTGAGCTAGGAGGGCTGGGCGGATGACCGAAACCACCATGACGCACCAAACGGGGACCGCCGCGAGGCCAGACGGCCTGAAAGGTATTGCTTCCGATTGGGCGTCCGATCAGCGCACGTTCAAGAACGTCTCCTGGGGGAAGGCCATGATGTGGATCTTCCTTCTCTCCGACACGTTCATCTTCGGATGTTTCCTGCTCTCCTACATGACCGCCCGCATGTCCACGCGCGTTCCCTGGCCAAACCCGAGCGAGGTCTTCGCCCTCCATATCGGCGGCAGGGAAATCCCCTTGATCCTGATCGCGATCATGACCTTCGTTCTGATCTCCAGCAGCGGCACGATGGCGATGGCAGTCAATTTTGGCTACCGGCGAGACCGCAAGAAAACCGCCGCGCTCATGGTTCTCACCGCCTTGCTCGGCGCGACGTTCGTCGGCATGCAGGCGTTCGAGTGGACGAAGCTCATCACCGAGGGCGTCCGCCCGTGGGGCAATCCATGGGGCGCGGCGCAATTCGGATCATCCTTCTTCATGATCACCGGCTTTCACGGCACCCACGTGACCATCGGCGTGATCTTTCTCCTTATCGTTGCCCGGAAGGTGCTGCGCGGGGATTACGAAACCGGTGTGCGGGGATTCTTTACGAGCCGGCGGGGTCAGTATGAGAGCGTGGAGATCATGGGTCTCTACTGGCACTTCGTCGATCTGGTTTGGGTGTTCATCTTCGCGTTCTTCTATCTTTGGTGAGGCAGAGACATGGCCGAAGCAAGCGCACATGCACAACATCAAACGCTCCACGCCGCGAACGATCCCCTGCCGCACGCCGTACATGCGGAGGGACAACAGCATCCTATCAAGCTCTATCTCGTCGTATGGGGCTGGCTCTTCATCCTGAGCGCCTGCTCCTACATGGTCGACTACCTCGGCATTCACGGCTATCTCAGATGGATCCTCATCCTCACCTTCATGGTGCTGAAAGCCGGGCTGATCGTCGCCGTTTTCATGCACATGGCCTGGGAGCGGCTGGCGCTCGCCTACGCCATCATCGTGCCGCCGGTTCTGGTCCTGGTTTTCGTCGCCATGATGGTATTGGAATCAGAGCATACGCTGTTCACCCGCATGACCTTTTTTGGCGCCGGGCCGTAGTTTTTTTTCAGCAGGAACCGGCAGTATGGACATTTCGGCGGCGTATCCCGCCCGGCCCAGGGCTCCGAACTCGGGTCAACAATGACGAAGCGGCCGGAGAGGGGGAGGAGTGCTTTCCGAAGGCGACAAAAAGCCAACGATTTGGCCTTTCGAACGACAAATACCCGGAGCCACAGCGAAGGGCCGGACCTGCGCTAACTGAGTTCGAAGCCCTGCTGCCCGGCCATTGGTTGTTGACATCGGAAATGACAGGAGGAAAATGATTTCCCTCGTTTCCCCAGCGTCGCCACTCCAATTCGAAGGGACGCCTCCGATGACGATCGCAAACAGAACTCCGCACATTCATCGACGGCAAGGGAATCTCCTACGACACCGTCGCGCACCATCGCACAGCAACCAGCAGCCAGACCGCGCAGGCGGCGCATGTTCCAGGCAGCAGACTGGCCAAATCCGTGCTCGTTCACCACGAGATGGGCTATGCGCTTGCCGTCGTTCCAAGCACGCATCGTGTCGAACTCGGCACCTTGCAAGACGTCATGGACAAGCGCCTCGGCCTTGCCTCCGAGGATGAAGTCGGCGTTCTTTTCGACGATTGCGACGTCGGAGCGATCCCACCGATAGGCGCGGCCTACGACGTGCCCGTGATCCTGGACGAAAGCCTTGGCGACGCCGGTGACGTCTATTTCGAAGGCGGCGACCACAAGACACTGGTCCACGTCAGCGGGCGCGACTTCCGCGACCTGACGAGTGGCGCCAAGGTCGCCCGCTTCAGCCACCCCGCATAGAGCACGATTTCGCTCAGCGGCGGACCCGTGCGTAAGAGCCGGGTGCCGCTTCCAGAACCGGCAGCGGCCCCTCGTTCACCGGCCGCGCCTTAACTTCCCGGCCGCTGTGTCCGCCCAGCCAGGATGCCCACTCGGTCCACCACGAGCCTTCGTGCCTTTCGGCTTCTTCCAGCCATTCGCCCGGCTCTGAAGGAAAGGCGTCGTTGGTCCAGTAGCCGTGCTTCCTCGCCACCGGCGGATTGATCGTGCCGGCATTGTGGCCGGATCCACCCAGGATGAAGCGTTTCGGCGCTTCGAACCGGGTGGCGCCCCTATAGGTTTGTTCCCAGTTGGCGACATGGTCGTCCTTTAGCGAAACGAAGCAGAGAGGCGTCCTGATTTTCCGGATGTCGAGAGGCGTCGTTCCGATCTTGAACCTGCCCGGCTTCGCAAGCGCGTTGTCGAGCAGGATTTGGCGCTGGAATGTGTCGAGCATTTTGGCCGGCATGCCGATGCCGTCCGAAAACCAATAGAGCAGGTCGGACGCCACCGCCTTGTCGGCGAGAAGGTAGCTGCTGATTGCCGATGACCAGATCAGGTCATTGGCGCGAAGCAAACTGAACAGCCGGCTGAGTTCGGCGCTCTCGACATATCCCTTGCCCTTCAGCTTGCCGTCGGGCGCGCCGACCGTATTCTCGTTCACGAAGACCTCGAAATCGCCGAAGTCGGAAAAGTCGGTCATCGTGGCGACCAACGTGGCGGAACCAACGCGGTCGTCGCCAAGCTCCGCGAGATAGGCGAGTCCCGCTGCGGTCAGCGTGCCTCCGAGGCAGTAACCGAACAGGTTGACCTTCTTTTGGCCTGTCGCCTCATCGATCGCTTTGAAGGCTGCCTGGGGCCCTTCAAGCCAGTAGTCCTCGAAATCCTTCCCGGCATGCCTTTCGTCGGGGTTGATCCAGGAGATCGCGAAGACCGTGAAGCCCTGATCCACCGCCCATTTGATAAAACTCGATTTCTGCTGCAGGTCGAACAGATAATATTTGTTGACCCAGGGCGGCAGCAGCAGGAGCGGTATCTTGCGAACCTTTTCCGTCGTCGGCTCGTACTGGATGAGTTCCATCATGTCGGTGCGCAGAATGACGGAGCCCTTGGTGGCGGCGATGTTGACGCCGAGTTCGAATGCCTGCTGGTCCGCCCGCCTTACGTGACCGGCCTCGCTCGCCAGATCTTCGAGGAAGTTCGAAAAGCCCTTCAGGAGATTGGCGCCGCCGGTTTCGAGCGTCTTGCGGACGACGTCAGGGTTGGTCAGTGCAAAATTGGTGGGTGCGGTTGCGTCGATCAGTTGCTCGGCGAAAAATGCGATTTTCTTCTGGTCGGTGGCGGAAAGGTCGCTTCGGTTGGAGACCAGCGACCGCAGCCAGTCGGCGCCGATCAGGTAGCTGTGCATCAGCGTGTTGAATGCGACGTCCCTTTGCCATTCCTCGCTGCGGAACCGGCGGTCCTTTGCAGCCGGCTGTTCCGCGCCGTCATCGCCCTCGGCTTTCATCAGTTTCTGCCACAATTCCGCGTGACGCTGCCAGAAATTGAATTGCGCGTAGCCAAGCCGCGCCGGATCACCGAGTACACTGGCGAAAATGCGGCTCATTGCCGTCGGATCGCTCTGCAGTGGGAACGCTTCCGAAGTGCCGCCCGAAAGTTGACGGTCCACGAACTTTGTCATGAGCTTTTGCGCTTTCTCGGCAATGTCCAGCCACTGGCGACCGGCTTCGAACGGGTCGAGCCCGGCGGGCTTCTCCGTGTCAGGATGCTTCGACATATCCGTCCTCCTCGTTGGAACCGGCATTGCTGGTGTCGGCACTTGAAAGAAAGGAAATGATGACTCCGATTTCCTCGGCGCTCATCAGCATCGGCATGTGACCAGCGCCAGCGACCTCGTGGCACGCCATCTGAGGTCTGCGCCGCTTCATCTCGCGAATGAGGCGTTCGGGTACGAAGTCGGATTGCGCGCCGTGGATGGCAAGGATCGGTACCTTGATCTTCTCCCAAAATTGCCAGAGTGTCATCTGATAGTACCAGAGCAAGCCATAGGCGGCGCCCACCTTGGGGTCGATGGCCGGAACATAGCGGTCCCTTGTTTCGTCGCGGCGCAGCGCATGGACGGTAAAGTGACGCCATTGCTCGTCGGTCAGCGCGCCGCAGGCCGCAAAGACCTTGCGATTGTAATGCTCTGCTTCCTCGATGGATACGAAGGATACCGGGTCACCGGCGATGCGAAAGCCGACGCGGGCGACAGCGCTGATCGGTACGTCCGGACCAATGTCGTTGACGACAAGCGATGAGATCGGACTGCCGGACATGGCCGACAGCACCATGCCGATCAGTCCGCCGAGCGAGGTGCCGATCCAGTGGATGTTTTTCGAGCCAAGCGTCGCCAGCAGCGTCGCCATGTCGGCGCAATATTGGGGGAAAACATAGTCGAGCACATTCGGCAGCCAATCGCTGCGGCCGCGGCCGACCAGGTCGGGGCAGACGACCCGGTAGCCACGGCCTGCGAGTCCTGAGGCGAGATAGTCGAAGTCGCGACCCTGCCGGGTCAGGCCGTGCACGCATATCACGGTCGTCTCGGCGTCCGATGGTCCCCAGTCGGCATAGGCGATCCGGTGGAAGCCGGACGTCGACAGACCGCGCACCCAACCAAGGCGATCCGGTTCGAGGGGACCCTCTGCGGCCGGTACCGCCTTTATGTGGAGGTGTTCCCCGATGCGATCCACGAATGTCGTCTCCTTGAGCGTTGTCCGCTCTTGTAAGACAGATTGCCTACCGCTTTCCGAAAATCGCAATGATTTTCGGAAAGCGCGATGCGGACAGTCAAAGAACTACAGTGTCCTTTGGGTCCGATGCTCTAGGGTGTGTTGGTATTCAGGTGATGCCGGCCTGCAAATGGCGATCTTCTGCGCTTCCGGTACTCACGTACCCGAACGTACGCTCTAGTGCCGGTTCTCGAAAACCGCCATTTTCGGCTCGGCCTGACCTGAATCCCGACACACCCTAGATCATGACGATCAGGCAGCCGCTCTGGCAGTGTCGCGGGCGCCGGCAACGATGGTGCGGGCCATCGCATCGGCGACGAAGTTCGGAGCTTCGCCGCTGGCTTCGGCAAGGTCGAACACTGCCGACAGACGCTCCGGAATCCGGCGCACTCGCTCGTCCACCGCCGCCGTTGCTTCGCCCATATGCTCGGCCACCACATTGATGATGCCGCCGGCATTCACGAGGTAGTCCGGCGCATAGAGAATGCCGCGCGCTGTCAACTGGCGTCCGTCCTTGGGCGTCGCGAGTTGGTTGTTGGCCCCGCCGCAGACCACCTTGGCCCTGAGCCGGGCGATCGACCGCTCATCAAGGATGGCGCCCAGCGCGCAAGGAGCCACCACGTCAACGTCCGCATTGAGAAGTTCCTGGGGAGCGACGACGACAGCGCCGTAAAGGTGCGCGGCCCTGGCTGCGCGCTCAGGCGAGCCGTCGGCCACTACAAGGTTCGCGCCGTCCTGATGGAGAAGATGGCAGAGTTCCATACCGACATTGCCGACGCCCTGCACGGCCACTGTTTTGCCGGCGAGGCGGCCGCCCAGCCGGCGCTCCACCGCATGCCGAATCGACAGAAATACGCCTAGCGCTGTCCACGGCGAAGGATCACCGCCGGCGCTGCCGCCGTCGGACGGCAATCCGGCAACATGACGCGTGACCGTGCGGACCGCCTGCATGTCGCTGATTTGAGTGCCTACGTCCTCGGCCGTCACATAAGCTCCGCCGAGGCTGTCTACCGCATTGCCGAAAGCCTTGAACAGGGCAGGGCGGTCGATCTCGCCCGACGGGCGCATGATCACAGCCTTGCCGCCGCCGAACGGCAGTCCGGCAAGCGCGTTCTTGTAGGTCATGCCCTCGGCGAGCCGCATCGCGTCGGCAACAGCGTCGCTCTTGTGGGAATATGACCAGAACCGGCAGCCGCCGGCGGCCGGACCAAGTGCCGTCGAGTGAATGGCGATGACTGCGTGGAGCCCTGTTGCGGAATCCTCGAAGAAGCTGACCTTTTCATGCGGTGTCGTCCCGGAAGCGATCGTGGCAGGCATTTGAAACTCCCAATTGTCGATGCACAAACAATAGCCGCGGCGCGCGGGAATTTCCTGCCTATTGCATTGCCGTTCAGGGCTAGTTGGACATAAACTTGCCTGCCAACGGTACCTTCAGGAACAATCGATGCAAGGTGACCTCGACCGGTTCGACCGCCGTATCATGATGCTCATGCAGGAAGATGCTTCCCGGTCGACCGCTGAAATCGCGGAGTTGGTCGGCATGTCTCAGTCGCCGTGCTGGCGGCGCATCCAGCGACTGAAGGACGAAGGCTATATCAGCCGGCAGGTCGCCATCGTCGACCGTCGCAAGGTCGGGCTGAACGCCCAGGTCTTCGTCCTCGTCAAACTGACGATGCACGGCCGCCAGAACCTGGACGAATTCTCAGGCACGATCCTGACGTACCCCGAAGTGCTCGAATGTCATGTGCTGATGGGCGCGTTCGATTTCCTGATCCGGGTCGTTGCCGCGGATATCGATGCCTACCAGACTTTTTTCTTTGAGAAACTCAGCCGCCTTCCGGGCGTGCAGGAAGTGAATTCAGTGATTTCGCTTTCGGAAATCAAATCGACGACGGCGCTGCCGCTGTGACATGGCTCGGTCAGCCGGCTCTGGAGCTTGACCGTGGCATCCGAATGTAATTGGCTTGGGTGGTAAGTTCCGCGCGTCCGGCCGGGCACGAGCGACCCGCGTCGGGAGGAAAAAGCATGACCGATGGCACAGCGCTGCGGTTCCACGTTCCTGAGCCGGCGGTGCGTCCCGGCGGGACACCCGATTTTTCGAATGTCCCGATCCCGAATGCGGGATCGGTCCGGCGCCCGGAAATCGACGCCGATCCCGAATCTTTCCGCGATCTCGCTTATTCGATCATCCGCGTCTTGAACCGTGAGGGTGAGGCCGTCGGCCCGTGGGCAGGCACACTGACGGATGACGAGCTGGCGGAGGGCTTGCGGCACATGATGACGCTGCGGACCTTCGACGCACGCATGGTGATGGCGCAGCGCCAGGGCAAGACATCCTTCTATATGCAGCACATGGGCGAGGAAGCCGTGAGCTGCGCCTTCCGCAAGGCCCTGCTTCCAGGAGACATGAATTTTCCGACCTATCGGCAAGCCGGCCTGCTGATTGCCGGCGGCTATCCCATGGTCGAGATGATGAACCAGATCTATTCGAATGAAAGCGATCCCCTCAAGGGGCGGCAGCTTCCGATCATGTATTCTTCCAAGGAGCATGGCTTTTTCTCGATCTCCGGCAATCTTGGCACGCAATTCGTGCAGGCCGTCGGCTGGGCCATGGCCTCGGCGATCAAGGGCGACACCAAAATCGCCGCCGGCTGGATCGGCGACGGTTCGACCGCCGAATTGGACTTCCATGCCGCACTGGTTTTTGCCTCCACCTACCGCGTCCCGGTCATTCTCAACATCGTCAACAACCAGTGGGCGATCTCGACGTTCCAGGGCATCGCGCGCGGCGGTTCGGGAACTTTCGCTGCGCGGGGCCTGGGCTTCGGGCTTCCAGCCTTGAGGGTCGACGGCAACGACTATCTTGCCGTTCATGCGGTGGCCAAGTGGGCGGCCGAGCGTGCGCGTAGGAACCTCGGCGCCACGCTGGTCGAATATGTGACCTACCGCGTCGGCGCACATTCCACGTCCGACGATCCCTCCGCCTACCGGCCGAAGACGGAATTGGAAGCCTGGCCGCTCGGCGACCCGGTGATCCGTCTGAAGAACCACTTGATAGCAAAGGGGCGCTGGTCGGAGGAGCGCCACAAGCAGGCCGAAGCCGAGATTCTCGACACGGTGATCACGGCCCAGAAGGACGCCGAGAGGCATGGCACACTGCATGCCGGCGGCAAGCCTTCGGCCCGCGACATGTTCGAAGGCGTCTACGCCGAGATGCCCCCGCATCTCAGGCGTCAGCGCCAGCAGGCGGGGGTCTAGCGCCATGCCGCGCATCACTATGATCGAGGCCATTCGCGGCGCGATGGATGTCTCGATGGGACGCGACGACAATGTCGTCGTTTTCGGCGAGGATGTCGGCTATTTCGGCGGCGTGTTCCGCTGCACCCAGGGACTTCAGCAGAAATACGGCAAGCACCGGTGCTTCGACGCGCCGATCAGCGAACTTGGCATCGTGGGCACGGCGATCGGAATGGCGGCCTATGGCCTGAGGCCGTGTGTGGAAGTGCAGTTCGCCGACTACGTCTACCCCGCCTACGATCAGATCGTGTCGGAAGCGGCCCGGCTGCGTTACCGGTCGAGCGGACAGTTTACGTGTCCGATCGTGATCCGGATGCCCACGGGCGGCGGCATCTTCGGCGGCCAGACCCACAGCCAGAGCCCGGAAGCCCTCTTCACGCATGTCTCAGGCTTGAAAACGGTGGTGCCGTCCAATCCGCTTGACGCCAAGGGGCTGTTGATCTCGGCGATCGAGGATCCCGATCCGGTCATCTTCCTGGAGCCGAAACGGCTCTACAACGGTCCCTTCGACGGCCACCATGATCGTCCGGTGACGCCGTGGTCAAAGCATGAACTCGGCGAGGTTCCGGAGGGTCATTTCACCGTCCCGCTTGGCAAGGCTGCAGTGCGCCGGCAGGGCGCGGCCCTCACCGTCCTGGCGTATGGCACGATGGTCCATGTCGCCGAGGCTGCGGCCGCCGAAACCGGCATCGACGCCGAGGTCATCGACCTACGCACCCTGCTGCCGCTCGATCTCGAAACAATCGTCGCCTCGGTCAAAAAGACCGGCCGCTGTGTCGTGGTGCATGAAGCGACGCTGACTTCGGGCTTCGGCGCGGAGCTGGTCTCGCTCGTCCAGGAGCACTGCTTTTTCCATCTCGAAGCGCCGGTGGCCCGCGTTGCCGGCTGGGACACGCCCTATCCGCACGCCCAGGAATGGGACTATTTCCCGGGGCCGGCGCGCGTCGGCCGCGCCTTGATCGAGACGATGGAGGCCTGATCATGGGTGAACATGTGATCAAGCTCCCGGATGTCGGCGAAGGCGTCGCCGAGGCCGAACTCGTCGAGTGGCACGTCAAAGTCGGTGATCTGGTGCGCGAGGATACGGTGCTCGCAGCTGTCATGACCGACAAGGCGACGGTTGAGATTCCGTCACCCGTTGACGGCGAAATTCTTTGGCTCGGCGCAGAGATCGGCGAGATCATTGCAGTCGGATCGCCATTGATCCGACTAAGGTCGAAGGCGAGGGTACCGCGCCTCCTGTGGCGGAAGTGAAGCCCGCCGCCGAAGCCGCCCGGCTGCCGAGCGAAGAGCCGCGGCCTGCCGCTGAAAAGGCGGCGCCGCCAAAGCCAGCCGCCAAACCCGCCGCGCCCGCTGCACAGAAACTGGCGCCGGCCGCGCGGCCTTCCTTTGGCGCTCCGCGCGCGGAAGGCGAGAGGCCGGTCGCATCGCCAGCCGTCCGGCTTCGTGCCAGGGAAGCGGGCGTGGACCTGCGTCAGGTTCCCGGTAGCGGCCCGGCCGGGCGCATCACTCATGAGGACGTGGATGCGTTCATCGCGCACGGCCCGCAGGTGGCGCGCCCGACAGGGCTCGTCGAGAACAACAGCATAGAGGACATCAAGGTCATCGGACTTCGCCGCAAAATCGCGGAGAAGATGTCGCTGTCGAAGTCGCGCATCCCGCACATCACTTATGTCGAGGAAATCGATGTCACTGCACTGGAGGAATTGCGCGCGACTTTCAATAAAGAGAAGCGGCCGGACCGGGCCAAGCTTACCCTGCTTCCATTCCTGATGCGGGCCATGGTGCGCGCTATAGCCGATCAGCCGAACCTCAATGCGCTGTTCGACGACGATGCCGGCATCATGCATCAGCACGGCGGCATCCATATCGGAATTGCCGCGCAGACGCCGACCGGGCTCGTCGTGCCGGTCGTCAAGCATGCCGAAGCGCGCGACCTCTGGGATTGTGCCGCCGAGGTCAACCGCCTTGCCGAGGCCGCCAGGACTGGCACCGCCACGCGAGAAGAGCTGTCAGGCTCAACGATCACTATAACGTCGCTCGGGGCCATGGGCGGCGTAGCTACGACACCGGTCATCAACTATCCGGAAGTTGCGATTGTCGGCGTCAACAAGATGATGGTGCGGCCGGTCTGGGACGGAACGCAGTTCATACCGCGCAAGATGATGAACCTGTCGTCCAGTTTCGACCACCGTGTGGTCGACGGCTGGGATGCGGCGGTGTTCGTGCAACGCATCAAGACTTTACTGGAAACTCCTGCAATGATTTTTGTCGAAAGCTGAGCGATGAAAGAGATTTCCTGCAAGCTTCTCGTCATCGGGGCCGGACCGGGTGGCTATGTTTCAGCGATAAGAGCCGGCCAGCTCGGCATCGACACGGTGATCGTAGAGAAGGGCAAGCCGGGCGGCACCTGCCTGAATGTCGGCTGCATTCCATCCAAGGCTCTGATCCACGCGGCCGAGGAATACGAGAAGGCCGTGCACATGGCGCATGGCAAAAGCCCGCTCGGCATTTCGGTCAAGAAACCCGAGCTCGATCTCGGCCGGACCGTTGCGTGGAAGGATGGCATTGTCGGGCGTCTCAACAGTGGCGTTTCCGGCCTTCTGAAGAAGGCCAAGGTAAAGATCGTCGAGGGCACCGCGAAATTTCGTGACGGCAAAACGGTGGAGGTAGAGACGGAGACGGGGCTTCAGGTGGTCCGTGCGGAGACCGTGGTGATCGCCACCGGCTCGGCGCCCGTTGAGCTACCCTTCCTGCCTTTCGGCGGCTCCGTGATCTCTTCGACCGACGCATTGGGGCTGACCAAGGTGCCGCAAAGGCTCGTCGTGGTTGGCGGCGGCTATATCGGGCTGGAGCTCGGCATTGCCTTTGCCAAGATGGGCTCGACGGTTTCGGTTGTCGAGCCGAGGCACGGATCCTGCCGCTGTACGACGCCGAACTCACGCGCCCGGTCGCCAAGCGGCTTGCTGAGCTCGGCGTGGAACTGTTGACGGGTGCGAAGGCGAAGGGCCTGTCCTCCAAGGGCGATGCGCTGCTTGTCGAGACGGCTGAAGGGAAGGAGTCCAAAATCGTCGCCGACAATGTCCTTGTCACGTAGGGCGCAAGCCTGTCACCGAGGGATGGGGCCGCGAGGAAATAGACATCAAGATGGATGGCCGCTTCATTCGCATCGATGATCAGTGCCGCACCTCGATGCGCGGCGTTTACGCGATCGGTGACGTCACCGGCGAGCCGATGTTGGCGCACCGCGCCATGGCGCAAGGCGAAATGGTTGCCGAGATCGTCGCTGGCCACAAGCGGAGCTGGGACAAGCGCAGCATCCCGGCGGTCTGCTTCACTGATCCGGAAGTCGTCACGGCCGGCCTGTCGCCCGACGAGGCGCGATCGCTCGGCCGCGAGATCAAGATCGGGCAGTTTCCCTTTTCGGCCAATGGACGCGCGATGACGATGCTTGGCGAGAACGGCTTCGTGCGTGCGGTCGCGCGCGCCGACAACCATCTGGTGCTCGGCATACAGGCGGTCGGCCATGGTGTGTCCGAGCTCGCAACCGCCTTGGGCTTGCGCTGGAAATGGGCGCGCGGCTGGAGGACATCGCCGGCACGATCCACGCGCATCCAACTCAAGGCGAAGGTTTTCAGGAAGCGGCCCTCAAGGCGCTCGGCCACGCCCTGCACATCTGAGAGTTTGCCTGCATGAGCCCGGTCCGGGACGCGGCGGGCGTCTGCGATATGCGTGAACTGTGCAAGAACTGCATTGCGATCGGCACGCGGATCGGCTTTACAAAGACCTCTGCGATTTCAGTATCGCGGCTTGACCGGCCTGGGTCAGCTAAAAATCCGTTGCAAGTAGCGATGGTTATAGGGAGGTATTCACAATGCACTATACGATCCGCAATCTCTTCGCAGTGTCCGTCGCCGGCATCGCTTTGATGGCGACCGCCGCGCAGGCGGCCGACGTGAAGTTTGGCTTCCTCGGCGGCTTCACGGGCCCGATCGAAAGCCTGGTTCCGCCGATCCACGAAGGCGCAAAGCTCGCCGTCAAGCAAATCAACGAGCAGGGTGGTATCGTTGGCGGGCAACTCGTCATGGTGCAGGGTGATTCAACCTGCGCGGACGCGACGGCCGCGTCGAACGCCGCCGACCGCATGGTCAATTCCGAGAAGGTGACGGCGCTGGTCGGCCCGCTCTGCTCGGGCGAAACCATCGCCGCGGCCAACAGCGCCGCCATTCCAGGTGGCGTGGTGATCGTGTCGCCGGCGGCCACCTCGCCGGCGCTGACGACGCTGGATGACAAGGATCTCGTATTCCGCACCACGCCGTCGGACGCCTATAGCGGCGAAGTCCTGGCCCATCTGCTGAAGCAGAAAGGCCATGACAACATTGCTATCACCTATGTCAACAATGACTACGGCAAGGGATTCGCCGACGCGCTGGAAGCCTCTTTGTCAAGGAAGGCGGCAAGGTTGCGGCCAAGGAAGCGCATGAGGACAGCAAGGCCGACTATCGCGCCGAGATCGGCTCGCTTGCCTCGTCCGGGGCGGAAATGCTCGTGGTGCTCGCCTATGTCGACGGTTCGGGCCAGACGATCGTGCGGCAGGCGCTGGAAGGCGGCGACTTCACGAAATTCGCCGGTGGTGACGGCATGGTCGGCGATTCGCTTGTCACGGCCGTGGGCGAAGGCAAGCTCGATGGCTTCATCGGCACCAAGATTGGCCGCTCCGAGACGCCGGGCACCGCAATGTATGCCGACATCGCGAAGGCGGCCGGTCTCGACCCGGCGGCGTCGTTCGCGCCGCAGTCATACGATGCCGCATTCCTGCTGGCGCTTGCCATCCAGAAGAACGGCAAGGACGGCCGCGAGGGCGTCAACAAAGCGCTGCGTGAAGTATCGACTGCGCCCGGCGAGACGATCTACCCCGGCGAGTGGGCAAAAGCCGTGAAACTTCTCGCCGAAGGCAAGGACATCAACTACGAAGGCGCTTCGGGCAGCCAGGAGTTCGACGAGCACGGCGACGTGCCGGGCGTAATCATCGAGATGGTCGTCGAAGGCAAGGGCTTCAAGGAAGTCCGCCAGGTGAACTGACCGGCGAGCGAGGTTCCTTCAGCGATTGAACGAAAGCCCGGAGGTCGACCTCCGGGCTTTTTTGTGCCGCGGTTTGACTTAATGTACTACACCGATTTTTCGAAACCCACACGCCGGCTGATCTCCCCCCTTGTGAGAGACCAGCCGACGCATCGGTTTCGCCAATCGCCATCGTTGCAGGGTTGAGATGATGGACCGAAGGCGCCCGCCGCCTGGAACCCCTCATCGCCATCGTTGCAGGCCTTCTGGCTCCTGCTCGTCCGCAAAACCTTACTCGTATTTCACCACTTTCTCCGGCAGCAAGCCCTTCGGTGCGAACCGAAGCACCACTGTGATTGCGAGGCCAATCACGAAAACGCGCATTTGCAAGGCGCGGGTCGCGAGATCAGCCGGCGCCTCCCAGCCGAACAGCCAGTCGCCCCAATAGGCGCCCTGTTCAAAGAAGAAAAGTGCGGCTGGCTCCGACATGATCCAGACGATGTAGACAAGCAGCGCGCCGAGGATCGTGCCCAGATTGTTTCCGGCGCCACCCAGGATCACCATTACCCAGATCAGGAAAGTATGATTGAGCGGCTGAAAGCTGCCCGGATCGAAGATGCTGGAAAAGGTGATAAGAGCCGCGCCGCCAATGCCGATGATGATGTTGCCGAGCACCAGCATTTCGAGCCGGCGGCGGTTGATGTCCTTGCCCATGGCAGCGGCTGAGAGCTCGTTGTCCCTGATCGCGCGCATCATGCGTCCCCATGGGGACGCCCAGGCGCGCTCGAAGAGGATATAAAGAATGACGATGAGGGCTGCTGTCACGCTCAGATAGGCGGCGCGCGCGAGCACGAAGCCCAGTTCGTTGGGCGTCGGCACCGGCCAGGGCAGGGGCGAGACGGTCAGCGTACCCTTGGTCAACCAGTCGGCATTCTTGAGGAAGGCCTTGACGATCTCCGAAATGCCGAGCGTGGCGATTGCCATGTAGTCGGCGCGCAGGCCGAGCGTGATCTTGCCCATTGCCCAGCCGAGCCCTCCCGCCGCGAGGCCGCCGAAGAGCCATCCAAGCCAGACCGGCAGGCCGAGACCGCCCACGAAACGCGCCTGGCTTTCGATCAGAGTTGCGGCGGGATCGAGACGCTTGCACGGCAAGATAGGTGAAGGCGACAGCGATGAGGGTCAGCAGGGTGCGATACTTCTTTGCAAGGCCAAGCCGATGCGTCTGGCTCAGTGCGTGTGATCGCGCCTCCACAAGGAGATACAGCGCCGCCCAGCCCAGCATTTCGGGACCTTCGCCCTCCCAGAACAAAGTGTTGACCGGATAGGAAACCAGCATCGACACAAAGGCGGAGATGGCGATGAAGCCCATTATGCCCACATTGAAGAGCCCGGCGTAGCCCCACTGGATCGTAAGGCCGAGAGCGATCAGAGTATAGCAGCTTGCTTCCACCAGCATGCGCGTGCCGTAAGCAGCGCCCAGCCAGATGAAAACGAGGCCGACAAGGATAGCGATGCCGATAGCCAGTGAGAGGGCGCGCGCTCGATACGAAATCATTTCAGCACCTTCCCCTTGAAAACGCCGGTCGGCCGCCAGATCAGCACTGCTATCAGGATGAAGAAGGGCACGAC
>CAWEYO010000001.1:0-163458 GCA_963813315.1 uncultured Alphaproteobacteria bacterium | reverse complement strand
AAAGAACTCGTCGAGTTGCGGCGGCTTCACCGACGTGCCGGAAAGCATGGCGTGCACCTGACCCCGGTGATGGATCTGGTGCAGGAACAGGTGCGTGAGCAAGCTGCCGATACGCTCGGGCACTTGCCCATCCTCCCGACGATCGGTGATGACTCGCCGATCCAGATCGGCGATGGTCAAGCTATCGCAGAACGCGACGAGTTTTTGGTCAAAATCCTCTTGCGCCCTCGAGAGCGGGGTTCGTTCGCCGAAGGGCGCGAATCCGTCGAAGATGTCGGCGCCTCCGCCGCCCTCCTCCATCGCGTCGAGATAGAAGCAATCGACGGCGAGGATGTGGTTCAGGGTCTCCTTGATCGAAGGAAAGAACCCTGTCCGCACCGCCTCAAACTCTCCGGGATTGAGAGCCAGCACCGCACGGTAGAGCCTGTCGTTGGACCAGCGATTGTTGCGGGCCATCAGCCTGTTGTGGGTGAGAAGGTCCATCGGTGCGTCCGCTGCTCTATTCTCCTTTCACGTATTGCCCAACCTTCTGCTCGATGGCTCCGAAGATCGAATGGCCAGCGCGGTCCCTCATCTCGATGCGCACCGTATCGCCGAAACGCATGAACGGAGTCTTCGGCGCGCCGCTTTCGATCGTCTCGATCGTCCGTATCTCGGCAATGCAGGAATATCCCCTGCCGCCTTCGCCGACTGGCCTGCCCGGCCCTCCGTCAAGCCCGTTGGAAACCGTCCCGGAACCGATGACCGTACCGGCTGCAAGCGGCCGGGTCTTTGCGGCGTGAGCGATCAACGTGGGAAAATCGAAGGCCATGTCGACGCCGGCGTTGGCTCTTCCGAACGGCGCGCTATTGAGATCGACGGCTAGCTGCAGGTGCACCTTGCCGCCATCCCAGGCATCGCCTAGTTCGTCCGGTGTTACCGCGACCGGCGAAAATGCCGAGGACGGCTTTGACTGAAAGAAACCGAAGCCTTTTGCCAGCTCGGCCGGTATCAGTCCGCGCAGCGAGACATCGTTGACCAGCATGATGAGCCGGATCGCGTCGCGCGCTTCCGCCGCGGTTGCACCCGCGGCCACGTCGCCGGTAATCACCGCCACCTCGCCTTCCATATCGACATCCCAGGACTCGTCGGCCACCAGAATCGGGTCACGCGGTCCAAGAAAGGAATCGGATCCACCCTGGTACATTAGCGGATCGCTCCAGAAGCTCTCCGGCATTTCCGCTCCCCGCGCCTTTCGAACCAGCTCGATATGATTGACGTATGCCGAGCCGTCGGCCCACTGGTATGCGCGTGGAAGTGGCGAATGGGCGTCGTTTTCGTGGAACCGCACCGAAGGCACCGCGCCGTTTTGGAGCGATTCCGACAGGGCGGCCAGATGCGGCGAGACGCGCTGCCAGTCGTCGAGCGCCGCTTGCATGGTTGGCGCGAGGAAAGAGGCGTCCGTGTACCGTGTAAGGTCGCGCGAAACCACGACCAGCCTTCCGTCACGCTTTCCGTTCTTCAGTGTCGCAAGTTTCATGCTGGCCCTTTTCCTTCCCGGTCTTGATCGACGGCAAATGGCAACACAGGGCCATCACTGCCGATCGTCAAGTCTCTCGATCAAATTTCGCGGCAGCTACTGCCGCGACACTCCGGGCTCGTAACATGGCGATCGTTCAACTCCAATCGCCTTCGCGGGTGCCGTTGAAATGCTTCTTCAACCCCTCCCAGCAATCGATGTAGTTGTCCTGGCGGGTTTCAAGCTCGGCGGCAAAACGGGTCAGCATCTGCGGAAAACGCGTCTCGAACATGAACGCCATCGTGTCCTCGAGCTTCACTGGCTTCAGTTCGACGCCCGTCGCCTTCCGGTAGCCATCCGCGTCCGGCCCATGCGCCAGCATCATGTTGTGAAGGCTGATGCCGCCCGGCACAAAGCCTTCCTCCTTGGCGTCGTATTTGCCGTGGATCAGGCCCATGAATTCGCTCATGATGTTGCGGTGATACCAGGGTGGGCGGAATGTGTGCTCGGCCACCAGCCAGCGCGGCGGGAAGATCACGAAATCGATATTTGCCGTTCCTTCCTCGCCTGAGGGCGCCGTCAGAACCGTGAAAATCGATGGGTCGGGGTGATCGAATAGAATCGCTCCGACCGGTGAAAACGTCGAAAGGTCGTACTTGTATGGCACGTAGTTGCCGTGCCATGCGACGACGTCCAGCGGGGAATGACCAATCTCCGTCGCATGGAACTGCCCGCACCATTTTACGGTCAGGCGGCATCGCGTTTCCTTTTCCTCGAACCATGCCGCCGGCGTCTTGAAGTCGCGTGGATTTGCAAGACAGTTGGCGCCGATCGGACCGCGATCCGGCATCGTGAACTTGGCTCCGTAGTTCTCGCAGATATACCCGCGCGCCGGCCCATCGGTCAGCTCGACCTTGAAGACCATGCCACGCGGGATAACGCATATTTCGCCTGGACCGACCTCCATGACGCCCATCTCGGTGAAAATCCGGATGCCGCCCTCCTGCGGCACGACCAGCAACTCGCCGTCTGCGTTGAAGAAGTGGTCGTCCACCATCGACGCGTTGGCAGCATAGACATGGGCTGCCATGCCGGTCTGCGTGAACACGTCGCCCGCCGTCGTGATGGTACGGATTCCCGCCAGAAAATCGGTTTCGACTGTCGGCATCGGCACCGGGTTCCACCGTAGCTGGCCAAGCGCAAGTTCGTGGTCGCCGATGTTGGGCGCCGATTTCCAGTCCTTGTACGCCACGGGTTTGAAGCGGGCGGTATGCTTGACGCTGGGGCGAATGCGGTAGAGCCACGAACGCTCATTGGTACCGCGCGGCGCCGTGAAGGGCGAACCCGAAAGCTGCTCCGCATAAAGGCCGTAGGCCGGGCGCTGCGGAGAATTCTGCCCCTGTGGCAGCGCACCGGGAAGCGCCTCTGTTTCGAAGTCGTTGCCGAAACCCGGCATGTAGGAATATCCCATGACGCGCTCCCTGGTTACGCTGGTTCGCTACATTCGTAACCATTGAGAATGCAACTCTCAACCGCCTTGCCGAGGCGATCCGGGAGTTCTCGCGCAGCTACTGCGAGCGTTACGGAATGACGCGGCGCAAATGGCTGACGCGCAAGCGGGACCAGCCGACCGGCGGGTCGAACAGCTTACCCAGACCAGAGCCGGTGAAGCGGTCTATCGCGAGCTGGTGCCGCTGGCAAAGGCGGAGTTGCTGGGAAGGACGACGCCAAGCGGCGGGGATGGGGTCTTGCGCGCCATTGACGCTGCTTGAAATGGCATCTGGAATGATCCGGGCGGACGGTGCCGCGGAGCGTTGACGCCCCGCAGCACCATCCGTCGTCTCACATCACGGGCTTCCCCAAACCCGTGCGAGGGACGGCACTGCCAAACTGAAGCCCCCGACAGTTCCGCCAAACTGAAGCCCCAACAGTTTTTTGGTGACAGTGCCGGATATGATTGCCAAGCGGGATCGCTCTTCGCTGGCCGTGGGAGACATATAGCAATTTGATCGCCGCTGAACTTGATGCGTCGTGCCAAAATTTGCGCTGAGCTGCCATCCAGGATGGGCATCTCCCCTTGCAGGTGCCCCGGACGACCCTATGGGGTGGCGAGACGCAGCAGCTTGGCGTCGGGATGTTGCGAATGCGCAACAGTCGGCGGTATCATGGTCGCCGCGGCACCAGCAAAGGCAGCGAAAATGCAACGGCGTGTGATAAGGGTGGCGTCAGTCATGGCGAATTCTTTCCTCGCGGTGACAAGGCGCCAGGCCGGACCCTTCGAGGCCAACAGCCGGCCTGGCGTGTTTACCCTGCAATGCGTACCCATGCCGGAAGTCCGGATGTCACGATTGCAGCGTGCCAGCCATGTTGGATGCGCTCGTTGTCTTGACGATCCCCGGATACGTGCCGGCCTCGATCTGTTTTTTGAGGTCGTCGCCTTGGGGCCGCCGGCGATGTCGACGAATGTAGGCAGCCAGTCGAGCGAGGCGAAGATCTCGTTCCTGACGGTGCCAGGCTCGATATGACCCGGCCAGCGGATGACCATCGGCGCGCGCATGCCGCCCTCCCAGTTTGCTGACCCGCCGGCCAAACACATGCAAGCGCCGGTAGACGTTCCGTCGTCGATCCTGTTCCTGTCGTCGATCCTGTTCGGCCTTGCTCGCGAAAATTCCGCGACGAGTTTGGTCCTGGCGTCAGTGGGCAATGGCAACGCGTCCTGCCTTACCCAACGTCAAGCTTAGTGCGCGTTTCGTCGACGCGCTACTGTCCTTTGGGGAAGCGGCGGCTGTTTTCGCCGGGCACCTGTTGCATGACAGGTAACAAAGGCGTGAAATTGCGAGATGCCCGCCAGCATCCGTCGCAAGACCTTCAGCCGGTTGCACACCGGACAATGCGTTTGTGACGGCGTTGATCAGCAATGCGGCCGGAAAGCAGCGCTGCGGCTCACCAATCCATCACCACCTTGCCCGAATTTCCGCTTCGCATCGCCTCGAATCCTTCGCGATAGTCGTCCACTGCGATCCGATGGGTGATCAATCCGGAGACGT
Organism: uncultured Alphaproteobacteria bacterium; assembly: GCA_963813315.1. Taxonomy (GTDB): domain Bacteria; phylum Pseudomonadota; class Alphaproteobacteria; order Rhizobiales; family Rhizobiaceae; genus CAWEYO01. The sequence continues at coordinate 158,913 of CAWEYO010000001.1, read as the reverse complement.
CGAGCGGCCCCTGCACCAGCGCTATCATCTTGTACCATGTCTCGAACATTTCGCGGCCATAGATGCCCTTCAGATGCAGCATCTTGAAGATCACCTTGTTCCAGTCGATCTCGAAACCGGTCGGCGCAATGCCCAGGATGGCGATCTTGCCACCGTTGTTCATGGTATCGATCATGTCGCGGAAGGCGGGGGCCGCGCCGGACATTTCCAGCCCGACGTCGAAACCCTCGTTCATGCCGATTTTTCGCATCACCTCGCGGAGCTTTTCCTTCGAGGCGTCGACGACGTGTTGAACACCAAGCTTTCTAGCCAAGGCCAGCCTTGTTGGGTTGATGTCCGTGATGACAACCTTGCGCGCGCCTACGCACTGCGCAACCAGCGCACCCATGATGCCGATCGGCCCGGCGCCGGTCACCAGCACGTCCTCGCCGACAAGATCGAACGACAGCGCCGTGTGGACGGCGTTGCCCAGCGGGTCGAAGATCGCCGCGATCTCGTCCGGCACATCGTCGGGGATCGGTACGACATTGTGCTGAGGGATTGCCAGATACTCGCAGAAAGCGCCCGGCCGATTGACGCCCACGCCGAGCGTGTTGCGGCAGAGGTGGCCACGGCCGGCCCGGCAATTGCGGCAGTGTCCGCAGACGATATGCCCCTCGCCGGAGACGCGCTGGCCGACCTTGTATTCGGTGACCGCCGAACCGAAGTCGGCGACCACGCCAACAAACTCATGGCCCGTCACCATCGGCACCGGCACCGTCTTTTGCGCCCACTCGTCCCAGTTCCAGATATGGACGTCGGTGCCGCAGATCGCGGATTTCCTGACCTTGATCAGCACGTCGTTCGGGCCAATTCCTGGCACCGGAACCTCTTCCATCCAGAGGCCGGGTTCCGGCTTCGCCTTCACCAGTGCGCGCATCATGTTCGACATTGGAACGGCTCCCCCGGCAGGCCAAAGGGGGGTATGACAAGCCAACTTCGGTTCACGTGATCACCCCCAACTCGCGCCCGACAGAGCCGAATGCGTCCACGGCCCGGTCGACATCCTCGGCGGAATGGGCGGCCGACATCTGCGTGCGGATGCGGGCCTGGCCCTTCGGCACAACCGGAAACGAGAAACCAATGACATAGATCCCGCGCTTCAGAAGCCGCGCCGCCATTTCCTGCGCCAGCGTTGCATCGCCCAACATGACGGGGATGATCGGATGGTCAGCGCCAGCCAGCTTGAAGTTAAGCCTTGTCATCTTCTCCCGGAAGCGGGCGGCATTCGCATAAAGCCGTTCGCGCAACGCATCGCCTTTCTCGATCATCTCGAAAACCTTGATCGAAGCGCCGGCGATCGCCGGGGCAAGCGTGTTCGAAAACAGGTAGGGACGCGAACGCTGGCGCAGCCAGTCGACAACCTCCCTCCTCCCGCAAGTGTAGCCCCCGGACGCACCGCCAAGTGCCTTGCCGAGCGTTCCGGTGATGATGTCGATCCGCCCCTCGACGCCGCAATGCTCCGGCGAGCCCCGCCCGTGCTTACCGACAAAGCCAACGGCGTGGCTGTCGTCCACCATCACCATCGCTCCGTATTTCTCGGCCAGATCGCAGACGCCCTTCAGGTTTGCGACGATGCCATCCATGGAGAAGACGCCGTCGGTGGCGATCAGCCGGAAACGCGCGTCGGCGGCTTCCTTCAGCTTGGCCTCCAGATCGGCCATGTCGTTATTGGCATAGCGGTAGCGCCGCGCCTTCGACAGCCTTACCCCATCGATGATCGAAGCATGGTTCAATGTGTCGGAAATGATCGCGTCCTCGTCCGAAAGCAGTGTTTCGAAGAGACCGGCATTCGCGTCGAAGCAGGAGGAATAGAGGATCGTGTCCTCCATACCCAGGAATTTCGAAATGGTCGCTTCCAGTTGCTTGTGCTCTTCCTGCGTGCCGCAAATGAAGCGTACCGAGGCCATGCCGTAGCCGTAGCGGTCGATCGCCTGCTTCGCCGATTGGCGAAGCTCGGCGTTGTCGGCGAGACCCAGATAGTTGTTGGCGCAGAAATTCAGCACCTTGCCGCCGCCTTCCACTTCGATGCGTCCGGACTGCGTCGAGGTGATGACCCGTTCGGACTTATAGAGGCCCGCGGCCTTGAGGCCCTCCAGTTCGGAAGCGATGTGGGACAGGAAATTCATTGCGCACCCTCTCCCTTACAGCGCCGCGCTTTTGCGCAAGGGGGGCGCTGTATATCTTTGAACCTTCGCATCGCGCTTTCCGAAATCGATCGGGGCGCGGTGACAACTCGGAAGGGAGTCATAGCGCTCCAACCAACACCTCGACAATCAGGAAAACGCCTGCAGGCCGGTCTGGGCGCGCCCAAGGATGAGGGCGTGCACGTCGTGCGTGCCCTCATAGGTATTGACTGTTTCCAGGTTCTGCGCGTGGCGCAGCACGTGGTAGCCGATCTGAATGCCGTTGCCGCCGTGCATGTCGCGCGCCTGGCGAGCGATGTCGAGCGCCTTGCCGCAATTGTTGCGCTTGACGATGGAGATCATCTCCGGCGCCATCCTGCCTTCATCCATCAATCGGCCGACGCGCAGCGAGGCTTGGAGCCCCAGCGCGATTTCGGTCTGCATGTCGGCAAGTTTTTTCTGATAGAGCTGGGTGCCCGCTAGAGGCTTGCCGAACTGCCTGCGGTCGAGGCCGTACTGTCGCGCGCGATGCCAGCAGTCTTCCGCCGCGCCCATCGAGCCCCACGAAATTCCGTATCGTGCCCGGTTGAGGCAGCCGAACGGGCCTTTCAGTCCCGAAACATTCGGCAGCAGCGCCTCTTCGCCAACTTCGACGCCGTCCATGACGATCTCCCCGGTGATCGAGGCGCGCAGCGAAAGCTTGCCGCCGATCTTCGGCGCCGAAAGGCCCTTCAAACCCTTTTCGAGAATGAAGCCGCGGATCTGATTGTCATGTGCCGCCGACTTTGCCCAGACGATAAACACGTCGGCGATCGGAGAGTTGGATATCCACATCTTTGAGCCGGTGAGGCGATAGCCGTCGGCGGTCTTCTCGGCGCGGGTCTTCATTCCGCCCGGATCGGAACCTGCATCCGGTTCGGTCAAGCCGAAACAGCCGATCCACTCGCCGGACGCAAGTTTCGGCAGGTAGGTCTTGCGCTGCGTTTCGTCGCCATAGGCGTAGATCGGATACATGACCAACGACGATTGAACGCTCATCATCGAACGGTAGCCGCTGTCGACCCGCTCCACCTCCCGTGCCACCAGGCCATAGGAGACATAGCCGGCTCCGACGCCGCCATATTCTTCCGGAATCGTCACGCCTAGCAGCCCGGCCTCACCCATCTCACGGAAGATGGCCGGATCGGTCTTTTCCTCCATGTAGGCTTCCTCGATGCGGGGAGCGAGCTTGTCCGCAGCAAAGGCCGCGGCGGCGTCGCGGATCATCCGCTCCTCTTCGGACAACTGGTTCTCGAGAAGGAACGGGTCGCTCCATACAAACGATTGCGATCCGGATTCGCTGGCGGCTTTCGGCTCGATATTCATGGCTTCCACACTCAACAATGGGAATGGCAGGTCGTGTCAGTCCGGAACGCGATGCCGGCGAAAGCTCTTTACGCCACCCTCGGAGGAGATGCCAGCCCGAATAGGCTTTGGTTCAGATCCTGCGACACCGTCTTGACCCGAGCGACTCCGTTTTTCGTTTCCGGCATGGATCCTTGCGGCAGCGCCCTACATCCATTCGGCCGGAAACAACACAACACTAAACCCTCATTGCGAAGCGTATCCCGTCATAGATGGCGGCGTGGATGTTGCGCGAGGAAACAGCGTCACCGATGCGGAACAGCACGAAACTGGCGTCCGGCCGCACTTCCGGAAAAATCGGCGCCGCCATTGACCAGCCTCTCGTAGTCCACTTCGCCGGCGTTCCTCGATAGCGGCTTGAGTTCGAAGTAGAGATCGTCGAGCGGCTGGGTGCCGTGTTCGACCACCACCTGGTCCACGCGCCGCTCGGCCCGCCAGCCGTCGGCGAAGTCCGAAGCAAGCGACGCCACAAGCGCATTACCGTCGCGGCGGATGGAGTGCAGTCTGGTATTGATCGTGACCGTGACGCCCTTTTCGTGAAAGGCGCGCATATAGGGAACATGGTTCAGGCCCCCCATTTCGGGAGCAAAGAACCTTTCCGGCGACACCAGTTCGACCCGGGACCCGGCATTGGCAATCATTTCCGCTGCCGTCATGCCCGGATGAGCGCCATTGTCGTCAAACAAGAGGACGTTTTCGGCCGGCTTCACGTTCCCCGCAATGATATCCCAACTCGACGTAGCGAGGTCGCCGCCGCTTTCGAGCGGAGGGTTCTGCGGCAGCCCGCCCGTGGCGATGACCACCACATCCGGCGCCAGCGCCAGCACGTCATCCTTCTCGGCCCAGACATCGTAGCGGATGCTGACCCTTAGCCGTGCCAGCTCGGCCAGACGCCAGTCGACAATGCCGATCAGCTCCTTGCGGCGCGGATTCCGCGCGGCAAGCAGTATCTGCCCTCCCGCCTGCCCCGACGCTTCGAGCACCGTCACCTGGTGCCCGCGCTCGGCCGCGACGCGCGCCGCCTCCAGCCCGGCTGCGCCGGCGCCGACGACCACCACTTTCCTCGCCGGTCCATCGGCTTTGCGGATCACGTGCGGGATCGTCGCTTCGCGTCCGGTGGCCGCGTTGTGGATGCAGAGCGCCTCGCCGCCCTCGTAGATGCGGTCGAGGCAGTAGGTCGCGCCGACGCAGGGTCTGATCTGGTCTTCGCGGCCTTCCATGATCTTTCTGACAATGTGCGGATCGGCAAGATGGGCGCGCGTCATGCCGACCATGTCGAGCTTGCCCGCGGCGATCGCATGCCTGGCTGTGGCCACATCGGAAATCCGGGCGGCATGGAACACCGGGAATTTCGTCGCCGCGCGTACATCGCCGGCGAAATCGAGATGCGGCGCGGAGCGCATGCCGGTGATCGGGATGACACCCGAGAGTGCCGCGTCCGTATCGATATGGCCGCGGATGATGTTCAGGAAGTCGAATTTTCCGGAAGCCGCCAGGCGCCGTGCAATTTCGACGCCTTCCTCCCTGCCAAGGCCCTTCTCGAAATCCTCGTCCGCGACCATGCGGATGCCGACGATGAAATCCGGGCCGACAGCTTCCCGCACCGCGTCGATCACCGCCCAGGTGAATCGCAGCCGGTTGTCCAGCGAGCCGCCATAGTCGTCCTCCCGCCGGTTGGTCGCCGGCGACCAGAAGGCGTCCATCAGATGGCCGTAGGCTTCGAACTCGATGCCATCGAGTCCCGCCGCCTGCATCCGTTGAGCGGCAGAGGCATAGTCGGCGACAATACGCGCAATATCCCAATCTTCCGCCTCCTTCGGGAACGAGCGATGCGCCGGCTCGCGTATCGGGGAGGCCGAGAGCACGGGCAGCCAGTCTGCCTTGTTCCAGCCGGTGCGGCGGCCGAGATGGGTCAGCTGGATCATCACCTTGCAATCGTGTTCATGGCAGTCGTCCGCAAGCTCCCTCAGCCATGGCACGATCTCGTCGCGGTAGGCGTGCAGGTTGCCGAACGCCGCCGGGCTGTCGCGCGAGACGATTGCCGAACCCGCCGTCATGGTGAGCGCCATACCGCCCCTGGCCTTCTCCGCGTGGTAAAGCCGATAGCGCTCCTTCGGCATGCCGTCCTCGGAGTAGGCCGGCTCGTGGCTGGTCGACATGACGCGGTTCTTGAACGTCAGGTGTCTGAGCTTGTATGGCTGAAGCAGAGGATCGTTACTGGGCATGATCTCTTTCGAACATTCCTGTTAGAGCAAGATGAGGTTAGGTATGGTCATACCTAACCTCATCTTGCTAGCGCCGGCAAAGGAGCAACTCGATGATTAGCGCCGACAGCCTTACTCAACTGGGCCGGAAGGTGGAAACGCCCGTCACGCCAACAGCCGCCGTGCTGGAAACCGTGCCGTTTGCGAGAAGCGACGGACCGCCCGCGATCGTGCGCTTCACCTGCCCGGAATTCACTTCGCTCTGCCCTGTGACGGGCCAGCCGGACTTCGCTCATCTCGTCATCGATTATGCGCCCGACAGCCTTCTGGTGGAATTGAAGTCGCTGAAGCTGTTCATGGTCTCGTTCCGCAATCATGGCGCGTTTCACGAGGACTGCACGATCATGATCGGCCGCCGCATCGTCGAAGCGACGAAACCGCTCTGGCTGAGGATCGCTGGTTACTGGTTTCCGCGCGGCGGAATCCCGATCGACGTGTTCTGGCAGACCGGCACGCCGCCGGAAGGCGCGTGGCTGCCGGACACAGGCGTGCCCGCCTATCGCGGACGTGGATGAGCGCTGCCGACGCCTTTTTCGACCGGTCACCGCCGCGCCTCAATACCACGCGTCATCCATGGACGTCTTTCGGCGTGCGATGAACTCCTTCAGCGCTTCATCTATTGCCTCGTCGAGCGGCGGCGCCTCGAACTCATCGAGCACCTTCTTCCAGCGGCGATTTGCGTGGATCGCGGCGTCTTCCGATCCGGCAGCCTGCCATTTCTCGAACGGATCGTTGTCGGCGATCCCGGAATCCCAGAAAGCCGTTTCATAGTTCGCCATCGTATGGGCGCAGCCGAAGAAATGGCTGCCTGGTCCGACTTCGCGGAATGCGTCAAGCGCGAGCTGGTTGTCATCGACCCTCACGCCGTCGAGATAGGTGTGGAGGGCGCCGCAAAAATCCGCGTCCATGACGAATTTCTCGTAGGACATGGACAGGAGCCCGTCGAGGAAACCGGCCGAATGCAGGATGAAATTTGCCCCGCAATGCACGGCCGCAAGCATGGACATGGTCGCTTCGTTCATGGCCTGCGCGTCGGGCAGCTTCGATGTCGTGAAGTTGCCGGAACAGCGGAGCGGCAGGTTCAGCCGGCGTGCAAGCTGGCCGACGACCATCGAACCGATCGCTGGCTCCGGCGTGCCGAAAGTGGGCGAGCCGGACCTGAGCGACATGGAGGAGAGGAAATTTCCGAAGATCACCGGCGCGCCGGGCCTTTCAAGCTGGGTGAGCGCACAGCCGGCCATAGTCTCGGCCAGCGACTGCGCGATCGCCCCGGCATTCGTCACCGGCCCCATTGCCCCGCCAAGGATAAACGGCACGATCACCGCCGCCTGGTTGGCGCGGGCATATGCCCTCAGCGCCAGCGTCATCGTGCCGTCCCACACCAGCGGCGAGTTGACATTGACATTGCCGAGGATGACGCAGTTCCGGTCAACGAAGTCGTGGCCAAAAACGATCCGCGCCATGTCGATGGAATCTTCCGCGCGGCTTTCGGCCGTCACCGAGCCCATGAAGGCGCGATCGGAATAGCGGATGTGCGAATAGACCATGTCCAGATGGCGCTTGTTGACCGGCACATCCACGGGCTCGCAGATGGTGCCGCCCGAATGGTGCAGCCAGGGAGAAGATTGTGCGAGCTTCACGAAATTGCGGAAATCCTCGATGGTCCCGTAGCGGCGGCCCTTGTCGAGGTCCATGACGAAAGGCGAGCCGTAAGCCGGCGAGAAGACGACGTTCTTTCCGCCGATACGGACTGATTTCTCCCCGTTGCGCGCATGCTGGGTGAATTCGACGGGTGCGGTCTTCAGGATTTCCCGCAGCATGCCCGGTTCGAATTTCACCCGCACGCCTTCAACCGTTGCGCCGGCCCCCTTCCAGTGTTCCAGCGCCACAGGATCGTCGCGGAACTCGATGCCGATCTCGGCCAGGATTCGATCGGCCGTCTCCTCGATGCGGCAGAGGTTTTCCTCCGACATGATGTCATAAGTGGGAATCCGGCGCACAATGTAGGGCCGGCCGAGACCCTGCGGGCCGTGCGAGCGCTGGTCCCGCCTCGCGACACGTCCGCCCCTCTCGCGGCGTTTCGCAGTTCGATCAGCGGCTTCGGCAGCGGTCATCGGGGCTCCGGGATGGTCAGCCGTGAAACTATCGGCCATGACTGGCGCGGCAGGCGCTCGCAACGCATTACATACTGGACATTCGGCGAACGCAATATGGACGCGGAGTGCCAACCGGGCTGTTCCACATACGCCGAATCCGGGTAAGATTGGGCCATGCCCATTCGCCAGCTTTCCGAAACCATGGTCAACCAGATCGCCGCCGGCGAAGTCATCGAGCGCCCGGCCAGCGTGGTAAAGGAACTCGTCGAGAACGCGCTCGACGCACGCGCGCGGCGCATTGAGATTGTCACCGCCGGCGGCGGATTGAACCTCATCCGGGTCAGCGACGACGGCGCCGGCATCCTGCCTGACGAACTCGAGCTGGCGATCGCGCGACACTGCACGTCGAAACTCAAGGACGACATCAACGATATCCGCCTGCTCGGCTTTCGCGGTGAAGCACTACCCTCGATCGGCTCGGTGTCGCGGCTCACCGTCCGTTCGCGAACGGCCGAGGCCGCCAGTGGCGCCGAAATCCGCGTCGAAGGCGGCCGCACGTCCGCCGTCCGCCCGGCCGGCGCCAATCGCGGCACGTTGGTCGAAGTTCGCGACCTCTTTTTCGCCACGCCAGCCCGGCTGAAATTCATGAAGGGCGAGCGCGCGGAAAGCACGGCGATCGCCGACCTCGTGAAGCGCATCGCTATCGCCTTTCCGTTCGTGCGTTTCACGCTTTCCGGCACGGATCGATCAACGCTCGACCTGCCGGCCACGGAGGGGAGCGACGACCCGCTGCTCAGCCGCATCGCACAGGTGATGGGGAAGGATTTTCCGGACAATTCGATTGCCATCGATGCCGCGCGAGAAGGCGTCAATCTCGGCGGCCGCGTCTCCGTTCCGTCCTTTACGAGGGCCAACGCCTTGCAGCAATACGCCTTCGTCAACGGCCGCCCGGTGCGCGACAAGCTGATTGCCGGCGCAATCCGCGGTGCTTTCGCCGATGCCCTTCCGCGTGACCGTCACGCCGTCGCAGCACTCTTTGTCACGCTCGATCCCGCCCTTGTCGATGTCAACGTCCATCCGGCAAAAGCCGATGTGCGCTTCCGCGATCCCGGCTTGGTGCGCGGACTGATTATCGGCGCAATCCGCGAAGCGCTGGCCAGCGCGGGCATACGGCCAACGACGACCGCCGCCGCCGCGATGATGGGCGCCTTCCGACAGGGTCCGACCAGCTATGGTCATGCCGGACCGGCCAACGGCCATCGCTCCTTCCAGCCTGGGTTCCGTGCCTCCTCATCGGCGGGTTTCGACCCAGTGCGATCGCCGTATCGCCCGCTCCATGAGGGCTTCGGCGAAGGTGGCCAGGGCAAATTCGAATCCGGGCCGCTGGAAAGCGCGGACGCCCGCGCGGGCGCCGGCGACATCGCGCTGGAAATGCTTGATACGCGGTTGGGGGCGGCGCGGGCTCAGGTCCACGAGAACTACATCGTCGCCCAGACCGCCGATTCTTTGGTCATTGTAGACCAGCACGCCGCCCACGAGCGCCTGGTGTACGAGGCGCTCAAGCAGGCGCTGCATTCGCGGCCGGTGCCTGCCCAGATGCTGCTTATCCCGGAGATCGTCGACCTTCCGGAAGAGGACGCCCAACGCGTCGCTTCGCACGCCGAGACGCTCCGCCGCTTCGGCCTTGCGGTCGAACGCTTCGGACCGGGGGCAATAGCTGTGCGGGAGACGCCCGCGATGCTTGGAGAGACCGACGCAGGACAGCTTATCCGCGACCTGGCCGACGAAATCGCGGACAATGACACGGCCGACACTTTGAAGGACCGGCTGGATGCGATAGCCGCCACCATGGCCTGCCATGGCTCGGTGCGCTCCGGGCGGCACCTGCGTCCTGAGGAAATGAACGCCCTGCTTCGCCAGATGGAAGCGACGCCGGGTTCCGGTACCTGCAATCACGGCCGCCCGACCTATATCGAGTTGAAGCTCGCCGACATCGAACGGCTTTTCGGGCGGCGCTAGAACATCGGACCCGAAAGTGGGAACTGGTTTCGGGGAAAATCCGATGCTCAAACAAAGAGATAGAGCAGCAGCATCGATTCCATCGATGCGTCCGCTGCTCTAGAACTTGACCTTGCCGTTAATGTAGCCGAAGAAATCTGCTGAAAGGCGCACCACTATGAACCGATTTGAGGGCCCAGGCGCCCGGGAAGCCCGTGTCCGCTTTCTCGATGGGGACTTTCAGGTCACCAGCCCCGGCGCCTTTGTGCGTTGCGCCGTGACCGGCGAATCCATTGCACTTGACGAGCTGAAATACTGGAGCGTCGCGCGGCAGGAAGCCTACATCAACGCCGCCGCTTCCCTGCAGCGGGAACTTGAGTCCAATCCAGGCCTGCGCAAGCGACGTTAGAGCCCGCGTCCATTTGGACGTGCTCGCGTTAAGCCTCCGAATCTACATCCCGATTTTCGGCCGTTGCGCTGGATGGCCACCTGTATCCGCCTCAAGCCGCGCACCACCGATGCCATCAAGCGACCAGGGTCGAGAATGTTGAACTTGTTGGTCTGATACATTAGCGCTTTGGAAAGGACGCGACCGGGATCTTGCCCGCTGATACACAATTTTATTGGACGAGATGCCGGCACGCCCTAGCCTTAAGCGTGAACAAATGACTCGCGGGAGGACCGTCATGCAGCTGTGCAAGAATCTTCTGATCGCAGGCGCGGCGCTGGCCATTGCTGCGCTTCCACTCAAACTTGAACTGGGCTCGCTCGACCATTCGTCGGCATTTGCCAAGAATGGCGGTGGCGGCGGAAACGGTAACGGCGGTGGAAGCGGCAACCGCGGCGGCGGTGGAGGCGGAAACGGCAAATCAGGCGACCATGGCAATTCGGGCAATGCCGGATCCCCCGGCAAGTCGGCCAGTGCAGGATCGCATGGCAAGTCGGCCATTGCCGGATCGCACGCCAAATCGGGCAGCTTCGGGTTGAAGGCTCGGGGCAGGTCCAAGACGATGTTCAGCCACGATACCCAAGGCACAAAGGGCAACGCGAAAAGCAAGAAGCCGGCCGAGGCAAGATTCGCCAAGGCCGACAGGAAATCGGCTCGCGCGTTTGAGTTGGCTGCACTTCCCGAAACCGCACCCATCCCGGAGGTCAAGGTAAAGGAGAAGAACCTCACCGCGCGGCTCGCCGGCTTGAATTCTCTGAAGCGCAACTACCACGCCTATTTGAATTCGAATGCTCCGCGGATGGCGAGCATACGTGCTTTCGTCATGGCTTCAGCCAATCTTGATATTGCCAACGAGGAGCTTTCGGCGGCGCAAACCGAATTCGACCAGGCATTGGACGAGGCCGCGCTGACACCTTATGACGGCGCCGTCGGCGTCTATGACGACCCGACGCTGGCCGTTCTAGAAGCCCGGCTGGCCGAGCTGGAGAATGCCACCGTCGCTCCAGAAGACCTGGACGCGTGGGAAGCGGAAAAGACGGCACTCGAGTCACTGCTCGACAGCGAGGAAGCCAAGGACCTCGCCGAGGCGGAGGACGCAGCCGAGCTGGCTGCTATCGGCACGGATGACGAAGCGCTGAAACAGGCGCTGCTCGACGCCGCCAACAAGAACCGCGTCGCTCAGTATGGTGACGACTACATCAACGACGATGTCATGAACTGGGCCAAGTCCCTGCTCGGCGTCGGCGATGAGGTCGGAAAGATCGACGAGGTACGCGATACGCTGCTGATCGACAGCCAGTAGAGCATCGGACCCGAAAGTGGGAACCGGTTTCGGGGAAAATCCGATGCTCAAACAAAGAGATAGAGCGGCAGCGCTGATTTCGAAGATTCCGAAAAAGCCCTCGCTTCCGATCAAGCGCCAAGGCGGCGCTTTTGGCAATTCCTGAGCGTGTCGCCGACAATCCGCTCAGGAATGTGGGGTGGCTCGAACACGGTGTCGATTTCAAGCAAATGCATACTGTCGAGCAGGGCCTGTGCCGCGGCAGACCCGTGACGCAACCGGGCGGCATCCTTGGCGGTAGTGACCAGTTGCAGGTCGGCCGCGCGGGCGGCCGCTGCCAAATCGTTGAGGTCATCGTCCGAATAGAAGTGATGATCGCCAAACGAGCGCGTCAGCACAACGGTGCCGCCAGCCTCTTTTACCGTGTCGAAGAATTTTTCCGGGTTGCCGATGCCGGCAAAGGCCAGGAAGCGTTTGCCGGCCACTTCATTCCGTGTGGCGCGGCCGCGCAGCCGCCTCGAAAACGGGCTTTCCGGCGCGCGCGGCACGGCGAATGACGAAATCGGCCGCATTACCTTCGCCCATCTTGAGCACCGCATCGGCCAGACGCAACTGGTCGAGAAGCGGCGCCCGCATTGGCCCGCCCGGAATGACATGGCCGTTTCCGATGCCGCGGCGCGCATCCACCACCAGCAGCGCGAAATCGATATGGATGCGCGCGCTCTGGAAACCGTCATCCATTATGAGGAAGTCGCAGCCCCTCCCGATGAGCATTTTCGCACCCAAGGCGCGGTTCGCAGTCACCGCGACCGGCGCGTGCTCCGCAAGCAGAAGCGGTTCGTCGCCGACGTGCCGCGCGCTGTCTTGGCGAGGGTCCACCAGATGCGGGCCAGCAAGGCTGCCTCCATGGCCGCGCGAGAGAAATCCCGGCTTCAGGCCAAGCCTTGCCGCCGTCCGGGCAACGGCGATTGCGACCGGCGTCTTGCCGGCGCCCCCTACGGTCAGATTGCCGATACAGAGCACCGGCACTTCGATCTTCTCGCGCTTGGCCGCGTGCATGCGCCGGCGGGTCACTGCGCCAAAGAGAACCGAAGCCGGATAAAGCGCGTAGGCGCGCCAGTCGGGCTTTTCCCACCAGAATGGGGGCGCCTCGCTTGCCATTACGACTGCTGGACCCCGTTTGGTTCCATGAGCCGCGACTTGACGATCAGCGGATGGATAAAGGGCTCCAGCGCCTTTAGTGTCGCCGCCAGCGCGCCGCGCATGTCATCGACCGTCTGAGCGCCCGCTGCGATCATATCCTCGCGCGCCTGCTTGTTCTTGAGCAGGAAATTTACCGCGCCGGCCAGCATGTCGCGGTCGCGAACAAGCTTCGCGCCGCCGCCCTCGATCAGGCGCCGATAGGCCTCCCGGAAATTCTGGACGTTGCGTCCGGCAAGAACGGCGGTATCGAGCATCGCTGGTTCGAGCGGGTTTTGCCCGCCTTCCGACGTCAGTGACCTTCCGACAAACGCGATTTCAGTAAGCCGCAGGTAGAGCCCCATCTCGCCTATCGTATCGCCAAGCAAGATGTCGGTGTCCGGCCTGATCGGCTCGCCCAGGCTGCGGCGCGCCAGCTTCAACCCGGCCGCGGCGAACTCCGCCGCAAGCGCATCGGCCCGGTCGGGATGGCGCGGCACGATGATCGTCAGCACGCCCTTGTGGCGCGAACGCAGCATCTTGTGCACCTCTGCCGCGACCGCCTCCTCGCCGCTATGCGTGGAAACCGCCGCCCACGTCTTTCGCGAGCCGATCTGGCGCGTCAGCTCGGCAAGCGCCTTTTCATCGGCAGGCGGTGGGTCGGTATCGACCTTGAGGTTGCCTGATACAGTGACCGGCCTTGCGCCGAGCGCGCGAAACCGCTCGCCGTCGACTTCCGACTGCGCAATGACGTGAGCCAGATTTTCGAACAGCGCCTCGGCGATATAGGCGCGCTTGTTCCACGAGGCAAAGGAACGGTCGGACAGCCGGCCGTTGACGAGCACCTGCGGCACGCGACGCGCGCCCAGTTCGAGGATCGTCATGGGCCAGATCTCGGATTCGGCAATGATCGCAAGGTCCGGCTCCCAGTGGTCGAGGAACCGGCTCACGGCCGGCTTGAGATCCAACGGCACATATTGATGGATGATGCGATCGCCCAGGCGCTCCTCGCTGACCCGCGCCGAAGTAACAGTTCCGGTCGTCAACACGATATTTATGCCGAAGCCGAGAATGCGTTCGATGAGCGGGATGACCGCGATCGTCTCGCCGACGCTGGCCGCGTGAAACCAGACCAGCGGGCCCGTGGGCCTCGGACAGCTTGCGATCCCGTAACGTTCACGGCGCCGGCCGCGCTCCTCCTTGCCCATGTTGGCGCGCCACCCGACGTAGCCGCCGACCAGCGGATAGGCGGCTGCTCCCGCGAATCGGTAGGCGGACAGAACGGCTCTCGCCCAGACCTCGCTCATCGGGTTCCGTCCGCCAGTCGATAGGCCTTTTCGGTGACGGCGTTGAGTCCGGCAGTGATCTCCTGCCGCTTGCTTTCCATTTCGGCATCGCCGGCGCCCGCCGGAACATAGATCTGGTCTCCGACGACAAAGGCACCCCGGCCGAAAGGCAGGCTTATCGTCGTCTTGTCCCAACTCTTTTCCAGCACCAGGCGGCGGCTGGTGGTCATTGCGACCGGCACCACGGGGCGGCCGGAAAGCCTGGCCAGCGTAACAATGCCAAGGCCGGCCTCGCGCGGCGTTCCTTTCGGAATGTCTGCGATCATGGCAACGTTCTTGCCGCTACCGAGCGCTCTTTTCAAGGCAATGAGCGCCCGTGCGCCACCTTTGTCCATATGATTGGCACTGTCACGGCCGCCGGAGCCGCGGACGGCTTCGAGCCCCAGCCTTTGGAGCACCATCGCGTTCAGCTCGGCATCGGCGCTGCGGGAAACCATTGCGACCAAAGCCTGTCCGGGCATTTGCATGGTTGGGACCAAGAAATGTTGTCCGTGCCAAAGTGCGATGATTCCGGGCGAAATTTCTTTCCTGACGCTTTCCCAATCCGTTGATCCCGCGACCAGCGGGTTCGTCAGCTTGACGAAGCGCAACGCATTGGCGAGCAGCGTTGCCAGGAGGTTCTTCGAGACATGCGACTGCGCCAGCGGCTTCCGGATTGATTTCCAGAAGGCCTTTGTCGCGCCGGAACGGCGCTCCGCGGCTGTGGTTCCCACCGCCGGATTTATGGTTTCCTCGTCCATTCCGTCAGTTCTGGCCGGTCTTGTCAGCATCCGGTTCCATCAGCCTGTGCAGGTGAACGATGAAATAGCGCATATGCGCATTATCCACCGTCGACTGCGCCTTTGCCCTCCAGGCGAGTTCGGCCGATTTGAAATCGGGAAAGATACCGACAATATCAAGTCCTTCGAGATCGCGGAATTCAACGCCACCAAGCTTCTTCAGCTCGCCTCCGAAAACCAGATGCAGAAGCTGCTTCTTCCCTTCATCCCCGGCCATGCTGAGCCCCAAATCACCAACGCTGCGCCTGCTTAGATCAAAAAGGCTCCCTTTGGAACCGCCCTGGCCCCGCGCTCAGCCATCAAAGCCGGCAATCACGGCAGTCATCGCCGTCAAAAGCTGCGCCGCTGCCCGCGACCAACGCTCCATGGCGAGGATTCGGCCCCGCATAGTGCAGCGTCCTGCCCCGCTGGTCCAGCACCTGCCCGCCGGCTTCCCGCAACAACAGGTCGGCGGCGGCTAGATCCCAGTCCTGCGCGTTGGGCTTCACGAAAGTGGCGTCCAGATCCCCGCTGGCCACCATCGCCACGCGATAGGCAAGAGAGGGGATGTAAGGCACCGTCCTGGATATGTCGCGCAGTTCCGCCGGCATTGCCTGGACGAACTGTTTCGGACCGGCGACGTCCAGACAATCGCCTGGCTGCCTGACCCGGACGGCGGCGCCGTTCTTGAATGCGCCTCTGCCGGCTTCGGCAACGAAAATCTCGCTCTTGACGGGACATTCCAGAACACCGGCAACAGGTTTTCCGTTCTCTACCACGGCGATCGAAACGCACCATGTGCTGCGACCGTCGAGAAAGGCGCGCGTGCCGTCAATCGGATCGACCACGAAGGTGCGGCGGGAATTCAGCCGCACCGGCGAATCGGCTGTTTCTTCCGAGAGCCAGCCATAGTCCGGACGAGCGGCGAGCAGAGCCTCCCGAAGATAGGCGTCCACGGCATAGTCGGCTTCGCTCACCGGCGACTGGCCGCCCTTCAGCCACACTTCCGGGTTGCGATTGAAAAAGCCCATCGCGATCCGGCCCGCTTGCCTGGCAGCGTCGAGAATGAGAGACAGGTCGGCGCCGGCCGCCGTTCCGGGGCTTGCCTCAACTGCCTGCAAGGGTCATTCCTTCGACCAGGAGCGTGGGAGCGGCAGTGCCGAAATTGCGATCGAGGTCGTTGGCGGGGATCATGTTCAGGAACATGTCCTTGAGATTTGACGCGATCGTGACCTCCGAGACCGGATAGGCCAGTTCGCCGTTCTCGATCCAGAACCCGCTCGCGCCCCGGCTGTACTCGCCGGTCACCATATCGACCCCCTGCCCGAAGACCTCGGTGACATAGAAACCCGTTCCCAAGGCCCTGATCAGTTCCTCCGGCGTCTTCTCGCCCGGCTCGATGGCGAGGTTGGTCGAGGAGGGAGAAACCGATGATGCTGCGCGTACGCCGCGGCCGTTGGTTTCCAGGCCAAGCTCCCGTGCCGCCGACGTCGACAGGAACCAGTGCCTCAGCACGCCTCCCTCCACCATCCGAAGCGGCATGCCCTCGACGCCCTCGCCGTCGAACGGCCTGGACGACTGGCCGCGGATGCGTAGCGGATCGTCGGTTACAGTAATGCCCGCATGGGCCACCTGCTTGCCCATCATGTCGCGCAGGAAGCTCGTCTTGCGTGCGACCGCCGCCCCATTGATCGCGCCGGCCAGATGCCCGGCTATGCCGCGCGCCACACGCGGATCGTAGATGACATCCACCGGTCCGGTCTTCGCCTTGCGGGGATTGAGGCGCCTGACCGCGCGCTCGCCCGCCTTGCGGCCGATCGTTTCGGGCGTATCGAGATCGGCGAAATGCAGGCGCGAGGAGAAATCGTAGTCGCGTTCCATGCCCGTGCCTTCACCCGCGATCACGCTTGCCGAGCGCGAGAAACGCGAAGCGACATACTGGCCGAGAAAGCCTTCCGACGTCGCGAGCACCAAGCCTCCGAGACCGGCGCCTGCACCGGACCCGCCGGAGTTGGTGACACCCGGCACGGCAAGTGCGGCCTCCTCGGCTGCCAAAGCGTCCTCCCTCAACCGCTCCGCGGTAATGGCTGTCGCGTCGAAAAGGTCGAGGTCCCGCGACTGCCCGACCAAACGCGCCGCGTCGGCCAAGCCTTGATAGGGATCTTCCGGCGACACCCGGGCCATGGCGACCGCACGGTCCGCCAACTCGGCCGGATTCGACGAAGCCGGCGCCGAAACACTCGCCACGCGCCGGCCGATGAAAACCCGCAATGAAATATCATCGCTTTCGGACGCTTCAGTGCTCTCGACCTTGCCAAGGCGGACCGACACGCCGACCGACCTGCCGCGCACCGCCACCGCGTCGGCGGCATCCGCGCCGGCCTTCTTGGCGGCATCGACGAGGGCAGCGACCCTGTCGACAAGTTTGGCGGCATCGAGAGTGTTGGTCATCGGCTGTCCCGGTTTGTCAATTTGTTTTGCTCGCGGTCACTGCCTTTGGCGGAGCGCCCAAGTCGCCATCCGAAAGCACCTGCGCCACCATCTATTGTTCCGGCCCCTCTTGTGCAATGGGTGGCCGCTACACCAAATGGGGCATGTGCGCGGTGGGCGTCCCGGGTGAGAGGGCAATGTCTTGGCATTCGAAGGTACAATTTACTCCGAAACGCTGCTTCTTCTCGGGGGCGCCGTCGTGTCCGCGCCTCTTTTCAAGCGCATCGGGCTCGGCACGATCCTCGGTTATCTCGCCGCTGGCGTCGCCATCGGGCCTGCAGCCCGGCTGATCACGGGCGGGGAGCAAATCCTGCACGTTGCCGAACTCGGCATCGTGTTCCTGCTCTTCATCCTCGGGCTGGAGCTGAAGCCGTCCCGGCTCTGGGCGCTCAGACGCCAAATCTTCGGCCTCGGCCTGTCGCAGGTGCTGGTGACAGGCACCGCACTTGCCGCGCTTGGCTTTCTCGTCGCAGGGCTCTCATGGCAGGCGGCGATCGTCATCGGATTCGGCCTCGCGCTCTCGTCAACGGCCTTCGCCATGCAGATCCTGGACCAGGAAGGCACGCGAAACACCCGCTATGGCCAGACGACATTTTCCATCCTGCTCTTTCAGGATGTCGCGATCGTTCCGCTTCTGGCACTGATTCCGATTCTGGCCCCCGGCGGCGAGCACACACGGATGTCGCCGCTGCCGCACTTTGCCATAACGATCGGGGCAATCGCCGCGCTGCTGGTCGCAGGACGCTATCTCCTCAATCCGGCCTTCCGCATCATAGCCAATACGGGCGCCAAGGAAGCAATGATCGCCGCCGCACTTCTCGTAGTGCTCGGAGCTGCGACCCTGATGCAGGTCGCAGGCCTTTCCATGGCGTTGGGCGCCTTCGTCGCCGGTGTTATGCTCGCTGAATCTTCCTACCGCCACGAACTCGAGGCCGACATCGAGCCGTTTCGGGGCATTCTGCTTGGCCTGTTCTTCATGGCAGTCGGCCTGTCGCTCGATCTTGACGTGATTATCGAAAACTGGACAACGATCCTGCTAGCCGTGCCGGTGCTGATGGCTGTCAAGGTCGCCACGACCTACGCCGTCGGCCGGCTGTTCAGCTGCCGTCATGACGACGCCGTGCGCGTCGCATTCCTTCTGCCTCAGGGCGGCGAATTCGCGTTCGTGCTGTTTTCGGCAGCAGCCGTGGCGGCGATCTTCTCGCGGGAAACGGCATCGATCCTGATTGCCATCGTCACCGTGTCGATGGCGCTGATGCCGCTCTTTTCGCCCGCTTCGAAGGCGTTCCTTGCGCCGGTCCGGCCGGAGGAAATGGAAGAGGATTTCGACGGAGCGGGCGCCGACGTGCTGATGGTCGGATTCTCGCGCTTCGGGCAGATCGCGGCACAGATCCTGCTTTCCGGCGGTTCGGCCGTTACGATCATCGACAATTCGGCGGAGCGCGTGCGCGCCGCCGGAAAATTCGGCTTTCGCATCTATTTCGGGGACGGTACCCGCAAGGACGTGCTGGAGGCGGCCGGCATCCGCAGGGCAAAGGTGGTTGCAGTCTGCACCAACAAGCGCGAGATCACCGACAAGGTCGTGGATCTCATCCAAAGCGAATTCCCCGATGCCAAGCTCTATGTCCGCTCCTATGACCGCACGCACACGTTGCAGCTCAGGGCGCGCAATGTCGACTACGAACTGCGCGAGACCTTCGAGTCCGGCCTTCTCTTCGGCCAGAAGACGCTGGAAGCGCTCGGCATGGACCAGGACACGGCTATGGCGATCCACGAGGATGTCCGCCGGCGGGACGAGGAACGGCTCGCGCTTCAGGAGGTCGAGGGAATCCAGGCGGGCCGCGACCGTTGGTACACCAAGCCGGTCACGCCGGAACCGCTTATCAAGCCGACGCGGGAATCGAAGCGGCTCGACAAGCAGCCGCTCGACGCCGATACGCCGGCGCTCGCCGATAGCTAACGATAGAGCATCGGGCCCGAAAGTGGGAACCGGTTTCGGGAAAAATCCGATGCTCCGACAAGGAGATAGAGCGGCGGCGCTGATTCCGAAAAAGCGTCCGCTGCTCTAGCCATGGCACGTGTAAGGGAACTCCACATGACACCTTTCCATCTTGCCTTCCCGGTCAGGGATCTTGAGGAAACCCGCCGGTTCTACCGTGACGTCCTTGGCTGCACGATCGGCCGCTCTTCTGAAACCTGGATCGATTTCGATCTCTTCGGGCACCAGATGTCGGCTCATCTCAGGCCGCAGGCAGCTGTGGCCGCCCATGAAGGCCAAGTCGACGGCGTCGCAGTGCCTATTCCGCATTTCGGGGTCGTGCTGTTGATGGAACAATGGCGGGATCTGGCCGAGCGGCTGGAGGCAACCAGCGGTATAGATTGGCTGGAAAGACCGAAGATGCGATTCAGGGGCGAAGCAGGCGAACAGGCCACACTTTTCATTCGCGATCCTTCCGGAAATGCGCTCGAATTCAAGGGGTTCCACTCAATGGAGCAGATCTTCGCGAAATAGTGCATGTCGATACAATCGACGTCACCCCGCAGTTTGCCGCCACGTCGCGCTGCGTCACCCCCTCTCCGCCGGGACAGAGGGGGTGCAGTCCCGCGAGCCCTGAATAGCGGACGGCAAGCCGGCCATCCGCCACGGGGCGGACACTTGCGCCTGAAAACCTCCGGCATTCGCGATCAAGGGTCCGGCCTGCCCACGCGACGTCCCCGGCTGAGGGACGAACAAGCCGGAACTGCCGCAACTGAAGGGGGACGATTTCAAGCGCCGCAAGATCGCCGCTCTCGGTATCGATGTCGGCAAAGTACATCAGGGCCAAATCAGCACGGTATTCATCGAACCCCTTGATACCTTCGTAGTCGTTCAGGAAATCCCCGCATCCATAAAGAATAAGCCGATTGCGGTGGACTTCGATCGCCTTCGCATGGTGCGAGGAATGTCCGTAAACAATGGAGACATCGGCGAGATCGATCAGTGCGTGCGCAAACTGCCGCTGGTCGTCCGGGATTTCATAGCCCCAGTTTGGTCCCCAATGGACGGAAACGATGACCACGTCGCGCGGCTGCCGCACGAGCGCAATCTGCTCGGAAATGCGCACCGCACTTGCCTGAGATAGATCCGGCAGGAGGTTCACGCCGGCTGTTTGCAAGGCCGCAGCCCAGTCGCTGGGCGTGCCGCTCGTCATCGAAGCTACAGAAAAGACGATAACCCTGCCCTTCTTCGCGATATCGATAACCGCAGGCGCGCTGGCCTGCTCGAGGTCAAGGCCGGCGCCAGTGAAGCTGATCCGAAGCTTTTCCAAAGCCGCCAAGGTGTCGAGCAGCCCGGCGCGTCCCCAATCGAGAACGTGATTGTTGGCGAGCACGCAGCAGTCGATACCGGCGGCGGTGAGGCAGCCGGCGTTTTCCGGGCTGACACGGTAGTTGATGCCCTTCGCGACATAGGTCTCGCTGCGTGTGATGCTCGTTTCGAGATTGACGATGCGCACATCCGGACGCGCGCGATCGAGTTCGTCAAGCGCCACGCCCCAGACATATGACGGCGCGACGCGGCGCGGAATGGGCCCATGCACTGCCTCTGCAAAATGAACGTAATCGATGGCCGATTTCACGTAGCCCTCGTGGAGGGCAGGATTGCAGGGATGCGGCAATATCTGGTCGATGCCGCGGCCGATCATGACATCTCCACACAAGAAGAGCCGCACCGCCTGGCTCGCCCGCGGCCGATTTGAAAGCACTTTCCTGGATGCGCTCATGCGCGGTGGTTCAACTTTGGCAGATCGTACCTGGGCATCGGATTTTCCCCGAAACCGGCGCCCACTTTCGGGTCCGATGCTCTTTGTTGGAGCATCGGATTTTCCCCGAAACCGGTTCGCACTTTCGGGTCCGATGCTCTAACCCTCGCTCCGCTTTTCCCTGGCGTTGACGGCGGCATCGACGGCAAACTTGAGTTCGTCCTTGATAGAGGCGGTTTCTGCCAGCACGGCGTCCACTTTCAGGAAATCGAGTGCTCGGAACCGCGATACAGGCGGACGCAGGAAGACGTCCGGCCTTTTGAATTTCAGCTTCATTGCGCTGATGGACTGCATCATCAACTGGGTTGCGCCGAACATCAGTTCCATGGAGTTCGGCCTCCGGCGGCCGCCGTCGGACGGGGCGCCCACAACGTCGATGGCGATCGTGATGTCGGCGTCGTCCTCGATAAGATCGAAAGGCACCGGATTGTAGATCCCGCCGTCGATCAGAAGCATGCCATCCCGGCGAACTGGCCGGAAAACGGCCGGAATAGCCGCCGAGGCGGCGAGCGCGGAATGGAGGTCGCCGCTGTCGAACACTGCCAGCCTGTGCCCGAAGAAGTCGGTTGCGGTCACTTTCAGGGGGATTGTCAGGTCCCCGAACGTCGCCGGCATCGTTTCGGGCAGGAATGCCTTGAGGATGCGCTCGATATTGAACTGCGAAACACGCAGGCCGCCCGCCACGATTTCGACAAAACTGTCCGGCCGTGCACGCCACATGCGAGCCGCCACTTCGGCGCGTCGGCCAAGGATCGAACGCGCATAGTGGTGAATGTCGCGGCCCGTCATCCCCGCCGCCATGCCGGCTCCCATGATCGCGCCAATCGACGAGCCGGCGATCGAGACGGGCCTGATGCCCATTTCATCGAGAGCCTCGATCACGTGGATGTGGGCAAGACCTCGTGCCCCGCCGCCGCCGAAGGCGACTGCAAAGCTGACATCGCCGCCGGGAGGCTTCGCAACATTGCGGGAGCGAAGCCCGCCGGTCATCCTCCTTTACCTCCCGCGTTTTCGGGAGGGCCGATGATCATGATGGCCGGCTCAGCCGAAAGAAGCCGCCTTGCCGCAGCCTGTACGTCGGCCACGGTCACAGCCGCGATCTCGCCCTTGCGCCGCTCGATATAGTCCAAGCCGAGCTTGCCGATCTGAAGTTCGACAAGCGTGCCGGCTATGCTGCCCGAAGTGTCCAGATTGTTGATCGCATACGATCCACTGACATATTTCTTGGCTGCTTCAAGCTCCTCCTCCGTCACGCCCGCGTCCACCATGCGTTTCACCTCCGCCCGGATGATCGCAAGAGTTTCCGCCGCACGGCTGGAGCGCGTCGCCGTCCCGATGACAAGGCCGGAGGAATGCTTGTTGTTCACAAGAGATGATTCAATGCTGTAGGCAAGGCCCCGCTTTTCGCGCACCTCGCTAAAAAGCCGAGACGTGAAGCTGCCCCCACCCAGGATATGGTTCATGAGGAAAGCGGCGAAAAACTGCGGATCGTTTCGCTCGATGCCTGGGTAAGCAAGCTGCAATGTTGCCTCCGGCAGATCGTAGGGGATGCGGATTTCCTGGCCGAGCTTCGGCTGGACGCTGGAAATCGACTGCAGCGAAGGTTCGGCTGGCAGGCCGCCGAACAGCCTGTCGAGTTGGTGTTTCAACGTTTCGGCGTCGATCGCGCCGACCACAGCGACCGTGAGATTGCTCCGGGCGAAGAGTCGCTTGTGGAGACCCTGCAAATCACCGGCCGTAATCGTGGCGAGCGTCTCTTGTGTGCCATCGTCGCGGCGCGCGTAGGGATGTTCGCCGTAAAGCGCCTTGGCCCAGGCAAATTGCGCGGCGGTCTCGGGGTCCTTCGCGTTGGCCACGATGCCGGAAACGATTTGCGAACGGATACGATCGATCGGTGCCACGTCGAAGCGCGGCGTCTCAATCGCGAGCCGCAGAAGGTCCAGCGCCTCGTCCGTGTGGTCCGCCAGCATGCGCATCGATCCGTACACAAAGTCACGGCTGGCATCGAAACGCATTTCCGCGCCCACGTCGTCGAGCCGCTCCTGGAATGCGTTTGCGTCGAGGTCTCCCGCGCCCTCGTCGAACAGGCTTGTCATCAGGTTGGCGAGACCTTCCTTGCCTGCGGGATCCTGCGTGCTTCCGCCGCCGAAAGCGAAGCGGATCGAGACGATCGGCACGGCATGATCCTCGACCAGCCAGGCCTTGATGCCTTTCTGCGAGGTCACCTCCTGGATCGTTACCGCGGCCCGCGCCGCCACGAGCGTCGGCATCGTGAGGAACGTGACGGCAAGGAGGAAAGCGGCCGCGGCCAGGAGCGAAGAACGGATCGGGATGTGCATCGACAGTCTCTCAGAGCCTTAGAGCAAGATGAGATTAGGTCTGGTCATTCTGCCGGAGGAAATTTGCGACAAGGTCGAGGGGTTCGGCGACGGCCGTACCGGGGTACGGCCGAGCCGGAGCCCGAAGGATTTGGCGCAAATTAACCCGGCCCTTCGGGTTTCCGTGCGGCGGGCGCCCACTTTGTCGGCTCGCTCGGCCGATGGAACCCCATCGACCATCGCGACCCTTCGCGTGGATCGCCTCGCCGCCCGAGAAACAGAATTGACCATACTAACCTCATCTTGCTCTAGTTCTTCGTTTCCGCATCGGCTTGCGGCAACAGGTAGCCGGCAACGGAGCGCTCCGGATTCAAGTATTTCGCCGCCACGTCCTGTACCTGCTTCGGCGTGACCCTGCGGATCCGGTCCGGCCACTCCTCGATGTCCTTCACCGTCCCGCCTGTCGCCAGCGTCGTGCCATAGATATTGGCCATGCCGGACTGGCTGTCACGCGCAAAGATTTGGGCCCGTACGTAACGGTTCTTCGCCTTGTCCAGTTCGGTGTCGGTGATCCCGTCACTGATAATCTTGTGGATTTCCGCGTCAATTGCGGCTTCGACGGCATCCAGCGAGGCCTCGCCGCGCGGAGCGCCATAGATGGAGAAGTTCGTTGCATCCAGCGCGTCGCCCTGAAAATAGGCTCCTGCCGCCGAGGCGATGCCTTTCTTGACGACCAGCTCCTGATAGATCCGGCTGCGAGCCCCGCCGCCTAGAATTTCGGACAGGAGGTCAAGCGCCTCGGCCTCGCCAGGCTTGGCATTCTGATAGGACGGCACGACCCATAGTTTTTGAAAGCTCGGCACGCTAACTCGTGGATCGGTCAGCGTCACGGCGCGCTTCGTATTCTTCTCGGGCTCCTGCGGTCTCACGCGCGGCGGCAAATCAGGTCCGCGCTCCACTCTGCCGTAGGTTTTTTCGGCAAGCGCCTTTACGTTGGCGGGCTCGACATCGCCCGCAACCACGAGAACGGCATTGTTCGGAGCATAGTAGCGATTGTAGAAGGCTACCGCGTCGGTACGGTTGAGCTGTTCCATTTCGTGCATCCAGCCGATCACGGGAATCCGGTATGGATGGTTCTGGTAGAGCGTCGCGTCGACCTCTTCCGAAAGCAGCGCATCGGGATTGTTCTCGATGCGGGAGCGCCGTTCCTCCAAAATTACATCGCGCTCCGTCGCGATCACCTGGTCGGTCAGGATCAGGTTGCGCATCCGATCGGCCTCGAAATCCATCATCGTCTCCAGCGCCTCCGGCGTCACGGTCTGGAAGAAAGCGGTGAAATCGTAGGAGGTGAAGGCGTTGCCGTTGCCCCCGATCTCCGCGACCTTCGCGTCGAACTCTCCCGCTCGATGGTTCTTCGTGCCCTTGAACATCAGATGCTCGAAGAAGTGCGCAATTCCCGATTTGCCCGCAGGCTCGTCCGCGCTGCCCACCTTGTACCACACCATGTGCGTTACGATCGGGGCGCGGTGATCGGGGATGACCACGACCTGCATGCCGTTGCCAAGCATGAAGGTCTCCACCGGCGATTGGACGCGTGGCGTCTCCGCCGAGGCAGGCGAGGCAAGCATCACCAACAGCAGAGCGCCGGCGAATGCCCCAATGGGTCGGCCGAGTCCGCGCCGCCTGGTCTTGTCTCCAAGTGTCATATCCGCCTCATCGCAAGCCTTTGCGCATGTCGCAGCCTCTGCCCGGCAATTCAAGTGAATTGTCCGTAACCATCTCGCGCGGCAAACAAGGCCGCATTCAGGCTGGTGGTCCAATTCTAACATTCGCTGGCCTGCGCGGCATAAACCCGTTGCGAATGTTGGAATCGAAAGACCACTAGCAATTTCAAAGTTCTAGTGGAGCTTTGGATTTGACATTCGCTGCGCTCGCGCTGCACCCAAGCGGGATGCGAATGTCAAATCCGCTCCACTAGCGCGACGAAGCGGATGGCCGTGCCTCCGTAGCTTCGCTCGTCTGCCACGGTAAAGCCCGGCCCTGGCTGGAAGGTTGCGGCTGCATCTTCCTCGACGACGCAGAGAGCGCCGGGCGCCAGCCAGCCGCCGCGAAGAGCCGATTGCAGCGCTTGCTCGCCCAGTCCCTTTCCATAGGGCGGGTCGGCGAAGACAAGGTTGAATGGCTGCAGCGTTCCAGCCTCACCGAGGTGCGTCGCATCCCGCCGGAAGATCTTTGTACGGCCGGAAAGACCGAACGCCTCGACATTGGTGCGGATCAGGCCGCGGCCTTCAGCGGATTCCTCGATGAAAACACAATAGGAGCAGCCGCGCGACAGCGCTTCAAGGCCAAGCGCGCCGGTTCCCGCGAAAAGATCGAGCACCCTGCCCCCGGCAAGGCTTTCTGGGAAGCGATGCGCCAGAACGTTGAAAAGCGCCTCACGGGTGCGGTCGGTGGTCGGGCGGATGGCGTCGGAGCGGGGCGCAGCCAGCGGCCGGCCGCGAAATTCGCCGCCGACGATCCTCATTCAACGTCCTTTCGGGCCTTTACCCGGCCCTTTGCCGCGCGGCGGACGAACGCCCTTTCCGCCTCCTCGCTCCCGGAACGAAGAGCTGGAAGAGGTTCCCGCGCCACGGCTGGACGATTTTCCAGATTTTCCAAATGACGGCTTGCGGTGCTGTCCCTCGCTCCTACCTTCCGGCGCAGAGCGGGACGTCAACGCCTCCTTCTTTCCTTGCGGTCGCGCGCCGGGCGCCATCCAGACATTCGCCGTGCGGGCGCGGACCGGCTCGTCGCGCTTGTCCGCGCGCTCGCCGGACTTGCCGCCGCTTTCACGACCCCGCCTGAATTCGCCTCTGTCGGGCTTGGTCGACAAGCGGCCGAGCGCTTCCACCCGCATGTCGTCGCGGTCGCGCTTGCGCCGCTTTATCAGACCGCCTTCGCCAATTCTTTCGCGCTCGCCCTGAAGCTCGGGCTTCGCACGTTCGCCGCGCGTTTCGTCGCCAGCGCCTTCGCGCCGGGCCGGCTTGTTGGAAAACGGCTTTGCGATGTCGGCCTCGAAATTCGCGCCTGCCTCCTCGATCAGCCGTTCGCCGAGCTGATCGCGCAGCGTCCGGCCCTTCATTTCCCAGACCTGGCCCTCGGGCAGTTCGCCAAGTTGGAACGGCCCGTAGGAGATGCGGATCAGGCGCGTAACTTCCAGCCCGAGCGCGCCGAGTATGTTCTTCACTTCGCGGTTTTTACCCTCGCGCAGGCCAATCGTCAGCCATGCGTTGGTGCCCTGCTGGCGGTCGAGCACCGCTTCGACCGAACCATAGAAAATACCGTCTACGGCGATGCCGTTCTTCAGGTCGGCAAGTGCCTTCTCGTCAGGGTCGCCATGCACACGCACCCGGTAGCGCCGCAGCCACCCCGTTGCCGGCAGTTCCAGCACCCGGGCCAGCCCGCCGTCGTTGGTGAGCAGCAACAGGCCCTCGGTGTTGATATCCAGCCGCCCGATCGTCATAAGCCTTGGCAGGTCCTTCGGCAGCGCGTCGAATACGGTCTTGCGGCCTTCCGGATCGCGGTTGGTGGTAACGATGCCCGCCGGCTTGTTGAACAGGAACAGCCGGGTCCGCTCGATCGGCGGGATAGGAGTACCGTCGAGTTCGATCGTGTCACTAGGCAAAACATTGAAAGCAGGCGACGACAGCACCTTGCCGTTTACCCGGATACGTCCAGCGGCGATCAGCTCCTCGGCGTCGCGGCGCGATGCGATGCCCACGCGAGCCAGCCGCTTGGCGATCCTTTCGCCCTCGGCGTCCGTCGAATCACCTGCCCTGACGAACGGCTTGCGATTGTCGTGGTCGTGGGGCTTCGCATGCCGCGGCGGCCGCTCCCCTTGCGGGCGCTTATTGCGCGGAAAATCCCGCTGGCCGGCCGGCGATTGGCGGTCGGCCTGCGGCCTTCTCATAGGGCTTGCCTTCCGGCCCGGCGCGGCCCGGCCTGTCACCGCGAGCGGATACTTCCGCGTCACCGGGGCGCCGCTCGGCGCGCTCGAAGCGTCCCGGCCGCTTGTCGCGCGGAAAATCCCGCTGGCCGGCCGGCGATTGGCGGTCGGCCTGCGGCCGCTTCGCATAAGGCTTGCCTTCCGGCCCGACGTGGCCCGGCCTGTCACCGCGAGCGGATACTTCCGCGTCGCCGGCTCGGCGCTCGGCGCGCTCGAAGCGCCCCGGCCGCTTGTCGCGCGCAAAATCGCGCTGGCCGACCGGCGATTGGCGGTCGGCCTGCGGCCGCTTCGCATAAGGCTTGCCTTCCGGCCCGGCGTGGCCCGGCCTGTCACCGCGAGCAGATACCTCCGCGCCGCCGGGGCGCCGCTCGGCGCGCTCGAAGCGTCCCGGCCGCTTGTCGCCGCCCGGCCGCGCGCGGTCGTCGCGCCCGAAATTTCGCTGCTTGGCTTGCGGCCGGTCATCCTTATCTTCGCGATGCGTTCGAAGGGGCTTGCTGCCGCCCACCTTTTTCGCGAACCCGGCATTT
Organism: uncultured Alphaproteobacteria bacterium; assembly: GCA_963813315.1. Classification (GTDB taxonomy): domain Bacteria; phylum Pseudomonadota; class Alphaproteobacteria; order Rhizobiales; family Rhizobiaceae; genus CAWEYO01. Next base: position 130,853 of record CAWEYO010000001.1, on the reverse strand, counting down.
CCGGCGCGCCGAGGACGCCCATCTCCGCTGCCTTGCGAGGATTTCGGCCCCCCTCTGCGGGGAGGTTTTTTTCGTTTGTCGTCCATGTGGCATTTGCCTTTCCGCGCGGGTAGATAACAGGAACACCATCAAGGTGCGAGGGAAATGTCAGGGTGACCGACGAGTGAACCGCCCGGATTTCATGGCCGTCGCGCTTGCCGAGGCCGAGGCTGCTGGGGCGCGCGGCGAAGTGCCCATCGGGGCCGCGCTTGTCGGCGATGGCGCCGTCATCGCGCGCGCCGGCAATCGTACGCGGGAACTGAGCGATCCGACCGCACATGCCGAAATGCTGGTCATCCGGGAGGCGGCCCAGCGCCTGTCGGCGGAGCGCCTGATCGACGCCGATCTCTATGTGACGCTCGAACCTTGCGCCATGTGCGCCGCGGCGATCTCCTTCGCGCGGATCAGGCGGCTTTATTTCGGGGCTTCCGATCCGAAGGGCGGCGCGGTCGTCAGCGGCGTGCGGTTCTTCACCTCGCCGACCTGCCATCACGTTCCGGACGTCTACGGCGGGATTGCGGAGAGCCGCGCCGCTTCGATCCTGCGCGACTTCTTCAAGGTCAAGCGTTAGAGCAAGATGAGCGTTCCGGCATGGGTCCTAGGGGCTCAAGCCCGAGGATGACGATGCGGGGAGGTCTTAGGGCAATCTCAAGCGACCGTGATTGGCGGCAACGCCGTCTCCTCATCACAAGCCCGGTACAAGCTGACGCCAGGTCCAGTCGCCCTTCTTGCGGGCGGCGGCTTTTGCGCGGCGCTCCTTCTTGAATTCGTCTTCGCCGATGTCTCCAACCGGCGCGGTCGCAGCCGGCTGGCGATAGGTGAGCGGCGGCTCGCTCAGATATTTGCGGCGGGTATCGCTGCCTTGCTTGGATTCGACCAGCCGGGCTTTGTACGCCGCGCGTGTCTGCTTGCTCTCCGGCCCGCTGAGCGAATTGTTGAGCCCTGAATCGTCACCCCTCGTGGGCAGGCTTGCCGTCTTGAGCGCAGACGAATCGCCAGTCGGCGCCACATCGGGAACGATGGGCGAATCATAGGCGGCATTGTCCTGATTTGCTGTTGCTTCGGCACGAAGGCGCGCCCTGCGCTGTTCCGGCGACTCAGGCCATGCGGGATTGGAGGTAACCGCCACACTTTGCTGTGGAGTGGGCAGCACTTTGGTCGAAGCCGGCTTCACGAGATCGGGGCGCGGCTTGTAGTCGATCGGCTCCTGCCTCTTCGGCGCTATCGACAGAATTCCGGTCACGTCCTGGGTAAGCTGTTCGGTCGCGGTCTTGTCGGTCCCATAGGTCGGCGAGCCCAGGCAGCCGCCCAGCATAAGGCCCGACGCAACCAGCGGCGCGCCAAGCAGCAGCCGCGCTTGCTTATTGTCCGCCATGCATCAAATCCCCACAGCCATCAGCAACAATCGAATCCGGAGCGCTCCGGACCCCCATCCGAACCGCCTTTTTTCACTGAAAATCCGGCGAGAACAAGGCGTTCGGACTTTGCGCGCTTGTATCCCAAGCCGCGGCCAAGAGCAACGACCCACGGCCGGGCGGCCGTGGGCTGCCGCGCCGGTTAGAACAAACCCAGCGCCCGCAGCTCGCGCAGTGCTCCGGCATCGCGCGCCGAAACGTCCGGGAATTCGGCGTCCGTCCCGACATCATCCGTGTATCGCCACGACCGCGCGCATTTTTTTCCGGATGCCGGTGCGAATACCACCGCCACACCGTCAACATCCTCCAGCGCAAAGGCATTGGCTGGCGCAGGCTGGTCCGAGATGGTGATTGCGCTGGTGATCGATATCTCGGCCAGATCAACGCCGTCGAGCGCCGCCCGCAATTCGGGATCGACAATATGCACGATCGGTGCGGCTTCCAGCGATGAGCCAATTGTTTTCTTTGCGCGTTCGATTTCCAGCGCCCCTGTCACGACCCGCCGCACTTGACGGACCTTTCGCCATTTTTCGGCCAGCGCGTCGTCCTTCCAGCCTGCCGGCGTCTCGCGGTACTGTTCCAGATGCACGGATGGCGAAGACGGATAGCGATCAAGCCATGCCTCCTCCGTGGTGAAGGGTAGCATCGGCGCGAGCCAGGTTGCCAGTCGATCGAAAAGATGCCGCACCACTTCCACGGCCGCCTTGCGCTTCACGCTCGAGGGGGCATCGCAGTAGAGCGAATCCTTTCGGATGTCGAAATAAAAGGCGGAGAGCTCGACCACCATGAAGTCGATCAGGGCACGCGTGATGCGCTTGAATTCGAAAGCGTCGTAGCCAGCCCGGACGATTTCATCGAGCTCCGCAAGGCGGTGCAGCATCAGCCTCTCGAGCTCGGGCATCGCCTCCAACGGCACGTTTGCGCCGTCGTCGTGGGCGAGCGTGCCAAGCATCCAGCGGATCGTGTTCCTGAGCTTGCGATAGGCGTCGATGTTCGTCTGCAGCACATTCTTGCCGAGCCGCTGGTCTTCCCAGTAATCGGTCGTGACCACCCACAGACGCAAGATATCGGCGCCGGATTGCCTGATGACATCCTGCGGAACCACCGTGTTGCCGAGCGACTTCGACATTTTGCGCCCTTCTTCATCCATGGTGAAGCCATGGGTGACAACCGTGTTGTAGGGCGCGCGGCCGTGCGTGCCGCAGCTTTCGAGCAGCGAGGAATGGAACCAGCCGCGGTGCTGGTCGGAACCCTCGAGATAGACGTCAGCCGGCCATTTCAGGTCAGGCCGGTCCTCCAGCGTGAAAGTATGGGTCGAGCCGGAATCAAACCAGACGTCAAGGATATCCATCACCTGCGTCCATGGCTCATTTGCGCGGGAACCCAGGAAGCGCTCGCGCGCACCATCGGAGAACCAGGCGTCGGCGCCTTCCTTCTCGAAGGCCTCCATGATGCGCGCGTTGACGGCCTCATCCTTCAGCACCTCGCCCTTCTCATCGGCAAACACGCAGATCGGAACGCCCCATGCGCGCTGGCGCGACAGCACCCAGTCGGGCCGCTCCTCGATCATGGCGCGCAGCCGGGTCTGGCCGGCAGCCGGAACGAAGCGGGTCGCATCGATTGCCGCAAGGGCGCGCGTGCGCAGCGTGTCGAACTTCAGTCTCGGGCCGCCCTCCCCGCCTTCGTTTCCAAAACCGCCCAGGTCCTTGTCCATGTGAACAAACCATTGCGGCGTATTGCGAAAGATCACCGGTCTTTTGGACCGCCACGAATGCGGATACTGGTGCTTCAGCCGACCGCGCGCGAACAGTGCGTTGTGCTTGATCAGCTCTTCGATAACAGCCTTGTTGGCATCGCCCTTCTTGCCGGCGTCATCGATGACGCGCGCCGGCCCGCCTTCGCGATCCGGACCGAAGCCGGGCGCGTCCTTGGTAAAGTAGCCGGCGTCGTCGACCGTGAACGGAATGTCGGTCTTGACGCCGCGCTGCCGCAGTTCGGACGCTGCGTCCGTCCAGGCGTCGAAGTCCTCGCGGCCATGGCCGGGCGCAGTGTGGACGAAGCCGGTTCCGGCGTCGTCCGTGACATGGTCGCCGGCGAGCATCGGCACGGCGAATTCGTAGCCGCCTCCGAGCCCCTTGAAGGGATGCGCCAAGGTAAGCGCACCCAGTTCATCCGCCTCGACAGTCCTGAGACGCTCAAACTGGAGTTTGGCTTTACCGAAGGACTCTTCGGCCAGGGCATCGGCAAAGACAAGCTTCTCGCCCGGTCGCGGGCCGAAGTCGTTCTCAGCCGCCGTGACCTCGTGAAGGCCATAGCTGATGCGCGGGGAATAGCTTACCGCGCGATTGCCGGGGATGGTCCAGGGCGTCGTCGTCCAGATGACGACGTGAGCATTAAGCAAATCCGGTTTCATCTGAGCGCCGTCGCGCAACATGAACCGCACTGGAAACTTCACCCAGATCGTGTCGCTCTCATAGTCCTGATACTCGACCTCGGCCTCGGCGAGTGCCGTGCGCTCCACGACGCTCCACATGACGGGCTTCGAACCCCGGTAGAGCTGTCCGGACATCGCAAATTTTAGCAGTTCGCCGGCAATCCGCGCTTCCGAATGGAAGTCCATCGTGGTGTAAGGCTTCTCGAAATCGCCTTCAACGCCCAGCCGCCTGAACTCTTCCGACTGCACCTTGATCCAGTGCGCGGCGAACTCGCGGCATTCCTTGCGAAACTCGTTGACCGGCACCTCGTCCTTGTTTTTTCCGCGCGCCCGATACTGCTCCTCGATCTTCCATTCGATCGGCAGTCCATGACAGTCCCAGCCAGGCACATAGTTGGAATCGTAGCCGCGCATCTGGAACGAGCGTGTGATGACATCCTTCAAAATCTTGTTGAGCGAGTGCCCGATATGGATGTTGCCGTTGGCATAGGGTGGGCCGTCATGCAGCACATAGAGCGGCCGGCCCGCTGCGCTTTCGCGCAGCTTCTTGTACATGCCCATCTCCTGCCAGCGCTTTACCAGCAGCGGTTCCTTTTCGGGCAGGCCGGCCCGCATGGGGAAATCGGTCCGCGGAAGGTAGAGGGTCTTCGAATAGTCGATCTTTTCGGCGGTATCGGTCATCGTCTTGCCATATCCAACGGCCCGTCGGCCGGGCGCTCACTACCATGATTTGGAAAAAGCGCGAGGGGTGCGCGCGCAAAACTCCCGGACCCTCGGCAGCGTCAAGCCGCCTGAAAGGCCGGGATCATAATTCGCATCGCGATCGCCAATGGATTTGCAGGCGCCATCATCCCCGTGCTTCTAGCGGAGGCGGCACTGAAAATAAAGCGCATTGTGCTCATGTGCAAAGACGCCGGCTCTCGGCGAAATGGACGATTTTTTGCTTTCGCGCTATTCTGCGGCGGGCGCATCCCGGTGATTCTTCCGAGAAGGGCTGCGGCGCACAAAGGAGGCAACCGCCATGACTGACGTCTATCCCTCGCCAAAAAGCCTGGGCACTTCGATTGCCGAAGTCCGTTCGAAATGGGGCTGGTTCGTAGCGTTGGGCGTCGCGCTCCTCGTGCTCGGGGCCATCGCCTTCTTCAACGTGGTCCTCGCGACGGTCGCCTCTGTATTTTATGTCGGCGTGCTCATGCTGATTGGCGCGGGCGCCGAGATCGCCCATGCATTTGGAGTGAAGAGTTGGAGCAGCTTCTTCTGGTTGCTCCTGAGCGGTTTGGTCTATGCCGTAGCCGGCATCGTCGCGCTGATGAATCCGGTGCTTGCTTCAGTGGTTCTGACGCTGACCCTCGCGATTGCGCTCATCGTGGGCGGGATCTTCAAGATTTGGGTCGGCTTCAGTGCGCGTCCGCAAACGGGGTGGGGCTGGATTGTCGCCGCCGGTGTACTCACGATGCTGGCCGGTCTTGTCATCGCCATGCGTTGGCCGGTGAACAGCCTTTGGATTCTGGGCATGTTCCTCGCCATCGATCTGATCTTCCAGGGCTGGTCCTTTATTGCCTTCGGCCTCGCATTGAGGCGCTAGAACATCGGACCCGAAAGGGGGTACCGGATTCGGGAAAAATCCGATGCTCAAACAAAAGAGATAGAGCAAAAAATCAGCCGTCGGCGAATGTCAGGCGGCGATCGAGGCCGGAGAGCGGCCGAGCCGCGGAAAGCAGCGCGCGCGCAACAGCTTCGTCGTGTTTCATCTGGGCGACCAGCGCGTCCAAGCCGCTGAATTTCGATTCACCGCGCAGAAACCCGAAAAAGGATACGGCGCAGCGCTCGCCATAGAAATCGCCCGAATGATCGAAGACGTAGGTTTCGAGCAGCGGTTCACCATTGTCGTCGATGGTCGGCCGCAGGCCGAAGCTGGCGACACCGTCGTTGAGCGTTCCATCCGCGCGGCGCAGACGCACCGCGTAGATGCCATGCCTGAGCCCGTTCGTCTCCGGTAGTCTCATGTTCGCTGTCGGAAAGCCGAGCGTGCGGCCAAGCCGCTTGCCCTTCGTCACCTCGGCTTCAACCGTGTAGCGGTACCCGAGCAGCCCCGAGGCCTCCGACACTTCTCCCTCCTCAAGCAAAGCGCGTATGCGGCTCGACGAGATGACCTCCGCCCCCTCGTCACGGAAGGCATCGACCAGCGTTACACCGAACCCGTGCTGCTCGCCGGCTTCCATGAGATACGCGGGTCCGCCCTGCCGTTTGCTGCCGAAGTGGAAGTCAAAGCCCGTGACGGCGTGCCGAATCCCCAGCCCCTTCTCGAGGACGGCTGTGATGAACTGTTCGGCGGACTGACTGGCAAAATCGCGTGTGAAGGATTGCTGCACCAGCGCGGCAAATCCCAGCTTTGCCATCAACCGCGCTTTCATCGGTGGCGGCGTGAGCACGTAGAGCGGCACATCGGGCTGGAAGATGGTGCGCGGATGCGGCTCAAAGGTGAGCACCAGGGCCGGTGCAGACCGGCTTTGCGCTTCGGATAGCGCGCGCTCAAGGACGGCTTGATGGCCGCGATGGACGCCGTCGAAATTGCCGATCGCGACAACTCCTCCCGCGCAGGGACTGCGGCAGGCCGGCGATATCGATGATATGGTGGAAATTCTCGGTCTTCACTGTCTTGCCTCAAGCATGATCCCGAAAAGTGCGTAGCGGTTTTCGGACAAGATCATGCGAAAATCAAAGCGCATGATCCCGAAAAGTGCGTAGCGGTTTTCGGAAAAGACCATGCGAAAATCCAAAAAGTTCGAGCGCGGTGATGACTCAGGAAGAAGTCATCGCGCCCTAGCGCAACCTCGGGATCACCGCGACGGGATGGTGCCCGTGCTTGCCCAGAAAGGCCGCCAGCCTCTCCTCGTCCGGATCCTGCGGATCGCCATAATCGCCGGCGTGGATGCCGCCCGAAACATAAAGCACGTCGATGCCGTTGTTTTCCGCGCCCCTCACGTCCGTCAGGACCCCGTCGCCCACTGCCAGCGCTTCACGCGCTTCGACGGAGCTGCCCAACACATCGCCCGCCGCCTTCAACGCGGCCTCATAGATCGGCCGGTGCGGCTTGCCGGCAATCTGCGTGCGTCCGCCCAGTTGGGCGTAATCGCGCGCCAGCGCACCCGCGCAAAATATCAGCCGGTCGCCCTTTTCCACGACGAGATCGGGATTGGCGCAAACGAAAGGAAGATCGCGCGCCCTGAAGCGCCGCAGCATTTCTGCATAATCTTCCGGCTTTTCAGTGTCGTCGTCGAAGAGACCGGTGCACACCACCGATTGCGCCTCGAACTCCTCCACGAGGTCGATTTCGATCCCGTCATAGATCAACATGTCGCGTTCGGGGCCGAGATGGAATATCCGGCGCGGGCCGGACCGGATCAGTTCGCGCGTGACATCGCCAGACGTCACCACACGGTCCCAGGCATTGCCGGGCACGCCGAGAGCGGCGAGCTGAGCCTCGACCGGGCCATGCGGCCGCGGCGCATTCGTGATCAGGATCACCGCGAGACCTTTTTCCTTTGCACGAACCAGAGCCTCGCAGGCTTCGGGCGACGATTCGACCCCGTTGTGCACGACGCCCCAGACATCGCTCAGGATCACCCGATAGCCGCTGGTCAGCATGTCCAGCGAATCGATCATTCTTGGCTGAGCGGCCATCCTGTCTCCTGAACCGGTCTTGTCGGGCGGAGTTCCGCCGGAAAACCGACCGGAATTAGCGGAACCGGCCTACGCTGTCACCAGCTTTCGCTACAGCGCGCCTGGCCGGCCGGCGTGGTTAATCCTTCATTACCCCATCGCTGCCGTTTCGACATGATTTCCAAACGTGGAATTTAAGGATTCGTGCCACGCTCCAGCATTGCATTGATCTGGCGGGGTGCTGAGCAATGATCCGTAAATTCCTGAACGACAGGCGCGGCAACTTCGCGTTGATGACGGCTATCGCGATAGTGCCGATAATGGGTGGACTGGCACTGGCAGTCGACTATTCCGAAATGTCGCGCCAGCGGCAGGATACGATGAACGCGCTCGATGCCGCCGGCATCGCGACGGCACGCCGCATCGTGGATGGCAAGGGCGACCGCGCGATTTCCGATGCGGAACTCGAAAACGAGATCAAGGCATATGCCAAGGATTTCTTCGAGGCGAACCTTGGTTCGGTCCAGCCTTCAAGTACCGCACTCACTATCGTGCTGCCACAGAACAACGCAGGGGGCGGCACGCTCAAACTGTCCGCAACGCTCAAATACGATCCCTACTTCTTTCCAGTCTTTGCGAACCTGATCGGCAGCGCGAACGCCGACGGGGCCACGACGCTCGATTTCGACGCAAGGGCCGAGATCAGGTTGAAGAACACGCTTGAAGTCGCGCTGGTCCTCGATAATTCGGGATCGATGGACGAACTCGGCTCTGGCACGGGGCAGAAGCGGATCGTGTTGCTCAAGGCCGCCGCCAAGCAGCTTATCGAAACGCTCTCCCAGCAGGCCACGCTGATGAAGCAGATCGACAAACCCGTCCAGTTCGGCCTCGTGCCATTCGCGGCCTCGGTCAATGTCGGGCCAGGCCATGACGGCGTTGCATGGATGGACACGACCGGCATATCGCCTGTCCACCACGAGAATTTCGACTGGTCGAAGCTGACTTCCGTCAACGATCCGAACAAATACGCCTCGTTCCTCGGCGGCGTCTGGTACAAGCAGGGGGACGGCTGGGGCGCGGCCAAGGGGCAACCGCTGACCCGGTTCAGTCTCTACGAGGACATGATCGTGCAATCGGACCGCGAAGAGGTGCCGAATTCGCGCCAATATGTCTGTACGGCCTACTCCTCCAAGAGCAAGTGCACATCCGGCTACTGGACACCGCAGCAATACGTTTACGAAACGTCACAGTATGCAAGCTGGCAAGGCTGCGTCGAGGCACGTCCCTTCCCCTACAACGACAACGACGCGACGCCGACGAGCGGCAACCCTGCGACGCTTTTCGTGCCCATGTTCGCGCCGGATGAGGCAGGCCACCTGTGGCGTGATCTCAACGCCGACGGAACCAACGACCTGAACGGCGACACCTTCGGCTATGGAAATAACTGGTGGACGGACTGGGCCGATACCACGGCCACTGGGCGTCAAAAAGACATGCGCAAATATTTCCGCACCAAGCCTTACGGGTCCAAGTCCGCGGATTCGGGCGACGGGCCGAACTTCTCCTGCTCGACGAACCCGATCACGCCCCTCAAGGACGTGACAAAGGTGGAAGGCAAGAAAGAAATAGTAGACGCGATCGACGACATGCACCCAGGCGGGAACACCAATGTACCGGAAGGAACGGCCTGGGGATGGCGTGTCGTCTCCAAAGGAGAGCCTTTCACGGAGGGACGCCCTGATACCGAGAAGGGCAACGACAAGGTCATCATCGTGCTGACGGACGGCGCCAATACTTATGGCGACCTTGGAGACACCGACGCGGCCAGCAACAAGTCGACCTACGCAGCCTACGGCTATACGGGCGAGGGCTATAATGGCACAGGCACGACGCGGCTGTTCATGGACACCAGCGCGAATATCGGCAAGTCCAACTATTCCGCTTCCAACTACACCGCCGCCCTTGACGAGCAGATGCAGAAACTTTGCTCCAACGCGAAGGCCGCAAACGTTCTGGTCATGACCGTATCGCTCGATCTGTCCGAGACCCAGACGGACGAGAAAAAGGCGATCGAAGCGCTCAAGACCTGCTCATCGGATTCGCGCTTCCGGAAGAATGCCGACGGTACGCCGAAGAAGCTCTATTGGAACGCCACAGGCAGCAACCTCGCCGAAAAATTCAAGGAAATCGCGGACGAACTCTCAAACCTGCGCATCGTCAGCTGACGGTTCCAATTCCCGACAGCGGCGGAAGGGCCGGCCCGTTCGAACGGGCCGGCCCTTCAACACATGTCCCGCGTCTGGGTTGCCCTCGCGATCAATCAGTTAATGGGCTCCGTGAATTGCCCCGCGCGCCTTGACTCTCCAAATTTCAGCGACTATCTGACCGCAACGTTAGCACACCTCCAACGTGAGTGCTAACCGTTGTCCGGTCTGCCGGACGGAGGAATCTCACAACATCCATCGAGGATACAAATATGGCAAAGTCGAAGTTCCGCCCGCTTCATGACCGTGTGGTCGTTCGCCGGGTCGAATCCGAGGAAAAGACCAAAGGCGGGATCATCATCCCTGATACCGCGAAGGAAAAGCCGCAGGAAGGCGAAATCATCGCCGTCGGCTCGGGCGCCCGTGACGAAAGCGGCAAGCTTGTTCCGCTCGATGTCAAAACCGGCGACCGCATCCTGTTCGGAAAGTGGTCCGGCACCGAAGTGAAGCTTGATGGCGAGGACCTTCTGATCATGAAGGAATCCGACATCATGGGCATCATCGGCTGATTTCCGCCCACCCGCACCATGCAATCTTGATTTAGGGCCAAGAGCCCAGGAGCAAAAAATGGCTGCCAAAGAAGTAAAATTTTCTCGTGACGCCCGTGAGCGCATGCTGCGCGGCGTCAATATTCTCGCCGACGCGGTGAAGGTCACACTCGGCCCCAAGGGCCGCAACGTCGTCATCGACAAGTCGTTCGGCGCGCCGCGCATCACCAAGGACGGCGTCACCGTCGCCAAGGAGATCGAGCTTGAGGACAAGTTCGAGAACATGGGCGCCCAGTTGGTTCGCGAAGTCGCTTCCAAGACCAACGACATCGCCGGCGACGGCACGACGACCGCGACCGTCCTGGCCCAGGCGATCGTGCAGGAAGGCGCCAAGGCGGTTGCCGCCGGCATGAACCCGATGGACCTGAAGCGCGGCATCGACCTTGCCGTGATCGAAGTCGTCGCTGACCTCGGCAAGAGGGCCAAGAAGATCAAGACCTCGGAAGAAGTAGCCCAGGTCGGTACGATCTCGGCCAACGGCGAAGTCTCGATCGGCAAGATGATCGCCGAGGCGATGCAGAAGGTCGGCAACGAGGGCGTGATCACGGTCGAGGAAGCCAAGACCGCAGAGACGGAACTCGAAGTGGTCGAAGGCATGCAGTTCGACCGCGGCTATCTTTCGCCGTACTTCGTCACCAACCCTGACAAGATGGTTGCCGAGCTGGAGGACGCCTACATCCTTCTCCATGAGAAGAAGCTCTCCAACCTCCAGGCCATGCTGCCTGTTCTCGAAGCAGTCGTGCAGTCGTCCAAGCCGCTCCTCATCATCTCCGAGGACGTCGAAGGCGAGGCGCTTGCCACGCTCGTCGTCAACAAGCTGCGCGGCGGCCTCAAGATCGCTGCCGTCAAGGCGCCCGGCTTCGGCGACCGCCGCAAGGCCATGCTCGAGGACATTGCGATCCTTACCGGCGGCCAGGTGATCTCGGAAGATCTCGGCATCAAGCTCGAGAACGTCGGCCTCAACATGCTCGGCCGCGCCAAGAAAGTGTCGATCTCCAAGGAGAACACCACGATCGTCGACGGCGCCGGCAAGAAGGCCGAAATCCAGGGCCGCGTCGCCCAGATCAAGCAGCAGATCGAGGAGACCACCTCCGACTACGATCGTGAGAAGCTGCAAGAGCGTCTCGCCAAGCTGGCGGGCGGCGTTGCCGTCATCCGCGTTGGCGGTGCGACCGAGATCGAGGTCAAGGAGAAGAAGGACCGTGTTGACGACGCCCTCAATGCGACCCGCGCGGCCGTGGAAGAAGGCATCGTTGCGGGCGGCGGCGTCGCGTTGCTGCGCGCTTCGGCCGCGCTGAAGGTGACCGGCGCCAACCCGGACCAGGACGCCGGCATCAACATCGTGCGTCGCGCTCTGCAGTCGCCTGCTCGCCAGATCGCTGCCAACGCCGGTGCCGAGGCTTCGATCGTCGCTGGCAAGATCCTTGAAAACAAGGGCGAGACCTTCGGCTACGACGCCCAGACGGGCGAGTATGGCGACATGATCGCGCTCGGCATCGTGGATCCCGTGAAGGTCGTCCGCGCGGCTCTGCAGGACGCCGCTTCGGTCGCCGGACTGTTGGTCACGACCGAGGCCATGATTGCCGAGGCTCCTAAGAGGGAGTCGGCTGCTCCGGCGATGCCCGGCGGCGGCATGGGCGGAATGGGCGGAATGGATTTCTAAGAAGTCCGAACTCAGCCCAACTTACGGAAAGGGCGCCGCACGGCGCCCTTTTTGCTGCCAAAAAAAAATTCAAAAACCCGCATCGCGGCCGGAACCTTTTGGCTTGGCGTGCATTGTTGCCCTGTTGGAAGTTTCCAGATGGAGCAATCCAGATGGAAAGCATTCAACAAAGGGCGCCTCCCGTATTTCAAAAGATGCGAGGGGCGCTCTGCTTTTCAGCGCTGCGCAACAATTTTCAAAGTGCCGGATCGACGCCAGCTCGCTCTTGGCTGAGCACGCACGGCGGGTGGCGGCGGGGGCTCCGTCTCATGACTCCGCAGACAAGGTTGCCATTGGACCGCGTTTTCTGAACTGCTAAGCTACTTTTGCGAGAGCCGCAAAAGCCCACGGCTGTTGACGTTGGACCGCGTTTTCTGAACTGCCATGAAAGCTGCCGCGCCAATCCTTGCTCTCTCATCCCTGACAATCACCTGCGCCGAGGCGTTCGCGCATGCATCGGATCGCGGCCATGTCCTGCTGCTCCCGACTGGATATTACCTGACCGGTGGAGCCCTCGCCGTCGCCGCCAGCTTCCTGGTGCTGACGGTTCTTTCGCCGGCGTTTCTCAAACGCCTGACCGCGCAGCGCCTCCCGCTTTTTCGCGTCGGCACGGATGCGCGCCCGCTGGTCAGCCTGCTCTCCTTCGTGGTCATGAGCGTTCTGGTCGCGGCGGGTTTCCTAGGCAGTCGCGATCCGTTGTCCAATCCGCTGCCATTGACGGTCTGGACGCTTTTGTGGATAGGCGTGACGTTAATGCAGGGCCTCATCGGCAATATCTGGGCATGGATCAATCCCTGGTATGGCCCCGTAAAGCTGGTCGAGAATATCCGGGGATGTTCGCCAGGTTCTGACGGTGATCGCCTTCCGACTGCCGCAGGCTACTGGCCAGCCGCGCTTTTGTTCTTCGGCTTTGCCTGGTTTGAACTCGTATACCCGGCCCCCGATGACCCGGCACGCCTTGCGCTGGCGGTCGCCCTCTATTGGACGGGCAACTTCGTCTGCATGCTGATTTTCGGCCACGCGGTATGGAGCAGCCGGGGCGAATGCCTCTCCGTCTTCTTCGGCATGATCGCCCGTCTCTCGATCCTCGAATTGACCGCCGGGACCGGAGGCCGTAGCTGCGAACTTCGGCTCTGCTGGCCCGGCGCGAAACTTGGCAAGGCCGACCCTTTACCTGTGAGCGGCGTTATCTTCATTCTGCTGGTTCTCGGCTCGGTTTCTTTCGACGGTTTCTCGAAGACCTTCTTCTGGTTAGGTGCGAACGGCATCAATCCGCTGGAGTTTCCCGGCCGCTCCGCGCTTGTCGCGCTCAATACTGCGGGGTTGGCGCTGACCTTCTGCGTCCTCGCCGCGGCCTTCTCCACTGCGGTGCGCGCCGGAGAGCTTCTGGCTTCCGGGACGAACCCTATCGCTTCTGCGGCCGGCTTGCTCGTCTGGTCGATCGTGCCTATCGCCCTTGCGTACCATTTTTCCCACTACCTGACGTCGCTGGCCGTGAACGGACAATACGCCCTTGTCGCAATCTCGGACCCCTTCTCCAGAGGCTGGAACCTGTTCGGCACCGCCACTATGTCAGTGGCGCCCGGCATGGTTGCCGGCCCTGCCTCGGCATGGGTGCTGTGGAATCTACAGGCCGGCGCGATCGTCGCCGGTCACGTGTTGGCGGTGTTCATCGCTCATCTTCTCGCGTCCCGGCTTCACGCGGCCCCCGCTCGCGCGACACTCAGCCAGGTTCCGCTTGCGCTGCTGATGGTCCTCTACACGGTTTTCGGCCTGTGGCTTCTGTCGACGCCCGCCGTGGGGTAACGCCGCGACAGGTGCTATTGCCACGGTTTGTGATTGATGATCTAGCTTGCAGAAATGCAATTTTCGCAGCCCTGTCAGCGGGCGGCATACGATTTTCGCCGCCCTGCCCGGCGGGCGGCATACGATTTTCGCCGCCCTGCCCGGCGGGCGGCAATGCGAAAAGTCGGTCAGAACTGCAGGAGCGAAGGGGAATCGGCATGACTGGAAATGATACCAAAGGGTTACTCGACAAGACGCTGAGCCGCCGGACCGCTCTCAAGGGGATGAGCGCCGCCGCCGGACTGGCGCTTGCTCCAGGCTATGTCCGCTACGCTCAGGCGCAGTCGTCCGCGCCGATCAAGATCGGATTCCAGGCGCATCGCACCGGCATCGGCGCCTCCTACGGACGCTGGTACGAGAAGACGACAAACGCGGCCGTGAAGCTCATCAACGAGGCTGGCGGCATCAATGGCCGTCCCGTCGAGATTGTCGTCGAGGACGACGGTACCGATCCGAAGCGCGGCGCCGAGGTTGTCGGCAAATTCGCCACACAGCACAAGACCGACATCGTTTTCGGCACGCTTTTCTCGCATGTGGTCATCGGTTCCGCACCGACGGCGGGTGAACTGAAGATGCCCTATTACGTGGTCAGTGAAGGTCATCACGTCGCGTCCACCAAGTTGAACCGCTATTGCTTCCAGCCGGGCATCACCGACGTGAAGAGTCAGGTGATTGCGATGGCGCCCTGGATCGCCGGCAATGTCGGCAAGAAGGTCACGATGATCTTCCCGGATTTCGCGTTCGGCCATGATCATCGCGACTATTTCACGCCGGCTATCCAAAGCCAGGGCGGCGAGGTCATCGCGCAGATCCCGATCCCGCCGACCGAGAGCTCGTTCACGCGCTATTTCCCACAGATCCCCGCCGAGACCGAAGTTCTCTACCATGTGATGGTTGGCCCGGCCGTGCTCACATTCGTCAAGGAACTGGGTGAATTCTACGGTTCCAACCGGCCGCAGCTTTTCGGCTTTATCGACTCTCTGGAAGCCGTGGATCTGGCGAGCCCCGGGCTGGAGTTCCTCGACGGCAGCCATTTCTGGGAGGGCATGCCGCGCTACCTTCAGCCGGACGCCTCCGAGGCGCAGAAACTCTACCGTGACGCCGTC
This sequence comes from uncultured Alphaproteobacteria bacterium, assembly GCA_963813315.1. Classification (GTDB taxonomy): domain Bacteria; phylum Pseudomonadota; class Alphaproteobacteria; order Rhizobiales; family Rhizobiaceae; genus CAWEYO01. The sequence continues at coordinate 115,837 of CAWEYO010000001.1, read as the reverse complement.
GGCATCGACGAGAACGGAGCGGCGGTGGGCGATCCGAAGGATGTGTCCACCGCGGCGCACATGTTCGGCTGCTGGGAGACGCTCTACGTCATCAAGAAGGCGATGGAGAGCGCCGGCTACAAGGGTCCGGAGGACCGCGCGAAACTTGTGGAAGCCACAGAGGCGCTGACGGCCTTTGAGGAAGGTAAGGAGCATCCGCAGGGCGACAAGACCTTCAACGGCAAGATCCACCAGTGCTTCGGCCACCAGAACATTTCAAAAGTGGAGGGCGGCAAGCTGAAGGTGGTGCACCGCACCGCGATCGAGGACGGGCTCTACGATCCGGAAGGCGACTACACAACGCAGCCATTGTGAGCCGTCGTTGCCTACCGCCGCTTCGGCAAATGCCACAGCCTGAACTCGGCTAACAAATGACGGACCATCGGTCTTCGCCCCCTCTCCGGCCGCTTCGCGGCCACCTCTCCCCCACTTTGTGAGGGAGAGGAGGGCGACAAGACCTTCAACGCTCCTTCCTCTACCCCACAACGTGGGGGAGAGGTGGCCGCGAAGCGGCCGGAGAGGGGGTGAGGAGTGGTCGCCGAAGGCGACGAAAAGCCAATGATTTGGCTTTTCGAACGACGAACGCCCAGTGCAGTAGCGAAGGGCTCTGGTAGTCGCAGCGCGCTTCTGCCATCCATCGATTCCCATGACCTTCGGACCCCATCTCCTGCTCGCCACCCTTGAGGGCCTGGTCACCTCCGCCGTGCTGGCTCTGACGGCTCTCGGCCTGTCGCTGGTGTTCGGCGTGATGCGCGTGGTCAACGTCGCGCATGGTGAGTTCTTCATGCTGGGCGCGGTGCTTGCCTGGTGGGTTTCGACGCTGATCACCGGCCATCCGGCGATCGGCTTCCTGGCTGCGCTGGTGGTCAGCCCACTGATCGTCGGCGCGATCGCGCTCGTGGCGGAGCGACTTGTGCTGCGCCAACTCGACTACAATCCAGAATCGACGATTGTCGCGACCATAGGCATGCTCTACATCATCCAGCAGGCCGTACTCACCTTGTATGGGCCGGAGGCGCGGCCTGTCGAGGCGCCGTTCAGCTATCGCATCCTGCTGCCATGGTTCGGCTATTCCGGCTATAAGCTCTCCATCGTCGCGGCTTCGATCCTTGTGTTGTTCGCGACGTGGTTCGTGCTCACCAGGACGAGGGTCGGTCTCGTCATGCGCGCGACCCAATACGACCGCGAGACCGCACAGGCTTTCGGAATAGCCGTCGATCGCGTGTATGCAGGCGTCTTCGCTCTGGGCGCCATGCTCGCCGCGATTGCGGCGGTGCTCATCGTGCCGATCAGCCAGGCCCATTACCTGATGGGGCTCGATCCGCTGCTGCTTTCCTTTATCGTCGTGATCATCGGCGGGCTGGGCTCGCTGCGCGGCACCGTTGTCGCAGCGGTGCTGATCGGCCTTTCCGATGGCATCATCTCCGTCTTCTTCTCGCCGACGCTCGCCAAGATGATCGCAACGCTGCTTGTCGCCATGGTCCTCGTCTTTCGCCCGCAAGGCCTCTTCGGGACCGCGGCGCGATGAACCGGGGCCGCGCGACGCTGAGCGTGTACGCGCTCCATGCGGGCGTGATCGGCGCCCTCTTCCTGCTGCAGTTCGTACTGCCGGCATATCACCACGGAGTGCTGGCGCGGGTGATGGTGCTTGCCGTGTTCGCCATGGGCTACAATCTCCTATTCGGCTACACCGGCCTGCTCAGCCTCGGCCATGCCATGTTCTTTTCGGCCGGTCTCTACGGCGCCGGACTCACGATCGATCACCTTGGCTTCAGTGTGCTCGGTGGCTTCTTCGCCGGGCTTGCTGCCGGCGCGCTGGTGGCCTTCGTCATCGGACTGCTGGTGCTGAGAACCACCGGCGTCGCGTTCATGATCGTCACGATGATGTTTGCACAGGTGCTCTACCTGACGATCCTCTATTTCGCTGACTGGACGCGCGGTGACGAAGGTTTCGTGCTTGCCCAATCAGTTCGCCAACTGACTATCGCCGGTCTTCATTTCGATCTAACAGATCCGACGACGCGATACATGGCCGCGTTCCTGCTCTTCTCGGTCACGCTGATCGCCACGTTGCTGATCGTCCGCTCCGCGCATGGCCGGGTGCTGATTGCCATTCGCGAGAACGAAGAGCGCACACGCATGCTCGGCTATGATGCGTTCGCCAACAAACTGGTCGCGGTCGTAACCTCCAGCGTCATCTCAGCTGCGGCGGGAGCTGCCTATGCGATCCTCTTCGGCTATGTCGGTTCGACGTTCGCCTCGGTGCAATATTCGATCCTGCCGCTGCTCTGGGTGCTGCTCGGCGGTGCGGCCACCACGCTCGGGCCAATGCTGGGGACCCTCTTCATGTACTACGTGGTCGACATCGCCAGCGCATTCACCTCGGGCTACCTGCTGATCGTTGGCGCAGCACTCATCCTGCTTGTGCTGTTCTTCCCGAAGGGGTTGCTCGGGACCTTGCGCGACCGCTGGGCGGGATGGGTGCCATGACGCCGCTTCTGGCCACGAAGAACCTCAGCCGGAATTTCGGCGGCCTGCGAGCGGTCCAGAACGTGGATTTCCAGCTCGCAACCGGCGAAATCCGCGCGATCATCGGGCCGAACGGCGCAGGCAAGACGACGTTCGTAAGTCTGGTCTGCGGCCGCATCGAGCCGTCGTCCGGCGTCATCGTGTTCGACGGCAAAGACATCACACGCCTGCCCGCGCACCACCGGGTGCGCCGCGGCATCGCCTATACTTTCCAGATCACCAGCGTCTTCGCCAAGTTGACCGCCTACGAAAATGTCGCTCTGTCCGTGCAGCGATCGCTGATCGACCGGCACCAGGACCGGGCCCCGCAGAGACGCGCCGCAGCACTTCATCGCGGCGTCATCGAAGCACTTCAGCGTACCGGCCTTGCCGATCGCCGGGGCGTGCGTGCCGGAAACCTTTCCCATGGCCACCAACGGCTCCTCGAAGTTGCGATGGGCCTTGCGCTGAAGCCGCGGCTCCTGATCCTCGATGAGCCGACGCAAGGCCTTTCCGACGCGGAGATCGAGAATTTCATCGCACTCGTCCGCGGCATTGCGGGGGAAACCACCGTGCTTTTGATCGAGCACAACATGCCCGTGGTCATGGCGCTCGCCGATCGGATCACAGTGTTCAATGCGGGGCGAATCCTGGCAGAAGGTGCGCCAAACCAGGTGCGGCTGAACGCCGAGGTCCAGAACGCCTATCTGGGGACCCCCGCCGATGGATAACGCGCTCGCGATAACTGGCCTTGACTGCTTCTACGGTGAAGTGCAGGTCCTGTACGGTATCGGGCTCGAACTGAGGCGGGGTGAAGTTCTCTGTCTTCTCGGCCGCAATGGCGCCGGCAAGACTACATTGCTGAAGGCGATCATGGGGCTTGTCCCGGCACGGGCCGGTTCCATCAAGCTCGCGGGTCGCGAATTGACGAAGCTGCCGCCGCATGAAGTACCCAGGGCCGGAGTGGCCTACGTTCCTCAGGGCCGGCGCCTGTTCGCCGAACTCTCCGTCGCAGAAAACATCGAGATCGGGTTGATGGCGCGCGGCAAGGGCAGCAGCACGCGCGAGAGCGTGCTCACGCTCTTTCCGGTCTTGCGCGAGCGAGCCCGCCAGCGCTCCGGCACGCTCTCGGGCGGCGAGCAGCAGATGCTCGCGATGGCGCGCGCACTCTGCCTGGAGCCCGACGTGCTGCTGCTTGACGAGCCGACGGAGGGTCTGATGCCATCGATGATTGCGAAAATCCGCGACACCGTCGGGCGGCTGCGAGAACGCGGCGTCTCGACGATTCTCGTCGAACAGCGGGTTGATGCGGTCCTCCCTGTTGCCGACCGTGTCGCGTTCATCGAGAATGGGCGCAATCGCGAGACTGTCGACGTCGGGAGGCTACAAGACGATCTGGCGTTGGTGCATCGCTATGTCGGGGTGGGGTGACATCGGATGCGGTCGAGAGCGAGTGAAGGCGCGGCCGGAAAACAGGATCTATGACAGGGCTCCGCAGGCTGCTATCATTTGCGTACGAATGAATTTCGCGTAGTCTCGTTTGCCGGAGGCATCGTGTGACACGTTACGCGAAACCTGCAACGATGAGGGAAGCGCTCGCTCTGTTGGGCGACGCACGGTGGCGCATACTCGCAGGCGGAACGGACTTTTATCCGGCCCTTGGCAACCGGCCGCTGAAGGAAGATGTTCTCAACCTCAACGGGCTCGACGAATTGCGCGGCATCGCCGAGACCGCGACGCATTTCGTCATCGGTGCACGCACCACATGGACTGACATTATCGCGCACCCGCTGCCTCCCGCGTTCGACGCGCTCAAGGAGGCCGCTCGCGAGGTAGGCGGGGTCCAAATCCAGAATACCGGGACGGTGGCGGGCAATCTCTGCAATGCCTCGCCCGCGGCAGACGGTGTTCCTGCGCTGATGATCCTCGACGCGGAGGTTGAGATTCGGGCGTCGGCATCGGTCCGTCACCTGCCGCTCGACCAATTCATTCTCGGCAACCGCGCAAATGCGCTGCAGCCATCCGAGTTGGTCACGGCCGTCCGGGTGCCCAAGGGGTCTGCGGCTGGGGCATCTTCCTTTTTCAAGCTCGGCGCGCGCCGCTACCTGGTGATATCGATCGCCATGGCGGCCGCCCGGATCGCGGTCGGCAGGGACGGCCTGATCGAGGACGCGTCAGTTTCAGTCGGCGCGTGCTCGGTGGTGGCGAGGCGTCTCACGTTGCTTGAATCCGCTTTGCGTGGGCTACCGGCGAGCGAGAACCCCGGGCGGTTCGTCCAGCCAGCCCATTTGGTCAGCCTTCAGCCGATCGACGATGTCCGCGCCACTGCCGACTATCGCCGCGAAGCCGCGCGCGAGATCGCGGCGCGCGCTGTGACTGCCGCCGCGGACAAGGCCGTGCGCGCGGAGCCCAGCCCGGTGGCCGCATGAACGCCGTTGGGATAAACTTCGAAGTCAACGGCCAGCCGGTCTCCGTCACCGTAGCGCCTGTCGCCCGGCTCTCCTCGGTATTGCGCGACGAGCTTCGATTGACCGGCACGAAGGTCGGCTGCGATGCCGGTGATTGCGGGGCCTGCACTGTCCTTCTGGACGGCGAGCCGGTCTGCGGCTGCCTCGTTCCCGCCGCTTCCGCGGCGGGCAGGAAAGTTCGCACGGTCGAAGGCCTTGCCAACGGCACACTCTGCTCCTTGCAGGCATCCTTTCTCGAACACGGCGCAGCGCAGTGCGGCATCTGTACGCCCGGCCTGCTGGTCGCGGCAACTGCACTGCTCGAGCGCAATCCGCAGCCGGATGAAGAGGATGTGAAAGCGGCGCTGGGGGGCATCCTCTGCCGTTGCACCGGCTACCGCAAGATCGTTCGTGCGGTGATGGAGGCCGGCGCCTGGTCCGAGTCACCGGCCGTTGGCCCTGCAAGCGGGGGGTCCGCGGATCCCGGCCGGAAAAGCCGTCGGCGCGAGGCTTACCCGGCTCGACGGGGTGCCGAAAGTGACAGGCGCGGACGACTTTGGCGCCGACGGTTTTCCGGCGGACGCACTCGCCGTTTTGGTCGTGCGCTCACCGTACTGGCACGCGGCGTTCGCGTTCGGCGATCTCGACGGCTTTGTCGGCGCCCATCCCGGCGTTGTCGCCGTCTATACTGCAAAGGATATTCCAGGCCGCAACTGCTTCGGAGTGATACCTCATTTCGCCGACCAGCCGGCATTGGCCGAAGGCGCTGCCCGTTTTCGCGGCGAGGCGGTTGCGGTGATTGCAGGCGAGGCGGCGACGATTCACGAACTGGACCTGAACGATTTCCCGGTCGAGTGGACGGAGTTGCCGCACGCCCTTCATCCCGGCGAAGCGCAGGCGCCGGGTAGAGCACTCATCCATCCCGGCCGACCCGGAAACATTCTTACTCAAGGCCTCGTGGAACGCGGCGATCCGGACGAAGCCATACGGACGTCTGCTCATTCCGTTACCGGAGCAATCGAAACGTCCTTCGTGGAGCATGCCTACATCGAGCCGGAGGCCGGCTGGGCCGAAATGGATGGTGAAACGCTTGTCATACGCGCCTGTACCCAGTCGCCCTATATGGATCGGGACGACACTGCGGCAGTGCTTGGCCTGAAGCCGGAGAATGTCCGGATCGTGCCCACGGCCACCGGCGGCGGCTTCGGTTCCAAGCTCGACATTTCGGTGCAGCCCTTCATCGGCCTAGTCGCGTTGAAGACTGGCCGCCCGGCGGCGCTTGTCTACACGCGCGCGGAATCCATGATGTCGACCACCAAGCGTCACCCGGCCTCGATGAGGGCGACAATCGGGGCAGACGCCAATGGCCGCGTTACCGGCATGGTGTTCGAGGGCGAATTCAATACCGGCCCCTATGCGAGTTGGGGGCCGACGGTGGCGACCCGCGTGCCGGTCCATGCGTGCGGCCCCTATCTGACGCCAAACTATCGTGCTGTCGGCCGCGCCGTTCATACCAACGGACCAATCGCCGGCGCTTTCCGCGGCTTTGGCGTGCCGCAGGCAACCATCATGCTGGAGACGCTGTATGATGAGCTAGCCGGAAAGTTCGGCTTGGACAGGTTGGAGTTTCGCCGGATCAACGTCCTTCGAAACGGGTGCGAAACCGTTACAGGGCACTTGCTTGAGCAGGGCGTAGGCATTGAGGCTTGCCTCGATGCACTTGGACCCCATTGGGTTCGCGCGTTGAAAGATACCGAGGTCTTCAATCTGGAAAGCACAGACTACAGGCGCGGGGTCGGCGTGGCTTCCTGCTGGTACGGCTGTGGCATCACATCGCTGCCGAACCCCTCGACGATCAAGCTCGGCATTTCGTCGGATGGGGCGGTGGTGCTGCATCAGGGCGCCGTCGATATGGGTCAGGGCTCGAACACCGTGATCACCCAGATTGCCGCGGACGCGCTCGGCCTGCCGCTGGACAGCTTTCGCCTGAAAGGCGCCGATACAAGCATTACGCCGGACGCCGGCAAAGCCTCCGCCTCGCGCCAGACTTTCGTTTCGGGAAAGGCGGCGGAAAAAGCAGCACGGAGTCTGCGCGAGAAGATCCTGCGCTTTGCAAACGTTTCGATGAAGGCTTCACTGCGGTTCGAAGGCAAAGGACTGATAATCCAGGAAGGCAACGCGGTTCGCCATATCGACTTGTCAGCGCTTGATGCAGACCGCGACGGGTTCGTTTTCGGCGCAGAAGAAACTTATGATCCGCCGACCGCGCCTCTGGATGCCAAAGGCCAGGGCAGGCCCTATGCCGTCTATGGATACGGCGCGCAGATCGCCGAGCTCGAAGTCGACATGAAGCTCGGAACGGTGAAGCTGATAAAGATCACGGCGGCGCACGACGTCGGCAGGGCGATCAACCCGCAGCTGGCGGAAGGCCAGATCGAGGGCGGCATCGCACAAGGCATCGGCATGGCATTGATGGAGGAGTATGTTCCTGGGCGAACCGAGAACCTGCACGACTATCTCATCCCGACGATCGGCGATGTTCCGCCAATCGAAACGATCCTGGTCGAGGTGCCGGACCCCGAGGGTCCGTTTGGGGCCAAGGGCCTCGGCGAGCATGTGCTGATCCCGACGGCGCCGGCAATCCTCAACGCGATCCGTCATGCGACCGGCGTGTTGGTGACCAAGGTCCCGGCCACTCCGAGCCGGGTGCTGGCGGCGATCCGTGCGGCGGAGGCATCTTCGTGAGTGAAATCGCCGAACGTTTCGAAACCCACGAGGCCGGCGCCAAACAGGTCGGCGAAAAGATCCGCTGCGATGCCTGTCCAGTGATGTGCTACATTGCCGAGGGCCGTACCGGCGCCTGCGACCGCTACGGCAATGTCGGGGGTCGCATCGTGCGCATGGACCCCTTGACTATCCTTCGCCACGCCGAGGAAGAGGGTCGCGAGATCGTCCCGTTCGACGCTGGCGAGGCGTGGACCGGCGATCTCGTCAACAAGGGCCGCCGATTCGTCACCGCCATCGGCGCGGGCACGACGTATCCCGATTACAAGCCGGCGCCCTTTATCGTATCGCAGGAAGTCGAGGGCGTGGATCTGGTGACGGTCGTTACGGAGGGCATCTTCTCCTATTGCGGCGTCAAGGTGAAAATCGATACCGATCGGCATCTCGGGCCGGAGACGGCGACGGTACGCGCTCAAGGCGAAGCGGTCGGCCATGTCACGACCGGCGAATATGGCTCGCAGATGCTGTCGCTGGGCGGCGTCAATCACCTGACCGGCGGATCGAAGTCCGAAGGCCGTGTCACCTGCGAAACGCTGCTCAGTCTCTGCAATCGAGAACCCGTGGAACTCGCCATCGACGGCGGCGCGGCTGTCGTCGTCGAAGCAGGCAAGGCGCCGGTGATCGATGGCAAGGTCGAACGCCGGATGCGTGTCGGCTGCGGTTCGGCCACCATCGGCATGTTTGCCACCCAGTGGCGCGGCCTTGTTGACGAGGTGGTGGTGGTCGACGATCACATCACCGGGGTCGTGTCAGAACATCAGGCCGGCAAGGTGTTGGGCTGGGAAGACACGGGGATCAAGATCCTCGGCCGGCGCTCGACGCCCGGCCGATATTTCAAGGTTTCCGAGCCGGGCCTGGGTTGGGGCGGCACGACGATCTCGGATCCGCTGAGCATCCTCGCGGAGTGGAATCCTAAGAAAGGTGCAAGGCCGGGCCTGACACTGCTGATGGTTTCGACTACCGGCGAACAATTTGCCTATTTCGAACTCGACGAAAACCTGAAACCGGTCGAAAAGCCGTTTCCGGAGCGGCTTCGAAAGTCCGTCAGTCTGATAGAGGACAATTGCGAACCGGCACTTTGTACCGTGCTCTTCATGGGCGGCGCCGGCGGCTCGCTGCGTGCCGGGGTCGTGGAAAATCCGGTTAATCTTACCCGTTCCGTGCATGGCCTGAGCACCTATGTCACGGTCGGCGGCGCGCCCGTCTATGTCTGGCCGGGCGGCGGCATCACGCTGATGGTCGACGTGACCCGCGTGCCCGACAATGCCTTCGGCTATGTACCGACGCCGGCGTTGGTGGCGCCAATCGAATTCACCCTGCGGCGGGACGACTATGAGCGGCTGGGAGGCCATGCCGAGGAAATCCGTACCATGGACGATGTGATCGCGCGCGGCGGCGAATATCTCAATCCGCGCCGTGAGGGTGCGGCGGCCGCCGGCAATCCGTGGCCGCCGCTGCGGCAGTTGCGCCGGGACACATCACAATGAATGGTCCACAGGCCACGTGGCTGCCGGATGGGCGGCGGCTTCACCTCAACCACGGGCCGATCGACCTGATCGTCGAGGCTTTTGGAGACCCCGACGAGAAACGACTTGCCTACGCGCAGGCAGCAACGCGGTTTGAATTTGTCTTGGCCGAGTTAGTGGAAGAATTGGCCGACCTTCGCCGGCCGGCACACGCACTGCCTCGCCGATTTCAAGGGTCCGACGGCCAACCGCATGGAACAGGTTGTTTGCCGTCATGCCCCCGCCTTCGTCACGCCTATGGCTGCGGTGGCGGGCTCGGTCGCCGACGAGACCTTGGCCGCGCTGATTTGCGGCCGAAGGCTTGAAAAGGCCTATGTCAACAATGGGGGCGACATTGCGCTCCACCTCTCTGACGGCCAGTCGATGATCGTTGCGATTGCAGGCACTGGCCACGGACTGGCCGACCGCATTTTGGTCAACGCAAGCGATCGTGTGGGCGGCATTGCCACCAGCGGCTGGCGCGGCCGGAGCCATTCGCTCGGCATCGCCGACTCCGTGACCGTGCTGGCAAGGACCGGAGCCGACGCGGATGCGGCGGCGACGCTGGTCGCCAACGCGGTTGACCTACCCCAACATCCCGCGGTGACCCGCGTTCCAGCCTGCCACCTCGACCCCGATAGCGACCTTGGCTCGCGTCCGGTGACGAGCGCTGTCGGCCCTTTGTTGCCCGGCGAAGTATCCAACGCGCTTGAGCGCGGACTGGCCGTGGCGGAGGCTATGCGCCGCGCCGGGCTGATTGTCGCTGCCGCAGTGTTCCTTGGCGGCCAGAGTTGGCTATGCGGGGAGATTGCACACCGTTCCCTCGCCGTGCACCAAGGCCGAGCCATGCCGGTTCCACTCTCGGCCTCGCCTGCAGGAAGGATAGCCCATGCCTGATTTTCCGATCCGCAAGATCGTCGTTTTCACTGAGGAGATTTTTCATGAGGGCGGCACTGTTCCAAGGGAACCGCGCCGCCGGGCGGCGGCGATGGCGCTGGTGAAGAATCCATTCGCGGGGCGCTATGTGGAGGAATTGCAAAGTGCGATGGAGGACCTGAAGCCTCTGGGCCTCGAACTCACCGACCGGCTGATCGCGGCACTGGGCGGCGAGGTGAGGAGGATCGACGGTTACGGCAAGGGAGCCATTGTCGGCGCTGCCGGCGAGCTGGAACACGGCGCGCTCTGGCATGTTCCCGGCGGCTACGCGATGCGCGAAAGGCTCGGGGAAGCGAAGGCCATCGTGCCTTCGGCCAAGAAGGTAGGCGCGCTTGGCTGTCGCCTCGACGTGCCGATCGGCCATATCAATGCCGCTTATGTCAGGAGCCATTTCGATGCGATGGAAGTCGGCATTGGCGACGGGCCGCGTCCCGACGAGATCCTTTTCTGCCTGGCCATGACGACCGGCCCCCGTATTCACGCTCGGATGGGCGGCCTGGCCACGCAGGACGTGAAGGGTGAGGATGGACTACGGTGAGCGTGCAAGAAAGAAAGCTTGAACCTGTCGCGCCGGAAGCAGCGGCCGACTACCATCTGCAGGACCAGGTCGGCTTTGTGCTCCGCAAGGCGCATCAGCGTCATGTCGCCATATTCGCTTCTCACATAGCGGACCTGACGCCGCCGCAATTTGCAGCACTCGCCAAGCTGAGTGATGTCGGAGAGACGTCGCAGAACCAGCTGGGTCAGCTGATCGCCATGGATGCGGCGACGGTGAAGGGCGTCATCGACCGCCTCAAGACGCGCGGCCTGGTTCAGCTTTCGAAGCACGACGGCGACAAGCGCCGGTTGCTGGTCAGCTTAACGGCGGAAGGGCGCAAGGCGGTCGAGGAATTGATCCCCAAAGCCCGGTTGGTCACCCAGGAAACGCTGGCGCCCCTCTCGGCGAAGGACGTATCCGCATTCATGAGGCTTCTTGCGAAGATGGCGTGAAGCCGCGCACGTCGTCGCTTGTGCCAACGGATTACGAGCGGAGTTCGAGCCGTCGCCTCTTGATCGACCGCCGCGCCATCCGACGCAAGGACCACGCCGAACCTTTCCCGCGCCTGCTCGACCGTATAGTAGCCGAGCCGCACGTCCTTGAGCACGAGCGCCGGATCGCGGTCGAAGGCGTTGCCGTAGCCGCCGCCCCCCGGCGTGCTCACTTGCACGCGGTCGCCGGCCTTCAGCGGGATGTCCTGCTCTTTTGAAAGATGCCTGGGCACGTGCGCTTCGCCATTCCGGTAGACGACGACGGAGTTCACGGCGCCGTCCTCCCCGCCAAGCACGCCCTGCGGTCCAAAACGGCCGTGGTCCATCACGAAGGAGGCGCGCGCTTCGCCTCGCAAAAGCTCGACTTCGTAGGCGAGGCCAAAACCGCCGCGGCGGCTGCCTGCGCCGCCCGATCCTTCGCGCAGCGCGTAGTGCCGGTAGAGCACCGGGTAGGCTTGCTCCATCACCTCGACCGGGGGCGATTTCGAAATGCCGATGGTCGAGCACCCGTTGGTCAGTCCGTCATGGTGGATGTTGCCGCCGTAGCCGCCGCCGGAGATCTGGTACATGACGTAGTCGCGGGCGCGGCGGGGATCGTGGCCGCCAAGCGCGAAATTGCCACTGGAGCCGGCAGGGGCCGCCGTCACCTTGTCGGGCAGGGCCTGAACCAAAGCCGCAAACACGGCTTCGGCGATGCGTTGGGAGACTTCCGCCGCGCAGCCCGACACCGGTCGAGGATACCCAGCGTCGAGGAAGGTCCCAACCGGCCTCTTGACGATCAGCGGCTCGAACGCGCCAGCACTGATTGGAACGTCCGGGAATATGTGACGCATTGCCAGATAGACCGACGAAAGCGTCGTCGCGAGCACGCAATTCATCGGTCCCGCACAGGGCGGACTGGAGCCGCCGAAGTCGAAGGTTAGAGTCCGGCCCTTCTTCTCGACGGCAAGGTCGATCGTCAACGGGCTGTCGACTACACCGTCGGAATCCACATAGGCCTTCGATCGGTAGACGCCATCCCTGATTTGCGAAATATGCGCCGCCATCTGCTCGGCTGCCCGCTTTCGCAACTCGGCAATCGCCGCAACGACAGTTTCGTCCGAGTAACGATCCAGAACTTGGCAAAGCCTTTCCTGCCCCACCATGAGGGCTGCGGCTTGCGCCTTGATATCGCCGATCCGCTGGTCGGCGATGCGAATGTTGGAGCAGATGATTGCGTAGATCTCCGCATCGAGCACGCCCTTCTTGAACAGCTTGACGGGCGGCAGCCGAAGCCCCTCCTGCTCGACAGCAGTCGCGGAGGCCGAAAACCCCCCTGGCACCGAACCGCCAATATCCGGCCAATGGCCGGTGTTGGAAAGCCAGCAAAAGATTTCACCGCGGCGATAGACGGGCATGGCAAAGCGCACGTCCATCAGATGAGTCCCGCCGAGATAGGGATCGTTGACAATGTAGACGTCGCCCGGCTCCGGCGGCAGGCAGCGGCCGTCGCCTATCATTTCGATCAGCGTCTTCGTCGAATATTGCATGACGCCGACGAAAACCGGCAGGCCTCCTGCGCCTTGGGCGATCAGCGAACCGTCCTTTGCCGAATAAATACCATCGGAGCGGTCGTTGGCCTCGGCGATCACCGGGGAAAAAGCAGCGCGGGAAAAAACAAGATCCATCTCGTCGCAGACCTGCTGCAGAGCGGCCTGGATGACAGAAAGCGTAATGGCGTCGAGTTCCATCATGGCTCAGGCCTTGCCGATCTCGATGATGATATTTCCGTCGGAGTCGCAGCTCGCGCGATCGGTCGGCTCGACGACGGTTGTTGCATCCAGTTGCTCGAGGATCGCCGGCCCTTCGATCACAGCGTCAAGTGGCAGTCTTTCGCGATCGTAGACCGGCGTCTCGCGCCACACGCCGTTGTACCAGACCGGGCGCACCTCGCGGAGCGCCATCTCGACCGTCCCAGCGCGGCGCGCCGGATCGATGATCCGCGACAGGTCGAACTCCGGCATGACGCCGATCACCGAGGTGTTGAGGTTAACGAGGTTCGCACTGATCTCGGGAAGCTCCACCTTGAACCTCGCGAAATAGGCCTTCTCGAAGAGACCTTGCAACGTCTCCCGGTCAAACCGAGCCGACGGTAGCGGAACATTGAGAAGATGCGTCTGTCCGATGAACTGCATATCGGCCGAGTGCACGAAGCGGATCGTTTCCGGCTTGACCGCTTCCTTTGCGATCAATGCGCTTCCCTCGGCCTTGTGCATTTCGAGGATGTTTCGGACAAGCGCGGTGTCGAGATGCGCCACCGCCTGATTGACCGTGTTTACGAAGTCGTGGCGGAGGTCGGCGACCACGCAGCCAAGCGCATTCGTGATGCCCGGCAGTGCCGGCACGAGCACCTTCGGCAGACCGAGCTCCCGCGCCAACTCGGTGGCGTGCAAAGGTCCGGCGCCGCCGAACGCGAAAAGCGCGAAGTCCCTCGGGTCGTATCCTTTCGCCGCCGAGACCATTCGGATCGCGCCGGCCATCTTCAGATTGGCAAGCCTGAGCACAGCACCAGCCGCCTCGACGCCGTCCAGTTTCGTCGCGCGTCCGATCCGCTCGGCAAAGATGTCACGCACTTTGGCCACGGTCACCGGATGGTCGACCGCTAGCAGTCTTGTCGGATCGAGGCGGCCGAGCACGAGATTGGCGTCGGTGATCGTCGGCTCGGTGCCGCCACGTCCGTAGCAGATCGGACCCGGATTTGCGCCCGCACTTTCAGGCCCGACCTGGATCAGGCCGGAAGCGTCGACGCGAGCGATCGAGCCACCGCCAGCGCCCACCGAATGGACATCCACCATCGGTACATGTATCGGCATCGCATATTCGATTTCGATCTCGTTGGAGACCGCGGGCTGGGCATTGCGGATCAGCGCGACATCGGTCGATGTGCCGCCCATGTCGTATGTGACGAGGTTCCCGTATCCGGCGCAGCGCCCCGTGTAGGCCGCGGCAATCACACCCGACGCCGGGCCGGACATCACGGTCTTGGCCGATTCACTTGTCACGAAGCGGGCCGAGATCATGCCGCCATTGCCATTCATGACCAGGAAGTCCCGGGCATAGCCCCGCCTTTCCAGTTCGTCGCGCAGCCGATCCACATAGCGCTTCAGGATCGGCTGCACGGCGGCATTGACCGCGGCCGTCACACCGCGCTCGAATTCGCGCGCTTCGGAAAGCAGCGTGTGGCCGGCGGTGATGTGATCGTTCGGCCAGAGTTGCGCAGCAATCTCCGCCGCGCGCTTCTCGTGCGCAGGGTTGGCATAGGCATGGAGGAAATGGATGACTATGGATTCGCAGCCGGCCTCCTTGAGGTGCGTTACCGCCGCGCGAAATTCGGTCTCGTCGAGCGGCACTCGCACTACGCCGCCGGACTTCGATGCGCTCGGTCACCTCCAGCCGCAGATCGCGCGGGATGACGGGCACGAAAACGCCGGTCATCCCGTAAGGATTTGGACGGGTCCGGCGGCCGAGTTCGATGACATCGCGAAATCCACGGGTTGTGATCATGCCGGTCTTTGCCAGCCGGCGCTCCAGCACCGCATTGGTGGTGGTCGTCGTGCCGTGGACGATGAGATCGATCCGATCCACCGGAAAGCCGGCTTCTTTCAACGCGGCAATGACCCCGATGGCCTGGTTTTCCGGCGTAGTGGGCGTCTTGGCGATGTGCACCTGTCCGCCGTCGCGCCCGTCGATCACGATCAGATCAGTAAATGTTCCGCCGACATCGATCCCGGCGACCACACTGCCTCCGCCTGCGCGAACATCCTCAACCATGCCCAACCCGAATGTGAAGTCTTAGGTTATGGTTCCAGTTTGGAAAGGCGTTTCTTGCCTCCGTCTTGAGACAATATTCATTTGTATACTAATAATTCCAGTGGACAAGACTCTCCGGCCAGGATCGCTTTTTCGGTGCAGTCGCCAAAAGCTTCGTTAGGCGGAAGTTTCCGCTTGAACCCGACCCGCGCTCTCAACAGATTGTGTCGCAAAAAGTTCGTAAGCGATATCTGGGCAGACGAAGCGGATCAGGTAGTCTATCGTGCCGCTGACCTTGGTGCATTCGACGACGTAACTCATCCCGCTACATTGCATCATGAGCGCGGAAAGCGTCGCGGCCATGGCTGTTCAGAGTCGCTGCGGCGATGACGTCGACATGGCGGCTGACCTTTTCGAGGTCGAGATGGGCGCAGTAGCTAGAGATCACGCCAGAACAAGCCACCAGCGTTTCTTTCGTCGACGGTATTTGCCGGAACGCGCGACCATACGGCATGCGCCCTGAACCATAACATTGAGGGGAAGGAACGACATGAAGACTATTCGCAATGTATCCGACCTGCGCGTCGTAATGCACCGCAACGAACGACCGATCTACTTCATCTCGGCCACCAACTTCAACCTGCTGGGAATCGATCAATGGGTGCGCAACTTCAAGTTCATCAACTACATTGATTGCTTCGACGGCCGTCACCCGAAGGTGATGGTGCCGTCGAAACAGCCGCACAACGAGTTCGAATCCATTGAGGACATCAACAACTATCTGCTTCAGCACAAGGAGGTCCTCGACCAGATCCAGCATCGCGGCGGCAAGCCCGCAGCAGTCTTCCTGATGTTCGACGACGAGACCGAGAAGATCTGTGACGAGATCGGTCTAGAGATCTGGTTTCCGAAGGCCAAGCTCCGCGCGCGCTGCGACAACAAGATGGAAACTGTGCGCATCGGCAACAAGGCGAAGGTCGCTTCCGTACCCAACACACTCGGACCCGCCAAATCTTATGAGGAACTGATCACTTCGGCGAAAAAGGCGGGGATCGGCGCCGACCTCGTCATCCAGACCGCCTTCGGCGACAGTGGCCACACGACTTTCTTCATTTCCAACCAGCAGGAATATGACCGTCACGCCAAGGAAATCCGGGCGGAGGACGAGGTCAAGATCATGAAACGCATCGACTGCAGGGGAGCCACCATGGAGGCCTGCACCACCCGCTCGGGCACGCTGGTCGGGCCGCTTCTGACCGAGGTCGTGGGCAAGCGCGAGTTGACACCCTACAAAGGCGGGTGGTGCGGCAACGAGATCTTTCCGGGGGCCTTTTCCGAGCGCATTCGCGACAAGGCCCGCGACATGGCGTTCCGGTTCGGCAACCAGCTCATCAAGGAAGGCTATCGCGGCTATTTCGATCTTGACTTCCTGATCGACGAGAAGGATGGCGAGGTCTACCTCGGTGAGCTCAATCCGCGCATCTGCGGCGCCAGTTCGATCACCAACCACTCTGCCTTCGCATACGCCGACGCGCCGCTTTTCCTGTTCCACCTGATGGAGTTTTCGGGCCTCAAATACAAGATCGACGTCGAGGAACTGAATGAACGCTGGGCTCTAAAGGAGTTCATCGATTCGTGGTCGCAGCTGGTGATGAAATCGACGGACAAGAATGTCGACCTCGTCACCAACGCGCCCCCCACCGGGGTCTACCGGATGTCGGATGACGGCGCCGTATCCTACGATCGTTTCGATTTCGACCGCCAAGCGATCGAGTCCGAGAACGAGGCTTTTTTCCTGCGCATCACGGGCCCCGGCGACTATCGTTATGAGGGCGCCGATCTCGGCATCCTGATCACGCGCGGTCGGGTCATGGGCAGCGACTTCGAACTCAATGAACGGGCGCGCAACTGGATTCGCGGCATCAAGAAGCTCTATGCCGCCAAATCGCTGCTGGAGGCCGAGATGTATGAAGCGCCGCAAGCTGGCTCGTTCAAGATCCTGTAGGCCGGCCGGGGAAAGAGGCCGATATTCATGGACATCATCTTCGAAGCGATCGACGAGGATCGTCCCGGCGAAAAGTGGCGTCGGGTATTCGATCGCTACTGGCATGCATACAGCCGCTGGTTCCTGCGCGAAGGCATCCACCGCCGCTCCACCTACCTCGACGGCCTGAAGGCGGTGCGCAACTACATGCCTGAAATGCTGCCGCTCTACGAAGAAATCTGCGAGGTGGCGGGCGGAGGCGATCTTGAAGCGCGATTCCTGTCGATGTGGTGCCCCCCCGCATATGTCGGCGGCTGTTCGCAGGCAATCGTCGAAGGGAACGGTTCGGCCCTGATCCGCAACTATGATTTCAGTCCGAGGCTGCTCGAAGGCACCTGGTTGGCGTCGCGCTTCTACGGCAGGCGCGTCGTGGCCATGGTGGATTGCTTGTGGGGCGTTCTCGATGGCATCAACGAAGATGGGCTGGCCGTCTCTCTCTCATTCGGCGGGCGCACCGCGGTCGGTGAAGGCTTCGGCGTCCCGCTCGCACTGCGTTACGTGCTCGAATTCGCTTCGAATGTGGAAGAGGCGACCGCCATCCTCAAGCGCTTGCCGATCCACATGTCATATTCGATCGCACTCATAGACCGGGCCGGGCATCATGCGATCGCCTTCGTCACGCCGGACCGCCCTGTGGAACTCATCAAGCGTCGGGTCATAACCAATCATCAGCACAAGCCGGAATGGAAGCGGCACGCCCAGACCACTCGCTCGGTGGAGCGTGAACAGGTCTTGCAGCGCGCTGTGGAGGAATTTGGCGACGCCGAGGCGATGCTCAGCGTTTTCCTGCAGCCACCGGTCTACCAGACATCCTATGGGCGCGGCTACGGGACGCTCTATACAGCGATGTACCGCCCGCAAGACGCTTCCGTCGAGCTGATATGGCCTTCGGCGCGATGGCTGCAATCCTGCTCAGCATTTCAGGAAGGAACGCGTACCGCGACCTTCAGCGAAGGAACGGCCGCATGAAGATTCTGGCCCTTGGCCGGGCGTAGTCGGCGCCGTGGTCAAAGCAGAACTTTGGGCAGGCTTGACGCCGATGATGCCAATTTCGACGCGCGCTGCAAAAACCGCTACTTTGGCCGAGCCTTGTGCGAACCGGTCTTCCAAGTTAGAAGGCAACTCGGAGGGTCCGGACAGGGCGGCCCGCAAAATCCGTTCGAACTTGTCGCAAATCCTGCTCTGGCGACCGAAACTTCAGCTATCGAGGCGAAACCGGCGTTCGTCTCCCAGGAAATCCCCGCAGCCACCTCAACCAGACGCGAAAAGCATGCCTCAGTCCGATCCTACAGTGGGACGCGATCCCGAACGCTTCCTGATCGCTGGCGTACAGATGCCGGTGCCGATTTCCGGCAAGAACATTCCGGCAATGGTCGGCCAGATCGAGAAGACGATGGCGATCTTTCCCGGCGTAGACATGATTGTGTTTTCGGAGCTTGCAGCTCATGGGCCGCTGCATGCGATGGCGTCAGACACGCCGGCTGCCGACGAGGCGGTGTTTCAGGAAGTCGCAGCACGGCATCGCGTGTGGATCGTACCTGGAACCATGTTCGTCCGCCGGGGCGGAAAGACCTACAATCATGCGGTGGTAATCGCGCCGGACGGTAGCGTCGCCGGCCGCTACGACAAGATGTTTCCGTTTGCGCCCTTCGAAACCAATGTTGCCGGCGGCACCGAGTTCCTCATATTCGACGTACCGCAGGTCGGGCGTTTTGGGCTCAGCATCTGCTATGACATCTGGTTTCCCGAAACTACGCGCACGCTGACCTCTGCCGGCGTCGAGGTGCTGATCCACCCGGTTCTTACAACCACAACCGACCGCCATGCCGAGATTGCCATTGTCCAGGCGACCGCCGCCATGTTCCAGTGCTATGTTGTCGATGTGAATGGGCTCGACGCGGGTGGAAACGGTCGCTCCCTGGTCGCCGACCCTTCTGGTCAGATCGTCTATCAGGCCGGCCAAGCCCCCGAGATCCTTCCGATAATGATCGATCTCGGCCTTGTGCGTCAGGCACGCGAGAGCGGCGCCAATGGCCTCGGCCAAGTGTTAAAGTCATGGCGTGACCGAAGCGCCGATTTCCCAGTCTACCGCGAGTCCGCGCCCTCAGACTATCTCAGGTCACTCGGGCCGCTGCTGCCAATGAGACGGCGACAGAGCCCACGAGGCCACTGAACTTCAAAGCTCGCACGCGTTTTTTCGCCCAAACGATCCGATCATCGTCGACCAGGGTCCGGACGCAATTGAGAGCATCGGACCCGAAAGTGGGCACCGGTTTCGGGTCCGATGCTCCAGCAAGGGGATAGAGCGGCAGCGCTGATTCCGTCTGATTCCGTCGAAGCGTCCGCCGCTCGAGCCACCCAGTCGCACCGATTTTGAGCGGGGAATTGCTACTTCCCCGCAAAGGGGAGACAGGCGCGTCGCCTTCGCGTCAGTCGCCTACGCCAGAGACTGGCAACAGTGGCGATTGCGCGCGCGGCAGCTTATGTTTGTGGAAAAGGACGCGGAACCCAACGGATGACCAAAACCCGCACCGAAACCGACTCATTCGGCCCGATCGAAGTCCCGGCTGACCGCTACTGGGGTGCGCAGACCCAGCGCAGCCTCGAAAATTTCCGCATCGGCACGGAGAAAATGCCGTTGCCGCTGATCCACGCGCTGGCGCTCGTCAAGCGCGCCGCGGCGGATGTCAATATCGCCCTGGGGCGCCTCGATGCACGGATCGGCGCGGCTATCGTCGCGGCTGCAACGGAAGCGGCGGAAGGCAGGTTCGATGATCACTTCCCGCTTGCGGTATGGCAGACCGGCTCGGGTACGCAGACGAACATGAACGCCAACGAGGTGATCTCAAACCGGGCAAACGAGCTTCTGGGTGGCGTCATCGGCTTGAAAGAGCCAGTGCATCCCAACGATCACGTCAATATGAGCCAATCGTCCAACGACACGTTTCCGACAGCGATCCACGTAGCCGTCGCCATTGAAACGAACGCCCGTTTGCTGCCGGCGCTCGATCATCTTGCGATCGCGCTTCGGGAAAAGGAAAGGGCCTTCGCGGGCATAGTCAAGATCGGCCGAACGCATACTCAGGACGCAACACCGCTTACGCTTGGCCAGGAATTCTCCGGCTACGCGGCTGCGGTTGAATTCGGCCGCAGGCGCGTCGCCGAAAGCCTTGCCGATGTCTACGCGCTCGCTCAGGGAGGCACGGCGGTGGGCACCGGCCTGAACGCTCCCGTCGGCTTCGACACAGCGGTCGCGGAACGGCTTGCCGACATCACCGGCCTTCCCTTCCGCACCGCGCCCAACAAATTCGAAGCGCTCGCCAGTCACGGCGCGCTGACCTATTTCCACGGATCGCTCGCGGCACTTGCCGCCGATCTTTTCAAGATCGCCAACGACATCCGGTTCCTGGGATCGGGGCCGCGCTCCGGGCTGGGTGAGCTGATCCTGCCGGAAAACGAGCCCGGCTCGTCGATCATGCCGGGCAAGGTCAATCCAACGCAGGCGGAAGCGCTGACCATGACATCCGTTCAGGTGATCGGCAATCAGACCGCCGTTTCGTTCGCTGCCAGCCAAGGTCATTTCGAACTGAATGTCTTCAAGCCGGTGATCGCTCAGAACGTACTGCAATCCATCAGGCTGCTTGCCGATGCGACACGCTCCTTCACCGACAACTGCATCACGGGCATCGTCGCTGATGAGGCGCGGATTTCCCAACTCATGCAAAGCTCACTCATGCTGATTACCGCATTGGCGCCGAGCATCGGCTATGACAATGCGGCAATGATCGCCAAGGCGGCACACAAGAACGGGACAACGTTGCGGGACGAGGCGCTGAAGAGCGGGCTCGTCACGGCGGAGGACTACGATCGCCTTGTCCGCCCTGAAAGCATGACCCGGCCGGGTTAACGAGACAAAGACGGCGCAGAGGCAACAAAACCGCGGCATGCACCATGATCCTGCGACACGCATCGTTCTTTTGTGAACGATCTGTCGACAACAAAGTAACTTCTGTGAACGAAGTAAATTCTCTATCTCACGGTGGAACTCAACCCCGGAGAACCCAAATGTCGATCAACACCACTGCCGCCGGCGCCAAGACCGGCATTGTCGAGAACAGTTCCGCGCTTGCACTGGCCGGGCGCGCCCTGCTTTCCTCCATATTCATTTTGGCCGGCTTTGCGAAGCTTACGTCGATTGCCGGCACGGCGGCCTGGTTCGGCAGTCTCGGCCTGCCCCTGCCGATGGTCGTCGCGGTGCTCGTCGGCCTTCTCGAACTGTTTGGCGGCATAGCCATCCTGGTCGGATTCCAGACCCGCATAGCGGCGGTCGCCCTTGCCATCTTCACGCTTGCGGCCACGGCCGTTGCGCATCTCGATTTCGCCGATCAGGTGCAGATGCTTTTCTTCCAAAAGAATCTTGCCATCGCGGGCGGTCTCTTTGTGCTTGCGGTATTCGGCGCCGGGGCGCTGTCGGTCGACGCCAAGCGCGGCTGACGCGCTCATATCCTCGAAACAAAGTTGGCGATTGGCGAAACGCCGGCGGCCGTCTGATCTCCCCCTTGCGGGGGAGATCGGCTGTCATCGATGCCTCGCTAGCCGTGCAACGTTGGCGATCGATCAAAAGTAATGTCCCTTGGTATTAGGTCTCCGACACCGCCTTGTTAACGAGGCTTGCCACCTCGCCTATCGCGGCTTCGTCGGCAGCGCTGCGCGCTGTTCTTGAGGCGATGAGGCAAGCCTGGGACCGCAGGATGATCCCGTCGTCAAGAACCTTGAGATGATTGGCGCGCAGCGTCGAGCCGGTCGTGGTGATGTCGACGATGACATCGGCGGAGCCGGCGGCGGGAGAACCCTCGGTCGCGCCGAGGCTTTCCACGATCCGGTAGACCTGGATGCCGTGCTTTTGCGAGAAGAATTGCTGCGTCAACCACCAATATTTCGTGGCAATGCGCAGCCGCCGGCCATGGCGGTGACGGAAATCGGCGGCGACGTCATCAAGATCGGCCATGGTATCGACGTCGAGCCAGACATCGGGCACCGCAACCACAACATGGGCATGGCCGAAGCCGAGCCGCGACACTATTTCGGTGCGGGCATCCCAGTCGATCAGCGTCTCGCGCAGCAGGTCCTCGCCCGTCACGCCGAGATCGACAGTCCCCTGCCCAAGTTCGCTCGCGATTTCCGAAGCCGACAGAAACGCCACCTCTACGTCCGGCCGACCCTCGACGCGGGCCCGGTACTTGCGGTCGTCCCCCGGCAGGCTGACCGGCAGGCCGGCGCGGGCAAAGAGTTCCAGCGCCTGCTCCTTCAGCCGGCCCTTGGACGGCAATGCGAGCGTTATGCTCATGGCATTCTTTCCCGCAATTGCTCGATACGGTCGAGCCAGACGGAAAAGCCGACACCTGGGATCGGTCGTTCCGCGCCGAGCAGCGTCAAGAGCCGGTCGTAGCGTCCCCCGCCTGCAAGCGACCGCCCGCCTCGCGACGCTATCTCGAAGACAAGACCGGTGTAATAGTCGAGCGGCCGGCCAAAGGCCGCATCGTAGTGGATGGCATTCATGGCGAGCCCGTTGGCCGACATTTTCTCAGCCCGCGCGGTAAAGCGGGAAAGTGCGGTCCCGAGCGAAAGCCCGGCGCTTTTTGCGAATTCCTCAAGGGCAGCAGGTGCGGCGTCCAGCGGCACATGGATGCCCAGGAACTGCTTCAACGCATCGAGCGCGGCATCGGCCAGACGCACGCTGCGAAGCTCGGTCTTTTCCAACAGCCGGCGCGCGATCTCCTGCGGCGAGCGGCCGGAGGCCGGCGAGATGCCGGCCGCCTCCATGGCCCCGGTGATGTGCGCGGCAAGCGCCTCCAATTCGCCCGTCGCCACCAGCGTGCCCACGGTGCCGTCAAGTGCAGCCGTGCTGACCGGATTTGCAAGATCGGAAAGCGCGGCGGCCAAGGCCTCGTGTGAGCCGAAGGCACGCGCCAGGCGCTTCTGCCAGCCGCGCGGAAGCCCGAGCGTGGCGAGCACAGCTTCGAAAACCGATTGGTCGCCCAGCGTGACGGCGAGCGCGTGGCCGGGCAATGTCAAGGCAACCAACGCATACGCGTCGGCGATCGAGCGTGCATCGGCCGAGGCGATGTCGATGTCGCCAAGGTCCTCGATGCCGGCCTGAAAGAACTCGTTGCCGCCTTCCCTGCGTTGGCGGAAAACCTCACCGAGGTAGGAATAGCGACGCGGCGTATCGGATTGCGAGCGAATGTGATCGAGGCAGACGGGAATGGTGAATTCCGGGCGCAGGCAGAGCGTCTCGCCAGTTTCGCTTTCGGTCAGGAAAATACGGCGTCGCAGGTCCTCGCCGGCCATGTCGAGGAATGGATCAGCCGGCTGGATGACCGGAACGTCGACCACATCGGCCCCGCGGGCGACGAACAGCGCAAGAATGTCGGAAGCAAACGGTGGGCGCGCTGTCATGGGCAGATCGCTCTTGGGGGATACATCCCCCTCTGGCCGCCAATCGCCGACACTGCGGGGCGATAGTGGGGGGCACTCTATGCTGCCCCCCTCTGGCGTGCGGCTCTTTGGAAACGCACCCCCCTCTGGCCTGCCGGCCATCTCCCCCGCAAGGGGGGAGATCAGACGGCGCGACGGCTTTCGCCAATCACCAACGTCGCAGGACCAGCGGCAGTGCTGAAACCGCTGATCTCCCCCCTTGCGGGGGAGATGGCCGGCAGGCGGGGGCAACGAGAGCGCCCTCCACTTCCGCTCTGCAGCGTGGTGATTGGCGAAAACCGTCGTGCCATCTGATCTCCCCCTTGAGGGGGATTGGCCGGCAGGCCAGAGGGGGGTGTTCACGCGCTACCGCCTTTCGCGCGATCCTGCAAATCCCGAATTCTCGTCACCGTCTCTACCAACTCGGCTTCCGGTACGGTCACCTGCGCCGGGCGGCTTTCGCGCCAGGCCAAATTGTCGGCGATTTCTTCCGAAAGCCGCTTGCCCTCGATCAGATCCTTGATCTGCACCATCGGTTTCGGCTCGCCGTTTTCATCGACGGCATTGCGCTCGTCGCCGCCCTGGATGATCACGCAGGGCGCGCCGCGACGGTCGGCATATTTCATCTGCGCTTTCATGCCGGCGCCGCCGAGATACATTTCGGCCCGGATGCCCGCCTGCCTCAGCTCGGCTACCATCTTCTGATAGCGGCCGAGGCTGTCCACATCCTTGTCCATGACGAGCACGACCACCGGCGCCAGCACGTCCGACGTGCCGAGCTTGCCGAGGTTCTTCAGCGCCGTCATCAGCCGCGAGACGCCGATGGAAAATCCAGTCGCCGGCACAGGTTCGCCACGGAAGCGCGAGACCAGCCCGTCATAGCGCCCGCCGCCGCCGACCGAGCCGAAGCGCACGATCTGGCCATCCTCGTTGGGGATTTCCGCCAGCAACTCGGCCTCGTAGACCGGCCCGGTGTAGTATTCGAGACCGCGAACGACGGAGGGATCGATGCGGATACGGCCATCGTCGTAGCCACACGCGGCGATCGAATATCGCTGACGCGCAGTCCAATTCCTGTAAGCATCGAGCAATGAACGTCCATCGATGCCACCTCCGACACGCTCGTTTGCGACCTAGTGGCTTGCGATAGATCTGGATCGTCTGCGTCAAAGACTTCTGTGTCAGCGTGTCAGCGATCTAGTCCAAAGTTGACAATCGGATTCACACCCTTACCTTGGGCAAGGAAGTCGACGTCCATTCGAAGACGTCAACATTTGCGCCAAGTCGATCTATCTCCGCCGCGCCAAGCCCCGCGCCCGTGCGTGAAATCCCCGCTCTCGTCCTTTCTGCCCTTGCCAAGCAGACAGCTCAACTCCTTCCCGGCCTAGCCGATCCAGCTTGTCCATGCGCCCGATCACTGTCAGCCACCTCGGGTCATGGTTCGTCGTCGCCGAAGCCCATCGCCTCGAGCACAGCCGTCCAGAACCTTGCGGTTGTTGACGCGGATAACATAGTCGCCGCGCTTGATGCCGACCGCTTCCATCACATCGGCCATCATCATGCACATCTCGGCGTCGGCCGCGACGCCCGGCGTGCCGACCGTGTCGGCGTCGAACTGCATGAATTGGCGGAAGCGGCCGGGTCCCGGCTTTTCGTTGCGGAACACCCAGCCGGCGCGATAGCTGCGATAGGGCTTCGGCAGGCGCTCGAAATTCTCCGCCACGTAGCGCGCCAGCGGCGCCGTGAGGTCATAGCGCAGCGACATCCACTGCTCGTCATCGTCCTGGAAGGAGAACACGCCCTCGTTCGGCCGGTCCTGGTCGGGCAGGAATTTGCCCAGCGCGTCGGTGTATTCGATCATCGGCTGGTCGGCGGGTTCGAAGCCGTAGAGTTCGTACACCTTGCGAATGGCCGCCATCATCTTCTCGACAGCGCGGATGTCCTCCGGCGAGCGGTCGATGAAGCCACGCGGCAGCCGCGCCTTCACCTTTTCGATCCTGTCGGCCATGCTGGTTTTGTCCGCTCGTGTTGTTTGTCGGGCGATTTCGGCCGTCCGGCAGACGGCGCGCGTGTCCTAACCGATGCCGCGGGGGGCGGCAAGGGTCGCGGCCGCCGTGGACTTACCGAGGCCGCTTGAAGCTCTGCCGTTCCGCCTCGATCTCCGCCCGGCAAACGCAGCCTTCAATATGGTCGTTGACCAGCCCCATCGCTTGCATGAAGGCATAGACGGTGGTGGGGCCGACAAAACTCCAGCCGCGCTTTTTCAGATCCTTCGATATGCGGATGGATGTCTCGGTTTTCGGCATGGCCATGAGCGTGGCGTGGTCGATGAGTGCAGGCCGTTCATGCGGCTGCGGCTCGAACCTCCAGAACCAGGCGGCGAGTGAGCCCGTTTCGTCGGCAAGCGCGCGAGCGCGTTTCGCGTTGTTGATCGTCGAAACGATCTTGCCGCGATGGCGCACGATGCCGGCATTGCCGAGCAGGCGCTCGATATCCCCTTCCGTGAAATTCGCGACCCGGTCGAACTCGAAATTGTCGAAAGCCTCGCGGAAATTCTCGCGCTTGCGCAAAATGGTCAGCCAGGAAAGCCCGGACTGAAAACCCTCCAGGCAAAGCTTCTCGAACAGACGGCGGTCGTCAGTGACCGGGCGCCCCCATTCCTGGTCATGGTAACGGCGGTAAAGCGCGTCATTGCCGGGCCAGGCACAACGCACCCGCCCGTCGTCGCCTTCAATCAATCCGGTCTTCAGTTCGCTCATGTCTTTCCCGTCGCACAGCCAACGCCGGCCGATTTTACCCGGCCTTTACCAGATTCCGGAACGGTATTGTAACCAAACCGGAATGTTTGCAGGAAATCCGCAAACTTGATCATCGGAATTCACCTTTCGGTTGCGCTCGCAATAGCACCATCGTTGCGCCGTCAGAAGGCGCAGTTGTGGGAGGGTCGTCCATGAAGAGCTGCATTCTTTTTCTCTGCGCGACCGTTCCCCTCTTGTCGACATCGCCGGCGTCGGAGGCTCGCGACCGGTACGGCGAGCGCCCGCCGGCCGTGGTCAGCCCCGACCTTTCAGCGCCCTGGGTCATGCAGCCGCATGGCCGCTCCGTTCGCCAGCAGCAATGGCGCGGCCAAGACGGGATGGACCCGGCGGCAGCCGACGTTCAGGTGCAGCCGACGCTTCCCGAAAACAAGCGGCAGCAGGGGCAGAGAAGGCTTGCAACCATCCGGATTGCAGGCATTCCGGCGCCGGTGAAAAGCGACACGGGCCAGCAGATCGACCCTGTCTATCTACCGCAGCAAGTCTCCTATGACGGTTCGGAAGAGCCCGGCACGGTCATCATCGATACGACGGAGAATTTCCTCTATCTGGTGCAATCGGGCGGGATGGCGCGCCGTTACGGCGTGGGCACCGGCAAGCCCGGTTTCGAATGGGCCGGCACCCATCGGATTACCGACAAGCGCGAGTGGCCTGACTGGCGGCCACCGCTCGAGATGGTGGCGCGGGAGTTGAAGAAAGGCCGCATCCTGCCGGTGCATATGGAAGGCGGTCCGGACAACCCGCTCGGCGCGCGCGCAATCTATCTCGGCTCGACGATGTATCGCATCCACGGGACCAACCAGCCATGGACGATCGGCAGTGCGGTTTCCTCCGGCTGCATCCGCATGCGCAACGAGGACGTCATCGATCTTTACGAGCGGGTCGATGTGGGCACCAAGGTTGTCGTGAAGTAGCCTCGGGACAGTAGCGCAATCGCATGTGGGTTTTACCCGGATCCGTGTCCCCCTCACCCGGCTCGGGCTTCGCCCTCGCCACCCTCTCCCCGAGGGGAGAGGAGGTCGCCGGCCGCACCGCCGCACGCTCTTCTCCCCAGCGGGGAGAAGCGAGGCCGGGCAAAGCGAGGCCGGATGAGGGGGCAGTTACCCATATGCGGTTGCCTACCTCGGGACAGGGAGTATGGCCTGTGCTGCCCGCCGTCATTAACCGGCAATCGCCTTGTCGTCTGGAATTCCGGCCGGCCTCGGCCCGCCATAGGCCCAGTCGAGCAGCTCGACCGTGTGCACGACCGGCATCTTCGATGTCCGTGCTATCTGGGTGATGCATCCGATATTGCCGGTGGCGATGACGTCCGCTCCGGTTGCTTCGATGTTTCTCACCTTGCGGTCGCGGAGCCTTGCGGCGATCTCCGGCTGCAAGATGTTGTAGGTTCCGGCCGAGCCGCAGCATAGATGCCCCTCGCGCGGCTCGCGCACCGTGTAGCCGGCCCCGGTGAGCAGTTCTTTCGGCTGGCGCGTGATCCGCTGCCCGTGCTGCATCGAGCAGGCGGAATGATAGGCCACTGAAAGGTCAGGCCGAACGGACGGTGCCGGCAGGTCGAGCGTCGCCAGGTATTCGGTCACATCCCTCGCCAGCGCCGAGACCGTGGCGGCCTTGGCTGCATAGACTGCATCGAGACGAAACATGAAGCCGTAATCCTTGATCGTGGTTCCGCAGCCCGACGCAGTGATGAGGATCGCGTCAAGGCCGTCGTTTTCAATCAGTCTCGTCCATGCATCGATATTGCGGCGCGCCGACTGCAGTGCATCCTCCTCGCGTCCCATGTGATGCGTGAGCGCCCCGCAACAACCCTCGCCCTCGGGCACGACCACCTCGACGCCAAGGCGGGTAAGCAGCCTTGTCGCGGCCTCGTTGATGCCGGGCGCGAGCACAGATTGCGCACAACCGGTCAGGATTGCTACGCGGCCGCTTTTTGCTGCCGACGGAGAATGGATAGCCGGCGCGGCAAGGGGTGAGGAAGCGGGAACCGTAACGGGTGCAAGCTCGAGCATCGCGGCAAGCGGCTTGAGCGACCGGATCGACTTCAGCCACCCGGCGAAAGGGCGGGCAAGTTTCGCCAACTTCAGGGCCACGCGAAATCTTTTCGGGTAGGGTAGGACCGCACCTAAAAGCGATCGTATCAGCCGGTCGTCCAGCGGACGGCGATAGGTCTTTTCGATATGCGCCCGGGCATGGTCGACCAGATGCATGTAGTGCACGCCCGACGGGCACGTCGTCATGCAGGCAAGGCAGGAAAGGCAGCGATCGATATGGGTGACGATCTCCTTGTCGGCCGGCCTGCCGTTCTCCAGCATATCCTTGATCAGGTAGATCCTGCCGCGCGGCGAATCCAGTTCGTTGCCAAGCGTGACATAGGTGGGGCAGGTCGCGATGCAGAAGCCGCAATGCACGCAGTTGCGCAGGATCTTCTCCAATTCCGCAACCTGCGGATCGGCGAGCTGGGCGGCGGTGAAGTTGGTCTGCACTTTCCTTGTCCTATTCCGCCACCCGGAAGGCGGCGACCATTCTGTCTGGATTGAGAATGCCTTTGGGGTCGAACTCGGCCTTGAGCCGCGCCGAAAGGGCAGCGAGCGCCGGCGGCTGCGGCTCGAACACCGGGTTCGAGGCTCGCCATTCCAGCGCCGCGCGCACCAGCGTCGCGTGGCCGCCGCCGAATTTCTTGACGAGCCGGCGGACGGTATCCGCCTCGGGGTCGAACTCCATGCGCAACCAGATCAGGCCGCCTTGCCAGTCGTAGAAGGCATCCGCCCCGACCTCCATGCGGAGCGCGGCAACCATTCTGTGGCCCTGCGAAGGCGCCATCGAAACGCGCCACACCGGCCTTTCCGTGCCGTCCGCGAACGGCATGCAGTCGCGCACTTCGCGCCACAGTTTCCGCGAGGCTTCGCTGGCGAATTCCTCGAGACCCGGTGCGGCCCGGAACAGTGCCTTGAGCTTGTCTATACGGTAGACGACCGACGGCTCGAAGCCTTCGACGCGAAGGAGGGTCATTGGGCTACCCGCAAGCGCGCCGTCAACCAACCGGCCGACAACGTTCTCAGGCAGATGGGCAGCGCTCGACACCTCGGCGCTGGAACCGAGCGCCAACGCCATCGCGGCCGCCGCCTCGTCTTCCATCAGTCCGAGCACCGCCAGCGTTGCTTCCGTCTCCGCCGCGGGGAGCACTTTGAAGGTGACGTCCGTCAGAACCGCAAGCGTACCCCATGAACCGGCCATTCCCTTGGAAAGATCATAGCCGGTAACGTTCTTCACCACGCGGCCGCCTGACTTGAAGGCCTCGCCGCGGCCGGAAACCGCTTCGATGCCAAGAATGTGGTCGCGCGCAGCACCCGCCGTCAGCCGGCGCGGCCCTGACAGATTGGCCGCAAGCACGCCGCCGATCGTGCCCCTGCCCGGTTCGCCGCCCAGCAGCGCGCCATAGTCCATCGGCTCGAAGGCAAGCCGCTGGTTCTGCTTAGCGAGAAGCGGTTCGATTTCGGCAAGCGCCGTGCCGGCCCTGGCCGAGAGCACCAGTTCTTCCGGCTCGTAGAGGGTAACGCCGGACAATCTCGACAAATCAAGTAAATGCGCGGCTTTGACCGGACCGCCGATACCGCGCTTGGAGCCATGGCCTACGATTTCGAGCGGCTCCCCTTCAGCGACGGCCCACTGGACCATCGAGACCACCTCATCGGGAGTGGACGGGGCGAAGGTCATGTGCGGTGCCCGCCAAGAAAGGCGGATAGGTCGAGTTGCTTCCCACCCCCCTCTGGCCTGCCGGCCATCTCCCCCTCAAGGGGGGAGATTAGCAGTCCCCAGCGCCTGCGTAAAAATCTCGACACTCTGCACGAAGCGCCGGCAAGGCGGCAGGCTAATCTCCCCCCTTGAGGGAGAGATGGCCGGCAGGCCAGAGGGGGGTATGAGAAAATACCGCGCGTCAAAATCGCCCTCAGAACCTTGGGATGTCAGGGAACGGCATCTTGCCCTGATGGATGTGCATGCGCCCGAGTTCAGCGCAGCGGCGAAGCTGCGGGAATACCTTTCCGGGATTGAGGAGATGCCGGGGGTCGAAGGCGCATTTGACACGCATCTGCTGGTCGAGGTCTGCCTGCGAAAACATCTCCGGCATCAGGTCGCGCTTTTCCACGCCGACACCATGTTCGCCCGTGAGCACGCCGCCGACCTTGACGCAAAGCCGCAAGATGTCGGCACCGAACTGTTCCGCTCTTTCAAGCTCGCCCGGTTTGTTGGCGTCGTAGAGGATCAGGGGATGAAGATTGCCGTCTCCGGCATGGAAGACGTTGGCCACGGCCAGCCCATATTTCTCTGACAGGTCACGCATTCCAGAAAGCACGCGCGGCAGTTCCTTTCGCGGTATCGTGCCGTCCATGCAGTAATAGTCGGGCGAAATGCGGCCGACGGCGGGAAACGCGGCCTTGCGGCCCGCCCAGAAGACCATGCGCTCCTCTTCGGACCGCGAGATGCGGCAGGTGGTCGATCCGTTCTTGAGCGAAATCGCCTCGACCCGAGCGATCAGGTGATCGACCTCGGTACCGGGACCGTCCAGCTCCACAATCAGCAGCGCCTCGCATTCGAGCGGATAGCCGGCATGGACGAAGTCCTCGGCCGCATGGATCGCCGGCCGGTCCATCATCTCCATGCCGCCCGGGATGATGCCGGCGCCAATGATGTCGGCAACGCACTGCCCTGCCTGCTCCGATGAGGGAAAGCCGATCAGCAGCGCGCGCGCCGTCTCCGGCCGCTGCAAGATGCGAACCGTGACCTCAGTGACGATCCCGAGCAGGCCCTCGGAGCCGGTCATGATGCCGAGCAGATCGTAACCTTCCGCATCGAGATGCTTGCCGCCGAGGCGGATCACCTCGCCGTCCATCAGCACGATTTCGATGCCCAGCACATTGTTTGCCGTGAGGCCGTATTTCAGGCAATGCACGCCTCCGGAATTCTCGGCGACATTGCCGCCGATCGAGCATGCGATCTGCGAGGAAGGATCCGGCGCGTAATAAAAGCCCTCGTCCGCGACCGCGTTGCTGATGCCGAGATTTGTGACGCCCGGCTGGGCGACCACGACACGGTTTTCAAAATCGATGTCGAGGATGCGGCTGAACCGGCTCATGACCAGCAGCACCGCATCCTCCAGAGGCAGCGCGCCGCCGGAGAGTGAAGTGCCGGAGCCGCGCGGCACAATCTTGATGCCGCGCTCATTGCAGTATTTCAGGATGCGCGAAACCTGTTTCACGGTTTCCGGCAGGACGACGACAAGCGGAAGCTGGCGGTAGGCGGTCAGCCCATCGCTTTCGAAAGCGCGCATTTCGTTGACGGTTTCGACAACGCCTTCCCCGGGCACGATGACGCGCATGTCGGCCACGATCTCGGCGCGCCGGGCGAGTGTCGCCTCGTCGGCCTTCGGCATGACTGGTCCGGACATCGGGGTTATCCTCGGGAGTACGCTCGAAACTCCAAGCCCATACTGGTAAAAATCATTTACCAGTCAAGCATCTTGATGCGGCGCGGACTGTTTCGCGCCCTCGTCCTGATGGGAGCGGCGTATCCGGCGCACGAGCCACCAGACTGCCAGTACGACGAAGGGGACGCTGACGGCCGTTACAAGTTCCGGCTTGATACTTTCGCCGAAAATCGCCGAGCCCTTGACCAGATAGCCGACCAGTCCGACGACGTAGTAAGAGACGGCGGCGACCGAGAGACCCTCGACCGTCTGCTGCAGCCGCAGCTGCAAGCGCGCGCGGTTGTTCATGGAAGCGAGCAGGTCACGGTTCTGGCGCTCGACCTCGACATCGACCCAAGTGCGCAGGAGTGTCGCGGCACGGGCATGCTTGCCAGACAGATTGGCCTGACGCTCTTCGATCGAGCGGCAGGTGCGCATGGCGGGCGCGACGCGACGCTGCAGGAAAGCGCTCCAGGTGTCGTAGCCTGGCACGGCAGCCTCGCCGAGCGCTTCCAGGCGTTCCTCGACGATTTCGTAATAGGCGCGGCTGGCGCCGAAACGGTACAGGCTGGCGGCCGCATCCGCTTCCAGTCCGGCTGCAAGATCGGTCAGCTCTGCCAGAAGCTCCTGGCTGTTGCGGCGGTCCGTTGCGCGCATCTCGCTCGTAAGCGTCGCGAGGCGATCCTCGATCCGCCGCATGCGCGGGGAAAGGGCCTGGGCAAGCGGCAGGCCGAGCGTAGCGAGCGTGCGGTAGGTTTCGATCTCGATCAAGCGCTGCGACAGTGCACCGGTCCTGGCGGGGGAAAGGCCGCGGTCGAGGATTAGAATGCGGGTGAGCCCATCTCCGTCCTGCCGGAAGTCCGTCAGCGCGGCGGCCTTGCCGTTCTCCACAAGGGAGTAGCAGAGGCTCGCGGGGTCGAAGCCGGCAATCAGCCGCTCATTCGCAGAAGTCCATTTGCGGATGTCGACCCGCACGCCCGAGATCACCGCGCCGGGCGGGCTGAAGCCATTCCCGAAAGGCGAATCGTCGAGCGGCTTGCCGCTTCGGGCATCGACCGGACAATCCCAGAGGTAAGTCGAGAATTCGGTATGCCGCTCCCACGACAGCATGCCTTTGCCCCACTTCATCGCGTGGTGGCGGGCAAGCCGGTCCGGAGCTGCAATTCCGAGCCGGCGCGACAGTTCGGCGAGCACTGCCTGGTCGACTACCGAGCCTCCCTCGGTCATGAACGCCATTTGGACGAGCACGCGCGGCGCTTCGATGAGCGGATGCGGACGTGCATGCACCTCGCCGACGGCCGCGGGACGGCCATCATGCGCTGGCATGCCGAGAACAGACCCCGCGAGCCACGGGCCGGTTTCCATCTTGCCCACCGCGTCGTTCATCGTTTCTTGCTCCGCGTCATTCCCTATTAATAGTCCATTCGATCCCACGACGCATTGCGCGCGTTTGTCGCGCCGCAACGAAAAATAGTGCATCGCAGCAAAAGCGTCACTCAGCCGCAAAATTGGATAAATAATTTGACCAGTTGGCCCGCTTGCCCGTAGTCTGGCTACGATCGCGGTTCAGGCGGAGCCCCCTTTTGGGCGAAATTTTCTCCCGTATCGAGCATTCCCGTACAGCCGACGAGGTTATGCAGCAGATCGAGAGCCTCATTCTCGAGGGCGTGCTCAGAGTGGACGACCGGTTGCCCGGCGAGCGCGACCTGGCGCGGCAGTTCTACGTATCGCGGCCAATCCTTCGGGATGCGCTGAAGTCTCTTGAGACGCGCGGCCTGATCGTAACCCGGCGCGGAGGCGGCACCTATGTTGCCGACGTCATCGGGCAGGTCTTTTCCAAGCCGGTGATAGACCTTATCGGCACCCACCGGAAGGCTGCGGCAGACTATATGGAGTACCGGCGCGAGATAGAGGGTGTGGCGGCCGAATATGCGGCGCGGCGGGCGACCGGCGACGATCTTGCGTTGCTCGACCAGATCGTGCGGCGCATGGAAGACGCGCACGAAGAGAAAGACTTCGGCCGCGAAGCGGCGGTGGACGTGGAATTCCACAGCGCGGTCGGCGATTGCGCGCACAATATCGTCCTTTTGCATACGCTTCGATCCTGCTACCGGCTCTTGACGGACGGCGTCTTTCACAATCGGCTGCTGATCTACAATCTGCCGGGGGCTCGCGAACAACTGCTCGCTCAGCATCGGGCGATCCACAACGCCGTCGCGGCCGGCGATCCCCAGCGTGCGCGCAAGGCAGCGATGGACCATATTGATTTTGTGAGCCGTGCAATGATCGAAGCCGAACGCACCGGAGACTGGCAGCGCGTGGCGCGGCTGAGGCTGAGCCAGCGGTCAAGCGACCGCACCTCCAATTCTAGACGGGCCAGGGCAAATGCTACCGGTTAGCACCATCGCGCGCTTCGGACGCCCGGAAGAGCGCGCGACCAGGCGTAAGCCTCGACACATATTTGCGGAGCAGCGATCGTGACCAAGCCAATGAGCGACAAGCCGAGGGTCGGCCTCTTCGTCACCTGTCTGGTCGATCTCTTCCGGCCGACGGTCGGGTTCGCCTCGGTC
This sequence comes from uncultured Alphaproteobacteria bacterium, assembly GCA_963813315.1. GTDB lineage: Bacteria > Pseudomonadota > Alphaproteobacteria > Rhizobiales > Rhizobiaceae > CAWEYO01. The sequence goes on along the minus strand of CAWEYO010000001.1, from coordinate 81,432 downwards.
AAGCTCATCGAAGATGCGGGTTGCGTCGTCGAGGTGCCGATGACGCAGACCTGCTGCGGCCAGCCGGCCTACAACTCGGGCGACCGTGCCGACACGCGCGCGATCGCTGAAAATACGATCAAGGCTTTCGAAGAATTCGATTATGTGGTCGCCCCGTCGGGTTCCTGCGCCGGCATGTTGAAAAAGCACTATCCCGACCTTTTTAGAGGCGACCCTGAATGGGAGCCGCGAGCGGCGGCGTTCGCGGCAAAGGTGCACGAACTGCTGAGCTTCCTGGTCGATGTCCGCGGCGTGAACGCCGTAGCCGCAAAGGAGGCGGGCAGCGTCACCTACCACGACTCGTGCTCCGGATTGCGCGAACTCGGCATCAAGGTTCAGCCGCGCAAATTGCTTTCCTCGGTCGAGGGGTTGGCGCTGGTCGAAATGCAGGACCCCGATGTGTGCTGCGGCTTCGGCGGAACGTTCTGCGTGAAATATCCCGACATCTCGAATGCCATCGTGGAGAAAAAAACCAGCAACATCGACGCGTCGGGTGCCCAGACGTTGCTGGCCGGCGACATGGGATGCCTGATGAATATGGCGGGCAAGCTCAAGCGGCAGGGATCGAAGGTCACGGTGCGCCATGTTGCGGAGGTGCTGGCCGGCATGACCGGAGGCCCGCCGATCGGGGGAGAAACGACATGAATGCGCAGATGCGCGAGAGAATGCGCTGATGGACACTACCTCTGCGGCCTTCAAGGAAAACGCGCGCGGCGCGCTTGCCGATGGGCAGTTGCAGAAAGCACTCGGCAATGTGCGCGTGGGCTTCATCGAAAAGCGCAGGAAGGCGATCGACGCTCTGCCGGAATTCGACGCCCTGCGTGACAGGGCGCGCGACATCAAGAACCACACCTTGGAGCATCTCGATCTTTACCTCGAAGCCTATGAGGCGAAGGTCGTCGCTTCCGGCGGACATGTGCACTGGGCGCAAACCGCCGAGGACGCGCGACAGGCGATCCTGAGCATATGCCGCGCGGCCGGCGCCAGCACCGTCACCAAAGGCAAGTCGATGATCTCCGAGGAGATCGGCCTCAATGAGTTCCTGCTTGAACAAGGGATAAGGCCCGTCGAGACGGATCTTGGCGAATACATCATCCAGTTGCGCGGCGAGCGCCCGAGCCACATCATCGCCCCGGCCGTGCATCTCAACAAGGAGCAGATCGAGGCGGATTTCCGCCGCGTGCATGACCACCTGCCGCCCGGCCGCGATCTTTCGGAGCCCGAGGCGCTGCTCAACGAAGCGCGGCGCGTGCTGCGCCCAGCCTATTTCGACGCCGAGGTCGGCGTCACGGGCGCGAATTTTCTCATCGCCGAGACTGGCACGTCGATCATCGTGACCAATGAGGGCAATGGCGACCTGACGCAGATCCTGCCCAAGGTCCATATCGTACTGGCGTCGCTTGAAAAGCTGGTTCCTACGCTGGAAGACGCCTCGCAGATCCTGCGCGTGCTTGCCCGCTCGGCGACCGGGCAGGAGATGAGCGTCTATACGACGCTTTCGACCGGGCCGCGCCGGCCGGGCGACGCGGACGGACCGGAAGAGTACCACGTCGTGTTGCTCGACAATGGACGTTCCTCCATGCTTGGCACGGAATTTCAGGAAATGCTGCGCTGCATCCGCTGCGGCGCCTGCATGAACCATTGTCCGGTCTACCACGCGGTCGGCGGTCATGCCTATGGCTGGGTCTATGCAGGACCGATGGGCGCCGTGCTGACGCCGTCGCTGATCGGTGTCGACAAGGCCGGCCACCTGCCCAACGCCTCCACCTTCTGCGGCCGCTGCGAGAGCGTCTGTCCCATGCATATCCCGCTGCCGAAGATGATGCGGCACTGGCGCGAACGCGAGTTCGAACGTGGATTGAACCCCGCCGCGCAACGCTACGGTCTCAAATTCTGGGCGTTCCTCGCGCGCCGGCCGGCGCTCTACCGCTTTGCCACCGCGCTCGCCGTCCCCACACTTTCCGTGCTTGGCGGACGAAAGCGCAGCTTTCGGTCCCTGCCTCTTGCGGGCGGCTGGACGAAGCACCGGGAGATGCCTGCGCCCGAGGGGAAGACATTCATGCAGCAATGGCGCCGGAACGGCACGGCAAGGGCAAAGGCGAGGCAATGAGCGCCCGCGATGCAATCCTGAAACGGGTGCGGGCATCCCTCCACGCGCCGGCCGCGGACGAGGCCCGGCGGCAGTCTGTCACTGAGCGGCTGAACAATGCGCCGAGGGGAGTGATCCCCGCGCGCGGCCAACTGGAGCCACAGGCGCGGGTGGAGCTGTTCTGCGCGATAGCCGCGAAGCTGGCGGCGACGGTGGAGCGAGTAGCAGGCCACAACGACGTCCCCGGCGCGGTTGCGGCCTATCTGCGGGAAAGGAACCTTGGGGCATCGTTCCGGATGGGCGCGGACGAGGTCCTGGCAGCGATGCCTTGGCATGAGCAGAAATCGATCGAGATCAAGCGCGGCGCCTCCGACGGCCACGACGAAGTGGGGGTGAGCCGCGCCTTCGGGGGCATCGCCGAAACTGGAACGATCGTGATGATTTCGGGCGCGGAGAACCCTTCGACAATAAATTTCCTCCCGGAGCATCATATTATCGTCCTGGAAGCAGGCGATATCGACGGCGATCCCGAGACGGTGATCGGCAAGTTGCGTGGGAAATTCGGGAAGGGTCACATGCCGCGCACCCTCAATTTCATCTCCGGCCCCTCGCGCTCGGGCGACATCGAGCAGAAGATCATTCTGGGGGCGCACGGCCCGCGGGCGCTGCATGTGATCGTGGTGGGCGGTTGATTGCCGGACAAGGGTATCCACTTCCTCGATGCCAAAGGTCCTGAAGGCCTCCGCATCTATGCCATCGGCGACGTTCACGGGCGCCTCGACTTGCTAAGCAATATGCACGAGGCGATCGCGAAGGACCGCGCCCGCCACCCCGATCGGGACTGGCGCGTCATCCATCTCGGCGACTATGTGGACCGCGGTCCCCAGTCGAAAGGTGTTCTCGATTTCCTGATCATGACGTGCCGGGCGGACGAGCGGATGATCGCGCTTTGTGGAAACCACGACATCGGCTTTCTGGATTTCCTGGCGCTTCCCAGGGCTGACGGCCTGTTCGCACACAATGGCGGTTGGCACACTGCGAAATCCTATGGCATCGACCTGGACTTCCATCCCTCTCAAGCGCTGCGCGCCGGACATGCCGAACTGGTGCGCGCAGTGCCGCCGGCGCACATTTCATTCTTGCGAGACCTGAATCGCTGCGTTTCGTTCGGGGATTTTTTCTATTGCCACGCCGGTATCCGGCCCGGCACGCCCCTCGAAGACCAGGACCCCGACGATCTTATCTGGATACGCTGGGATTTCCTGAACCATTCCGGCCTTCACCCGAAGGTGATCGTGCACGGCCACACGCCCGAGCCGGAGGTGGAGGTTCTGCCAAACCGGGTCAACGTCGACACGGGGGCTTATGCGTCGGGCGAGCTGTCGGCGCTCATCGTCGACGGCACGGAAAAGCAGCTTTTGTCAGTAGCGAGAGGCGACTTGCCGTAGGGTGCGTCGGGATTCAGGTCACGCCGAGCCGAAAATGGCGGTTTTCGAGAACCGGCACAAGAGCGTACGTTCGGGTACGTGAGTACCGGAAGCGCAGAACACCGCCATTTGCAGGCCGGCATCACCTGAATATTAATACACCCTAGCGAAGCGGGCTGGTAACGCCATAGCCGTCTACAGCGGCATGATCGCTTGCGGCGTCGGCGGTGTAGATCGCGACACCCCAGATTGTGATCGCGGTGAGCATTGCAAAGAACAAGAGCGTGGCTCTCAAGGGCGTCATTCCGGTTTTGGCTTCCCGAACATTGGCACGAACAGGGTTACGATTGAGTTTCGTTTCGAATGCAGGAACGATCTGGATGGAGATTGGTTGCTCCGCGCTCGGCTAAAGAAACACGCGCCCGAATGCCAGCGCTTGAGGCCGCTTTTCGAGATCAACGCGCGTGTGTGTGCTTTATGCCACGCTGGATTCTGCCGGTTGATCGATAGCCTGATCTTGAAAAGCCGCTCGACCCTGGCGGATGGTGCGCACCCAAGCCCTGGCGATTGCCAGTCCGGTCGCGTCCGCGGCAGGGCCGTGGCATTCCGCTTCCCGCTCGAATCGTGAGTTCCAATCGGGATGACTCGCTGCGATGGTCGACGCAAAGGCAGCGTTCCAGGAGCGGACAAGTTCCCTTCCTGCTTCGAAGTGAAACTGAATGCCGTAGCTCGCACGGCCGATCCGGAATGCCTGGTTGGCGGCAACGGCGTTGCCTGCAAGCCGCACGGCGCCCGCCGGCAAGGTGAAGGTGTCGTCGTGCCATTGGAAGATGGGAAATTCGCTAGGCAGGACGCCAAACACCGGATCGCAGGCAGCGGCATCCGTCAAGGCGACATGTCGCCATCCGAACTCTTCGGCGCCACCGATCTGGTTGGCTGCGCCATAGGCACGGGCCAGCAACTGGCAGCCGAGGCAAATGCCGAGTATGGGTTTGTCGGCCTCGGCAAAATTGCGAAGCAGGTCGAGCAGGATCGGGAACCAAGGGGAATTCTCGTCATCAAGCGCATTCTGACCGCCGCCCAGCACGACAAGAGCGTCGTGACCATCCGCGGTTGCCGGCAAGCTGTCACCGTGATGCGCGCAACGGATATCGAGCGTGGCGCCGGCTTCCTCAAGCGCCGTACCGACCTGACCCAGGCCGGTATCATCGAAGTTCTGGATGACAACAACCCTCATCCGATTCAAATCCCACCGTGGCTGATATTCATGGACGGTTACCATGCGCCGCGCGCATCGGGAAGGGAGAACACCTGTGCCTCTTCAGAACCGTGTCGACCCCTTTGGCGAGATCCATGCCGTGCCGGAACGCGGGCTTTTCATGGGCAATCGCGGCATCATCCACGATCCCGAGACCAGAACGCTTTTGAAGAAGCGCTGGGCCCTTCAAGCTTGGATCATCTGTGTCTGCGAATTCAAGGGAGTGAAGCGCCAGCCGATGGGGCGCAACCGTCCGGGCGGCAAGGCCGGCTGGACGGAACTGTTCTTCCTCGACGAGGTGACGGCGCTTTCGGCCGGTCACCGGCCCTGCTTCCATTGCCGCCGCGAAAGGGCGCAGGATTTTGCGATGCGCTTCGGCGACGCGTTCGGCATCCCCGACCCGAAGGCGCCCGAAATCGACGCAAGGCTGCACAGGGAAAGGCTGGCCTCGGGCGGCCCGCTGATTTCCGTCGATCGCGCCAGCTTCGACGCGCTCCCCGATGGCGCTATGGTCTTTTACGGAGACAGGCCGTTTGCCAAGCGAGACGGCCAGTTCCGGGCCTGGACCTTCTGGGGCTATGGCGATGCGTGGGATTTCTTTGAATTCGATTTTGACGTCTGGCTGCTGACGCCGCCGACCACCGTCGAGGTTTTGCGACAAGGCTACAAGCCCGTCTGGCACGCCTCCATCGCTGCGAGAGCGGGATGAGATCACCTCAGTGTCGACAGGCACTTGACCAAAGGCTCGCTCTCCAGCTTTTCTCCGGCCATGCGCGCAAACTACCGGATGCAGCGGCTTTACGTGCCGCATGACCTCGGCCAAGGCCTCGAAATCGAGGCCGACCCTCAGCAAAGCCATTATCTCATCAATGTGCTGAGGCTTGGCGAAGGCGCGCAACTTCTCCTTTTCAACGGACGGGACGGAGAATGGCTGGCCAGCATTGCCGCGGCTTTCAAAAAGCGCGTCACGCTGGCGCTGGTCATGCAGACGCGCACACAGCCGCCTCGTCCTGACCTGGTCTACTGTTTTGCGCCGCTGAAGCAGGGCCGGCTCGACTATCTCGTGCAGAAAGCCGTAGAGATGGGAGCGGGCGTGCTGCAACCGGTTATCACCCAGCACACGCAGATGTCCACCGTGGGCATCGACCGGCTGAAGGGGAATGTGATCGAAGCGGCCGAGCAATGCGGCATTCTGGCGGTCCCGGATGTGCGAGAGACGTTGAAACTCGATCGCGTACTCTGGGAATGGGAGCCGGGGCGGCAACTCATCTTCTGTGACGAAAGCGCGCAAACAAGCAATCCCGTACCAGCGCTGAAAGCGATCGCCGTCAGGAAACTCGGCCTCATCGTCGGGCCGGAGGGCGGCTTTTCGGAAGACGAGCGCAGGCAATTGCGGGCGCTACCCTTCGTAACGCCCATCCCGCTCGGGCCGCGTATTCTGCGCGCGGACACGGCGGCGGTCGCCGCACTCGCGGTCATTCAGGCCACCGTCGGGGACTGGTGACGATCACAGTGTTTCGGCGCCCCGGCCCGAACGCGAGTCGAAAGTTGATCAATGGTTCCGAACGCCGGGATCAGGATTTTTTGCTTGATCGGCGCTCGTGATATCGTCCATCAAGCGCCAGCCAATTCGGGCGGGCCTGGAGAATAGAATGGCGCGTGACATGACCGATTTCCAGCCCGTCGAGAGCATCGACCAGCTGATCGATTATCTCGCGCTCGGCAACAAGCCGCGCGACAAGTGGCGGATCGGCACCGAGCACGAGAAGTTCCCGTTCTATACGGACGGCAACAGCCCGGTTCCCTATGGCGGCGAGCGCGGCATCCGTGCGCTTCTGGAAGGTATGCAGCGCATACTCGGCTGGGACCCGATCCTCGACGCGAACCGCATCATCGGCCTCGTCGAGCCGACCGGCCAGGGCGCCATCTCGCTGGAGCCCGGCGGTCAGTTCGAGCTCTCAGGCGCGCCGCTGGAGACGCTCCACCAGACGTGCCGTGAGGGCAACGCCCATCTCGCACAGCTCCGCGAAATTGCCGAGCCGCTGGGAATTCGCTTCCTTGGCCTCGGCGGCAGCCCGAAGTGGTCGCTCGCCGAGACGCCGAAGATGCCGAAATCGCGATACGAGATCATGACCAGGTACATGCCGAAGGTCGGCACAAAGGGCCTCGACATGATGTACCGCACTTGCACGATCCAGGTGAATCTCGACTTCGAGAGCGAAGCGGACATGCGCCGCAAGATGCAGGTGTCGCTCAAGCTGCAGCCGCTTTCGACGGCGCTCTTCGCCAACTCACCGTTCACCGAGGGCCGGCCAAACGGGTTGCAGAGCTGGCGCGCCGACATTTGGCGGGACACGGACAACCAGCGCTCCGGACTGCTCGAATTCTGTTTCTCGCCGGATTTCGGATTTGCCGACTACGTCGAATGGGCGCTGGACGTGCCGATGTATTTTGTCATCCGCGACGGCCACTATCATGACGTCACGCATGTGACTTTCCGTCAGTTCATGGGCGGCGCTCTGAGGAATTCCGTGCCACAGGGCGTACCGACAATCGGTGACTGGGCCAATCACCTTTCGACGCTGTTTCCCGATGTCAGGCTGAAGCGTTTCCTCGAAATGCGGGGAGCCGACGGCGGGCCGTGGCGGCGGATCTGCGCGCTGCCCGCCTTCTGGGTCGGCTTGCTCTATGATGAAGAAGCGATCAATGCAGCCGAGACGCTGACCGCGGACTGGACCTATGAGGACGTACGCGCCATGCGCGACGCAGTGCCGCAAGCTGGCATCGGCGCGGAGTTCCGCGGTGTGAAGTTGCGCGACTTCGGCCGAGACGTTCTGGCCATTGCGCGCACGGGCCTCGCGAACCGCAACCGGAAAAACCGCGACGGTTACGACGAGACGACTTTTCTTTCGCCGTTGGACGAGGTCGTAGCGCGCGGTACGACAACCGCTGAGGAAATGTGCATGGCCTTCCACACGCGTTGGGGCGGATCGATCGAGCCGGTGTTCCTTGAATATGCATATTAGACCCCGAACGGCAGGCTCGCGCGGCAAGCCCGCGGCTTCGAAACCTACTTCTATCGGAAGCTGAAAGCCTCTAGGCTCTCCCCAACGACCGTACCCGAGGAGAACCGTCATGCTTCCACTTTTCGACATGCTGGCGAAAGCGCAGAACGGCAGCGGAATGGACGCGCTGGCGCGGCAATTCGGCTTGTCGCAGCAGCAGACGCAGGCCGCGATAGAAGCGCTGTTGCCGGCCTTCAGCCAGGGACTGAAACGGAATGCGTCGGACCCGTACGGGGTCGGCGCCTTCCTTACCGCGATGGCGAGCGGCCAACACGCGAAGTATTTCGAGGATGTGACGAAGGCATTTGCGCCGCAGGGCGTGCAAGAAGGCAACGGCATTCTCGGTCACCTGTTCGGGTCGAAGGAACTCTCCCGCGCCATCGCCAGCCAGGCGGCACAGGCGACCGGCATAGGACAGGACATCCTCAAGCAGATGATGCCCGCAGTCGCCTCGATGCTGATGGGCGGCCTTTTCAAGCAATCGACCGGGAAACTTCAGGCGGGTGACTTTGGAGGCGGCAGCAATCCGCTTGGGGAGATCATCGAACAGATGATGCGCCAGGGCGGCGCGATGATGGGTGGATCGGACACACAGCAACGCCAGACGCCGGACCCGGCAAACCCGTTCGACAACCCGTTCGGAAAGGTGCTTCAGGACATGTTTGGCGGCGGTGCGAGCCAGCAGCCACGGAGCCAGCCCGAGCCGGCAAACCCGTATGGCGACAACCCTCTCGGCAGGATATTCGAGGAAATGCTGCGTGGCGGTCAGGCGCGAGAGCAGCAGCAGCCCGAACCTGAAGTTCAGCCTGACAGGAACCCCTCCGGCCGGCCGCGCAACCCCTATGACGACCTGTTCGGCGAAATGTTCGAGACCGGCCGGCAGCAACGCAATGAATACCAAAAGAATGTGGAATCCATCTTCGACCAATTCAGGAAGGGGATCGACCGGTACCGGTAGTCCTTTCCGGACGGTCGAAGAAAAAGCCCGGCCGCATCGGGCCGGGCAGTTTGCAGGCAACCGGCGGGAGACCGGTGAGGGAGGGTAGGAATGCCTGCAGTAAAGTGTCAGCAGCTCTCCTCGGCGGCACGCGACTGGGCGATTGCGCCGAGATGCGCCGTCGGATCGAAATCAAAGGGCGACCTGATTGCGACGTAAAGGTCGGCGCGTGTCAGGCCGATGTCGGCAAGCTCCGTATCCGACATGTTGCCAAGCTCGTAAAAGTCGCGTCGATTTTTCCAAGACCGGTAGAAAGTGGAGATCGCGCGCATGGCACGCGTCACGAGAGCCGGCCGCGTCGCGGAATGGATCGCCGGGGTGCAGTGGTCGAGCGTTGTCATGGCAGTTCTCCTTTCATCAATCGGCCGGACGCGAGCGAACGCGATGCGCGATCGGCAAAAGCGGCGCCCGGCCTTGCCTTCGATCGCGCCAAACTGATTTTGTGCACGATGCGCAAGACCGGATGCCACTTCCGCCGATCAACGCTGGGAGGATGCAACCGCTCCGGAACGTTCACACGCGTCTTGTGGACGGCGGGGACATTGCCCTCACCCTATTGATTAGTCCAACGAATGTTTTTAATCTTTATCATCAACATTCATGATGGATTAAGCCATGGCCCCGCTCGATCTCGATCAGTTGCAGACATTCATCACCATTGCGGACACGGGCAGCTTCACCAGGGCGGCCGATGAGGTGCACCGCACCCAATCGGCTGTCTCGATGCAGATGCGCCGCCTTGAAGAGCGGATCGGCAAGCCATTGTTCCAAAAGGACGGGCGCACCAACAAGCTCAGCGAGGACGGTGAAAAGCTTCTGAGCTATGCGCGCCGGATAATCCGGCTGAACAGGGAGACGCTGGCTGCCTTCGATGATTCCAGCCTCGAGGGGCATATCCGCATCGGAACGCCGGACGACTATGCCGACCGTTTTCTCCCCGAGATCATGGCGCGATTTGCACGCTCGAACCCGCGCGTTGAACTGTCGGTGATATGCGAACCGACCTTCAACCTCGTGGACCATCTCAAGCGCGGCAATCTTGATCTGGCGCTGGTGACCCATGACGGTACACGCGGCCAGTCGGAAGTCGTGCGTCGTGAGCCGCTTCTGTGGGTAACGTCGGCGCACCATCTTACGCACGAGCTGGAACTGCTGCCGCTGGCGTTCGGCCGGCCGACATGTCAGTGGCGTCGCCACGCCTGCGACGCGCTGGACGCAATGAACCGTGACTACCGTATCCTGTTCACCAGCTGGTCGGCGACGGTCATCATCGCGTCGGTGATGGCTGGCCTGGCCGTCTCAGTGCTGCCCGAATGCGCGCTCCGGCCGGGAATGCGCGTGTTGGGCGAGGCCGACGGTTTCAACCCCCTGCCGGATATCAAGATCGGAATTATGCGCGGCCATTCAACAAAACCGGAAATCGTCGATGCGCTGGCTCGCCACATTGCTGAAAGTCTCGACAACATCTCCGTGCCGCTCGCGGAGGATGCCGGCAGCCTCGACTACGCGGCACTAGCCCCGATGCGGGGCCGCAGGCTCAAACCGAACCTGGTGATGCCGGGATGGTGAAGCAGGAAACTATTCCGGCGGTGCGCTAGGCAAGATAGGCGACACGAACGGCAGATTCCACGAACCACCCACGAAAAAGGTCGCCTCTGGCGGAGTAGCCGTCCTGTCGGCGCCTGCCGGAAACACCTTTCCTGAAAGCGCCAGTCCGCCGCCTACATAGGGCACCAGACCGGAAAGCCATATGTCGTGGGCTTCCGACTTGACCTCCGCTTTATCGATCTGCACCACGCCGTTCGAGAGTGTTGCCTTCAGCTCGGCCGCGGCAATGGGTAGTTCGCCTTTGGCGACTTCGCCCAGCGCGAAAAAGCCCGCCTGTGACGTCCTCTCCAGAAAGGCGGAAATGTCGATGCCCTTGATGGCGCCGGACCCGAAATTCGCGGTGATCGATCCGTCTGCATGGTTGAGCAAGGTCTCCCAGGATTGCGCGGGACCCTTCAGTGTTACCGAAATGACGCCGCGGCCGGTGGGCACAACCCCGGCCATTCCTGTCGCTGCTCCCAGGATCGCCCCGTCTACCTCCGATGCCAGCATGCGCAGTTCGGCCCGCTCAGCGGTCCCGCTGTGATCGAGCCGCATACCTGCCTGCAGCGTGCCGCCGAACACCTTGGCGTCCGAGATGTCGAAGACGGCAAGCCCATCCTTGACCTGGGCGGTCGCGGCCACGTCGGTCATGCCGATAGAGCCCGCCGTCGCCTGTGCTGCGGAAAGCCGCAGGTCGACAGCCAACTTCTTGACAACTCCGGCGTCGATTTCGCCGTCCGGGCTGCCGGTCCGCGATGTCAGGGGCGTAAAGGCGGAGAGGAGTGAGCGCAAGTCGAGCGTTTCGAAGGCGAGCGTGCCCGCCATGCTCGGCACATCTCCCGTCAGTGAGACGTCGAGAACGCCCATGCCGGGGCTTCCGTCCAGGACTATTTCCGTTTGGTCAAATTTAGCCCGCTGTGCGTTCCCGGTGAGGTGGCTCGACAGGTTAATCGAGCCGATCGCATTCGTCGGCGCGATGTCGCTTTGCGACCATTCGAGAAGGCGGCGCAGCGAGGGCGTATTAAAGGTGGCTTCGCCGTCCAGATAGGAGCCCGCCGACATGTTGAGGGCGCCCTCGAACGTCGCGGAAACCGGGTTCGACTTGACGGCGAAGGAAACCGGCGCCGCTCCCCCCGCAAGCAAGACCAGCGGGTTGGGAGACGACAGCGCAAGCAAGATGCTCTCGCCGCGCCAGATGCCGACAGCCGAGAGCTTGCCAGGCCCGTCGACGGCGGCCCAGTCGATCTTGCCGGAAAGACTGGTGACGACTTCTACATCGCCGACGTCGGCGACGATGCGGCCGTCGGTGAACTCGATTGACCCGAACGGATCGGAAGGCAGTTTGTCCAGGTCAGGATTGGCGGGATTGGTCGCGACGACTTTCTTCGCGGCTTCGACCGCACGCATGATCCCCCCACCGCCCGGCAATGCCGGAAGATAGAGCCGGCCTTTGGGCTGGACACGCACGGTCGGACGGATCAGGCGCATATCCGAGAACACGATATTCCCCGCCATCGCGGCCAGCGGCGAGAGATCGATTTCCACACGCTCCGCCTCCAACACTGGAAGGCGGTCGGTATCGCGCCACTCCGACAGCGTCACGGTGTTCAAGGTGGCATGGAAGGTGGGAAAGACGTCAATTTCGGGCGCCGCGCCCAAGTCCACCCGATAGCCGCTCCAGGCGCTCATCTCCAAGGTGATCCGGTCGCGCACTATCCGGGTGGAAGCGATGAACGGGACCAAACCGATGATCAGGGCCAGGACCACAATGGCCGTGCCCAAGGCCCAGACGCCCCTCTTGACCATCGATGATGGCATATCGCCTCGTTATTCCCGAAAAGGATCGCGCTCCGCCTGCGCGCCCCCCGCTTTTCACCCGCCCGCCTTAGCAGCTCTTTAATTCAGGTCATGCCGAGCCGAAATCGCGGATTTCGAGAAGCGGAACGCAGAGTGCGTTCGGGTACGCGAGTTACGGGAAGCAGCGAAGAAAACCGCCATTCACTGGGCCAACATGCCTGATTCTTGACATACCCTAGCCAACCGCTCCCGCTTTTCAACATAAATTGGCCCGCCAACGCACTTCCTCACAGGCCATGCGCCGCTTTTGGACAATACCTTGTCTCGCCTCGATGCAATATGCATAAGCGACATCCTGGATGGAGGACGATCAATGAGCGCCGCTGTTGCCCTGTGGGCACCAACCGCCGAGGCAGTCGCGCAGGCGCCGATGACTGCTTTCATGCACGCCGCGTCGAAGAAGGCCGGGCGGCAAATCCTGAACTATGCGGACCTTCACCGCTGGTCTGTCGAAGCGCGCGAAGACTTCTGGGAAACGGTCTGGAATTTCTGCGGCGTCGTCGGAGAGCGCGGCAATCGCGTAGTGGCCGATGGCGACAGAATGCCGGGCGCGGCTTTCTTTCCGGACGCACGGATCAATTTTGCCGAGAACCTCCTGCGCAAGATTGGCTCCGGCGACGCGCTCGTTTTCCGCGGCGAGGACAAGGCCGAGCGCCGCTTGTCCTGGGACGAGCTCCACGCGCTGGTGTCGCGGTTCCAGCAGCTCTTCCGTTCGCTTGGCGTGAAGCCCGGCGACCGAATCGCAGCGATGATGCCGAACATGCCGGAAACCGTGGCCGCAATGCTCGGCGCCGTGTCGCTTGGCGCCATTTGGTCGTCCTGTTCGCCGGATTTCGGAGAGCAGGGCGTGCTTGATCGCTTCGGCCAGATCGAGCCGGTGGTCTTCATCGCGCCGGATGGATACTGGTACAACGGAAAGGCAATTGAGGTTGCGAGCAAGATCGGTGCCGTCGTCGCCAAACTGCCAAGCGTTCGCAAGGCGTTGATTGTCGACTACCTCGGAACCTCCCGCGACATTTCAGCTGGTATCGATCGCGCCGTCGCGCTTGAAGACGCGCTGGAGCCGTTTTTCCCGGAAAAGGTGACTTTCGAGCGCCTGCCCTTTCAACACCCGCTGTATATACTCTTCTCCTCGGGAACCACCGGCATCCCGAAATGCATCGTTCATTCGGCAGGCGGTACGCTCATCCAGCATTTGAAGGAGCACCGGCTGCACGCCGGCATCCGCGACGGCGACCGGTTCTTCTATTTCACCACCTGCGGCTGGATGATGTGGAACTGGCTGGTCTCGGGGCTGGCGTGTGGCGCGACTCTCCTGCTCTATGACGGCTCGCCATTTCACCCTGACGGCAATGCAATCTTCGATTTCGCCCAAGCCGAGAGGATGACCTACTTCGGAACCTCGGCGAAGTTCATCGATGCGGTCCGCAAGGCAGGGCTTTCGCCAATCAGGACGCACGACCTTTCCAGCGTGCGCACACTGTCATCGACCGGCTCGCCGCTGTCGCCCGAAGGCTTCGCCTATGTGTACAACGAAATCAGGAAGGACGTGCATCTGGCCTCGATCTCCGGCGGCACCGATATCGTCTCCTGCTTCGTGCTCGGCATTCCCACCGAGCCTGTCTGGAGCGGCGAGATCCAGGGACCGGGACTCGGCATGGCGGTAGACGTTTGGGATGACGAGGGCAGGCCGGTGCGCGGCGAAAAGGGCGAACTCGTCTGCACCCGCGCCTTTCCGTCGATGCCGGTAATGTTCTGGAACGACCCTTCCGGCGGAAAGTACCATGCCGCCTATTTCGATCGCTTCGACAATGTCTGGTGCCACGGCGATTTTGCCGAGTGGACGGAGCATGGCGGCATCATCATTCATGGGCGTTCGGATGCCACGCTTAATCCGGGCGGCGTCCGGATAGGAACAGCGGAAATCTACAACCAGGTCGAGCAATTGCCTGAAATCGCCGAGGCGATCTGCATAGGCCAGGACTGGGAGGGTGATGTGCGGGTCGTGCTGTTTGTACGGCTGGCCGAGGGCGTGGCGCTCGACGGCGAGCTTGAGAAGCGCATCCGCACGAAGATCCGCTCAGGAGCCAGCCCCCGGCATGTGCCCGCGAAAATCGTCGCGGTGGCCGACATACCGCGCACGAAGTCTGGAAAGATCACGGAACTGGCCGTCCGCGATGTCGTCCATGGCCGGCCGGTGAAGAACAAGGAGGCGCTGGCGAACCCGGAGGCCCTGGAGCTTTTCCGCGGGCTTGCCGAGCTTCGCGACTGACCGCCAATTCAGGCGATGCCGGCCTGCAAATGGCGATCTTCTCTGCTTCCGGTACTCACACACCCAAACGTACGTCCTCCTCCATCCCGAAGCGGAAACGTCCCCTCTCTCTTCGTCATCCCAGGGCGGAGCCGAAGCGCAGCGAAGGCGCAGACCCTGGGATCCATGCCTGAGCATGGAGGCGTGCGCGGCGGTGCAGAATGCCAACTGCCTCACCCACGATGAGCATTCCGGCATGGGTCCTAGGGGCTCAAGCCAGAGGATGACGATGCGGGGAGGGCTTCGGCCAATCACAAGCGCCGGCGATTGGCGGCAACGTCCGTCTCCTCGCCATCCCGGAGCGGAAACGTCCCACTCGGAAGCGGAGACGGCCACCATTTTCGCCTCAGCCTGACCTAAATTTCAACAGACCCTAAAGCGCATTGATTCGAAACGGATTTCATGCGACGCGCTTTAGGCTATTGTTTTGTGCATGTCGTTATCTCAAAATCGCTGCGCACTTTTTGGGCGACATGCATTAGGTCATGGTTAACAGAAGGTAACCGCGAAATTTACCGAGAATTCACGGGTGATACGCTTAGGTAAACTTCCACCTGATCCGGTAAGGATTTGTTAAGCCTTGGTGTCGATAGTTGTACCCAACTTGAGGGAGAAATCCCACTCCTTGACGGCATCGTTGGGGAGCTAGCTCAAGCCCCCGTTGTAACAGCTTAGACCTTCAGGCGCCCGCACGGGCGCTTTTTTTTGACCATCACGCCGGAGTTTCGAATCCGGCTTCCCGGTCCCGCAGCAACGCGCCGGAAAGCAGGATAACCGGCACAAGTGCCGTGAGGATGATCATGATCGCGGCTACGGCGCCCTCTTCCGGCACGCCACGCGACGCGTTCTCATAGACAAAGGTCGCCAAGGTGTTGAAGCCGAAGGGCCTGAGCAGAATGGTCGCCGACAACTCCTTGATCGTGTCGACAAAGACGAGCACCGCTGCCGTGAGGATGGCTGGCTTCAAAAGCGGCAGCAGAACCGTCGCCGCGCTGCGGGCGGGCGTTCGCCCAAGGCTTCTCGCCGCCTCGTCGAGATGCGGCGGGAGCTTCTCCATGCCCGATTGGATCGCGCCTTCCGCCAGGGCCAGGAAGCGGATCGAGCAGGCAAGAATGACCGCCCCCGCCGATCCCGTGAGCAGGAGGCCAGTCGAAACGCCGAAATTGCCGCGCATGAGTGCGTCCAGCCCATTGTCGAAACGGGCCAGCGCAAAGAGCAGCCCAAGCCCCAACACGCCGCCCGGCAGGGCGTAGCCCACGGCGGCCAGCCGCACTGCCATCTTGATCACGGGAGAGCGGGAAAGCTTCACCGCACTGATGAGGAACAGTGCCAGCAGCACCGTGGCAATGGCTGTTGCCGCCGCGGTGACGACGCTGTTGGCGAAGGCGTCAGCGAGTGCTGGAGACAGGAAATGCTCGAGCCTGCGCGAGGCGTATTGCCCGAAGACGAGCAGCGGTATTCCGAACCCGCACAGAACGGGCAGCGAGACGGCCAGTGCCGCCCCCAGCCCGGCCGGTCCAGTTAACTTCGTGCGCGGCGGGTGGGCCCGCATATGCGTTGCGCGGCCCGCGTGGTAGCGCTGGTTGCGGCGTGCCCACTTTTCGGCAAGCAGCAGCAGAAAGACCAGGACAAGCATGAAAAGCGCGATCTGTGCGCCGCCCTCGATGCTGCCCCGATTGAGCCACGTAGTATAAACGGCAAAGGTCAGCGTATGGACGCCGAGATATTCGGATGCGCCGATGTCGTTGAGCGTCTCCATCAGCACCAATGCGACCCCCGCAACAATTGCGGGCCTGGCAACCGGTAGCAGCACCTTCCAGAACACTTTCACTGGCCGCGCGCCAAGCGTGCGTGCGACATCGGCGATATTGCGGCCCTGCATCAGGAAGACGACGCGCGTCGTGAGGTAGACATACGGATAGAGGACCGAGGCGAGGACGAAGGCAGCGCCCGGCGTCGAACGGATGTCTGGAAACCAGTAGTCGCGGATCGTCTCGAAACCGAAAAGCGATCGGATCAACGCCTGCACTGGCCCGGAATAGTGAAAGAACTCGCCGAAAGCATAAGCAGCCAGATAGGGCGGCACGGCAAGCGGCAGCACGAGCGCCCAGGACAGGGTGCGGCGGAAGGGAAACTCGTATCCCACAACCAGCCATGCGCCTGTAACCCCGGTGACGGCAGTTGCGGCCGCAACCATTGCCAGCAGGGCAAGCGTCGTACGGCTCGCAGCCGGCAGCACGTTTGCCGCCAGGTGCGGCCAGTCTTCACCGCTTCCCGTAAATGCGACGAAGCCGAGCGAAAGGATCGGCAGCAGCACGACGCCGGTAAGCGCCAATGCGATCGCGTGCAGATAGGGATGCGGGCTCCGCTTCACGCCCTGAGCGACCGGGCGCCGCTCCCTTCCGTTTTCGATGTTGTGGACGCCGGCCATCACCCGCCCCGACAGAACCCAGGTCGCAAGCAAAGCGAGGAGATGGCGTCCGCCTAACTGCTCGGCCCATCGTCAAGGCCAACGCGATCCACCATTTCTGAAGCCTCCTTGCGGTGCCTGGCAATTTGGGACAGCGGCAGCGTGTCGGCGTGAAGCTCGCCAAATGCCTTCACCACATCCGACAGCGCAATCCCCGGTTCGACCGGATACTCGAAATTCTTTTCCGCATAGACTTGCTGCGCCTCGTGGCTTGCAAGGAACTGGATCAGTTTCACGGCATCGTCGCGGTGCGGAGCATATTTTGCCAGCGCCGCGCCGGAAATGTTGACATGGGTGAGGCCATTCTCGAAGGTCGGGAAGATCACGTTGATCGCGTTTCCCCACTCCTTCTCCTTCGGATCCTTTTCGTTGGTGCGCATCAGACCGACGTAGTAGGTGTTGCCAAGCGCAATGTCGCATTCGCCTGCCGCGATAGCGCCAGCCTGCGGCCGGTCGCCCCCGTCGGGCTTTTTGGCGAGATTGGCCTTGAGGCCGGTCATCCACTTCTCGGTTTTCTCCGCACCCCAGTGCTCGATTGCCGCTGAGAAAAGAGCGAGATTGTAGTCATGCTGACCCGAGCGGATGCAGATCTTGCCCTTCCATTTGGGGTCTGCCAACTCGGCATAGGTCAGCGCCGTGTCCTTCACGCGTTCCTTTGACGCGTAGACAACGCGGGCGCGCTTCGTCACGCCGAACCAATGTCCTTCGGGGTCGCGATATTCGGCCGGCAACAGGGAATTGACGGTGTCATCCACGAGCGCCTGGGTGATACCCTTTTCCTTGGCTGCCGTAAGGCGGGCGATATCGACCGTCATGATAACGTCCGCCGGCGAGTTCGGGCCTTCGGCGAGCACCCGCTCCTCGAGACCCTTGTCCAGAAAGAGAACCTCCGTCTCGATCCCGGTCTTTGCGGTAAAAGCGTCGAGAACAGGCTTGATCAATTCGGGTTGGCGATAGGTATAGATGTTCACGCTCCCCTCGGCGAGCGCGGAGCCGGCGGCGAGTGCCAGAGCCGCAAGCGCGGCAAGCCCTGCCAGTTTCGGGCGGGTGTTCCCTACGTTCATTATCTGTCTCCTGACCAATGGGGTTCAAGGCCCCGAGGACGATCGTCGCCGGCCCCGATTTCGGGAACCGCCATTGTCTATTGAGCGAATTCAATTCGAGCGTCAAGAGAAAGACTAATGAATTCAACTATTTGGAATTATTCTAAACTGGAGTAATTTACACTGGTTTCAAGGACTTGACCCAAACCGTCCGATCATTTGCTCACCAAAATTCGACGTTAGAGCACCGGACGCATCGATCGACCGAATGGAATCAGTGCTGCCGCGACGTTCCGGCATTTGCAGTCCGGCATCACCTGAACCTCAGCACACCCTATCTAGACCACTCTGTCCCAGAGCAGAAACGTCCCTCTCTCTTCGTCATCCCAGGGCGGAGCCGAAGCGCAGCGAAGGCGCGGACCCTGGGATCCATGCCTGAACATGAAGGCAGCGCGCGGCGTTCTAGAGTGCCAACCGCCTCACCCATGATGAGCGTTCCGGCATGGATCCTCGGGTCAAGCCCGAGGATGACGATGCAGGGAGGGATTCGGCAATCACAAGCGACGGCGATTGGCGGCAGCGTCCGTCTCCTCATCATCCCGGTGCGGAAACGTCCCACTCGGAAGCGCAGAAAACCGTCATTTTCGGCTCGGCCTGACCTGAATCTCGACACACCCTAGTCGGCCAGCACCCGGGTCGAGGGGAAGGTAACCTCAACCAAAGTCCCCTCTCCGGGCGTCGACAGGATGGAGAACTTCGCGCGGTTGGCCTCGACCATCGCCTTGGTCAGCGGCAGGCCAAGCCCTGTGCCGTCGCCGCGCGCCCGCTTCAGTGCGTTGATCTGCTTGAACGGCTTCAGTGCCTGTTCGATCTCGGCCTGGCTCATGCCGATGCCGGTGTCACGCACGCGCATCACGATATCGCCGCTCGGTTCATAGGCGGTCGAAACGATAACCTGCCCTCCGGCTTGCGTGTAGCGAACCGCATTGGCAAGGAGATTGAGCGCGATCTGCCTGACGCTGCGGAGGTCGGCCACCACCTCCGGCAACCGCGAGGCAAAGCTGGAACGGATAATGACGCGCTCGCGATTGGCCTGCGGCTGCATCATGGCGACTGTTTCGGCGAGCGTATCGTTCAGCGACACTGCTTCATACGCCATGTCCTGCTCGCCGGCCTCGATTTTGGAGATGTCGAGCAGGTCGTTGACCAGATCGAGAACGTGGTTGCCCGAGCGGTTGACGTCGCGCAGATAGTCGCGGTAGCGGTCATTGCCGACGGGTCCGAACTTCTCGTCGATCATCAGTTCCGAGAATCCGATGATGGCGTTGAGCGGCGTACGTATCTCGTGGCTGATGCGGGCAAGAAAGTCGGTCTTCTGCGAGGAAGTGCGTTCGGCCTGCGCGCGCGCCTGCCTGAGCTCCTCCTCCGCGCGCTTCCACGGGGTGATGTCCCGCACGACGGCACAATAGCCGCTGTCATCAGGCAAACGGCCGATCGTCATGAAGAGCGGAATGAAACGGCCTTGCGCCTCCCTGCCGATTACCTCGCGCCCGTCATTCAGCACACTGGCGACGCCGTGGTCGGTAAGGCCGTTGAGATAGTCCTGTGCCGCACGCTGGCTTTCAATGGCAAACAGCGAGGCGAAGGGCTTGCCTGCCACCGCGTCATTGTCGAAGCCAAACAGCGCCTCCGCCGGCCGGCTGATGGATCGTATCGTCCCGTCCGCTGCGATCAGGACGACCCCGTCCGTTGCTGTGTCGATGATCGCCCGCATCTCGTCGACGCGCGCCTGAAGTTCGGCGATTGCCGGGGCATCCGAAGACACAGCGGCCGCCGGGTCGAGAGCGGACTTGCGCAGCGCGAGAAGCAGCGCCTTGCCCCCGTTCCAGGGAACGGACTGCAGATGCGCCTCGACAGGAAATTCGTCGCCGTCCTGGCTGAGCAGCCTCATTCTTGAGCCGCCGGCCGAGCTGGCGTCCTCGCCCTGGTAAGGTTCACCGAAAAGCGTTTCGAGCCCGCCCGCCGAAGCCAGTTCATCGATGGACCGGTAGCCGGTCAACTTCAGGAATTCCTGGTTGGCATAGTGCAACTTGTCGCCCGAATGGACGAGCAGGGGAATCGGGAGCCTTTCCAGGATCGAGGTATCGACGCGTGCTGCATCGCCCGTCTGAAAGGCGCCCGTCGAAAAGGCGGATGGCAGAAATCTGAGTGGCGCCGGCGCCTGAAATTCGGTTTTCGTGGGCTGTTCCGGCGCTGAATGCTCATTGCCTACCGGCTGGTCTGAAACCGCCTGCGGCGGCAGCGCGCCGTGATCCGGCGCAGAGCCAGCTTGCTCTGCCAACACCGCGCTTTCCTGCATTTCAGCATCCGAAGCCGGCGCGTTTCCTCCAGCCCGCCCGGCAGCGGGTGCGCCATCGACCACTTCGCCCAGTTTACCTTCCTTTTTCAGCCGCTCGCCGATTTCCCGGAACGCGTTGCGCTCGACCGCGGAGAGGCCCTTTTCGCCGGCGGGCACACGATGTTCCGCAAGCCTGATCACCTTGTCGGCGGCACGCCGGTCCGGTCCCGGCAAGTCACCCTTCAAGGGTTCGTCCGGCCGTCCGCCCTCATCTGCTTCGCTCCCGGCGGCGCCATCCTCGTCATATGTCCTCGTGACCAGCTCGCCTGGGGTTTCCACCGCTGCCGGGTTTGATGTCAGCACCAGACCCAAAGCCTCGGGGTCGTCGATTGCATCGCCGCCTCGGGCGACACCGAAGCCGCGAAACCCTTCGAAATTGCGATCGCGGCCATAGACCGGCAGTGCAGCAAGATCGACCGGAATTCTGAGACCGGCGCCGGCAACCGGCCAAAGCACGGTCCTGCCCGACCACGTATCGCGACGCTCCAGCAGCTCCGGGATTTCACCCGCCGGATCGAAACCGAACGCTATGGAGACGTCGCGGAACCCGCGGCCGACAATATCGGCGGCTTCTGCGCCGACTGCCGTGGCAAATTCCGGTGAGATGGCACTAAATCTGCCTTCGGGATCGGTCCGCCAAACAAAACGGACCGGCGCAATGCCGCGTTTCGCCAGTAGCGCGGAAGGAATATCCGCTTGCTCCCCGGTCAGGTCATCCGCTGGCGACGGTTTCGAAACCGCGGCAGGCGTGCCCTCCCCCGACGAGGTTTCGGCCACCGCCTGAACCTCGTCAACCACGATGAGCAGATGCAGCGCCGGCTCGTCGGTCAGCCTCGCGAAACCGGCTGGCAGACGTCCCCGCTTGGCAGGTATGAGCCGCTTTACGAGCCGGTCGGCTTCATTGCGCACCTCCCTGACAAGGGTGCCGAGCGTTTCCACCGTGACGCCCAGTTCGGCAAAGCCGTCGGAAGCGGCGAAGACCGCCCCACTTGCGTCCACGAGAGCGGCAAAGTGTCCGGGCTCGTTGAGGCCGCCGATCGCGCCTTCCGCTATTTCACCGGCATTCCGCGACGCCGCTCGCGACGCGGGCACCGTCAGTAGCACCGCCTGGTCGCCGCTGGGCAGGAGAATTGAACTGGCAAGAAACGACACGGCCCGGCTACTGATGCCGCTTGCAAGGCGCAGGACGACACCCTTGTCGCGACCGATTTCGGGATATCCGGCCGTCGCCATGATCTGACGGCGCGCTACCAGCGGCAACCGCGCGGCGGAGCCGATGATCGCTTCGATGTCCGGATAGCCGAAGACCGCCGCGCCCGCGCCGTTTGCCCAGACCACCTGCTCCAGGTCGGTCGAAAGGATGGCCAGCGCATCGCCGGCCGCGAAACGCTGCCGTACCTCGTCAAGAACGGCGATGTCGATGAAAGAGTATGTCACTGACCGCATTTGGCTGACCGGCCCCGTCTCTATTCGCTTTTCGAGATTTCGCCCCTGGGACGCCTGCAATTAACGCTTCGTTAATAAAAGGTGACGCCGAAAACGTCCAGAAATCTGCGCCTTTGCCCGAGGAATTCCGCCTGTGTGGTTAATCCTGATCACAATTTGTGGTGCGCCGCAGCAAACTTGTTGCAACGCACAAAAAACTGTCATATTAGGGGGTCATAGAATGCAGGCCCACTCCAGTACCGATGAAGAAGGATAGGAATATGTCCAAGACTGCAATCAAGACCGGCGAACCTGTTGAAAACTTTGAATTCCCGGCGTTTGATCCCAGCAAGGCCACCGACCAGCTTCGCTCCATCGCCGAACAGGGCGTCGAGCAGTCGAAGGAGGCTTATGCCAAGATGAAGACCGGCGCCGAGGAAGCCCAGAAGGCTATCGAGTCCACTTTCGAGACCGCGAAGTCGGTCGGCAGCGAACTGTCGCTGAAGACGATTGCCGCGATGCGCGCCAATGCCGAGGCCAATTTCTCGCACCTCGAAGCACTCATCGGCGTTAGGTCGCTCTCGGATCTGATCGAACTGCAGACCGCATTCATGCGCAAGCGCGTCGAGATGTCGGTTGAGCAGGCCAAGGAATTCCAGACGTTGACCAGCAAGGCGACCAGCGAAGTTGCTAAGCCGGTCAAGGTAGCCTTCGAGAGGGCGCTGAAGGAACTGAAGGTCGCGTAATCCGCCGGAGCGTGGTCGCGATTCCGGCAGCCCGCATTGCAGGCTGTTGGAACGATCATGCAGTCGAGAACCGCGGCTTATCCTAGGCTGCAGCAGCAAGGCCGGGTTTCATCCCGGCCTTTTTCCTGCCGGGTGGACAGACTTGCCAACAGATTGGCGGGGCGCGGGCCTTCACGGGCCTTGAAAAATGCCCGATTTGTCCGTAAGGACGCTTCGCCAGACGCTGGCGTGTGCGGTTGTAGCTCAGTTGGTTAGAGCGCAGGATTGTGGATCCTGAGGTCGGTGGTTCGAGACCACCCAACCGTACCATTTTTCTCTCAATGATTTCCAGTACTTACATACTGACGGCCGGCTTCATGTCGCATTTTTAAGTCGACGGCCGAAATTGTAGGCTGCGATGAAGTCGGAGAGGTGCTGCGACTGGCCAATTCGCAGCCCATCGTGAACCTGGCATAGCCCCAGACAGTCACGGCAGACGGCGTACGCGCACCACCAATTCAACGGCTGTTATCTCCGTTCCCTCGGGAGGTTCCGGCAAGTGCTTGATACCGATATCGCCGATCAGGTCGATCAGTTGTCCATCGTCCTCGACGAAGAAGTGATGGTGATCGCTGACATTGGTGTCGAAATAGGCACGGCTGCTGTCGACAGCGACTACACGCAGAAGTCCAGCCCTGGTGAACTTGTGAAGCACGTTGTAGACCGTGGCCAGGGAGACATGGACGCCGGCCGCCTCCGCTTCAGCATGCAGATCCTCCGCCGAAAGATGGCGATAGCCTTTGGCGAAAAGAATGCTGCTCAACTGGACGCGCTGACGCGTCGGACGAAGGCCGGCGTGGCGCAGTTCCAGCGCGATCCGATCAGCCATTCCCGAAGCTCCGATTGCCCAACCGAATTCCATCGATGGTACAGCACATCAAATTGAGACTTCATCTTATGCAGAATAAATCCGATAGGCCAGAGCCTTCGGCAATCGCAACTTCATTAGGGTGTGTCGGGATTCAGATCATGCCGGGCTGCAATGGCGGTCCTCTCCGCTTCCGGCACTCACGGTTTCCACTTTCGGGTCCGATGCTCCGGATCAGTGCCGGCGGCGCACGCGCATGATCAGTTCAACCGACGTGATCTCCATGCCTTCGGGAGGTTTCGGCAAGCGATCGACACCGATGTCGGCGACGACATCGATAAGCCGTCCTTCGCCCTCGACAAAGAAGTGGTGATGATCACTCAGGTTCGTATCGAAATAGGTGCGGCCATTGTCGAGAATGACCTCGAGCAAAAGTCCGGCCTCGGTGAACCTGTGCAACGCATTGTAGACTGTCGCGAGTGATACGCGGAACCCGGCGGCTTGTGCCTCCGTGTGTAGTTCCTCCACAGAAATATGCCGGTTGCCTTTGGCGAAAAGGACTCGCCCCAAATCAACGCGCTGGCGCGTTGGACGCAACCCGGCATGACGCAGATGCTCCGACACCCACTCAGCGGGCTTGAGCATTTCGGCGGTGGCATGTTTCATTCCGGCTCAGACCTTGCGCGCTTGCATCGTCATTCGTCGATACTTGGATAGACTAGAAGCTTAGTTATCGCAAGTCGCGCGCCGCAAAGCCTCTGCTATCAGGTCTTCAAATCCGGAGACTTTTGGTTCCCAACACGGAAAAGTGTACGCTGCCGGCGCGATCAAAACTCCATGTCGAGATGGTCTTCATGGTCGTGATGGCCTGGAAGCTCGGGTGGCGGCGGACCGGGAACCTCGGCCACCATGACCTCGGTGGTGATGAGCAGACCAGCCACTGAACCCGCGCCCTGAACGGCCGAACGCACGACCTTGACGGGGTCGATGACGCCCATCGATAACAGATCACCATATTGACCTGTTTGGGCGTCGTATCCGAAGCCGCCGTCACTTTTCTCGAGGATTTTCGCCACGACAGCGGAACCATCGGCGCCGGCGTTCATCGCAATCTGTCGCGCCGGCCAAGTGATCGCATCCCGGACAATCTCGATGCCAGCATTTTGATCGTAATTGTCGGTCTTGAGACTGCGTATTGCGCTGCTCGCCCTCAACAACGCGACGCCGCCGCCCGCAAGGATGCCTTCCTCTACCGCGGCACGCGTAGCGCGAATGGCGTTTCGAAGACGATCCTTCTTCTCCCTGACTTCGATTTCGGTAGCGCCGCCGACGCGGACAATGGCTATGCCCCCGGCAAGCCTTGCGCGCCGCTCCTGCAGCTTCTCGCGATCATGGTCGGAAATTGTCTCTTCGAGCTGACGCTCAATTTGTGCGATGCGAGCATCGACTTCTCCGCTGCCGCTCGCATCTCCCACGATGGTGGTGTGCTGCTTGTCGACCGTCACCTTCCTGGCGCGTCCGAGGAAGTCAATGTCCAGGTTTTCGAGCTTGATACCAAGTTCGTCGGAAAAGACGGTTCCACCCGCGACCAGCGCGATGTCTTGCAGTATCGACTTGCGCAGCTCGCCATAGGCTGGGGCCTTCACGGCGGCAACCTTGAGACCGCCGCGCAGTTTGTTGATGACAAGCGCCGCTGTCACTTCAGCCTCGTAGTCGTCCGCGATGATGAGAAGCGGCCTTGCGGACTGAACAACTTTCTCCAGTAACGGTAGCAAAGCCTCGATATTGGAAAGCTTCCTCTCGCTTGTCAGGATGTAGGCGTCTTCCATTTCCACCTGCATCTTGTTTCGGTTCGTGACGAAATGTGGGGAGATATAGCTGCGGTCGAACTGAATCCCTTTCACAACTTCGAGCTCAGTCTCAAGCGTTGTGCCTTCTTCGACCAGAATGACGCCGTTCTTCCCGACTTTGTCCATCGCATCGGCTATGATGTCTCCCACCTCCACGTCGCCATTCGCGGCGATGGTGCCGATTTGCGCGATCTCGACGCTCGAGCCGACAGTCCTGGCATTCCGCTTGAGCTCCGCCACAACCGCCTCGATCGCGCGGTCGATCCCGCGCTTCAGGTCCATCGGATTCATGCCTGCAGCGACTGCCCTTGCCCCGTTTCGGAGGATCGCGCGGGCAAGGACCACGGCGGTCGTCGTGCCGTCGCCAGCCTGATAGGAAGCCTTGGTGGCGATCTCCCTCACCATCCGCACGCCCATGTCCTCGAACTTGTCTCCGAGCTCGACCTCCCTGGCGACGGATACGCCGTCCTTCGTAATCTTTGCGCCAAAAGGTCGGTCAATCGCGACATTGCGGCCCCGCGGCCCAAGCGTGACGCTTACGGCGCTCGCAAGAGTATCGACGCCGCGAAGCATTCTATCGCGGGCCTCGGAGGAGAACTTGATTTGCTTGGCCGTCACGGCATTCCTCCCTTCGAAATGACAACACGAAGGATTCAATTCCAGTGCGAGCGGGATTGTCCCGCCGGCGAGCGATCAGCGTCGGGCTGCAGACGCACTTGCCGAGGCCTCGATCGTAGTATGCCCGTTTTTTTAGTTGATTCTAAACTCATTCTAAATATGATCGATAGACTGCCCGAAACGGCGGGAGGGAGCACCGCGATGAGAATGCCCGTTCTCTTATCCGGACTGCTTGTGATCAGCGGCACAGCCCTGCTCAATTTCCCTGCGCTGGCCTATGAAGTGGCGCCGGTAGAGGGCGGCGGAACGATCGAGGGCACCGTTGTCTATCGAGGCAGCGTGCCGACCAAACAAATCATACCGACCAAGGATGTCGAGGTTTGCGGACAGCCGCGCGAGGAGCCGTTGATACGGGTCGGCGACGGCCAGGCCGTCGAGAGTGCGGTCGTTTATCTGGTCGAAGTGGCGAAGGGAAAGGACTGGCCAGCACCTGGAAAGGCGCCAGAACTGGACAACGTCAAATGCCGCTTCCAGCCAGAGGTTCAAGTCATACGCGCCGGACCGCTCGACGTGGTCAACACCGATCCGGTCCTCCACAACACTCACGGCTACTACGGCAAGCGTACGGCCTTTAATCTTGCATTGCCGAACCAGGGACAACGCATTCCGGTCGAGCTGCCTCGCGCGGGTACGGTCCGCATAGACTGCGACGCGCATGGCTGGATGGAAGGCTGGATCTACGTGGTGGACAATCCGTACTACGCGGTTACCGGCGCGGATGGAAAGTTCAGCATCACCGACGTACCGCCGGGCGAGTACAAACTGGTCGCAGTGCAATCTTTCACCGGACCAATCGAGACTCCGGTCACGGTCGCAAGCGGAAAGCCAACAACTTTGGAAGTCGAACTGAAAGAACAGTAGGAGTGCAATAACAAAATATTGACGCAGCCGAAGACTGCGTCCATCTCGTCTCGGATCGGTGGCTTTTTGACCGGTCCATGGGCCAGGAGGATACCCAATGTCTGACGAGCTTGACCGCCTGCGTCGCGAGATCCATGCGGTGCTGCAGACGCCCGGAGTGCGCCCGGACAACTCGGTGAGGATCACCCGGCGCACGTTCATCCACAAGTCTCTCCTGTTTGGTGCCGCCACCGTAGGCCAGACCTTCTCATGGTGGCCGCTGCTGAACACGATCGACGTTGCCAATGCCGCCGAGGCGCCATTCAAATTCGCCTGGATTTCGGACACGCATCTTTATCCGAAATCACTCAACACGCGCTTCGTCGACAAGACGGTACGCGCCGCGAAAGATGTCCAGGCAATGGATCCGCCCGCGGAGTTCCTGATATTCGGCGGCGACCTGGCCCAACTGGGCAAGATCGAAGAGCTTGAGCTCGGCGTCGAACTGCTGAAGGACGTCAACATTCCGAAGCACTTTATCCCTGGCGAGCACGACTGGTATCTCGACATGGGCAAGAAGTGGATGGAGCTGTTCGGCCAGAGCAACTGGACCTTCGATCTCAAAGGCGTGCGCTTCATCGGTCTCGACACCGTGAGCCGTGGCCCGGACTACTGGACAGCCAAGAACATGACTCCAGAGGAGCGGATGGGCCACATGTCGGCACTGGACGGCACCGTCGCCGGACCGTGGGCCGGTGTCGGTCGCGACCAGCTCGACTGGATGGAAGCGACACTGAAGGATTGGGGCAAGGACAAGCCGGTCATTATCTTCAGCCACAATCCCCTGTACGAATACTATCCGCCCTGGAACTTCTGGGTGCGTGACTGGCGCGAAGTGCATGAGGTGCTGAAGCCGTACACGAAGGTCACAAACATCCACGGCCATGTGCATCAGGTACTCTACAATGAGATCGGCACCATGCGATCGATCGGTATGCTGGCGACATCCTGGCCGTGGCCATACGCTCCGGAAGGGGTGCCGAAACTGACGAAACCGATGATCCGTGTCGATCCCGGTGATCCTTTCGACGGCGTCGGCTGGGGCAAGTGGAGCGTCTCCGCCAATGACGACGTCGAAACCGAGTACGTCATGTGGGGCCGCAAGGAGGTCTTCGTCCAGTCGGAGGCTGACCACGACAAGAGCATTGCCGAAGTCATTCGGCCGCGCATCGCCGACAATATGTATCCGTTTGCAAATCCATAGGAGGAATGGCCATGACGACCCATTCGACATTCCTCTGCCTGCGGCAATGCTCCCTTGCGGGGGCAGTTGTGGCCGCGCTGATGTTGCCAGCCAGCGCCCACAAGGACCCTGTGACGCCGCAGCAGCTGAAAGCATATCAGGAAGCCTTCCTGGCGGAGGTCAAGAAGGGAGATCTCCTCTTCCATGGCGACGGGGCGACGGCGAAGCAGCTTGGCGTCACTCTGTCCACCACCGGATGGGCCTGTGCGATGTGCCATCCGATGGCATCCGATACGCATCCGCATTCGTTCCCGAAGTTCCAGGCGCAGGTGGGCAAGTTCGCAACGCTGCGCGACATGATCAACTGGTGCATCGAGAAGCCGAACCAGGGCGAGAAGATCGAATCCGATTCCGAAGCGATGAAGGCTCTGGAGGCGTACATCTATTGGTCGAACACCGGCTCGGTGCTGGTGCCCGGCCAGTACTAGAGCATCGGACCCGAAAGTGGGAACCGGTTTCGGGAAAAATCCGATGCTCAAACAAAGAGATAGAGCGGCAGCGCTGATTCCGAAAATGCGTCCGCCGCTCTAGCAACCTTCGCGGGCGGGGCTCTGCCGCGCCCGCGTGTAAAGGCATCGCGCCCGGTTTCGGAGACGATGCCGGGACGGGTTAGGAACGGTTGCACGGCAGCCGCGCAGCTTGGGGGAGGTATTGTGTCAGACACGGGGGCACTGCTCCGCGGCAGATTCGCTGGTGTTGATCTCGATGCGTTGGTTGACTGGCGAGGCGTTCGAACGTGGCTTTACTGGGGCATGTTCTGGCTATTGGTCGCCCCCTCGGTCGGTGTCGTCCTCTCGGGCCTCTTCAACTTCCCCGACTATCTCGGGACCCATCTGGAGACTACGTTCGGCAGGTTGCGTCCGGTGCACGTCAATGGCGTGATCTTTGGCGCGTTTTCCTCGCTCTTCATAGGTGAATGCTACTATCTGGTGCCCAGGCTGTGCGGTGTGCGGGTGCCATGGTCGCAGTGGACGGTTCCACTCGCCTGGCTCTGGAACATCACCACAGCGGCAGCCCTGATCTCGTTGCCGTTCGGCGAGAACCACGGCCTCGAGGCGGGAGAATTCCCGCTGTTCGCAAAGGTTCCGATCTTCGTCGTCTGCGCTGTCGCGACCGCACAATTTCTGATCACCATTGCGAGGCGCCTGGAGCCGCCGCTTTATGTCGCGCTCTGGTATCTCATCGGCGCGTTCATCTGGACGACAATGAATCTCGTGCTTGGCATTTTTCTGCCTTACATGATCACCGGCATCAACAGCGCCGCCTTCCACGGCCTCTACATTCACTACATCGTCGGCCTCTGGTTGACGCCGGCCGGCTATGTGTTGATTTACTATTTCCTGCCGCTCAGCGTGCGAAATCCGATCTACGCCCACAAGCTTTCACTTGTCGGCTTCTGGTCGCTCGCACTGTTCTATCCTTTCGTAGGCATACATCATTATCTCTACAGCCCGATCGCTGACTGGGCCGAGACGATCGCGATCGTGACCTCGATGCTGCTGATCATTCCGGTGTGGACGGTGCTCGTGAACTTCTTTGGCACGGTGATGGGCCGCTGGGACGGCTTTGGAAGAAACCTGCCGGCGAAGTTCCTGATCATGGGCGCGATCATGTACCTCTTCGGCTGCTTTCAGGGATCGACGGAGGCGCTGCGCCAGATTCAGCAGCCCACCCATTTCACCGACTTCGTCATTTCGCATTCCCACCTTACTGTCTTCGGCACATTCGTGGTGTGGGCGATGGGCGGACTCCTCTACGTCTGGCCGCGCGCATGCGGACGCGAGCTCTGGTCGTTCAGGATGGGCAACTGGGCCTTCTGGTTGATCACGGCCGGCATCTCCACCATGGGGCTCGTGCTGACTGCGGGGGGCCTGAACCAAGGCTTTCAATGGATGGCAGGCACTGAATGGCTCGATTCGGTGCTGTCGATGAGGCCGTACTGGTTCGTACGCACTGTAGCCGGCGTCAGCATGGATATCGGGATGACGCTCCTCGTCATCAATCTGATGCTGACGGCACTCACACGGCCTGCACCCTCGGAGGAACGCGAAGGCTTCGGTGTCGCCCCCGCTCCAGTCGGTGGAGCCGCGGAATGAGCGGCCGCTTCGTTGCACTGGTCGCGGGCATTTTTTGCTTCTTCGCGGCCTTGATTACCCAGGGCTTCCTGCCTTTCTTCGAGCCGTCCGCGCGAACCACCCGTGTCAGCTCGGTCGTTCGTACGGATCTCGGCCAGTTGAAATGGATGATCACTGACGCGACCGACTACTCGCCGCTGCAGCAGCGCGGTCGCGCTGTCTATCTGCGCGAAGGCTGTTGGTACTGCCATTCACAATTCGTTCGCCCGGTAACCGGCGAAACGCGCCGTTGGGGTCCGGTGGCCGAGTTCGGGCGAGTTTGCCTACGACGTGCCGCACCTGTTCGGCACACGGCGCATCGGCCCGGATCTGTTGCGCGTCGGCCTGAAGTACAGCGACGAATGGCACTACGCTCATTTTTGGGACCCGCGAATGTTGTCACCGGATTCGGTGATGGCGCCCTATCGCGGCCTGTTCGACACTCCGCAAGAGCGTGTGGGCATCGTTGACGATGGAGCCGGCGGCCGCACCTTGCAAAAGACGCCGAGGACGGAAGCGCTTTTTGATTTCGCCAGCAAGCAACAGATCAGACTGACGCCTAGTTCGGACGGCCTGCTGTTCGTGCCCAGGAGAGCGCGCGACAAGGCGCCTGTCATTCAGTTGCCGAACGAAGAGTTCAAGCTCGAAAGCATCCAGATCGCCGCCGAGACGGAGGACCTGGAAGCACTCGTCGCCTATGTTCAGAAACTCGGCATGAACCGTGGGAAATGGCGCGATTTGTTCGAGCCTCAGCAGCTCGAAGTCATGGATGCCACACTTCCGCGCTCGGAGGAATGGATCCAGCACGGCCAGGAGGTCTATGAGCGGCGTTGCCTTGGCTGCCACGGCAAGACCGGCGACGGAAACGGGCCGGCCGCAACCTTCCTTTTCAACCAGCGTCCGCGCGACTTCAATGCCGCCGTATTCAAGTTCAGGCTGACCAAGGAGCCTTTGCCGACCGATGGCGATCTGCTCCGCACGATTACGCGGGGCGTGCGCGGAACTGGGATGCCGGCCTGGTATGACCTGCCCCTCAATGACCGCCTCGCGGTGATCCAGTACATCAAGTATGTTCTGGCAGTGGACCGGTCCGATCCGGCCCAGCCCTATGCATTTTTTGTCGAGGAGCCGCCCGGCGCGCCCCTTTATATCGGAACCCCGCCGGCTCCATCCCAGCAGATCCTCGATCGCGGCAAGGAAGTCTGGCAGGTCGCGAAATGCTGGGAATGCCATGGCCAGGGCGGAAAGGGCGATGGAGAGAAGGCTGCCGGTCTAAAGGACGACCTCGGCTTCGCCATCGTCCCGGCCGATCTTACCAGCGGACAGTTCAAGTCGGGACCGGCGGTCGAGGATATCTTCCGCACCATGACAACCGGGCTGAGCGGCACGCCCATGCCATCCTACAGGGATGCGTTGCCCGAGGAGGACCGGTGGGCGCTTTCCTATTACGTTCTTTCTCTTTCCGCCTACAAGGATCCGCTGACGCGCGAACCGCTGGCAATCGGGGAGGCGGAGCGCGCTGCACTCAACGATCTTGCGCTTCAGGCGCCCACTCCGGCGACAGCGTATGTTCCAGGCAGCGCCGCCCCGGCGGCGAAAGGCGGCGGAGGTTCTTGATCCGCGCAAAGGACTTCGTTCGAAGGACATGAGCCATGGAAGGTTTTGAGATTACCGGACCCTATGCGAGCGCGATGCTGATGAGCCTTGGGGCGCTTTGCGTTTTTGTCTGGGCCGTTCTGTCCGGTGCGTTCCACGGCGCTGACGAGGCATCCCGCAGGTTCTGCGAAAGGGAGATAGAAAGTGACGACAAGCGAACCCACGCCGAACAAGACGAGTGAACACTCGCATATTGACGATCTGGAAGACTATGGCGGTGGTCATCTGCAAGCACGCCACGGTTACCTGCCGATCTGGCTTTTGGTTGTCTATGGGATCATGTTCGTCTGGGGACTTTACTACGCTTACCATTACTGGGGCGGGGTCGGACCCGGACGGATCGGCTAGGGTGTAATGGTATTCAGGTTATGCCGGCCCGCAAATGGCAGTGTTATCCGCTTCCGGTACTCACGTACCCAAACGTACGCTGCGGGCCGGTTCTCGAAAACCGCCATTTTCGGCTCGGCCTGACCTGAATCTCAACACACCCTAGTCCAGCCGGGGTCAATGGGAGTGTGAAATGTTGGCAGCTAGAATCTTACTGGTAGCCGCGGTCTTGAACCTCGTCATGCTGGTCTCGGCGCTTACCTCGAACATCTTGCTTGCCGCTTTCTGATCCGGAGGAATCGCATGCTTCCCGAAACCGCCTTTTCCTTTGCAGATGCGAGCGTTTTCCAAGTGATCGCCTTTGTCGGCGGCGCGGTCGTGCACATTGGATTTTTCGTGTGGGTTGCCTGGCTCATCTGGCGGTAGCAGGGCCGAGCAGCCACCATAGGATCGTTCGCAGATGACGGCCTACTACTTGGTGATCTTCGCTGCCGGGTTCCTTGGCAGCTTTCATTGCATCGGCATGTGCGGGGGCTTTGCATGCGCCCTCGGTCACGATCCGCGCGGAGGCGTCGCGACCGCCGGACGCCACCTTCTTTACAATCTCGGTCGCCTGACAACCTACTGCTTTCTCGGCGCATTGGCCGGCGCGCTGGGCCATGCCGTGTCAAATTCGCCCGGCGTACTGCTCGACACGGCACAGCGGGTCCTCGCCATTGTCGCCGGGTTGCTCATGATCGCCATGGCGTTGCAGTTCTTCGGCCTGTTCCACGGCTTCCGGCGTGCCGCCATGGGTTTTGGCGGGAGCACGCTTGCCATGTCCTTGCGCAGTTTGCTTGCGACCCGGAGCCGGGCGGCTCCGGTCGCGCTTGGTGTGTTCAACGGCTTCCTGCCTTGCCCTCTTGTCTATGCATTCGCCGCTCAAGCGGGGAGCACGGCCGCTCCGCTTTCCGGTTTTCTGGTCATGCTGGCTTTTGGCCTCGGAACGTTTCCGGCGATGCTGATGATGGGCGGACTAGGGCGTGTCCTGGCGCCGGTGTGGCGGCAGCGAGGAGTATGGCTTGCCGGCAGCTGCATTCTCGCGCTGGGTTTGATCACGATCTGGCGCGGTATCGTCACCTACGATGCCCATCACAGCCATCACGCGAATGCCGAATATGCTGGCTACGCGGCGGCGGATGCCCAATGACAGCGGTTTCCGGCAATTTCTGCACCCATTGCCGCCTGCCGCTCGGGTTGCGCCCGATGCAGCGGACGCTTGACGGCGAAACCTGCTCTTTCTGCTGCTATGGCTGCTGTATCGCCTTTCAGGTCAAAAGCGGGAGGAACGAGGAATTTGAGGCGACCTGGCTCCTGATCCGGCTCGGTGTCGGCGGTTTTCTTTCCATGAACGTCATGCTGATCAGCCTGGTGGTCTATGCGGGCGCTTTCGACGCCGATCCCTGGCTGATCCCCTGGATCAACCTGCTCCTGTGGATCTTCGCGACGCCGGCCCTGGTCATTCTCGGGGAGCCGCATCTACGCGAAACACTTGTCAGTGCAAGGCAGGGACGCATCACGTCCTCTGCGCTCGTCGTCATTGGTGTGGCCGCTGCCTATGCGTATTCAGCCTTCGCCACGATGGGGGGGAGCCAGCATGTCTATTTTGACACGGCCACCATGGTGCTGATGCTTTTTACCCTCGGCAGCTTCATCGAGGCCTCCGGTCGAGCCAAGGCGGCGCGCGACCTTGAACCGCTGCTGGCCGCCGAAAGCGAAAGCGCAACGGTCGTTGAAGACGGCATCGAAATGCGACCGCCCTGTACGCGAGATCGGACCCGGCATGCTGATCCGGGTTCGCCCCGGCGAGCGCGTGCCCGTTGATGGCATGGTCGTCGAGGGCCAGTCGCACACGGACGAAGCGGTGATTACCGGTGAGAGCCGGCGCGTCGTCAAGGGGATTGGCTCCGCGATGATTGCCGGGAGCGTTAATCTCGACGGACCGCTGTTGATCAAAAGTGAGGGGGCGGGCAACGCGACCCGCTGGGCGAAGATCTGCCGCTCGGTACGCGAAGCGCTCTCCCGGCCAAGCCAGCTGCAACGCGTCGCCGATCGGGTGGTTGGCATCTCCGTGCCGTTTGTCCTGGCTCTCGGCGGACTGACGACGGTTTTGTGGGCCAGGTCGCTCCCCTTCGACCAGGCGTTGCTGGTTGGTCTCGCGGTGCTGGTGGTAGCGTGCCCGTGCGCGGTGGGCCTTGCCGCCCCGCTAGCGACCTCGCTCGGCATCGGACTGCTGGCCCGCCGAGGCTGCCTCGTTCGCGAACCTGCCGCGCTGGAGGCTCTTGCCCGCTGCCGGTTGCTTGCCTTCGACAAGACAGGGACGCTCACGTCCGGAAATCCACGCATTGTCGGCATCGATGTCGAGGGAGCGGAGAGCGATGAGGTGCTTGCCCGCGCGGCCGGGTTGGAGCGCCATTCCGAACATTGGTATGCGCGTGCGATCCTCATGGCTGCCAACCTGAGAGGCGTCGCGCCGGCTATCGTCCGGGATGTCAGCGCGGTGCCCGGCCGCGGCCTCCGCGGAATCATGGCAGGTGAAACGGTGGCGGCGGGAAACGCCGCCTTCATGCGGGACCTTGGCTGGCAACCTGGTTCAGGCTTGAGCCAGCGTGCGGGGCGGCTGGAGGTGAGTGCCCATTCGCTGGTCTACGTCGGTTGGGCAGGGCGCGTTCATGCTGTGCTGGCGCTCGACGATACGCCGCTGCCCGAAGCACGTTCGACGATCGAGCAATTGCGCGGCCTCGGGCTGCGAGTGGCGATTTTGACCGGCGATCTGGAGCAGGCGGCGCATCGGGTCGGCGCTGCGGTAGGTGTTGCCGATGTCGTGGCCGGGGTGACGCCTGAGGGGAAGCGCGATGCACTCGACCGCCTCCGCCAAACCTATCCGGTCGTGGCGATGGTTGGCGACGGCCTCAATGACGGGCCTGTGCTTGCCGACGCCGATATCGGCATCGCAGTCGGTTCCGCCACCGACCTTGCGCGCGAAACCGCTGCCATCGTGCTGCCCTCGGGCGGACTATGGCTGTTGCCGTGGGTTGTCTCCGTGGCTCGGATGGTGCGACGGACCATCATCACCAATCTTATGTGGGCGTTCGGATACAATTTGATCGCCCTGACGCTTGCAGCGCTCGGAGTGCTGCAGCCGATCCTTGCCGCTGGCATCATGGCAAGCTCCAGCCTTTTGCTGGTCGTCAATTCGCTGCGGCTCTCCCGGTTGCCCGGTCCCATTTCCGTACGGACACGGACGTCAGGTGCGGAGCCGGTCGGCGCCCGCCGTGGTCTTGCTGTTTCTGCAATGAACCGTTCTGCAGTCGAACGTGGATAAGACTTGCTAGAGCGGTTCCCGCTCTGACAGAACCGGTGAACCGCTCTATCTTTTTGTCTTTACGCAATTCCGGACGGAAACCGGGTCCGCTTTTCCTGGAATTGCTCTATGAGCCGAAGGTGTCGTGGGTGAACGCGGCATACCAGCCGACCGCCTGGCGCGCCCTCTGCCGGCGAACTTCAGCACTTTCCCCGACCTTGCTGACGAAGCTGTCGACGACCTTGATCTTGCCGGTTTCGGCGTCCGGCTTGAAGTTCAAGGCGTTGGTGAAGGCGTCGTCGGGCGCAAGAAACGTATAGCAGGAGTTGAACAGGTGCGGCGGAAAGAGTGGCGATTCCGTCAATGCTGCGGCAATAGCGAACGCACATGCTTTGGCCTGGCTGTTCGCCGAGAAGGCTGACTTCGGCATATCGCCTCCAATAATGGAGTTGCCGACGAGGTGGATATTCGGCAGCAACTTCGACTCGAACGTTGCCGGATCGACCGGGCACCAGCCGGACTCGTCGGCAAGGCCCGCCTGGATCGCCAAAGTTCCGGCGGATTGCGCCGGGATGACGTTTGCGACCGCGGCCTTGAACATCGCGCCCTGCGTAATCACCGAACGAGTTTTCACGTCCACCGCCTTGACCCCGCCGGTGAACTGGGCTGGCAGCCACTCGATCATTCCGGGATAGTGGCGCGCCCAGGCTTCCTGAAACACATCCTGGGGCTTGAAGGCATCCTTGGCATCCAGAATGAGGATCTTGGACCTTGGCTTGTACTGCTTGAAATAATAGGCAACGAGAGATGCCCGTTCGTAGGGAGCCGGCGGGCACCGGAAAGGGTCCGGCGGAACGACAATCAGGAAAACGCCGCCGTCGTCCATGCTTTCCAACTGCCTTCGTAGTAACTCGCTCTGCGGCCCCGCATTCCAGGCATGCGGCATGACCTGCGCCGCCGCCTCGTCGTAGCCCTCAAGGGCGTCGAACTTGAAAGCGACGCCCGGAGCGAGGACCAGTCGGTCGTAGGGGAGCCGCGTGCCGTTTTGCAGGTCAACCGTCTTTGCATCGGGATCGATGCGTGTTGCTGCTTCGTGGACAACTTTGATCTCGGATTTTTCAGCAAGCGCCCGGTAGTCGTGGGAAAGTGAATCGAGCGTGCGCAGACCAGCCAGGTAGAGATTGCTGAAGAAGCACGTAATATAGCGCTCGCGTGGCTCTATCAGTGTCACGTCGATTGCCGCAGTGCTGGCGGCGAGGTATCTGGCCACCGTCGCGCCGCCGACGCCGCCGCCGACTACGACGACGCGTGGCGCGGCCTGTGCTTGCGCCAGTTTCGGGCCCCGCGCGGCGAGCAGTGTCGCTCCCGTCAGGCCCACGAACTCACGTCGCGTCCAGTTCTTCATGGCGAACCCGCCTTGTCGCCGCGCGAGGCAAGGTAGCGCGCCACGCTGGCAACTTCCTCGTCGGTCAGTGACAGGGCGACGGCATGCATTACGTGGCTCGGCGTTCCGCTGGCCCGAAAAGCCTGCATCGCCCGGATGAGCGTCTTCTCGTCAAGCCCGTCCACCTTGGGGATGCCCTGCCCGCCCCCGGCAGGATCATGACAGGACGCGCACGCGGCTGCGATCTGAACACCCTGACCCTCGCCCGCGGCCGCGACCGACGCAGTGCCGAGCAGCGCAGCGCCGGCTGCAATCACGAGTTCGGCGCACGATGGGGCCTGCCATGCGCTCCTGCGGCGAACCCAAACTTCCCTGCGCTCGGTTTGCGATGTCAACTGACCACCAGATCGTGAGACAACGAAAAAAGGCTGCCGCCGTCTTCTTCCCAAATGAAATCCAAACGGCCTGTTTCCGTCGCCACCAGAAAGAACTCGAAAAAGGGATTGGCCGAAATAGCCTCGTGCAGATCGGTGCTGAACACCTCCTTGCCGGCATAGACACAGGTAAACCTCTTGATGATCTTGCGGGGGATCACCACTCCGTTTTCATCCGTACGCAGCCCGGTTTCCATTTCGTGGCTGATGATCGTCTTGACCGGAAATACCTCCCCCTTGGCGGCGGTTGCCGGTACGATGACGCGTGGTTGCGGGGTCGTCACAAATCCACCTTCCTCACGGATTTTAGGTACAGCCATTGCTTGCGACGTCGACCCATGTCTTGGCCGCCAGCAATTTGCCGTCATTCATCTCGGCCACCGCGACGACAAATTGCGGCTTCGCCAAGCGGATGCGTGTCGATACGCGGGCAACGCTGCGCTGCGGAGCAAAGTTGAACCCGGCGACTTCGATGAAAGGATTCTCAGGCGCAAATACGCGCACGCACTTCACATGGTCGTCATTGGTCATAGGGCTGACGACTTCTATCTCCATCGGTACGGTGTAGCCCGTAGGGAACTTAGCCGGCATGATCAGGTGAACGCGATCCGAAAGCTTGATGCTGCCTTCGGCAAGCTGCGCAACGATGTCCATCACGTCGTCGCTGGCGGAAGCGTGCGCCGCCGGGGCAAATGCGCAGGCAAGCATGGCGCTGCCCGAGCAGCCGGCAATCAACAAATCGCGGCGTGTCAGGCCCATCGTTCCGGCCTCCAGACCATCACGGATTCGCGCCTCTCAAGAAGCGTCGGAAACATTACAAGCGTTGAGTCTTGACCCAGCGCAAAAGGTTCGGTTCCGACCCAGAGCGCTATGACTTCAGCGCGCTCTGACTTTTTTCGCTTTTCGCGCGTTAGCGCAAATCCATTCTAGACAAGTTCAAGACTACATACGCGCCTTTGCCGAGTAAAGAGCCTGCACGGCCTATGCAGCCCAGCGCCGGACGACGGCTCGCAAAGGCTCTGGCAGGCCTGATCGGGCGGCCAATCGGCGCGCCCAAAGGTAACTGAGCATAAAACTTGACAAAAGTAGTTTAGAATAATTCTAAGCTATTGATTTAAAGGACATTTTTTGCAAAAACACCATTGACTCTGTCTAACTTTGCGGCTTTATGGCAGCGTGCTGGTGGGTGCCTGCTGCCAAGTTTCATCCTGCTCATCCAAGAAAGGAGACCGCTTTGACCTTCGCTATGATGCGACGTGCCGGAAGGCTCCCGGCAATCGCCGCTACGGCGGTTCTGACAGCAGCTGTTTTCGTGCTGCCTGCCAAGGCTGAAACCGATCCGAAGGCCGTGCTGAAGACCTACGCCGATATTGCGCTCGCCGAATACGAGGATGCGCTTGCGACCGCGATTTTGCTCGACAAGGCGGCCGAAGCACTGATCGCCACTCCTTCCGGCGAAACCCTGAATGCGGCCCGCGAAGCCTGGAAGGCGGCCCGCATCCCCTATCAACAGACAGAGGCCTATCGCTTCGGCAACGCCTTGGTCGACGACTGGGAAGGGCGCGTGAATTCGTGGCCGCTGGATGAAGGTCTAATCGACTACGTGGACGTCAGCTATGGAACGGATTCGGACGAGAACACGCTGTACACCGCCAACGTGATCGCGAACCCGTCGATCGAAATCAACGGCAAGACCGCCGACACTTCGAAGATCACGCCGGAGCTGCTCTCCAGCACGCTTCAGGAGGCCGGGAGCATCGAGGCGAATGTCGCCACCGGCTACCATGCCATCGAATTCCTGCTGTGGGGGCAGGACCTGAACGGCACCAACCCCGGCGCGGGCAACCGCCCCTATTCCGACTTCGACACAGCCAACTGCACAGGCGGCAATTGCGACCGGCGCGCCGCGTATCTCGCTGCGGCTTCGGACCTGCTGGTCGCCGATCTCAAGGAAATGGTCGGCAACTGGGGCCCGGAAGGCGCTGCCCGCAAGGGCCTGCTCGATGGCGACCCGAAGGCTGGGCTCGCGACGATCCTCACGGGAATGGGCTCGCTCTCTTATGGCGAACTCGCAGGCGAGCGCATGAAACTCGGCCTCATCCTGCACGACCCGGAAGAGGAGCATGACTGCTTCTCTGACAACACCCATATTTCGCATCTCTATGACGCGGTGGGCATCCGCAACGTCTATCAAGGCAGATACTCGCGCGTGGATGGAACGACGGTCGAGGGACCGTCGATCGCCTTGCTCGTGAAGGAGGCGGATGCCGCGATTGACGCAGACCTGTTGTCGAAGCTTGAGGCAACGGTGGCGAAGATGGAGGCCATCAAGAAGCGCGCTGAAGGCGGCGAGGCCTACGATCAGCAGATCGGCGAGGGTAATGCCGATGGCAACGCGGCAGTGCAGGCGGCGATCGACGCTTTGATCGACCAGACAAGGTCGGTCGAGCGAGCCGTAGCAGCGCTGAAGCTCGAGGCGATTGTCTTTGAGGGTTCGGACAGCCTCGATGCGCCCGACAAGGTTTTCCAATAGGGCGCGGGAGCGTCCGGCCGGCTGAGCTGTGCCCACGGCGCCGACGGCCATCCGCAGCAAGGACAGGCTGATTTGCCACGGCCACATCATCATCGGAAAGGGGAGCGAAGCAACGCACGTATGAGCCGGTGGTTTGGTGCCTGCGCGACGTCGCTCATTGTCCTTGCTCTTGCCGCCGGCGCGGTGACCGAAGGTTCTACCGAGGGCAAGGCTCGCCTGGCCCCCGGCTTCGAGCGGACTGATCTGAGCCCGCAGGACCACAGCCGTGTCATCGCCGTTACCAGGCCGACAACGGATTTCTCCAAAGCCGAGCAGTTCGAGCCTATGGAGGGTGGCGCCGCAACCTCGCGCAAGCCTGTCAACCAGGATGCGTTCTCGCATTCCTCGGCCAATCTGACGTTCGAGGAAGAGGCCACCTTCAAGCTCGGCAACGCGCTGTTCCGCAAGCTCTGGGTGTCGTCGCCCTCGTCCACCCAGGCGTCCGATGGACTTGGTCCCCTCTTCAATGCGCGAGCCTGCCAAAGCTGCCACCTGAAAGACGGGCGCGGCCATCCGCCCGAAGGCAATTCCGACGCCACCTCGATGTTTCTGCGCTTGGCGCGACAGGCCGAGACCGCGGAAGAACGGCAGGCGCTGTCAACGAAGAAGGCGCTGAACTTCCCCGATCCGACCTATGGCGGGCAGTTGCAGGATCTGGCGGTGCCGGGGCTGGCCAGCGAAGGCCGAATGGCGATCTCCTATGATGAGGTTCCCGTCACGCTTGGCGACGGCACCGTTCTGTCGCTGCGCAAACCGGCCTACAGCGTAACGAACCTCTCACACGGTCCACTGCATCCTGCCACCACGCTTTCCCCACGCGTGACGCCGCCCATGATCGGGCTCGGACTGGTCGAGCAGATCCATCCCGCCGATATCCTTGCGAGGGCCGACCCCGAAGACAGGGACGAAGACGGAATTTCCGGCAAACCCTCTGTCGTGCGCGATGCGCTGAGCGGCGAACTAACGCTCGGGCGTTTCGGCTGGAAGGCGTCGACGCCCTCGATCCGCCAGCAGTCAGCAAGCGCCTTCGCGGGCGACATCGGTATCTCGACGCCGGAGGTGCCGAGATACTGGGGCGACTGCACGGAGGCGGAACAGCAATGCCTGTCCTTGCCCAGCGGGGTGCAGGAGCGCCTGGGCACTACAGAAGCGCCGCCCCCGGTGATGGATCTGGTCACCTTCTATTCGCAGAACCTTGCGGTTCCCGCACGACGGGCGGCTGACGCGGCGGACGTGCTCGCCGGCAAACGCATTTTCTATGAACTCGGCTGCATTTCCTGTCACACACCCAAATTTGTCACACGCCGCGACGCGCCGAACAAGGCGCTCGCGTTCCAGCTGATCTGGCCTTACTCGGATTTCCTGTTGCATGACATGGGGGACGGTCTCTCCGATGGGCAGGCCGTAGGCGACGCTACCGGCACGGAGTGGCGTACGCCGCCGCTCTGGGGCATCGGCCTGACGAAACGGGTCAACGGTCACACCTTCTTTCTTCACGACGGGCGGGCGCGCAACCTTGCCGAGGCGATCCTCTGGCACGGCGGCGAAGGGCGGAAGGCACGCGAAGGGTTCGAGGGCCTTCCCGCAGAGGACCGGGATGCACTGATCAAGTTCCTGGAGTCGCTCTAATGCTCCGAGCCGTCGCTCTCGGCCTGCTGATTTTACTGCCGGCGACGGCCACGCCCGCAAAAACGATCGATGCGCAGGTGATCGTCAGCCAGGCAACCGAAGCTTTCGTGCGACCTGCCTACAAGGAATTCCATGCCGCGACAAAGGCGCTTCACGAGGGCCTCGACGACCTCTGCGCCCAACCCTCAGGCTCGTCACTTGGCAACGCGCGCCATGCGTTCTCCCGTGCGGTCGCTGCCTGGTCGCAGGTCGAGATCATCCGGTTCGGTCCGGTCACCCAGGACAACAGGCTGGAGCGCATCCTGTTCTGGCCGGATCGCAAGGGCATCGGCCTGAAGCAGGTGCAAAAGCTGCTCGCCTCTGAAGACGCCTCGGCGGCGGACGCGGGAGAACTGCAAGGCAAGAGTGTTGCGCTGCAAGGGCTCGGAGCGCTGGAGTTCCTGCTCTTTGCCACCGGCGCGGAAGGACTGGCTGAGAACAGTGGCACCTTCCGCTGCGCATACGGCGCGGCAATCGCAAAAAACCTTGACAAGATTGCCGACGCGCTTGAAGCGCAGTGGGCAGACCCCAACGGCTTCGCGGGCAACTGGAGCAAGCCAGGCCCAGACAATCCGCTCTACCACAACGATGACGAGGCGTTGACCGAGTTGCTGGAAGTCTTCGTCAATGGACTGGAACTTGTTCGCGACCAGCGGCTGGGTGGCTTTCTGGGCAAGAGCCATGAGGACGACAGGCCAAGGCAGGCGGCGTTCTGGCGTTCGGGTAATACCGCCAACGGACTGGCGGGCAACATCCGAGGAATGAAGGCCCTGTTCGACGCGTCGGGAATCGCTGCAACGCTGCCTGACGAGAAACGCTGGATCGTGCAGTCGATCGATTTCGAATTCGGCAATGCGATCAATGCTGCCACGGCAGTCGAAGGTCCGATCGCGGAAGCGCTGGATGAACCGAAGCAACGCAGCAAGCTTGCCTATTTCGGCCTCGTGACGTCGAGCCTCTCTGAACTTTTTGGTACGCGCCTTGCCGGCGAACTCGGCCTGACCGCCGGTTTTTCCTCGCTCGACGGGGATTAGAGCATGTCGCACAAAGACAATAGCCTAAAGCGCGTCTCATGAAATCCGTTTCGAAGCAATGCGCTTTAGGGCAAATGTCAGATCAGAACGGGGCTGAACATGCACCTGATGGATCGGCGGGACTTCCTGAAGGCCGCGGGCGCAGGCTTTGCCGCAGCACTGGCGCCTGGCGCCCTTCACGCGCTTGAGGCAGCCGGTGCGGTGTTTGCTGCGGCCTGCCAGCACCGCGACGGCACCTACGGTGTGGCGGTGCTTTCCGAAGATTTCACAATCCTGTCTTCGACGAAACTGCCTGACCGCGGACACGACGTTACCTTTGATCCGAAAACGCGGCGCGCGGTCGTCTTCGCCCGGCGGCCAGGGACCTTTGCGGTCGTGTTCGACCATGCAAAGCACAAGCCACCGCTAACGATAACCAGCGCGGCCGGCCGGCACTTCTTCGGCCACGGCGTATTCTCGCCCGATGGGGGGCTCCTCTACGCGACGGAAAACGATTTCGAAAATGCGGCCGGCATGATTGGGGTCTACGACGCCAAGGGCGATTTTCGCCGGATTGGCGAGTTCCCGACCCATGGCGTTGATCCACACGAGATGATGCTCATGCCGGACGGCAGAACACTGGCAATTGCCAACGGAGGCATAGAGACCCATCCGGATTTCGGGCGTGCGAAGCTCAACCTGTCAACGATGAAACCATCGATGGTGTTTGTGGACCGTATGAGCGGCGATCTGGTGGAACAGCATTTCCTCCCTCCCGACCTTCATCAATTGTCGATCCGCCACATGGATATCGACGCAGCGGGAAGCGTCTGGTTCGGCTGCCAGTATGAGGGGCCGCCCGCCGACCGTCCGCTTCTCTTCGGCAAGGCACGGCAGGGCGCTAACCTGCAACTGCTCGACATGCCGGAAAAGATACTCGGCGGCCTGCGCAACTACATCGGCTCCGTCGCCAGCAATTCATCGGCAGGAACGATCGCGGTCTCCTCCCCGCAGGGCAACTGCCTGGTCGTCATCGACGCGACTACGGGGACCGTTCGGTCAACATCATCTCTCAGGGAAGTTTGCGGCATCGCCCCTGATAGAGCCGCTTTCATGGCAACGACGGGTACCGGTGAAGTGATCGGTTCCTCCGGCAATGCCGCTCAGATGCCCGACTATGTCTGGGACAACCATCTGCTAAGAATTTCGTAGGAAACCGAATACGACGACTGGCGAAACCCAACACACCCTAAAACAGGGAGCCTTGGCTGCCCGGATCCCTGGCCTTGGGCTGGCCCTTCGTGGCTGCTTTCCGCTGCTCCTCTCCTCCGGTCGCAACCGCTTCCACAGTGCCGTCGGCAAAGCGAAGGGCAAGGGCAGCACCCGGAGCGACTTCAGCAGCGCGCTTCACCAGCGATCCCCCGGCATCACTCACCAGCGCGAACCCGCGCTCGAGAATCGCCTGATGAGAAAGCGTCGAGAGCAACCGGTCCACCTGCGCGACGCGGTTTCGCAGGCGTTCGAAATTGAGCCCGATCAGCCGGTCCTGCCTGCGGGTAAGTGCTTCGAGCGCGTCCCGCCGCAGTTCCTGGCGCCGCGCGACCGGTTCCAGCCGCAGGCGCGCCGCCGTGCGGGAAAATCTGGCCCGGTGCTCGCGCAGACGGCTGCGAAGGGCTGCCTCGGCGCGCGACAAGTCGCGATTGATGGTCTTGCGCGTCTCGCCGAGGCGCCGCGACAGCACCGCGGGCGAAAGCCGAAGCGAGCCAAGCCGCGCGCGCTTCCTTTCTGTGCTTACGGTCAATGCCCGGCCAAGCCGGCTAGACGTTTCATCGAATCGCCGGCGTGGCAGCGCCAGCAACTGGTCGGCCGACGGGAGCGCGCGCGCCGCGGCGCGCGATGCCTGACGGCGGCGGTCCAGTGAGCGCGACATGCACGCCCTCAGCCGCGCCGACAAAGTGGCGAGCGTCGCTTCGAGATCAGCCTTGACCGGCACGGCGATTTCGGCCGCGCCGGTCGGCGTAGGCGCCCGTATGTCGGCGACAAAGTCGATCAGCGTCCAATCGGTCTCGTGGCCGACAGCCGAAATGACCGGGATCGAAGACGCCGCCACCGCCCGTGCCAGCGCCTCGTCATTGAATCCCCAGAGATCTTCGAGGCTCCCGCCGCCTCGCGCGACGATCAGCACGCAGGGCCGCGGCAGCAGGCCG
The DNA here is from genome assembly GCA_963813315.1 of uncultured Alphaproteobacteria bacterium. Lineage (GTDB taxonomy): Bacteria > Pseudomonadota > Alphaproteobacteria > Rhizobiales > Rhizobiaceae > CAWEYO01. Next base: position 36,481 of record CAWEYO010000001.1, on the reverse strand, counting down.
CCATGCGAAAGTGCGTTGAAGCCATTGACGGCCGCCGCCAACTCGGCTCCTGCCGTTTCGCCCTGCACGCGCACCGGCCAGACGACGACATGCAGCGGAAAGCGGTCTTTGATGCGGTGGACGATATCGCGGATCACCGCACCGGTCGGCGAAGTCACCACACCGATTATTCGCGGCATGAACGGCAGCCGCCGCTTGCGGCCCGCGTCGAACAGGCCCTCCGCCGCCAGCCGCCGCTTGCGTTCCTCAAGCAGCACCATCAGGGCGCCTGCGCCCGCCGGTTCAAGATTTTCGATGACGATCTGGTATTTCGACGAATTGGGGTAGGTTGTAAGCCGCCCGGTCGCAATCACCTCCATTCCCTCTTCGGGACCGAATTTGAGGCGGCTCATCGCGCTCTTCCAGATTACGGCTTCGAGCCGAGCCTTTTCGTCCTTCAGCGCGAAATAGGCGTGGCCTGAAGAATGCGGGCCGCGATAGCCAGAAATTTCTCCGCGCACCCGCACATTGCCGAAAGCGTCCTCGACAGTGCGTTTCAGCGCACCGGAAATCTCGCTCACTGTGTATTCGGCGGCGTTTGTCCTCGAATCGGAAGCGAAAAAGTCACTCATGAAGGGATTGGGACGCGCAAGGCCGCGCAGGTCAAGAGCGCTGGAGTCCTGGCAGACATCGCCTGCAATTTCATCCGCGCTGGGCCGCCTGCTCGTCACGCTGGCGCTGCACTTCGCGCCGCTTGTTGACGATCGAAGCAGCGATCACGCCGATTGACACGACACCTATCAACAGCGTGCAGACGGCATTGATTTCTGGCGTCACGCCGAGCCGGACCTGGCTGTAGATCTTCATCGGCAGTGTGGTCGCACCGGGGCCCGCGGTGAAGCTCGATGTGACAAGATCATCGAGCGACAGGGTGAACGCCAGCATCCAGCCGGAAACGATCGCTGGCATGATGACGGGAAGAGTGACCTGAAAGAAGGTCCAGACGGGCGTGGCGCCGAGATCCATCGCGGCTTCTTCAAGCGAGCGGTCGAGACTGACGAGCCGCGACTGAACAACCACCGCCACAAAGCACATGGTGAACGTAATGTGGGCAAGCGTAAGCGTCACGAAGCCGCGATCGAGACCCATGGCGACGAAGAGCAGGAGCATCGACAGGCCGGTGATCACCTCCGGCATGACGAGCGGCGCGAAAACCATGCCCGAGAAGAGAATCCGGCCGCGAAAGCGCGTGTAGCGGGTGAGCGCCAACGCCGCCAACGTACCGAGAATGGTAGCCGCGGTCGCCGAAATGAGGCCGACCCGTACCGTAACCCAGGCGGCATCGATCAGCCCCTGGTTCGAGAGCAGCGCCACATACCATTTGGTCGAGAAGCCTCCCCAAACGGTGACGAGCTTCGACTCGTTGAAAGAGAAAATGATGAGCAGCAGGATCGGAAGGTATAGAAAGGCAAAACCCAGAACGATCGACGAAATATTGAAGCGGCTCCAGGTGGAGTTCATCGTCCGGCCTCCTGAGCGCGCGCCTGCGCCTGCTGGAAGAACATGATCGGCACCACCAGAATGAGGAGCAGGATAACCGCCACTGCCGACGACACCGGCCAGTCGCGGTTGGAGAAGAATTCGTTCCAGAGCGTCCTGCCGATCATCAGCGTCTGTGAGCCGCCGAGCAGATCGGGAATGACGAATTCACCGACCGCCGGAATGAAGACAAGCAGGAAACCGGCGATAACTCCGGGGACAGAAAGCGGGAAGGTGATTTTCCAGAACGCCGAGATCGGCGTGCAGCCGAGATCCTGCGCCGCCTCGATCAGCGAATAGTCCATCTTCTCCAGCGACGAATAAAGCGGAAGCACCATGAATGGGAGGTAGGAATAGACGATGCCGATGAAGATCGCAGTATGCGTGTTCAGGATGATCAGCGGAGTGTCGATGATGCCGGTCGCCAGGAGAAACTGGTTGAGCAACCCTTCCGGCTTTAGAATGCCGATCCAGGCATAAACGCGGATCAGGAAGCTCGTCCAGAACGGCAGGATGACCAGCATCAGCAGGATAGGGCGCAACGAGGCCGGCGCGCGCGCCATCGCGTAGGCGATCGGATAGCCGACCAGCAGCGTGAGGAAAGTGGAGATGAAAGCAATGACCAGGCTGGAGATATAGGCGTTGAAATAGAGCGCGTCCTCGGTCAGCCAGATGTAGTTGTCAAAGTTCAGCTCCCTCAGTCCTTTGAAAAGGGCGGAAAGGCCGCCCGAAAAGTTGAGCACGGGCACATAGGGCGGCATCGCAACGGCCGTCTGTGACAGCGAAATCTTGAAGACTATGAAGAAGGGGATGAGGAAAAAGGCTATCAGCCAAAGATAAGGTATGGCAATGACAAGGCGGCTGGTAAGGGCTGAAACGACGCGCTGCATAACCACCCCTACTTCGTCAGAACGACGCCGGCGTCCGGCTGGAAGGATATCCAGGCACGGTCGTTCCAAGACAGCGCATCCTCGGAAACACGGACGCTGTTCAGCGAGCTGGTCTTGACGATGCGGCCGTCTTCGAGACGCACATTGAAGACGGTCATATCGCCGAGATAGGCGATATCCCAGATTTCGCCCTCAACGGCATTTACGCCGTCCGCCGCCGGCTTCCTTGAGGAGACTCGAATTTTCTCGGGGCGGATCGCGAACCATACGTTCCTGCCCGTTTCCGCGTCGCCTGCGTTTTCGGTATGGATCGTCAATCCACCGGAGCTCGATATGCGGGCGCCAGTCGTGTCGCGGCTCAGCACCTTGCCTTCGAACAGGTTTATGTTGCCGACGAAATCGGCAACGAAGCGGGAGCTTGGCGCTTCATATATCTCGGTCGGAGTCGCCACCTGCACCACTTCGCCCTTATCCATGATCGCGATGCGGTCGGCCATTGTCATCGCCTCTTCCTGATCGTGTGTGACGACCATAAAGGTGAGGCCAAGTTCCTGTTGGAGGTCCATCAGTTCGAACTGGGTTTCCTCGCGCAGTTTCTTGTCGAGCGCCCCAAGCGGCTCATCGAGCAGCAGGAGCTTCGGACGCTTGGCGACGGAGCGCGCCAGAGCCACGCGCTGGCGCTGGCCGCCGGAAAGCTGATGCGGCTTGCGCTTCGCGAACTGGGTAAGCTTCACGAGGGCGAGCATTTCGGCGACCCGCTTCTCAACGTCCGGCCTGGGCATTCCATCCTGCTTGAGGCCGAATGCGACATTTGCCTCCACCGTCATATGCGGAAATAGAGCGTAGGACTGGAACATCATGTTAACGGGACGCCGGTAGGGCGGAATGCCCCTGAGGTCCTGCCCGTCGAGCAGTATGCGCCCCGATGTCGGCTCCTCGAACCCGGCCAACATGCGAAGAAGCGTGGATTTTCCGCACCCGGAAGCGCCAAGAAGCGCAAAAAACTCACGTTCGTATACGTTCAGCGAAAGCTCGTTGACGGCCGTGAACTCGCCGAATCTCTTGGTGACATTCTCGAAGGAGATGTAAGGCCTGGCTTTAGGGTCGGTCCACGGTGCAAAACTTCTACGAATACTGCCAAGCGATTTCATGTCCCACTCCACTTGTCTGAAAACGACCGGCCCCGGCGGTTGCACCGGGGCCGGCACCGGGTCACTGACCGGTGACGATCCTCGTCCACGCGCGGGTGATAAGCCGCTGCGTCTTTGGATCATAGGGCAGCGGGACGTAAAGATTTTTCACGACATCCTCGGGAGGATAGATCGCTGGATCGCCGCTGATCTCCTTGTTGAGCAAAGGCTGAGAGGCCTTGTTCCCGTTAGCATAGAAAACATAGTTGGACGCCTTGGCGATGACCTCGGGCCTCATGATGTAATTCAAGAACGTGTGGGCCTCCTCCACATGCGGAGCATCTGCAGGGATCGCCATCTGATCGAACCACATTTGCGCGCCTTCTATTGGAATGACATAGTTGATCTCGACGCCTTGTCCGGCTTCGCTCGCGCGGTCGCGCGCTTGAAAGACGTCGCCGGAGTAGCCGACGGCTACACAAATATCGCCATTCGCGAGAGCATTTATGTATTCCGAGGAATGGAACTTGCGGACATGAGACCGGATGGACAGCAACACTTCTTCGGCTTTTGCAAGATCGGCCTGGTCGCTGCTGTTCGGATCGAGCCCTAGATAGTTGAGGGCGGCTTGTACGATGTCCTGCGGCGAATCCAGCATGTAGACGCCGCACTTGGCAAGTTTCTCCATGCTTGCCGGGTCGAAGACGGTTTTCCAGGAGTCGATCGTGTCGACGCCCAACACCTCCTTGATCTTCTTAGCATTGTAGCCGATTCCGACGGTGCCCCACATGTAGTTGATCGAATAGGCATTGTCGGGATCGTACTTGGCGGTCTGGGTCGTCACCATGTCCCACATGTTGGAAATATTGGGCAATTTGGACTTGTCGAGCGGTTGAAAGACACCAGCTCCGACCTGGCGGGCCAGGAAATTTCCGCTCGGCACGACCACGTCGTAGCCCGTACCGCCGGCCAGCAGCTTTGTCTCTACGATCTCGTTGGAATCGAAGACGTCATAGACAACCTTGATTCCGGTCTCCTTGGTAAAGTCGTCGATGATCGATTGATCGATATAATCAGACCAGTTGTAGACGTTGACGACTTTCTCCTGCGCTTGCGCGGTTAGCGACAAGGCCAGAAATGCCGCCGGTGCGGCTGAAAGCCTAAGCAAGGTGCGGATCATGAGTATCTCCTCTTCTTCATTCCGTGGCAGCCTGTCTGTTCCCTACTATTTCCAGCCGGCCATCCGCTTGAGCCTGTTGGTTTATCCACGCAAACGGCCCCAGCTCCGAGCTGGTTCCTCCGCCAAAGGTTGCGTATAGATGCAAATGTCGGAATTTCAGCGATCGCGCTGGCTGCCGTCCGTCCGTTCGAAACCGATAATTGACCGGCACGATAGTGACCGGAAGGAATGCAGCACAAGATAAAAGTCTGTCGCGTTGTTGCCGATGATCCAGCCTTCGAGCACGGCTCGTTAATTGTCAATGGGGCGACCGCATTCTCTAGCGGTAGGGCCCGGCAAGCCGCGACTGTCGCCTCAACTCGAATCCGATATGGACGAGGAGGGCGCCGAACACCACTGTGCCGCCGACGATCGTGCGCGCCGACGGCACTTCCGCGTGGACAAGCCACACCCAGACGGGGCCGAACACGGTTTCAAGAGTGCCGAGAAGTGCGGCAAATGCCGCGGGAATGAGGCGGGCGCCGAAGGCGAAGCAAGCAAGGCCAAGCCCTAGATTGAGCGCGCCGAAGGCAAAGAGGAAACCCATGTCGCGCGAAGTGACCAACAGCGTTTCGGCCTGAAACGCCGCAAACAGTGCGGCGATGCTTGTGCCGAGGCAAGTTGCGGGTGTCATGCGAACATGCGCGAAACGCCGCGTGATGACGGTGGCGATGGAGAAGAGGACCGCAATAAGCAGCGCCAGCCCGTCGCCCTGCGGCGAAACGTCGCCGGTAAAAGATTCCGAGACCATGATCGCCACGCCCGTTATCACCGCCCCGATGGCCAGCCATGTGGCGGGAGTAACCGTCTCTCGAAACAGCAGCCAAGCGATCAGTGCAGCGATAAGCGGCACCCCTGCTTGCATCAAAAGGATATTGGCGACGGTGGTATATGCCAGCGCAACGACGAAGGATGTCGAGGCCGTTGCAAAACACAGCGCTACGGCAAAGCCGGGCACGCCGATGCCGCGGAAAAGCTGGAGCATGCCGCGGAACCCGTCGCGCCAGAGCATGAAGCAGAAAAGGAACGCGGCCGCCCAGGCGGAGCGCCAGAAAACCACGGTCCAACTGTCACCGGCATCGATGAAGCGCGCGATTGCGCCGCCGAAGCTCCAGAACAGCGCGGACAGGAAAACCAGCAGGAAGCCGACCCGCTCGATGGGTTGCGCAGCAGCCAAGGCCGCAAGGGGTGCGTGGGTCAGTTTGTTCGCCATGCGGACCGCCAGTCGGGAATGGAGTCTCTGCGGGGTGGCTCTTTCGATGGTTTCGAGCCGATGGAACGCAAACCGCTCGCGCGTTGCATCGGCCTACCCTAAAGCGCGTTACGGCGAAACGGATTCATGCGACGCGCTTTAGGCTATTATTTCTGTGCATGTCGTTATCCCAAAACCGCTGCGCACTTTTGGGCGACATGCACTAACTCCACCACGCCTGGCGTGGTCCAGCTTCCGTTTCCGGTTGTGGCAACGGTTGGCAGGCGATGGCAATTGCGACGCGCGGTTCTGTCGTACCCCCTCAGAATCTGACTGTCGAAGGCAGAAAGCGCTACTGGAAATCGAATGCGCTCAGACCCGTCACCATCTCGTCGAGCCCCAGCGGCCGCGTCACCGGTGGTTCTGCGCGGGCAAGGCACCCGGACCGCTCGCAAAGGCGGCAGGCGGGACCGACCGGCGTTGCGGCGAACTGGCTTGGCTTGCCGGCGGTTCCTGCCATCAGTCCTGGAAGTGCCGCGCCATAGACGATCTCGTCCCTGAACCCGATATCGCAGCCAAGCAGCAAGGCGGTCCGGCGCGGACGTTCGGAGAAGCCGCCCTGCGGTCCCTCCAGCGTCCGGGCGATGCACAGAAATTCGGCGCCGTCGGGCATTTCCACCGCCTCGACAAGGATCTGGCCGGGCTGCGCGAAGGCCGCGTGTACGGGCAGTTTCGGACAACCGCCGCCGAAACGGCTGTGCGGGAAGCCCTGGGCGCCGGCCCTGCGGAATCGATGCCCTGCATTGTCCACTTCCAGCATGAAGAACGGGATACCCTGACTGCCCGGCCGATTGAGCATGGTCAGACGGTTTGCCGCCAGTTCGAACGATACGCGGAAGCGCGAGCGCAACACGTCGATGTCGTAGCGGCAGCGAAATGCAGCACTCTGGAAGGCCGTATAGGGCATCATCAAAGCGTGAGCCGCATAGCGCGCCAGTTCGAAGCGGCCAAGTCGCCGCGCCTCGTCGGACGAGAGCTTCAATCCCTCAAGTTCGGCCGCGATGGCGACGCGCATTCGCACGAGGCATGCTTCCATCGCTATTTCCCGCAATTGGTCGAAGGGCGACAGCCGCTCGGAAATAAAAAGCCTTTGGGAGTGACGATCGTAACGACGGCGCCAGTTCGGCATCGTGGCGGCCGGCAAAACCCGTACAACGATGCCGTGTTCCTGCTTCAACCATTTTTTCAGGGCTCCGGAGAGGTCGTCTGCGGGATCGAGCAGGTTGGTGAATGCTTCGGCCTCCCCCTCTATCGAGGCGAAGTGATTCGGCCTGCGCTCGAAGGTCTCGCGCACCTCGTCGATCGGAAGCCGGGCACCGGAAAGCGAAGTCGCCCGCCCATCGCGGGCCAGGAGCTCGGACAGATCGGAAAGCCGCTCGGCCTGCTCGCGGTAAGCGCGGAACAGCTTTATGACTGCCGCCGCTGCATTGGGCGCCGCCTCGGCGATCTCCATCAATTCCTGGTCGCCCGGCAGCTCGCCGGCAAGCAGCGGATCGGCAAAGACTTCGCGAAGGGCCGCGATCGAGCCGCCGGCCTCGCCGCGCAGTTCCTCCGGCTCGACCTTGTAGACCGTTGCCAGCTTTAGGATCAGTTGCACGGTCAGCGGACGCTGGTTCCGCTCGATGAGATTGAGATAGGACGGTGAAATTCCGAGCCCTTCGGCCATTGCCGTCTGGGTCAGGCCCTTGGCATTGCGGATACGCCGGATGCGCGGCCCGGCAAAGACTTTCAGTTCAGCCATCGCGATTGCGCTTTACAAGGTTTGACAATCCTGGGCAGACCGGCTGCGACTTCTGTGTTTTTACAACATTTACAGATTTACAGGGCCAGCACGTCAAACTCAATACAGGATTACCCGATTTTTTTGGACATTTTCTGCGTGTCCTTTTGCGTATTCCGCACTGCAATGTAAATGAAGTAATAGCCGAATAGGCGTTTGGCCCTTCCAGTTGCTGCCGGGCAGGTATAGCCATGATTTTCGAAACGGAGACCGCAATGACCGATTTTTACAACCTCGTTCCAACCGCGCCGGAAGGCCGCTTCGACGGCATCGAACGCCCGTACACCCCAGCCGACGTGAAGCGGCTGCGCGGCTCGGTCCAGATTCGGCACAGCCTTGCGGAGATGGGTGCCAATCGCCTGTGGAAACTGATCCACGAAGAGGATTTCGTGAATGCGCTCGGCGCGCTGTCCGGCAATCAGGCCATGCAGATGGTCCGCGCCGGCCTGAAAGCGATCTACCTCTCGGGCTGGCAGGTCGCCGCCGATGCCAACACCGCCTCGGCCATGTATCCCGATCAGTCGCTCTACCCGGCCAATGCGGCACCCGAACTCGCCCGGCGAATCAACCGGACGCTTCAACGCGCGGACCAGATCGAGACGTCCGAGGGCAACGGTCTTTCGGTCGAAACATGGTTTGCGCCGATCATCGCCGATGCAGAAGCCGGCTTCGGCGGTCCTCTCAATGCATTCGAGATCATGAAGGCATTCATCGAGGCCGGCGCGGCAGGCGTCCACTATGAGGATCAACTGGCTTCGGAGAAGAAATGCGGCCATCTCGGGGGCAAGGTGCTGATCCCGACTGCCGCCCACATTCGCAACCTCAACGCGGCGCGGCTTGCGGCCGACGTGATGGGCGTGCCGACGCTGGTCGTCGCGCGCACCGACGCGGAAGCTGCGAAGCTGCTCACCTCCGACATAGACGAGCGAGATCGGCCCTTCGTCGACTACGACGCGGGCCGCACGGTCGAAGGCTTCTACCAGGTGAAAAACGGTCTTGAGCCCTGCATCGCCCGCGCGGTCGCCTATGCTCCGCACGCCGATCTGATCTGGTGCGAGACCTCCAAGCCCGATTTGGAGCAGGCGAGGAAGTTTGCCGAGGGCGTGCGCAAGCATCATCCCGGCAAGCTACTGGCCTATAACTGCTCGCCGTCCTTCAACTGGAAGAAGCACCTCGACGACGCCACGATAGCCCGGTTCCAGCGCGAACTCGGAGCCATGGGCTACAAGTTCCAGTTCATCACTCTGGCCGGATTCCACCAGTTGAATTTCGGCATGTTCGAACTGGCGCGCGGCTACAAGGATCGCCAGATGGCAGCCTATTCGGAGCTGCAGGAGGCAGAGTTCGCGGCCGAAGCCAACGGCTACACCGCAACCAAGCATCAGCGCGAGGTCGGCACCGGCTATTTCGACGCTGTGTCCATGGCAATCAGCGGCGGCAGGTCGTCAACGACGGCCATGCACGATTCGACCGAGCATGCGCAGTTCAAGCCTGCAGCCGAGTAACATCTTGCGAAACGTTGGCCGGGGGCGTTAAGTCCCCCGGAAAACGTCGGAAAGCTACGGCGAGGGAGAAATCGAGAATGGCACCGAGAACACGCGTCAAGGAACGGGCGGAGGAACAGGCTTCTGCGATGAGCGCGGACCAGCAGGCCGCGATCCGCATTGTGGCCAACGATTTGCACCGGCTCAACCAGTCGGTGATGAAGGCCGTGGAGGCTGGGGTGTCGGTGGAACTGGTGCGCTCCGCACGCCATCACGGCGGCAATGGCAATTGGGGCGACTTGCTGATCCCTGTGATCGTAACCCAGACCAGCGGGGGCTAGCTCCGCGCGCGAGAATCGGGCAATCGACAGTTTTGACGGGCCGCTGCAGCCATGATGGCCGAGCAAGCCCGCCGGCCTTCTCTGGCCCCCTTTTCTTCCGCTGCGCGGCACGGCTATAATCTCAAATCTGCAATGTCTCCTGGTGATTGATGGCTGCCGGAAAAAAAGAAGTTCGCCCCGCGACCCGCGGGCGCTCGCGGATCCCCGCGTTCGTGAAAAATCTCCGTGGCGTCAAGGACTGGAAGGAAGTGAGCGCCTGGCTCGAATGGCGTGGCATCGAAGACATCGAATGTATCACGCCGGATCAGGCCGGCGTCGCGCGCGGCAAGATGATGCCGTCCAAGAAGTTCACCTCGAATACGTCACTGGCGTTGCCGTCGGCTCCCTTCATGATGACGATCTCCGGCGGCTATCCTGAAGATGGCAACGGCTTTTCCTACCCCGAAGACGACGGCGATCTGAAGCTGCTGCCGGACCTTTCGACGCTATGCGTCGTTCCGTGGGAGGAGGACCCGACAGCCCAGGTTATCTGCGATCTCGTTCACCAGGACGGCCGCAGTGTCGAATTCACACCGCGCAACGTGCTGAAGCGCGTCGTGGCGGCCTATCAGAAACGCGGACTGACACCGGTTGTCGCACCCGAAATCGAATTCTATCTCGTGCGCAAGAATCCCGACCCGGACTACCCGCTGGTGCCGCCCGTCGGGCGCTCGGGCCGGCCGATTGGCGGCGGCGCCGGCTATTCGATCGCGGGAGTGAACGAATTCGACGAGCTGATCGACGACATCTACCATTTTTCTGAGAGCCAGGGCCTGGAGATCGACACGCTGATCCATGAGGAAGGTGCGGGCCAGCTCGAAATCAATCTCCGCCACGGCGATCCGATAGAACTCGCCGATCAGGTCTTCATGTTCAAGCGCACGATCCGCGAAGCGGCACTAAAGCACGACACCTACGCGACCTTCATGGCGAAACCGATCCAGGGACAGCCAGGCTCGGCCATGCACATCCACCAGTCGGTAATCGAGAAGAAGACTGGCCGGAACGTGTTCACCGGGGAGGACGGGCGCGAAACGGACGCCTTTTTCAACTTTATCGGCGGCATGCAGAAGCATGTGCCGAACGCACTCGTGATGTTTGCGCCCTATGTGAATTCCTACCGCCGCTTAACCCAGGGAGCTTCTGCGCCGGTGAATACGAAATGGGGCTACGACAACCGGACCACGGCCTTCCGCGTACCGCGCTCCGACCCCAGCGGGCGCCGCGTCGAAAACCGTATCCCTTCCTCCGACGCCAATCCCTACCTGGCCCTTGCTGCTTCGCTCGCCTGCGGACTGGTCGGCATGATCGAAGGGATCAAACCGGATGCGCCTGTGGGCACCACCGTCAACGAGGACGAGATAGACCTGCCGCGCGGCCTTCTCGAGGCGGTCGACCTGTTCGAAGGCGACGAGGTGCTGAAGGAGATGATCGGCGCTGCCTTTGCCACGACCTATGCCGCCATCAAGCGGGCGGAGTTCGAGACCTTCATGGAAGTCATCAGCCCATGGGAGCGCGAGTATCTGCTGCTGAATGTGTGAATGGTGAATGGTGAATGGTGAATGGTGAATGGTGAATGGTAGCAATGACGATCAGTACTCTGGCTGACAAGCGACAAGTTGCCGTCTCGTTTTTTCTCTGCGGATATCCGTAGTGGCGCCGCCTTATTAACCTTTCACCATTCACCATTCACCATTCACCTTGACCGCCATGACCTATAAATCTCCCATTTCGCCCGGCTTTTCCTGGTATGAAGCGACGGTCGAAGACCGGCCGGAATATCCGCGGCTTGAAGGAGACGCCAGCGCCGATGTCGTTGTCGTCGGCGGCGGCTTCACCGGGCTATCGGCCGCGACACATCTTGCGAAGGCGGGCGCCAATGTGGTGTTGATCGAGGCGCACCGCTTTGGCGACGGCGCGTCGGGCCGCAATGGCGGACAGCTTGGCACAGGGCAGCGTGCCTGGGCCGAAGAACTCGAAGCGGAACTGGGGTTCGCGCGGGCCAAGGCGCTGTTCGATCTTGCCGAGGAGGCAAAGCATCATCTTCTGGACTTCAGCGCCGCGAACGGCATCGAGATCGACTACATGCCGGGTCAGCTGTCGGTCGCGCACAAGAAGCGCTATTTAGCCGACTATCAGGCACATGCCGAGATCATGGCGACACGCTTCGACTATCCGCACATCAAATACATGGACGCCACGGAAACCGCCGAACGACTCGGCTCCGCGCACTATTTCGGCGGCACGCGAGACACCGGCACCGGCCACATCCATCCGCTCAAACTGGTGGTGGGCACGGCGCGCGTCGCCGCTGCCGCCGGCGCGCGCCTTTTCGAACGAACGAAATCGACCGGAATCGCATCTTCCGGGGGCAAGGTGCGGGTCACTACGCCGGAGGGGACGATCACCGCCGACAAATGTCTCATCGCGGTCAACGCCTATGGCGGCAACCTCGAACCGGTGAGTGCCGCGCATGTTATGCCGTTGGGCTCGTTCATTGGCGCGACAGCGCCGCTCGGCCCCGACAGTGCTGTTCTGCCCGGCGGCGAGTCGGTCGACGATTCGCGCTTCGTGGTACGCTATTTCCGCAAATCAAAGGAAGGACGGCTGCTTTTCGGCGGTCGGGAAATCTACACCGTCGACGATCCAAAGGGCATCAGCGTCCAGATTCGCCGGCAGATTGCCCAACTCTATCCTTCGTTGAAGGATGTCGAAATCACGCACGCGTGGGGCGGCTTCGTCGGCATTACCGTGCCGCGCAAGCCCTTCGTGCGCGAGGTGATGCCGAACGTAATCTCGGCCGGAGGCTATTCCGGCCACGGCGTCATGCTCTCGAACTTCGTCGGCAAGCTCTACGCTGAAACAGTCGCGGGAAATCGGGATCGGCTGAAGCTTTTCGAAGACCTGAAAATTCCCCCATTTCCGGGCGGACGCCGGTTCCGCGCGCCGCTGCTTTTCCTGGCGCTGAACTGGTTCGCGCTGCGGGACAGGATTTGATAGCAGCGGCTGCAACCTTTGCCTCACCTTACTGCGGCTTTGTTGCGCCCCTCTCGTGGATTTTTCCCTCTCTTGGATTTTCTATGACTGGCTTCGCCAAGATCATGAAAATCCTTTCTCCCCCGCAAGGGTGGAGATAAGGGGCCTGCGTCGTCCTCGCCGCGAATCGTCTGCCTCAATGATTGGCAGAAGCGCCGGTGCAAGCGTTATCTCCCCCTTGCGGGGGAGAAAGCGTTTTCCTGCATTTGCGAGCGGGCTTGTCCCCGAGCAAGTGCTTGGAAAACGCACGAGAGGGGATCATTCGTAGAGGGTTCTTGTGTCCGGCAGGCGAGGGCAGCATAGACGGTCGAACATAACAGCCGCTGGTATGAGAAGTGCCGTAGCTTCCTACGGCCTCAAATACACCGTCCCCCATCGACCTCCAGCGCGACGCCGGTGATAAACTCGGCCTCGCTGGAAACGAGCCATAATGCTGCGTTTGCGACGTCCGTCGGAGTGGAAAGTCGCCCGAGCGGAATCGACGCGCGGAACTGAGCCCGCTTCTCCGGGGTGTCCTCCCCCATGAAAAGCGCAAGCATGCCGGTCTCGCCAGCGACGGGGCAAAGGCAATTGACGCGTATGTTCTTCGGCGCCAGTTCGACAGCCATCGACTTCGTCGCCGTGATCGCCCATCCCTTGGATGCATTGTACCATGTCAGACCTGGCCGTGGCCGGATCCCCGCGGTCGATGCAGTGGTGAGAATGACGCCGCCGCCCTGCCTTTCCATAATCGGAACGACTGCAAGGGCAGCGTGGTATATCGCCTTCATATTGACAGCGGTGATAAGATCGAAGGTTGGCTCGTCCACCGCCAGCATATCCCCGTTGCGGTGCGTGTAGCCGGCATTGTTGACCATGATGTCGATACGGCCAAAGACAGTCATGGTCTCGCCGACCATCTCGTCGAACTCGGACCTCTGCGAAACGTCCGTCTGCACCCAGATCGCCGCCTTGCCGATCTCGCCGGCCACGCGCTCCGCCCCCTTGGCGTTCAAATCGGCAACGACGACCTTCGCGCCATCTTCCGCGAAGCGCTTGGCCATAGCCTCGCCGAAACCTGACGCCGCGCCGGTGATGATCGCTACCTTGTCCTTCAAACGCGCCATGCCTTGCCTGCCCTACCCGTGATTGAAGACAATGGTCTTGGTGGCCGACATGTCGTAGAGGGCTTCGAAACCCTTCTCCCTGCCATGACCGGATTTCTTGAAGCCGCCGAACGGCAGTTCGACACCGCCACCGGCACCATAGCTGTTGACATAAACCTGCCCGGCCCGCACACGTTTCGCAACCCGGTGCTGGCGTCCACCGTCCTTCGTCCAAATGCCGGCCACGAGCCCGAAATTCGTGCCGTTGGCCAGTCGGATCGCCGATTCCTCGTCGTCAAAGGGGAATAAAGTGAGGACCGGTCCGAAAACCTCTTCCTGCGCGATCGCGGCTTCGGGATCGACCAACCCGAACAGGACCGGCGCGTGATAGTAGCCGCCGGCCGGAGCGGCGGGATGGACGGCGCCCTCGGCCAGGACGGGAAACCCCGCTTCCCGCGCAGCCGCGACCATCGCCGCAACGCGTTCCTTCTGCCTCGGGTTGATCAACGCCCCAAGATCGAGGTCGGCGTCATGCGGACCGGCGAGGAGTTTCGAAAAGCGCTTTGCAAGCCCGGCGGCCACTTCCTCGTAGATGGACCGCTCGATCAGGACGCGGCTGCCGGCCGAGCAGGTCTGGCCGCCGTTCTGGATGACGGCGTTCACGAGCACGGGCAGCACGGCCTCTGCATCGGCATCCGCAAAGACGATTTGCGGCGACTTGCCGCCCAGTTCCATGGTGACGCCGCGATTGTTGATCGCGGCCGCCTGCTGAATGGCGGTGCCGATCATGGGCGAGCCTGTAAAGGTGACGAAGTCGACCAGCGGGTGCGCCGAGAGCGCGGCGCCCGCTTCGCGGCCGTAGCCAGTGATGACATTGAACACGCCTCTTGGAATTCCCGCTTCGAGCGCGAGTTCCGCCATGCGGATCGCGGTCAGCGATGCGTCTTCCGCCGGTTTCACCACCAGCGTATTGCCCATTGCAAGTGCGGCCCCGGCGACGCGGGACAGAATCTGCAACGGATAGTTCCAGGGAATGATCGCACCAACCACCCCATGCGGCTCGCGTAAGGTCAGGGCGGTGTAACCAGCGAGGAAGGGGATCGTGTCGCCATGGATCTTGTCGCCCGCGCCGCCGTAGAATTCGAAGTAGCGCGCGGCGGCGGCGACGTCGGCCTTGCCCTGCCGTACCGGCTTGCCGGTGTCGCGCGATTCGAGTGCGGCTAGTTCGGCGCCGTTCTCCTCCACAAGATGGAAGAGCCGCGTCAGGCAGCGCCCACGTTCGACCGCGGGCATCCTGCCCCACGGGCCACCATCGAAGGCGCGCCGTGCAGCTTTTACAGCGCGATCGACATCTGTCTCGCCAGATGCCGGAATTGATGCGAAGACCTTGCCGTCGGAAGGAGACACCACATCGATCCGAAGCCCCGACACGGAATCGACGGGCTTTCCATCAATGAGCTGCATGAACGCCAGCCCTTCGGCGACGGTGCGCGAAAGATGCGTCCCCATTGCTTTGTCTCCTTGGTGTAACCCGGCAACGATCCTATGCTGCAAACGCGGAAGGCTCAGCGGCAGAACAATCGCGCCGTTCATGCCGGTGTCAAGGCTCACCACCGCGCCAAGGGATGTGACAGCATGGCACTGGCAATTTTAAATCGATTAGATTATAGGCTTGAGGAAGATGAGGTCAGGTTTGGTCACTCTGCTGGAGGAAATTTGCGACAAGGCCGAGAGGTTCGGCGACGGTCGTACCGGTGGTACGGCCGAGCCGGAGGCCCGATGGATTTGGCGCAAATTAACCGGCAGAATGACCAAACCTGACCTCATCTTCCTCTGACCGAAGCACGGACTCCAAGAGAACAACGATGACCAGCCAGATCATTCCGGTCGAACCATTCGATTTCGTCATTTTTGGAGGCACGGGAGACCTCGCCGAGCGAAAACTCCTTCCTGCGCTCTATCATCGCCAGCAGGCGGGCCAGTTCTCGGAGCCGACCCGGATCATCGGCGCTTCCCGTTCGAGGATGAGCGACGATGAGTACCGCGCCTATGCGCGAGCCGCGCTCATTGACCATGTGAAGGCCGACGAGATCGAAGAGGCGGAACTCGACAGGTTCGTCGCGCGACTGACCTATGTCGCAATCGATGCCAAGACCGGAGAAGGTTTCGAGGACCTGAAGAAAGCGATCGGCGAAAGCGAGCGCATCCGCGCCTTCTACCTTGCTGTCACGCCGGAGCTGTTCGGAGACATCGCCGCCAATATCCAGAAGCACGGCCTCGTCAACGCCGAGGCGCGCATCGTCGTGGAAAAACCGATCGGGCGCGATCACGCTTCGGCCCGCGCGCTGAACGACGCGATCGGTAAAGTGTTCAGCGAGCAGCAGATTTTCCGCATCGACCACTATCTCGGCAAGGAAACGGTCCAGAACCTGATGGCGCTGCGCTTTGCCAACGGGCTCTATGAGCCGCTCTGGAACTCGGCGCATATCGACCACGTGCAGATTACGGTCGCCGAGACGGTCGGCCTTGAAGGCCGCGCCGGGTACTACGACAAGGCGGGCGCGCTGCGCGATATGGTGCAGAACCACATGTTGCAGCTTCTCTGTCTTGTGGCGATGGAAGCCCCCTCCTCCATGGATGCCGACGCGGTGCGTGACGAAAAGCTGAAAGTGCTCCGCTCGCTGAGGCGCATCAACGGCAACGAGGCGCCGAAGATTACCGTGCGCGGCCAATACCGCGCGGGTGCGTCGGCCAGCGGTCCGGTCAATGGCTATATCGAGGAACTGGAGAACCGCCAGAGCAGGACGGAAACCTTTGTCGCCATCAAGGCCGAGATCGCAAACTGGCGTTGGGCGGGCGTGCCGTTCTATCTGCGAACAGGCAAGCGGCTGGCAACCCGCGCCTCCGAAATCGTCATCGAATTCAAGCAGATACCGCACAACATCTTCGGCGAGGGCGCGGGCAACATCATCGCCAACCAGTTGGTCATCCGGCTGCAGCCTGACGAAGGCGTGAAGCAATGGATCATGATCAAGGATCCGGGCCCGGGCGGCATGAGGCTGAAGCACGTGCCGCTCGACATGAGCTTCGCGGGAACGTTCGACGCGCGCAATCCGGACGCCTATGAGCGGCTGATCATGGATGTCGTGCGCGGCAACCAGACGCTGTTCATGCGTCGCGATGAAGTCGAGGCGGCCTGGAAATGGATCGACACGATTCAGGCGGCATGGCAGGACAACAGCCAGGAAGTACAGGGCTATACCGCCGGGACGTGGGGTCCGTCCGCTTCCATAGCCCTGATAGAGCGTGATGGTCGCACCTGGCACGAGAGCACCTGATGCTGGCCGATCCACCGAAATTCGCATGGAACGAATTCGCCTCGCCCGGCGATCTTGCAAGCGCGTTGGCGCGTGTGGCCGCGGACGGCCTTCGAAGCGCGATCGCTCATCGAGGCGAAGCGCTGGTCGCGGTTTCGGGCGGTACGACGCCCGGCCTCTTCTTCCGTACCCTGTCGAATGAGGAGCTTTCCTGGAACGATGTAGCGGTGGTGCTCGTCGATGAGCGCTTCGTGCCGATGTCTTCACCGCGCTCGAACGCCAGACTGGTGACGGAGAACCTGATGCAGAACCGGGCCGAGGCGGCGCGGTTTGCCGGACTTTACCGGCCGGCGGACACGATCGAGGAAGCAGCCTACCAAGCCGACAAAGAGCTGCGAGCATTGCCTTGGCCCCTTGATGTGGTGGTGCTCGGCATGGGGCTCGATGGCCACACGGCCTCGTTCTTTCCTGACGCCAGGGAACTGGACGTTCTGCTCGATCCTGCGACAGAATGCGCAGTCGCGCCGGTCAATTCGCCAAGCGCCGGCGAGCCGAGGCTGACCCTCCCGCTTGCGAAACTGGCTGGCGCCGGAATTGTCGCATTGCACATCCAGGGAAGTGAAAAACGCCGCGTGTTTGAATCCGCGCTGGAACCCGGCAGCAGAATGCCGGTCCGCGCCCTTCTCGAACATGCCCGGACACCGGTTGAGGTCTTCTGGGCGCCGTAAAGACACCGCCGAAGCCGCTCGAATCTGATTCCTGCCGGATATTCTGAAGGAACCGCTATGACCGTCCGAAACGACATCGAAGCCGTCACCCGCCGCATTCGCGAGCGCTCCAGGCCGCGCCGCGAAATCTATCTCGCGCGGATCGACGATGCCGCTGGCCAGACCGCCAACCGGGCGGTGCTTTCCTGCGGCAACCTCGCCCATGGCTTCGCAGCCTGCACTCCATCCGAAAAGGCAATCCTTGCCGGCGATCGCGTTCCGAATCTCGGCATCATCACCTCCTACAACGACATGCTGTCGGCCCATCAGCCCTACGAGACGTTTCCGCAACTCATCAAGGCCGCGGCGCGGGAGGCCGGCGGCATTGCGCAAGTGGCGTCTGGGGTACCGGCGATGTGCGACGGCGTCACCCAGGGGCAGCCGGGCATGGAACTCTCGCTCTTTTCGCGCGACGTAATCGCCATGGCGACGGCGGTCGGTCTTTCCCACAACATGTTCGACGCGGCGGTCTATCTCGGCATCTGCGACAAGATCGTGCCGGACTTGTCATCGGTGCACTGACCTTCGGTCATCTGCCTGCGGTGTTCATTCCCGGCGGGCCGATGACTTCCGGCTTGCCCAACGACGAAAAGGCCCGAATCCGGCAACTATATGCCGAGGGCAAGGTCGGGCGGGAGCATCTGCTGGAGGCAGAAGCGAAATCCTATCACGGGCCTGGAACCTGCACATTCTACGGTACAGCCAACTCGAACCAGATGATGATGGAGATCATGGGTCTCCACATGCCGGGAGCTTCATTCGTCAATCCGGGCACGCCGCTGCGCGACGCGCTCACACGGGAGGCGGCGAAGCGCGCACTCGCAATTACAGCGCTCGGCAATGAATACACTCCTGCCGGCCGCATGATCGACGAACGATCGGTCGTCAATGCGGTGGTTGGCCTCCATGCTACCGGCGGTTCGACAAACCACACGATCCATCTGATCGCGATGGCCGCAGCCGCCGGCATCAGCCTCACCTGGCAGGACATCTCCGACCTGTCGGAAGCGGTGCCCCTGCTGGCGCGCGTCTATCCGAACGGTCTGGCGGACGTGAACCATTTCCACGCGGCCGGAGGGATGGGCTTCCTCATCCGCGAACTGCTCGATGCCGGACTGCTGCACGAGGATGTGCGTACCGTTTGGGGCACTGGGCTGCGTCCCTACACGATCGAGGCGAGGTTGGCGGCCGACGGGACCGTCGCCCGTGAGCCCGCGCCGCAAAGAAGCGGCGACGAAAAAGTGCTTTCTTACGCCGCCAATGCCTTCCAGCCGACCGGCGGGCTGAAGGTGCTTGCGGGCAATCTTGGCCACGCCATCATCAAGACCTCCGCCGTGAAACCCGACCGTCGGCTCATCGAGGCGCCGGCCCTTGTGTTCGACAGCCAACATGCATTGAACGACGCCTTCAAGGCAGGTCAGCTTGACCGCGACTTCGTTGCGATCGTGCGCTTTCAGGGACCGAAAGCCAACGGCATGCCGGAACTCCACAAGCTGACCACGGTGCTGGGCGTTCTGCAGGACCGCGGCCACAGGGTGGCGCTCGTCACCGACGGGCGCATGTCGGGCGCCAGCGGCAAGGTGCCGGCAGCGATCCATGTGACGCCGGAGGCCCTGGAGGGCGGCGCCATCGGCAAGGTGCGCGATGGCGACGTGGTGCGGCTGGACGCCGAGGCAGGCACGTTGGAGGTGCTGGTGGGTGCGGAAGAGTTGAGGATGCGAATTGCCCCGCGGATCGACCTCTCAGCCAATTCCTATGGCTTCGGCCGCGAGCTCTTCGCCGGATTCCGCGAGCTGGCAGGACGCGCCGACCAGGGCGCAAGCGCATTTGGGGGATGAGCGCGGTTGCATGTAAGGCAATACGCCTTACATTTTCGGTAGAAGACAGCAATAAGACCAGATCAATACGTCGTGCGCCGTTCCTCGCTCGGCGGACGGCCGAATTGCAGCCGGTAGCTCTGCGCGAAGTAGGAATGCGAGGTAAATCCGGTGGCGATCGCGACGTCCAGGATCGGCATGTTGGTCTGGCGCAACAATTCGCGGGCCCGTTCGAGACGGAGCCGCATGTAGTATCGGCCCGGCGTGACGTTAAGGTGACGAAGGAAGAGCCGCTCGACCTGACGTACGGAGAGCCCTGCGGACTTGGCCAACTGCACCGCCGAGTAAGGTTCGTCGAGATTGTCTGCCATGAGTTCGACGATCTTGCGAAGCTTTTCCGATTTGCCGGTCAGATCGCGCTCCGGACCCACCCGCTGGCGATCGCCCGCCGAACGAATTCGCTCATGCTGGAACTGGTTGGCAATAGCGTTGGCGATATTGGAACCGAAGTCGCCGCGCACGATCTCGAGCATGAGATCGATCGACGTCGTTCCGCCGGCGCAGGTGTAGCGCTTGCGGTCGATCTCGAACACATTGCCGGTACATTCGATGTCCGCGAACCTCTCTTTGAAGCCGGCCCGGTTTTCCCAGTGAATTGTGCAGCGATGACCCTCGAGCTGGCCGGCCTCGGCGAGCAGGTAGGAGCCGACCGAAAGCGCGCCGAGCGCCCCGCCGCGGCGTCCCCAGCTGCGCAAGGCTCCGAGCACCTTGCTCTTGCCGGGAAATTCAGTGGTCAGGCCGACGCAGACGAAAAGAATGTCGACCGGCGGAATGTCGCCGACGCTGTAGTCGACCTTCAGGGGCAGCCCGTTCGAGGCCATGACAGCCTCGCCGTCAGGCGAAACCGTTGTCCAGCCATAGAAATCGCGGCCAACCAGCCGGTTCGCCGATCGGACCGTATCGATTGCCGCAGCGAGCGAAAACATCGAGAACTTGTCGACCAACAGGAACGCGAAATGCCGGTTGCCTTCAATGGGATCGGACATCAGCGGTTCTTCATCAGGAAGCGCAATTTACCGGAGCGGTTTGGCCACGTTCGTCATTTGGCCGCTAGTGTGGTGGATTTTAAGTTCCTGTCATTTCCATGGCATCCGCGTTCAGGAACTTCAAATCCGTGAACCACACGAGATTCTAAGAAGTTGCCAGTGTGGCTTTGAATCGAAATTCGATCCGAGCCTCGCTCCAAGGCAATACGAATTTCGGTTTCGCCACACTAGAACGCGATAGCTTTTCGTCGAATTGTCATCGAGCTCTAAGGTCTTGTTCTCACGAATGAACATGTCTGAAAGGACTGTCAACTCTTCGGGATCATTCTTTGGTAATTTCGAGACAGGGACACCCAGAGTGGCGGACCCGAAAGTGAAAACCGGTTTCGGGAAAATCCGATGATCGAGCAATGAGATAGAACGGCAGCACCGATTCCATCGGTGTTGCCGCCCACCCTAGAATATCGGGCGCCGGAGGCCGGACGCCAGATAGGCCGAGGTCACGGTGTTGGCCATCAGCATTGCGATGGTCATCGGGCCGACGCCGCCCGGCACCGGCGTGATCGCTCCGGCCGACTTCTCGGCGCTCGCGAAGTCGACGTCGCCGACCAGCTTTGCCTTCCCCTCTCCCTTCTCGGGCGCTGGGATGCGATTAATGCCGACGTCGATCACTGTTGCGCCCGGCTTGACCCATTCGCCCTTGATCATTTCCGGCCGCCCGACTGCGGCAACAAGAATATCGGCCGTCCGTGCCAGCGCCGGCAGGTCTCGGGTGCGGCTGTGGGCGATAGTAACGGTGCAGTTGGCGGCAAGCAGCAGGTTGGCCATCGGCTTGCCGACAATATTGGAGCGGCCGACAATGACGGCATTCAGGCCGGAGAGATCCTTGCCGCGAACGTGTTCGATCAGCAGCATCGAACCGGCCGGCGTGCAGGGCACGAAGGCGGAGTCCAGTTCGCCGGTTCCAAGCTTGCCGACATTGATGAAATGAAAGCCGTCGACGTCCTTTTCGGGGGCGATGGTCTGGATAATGCGTCCTGAATCGATGTGAGCCGGCAACGGCAGCTGGACAAGGATGCCATGGATCTTCGGGTCGGCATTTAATCTGCCGACCAGACCGACAAGTTCGCTCTCGCCCGTCTCGGCCGCCAATACGTGTTGGACCGAGTGGAAGCCGCACTCCTTCGCTTTCCGGCTCTTCGACGCGACATACACCTGGCTTGCAGGCTCTTCGCCGACAATGACGACGGCGATGCCCGGTTGAGTACCGTTGGTTCCGGCCAGGTCCACTGTCAGCCGTTTGACCTTTGCGACAACATTTTCAGCAATTGCTTTTCCATCGATGATTTCGGCCATGAACCTTCCCCGCGGCTGCTATGTTCGGCGCATTTTCACCAAAAAAATACCGCGCAATTCCTTCAGAGCGCCGTCTGATGCCGTATACTTGAAACCGTGGCGGATTTGCGTCCGGACTTCTTGGCGTCTGCGCCCGTGCTTCAGCATTTGCCGCTGCCTCTCCGTTCTGCCTTTCTCAAAGCCGCCGTACGGGCTAAAGCGCATTCTTCGAAACGGATTTATGCGACGCGCTTTAGGCTATTGTTTTTTGTGCATGTCGTTTTCCCAAAACCGCTCCCCGCCTTTTTGGGCCGACAGGGAATGCATATTGTTTTTTGTGCATGTCGTTTTCCCAAAGCCGCTGCGCACTTTTGGGCGACATGCATTATGTCCCTTGTCGAGGAGATCCGCCATGAAATCGACAGTGGTCCTGGCCGGTTGCGGCAATATGGGTTACGCCATGCTTTCCGGCTGGGTGAAATCGGGACGGCTTGCGCCCGAGGACGTGTGGGTGGTCGAGCCCAACGAAGCGCTGCGCCGGCGCGCCGCCGAGCTTGGCAGCAATCCGGCCGAAAATAGCAGCGAACTGCCCGCCAACCTTTCACCCGTGCTGGCCGTACTGGCCGTGAAGCCGCAGGTGATGCGCGAGGTAGCGGGCGGCTACAAGCGCTTCGCCGACGGACGCACGACCTTCCTCAGCATTGCCGCCGGAACGCCGATCGCGACGTTCGAGGAAATCCTGGGCGCCGTTCCCGTCATTCGCTGCATGCCCAACACGCCTGCCGCTATTGGCAAGGGCATGATGGTGACCTTTGCAAACCAGCTTGTTCCCGACGCCACCCGCGATTTCGTCAACGCCCTGCTGTCGGCCAGCGGCGAAGTAACTGCCGTCAACGATGAAGGGCTGATGGATGCGGTGACCGCCGTCTCGGGGCTCGGGACCCGCCTATGTCTTCCATTTCATCGAGGCTTTGACCGACGCTGCCAAGAATGCAGGCCTGCCGGGTGACACGGCGAGGCTGCTTGCGGTGCAGACTGTTCATGGCGCGGCGAGCCTCGCTGCCGCCAGCAGCGACGATCCGGGCACGTTGCGCCGGCAAGTAACCAGCCCCAATGGCACGACCGCGGCCGCGCTTGCGGTACTGATGGGCGACGACCGGTTAAAAAACCTCGTGAACGAGGCCGTCGAGGCGGCGAGGCTGAGGTCGATCGAGCTTCGAAAATGATGTATGTCGCCTAAAGTGCGGAGACGCTTTTGGGATCCCGACATGAGCAGAAACGTCCCCTTAACGCTTCGTGCATGACCGAGGGCGCCCAGCAGTTTGCAGCGATATGCCGCCTCACCCCCCTCGTCCATGCCTGAGCATTCCTGAATCACATGGCCGCGCCGCGGTCTAAGCAGGTGCCGAAAGTCGCAGCAAAGAGTGACACGGAGAACAGGGCGCGGCCGACCGATCAGGCGAGTTCGGCGAACATCTCGTCCTGGCGCCGGCGAAGCCGGAAAAGGTTTGTGTTGGTGTCCGGTGTCGCGTTCGAGCTCGTGAGCAATTCGCCCTTGCCCACGGGCCGGAGCACCTTGCCGCCTTCCAGGAGGCCGACGGGAACGGCGCGCCTGGCCCGGGCGTCGGCGACCGTCATCGTCCACGACCGGTAGCAGGTCTCGCCGATGGCATCGAGCGTTTCGCCGGCTGCGAGATCGCGTTTCGCGACCGCGCAGACCTCGGCGACGGGGACTGGCAGCGGCACCATGTCGGGCCGGCCATAAAGCGCAATACGGTGGCCGAAGCGGCACCTCCAGCCATGTCAGATGGTAAGGCCGGAGAAGCTGTAGTAGGGGCCCCGCCCATGTGGAGGTCGTTCATCCGCTCTATGATGCGCGGATGGGTTGCCTCCACGATAACGAAGACGCCCGGCGCGACCCCCTTGCCGATCGTGTAGTCGACCACGCCCTTTCTGCTCAGAATGCCGCCATCCTCACGCGGGATCAGCACCTTCACCATGTCGTCGCGGTCGGCCTTGGGGCCATGCATGCCGGGCACATCCGGCACCAGGCCGGTGGCATTGGCGATCGCCGCCATTTCAACCATGGTCTTGGAGCCGTCGACAAACTCGACCAGCATGCGCGGATTTATGTTCCGCCGCTCCGCCTCCTCCCGATAGTCGTCGGGCACGGCATCATGGTTGAGCGGATTGTTCTTGCCCTTGCCGGCGGAAACGATCGTATAGCCTAGGGCTGTTGCGAACTCGATCAGTTCCATGCAGCTCGACGGCTCGTCGCCTGCGCCGACCGAATAAACAACGCCAAGCCGGTCTGCTTCTCTCTTGAGCAACGCGCCGATGGTGACGTCCGCTTCGACGTTCATCATCACGAGATGCTTGCCGTGCTCCATTGCCATCAGATCGAAATCGGCAGCTACGCCCGGCTTTCCCGTTGCATCGATCACCACCTCGATGAGCGGGTTGGTGACGAGCAGTTCATTCGAGGTGATAGCGATCTTTCCGGCTTCGATTGCCTGGGTGACCGCGGACGCGGTCCGCGCTTCGCACGCTTTTGTCTCGTCGCCATAGGCGATCCGGATCGCGTCGCGGGCGGTATGTGGCCGCCTGGTGGAGATTGCCGCGACCTCGATGCCCCGCATCAGCATCCCCTGCGTGACCAGGTCGGTGCCCATCTCACCCGACCCAATCACGCCGATGCGGACCGGGCGGCCGGCCGTCGGCGCGCCTGGCGAGATCCCGGGCGAGCCCGGTAAAGGCGACATTGGTCATAAGGGTGTCCGGCGATGTTTGTCCGTGCGGAATTGCAAGGAACCGCGGCGCATTGTCAAATCAATCCGCCGCGGGGTCAAACTCTCACCCCAGAGCCCGCCGAGACCGTTGCCGCTTGTTGCCTACTCCCTGAACGCCCTGTGCATCTGATCTGTCAGCGGCTTCAAGACGTAGGACCAGACGTTGCGTTCGCCGGTCTGGATGTGGACTTCGGCCGGCATGCCGGGCTGCAGGCGCCTGGCGTCCTTGAGGCAGGCCTTCGGGTCGTCGAGGGTGGTCCTGGCAACGAAGTAGGAGACCTGCCGCTGCGGGTCCTTGATGAGGTCGGCCGACACCCTTTGCACGGTGCCCTTGCATTCGGGCGTGGTGGCGGCGTCGAAGGCCGGGAAGCGGATGGAGACCGGCTGCCCCGGCTTGATGTCGTCGATGCTGGCCGGCGCGACCATCGCGTCGATGACCAGTCGGTCCTGTTCCGGCACGATCAGCATCAGTGTCTCGCCCGGTGCGATGACGCCGCCGACGGTGTGGACGGCCAGTTCCTGCACGAAGCCCGACTGCGGCGCGCGGATTTCGGTGCGGGCGAGCTGGTCCTCGGCGACCACCTTGCGCTCGACCAGCTCGACCTCCTTGCCGTCCAGCTCGCGCAGTTCCTCGTTGACGTCCTTGCGCATTTCCTCGTCGACCTGCAGGGCCTGCAGCGCCGTCTCGCTGATCTTGCCTTCCGTCTCGGCGATCGCTGCGGCCAGCCGGCCGGATTCGCCCTTCAGCCGCGACAGCTCGAGCTGCAGCTCGCTCACCCGCTCGAGCGAGACCAGCTTCTTCTCGTAGAGTGTCTGCAGGCTGTTGTAGTCCCGCTCGACCAGCGTGGCCGATTCGTCCATCGCCTTGCGCTGGGCGCTCAGCCCCTCGATCTGCCGCTTGAGCTGGCCCGAGCGGGCCTCGAGCTGCGACTTCAGCCCCGTCGAGGCCTTGGTGCGGCTTTCGAACAGCGCCTTCTCGCCGGCGATCACCGCCGCCACGTCGGGATCTGCCGGCGCGCTTCGCGAGATCGTCGGGAAACTTGATCTCGGGCAGGCCGAGCCGCTCCGCCTGCAGCCGCGCCTGGCGCGCGACGGTGCGGTCATATTGCTGGGCGATGATCTGCAGATTGGCGCGGGTCATCGTCTCGTCGAGCCGGACGATCACGTCGCCGGCCGACACGCGGTCGCCTTCGCGGACCAGGATCTCTCCGACGATGCCGCCGGTCTGGTGCTGCACCTTCTTGGAGTTGCTCTCGACAACGACGTTGCCCGAAGCAATCACCGCCCCGGCGAGCGAGGTCGTCGCCGCCCACGCGCCGACGCCGCCGACGAGCAGGATGGATACCGCCAGGCCGAACAGGATGTTGGCCCGGATGCCTTCGCCGGAGCCGACGCGCTTTTCTGAAACAGACATTGGGATCACTTTCGATCGGAGAGGGAAACGACAGTCGAGGTTTGCGGCGCAGCCGCATGAGCCGCCGGCTGCGAGCTGCGCCTGAGCCGCCGGCCGGGTGACGCTGGCCAGCACCTCGTCCTTCGGCGCCGAACGCCTGCACCGTGCCGCCCGCCATCACCAGCACCTGGTCGAGATTGGCCAGCGCCGAAGGACGGTGCGCGACCACGATGACGATGCCGCCGCGCTGGCGCACACCCTGGATGGCGGTCGCCAGCGCGACGTCGCCGTCGGCGTCGAGATTGGAATTGGGCTCGTCGAGCACGACCAGGAACGGATCGCCGTAGAGCGCCCGCGCCAGCCCGACCAACTGCCGCTGCCCGGCCGACAGTGCGGTGCCGCCGTCGCCGACCCGCGTCTGGAAGCCGTCCGGCAGCCTGAGGATCATCTGGTCCACGCCGGCCGCCTGCGCGGCGGCGAGGATGTCATTGGCATCGGCGTCCTTGTCGAAGCGGCAGATGTTTTCGGCAACCGTGCCGTCGAACAGTTCGATGTCCTGCGGCAGATAGCCGATGTCGCGGCCGAGCGCCTCGACGTCCCATTGGTCGAGCGCGGCCTGGTCGAGGCGGACACTGCCGCGCAGCGCCGGCCAGGCGCCGACGAGGGCGCGCACCAGCGTCGACTTGCCCGACGCGCTCGGCCCGATCACGCCCAGCCCGGCGCCCGCGTCGAGCGCGAAGGTGACGTTCTGGATGAGCGGCTTCTGCTGGCCGGGTGCGGCGACCGTCAGCGCCTCGACCGACAGCGTGTGGCGGGGCCGCGGCAGCGCCATCGGCTGGCTGAGGTCGGCAAAGGCCGTCAGCGTCTTGGAAAGCTGCGCATAGCTCTGGCGGGCCGAAATGAAGCCGCGCCAGTTGGCGATCGCGATGTCGACGGGAGCCAGCGCGCGGGCGAACATGATCGAGGAGGCGATGATGACGCCCGACGACGCCTCGCCGGACATCACCAGATAGGCGCCAAGCCCGAGCATCAGCGACTGCAGCATCATCCGCAGCGTCCGCGACAGCGCGCCGGTGGCGCCGACGACGTCGGAGACCCGCCGCTGGTCGGCGAGAAAGCGCAGGCTCTGCTCGCTCCACAGCCGGCCGAACCGGTTGGAGAGGCCCATCGCGCGGATGACTTCGGCGTTGCGGCGGCCGGCCTCGGCATAGGCGGTGCGCGAGATCACCGATTCGGTCGCCCGCCTCGACGGGGCGCGTCCGAGACGCTCCGCAACCAGGGTCAAAAGCACGCTGACGACCGCGCCGCACGTCGCCAGCAGCCCGAGCGAGGGATGCAGCATGTAGATGATGACGAGGTAGAACGGCATCCACGGCAGGTCGAAGAAGGCGGTCGGCCCGGTTCCGGAGACGAAGCTCCTGATCTGGTCGAGGTCGCGGATCGGCTGCACGCGCGCTCCCTCGTGGCCCGCCCGCAACGGCAAAAGCAGCGACGCGGCGAAGGCCTTCTCATGCAGCTTGCGGTCGAGCGTGTTGCCGATGCGCACCAGAAGCCGCAGGCGGACGAAGTCGAGCAGGCCGTAGACCGCATAGAGCCAGACCATGACGATGGTGATGCCGACCAGCGTCGGCACGCTCTGCGAGGGCAGCACGCGGTCGTAGACCTGCAGCATGTAGAGCGAGCCGGTCAGGCCGAGGATGTTGACCACGCCGGAGAAGATGCCGACGCCAACCAGCGCCCCGGCACAATGCCGCAACGCTGCCCTCAATTCATTGCCCGGCGCTGTTGCCGCAAACGACGATCCTACCATGTCAAGTCCCCGATCCTTTGCCTTGCCGCAGCGATGGTATTTGCCAGTGGCTCGACGCACAATCGGCGGCAGGTTTCCTGCCGCCGACTGCACTGGCCGTCCGATATTTGGTGTTCTGACCTTCATAACCAGTCCTCGACTTGCTCCTGAACGCCAATTGCTTGCGCTTGGCAGCCAACCTGACCGCATCGGTGGACGGGCGTGAGGTCGACACCCGATGGGAAGGCCAGTCCCCTTGTGCGGACTTGGACACATCGACGCGTTCATGCCCCAATTGCCGCGCCACTTCTGCCACCCAGTCCTGTCGCCGGTGCCGACTAGGCGGCAGGCTATATTCGACCACCACGAAATCCGCGTGAGTTAGCGCCAGCCCTTTGCGAGATTGGCGAACTGCACGGCGGCGGCGCCGCCTTTGCCGTCAGCGTCGTAGCTCGGCGCCGGTCATCTTGTTATAGATGATGTGGTCGTTGGTATCGTGCGCCGCCGCACCGATATGGAAAGCTCCCGCAGCCACGTGCCGTTGCTCCAGCGCTTTGAAGATGGCGTTCTCCAGCCCGATCGTGTCGTCGCGCACCGAGAAATCGGTGATCCGGTTCGATGTTGGCTGCACCGAGATGCTGTTGAAGACGAACGTATCATTGCCCGCACCGCCGGTGAGCGTGTCGATGCCCATGCCGCCGTACAGCTTGTCGTTCCCCTGCCGGCCGTCGAGATGATCGTTGCCGCCATTACCGACAAGGGTGTTTGCGCCCGAATTGCCGCCGATGCCGTTGGCAAGCGAGTTGCCGGTGCCATTGAGATCGGAGGCACCCTGAGGGCAAGGTTCTCCAGGTGCTGGCCGCCGAAGTTGAAGCTGATCCAGCTTCTGACCGAAATCCGTCCCGGCCACCCCATTGGCTTCGATGACACGGTCACCCGCATTATCGACAAAGTAGTTATCCGATCCGACGCCGCCAGCCATGCGGTCGGCGCCGCGCCGCCGTTCAAAGATCGTTGCCGCCACGACCGCTGATCGTGTCTTCTTCGCTCGGTTCCCACAAGGCTGTTGTTGCCATTGGTGCCGACGAAATTGCGGCCGGATACGTTGGTTACACTGACTGCGATCGCCTGAGTGTCGATACCACCCGAGCCGTCGGAAACCTGGACCTCAATGTCGTACACATTGTTGTGGCCAGCATCGAGCGGTTTCTCGAAGTCCGGAGCGGCCGCGAAATTAATTTCACCGGTCTTCGGATCAATGTGGAAGAGTGCCGCATCCTTGCCGGAGAGCGCGTAGCTCAGGTGAGCATTGTCGGTGTCCAGGTCGGTTGCGCCGGCATACACGACGCCGTCCATTCTCGGCGACGGTCTGGTTGGCGATAGGCGAGCACCGGCGCGTCGTTGCTGCCGACAATGTTGACGTTCACCGACTTGTGCGGTGCCGTCGGCCGCCGCCACCGTGAAGGTGTCGGTGTAGGTCTGGCCGGCGACGAACTCGTTGTGCGCAGCTGTCGGCCGTGTAGGTCCAGGCGCCGTTACTGTTGATCGTGAAGTGCCCGTAGGCGCCGGCCGCGCCGGTCCGGGCCACGAAGGTCGCCGGGCTGTCGACGTCGGAGATGCTCAGCGTGCCGGACGCGGTCAGTCGGCGCACCGCTCTCGGTCAGTTCCTGGTGTCGGCCGACAGCTGCGCCGCGTCGTTGGCGCCGGTCACGGTGAAGGAGACCGTGCCGATGGTGGAGTCGACGGTACCGTCATTGGCCTTGTAGCTCACCTCGATGTCGTGGGTCTCATCCGTATCCAGGACCCGTTGAAGGCGCCTCGGGTCGAAGGTGTCAGGTGCCGTCCTCATTCCAGGTGATGCCATCGTCGGCCCGGATCGGCATCCTCGATCGACACACCGTCGATGGTGATGTCGACCAGCGCCCAGGTCAGCGCATCGCCGTCCACATCGCTGCCCACCTCGTCGTCGACATCGCCGTCACAGGCGCAGCGTCCTCGCTGATCGTCGCCGACATCGACCGAGCCGACCACCGGCGCGTCGTTGGCGCCGGTCACGGTGAAGGAGACCGTGCCGATGGTGGAGTAGACGGCGTACCGTCATTGGCCTTGTAGCTCACCACGATGTCGTGGCTCTCGTCCGTATCCAGACCGTTGAAGGCGCTCGGGTCAAAGGCGTAGGTGCCGTCCTCGATTCCAGGTGATGCCAGTAAGTCGGCCGGATTGGCGTCCTCGATCGACACACCGTCGACTGGTGATGTCGACCAGCGCCCAGGTCATCGCTCGCCGTCCACATCGCTGCCCACCTCGTCGTCGGCATCGCCCGGTCACAGGCGCAGCGTCCTCGCTGATCGTGCCGGCATCGACCGAGCTCGACCACCGGCGCGTCGTTGGCGCCGCCGGTCACGGTGAAGGAGACCGTGCCGATGGTGGAGTCGAGACGGTACCGTCATTGGCCTTGTAGCTCACCACGATGTCGTGGCTCTCGTCCGTATCCAGACCGTTGAAGGCGCTCGGGTCAAAGGCGTAGTTGCCGTCCTATTCCAGGTGATGCCGTAGTCGGCCGGATTGGCGTCCTCGATCGACACACCGTCCGATGGTGATGTCGACCAGCGCCCAGGTCAGCGGATCGCCGTCCACATCGCTGCCCACCTCGTCGTCGGCATCGCCGGTCACAGGCGCAGCGTCCTCGCTGATCGTGCCGGCATCGACCGAGCCGACCGCCGGCGCGTCGTTGGCGCCGGTCACCGTGAAGGAGACCTTGCCGATGGTGGAGTTGACGTTACCGTCATTGGCCCTGTAGCTCACGACGATGTCGTGGCTCTCATCCGAATCAGACTTGTTGAAGGCGCTCGGGGTCAAAGGCCTAGGTGCCTTCCTCATTCCAGGTATGCCATAGTCGGCCGCATTGGCGCCCTCGATCAACACACCGTCGATCGTTATGTCGACCAGCTCCCAGGTCATCGCATCGTCGTCCACATCGCTCCCCACCTCGTCGTCGACATCGCCTGTCACAGGCGCAGCGTCCTCGCTGATCGTCGCCGGCATTGCCACCAAGATGATCGCAGCCGCATCTTCCGATCTCATCGGGCGGTTCCCTATAAAATTCACACGATCCTCACCGACAACGGCATCCAGTTTAAAAACCGCGAACAGGACCGCACGGCCATGGAGCACATCTTTGGGCGTGGCTGGCGGGAGAACGACATCGAGCATCGCGCGACCAAGGTGAAAGCATCCCCTGGACCAACGGACAGGTCGAAAGGATGAACCGCACCGTCGAGGAAGCCACCGTCAGACGCTTCCACTACGAAAGCCGCGATCAGCTCCGAGGCCACCTCGCCGACTTCATCGCAGCCTACAATTTCGGCCGTCGGCTTAAAACCCTCAAAGGCCTCTCACCCGTCGAGTACATCTGTAAAGTATGGACAATCGAGCCTCAAAGGTTCAGGCTTAACCCTCTCCATCAAATGCCGGGACTGAACAGCTAGGGTGTTCGGGGTAACGGCGCGCACTTAGCGCCCCGGCCGCTGCCACCGCTTCGCGCATTGCCGCGCCGCCTTCAGCCCGGCGCCGCTGGCGTCATTGTCGGCGCCGATCACAAGGCGCCTGACGCCGGCGACAGGTTCGAGCCCGGCCAGGAACGAGGCGCCCGACAACGCCCACACCGGCGCGCCCCAGCCGCCCATGATGATGCCCAGGCCCGTTTCGGCGCCCTCGCAGACACACAGCGCATTACCGCCGGCGAGCGGCTGAAGCATGAGCGCCGCGCCCACGATCACGCCGCCCGAAACCTTCAGCTTGCCGCCGTCAGCCATCCGGTAGGCGCTGCCGTCAGCGTTGAGCGCGATCTTGTGCACGCCCATGATTTCGCCCGTTGCAATGCGAGCGGAAGGGCAGCAGCACGGCAGGATGGCGCAGGCCCGTGCGATGGAAGTAGCAGGCCGGATCGAAACGGATTTGCCGCCACACCTCATCCGGCACGTCGAGCCCGCGCCCCTCGAAATTTGCGCGCGCTGGCGAAGTTCGACCGTCGCGCGCTCGACCGTACAGCGTCCGCGCCGCCTCGATCCGTTCTGCCGGCGAGCGTTCATCGCGCGCCTTCTCGGGCTTCCAGGCCGGCCGCTCGGGCGCCGGCAGGCTCAGCTCACGGCGCAACCACTCGATTGCCTGCGCGACCGTGACGCCTTGGCGATCGACAATGAGCGTGATCATGTCGCCGCCCTTGCCGGTCGAGAAATCGAACCATAGCCCGCGCTTGTCGCCGGCGAGCTGCAAGGCAAGCTTGCCGTGCGCGCCCCAGCGCATTTCGTGACGATCGGCCGAGCTCGGATTGCCCAGCACCTTTGCCGCCAGCTCATCGCAGCGATCGACCGCAGCGTGCCGCAGCTCGACCAGGGCATCGGCTTGCGCGCTCATTTGCTGGCGCTCCACTCGAACAGGTCGAGCGTGAGAGGGCAGCGCCGGCGTGACCTGTGGCGCTTGTGCCTCACTGCCCGCGCCAACTTCTCGCAGCGATCGATCGCGGCGCGCCGCCGATCCAACGATACCAGCAGTTTTGCGGTCAGATGATCGGCGGCCAGGCGACGCTGCCTGCGTAGCGCATCTGCCCATGCGGCTTCGAGTGCCACACGATCGTGGAGAAAAGAGACTACGTTTTCACTAGTACAAAGATGTGAACGGGTCCGGTTTGTGGACATTGCCTTCCGGTCGAACGCATTCTGGTCATCGCTCCGATCTTGTGTTTTCACCGCCTAGTCCCTGTACCCATATTTAGGGTTTCCTCGCGCATCGTGACGGATCGTCCGGTGCTCGGACCAACGTCCGGATCACTGCCGCGCTGTCCCCGCTAACTCAGGTCACTAAAAGATCTGCCGTTGCGGCTGCGCCGTCCTGCGTGCAGTCCGACCTACCATTCCAAGAATAGCGCCGTCACCAGCGCGGCGGTCGACGCCACGATAACGAGCGTATGGCTTGGTATGGAAAATCTGGAACGGCGCTCGACATCGACGACAAGGACGAGTCCGACGGGATCGTCACTCGGCTTGGATAGCCGAAAATCGTGAAAGAAACCTGGGCACCGTCGTCCCACACGCTTTCCGCTTCAACGCGGAGCGTAACTTTATCTCCCGCCCGGATTTTCCGCGCAGCCATTCCAGAATTTTGTCGCAAAAAGCAAATTTCGCAACTTGGCCAAAGGAGGCACTTGTTCCTGTTTCGATCTCATGCCTGTAAGCAGAACCAAAATGACCGCGGAGGCGCGTGGACTTTTTCAAAGGCGAGCGACGCCGGGCAGTTAGTTTCGCATCCGTTGCCAGTGTTGCAACGTCACAAGTCATTGGCGAGCCGAATGCGGGGCGAGCAATGCGGTCGGCGAGAATGAGGCTGGCTTGCGACCTTGTTATTTGAGTGCCACGGGATTGGGCCGCACTCCGCGTGCGGCGGTGCTTGCCGACGTATCCGGGCAGCCGCGCGGTTCGGCATGCGGTCGGGTTTCCTCTTCGTAATACACGTTAGGAGCCGGCCGGCCAGCTAGGCGGCAACAGCGTCCTGCCACCGGTTTTTCCGGCTCATGACGTGTTGCAGATTGCTCCAGCGGTTGTCGTGGCCGTCGCCATTGACGTGGGCGACCACGCCCTCGGGCCAGGCGCCGGTGACCAAAAGCCAGATCACCCGGTGTTCCAAGTAGAGTCCGCCGTCGACCCGGATGGCACGATAGTCCCAGCGCATGCATCCGGCCCGGTCACCCTTGTTGACCCGGTTCGATGCCTTGACACGCCACGTCAATACGCCGGTTTCGGCGTCATAAACCAACAATTTGCGCGCATACTGCGCCGTCAAGGTCGGCTTGGCCTGAGCGGCGCGGCTGTGACACAGCTCTTATCGGTCGCAATGACACTTCTGGTGATCCCAATTCGGATTGCGGTGAACTGTTCTAAGCGGTAGTTGGCGGGATTTCGGCGCTGGACGAGAGCGGCGCTCTTGGCGCCCTAGGTGCGCACACCGACAATCAGTCGGTCGGCCTTTGCCCATTTGGTGTTTGATGTGGCAGAGGCGGCGGCTACTCATCTTGACGCCGCCGCCTGTGCCGACCCCGCTCAACCCACGCGACATATAGCTGGCGCGTGGAACTGTGTCGTTAGCCTCGAATCCAGAAACTTGTCTCACGATACATATCTTTCTGTATTGCATCGTGAGTGTCTGCTGACGAAGCCTTGTGAACCCTCAAGAGGTCTTGGTGGGGAAAACTAAGACCGCCTCAGGGCTCATCCTCGTATCGCCGTGTGGCTAGGCCTTACTGCCACGCTTCCCTTTGCTTTCGTCTTGGCCAAGCAGCGATGCGGCCATTGACTTCACATCGCGGGCTGTTGCCTTCATGCCTCGGAGCACCTTGCCGGCGACCGACGATACCTTGTCACCGGTTTGCTTCGTTGCAGCGGTGGAAGTTGCCTTGGCTGCCTTTGCGGCGGTCGCTCTGCTCGACGACGACCGCTTGGTCTTTGAAGCTGACTTGCCTGACGCCTTTACGGCGGTCGCCGTGGTCGACGAGGACCGCTTGGGTGGTGCCTTCGAGGCTGTCTTGGCTGACGCCTTTGCTGGGGACATGGTCATTGATCGTTCTCCCTTTAAATGGGAGAAACGCGCCCGGCCCGATTCGGTTCAAGTTCGGCTCTCCATCTCCGCATGGGCGCCGCCGTGTTCAAGCCGCGCTCCATCCCTACTTTTGTCCGGCGTCGTTCAGGTGAGGCCGCTGCGCTTGCATGTCGCCGTGCAGCGCGGGGGATCAAGGATATGTATCGTGAGACAATTTTCCGGATTCGAGAGCTAACGACGCCCTGCAGCTCACTGGCTGTCTAATGCGACGGCCTGTTGGGCTTGGGGGAAAATCCACATGCTTGCCATGGTTCTTGTGGTTTGTCTCGCCGGTGGGCCGGACCGAGTGCGTCGCAGTGCAGCTTTCAGAGCTGATGCCACTGCATCAGTGCATGATCACAGTCAGCCAATTGCGGCGCAGTGGATCGGCTTACATCCCGGCTACCGGGTGAAGAAAATCCGCTGCATAGAATCCGCGCGAACTGGCGTTCGCGCTCGCCAAATTCCGTACCTGATGGGCTTTTTCAACCCCTTTTCAGTGGGGTCAGACCTCACAGCCTCTTGCCAGCCTCTGGGTAGCAAAGCGTGAAGTGCGGCGGAGAGAGCGTCTGCCGGCAGACACTCGCAATGCTTGTCTTGCCCGGGTGGCCACTACCGAGCCATTACTTGCCAAGGCTCGATCTGTCGCCGGTAATTCGTGGGAAGCGTGGAGGATCAGGGAACCTGAACAAGGTTTAGGCCCTGCCGTCCGCCAACTACTGAGCCTGCTACGCCTGTCGTCAATGATCCCGAGCCATGAGCAGACCCGCAAGGCGTTCCGGCCCTGGCTCCGTGCGTCCGGCAGACACGTTTGCCTTTGATGGCCGGTCTCTCACTGCTCGCCGTGACCTTAAATTTCAGCATCCGCTGACAGTGAAGTGTCCAGTTACGGCTAGGCCGCTTCTTGCCACCGGCTTTTGCGGCTCATGACGTGTTGCAGATTGCTCCAGCGGTTGTCGTGGCCGTCGCCATTGACGTGGGCGACCACGCCCTTGGGCCAGGCGCCGGTGGCCAGAAGCCAGATCACCGGTGTTCCAAGTAAAGTCCACAGTGGACCCGGATGGCACGATAGTCCCAGCGCATACATCCGGCCCGGTCACCCTTGTTGACCCGGTTCGATGCCTTTGGCACGCCACGTCAATACGCCGGTTTCGGCTTCTAAACCAACAATTTGCGCGCATACTGCGCCGTCAAGGTCGGCTTGGCCTTTGATCTTTTTCGGGCTCAGCGGCGATACAGCTCTTACCGGTCGCAAGGACATTTGGGGTTTCTCCGGGCTGGAGAAATGGAGCGAAGGCGGTAGCGGCTTTCCCGAAGCCGTGATTGCTTTCCGATGCCAATTCTTTGCGCTGGGACGCCGTAAGCTCAGAGTTGTCGCGCCAGTTCAGGTTCACCGTTATTTTCGAGGGCGCTCCGGTAAACGCGAAAGGAGACCTTGGCTTATGACTTAAGCTAGGGAGAGGGTGATGAGGGGAGGGGCACATTAATTCAGGTTTTCTCGTGAAAAACGATTTTGAGACAATCCTTACGGGGCATTCTTCCGACCCGGAGCTCGCAGATCTATTGCCCCTTCTCGGTCGGAAAAAACGCTCGCCCGACGACCCTGACCTTGCGCTCGCCGGGCGGGGGCAGCTTGGTCGGGGTTGACGTCGAGGCGGCGCCCAGCGTGGTGATGCTGCTTGAGTAGGGCTGTTCAGGGGTCTCTTCAGCCTCAAGCCGCAGGTTTGAGCGGCATTCCGACCCGCGGGCCGGGTACTAGCGGCGAAAGCGGGAAGCGGCCTGCGATTCTTCGTAGGTAAGGCCCGAAACCGAGGATACCATTGC